>NZ_JACVAD010000002.1:0-1612124 GCF_014851665.1 Achromobacter sp. ACM03 | reverse complement strand
TTTGTTTCGTATTTCTTAACCCCCGAAAGGGTCGAGTCATACGTCGCTACTCAAAGGAAGTGAGGTATGTGCTTAGACTTGACATCTAAGGTACTTCACTTCTAGTGAGCACTTGATTTCATTGTGCCTGTGACCGAAGTCACTATGCACTCGCATCAAGCGCCCACACTTATCGGTTGTTTAATTGTTAAAGAGCGGTACTGCCAAATTCTGTACTACTTACTGCCTGCTCGCTTCGCTACGCCGCTTTCGCTGGCGCCGCGTTGTTTGCAGCAGAGAAACGAGATTATGAAGAAGTTTTTTTCGCTTGTCAAGTCGGCGTCACATACTGCGTTTCGCTTTCTTGCTTGCGACCTCTCCAGGTCTGCCTCTCTTAGCAGCTATCGAAATATCAGGGTTAACCCTAAGTTTTCGGCAACTGCCAAGCCCAAGACTATAACACGATTTTTGCAGATTGTGCAACTGGCTTTTGCCTAACTTGCTGCAATCCTTGCAATAACCGCGGGGCATTCATTTCTGACTGCTTTGCGGCAGACCTGGCTCGAATCCTCTTGCCCGACCTGTTGTGCTTGCTTGGCTTCGCGGTTCAAAACCGTCCGAACTGCGAAGGAGCGAGACTATAGCACAAGTTTTCTGCGCGTCATGCCGTGCAGCCAAATATTTGTTCCAGATGTCTCCGCGATCTGCAGCGCCCCGCTAGCGGCGCCGCTCTTGCACCACCCGCTAGGCTATATATAGCTGGAAGACAGGTCATCTCCCTGGCAAGCGCGCGGCCCCGCCTTCTATATATAGAAGGCGGGGCCGCGGGGGGAGTAGACAATAACGCCGGGTGGGGCGCCCATCAGGGGCAAAAGGCCCCGGCTACCAGCGCAGGTAGTCCGCGTCGCGCAAGCGCGCCAGGTCGCGCTTGACTGCGGCTTCGTTCATCAGCCATCTGGGTGCGCCCAGATCCTGCAGCATGTGCTCATCCAGATCGGCAGCCAGATGACGCAGGCGCGCTTCATTGCGGCGCTTGCGATAGGCGGCCGCAAGCCTCGCGATGAATCCCACGCGGGGCGCTGCCAATTCGGCGGACGGCGCCGTGACGGGCTGGGCGGCGGACTGCTGACGATCCCTGGAAATGGCGGCCAGGGCGGAAGAAGACGGGGTGCAAAGCTGTGCGGACATGATGGGCTCCAGGTGTTTATGCACTTTGGTAAGCGTAGTCGCCCAATACTCGGCTGAAAATCGAATTGTTTTGGGGGTATCGGTAAGCTATGATGACCAATCTCTTACTGGGTCCTCTCCATGCGCCTGCCGCTCAGCACCCTCCCCGCCTTCCGCGCCGTGGCCGAATTGCAGAACCTGCGCGCGGCCGCCGAAAGGCTGCATCTGACCCACAGCGCCGTCAGCCAGCAGATCAAGGTGCTCGAAACCCAACTGGGCTTTCCCCTGTTCGAGCGCAGCGGGCGGGGCATCGTCCTGAATTCGGCTGGCGCCGCGCTCTTGTGCAGTGTGCAGGGCGCCATGGCGCTACTGGACGAAGGGACGATGGCAGCGTCGGCCGCGGCCTCGGGCAGTGAACAACGCTTGCGTGTGTCGGTGCTGCCTTCTTTCGCGCAACGCTGGCTGTTGCCGCGCATGGCGCGGTGGCGCGAGCGCAATCCGGGCCTGACGCTGGAAATCGAGACCTCGCAGCAAGTGGTGGATCTGCTGCGCGACGGTTTTCATGCCGCGCTGCGTTTTGGGCGCGGCCCCTGGCCGGGTGTGGAATCGGAGACCTTGTTCGACACGCCCCTGCCCCTGATCGTCCTGGCATCGCCGGAAACCGCGGCGGCGCTCCCCGATCATTCGCCGCAGACGCTCGCGCGCCAACCGTTGCTGGGCGAGCGCGAGCTCTGGCAAACCTGGTTCAGCGCCGCAGGGCTGGACACGCCCATCACGCCGGTGGCCTCCTTCAACGATGCCGGCATGATGATGCAGGCCGCCGAGCAGGGCCTGGGCATCACGCTGGGACGCCAACTGCTGGCCGCGGACGCGCTGTGCTCGGGCCGGCTGGTGCAGATTTCCCCGATCAGCATCGAGTACGAACAGGCGCAGACCTATCACCTGGTCTACCGGCCCAGCCTGCGCGACTGGGCGCCGCTGGTGGAACTGAAGCAGTGGCTGCGCGACGAGCTGGAGATGTCGCGCGAAAACCTGAGCGCCCCCAAGTCCGGCCCCGGCAAGAAAGGCCAGGCAAAAAAAAGGTAAAGCAGCCTCCGCTGCTTTACCTCTACCAAATCGCGGCGCCAGCGGAAACCACGGTCCGCAAGCCGGGATGCGCTACGCACGCAAACACCGGCAGGCGCCGCGGCGGCGGCAGTCACACTTTGCGGCGGGCCTCAGGCCACCTTGCGCGCAGCCGGGCTGGCTGGCCGCATCGTATCGGTTTCATTGAAACGCTGGTGCCAGGAAAACGCTTCTTCGAGCAGATGCGGCGTCTGGCCGCCACGCTCGCAGGCTCGGTCGAAATAGTCCTGCAGGGCGTCGCGGTAGGACGGATGCACGCAGTTCCGGATGACCGCGCGCGCGCGTTCACGCGGCGCCAAGCCGCGCAGATCCGCCAGGCCGCATTCCGTGACCAGGACGTCCACGTCATGCTCGGTGTGGTCGACGTGAGACACCATGGGCACCACGCTGGAGATGTCGCCGTTCTTGGCCATGGACTTGGACACGAAGATCGCGAGGTGCGCGTTGCGCGCGAAGTCGCCCGAACCGCCAATACCATTCATCATGTGGGTGCCGCCCACGTGCGTGGAATTGACGTTGCCGTAGATGTCGAACTCCAGCGCCGTGTTGATGGCGATGATGCCCAGACGGCGCACGATCTCGGGCGCGTTGCTGATCTCTTGCGGGCGCAGCACGATGCGCTCGCGGTAGTGCTCCATGTGGGCCAGGATCTTTTCGTACACGGGCTTGGACACCGTGATCGAAGAGGCCGACGCGAATGCAAGCTTGCCCTGGTCCAGCAGTTCGATGGCGCTGTCCTGCAGCACTTCCGAGTACATCGTCAGGTTCTCGAAGCTGGACGACTCGAAGCCGTGCAGCACCGCGTTGGCGATGGTGCCGATGCCCGCCTGCAAGGGCAGCAGCTCGTTAGTCAGGCGACCGGCGTCGACCTCGCGGCGCAGGAAATCATTGATGTGGCCGGCGATGGCATTGGTTTCCTCGTCGGGCGGCAAGGCATTGGACGGGCTGTCCGGCTCTTGCGTGATGACGATGGCGGCGATCTTGGCCGGGTCCACTTCAATGCAGGACTGGCCGATGCGCTGGTCGGGAGAAACCAGGCCGATGGGCTGGCGCGCCGGGCGGGCTTCGGGCACGTAGATATCGTGCAGGCCCTCGATGGCGGCGGGCACGCCCATGTTCAGCTCGATGATGATGACGTCCGCCTGCTGCGCAAAGGAGGCGGAGTTGCCCACCGACATGGTCGGCACGATGGCGCCGGTCTCGGTGATGGCGGCGGCCTCGATGATGGCCACGTTGATGGGGCCGATATGGCCCGCGCGCAACTGCTCGACGGTTTCGGACAGGTGCTGGTCGATGAAGGCGATTTCACCCTGGTTGATCTTGCGGCGCAGGGTGGTGTCGACCTGGAACGGCATGCGGCGCGCCAGCGCATTGGCCTGCGCCAGCATCTTGTCCGTGTCATGGCCCAGCGACGCGCCGGTGATCAGGGTGATGGAGAACGGTTCGCGCTCGGCGCGGGCTGCCAGCGCCGCCGGCACCGATTTACAGTCGCCCGCGCGGGTGAAGCCGCTCATTCCGACGGTCATGCCGTCCTGTACCAGCAAAGCCGCCTCATCGGCGGAAGTGATCTTGGCGCGCAGCCCAGGGTGGCGGATACGGTCGAGATGCATGGTGTCTCCAGATTCAAGGGCCTACGTGCGGCGGGGCGCGGCATTGCCGCCATGCGCCCAGGCGCCGTCTGACGCGGCGTTTCCCAAGGCTCCAGGGCCGACTCGAGGCGGCCCGGGAACGAATTTTCCGCAGTATAGGAAGGCCGGCTCAAATCTCGTAATGACTTAAAATCATCCAAACAAGTCGCTTTTTTCATCGTTTGAATGTTTTGCGCGCAACGCGCGAGGGAATTCCGGTCCATGGACGTGCGCGCATTGCGGTACTTCGTCGAAACCGTCAGGCACGCCAGCTTCACGCAGGCTGCCAAGACGCTGTTCGTGACGCAGTCGACGGTGAGCAAGATGATCCGCCAGCTGGAAGAAGAGGCCGGCACGCCGCTCTTGATCCGCGACGGCCACACAGCCCGTCCCACCGATACCGGCCGGGTCATGTACCAGCGCGGCCTGCAGGTGCTGGAAACGATGCGCCAACTATCGGAAGAACTGCGCCAGACCGCGGACCTGCGCCGGGGCGCGCTGGAAGTCGGCATCCCGCCCATGATCAACCTGCTGTTCACGCCGGTGGTCAAGCGCTTCCGTGAACTGCATCCGGGCATACACCTGACCCTGCGCGAAGGCACCGGCCAGGCCGTGGAAGGACTGGTGGCGAGCGGGGAACTGGAAGTGGGCGCGACCATACTGCCGATCGCGCCGGACGGCGGCCTGGCCGCCCAGCCCTTCGGCAGCTACCCGATCTGGGTGATCGGCCCGCCCGACGCGCCCTGGGCCGGCAAGACCTCGCTGCCGCTCTCCGCCCTGCGCGACGCCCGCCTCTTGATACCCACGGACGACTTCGCCATGACCCGGCGCTTGCGGCAGGCGTTTGCCGATGCCGGTTTCCAGCCCGGCATCGCGGCCCAGAGCGCGCACTGGGACTTCCTGGTGGCAATGGCTTCGGCGGGCCTGGGCGTGGCGCTACTGCCCGAGCCCCTGATGCAGCGCATGAAAACGCGCGGCTTGAGCACCGCCAAGCTGGCCAAGTCCGGCATGCAATGGGAAGTCGGCCATATCTGGCAGCAGTCCGGCTATCTGTCCTATGCCGCCCGCGCCTGGCTGGAGGTATGCGACGCGGTACTGGGCAAGCCCAAAAAGCGGGCCGCGCCGAGCGTCCGTGCTGTTTGAGTTGAATCCAAACGTTGACCTCGTAAATATGGTTTGCGGACGCCGCGCCCGGCACGCCCTGCCAGCGGCCTTCCGTCGCCTATCCGGCCCTATTTCTATCCCTGGTCCGCGCCCGCGGGATAGCCGCCGAGCACGCCAAAACAAATAGGGCCGTAGCGCTCGTTTTTGTTGCAACGAATGAGGCGGCGGCTTGCTATGCTCCCGCCTCGAATGCGAGCGACTCGCCCCAGAACATGACACAGACTTCCATTCCCCTGCGCGCGCGGCCTCACCGCGCCCGCGCGTCGATTTTCACGACGCTGATTGCGGCGCTGCTGCTAGTCCTTTTCCTGCTGCCGGCCCATGCCGCGGCGCCGCCCACGCCCGCCGACACGGAAGCGGCGCTGGCAACCGCGCGCAAACAGATCGACGACATCCGCAAGCGCGTTGCCGACGAGACCGATGACGCCACCCTGGTGAAGCAGCGCGGCGACGCGCTGGACATCCAGTCCAAGGCCGACGCCGCCGCCGAGGCCCTGACGCCCCAGCTGGCCAGCGTGACGGCCCGCTTGAGCGAACTGGGCACGCCGCCCGAAGGCGTCAAGGAAGCGTCCGACGTTGCGGCCCAGCGCATGCAACTGGACAAGACCAGCCGGGCGCTGGATGCGCAGATCAAGCTGGCCAGGCTGCTGTCCGTGGATGCCGGGCAAACGGCCGAACAGATATCGGCGCAGCGGCGCAAGCAGTTCCAGGCGCGCCTGGGCGAGCGACGCGACTCGTTCCTGTCCGACCAATTCTGGACCGAGTTCCGCGAGGAGTTCCCGCGCGACCTCGAACGGCTGGAAGCGCTGCGCGACGACCTCGCTACCGCGGTCGGCCAGACGCCGAAATGGGGCTGGCTGCTATTGGGCGCGGCGATCGCGCTGACGATCGCCCTGCGTATCGCCATCGGCCGGGTCCTGTTGCGGATAACCGCCACGCGCGTGCCACCGGGGCGCCTGCGCCGCTCCTTTCTTGCGGTCACGCATGTGGTCCTGGCCGTTGCCACGCCGGGCGTCGTCGCGCTGTTGATCCATATGGGGCTGGACTGGAATTCGCAGCTGAGCGACAACACCTCGTCGTTGCTCGCGAACCTGGTGGGAACGGTCTGCTTCGGCGGCTACGTGTCCGGCCTGGGCTATGCGCTCCTGTCCGCGAACCGGCCGTCGTGGCGCCTGCCGCCCGTCAGCGACATCGTGGCGGCGCGCCTGCGCTGGCTGCCCGCCGTGCTGGGCGTGCTGGTGGTGATGATCTGGCTGGCCGAGCGACTGCCGGTGCTCTTGAACGCGAGCCTGACCACCACCATCACACTGACCGGCATCGTCGCCGTCCTGACCATGGCGATGCTGGGCGCGGTGCTGGCCATCAGCCGCCGGCTGCGGCGCCAGGCCATGCAAGAAAGCGAGACGCCGATCCCGTTCTGGGTCTCGCTGCTGCTGGGAGCGGTGTGGACCGTGCTGATCCTGAGCCTGGCCAGCCTGCTGGCGGGCTATGTGGCGTTCGGCAGTTTCATGGTCAAGCAGGTGCTGTGGGTGCTGATCGTGCTGGCCTCCGCCTATCTGCTGTCGACGCTGATCGAGGACGGCTTCAGCACGCTGCTCGGCACCTCGCACCGCGACGGCGGCGAGCACGAAGCGCCCAGCATGCGCGACCAGGCCGCCGTGCTGCTGTCGGGCGTGGGCCGCGTGGCGGTCGGCCTGCTGGCCGTGATTCTCCTGGCCGCGCCCTTCGGCGAAGCGCCGATGGACCTGCTGCAGCGCTTCGACCAGCTGCGCAAGGGACTCGCCATCGGCGAAGCGCAGATCCGCCCCGGCGCCGTGCTGCAGGCGCTGCTGGTGCTGGCGCTGTCGCTGCTGGCCGTGAAGATGCTCAAGCGCTGGCTGTCCAACCGCTACCTGCCGACGACCGAACTGGACCCGGGCATGCAGTTGTCGGCAGCCACGCTGTTCGGCTATGCAGGTTTCGTGATCGCCGTGGCGCTGTCGCTTTCGGCCGCGGGCATCGGCCTGGAACGCGTGGCGTGGATCGCGAGCGCGCTGTCGGTGGGTATCGGTTTTGGCTTGCAGGCGGTCGTGCAGAACTTCGTGTCCGGCCTGATCCTGCTGGCCGAGCGCCCCGTCAAGGTGGGCGACTGGGTGTCGCTAGGCGGCGTCGAGGGCGACATCCTGCGCATCAACGTGCGCGCCACGGAAATCCAGATGGGGGACCGCTCCACGGTGATCGTGCCGAATTCGGAGTTCGTCACCAAAACCGTACGCAACGTGACCCGCTCGAACCCGCTGGGGCTGGTGCAGATCAAGCTGCCTTTGCCGCTCTCCACCGATGCCGAACAGGTGCGCGAATTGATCCTGCAGGCCTTCTCCGACCACGAAGACGTGCTGGACACGCCCGCGCCCAACGTCTTCCTGGATGGCATCGAAGGCGGCAATCTGGTCTTCAACGCCAAGGGCTACGTGTCCTCCCCCCGGGCGGCCTACGGCGTGCGCAGCGCCCTGCTGTTCACCCTGCTCAAGCGCCTGCATGACGCGGGCCTGGAAGTATCTTCGCCGCCCACCATGCTGCTGGCGTCGCCCCCCCAGCCGGCGGCGGCTCCCCTCGCCGTACCGCCGCCCGCCCAATCCTGAATCATCCCTCCCTTGTCCCGCCCCGCCGGGACGAGCGGGCCCCAGCATCAGCCCGGCGTGTACAGATCGGTATAGGTTCGGTTGCGCAGCGGCGGCGACGCCAGCGCGGCGCTCTGCACGCTGCGCACCGGATAGGCTTGCGCCTCGGGCGCAGGAGGCGCGGGCGGCACAGGCCGGTCAGCCAGGACCGGGCCGCCGGCAGGCGGCGCCGCCTGCGCGACCGCATTGCTGTCGAAGCGGTGATCCGCTGTCGTCAACGCGGGATTGGTGCACAGCCCCTGCGCCACCAGCGCCGCCTTGGTGCGATCGTCGGTCTGGCACAGGATGTCGATGGCCGCGGTCTCCAGACGGCGCGAACGGTCCGCATCCCTGGTCGAGGCGGCCGCCTGCATGGTTCGCTCGAAGTTGCGCCGCAGGCTGCACTTCTGGTCCTCGATCGGGATCGCTATGTTCATGCCGAAGCCGACAACGGCGCCGCCTCCGCCCGCCGAAACCATGCAGCTGTCGGACGAGAAAGAACCGTAGAAACTTTGTCCGCCCAGCGGCGGCACGCTGCGCAGCGTGCTGGACCCGCTGTTGCTGGAGTTGAGCGTGATGCCCTGATTGTTGCCGGCGTTGGTCGATCCCGAGGATGCCGATGTCGTCGCGCTGGAACTGCTGGTCTGGGCGCTGGCGGACACCGCCGCCAGCGACAGGGAAATGGCAAGCACTATGGTCTTCATGATGTCCCCTCGCCCGGACGGCCGAAGCCGTCCGGATAACTGGGTCAGTGATTGAAACCGCCGACATGGCCCACCGGGCCGATGCCGTGTATCGACCCGAACGCACCCACATTCACCGCATGGAACGAACCCGTCGCCGAAGCGCTGGTGTCAGTCTGGGCAAACGTGGCGCTGCCGTTAGCGATGCTGTCGCCCACCATGATGGGCGCGTTGCCCGAGACATGGCCGTACGAATCGCTATTGGCGTACTGGCGCGTGCTGGTGACCACTTGCGTGCCATCGCGGCTGAAGCTGCCGCCCACTTCCGCAACGCCGCCTGTCATGCCGAACGACACCTGGGTGGATGAACCGTAGCCATTGATCTGGGTGGCGGCCACGGAGCTGCCCGTGGAGATGGATGACGCGGTGCCATTGATTGCGCCCGCGTGACCCGTGATTGAGCCACCAGGGTCCGCATAGGCCGAGACAGCGAACAAGGACAACGCGGCGACTGCCATGAGCTTTTTCATTTCAGCTCCTCCTGCTCCGTGCATGCACGGATTCACGATTACCGGCGACCGACCGGCGCGGACCGTTACCGCTCAGCGCCACGCCTGGACAATGACGAAAGGCGTGGGACTTTCGTATTGGTACGGAATGATTGCTCCGTCCTAGGCAAGTCGATATCGCCTAAACGGGCGACCGAGTCCCGATGGACGACACCAAGCTGTAAAACAATCGGCCAGATTTGCGGCGATCTTGCGCGGCGGCCGTGCGTATGGACGAGGGAAACGGCGCAAGCCACGCGGCGCGCGCGCCCGGGTTCAACTTTATGGATGGGAATGAGGGTGGCCGCCTCGGGCAATTTCCCTAACGCGCACAACGGAAGCGGCAGGGTCCGCAGCACGCCCGGCGCGGGAATTTCAGCGATACTACGGCGGCCGGCCGGGCGCTACCCGGCCTCATCTGTTTGGAGACCAGACCATGATCCAGGAGATTGCCAGCATCCATGTCCGCGAAGGACAGGAAGCGTTGTTCGAGGCGGGCGTCGCGCAAGCGAAACCGTTGTTCTTGCGGGCCCGCGGCTGCCACGGCATGGAGCTGTACCGCAGCATCGAACAGCCGCAGCGCTACACGCTGGTCGTGGCTTGGGAAACCGTAGAGAACCACATGGTGGATTTCCGCGAATCCAGCGATTTCCAGGAATGGCGCAAGCTGGTGGCGGGCTTTTTCGTCGAACCGCCCCAGGTGCATCACGAGCAAAAAGTGCTCTGAGGCGGCCAGCCTGGCCGCGCCGCGCGCGAGTCAGGACTGTTCAGGCGGATCGTCGTACTTGCGCGCGCTGCCGCGAAACCGATCCGCCGGATATTTCCGCGCATTCTTGACCATCTTGGCCGCGACCGCGTCGGCGATATCGATGCCGAGCTGGTCCGCCAGGGCCACCAGGTACATCTGCACGTCCGCGATTTCGTCCGCGGCGTCCGCCAGCTTCTCGGGCGGCATCTTGCGCGACTCGGCCTCGCTCAGCCACTGGAACAGGGATACGAGTTCGCCCGCCTCTCCGGCCAGCGCCATCGCCAGGTTCTTGGGCGTATGAAAGGGCTGCCACTCCCGCTCTTCGGTAAACCGGCGCACGGCCAGCCGGATATGTTCCAGGTCGGACATCGAAACTCCTAGCCCGCGGCCAGGCGGGAGCTTGCCGCCAGCGCCACGGCCACGGTGGTGCGCACGTCTGCCAGCGCGCGGTGGGTGGGATCCGAGGCGCCGACATGGCGCGCCAGGATTTCCAGCTTGTGCGAGGGCAGCTCCGGCCATGCGCGCCGCGCCAGCGCCAGCGTGCAATGGGTCGAGTTGGCGAACGGCAGGCCGGTCTGGTCCGCCGCCGCGCCCAGGAAGCGCCGGTCAAACGAAGCATTATGGAAAAACACCGGCAGGTCTTCCACGAAATCCAGGAAGGAGGAAAACGCCTGCGCCACCGGCACGCCGTCTCGGTCGACTTCCGCCTGCGTGATGCCGGTCAGGCGGCTGATGAAGGACGGCACCGGTCCGCGCGTGCGCACGACCTGCGTGTACTCCCGCTCAAGCGCGCCTGCCGCGCCCACGCGCACCGCCGCGAACTCCAGGATCTCGCAGGTGGCGGTGGACAGGCCGGTGGTTTCCAAGTCGGCGACGATGAACGGGCCGCGCAATGCCTGCAACGCGGCCGCCAGCGCCTCACTGCCGGCCTTTGCGCCCGTTGCGCGGGCAGGCGCAGCGCCGCTTGCGCGCGGCCGCCGGTAATAGAACGCCACGGCCCTACTCCACCGGCCGCAAGGGCGCGAAGCGGGGCGTGCCGTCGGGCAGCTGACCGAAGAACATATCGGCCGGACGCACCCACAAGCCGCGCTCGTGAGGCCACAGGTGTTCATAGACCACCAGGGACTCCTCGGTTTCGGAGTGGCGGGCGGTGCCCACATAAAGGTAGAGGCCGCCCTTGTAATGGCGGTGCGAGGCGAGAGCCAGTGCTTCGGATTCGGTCATGGTTGGTGGCCGCAAATGGCGCGGCCCGGGCGGAGGGTTCCTGCCCGGGCCTGCGGGTTCAGATCAATACCGTCTTTATAGCGCATCGGCCCGGCGGCGCCGGCTCAGTAGCGCACGTATTGCCGCTCGGCCTGCGGCTGCAACGGTCCATTGGCGGCCGGCCTGGCCCGCAGAGCGGGGGCCATGGGCCTGACCGCGGCGGTGGGCGGCGCGGTGCGCGCAGGCTCTCCTGCCCGCTGCGTGATGTCCTCGGTGACCTCGCCGAGCCTGGCGGACTGGGCCAGCGACACCTCCACCACCTCCGCCATGATTTCAGTCACGCGGCGCGACGATGCGACGATATCGTCCATGGTCGAGCCTGCCGACTGGACCTGGCGCGCGCCGCTCTCGACCTGCTGCACCGACGAAGTGATCAGGTCCTTGATCTCCTTGGCCGCCGCCGCGCTGTTCTGCGCCAGGCTGCGGACCTCGGCCGCGACCACGGCGAAGCCCTTGCCGTGCGAGCCGGCGCGCGCGGCCTCGACGGCGGCGTTCAGCGCCAGGATGTTGGTCTGGAAGGCGATGCCGTCCATGACCCCGATGATTTCCGAAATGCGGCGTGAACTCTGGGTGATGCCGCCCATGGTCTGCACCACTTCCTGCACCGTATGGCCGCCCTGCTCGGCCACGCGACAGGCGTCCAACGCCAGCGTATTGGCCTGGCCCGCGCGTTCGGCGTTTTCGGTCAGTCCCTGGACCGCGACACGCAAGGTCTGGGCGGCGGTAAAGCGCCGCGTGATGTCGGTGGCGTACTTGACGACCTTGACCGGCCGGCCCTCGGCATCGAAGATCGGGTTGTAGCTGGCTTCGATCCAGACCTGGCGGCCGCCCTTGCCGATGCGCAGGTACTGCCCGGTGTCATGCTCGCCGTTGCGCAGCCTGCGCCAGAACTCCTTGTATGCCTCGCCGCGCGCCTCCTCGGGCGGGACGAACATGCTGTGATGACGTCCCTGGATTTCGTCCGCGCGATAGCCCACCGCGCCCAGGAACAGATCGTTGGCGCGGATGATGGTGCCGTCGAGTTCGAACTCGATGATGGCCTGGACCTTGGAGATCGCCGCCAACTGGCCTTCCACGTCCGCCTGCCGCTGCTGCTGCGCGGTGATGTCGACGGCGTACTTGACCACTTTGACCAGCCGATCATGGCGGTCGTAGATCGGGTTGTACGAGGCTTGCAGCCAGACGTCGCTGCCATCCTTGCGGATGCGGCGGTAGCGCCCCGCATCGCGGCCCCCCTGCCGCAACCGGTTCCAGAATTCCGCGTAGGCGGCCGATGCGCGCTCCGCCGGGTCGACGAACATGCGGTGGTGCTGCCCCGCGATCTCGTCCAGCGCGTAGCCCATGGTGTCCAGGAAGTTCGAATTCGCCGCCAGCACGTGGCCGTCCAGGTCGAACTCGATGACGGCCTGGGCGTTGTGGATCGCAGCGATCTGCCCGAGCATGTCTGCCTTCTGCATGCCACGGTCCCGGCGTAGCAGTTGGCTGAGAGTGATCCATTTCATCTTGACGTCTCCTGCCCGGCGTCCGGGTGGTTTGAAGCCGTTCGACCTATCTGCCGCGAGACAAATGGAAATATTTATCTAACAATTTGCAAATATTTAATCTTAAAAATGAGCGGGTCTCAAGATTTTCAAGACACCATCAAAAAAATAGGGATTCAGCAACACCAGGGTTTATCCGGACTCAAGCCGCGTCCAATTCGCGATATTGGCGGAAAATCCCCTCCCCGAAAGGCAGGCGCCTGCCGCTGTCGAAGTAGGACTGCAATTCCGCCAGCGCCGCCACGCGCGCATGCAACGCCATGACGTTCGGATAACGCACGGCCAGGGTCGCCATGCGTTTCGGAAAGGCGTAGAGCAGGCCGTCCACGAGATGGAACAACGACAGGTCCACATAGGTCCAGCGCTTGCCGCCCGCCAGCCAGGCCTGCGGCCCGCCCAACACCAGTTCGAAGTAGCCCAGGAATTTGGGCATGCGCTCTTCGCGGAAGCAGCGCGCCCGGCGCGCGGCCTCGGTCTTCTGGTCTTCGTAGTACTCGCTGGCGGATATCGGATGATGCGTGTCGTGCGCTTCGGCCACCATGTCGGCGATGGTGAGCTGAAGCTGGTTCACCCACAGCCGCCCTTCCAGCGAGTCCGGCGCCAGGCCGTGCTTTTCGCCCAGGAACAGGAGGATGTTGGCGGTCTGCCCCAGCGTCATCTTGCCCGCGACCAGATATGGCGGCGCGAACGGCGGATGCTTGCGCGCCGAACTCAGGTCCGCCACCAGCGTGCCTTCGTCCGCGCCGGGCTGGCGTGCGCATTCGCGATACGGAATGCCGCCGGCCTCCAGGGCCAGGCGCACGAACTCGCCGCGTCCGGGGATGCCGTCCCAGTACCAAAGGTCATAGGTCATGTCGTCTCCTTCCGTTGATAAGCCCAAGGGCCTGCCGGCGCCGGAACGAGCCGTGCAGACGCCTCAGGCGGGAAACACGCTGACTCCGCCGTCGCGGCCGGCGGCCTGCTGATACTGGCGCGGCGACTGGCCGAAATGCGCGCGGAAATCGCGCGAGAAATGCGCGCCATCCGCAAACCCGCAGTCCAGCGCGATCTGCGTGATGCTGCTGGGATTGTTCAAGAGCAGCCAGCTGCCGTATTCCAGCCGCAATTGCCGCTGGAACGCCATCGGCGACATGCCAGTGGCCAGGCGGAAGGCGCGCTCCAGCTGCCTGCGCCCGACGCCGACGTAGCGCGCAATCGCATCCAGCGGCGGCGGGTTGTCGATACGCTGCTCGATGAAGTGCGCGGCCTGGCGCACGCGCAGATCCTGGATGCCCGACAGGTCCGTGTGGAAATGCGCCTGCGGCACCCGCCCCGGGCGCACGCCTTGCAGCATCATGTGCCGCATCGCCTGCTGGGCCTTGTCGCGCCCGCAATGCCGGGCCACCAGGTACAGCCCCAGGTCGATCGCGGCCGTGGAGCCTGCGCACGAAATCAGGTCGCCTTCATCCACGAACAGCCGGTCCACCACCGCCCGCGTCTGCGGAAAACGTTCGCGAAAGGTGTCCAGCACATTCCAGTGTACGCAGACCGTGCGCGGCCCGATGACGTCGGCCTGCGCCAGCGCGAAGGTGCCGGTGCAGATGCCCAAGAGCCGCACGCGCTGCGCCGCCGCCAGTTGCAGCCAGTCGCGCAGGGGGTCGGGCAGGCGGCCGTTGAAGTAGTCGTTACCGCCGCAAACCGCTATGTAGTCGAACTGGGCCGGGTCTTCGGGCAGGCCATCGGCCACGTCTATGGTCAGGCCCGCGCTGGAGCAGCGCGGCTTGCCGTCCCAGCTCATGACGCGCCATGCAGTATGGATCTGGCGGCTGCGTCCACCGTGGTCGCCCGCCAGCCGCAACACGTCCACCAATCCGGCAAAGGCGGCCAGCGTGAACTGGTCCAGCAGCACGATACCCACGGTCAGTGCGGGTTTCCCCTGAGGCAGGGCGCTGCACTCACCGTCATAGGAGAAAGACGGCGTCGAGGCGGGCATAGCGGTTTCCATGTCGCAATTATTCAAGTTTTTGTCCCAGGCCTTCAAGCTGGTTTTCCCGGGGATCGCCCAAGATGCACCTATGGCTCCGTCCCGCAGCGCCCGCCGGCGCAGGCAGACCGGACCCGATAAATCGACAAGGGGAATCCGACATGGCAACACCTACCCGCCGCGCGCTGCGCGCCGCATTGCTGGGAGCCGGACTGCTGGCCGCCGGCCAGGCGCTGGCCCAGCAGCAGAAGATCACCGTCGCCTGGTACGGCGGCAACTGGGGCGACGCGTTCCGCGCCTGCGTGGCCGAGCCCTACACCAAGGCCACCGGCGTGACTGTGGTGCCCGAAGTGGGCACGTCCACCACCACGCTGGCCAAGCTGCAGCAGCAGAAGGGCGCGCCCACCATAGACGTGGCGTGGATGGACGGCGGCATCAGCGAACTGGCCGCGGAAGCCGGCGTGCTGGACGCATTGGATCCCGCCGGCATTCCCAATCTGAAGAACGTCATCGACCAGGGCGTGTACCGCAATGGCGACAGCGCCTACGCGGTCAGCACCGGCTACTACTCGCTGGGCATCGCCTACAACACCAAGGAAGTGCCTCAGGCGCCCGCCAGCTGGAAGGACTTGTGGAAGCCCGAGTATGCCGGCGCGGTCGCCATTCCTTCGCCGGCGAACTCGTCGGGCGTGCCGTTCATCTTCTTCCTGGCGCGGGTGTTCTCTGTCGATCCTTCCAACCTGGCGCCGCTGTACGCCAAGCTTGCGTCGCTGGACACGGCCTTGTTCTTCGACAGCTCGGGCGCCGCCACCAACGCCTACCAGAGCGGCGAGGCCATCATCGGCGCGCACTTCAACGTGGGCGCCTGGGATCTGATCGACAAGGGACTGCCCATCGGCTTCGCCGTGCCCAAGGAAGGCGCCTGGGCCACGGATGCGCGCCTGCATCTGGTGAAGAACGCGCCGAACAAGGCGGCCGCGCAGAAGTTCATCGACACCGCGCTCACGCCGGATGCCGCCGCCTGCCTGGCCACGCGCCTGTACCTGGGCCCCGCCGTCAAGGATGTGCAGGTGCCGAAGGACGTGGCGCGCAAGCTGCCCTGGGGCGCGGACGGCTCGGTCAAGAACCTGAGCCTGTTCGACTGGAACCTCATCAACAGCCGCCGCGCCGAGGTCACGGACGCCTGGAACCGCCAGGTTGCCCGCAAGCGCTAGACCGGGATAGAACATGTCCGCTTTGCTTACCATTGAAGGCGTGTCGATGCGCTTTGGCGCCTATCAGGCGCTGGACCGCATCGATCTGGAGATCCAACAGGGAGAGTTCGTGGCCCTGCTTGGTCCCAGCGGCTGCGGCAAGACCACCCTGCTGCGTTCGATCGCCGGATTCCTCAGGCCCGAATCGGGCCGCATCCTGATTGAAGGCCAGGACATCAGCCGCCTGGCCGCGCACCATCGGCCGCTGAACACGGTGTTCCAGAACTATGCGCTGTTTCCGCACATGAACGTGCTGGAAAACGTGGCCTATGGCCCGCGGCGCCAGGGCGCGTCGAAGCAGGAAGCGGCCGGGCGCGCCCGGTCGGCGCTGGACATGGTGGGCCTGGCGGACTTCGGTCCGCGCTATCCCCGCGAAATGTCCGGCGGCCAGCAGCA
This sequence comes from Achromobacter sp. ACM03, assembly GCF_014851665.1. Classification (NCBI taxonomy): domain Bacteria; kingdom Pseudomonadati; phylum Pseudomonadota; class Betaproteobacteria; order Burkholderiales; family Alcaligenaceae; genus Achromobacter; species Achromobacter sp. ACM03. Next base: position 1,596,027 of record NZ_JACVAD010000002.1, on the reverse strand, counting down.
GCGCGTGGCGCTGGCGCGCGCCATCGTGAACCAGCCCAAGCTGCTGTTGCTGGACGAACCGCTGTCGGCGCTGGACCTGAAGCTGCGCAAGCGCATGCAGCTGGAACTCAAGCACCTGCAGGCCAAGCTGGGCATCGCCTTCATCTTCGTCACGCACGACCAGGAAGAAGCCATGACCATGGCCGACCGGGTGGTGGTCATGCATGCGGGCAAGATCGAACAGGTGGGCGGCGGGACCGAGATCTACCGGCATCCCGCCACCCGCTTCGTGGCCGAGTTCATCGGCGACGCCAACTTCATGCCGTACACCGCCAACGGCGATGTGCTGCAGCTGGATGCCCAGGGACTGCGCGTGCCGTTCCCGGGCAAGGCCGCGCCCGCGCGCGGCGTGGCGGTGTTGCGGCCCGAGGATCTGCGCCTGGCCGATGAATCGGCGGCGCTTGCGCTGAACGGCACGGTCACCGACGTCATCAACGTGGGCAGCCACTGCATGATCCACGTGGACATCGGCGGACAGGTCCTGGTGGCGCGCCACGGCGGCATTGCGCCGTCGGGGCTGGGCCCGGGCGCCGCGGCGCGCCTGGCTTTCGCGCCGGAACACCTGCACCTGATCGGTGAACGGCCATGAACGCGCGCGCCTGGCGTTCGCCTGGCCTGCTGCTGGCGGCTCCCGTGCTGTTCTTCGCGGCCTTCTTCCTGGCGCCGCTGGCGGTGGTGGCGCTGGCCAGCATCACCGGCGGCGCCGATGGTTTGACCCTGACTCCGCAGCAATACCTGCGCGTGCTGGGCGACCAGTACCACTGGGACGTGATCCTGGTGACCTTCCGGCTGGCGTTCTTCACCACGGTCGCCTGCGTGATCCTGGGCTATCCGCTGGCCTGGTATCTGGTACGCGTGGTGCGCTGGCAGGCCTGGCGGCGCTTCTGCGTGATCCTGCTGGTGGTGCCGCTGTTCACCAGCAATATCGTGCGCGCCTTCGGCTGGATGGTGCTGCTGGGCCGCAACGGGCTGGTCAACCAGGCCCTGGTGGGCGCGGGCATCGCCGACCGTCCGATGCGTTTCATCGGCACCGAGCTGGGCATCCTGATCGGCATGGTCTACGTGCTGCTGCCCTTCGTGGTGCTGGCGGTGGGCAATGCGCTGGCGCGGGTCGATCCCGCCTGCGAGCAGGCTTCGGCCGACCTGGGCGCAAGTCCCACGGCGACCTTCTTCCACATCACCTGGCCGCTGACCCTGCCCGGCGTGGTGTCCGGCGCCATCATGGTCTTCACCCTGGCCGTCAGCGCCTACGTGACGCCTGCGCTGCTGTCGGGGGGACGTGTGTCGGTGCTGTCGATGCTGATCTTCCAGCAGTACAGCACGGTGTTCGACTTCCATTACGGCGGCGCGCTGAGCATGGTGCTGCTGGTGTTCACCCTGATCCTGGTGGCGCTTGCCAACCGCGCCGCCGTCCTGCCGGGAGCCGCGCGATGATCGCCCGCAACCTGATCCGCCTGGTCGCCCTGGGGGTACTGGCCTACCTGGCCCTGCCGCTGGTGGTGATCCTGGGTTCCTCGTTCACGTCCACGCCCTACCTGGCGTTTCCGCCCAAGGGCTTCACGCTGGAGTGGTACCGCACGCTGCTGATCGAGGCCGGCTACGTCGCCGCGTTCACGACCAGCACGGTGCTGGCGCTGGCGGCCACGGCCGCGGCCGTGCTGCTGACGGTGCCGGCCGCGCTGGCGGTGGCGCGCTACGAGTTCCCGGGCAAGGCCGCGCTGACCTCGGTGCTGATGTCGCCGCTGGTGCTGCCGCACATCGTGCTGGGCGCGGCGCTGCTGCAATACGGCGCGTACTTCGGCCTGACGCGCAGCTTCCTGTCCCTGCTGATCGGGCACATCGTCATCATCGCGCCCTTCGTGCTGCGGTCCACGCTGACCCTGCTGACGCCGGAGCAGCGCGCGCTGGAAGAAGCCTCGGCCGACCTGGGCGCGAACCCGTGGACGACCTTCTTCCTGGTGGTGCTGCCGCAGATCCGTCCAGGCATCGTCACCGGTTCGATCTTCGCGTTCATCTCTTCCTGGATCAACGTGGAGCTGTCGATTTTCAACACCACGGCGGACTTGAACACCATCCCCGTGAAGCTCTTCAACTACGTGCAATACACGATAGATCCGACCATCGCAGCCGTATCGGGCGCCACGATCGTGGTTGCGGTGATCGCCATCGTCATCCTGGATTTGACCGTCGGGCTGGACATGCTGTCCGAACGCGGCAAGTAACCTTTCTTCCCTACCCTACTGTCTGGAGCCACAGTCATGCGCAAGCAAGACGCGTTCGATGTCATCTATACCCATACCGAAGGCGAGCCCCTGTGCATCGTGCATAGCGGCATCCCCTACCCCGCCGGCTCCACCATCCTGGAGAAGCGCGCCTTCCTGGAGCAGAACTACGACTGGCTGCGCAAGGCGCTGATGCGCGAGCCGCGCGGCCACAAGGACATGTTCGGCGTGTTCCTCACGCCGCCGTCCAGCCCCGAATACGACGCGGGCCTGATCTACATCGACGGCACCGAGTATTCGCACATGTGCGGCCACGGCACCATCGCGGTCAGCATGGCCATGGTGGCCAACGGCCTGGTGCCCCGCGGCAAGGACTGCATCACCAAGATCCGCTTTGAAACCACCGCCGGCCTGGTCGTGTCGGAAGTGGCTTCCGAGGGCGACAACGTGCTGTGGACGCGCTTCGAGAACGTGCCTGCCTACGTGGCCGCGCAGGACATTCCGGTGGAATTGCCCGGCTACGGCAAGCTGTCGGCCGACATCGTCTGGGGCGGCAATTACTTCGGCATCGTCGACCTGTCGGGCTGCGACCTGCGCATCTCGCCGGACAACGGCACGGAGCTGTCGCGCATGGGCCTGATCGTGCGCGACCAGCTCAATGCCCGCCACCGCATCCAGCACCCGACCGAGGCCCACATCAACAACCTGAACTTCATCACCTTCTGGCACCAGCCGACCATCGAAGGCGCGTTCTACAAGAACGTGCACGTTTTCAGCGCCGGCCAGCTGGACCGTTCGCCCGGCGGCACCGGCACCAGCGCGATGATGGCCATGTTCGAAGCGCGCGGCAAGATGGGCTTGAACCAGCCGATCAAGTCGGAAGGCCTGCTGGGCAGCGGCGTGTTCGAAGGCTGCCTGCTGGGCGAGGTGGACCTGAACGGCACCCGCGCCGTGCGTCCCACGGTCAAGGGCACGGCCAGCATCCTGGGCACGGCGCGCTGGGTGATCGACAAGAACGACCCCGTCGGCGCCGGCTTCCTCATCCGCTGAAGTGCAAAGGCGCACGGACCGGTTGGCCCCGTGCGCCTTTTTCCAATGAGGGTACGGCTAGGCCTGCGCCGCGTCCTCCAGGATCATCTCGGCCCCCCGCTCGGCCACCATCATGACAGCGCCCTGCGTATTGCCGGACACCATCTTCGGCATCACCGAGGCATCCACCACGCGCAGGCCGGACAGGCCGTTCACGCGCAAGCGCACGTCAGTGACGGCTGCGGCATCGGAACCCATGCGGCAGGTGCCTATGGGGTGGTAGATGGTCTGGCCGTTGTGCCGCGCGAAGTCCAGCCATTCGTCGTAGCTGTCCACCGCCGCGCCGGGGCTGATCTCCGATTCGACATAGCGCCGCATGGCCGGCTGGCCGACGATGCGCCGGGCCGCCAGCATGCCGCCCACCAGGCTGTCACGGTCCACCTGGGCCGACAGGAAGTTGGGCCGGATCGCCGGCCCCGCCTGCGGGTCCGCGGACTTGATGTGGATGGATCCGACCGACTCGGGCCGCAGCTGCGCCACGCCTATCGTCATGCCAGGATGCCGGTCGAGGATGCGTTCGGCCGCGTTGGCGTAGCTGGCGTGCACGAAGAAGTACTGCACGTCGGGCGTCGGCAGGTCCGGCGCGCTTTTCACGAAGCCGTGCACCAGTCCCGTGCCCAGGGTCAGGATGCCCTTGTGGCTGGCGTAGTAGCGCGCCACCTGCTGCGCCAGACGCCACCCACGCGACATCTCGTTCAGCGTCACCGTGCCTTTCACTCGCCAGTTCATGCGCGTGGCAAAGTGGTCGATATAGTTTTCACCGACCTGCGGCTGCGCCAGCACCGGTGCGATGCCGAACGCTTGCAGCAAGGCGGGATTGCCTACGCCGGACAGCTCCAGCAGTTGCGGCGACTGCACCGCGCCCATGCACAGCAGCGTCTCGCGCCGCGCGCGCACGATGTGCTCCTGTCCATTCTTGCGGTAGGCCACGCCCACGCAGCGCTTGCCCTCGAACACCAGCCGCGTCACGTGCGCGCCGCATTCTACGGTGAGATTCTTGCGGCCGGAAGCGGGTTTCAGGTAGCCGTCCACCACGCTCCAGCGCCTGCCCCGGTGCTGCAGCACCTGGTAGTAGCCCACGCCCTCCTGGCTGCCGCCGTTGTAGTCGGGATTCAATGGCTGGCCGTCTTCCTGCGCCGCCTGTAGGAAGGCGTCCGATATGGGAAAGCGTTCGGCGACTTCTTCCAGATGCATGGGACCGTTCTTGCCGCGGCTGGCGTCGCCGGGTTCGTAGCATTCGATCTTGCGGAAGATGCGCTCGGCCTGGCTGTAGCCCCAGCCGGTGGCGCCCGCGGCCTCCCAGCCGTCGTAATCCTGCGGCTGGCCTCGGACGTAGATCATGCCGTTGATCAACGTCGACCCGCCCACGCCCTTGCCGCGCGGCACGGCGATGGTGCGGCCATGGACGTTGTCTTCCGGCTCGGTGGCGAAGCGCCAGTTGTATTCCGGGTTCACCAGCAGCTTGGAAAAGCCCGCCGGAATCGAGATCCACATGCTGCGGGCTTCATGCCCGGCCTCCAGCATCAACACGCGGTACTTGCCGTCGGCGCTCAGGCGGTTGGCCAGGATGCAGCCCGCCGTGCCGCCCCCGGCAATGATGAAGTCGTAGTCGCTCATACCCGTCAGCGTCCTGCGCCGGCCGGCTGGTCCGCCGCCACGCCCAGCATCTGCGCCATCAGCTCGATCTGGCAGGCCAGCATCGGCGCGCCGTAGTGCACCTTGCAGCCGCGAGCCTGCGCCGCCAACAGCAAGGCCGTGTCCTTGGGTTGCATGATGACTTCGCAGACCAGTTGGTCCGGCGTCATGCGGCTGGCGTCCAGCGGCAAGGCATCGTCCGGCTTCATGCCCAGCGAAGTGCCGTTGACCACCAGGTCATGCCCCGAGGGGTCGGCCGTACCCACATCGATCCGGGCGCCGGGATGCAGCGACAGGATGCGCGCCTTCAGATCCTCGGCCTTGGCCGTGGTGCGATTGGCGATGGTCAGCCGCGACACGCCGGCCTGGACCAGCGCGAAACCGATAGCGTTGGCCGCGCCGCCCGCCCCCGCCAGATAGGCGCTCTTGCCCTGCGGCGACACGCCCGCGCTTTGCAGGCCGCGCACGAATCCCTCGCCGTCCAGCATGTGCGCCACCAGCTTGCCGTCGGCCTCGCGGCGCACCACGTTGGCCGCGCCGATCTTGCGCGCCACGGGGGTGGCGTCGTCCACCAGGTCCAGTATCGCGGTCTTGTGCGGCACCGTGACGATGACGCCGCCCAGGTTCTCCAGCCGCCGCAGCCCGGCGACCACCTCCGCCAGGTTGTCCGGCCGGGCGTGGAACGGCACGCACACGCCGTCGAAGCCGATGGCGGCGAAATGCTCGTTCATGCGCTGCGGCGTCTTCACGTGGTGGATGGGATCGGCCAGGATGCCGAACAGGCGCGTGGTGCCGGTGATTTCCTTCATGTCTGTCTCCATGTCTCAGGGCCGGAGCGTGGCGCGCGCGACGTCGGCGATGCCGTCCGCGTCCAGCTTGTAGTGCGCATACAGGGTGGTGGGCGGCGCGATCAGGCTGTATTCATCGTAGACGCCATGGCGGCGCAGGCGCGTGCCTGTGCCCGCGTCGGCCAGCACCTCGGCCACGGCCGAGCCCAGCCCGCCCAGCACGTTGTGCTCTTCCACCGTCATCAGCACGCGGGACTTGCCTGCCGCGGCCAGCACGGCGTCGCGGTCCAGGGGCTTGATAGTGGGCATGTCTATCACGCCCACCGACAATCCTTCACCGCGCAGCTGCTCGGCGGCGGCCAGGGCCGCGTGCACGGTGATGCCGCAGGCGATGATGTTCAGGTCCGAGCCGCTGGAATGGACGATGGCGCGGCCGAACTCGAACGGCACGCCATCTTCGTAAACCTGCGGGTCGCGGCCGCGGCCGATGCGGAAGTAGATCGGCTCGGGCCAGTCCACCGATGCCTTGATGGCGGATGCCAGCTGCGGACCGTCGGCAGGCGAAACCACCGTCAGGCCCGCCAGCGCCCGCATCGTCGAGATATCTTCGGTGGCGTGGTGCGAGGTGCCGTAAAAGCCCAGGCTGATGCCGGTGTGGTGGCCGATCAGGCGCACGGGCAGCTTGGTATACGCCACGTCCATGCGGATCTGTTCGCAGCACAGAAGACCCAGGAAGGACGCGAAGGTCGCGACGAAGGGCATCATGCCCGTGGTCGCCAGGCCTGCCGCGGCCGACACCATGTTCTGCTCGGAAATGCCGAACTGCACATAGCGGTCGGGATAGGCCTGGGCAAAACGGTTCAGGCCGTTGGAGTACTGCAGGTCGGCCGAACCCGCGACCACCGGATGGCCGGCCGCAGCCAATTCGATCAGCGCGTCGGAAAGATAGGACAGCCCGGGGTTCACCGCGTTCAGTGCGCGGTACTGCCAGGAATCGGGAGAGAGAACTTGTGCCTGTGCCATTCAGATCTCGCGGGAAAGGATTTCTTCGACGGCGCTTTGCGCATCTTGCGGCGCCAGGTAGCCCAGGTGCCAGCCCGGCTCGGTTTCCATGTAGGAGACGCCCTTGCCCTTGATGGTCTTTGCGATCACGCAGGCCGGCCTGGCGCGCGATTCGTCCGCGCGCAGGCGGCGCAGCAAGGCGGTCAGTTCCGCCAGGTCATGGCCGTCCACTTCGTGCACCTCCCAACCAAAGGCCTGCCATTTTTCCTTCAGCGATTCCACGCCCATGACGTCGTCGACCTTGCCGTCCAGCTGGTAGCCGTTGCGGTCGATGATGGCGACCAGGCGCGACAGGCGGTTGTGGGCGGCAAAGAGCGCCGCCTCCCAGACCTGGCCTTCCTGCATCTCGCCATCGCCCAGCAGCACGAAGACGTTGAAGTCGCGCCCGCTCATGCGCCCGCCCACCGCCATGCCCACGCCATTGGACAAGGCATGGCCGATGGAACCCGAGCTGAAATCCACGCCCGGCACCTTGCTCATGTCGGGATGGTCCCCCAGCGGGCTGCCCAGGCGCGTGTAGCCGTCCAGCAGTTCGCGGGCAATGAAGCCATGGTCGGCCAACACCGGGAACAGGCCCACCGCCGCATGGCCCTTGCCCATCAGGAAGCGGTCGCGGTCGGGCCACTGAGGCTCGCCCGGACGCAGCCGCATCACGTCGTAGTACAGCGCGGCGAAGATTTCCGCGCACGAGAACACCGAGCTGTAATGCCCGACCTTGGCGATCTCGATCAACCTGATGGTCTCCAGCCGGATGTGGCGGGCCTTTTCCCGCAGCAGCCCGACCTCCCCTTCGGTGGGGACCTCCCTGTCACTCCTCATGGCGCTTCCTTTTCGCTGTTAGGATATATGATATATAATATACCCATCGCGCTCGAATTTGCCATGGCGGGATAGAATTCATCCCGAATCCACCCGCCCCCATCAATACAGCAAGCCTGAGCCTGTCATGTCCAGCCTTAAACCGGTCAAGAAAGAGAACCTCTCCGTCAGGGTCTACAACGAAATCCGCAATGCCCTGATCAACGGGCAGTACGAACCCGGCGAACGCCTGATCATTGGCGAACTGGCCCAGGAAATGGGCGTCTCCATCACGCCTGTACGCGAGGCCATCTTCCGGCTGATCAGCGAGCAAGGCCTGGAAATGCAGGCGGCCACCGCGGTCTACGTGCCTTACGTCAATTCGGAAAAGCTGCGTGAAATCCAGCAGATCCGCTTCCACCTGGAAGGCATGGGCGCGGCCGAGGCCGCCCAGCACATCACGCGCAAGCAACTGGACAACCTGATCGCGCTGCAGCGGGACTTCATCTCCTGCACCGCCAGCGATCCCAAGCGCGCCAGCTACCTGAACCGCAAATTCCACTTCGCCATCCTGGAAGCCAGCAACAAGCCCATCCTGCGCGCCACGGTGGAATCGTTCTGGGTGATCACCGGCCCCATCCTCAAGGTGTTCCACGTCAAGACCTCGGGCCTGGACTATTCGCAGAACGAGCACCGCCACGAAGCGGTACTGGAAGCCCTGGAAGCGCGCGACTCCGAAGCCGCCAGGCAAGCCATCCAGGCCGATCTGGTCTGGGGCGGCAAGATCATGATCGACTGGCTGGTCGAGCGCGAAAAGGAACTCGACTACCGCCCCCCTGCTGCCCGCAAATAGGCAAACCCGAAGGAAAATCCGATGCTGAAGATTTTTGGCGCGCCCAGCCGCTACATCCAGGGCGCCGGCGCCCTGGACACCCTGGGACAGTACGCAGCCCTGTTCGGCCGCCGCGCGGCCCTGGTCATCGACAGTTACGTGCATGGCGTGCTGGGGCCAAGAATCGAAGCCTTGTGCGCGGCGCAAAACGTGTCGCTGATACCGCTGATGGTCGAAGGCGACCTGACGCCGGCCGCGATCACGCAATTGCGCGCGCAGGCCGCGCCGGCCGGCATCGACATGGTCATCGCGGTGGGCGGCGGCAAGGCGCTGGACGCGGGCAAGGCGGTGGCCAAGTCCTCGCACTGCCATCTCATCACCGTGCCGACCGTCGCGTCCAACGACGCGCCGACCAGCAAGAACTACGTCCTGTACGACGCCCATCACAACCTCCTGGCGGTGGAGCACATGTTGTTCAACCCCACCATCGTGCTGGTCGATACCGCCGTCATCGCCACCGCGCCGGCGAATTTCTTTCTCGCCGGGCTGGGCGACGCGGTCTCGAAGAAATTCGAGGCAGAGCAATGCGGCCGCAACGGCGGCCGCAACATGTATGACGGCGCGCCGCCTCTCACCGCCCAGTTCATCGCCGACGGCTGCCTGCGCACCCTGCTGGCCGACGGCGCGGATGCCGTGGCGGTTGCCGGCAGCGGCCAGCCTACGCCGGCCTTTGAACGCGTGGTGGAAGCGATGATCCTCATGAGCGGCCTCGGTTTCGAAAGCGGCGGCCTGTCCATCGCCCACGCGCTGACGCGCGGACTGCCCAAGATCAGCGGCGTGGCGAGCGCCCCGCATGGCCTGCAGGTGGCGGTCGGCCTGCTGGTGCAGTTGGACCTGGAAAGCCGGACGGACGGCATGCTGGACGAGCTGACCCGCTGGTATGCCCTGGTGGGCCTGCCCACCACCTTGCGCGAACTGGGTGCGGCCGACATGCCGGACGACGCGGAACTGCGGCTGGCTGCGGAGCTGAGCCTGAAGGCCCGCCACGCCGCCAACTTCGACCGCGCGCTCGACACCGACACGCTGGCTGCCGCGCTGCGCCGCCGCGCCTGACGCGACAAGGAGCCGGATAGCGGCCGGCCCCTGGCCGCATCAGAACGCCACGTTGTCCTTGCCCTTCAAGTCCAGCTTGGCGCGCGCTTCTGCGGGCGTGGCGATTTCCAGGTTCAACGCCTCCAGGATGGTGCGGATGCGCTCCACCTGCACCTGATTGGATTGCGCCATCTCGCCCGGGCCGATCCACAGCGAATCCTCCAGCCCCACCCGCACGTTCGAGCCCATGGCCGCGCCTATGGTGGCCAGCGGGATCTGGCCGCGGCCGGCGCCCAGGATCGACCACTCATAGTCGTTGCCGAACAAGCGGTCGGCCGTGCGCTTCATGTGCATCAGGTCTTCGGGGTGCGGGCCGATGCCGCCGAGGATGCCGAATACCGACTGGATGAAGGGCGGCGACTTGACCAGGCCGCGGTCCACGAAATGGGCCAGGTTGTACAGGTGGCTGATGTCGTAGCACTCGAACTCGAAGCGGGTGCCGTTGGCGTTGCCCAGTGCGAGGATCGATTCGATGTCCTGGTAGGTATTGCGAAACACCAGCGAGCGGCTGTTCTCCAGATGCTCGCGCTCCCAGTCGTGCTTGAACTCCTTGAAGCGGCCCAGCATGGGGTACAGGCCGAAGTTCATGGACCCCATGTTCAGGGACGCCAGTTCCGGCTTGAAGGTGGTGGCCGGGCGCATGCGCTCTTCCACCGTCATATGCGGGCTGCCGCCGGTGGTGATGTTGATGATGGCGTCCGTTTCCCGCTTGATCCGCTCCAGGAAGGGCTTGAACAGCGCCGGATCCTGCGACGGCTTGCCGGTCTGCGGATCGCGCGCATGCAGGTGCAGCACCGCCGCGCCCGCCTTGGCCGCGCCGATGGCAGCCTCCGCGATCTCGTCGGCGGTTACCGGCAGGTGCGGCGACATGCTGGGCGTGTGGATGGCGCCCGTCACGGCGCAAGTGATGATGACTTTCTGCTTGGGCTTAGCCATTGTTGTCTCCGTTGTCCTGTTTATGGCGCATGAGGCGCATCAGTTTTTCATCGCGCCAGAAGCGGCGCTTGGCAAGATCTTCCTGCGGCAGCAAGCCGCGGCGTTCCTCCGACAGCGCTTCGACCAGCGCGCCGTCCCAGGCGACGGGTTCGCCCTGGGTCGCGCCGATGGACTGGTACAGCCCGCCGTAGCGCGCGCAATAGTCGGCGATGCCGCCCGGCGCGTTGAGGTCTATGGTTTCGAACGGCCCCATGAACGACCAGCGCAGGCCCAGGCCGTCCTTCACCGTGGCGTCGATGTCCTCGGCGCTGGCGATGCCCGCGCTGGCCAGGCGGAACGCCTCGTGCAGCAGCGCGCCCTGCAGGCGGTTGAGGATGAAGCCTTCGATTTCGCGCCGCACCAGCACCGGCTTCTGGCCGATGCCGGCCATGACGGCGCGGGCGGAATCGACGGCCTGCGGGCTGGTCCAGGGTGCGGGGCACAGTTCCACCACCGGGATCAGGTACGGCGGATTCACCGGGTGCGCCACCAGGCAGCGGTGGCGCCCGGCCAGGTGCCCGGTGAATTCGCTGGCGGGGATGCTGGACGTGGAACTGCCGATGATCGCGTCGGGTTCGGCCGCCGCGTCCAGTTCGGCAAACAGCGCCCGCTTGATCTCGACGTTTTCGGGCGAGTTCTCCTGGATGTAGCTGGCGCCCTTCAAGGCATCGGCCAGGTTGCTTGCCACATGGACGCGCCCGCCTATGGCCTCGGCGTCCTGCAGCAAGCCCTGGGCTTCAAGTTCGCGCAGCTGCTGCAGGATCAGGCCGCGGGCTTCGGCCAGCATTGCGGCGTTGACGTCATACAGGCGCACTTCCCAGCCCATGCGGGCGAACACGATGGCCCAGCCCTGGCCGATCAGGCCGGTTCCGATGATGGCGGCGCGCTGCGCCTTGGACCCGGCGTCCATCAGTAAAGCTTCTGTGTGAAGCCGTCCACCACGATGGCCTGCCCCGAGACGCTGCGGGCGGCCTCGCTGGCGTTGAACAGCACCATGTTGGCGATATCGCGCGCCGTGACCATGCGGCCCAGCGCGGCCTGGTTCTCGTACTGCGCGGCAATCTCCTCCACCGGACGGCCCAGCGTATCCGCCTTCGCCGCGATCACGGCGCGGATGCGCGGCCCTTCCACCGCGCCCGGCAGGATGGCGTTGACGCGGATGCCATAGGGACCCAGTTCGATGGCCAGGGATTTGGTGAAGCCAATCACTGCCCACTTCGAGGCGGAATAAACCGAGCGCCCGGCAAAGCCCAGATGGCCGGCCGCGGACGACAGGTTGATCATCACGCCGGCCTTGGACTCCTTGAGCAGGCCGATGGCCTGGCGCGCGCACAGGAACTGTCCGGTGATGTTCACGGCCAGCGTGCGGTCCCAGTCCGCCTTGGACAGGGTTTCGACGTAGCCAGTGGGACCGGCCACGCCGGCGTTGTTGACCAGGATGTCCAGGCCGCCCAGCTTGGCGCGGACCTGATCGAACAGCGCGGCGACGCTGTCTTCGTCCGAGACGTCGGCCAGGGCCGCATGCACGCCAGGCAATTCGGCCGGCAGCGCGGCCAAGCGCTCCTGGTTCACATCGCATACGAACACGGAGGCGCCGGCATGGCGGAACACCTTCGCCATCTCCAGGCCCAGCCCGTCCGCGCCGGCGGTGATGAGCACCTTTTTCCCGGCGAAATCCACTTCCTCGAACATGCCTCTGTCTCCTGATTCTTATGAAAAACGGCCGATTGATGATATACGATATATGAAAAAAACTGCCAGCTTATGACGTTTATTGCAACCGGGCCGTACATCGAAAAGTGTCATCCCGAAGTAGCAAAAGCACCTGGATTTGCTCGACGTCAGCCCGCTAAGTCTTTATTCATGCGGCTTTAGGGAATTCCCCGATTCGGCGGGTTACGGCCCCCACTAGAATCCAAGGCGGGGTTTGCTACCCGCCCGGCCGATATATCATATATTCAAAAAAACGGACCAAACAAGAAAGTCCGCATCCCATACCGACAAAGGAGCGTAGACAGTGTTCAAGTTCAACAAAATTGCTTTGGCGCTGGGCGTATGCGGCGCGCTGGCAAGCGGCACCGCAGCGGCCGACATGAAGGTAGGCGCCCTCTTCCCGTTCAGCGGCGCGCTCGCGCTCCTGGGACAAGAGAGCTATCGCGGCCTGGAGCTGGCCGTCAATGAAATCAACGCCGCGGGCGGGGTCAACGGCGAGAAGATCGAAATCATCAAGGCCGACGCCGTCGATCCGACGCAAGCCGTGTCGGAAACCAAGCGCCTGATTTCCTCCAACGTGGTCGGCGTGTTCGGCAGCTACGCTTCCGGCATTTCCTACGCGGCCTCGCCCGTGACCGAGCTGGCCGGCGTGCCCTATTTCGAACTGGGCGCCACCGCGCACAAGATCACCACCCGCGGCTACAAGTACCTGTTCCGCAGCAACCCCAACACCGCGCTGTACGGCGTGTCGGTGGTCAACGCGCTGCACGACACCATCGCGCCGGGCATGGGGCTGAACCCCAAGGACATCAAGATCGGCATCATCCACGAGGACGGCCCCTACGGCACCGACGTGGCCGCCACCGAGAAAAAACGCGCGCAGGAACTGGGCTATACGGTCGCGGAAGTGCTGCCGTACTCGGCCAAGACCGTCGACCTGTCCTCGTTGATCCTGCGCCTGAAGGGCGCCAAGGTCGACGTGGTGCTGCAGACGGCCTACCAGAACGACGCCATCCTGTTCTTCAGCCAGGCGCGCGCCGCGGGCTTCAAGCCCAAGGTCGTGATCGGCGCGGGCGGCGGCTATTCGCTGGCGGACACGGCCAAGGCCGTGGGCGCCGACATGAACGGCGTGTTCGACCTGGACTTCCCGCAATCCTCCATCAATCCCGCAGGCGCGCCCGGCCTGGACAAGTTCCTCGAAGCCTACAAGGCCACCTACAAGAGCGATCCCCAATCCGGCCACAGCCTGACCAACTACGTCGGCGCCAAGGCCTTCTTCGAAGCCATCGGCAACGCCAAGTCCACGGATAAGGACAAGATCCGCGCCGCCGTCCTGGCCTACAAAAAGCCGGCCGGCCAGACCGCCAACGGCTGGGCCTTCGACTTCGGCGAAGACGGCCAGAACAATGCATCCACGTTCTACGTGATGCAGTGGCAGGACGGCAAGCTGGTCACCATCGCGCCCAGCAACCTCGCACTCGGCAAGCCGGTCTTCAAGAAATAAGCGCCACGCCAGTGCTCAGGCGCTCGGGGGCGCCTGACGTATCCCGGGGTCCGCGCGCCCCGGTCCGGCCGACAACACGGCCGGGCCGGGGCCGCTACCCGCTCTAAGAGGTTGCAACATGGAACTATTCATTCAACTGGTCATCAACGGCCTGTTGCTGGGCGGCGCGTACACCATCATCAGCCTGGGGCTGACGCTGATCTTCGGCGTGGTGCGCGTCGTGAACTTCGCGCACGGCGAGTTCCTGATGATAGGCATGTACATGGTCTATCTGATCGCGGCGCAATTCGGCGTGCACCCCTATGCCGGCCTGGTGCCCGTCGCCGTCATCCTGTTCGCGCTGGGCGCGCTGACGCAGAAAGGCATCATCCAGCCGCTGCTCAACGCCGACCAGCATATCCAGATCTTCGCCACGGTGGGCGTGTCCACCATCCTGCTGAATCTCGCCCTGGTCATATTCGGCGCCAACGTCTATCGCGCGCCGGTGGAACTGGGCACGAACGCCATCGACATCGGCCCCTATTCGATGGTGACCGGGCAGCTCGTCACCTTCGTGATCGGCCTGACCCTGGCGGTGCTGCTGCACCTGTTCATGCACCGCACCTACCTGGGCCGCGCGCTGCGGGCCGTGGCGCAGCACCGCTACGCCGCCACCCTGATGGGCGTGAACGTCAACAACGTCTACGCCATCGCCTTCGGCCTGGGCACGGCCTTTGTCGGCATCGCCGCCGGCCTGCTGGCGCCGCAGTATCCGGTGTTTCCCACCGTGGGCACGTACTTCGTGCTGACGGCCTTCGTGATCGTGGTGCTGGGCGGCCTGGGCAGCCTGTACGGCGCGGTGGCCGGCTCCATGATCATCGGCATCGTGGACACGCTGGCTGGCTTCTACATCGCCCCCGACCTGAAAGAGGTCGTCTATTTCGGGATCTTCCTCTTGATCCTGGTGCTGCGTCCGAACGGCCTGTTCGGCGTCGGCACAGAGTGATCAGAGCAACAAGGAGCGAGATGTGTTTCCCGATATCCGACACCCCAAGACCTACGTCAGCCTCATCCTGCTGATTGCGATGTTCCTTGTGCCTGTGATCATGGGCACGCCCTTCTGGACCAACCTGTTCGTCCTGCTGTTCGTGTTCTCGGCCCTGTCCGTGGCCTGGAACATCGTCGGCGGCTACGCCGGCCAGCTATCGCTGGGCCACGCCGTGTTCTACGGCATCGGCGGCTATACCGCCACGCTGCTGACGCAGAACTTCGGCATTTCGCCGTGGTTCGGCATGCTGGCGGGCGCGGCGATCTCGGGCGCGGTCGCCATCCTCATCAGCTACCCCACGCTGCGGCTGCGCGGCCCGTTCTTCGCGCTGGCCACCATCGCGATCCTGGAAGTGGTGCGCCTCCTGGTGATCCACGAAGAAAGCTGGACGGGCGGCTCCAGCGGCATCAGCCTGCCGCTGAACATAGGCTGGACCTGGATCGTGTTCCGCGAGAAGGTCAATTACGTGATCATCGCCTTCGGCCTGTTCCTGCTGGTGACCTGGGCCTCCTGGTACATCCGCAAGTCGCGCATCGGCCATTACCTGATCGCAATCCGCGAACGCGAGGACGCGGCGCTGGCGGTCGGCATCCATACCGTGCGCATGAAGATCATCGCCGCGGTCGTGTCCGCCATGCTGACCAGCATCATCGGCACCTTCCACATCACCTACCTGACCTTCGTGGACCCGAGTTCGGCGTTTTCGCTGGAGCTGTCGATCCAGGTGGCCATGTTCGCGCTGATTGGCGGGCTGGGTACGGTGGCCGGCCCCATCGCCGGCACCTTCCTGGTGCTGCCCATCGCCGAACTGGCGCGCGGCTGGCTCAGCAGCGTGGGCAACGGCATGCACGGGCTGATCTACGGCCTGATCCTGGTAGCGGTGGTGCTGACCATTCCGCGCGGCCTGGCCGGCGCCTTCGGCCCGGCCATCGAGCGCTGGCTATCGCGCCTGCCCTATCTGGGCGCGCCCCGCGCCAAGCTCAAGCTGGCCGATGAACTGCGCCTGCACGGCGCCGAACGCACGGACCAGCCGGTGCTCAAGGCCGACAAGCTATTCAAAAGCTTCGGCGGCCTGCGCGCCACCAACGACGTGTCGCTGACGCTGAACCAGAACGAGATCCTGGGCATGATAGGCCCCAACGGCGCGGGCAAGACCACGGTTTTCAACCTGCTGTCGGGCTTCCTGTCGCCGGACAAGGGCGGCATCACCATGCTGGACGCGCAAGGCAACTGGGTCACCTGCAAGACGCCCGACGAATTCGCGCACCAGGGGCTGGGCCGCACCTTCCAGATCGCCAAGCCGTTCACCGGCCTGACCGTGCTGGAGAACATCATGCTGGGCGCCTTCATCCGCACGTCGAACCGTGACGAAGCCGAGCAGATCGCGCTGAAGGTCGCCGAGCAGACCGACCTGGTGAAGTACCTGGACATCGAGGCGCGCAACCTGACCGTGGGCGGCATGAAGCGCCTGGAGGTCGCCCGCGCGCTGGCGATCAAGCCGCGCATCCTGCTGCTGGACGAGGTGATGGCGGGACTGAACCCGACCGACATCGAGAAGTCGATCCAGATGATCCGCCGCATCCGAGATTCCGGCGTATCGGTGCTGCTGATCGAGCACATGATGCAGGCCACCATGGCGCTGTCCGACCGCATCATCGTGCTGAACGAAGGCGCGGTGCTGGTCAGCGGCGCGCCCAAGGACGTGGTGGAGAACCCCGCCGTCATCGAGGCCTATTTGGGCAAGGAGTACCAGGATGCTTAAGGTTTCGAATCTGTCCTCGGGCTACGGCAAGAGCCAGGTCCTGAACGGCCTGAACTTCGAGGTCCATGCGGGCGAGATCGTCACGCTGATCGGCGCCAATGGCGCCGGCAAGACCACCACCTTGAAGACGCTGTGCGGCGTCATCGCCGCCATGGAGGGCAAAGTCGAGTTCGAAGGCCAGGACTTGACCAACCGCAAGCCCTACGACATCGTCGACGCGGGCATCACCATGATTCCCGAAGGCCGCCAGCTGTTCCCGCATTTCACGGTGCGCGACAATCTGCTGATGGGTTCTTACAAGCGCGCCGCCCGCCCCATCGTGCAACGCAAGCTGGACGAGGTGCTGGGTATCTTCCCGCGGGTGCAGGAACGCCTGAACCAATACGCCGGCTCGCTTTCCGGCGGCGAACAGCAGATGGTGGCGATCGCGCGCGGCATGATGGCCGATCCCAAGCTGCTGGTGTTCGACGAGCCCTCGCTGGGCCTGTCGCCGCTGCTGGTGCAGCAGATGTTCGACATCATCCGCGGCGTCACCGCGCACGGCGTGACCGTGCTGCTGGTGGAGCAGAACGTGTTCCGCACGCTGCGGCTGGCGGACCGCGGCTACGTGCTGGAGAACGGCGCCATCGTACGCACCGGCACTGGCGCGGAGCTGCTGAGCGACCCGCATGTGAAGAAGGCCTACCTGGGCCATTGATACCAAGGATTCCTTATGTCTTTACGCTGCACATACATCGACCACGGCCAGGGCGGCGCGCCCGACTGCATGCGCCTGGCCGAACGCGACATGGAGGCCCCCGCCGGCCGCCAGGTGCTGATCGAGGTCGCCTACGCCGGGGTCAACCGCCCCGACGTGCTGCAACGCTCCGGCTCCTATCCGCCGCCTCCGGGCGCCTCGCCCCACCTGGGGCTGGAGGTTTCCGGCACCGTCGTCGCCACCGGGCCCGACGCCAGCCTCTGGAAAGTCGGCGACCAGGTCTGCGCGCTGACGCCGGGCGGCGGCTACGCCCAATACTGCCTGGCGGACGAACGCCATTGCCTGCCCGTGCCGCGCGGCCTGGACCTGTTGACGGCCGCCGCCATCCCCGAGAACTACTACACCGTCTGGACCAATGTGTTCGACCGCGCCCGTCTGGCCGCCGGCGAACGCTTCCTGGTGCACGGCGGTTCCAGCGGCATCGGCCTGACCGCGATCCAGCTGGCGCGCGCCTTCGGCGCCGAAGTCTGGACCACGGTAGGCAACCAGGAGAAGGCCGACGCCTGCCTGGCCGCCGGCGCGCACCATGCCGTGCTGTACCGCGAGGCCGACTTCGAGGCGGCGGTGCGCCAGGGCAGCGGCGGCGCGGGCGTGGACGTGATACTGGACATGGTGGGCGGCGCCTACATCAACAAGAACCTGCGGCTGCTGGCGCTCAATGGCCGGCTGGTGCAGATCGCTTTCCTGGAGGGCAGCAAGGCCGAGATCGACGCCATGCCCATCATGCTCAAGCGCCTGCAATTCACCGGCTCCACCCTGCGCCCCCGCTCCGACGAGGACAAGGGAGCGATCACCCGCGCGCTGGCGGAAAAAGTGTTGCCGCTGATGGAACAGGGGCAATGCCTGCCGCGCATCCACAAGGTGTTTCCGCTGGCGGAAGCGGCCCAGGCGCATGCGCTGATGGAAAGCAGCAAGCACATCGGCAAGATCATGCTGAAGGTGGCCGCATGAGCGGGCGCTTCAAGGACCAGGTGGCCATCGTGACGGGCGCGGTCGGCGGCATAGGCTCGGCCATCGTCGAAGGCTTCCTGGCGGAAGGCGGCCGCGTGGGTCTCATCGATTTCAATGCGCAGGGCGGGCAGGCTTACGAAAAGGAACTGCGCAAGCGCGGCCATGAAGCCTGCTTCGTGCACGCGGACGTCGCGCGCTTCGAGGAGTGCCAGGCAGCCTACGAACGCATCAGCGCAGAGCAGGGTCCGGCCACCATCCTGGTCAACAACGTCGGCATTTCACCGAAGACCGATGGACGCGCGCTGAAGGTCTGGGAGATGCCGCCCAGGGAATGGGAGAACGTGGTCGCCGTCAACCTGAACAGCGTGTTCTACATGACGCACCTGGCCACGCCGCACATGGTGCGCGAGCGCCAGGGCCGCGTGATCAACATGTCTTCCGTGGCCGGCCGCGCCTATTGCGACATCGTGGCGGCGCATTACGCGGCCACCAAAGCCGGACTGATCGGTCTGACGCGCCATTGGGCCGCCGAACTGGGCGAGCACCAGGTCACCGTCAACGCCCTGGCGCCTGGACGCATCAGCACGCCCTTGCTGAAAACCGTGCCCAAGGAAATCAATGACGCGGTTGCGCAGGTAACCGCGCTGCGCCGCCTGGGTACGCCGGAAGAAGTAGCGGATGCCTGCCTGTTCTTCGCGTCGGATCAAGCCCGCTTCGTCACCGGCCAGGTGCTGGACGTGGCCGGCGGCTGGCTGATGACCTGAGAGCATGGCGCCCGCCTGTGCTCAGGCGGGCGCCGTCTTCATTCCTGCGCGCCCAGGTGATAGACCACGGTGTCCAGCCGGCTGACGCCGGCCGCCAGGAACTTCGGTTCCTTTTCCAGGATGTCGCGGCGGTCGATGATCCTGGCGGGCGACACGCCCGCAAAAATGTTCTGCACTTCGCTGTCCACGACAGAGAACGGCGGCCCCGCCATTTCTTCCTGCGGGTAGTCCAGCGTGATCAGCAGTCCCTGATAGGCGGGCGACAGATTGCCGTAGACGTGGCGCACGTAGTCTGCGCGCATGGTGTCCGGCAACGCCACCAGCGCGGCGCGGTCATAGGCGCCCAAGCAATGCGACAGCAGTTGCGCATCCAGTTTGAAGATGTCGCCGCAGATGATTTCGATGCTGCCCGCCACGTAGTGCTTGCCATAGACGGACACGTGCGTGAGCGGCTTGAGTTCGTTTTCTTCGAAGAACTGCTCGACCGCAAGCTCGGACAGCTCGACGCCCAGCACGGAATGCCCCTGCGCCGCGATCCACACCATGTCCAGCGACTTGCCGCAAAGCGGCACCAGCACCCGGCCGTCCTTGGGCACGCCCAGCGTCGGCCAATACTTCTGCAATAGCGGCGTGACCCGCGATTGATGAAAATGCGTGCGCCCTTCGCGCCAACGCTCCAGCCAGAATTCCGCGTCCATGCCTGGTCTGCCTCCTGTGTATCGGTGCAGGGCATTGTAGTTCGGCGGCGGGCGCACAGGCCCTACATGCGCGGCAGCAGACTGCGGATGTCGTCCACGATGGGTACGGCGGCCAGCACCATGAGCACCAGCGCCAGCGGCACCGTCGAGCCGAACCCGAAGTTGAAGAAGGAATATGCCCCCGTCACGCCGCCGACGAAGAACAGCGACACCAGCACGGTGAGCACGACAAGCTTGCTGCGGTCCGCGCGCACCGGCTGCATGGAGGCCGGATCGCCCTGGGCCACGTTCCAGTAAAACAGCTTGCCCAGTTCTATGCCGATATCGGTCACCATGCCCGTCACATGCGTGGTGCGGATCTCGGAGCGCGACAGCTTGGTGATCATGGCGTTCTGCAGACCCATGATGTAGCAAAGCAGCATGACCGTGCCCGGCACGTAGAACCAGCGCAGCGTTTCCAGGTTGGCGCCCAGCAAGCCGAAGCCCAGCAACAGCACGGCTTCGTACAGCAGCGGCATCGCGTATTCGCTGGTCAGGTGCGAGCGGCGCCCAAAGTTGATCAGGAAGGCCGAGCTGGCGGCGCCGGCCAGAAAGGACAGCAGCGCCGCCAGGCCCTGCAGCACCACGATCACCCCGCCCAGCGCCAGATGATCGGCCATCATGGAGACGATGCCGGACATGTGCGAGGTGTATTGCTGCACGGCCAGGAAGCCGCCGGCGTTGACCGCGCCGGCGGTGAAGGTCAGGATGTAAGCCAGGTGCCTGTTGGCCTGGGGGCTGCGGCTGACGGCCGTCAGACGGCGTAGATACGGAATGGCCACGCGTGTCCCTTGAAGACAAGAATCCATACACAGCAATGTGCATGACATTCTAGTCGCCGCGGCACGGCGCGAGGCCTGGCACGCCCGCCGGCAGCCACGCCGGCGGCGGCCCCGCCTGTCCCCGGCGTTTTACGCCCCGCCGGATTCGCTCAGCTGCTTGCGCCGGTATTCGCCCTGGCGCACATGCATCCAGCCCGGATACTCCGGCGGCAAGGCGCTGACCTGGTCCAGCTCGGCCAGTTCGTCCGCCGTCAGGCGTATCGCCGTGGCCGCCAGGTTGTCGTCCAGCTGGTCGACGCGCTTGGCGCCGATGATGACGCTGGTCACGGCCTGCTGGTGCAACAGCCAGGCCAGGGCCACCTGCGCCACCGATACGCCGCGCGCGCCGGCGACGCGCCGCAGGACGTCGATGCTGTCGTAGGCGCGTTCCTGGTCCACCGGCGGGAAGTCGAAGGCGGCGCGGCGGCTGCCGGCTTCGGCCTGCCCGTCGCGGCTGTACTTGCCGCTCAGCAGGCCGCCTGCCAGCGGGCTCCACACCATCAGCCCCACGCCTTCGCTTTGCAACATGGGCAGGATCTCGCGCTCCAGGTCGCGGCCGGCGATCGTGTAATAGGCCTGCAGCGACTCGAAGCGCGCCAGCCCCAGGCGTTCGGCAATGCCCAGCGCCTTCATGATCTGCCAGGCGGCCCAGTTGGACACGCCAACGTAGCGCACGTGGCCATGCTGCACCAGATTGTCCAGCGCCCTGACCGTTTCTTCCACCGGCGTGGCGGGATCGAAGCCGTGGATCTGGTAGAGGTCGATATGGTCCAGCTGCAGGCGCGACAGGCTTTTCTTGACGCCGTCGATGATGTGCGAACGCGAGTTGCCGCGCGCATTGACGCCGGCGCCCGTCGGTCCGAACACCTTGGTCGCGATCACGACGTCCTCGCGGGCCACCTTCAGGTCGCGCAGCGCCTGCCCGGTGATGACCTCCGAGCGGCCCTCGGAATACACGTCGGCCGTGTCGATGAAATTGACGCCGGCATCCAAGGCACGGCCCACCAGCCGATTGGCCTCTTCCTGCTGCAGGCTGCCGATGTTGCTCCAAAACTCGCCGCCGCCGCCGAAGGTCATGGTGCCCAGGCAGAGTTCCGACACGAACAGGCCGGTGCTTCCGAATTTCTTGTACCGCATGGTTGCGCTCCTTCAAGGGCTGGGCGGGAGCCGGCGCTCCGGGATGGAATGGCCGCGGCCCGCCTGCCGGGATGAAGGAAAGTATGCGTCCAGGGGCCGGCGCGGACGCTGCTTGATCCTGCCCTTTTTTTGCCCAATCCTGCAGCGCTGGCCAGTCTGTGGCGCCTGGCCGCTCATTCCTCCGAATTTTCTGCCCATTTCTCCATGAAAAGCGCCGCAGCCTGGATGCAGGCAAGCTTAGGCATAAACTGAAAGCCACCCAATCCTCCGACTTTCTGCCGCCAACGCCCATCCGGCACGGCGCGCCACGGGAGCCCCCATGACCATCACATCCGCACTTGCCGCCAGAGTCGCCGTCCCGCCCCTGGACGTCGCCTATGAGCCGGCGCGGCGCGAACTGCTCTGCACGCTGGAACGCATGACCGGCGACCTGGAGGGTTCGCTGGACACGCCCATCGAGGGCCTGTTCCTGCACCGCATTTCGCAGCCCACCGGCGCCAAGCCCGGACTGCAGAAGGCCGCGCTGGGCGTCATCGCCCAGGGTTCCAAGCGCTTGCTCATCGGCGACGATGCCTACGAGTACGACCCCTTCCATTACCTGATTTCCTCGGTGGATCTGCCGGTCGTGGCCAAGGTGTCCGTCGCCAGTCCGACGCTGCCCTATCTGGGCTTGCGGCTGGAGCTGAACGTGGAGGAGATCACCTCGCTGATCAGCGACGAAAGCCTGCCGCCGCAGCCGCCAGCCGAGGCCGCGCGCGCGCTTTGCGTCAATCCGCTGGGCGGCGCGCTGCTGGACGCGGTGCTGCGCCTGTTGCGCCTGCTGGACACGCCACGCGACATTCCCATCCTGGCGCCCCTGGTCAAGCGCGAGCTGCTGTACCGCCTGCTGATGAACGGCCAGGGCGCGGTGCTGCGCCAATCGGTGCTGCAGGACAGCCAGCTCAACCGCGTGGCCAAGGCCATCCGCATCCTGCGCGACAACTATGCCCAGCCCCTGCGCGTGGAAGAAATCGCGCGCGACGTGCACATGAGCGTGTCTTCGCTGCACCATCATTTCAAGCAGGCCACCGCCATGAGCCCGCTGCAATACCAGAAGCACCTGCGCCTGCAGGAAGCGCGGCGCCTGATGCTGACCGATGACGCGGGCGTGGCGCTGGCGGCGCATTCCGTGGGCTACGAAAGCTCGTCGCAGTTCAGCCGCGAATACAGCCGCCTGTTCGGTTCGCCGCCCTTGCGCGACAAGCAGCGCTGGAAGGACGAAACCGCGTCGGCGCCGGCCTGAGCCGCCGGTCGGGCATCCCTAGGGGATTGCCCTAATCCTAATTTGACAACGTTACCATTAGACTGCCGCCATCAAATGACAACGTTGTCATAACCCTGATCTTTCTTCGGCGGCCACATGAATCCCTTCCTGGAAACCCTGCTCGATACTCCACTGGACGATACCTACCGGGGCATTCCTCCGGGCGAGCCCGCCGTCCCGCTGCGCGGCGTGGCGGCCCGGGGCTGGCAGCCCAGGAGCGGCAACATGGCCCTGCCCGTCCTGACGCTGGATGAGGCCGCCTTCGCCCATAACGTCGAGCAGATCTTCCAGTACGCCCGCAGCCACGGCGCGGCGCTGGCGCCGCATGCCAAGACGCCGATGTCGCCGCAGATCGTGCAGCGCCTGCTCGATGCCGGCGCCTGGGGCGCCACCGTCGCCAACCTGCAGCAGGCCGCCGTGCTGCTGCGCGCAGGCGTAACCCGCCTGATGCTGGGCAATGAGATCGGCGGCGCGGCCAGCGGCGCCCGCCTGGGCAAGCTGCTTGCCGGCTACCCCCATGCGCACCTGCTGGCATTCGCGGACTCCGCCGACACCGTGCGTTCGCTGGCCGCCGCGGCCGCTGAAGCCGGCCGGCCCGTGGAGGTGCTGGTGGAAGTCGGCGGCGGCCGCGCGGGCGCGCGCGACGATGCCGCGGTCGCAGCCATCCTGGCCGCGATCCGTGAGCAGGGCGACAAGCTCGCGCTGGCGGGCGTGGCCACCTACGAAGGCGCCGTCTCCAGCTCGGACGCGGCGCTCACCGCCAGCAATATCGCCGCGCTGATGGAGCGCGCCGCCCGCGCGTTCAAGGAAGTGCGCGCGCTGGCGCCGCACGCGCCTCTGGTGTTCACCGCGGGCGGCTCGGCCTTCTTCGACCATGTCACTCAGGCGGCCAAGGGCTGGCTGTCCGAGGACGGCAATGCCCAGCTGGTGCTGCGCAGCGGCGCCATCTTCTTCCATGACCATGGCACCTATCAGCGCGCGCTGCAGGCCATGGACGCCCGCGCGGGCTTCCTGGTCGACGGCCAGGCGCGCAACGCCGCCACCGACTTCCGGCCGGCCCTGCGCCTGTGGGGCGAAGTCCTGTCGCGACCGGAACCGGGCCTGGCGATCTGCGGTTTCGGCATGCGCGACGTGTCCTACGACCAGGACCTGCCCGCGCCGCTGGCCGCCTTCCGCGGCGGCGCGGCCCTGCCCGGCTGGGACACGCAAGCCCGCGTCACGCGGCTCAACGACCAGCACGCCTTCCTGGCCATCGCGCCGGACAGCGAACTGGCGCCGGGCGACGTGATCGAGTTCGGCATTTCGCATCCCTGCACCTGTCTGGACCGCTGGCGCGTTTTCTTCGGCCTGGACGCCGACGGCCTCGTGCAGTCGGCCTACCGCACGTTCTTCGGATAAGCCATGCAACAGCTGAACTTCCAACAGATCTGGCGCTACCGCGAACAGCTCTGGGACGGCATCCAGGTCACGCTGGAGCTGACCGTCATCGCCGTGATCGCCGGGCTGGCCATCGGCCTGGCCGGCGCCCTGCTGACGCGCCATGGCCCCAAGCCGGTCAAGCTGGCGTTGCGCGCCTATGTCGAGGTGTTCCGCAACACGCCGTCGCTGATCCAGCTGTTCGTCGTGTTCTTCATCCTGCCGGGTCTGGGCCTGCGCATGCCCCCCTTCGTAGCCGCGGCGCTGGCGCTCAGCCTGTATTTCGGGGCCTACGCCATCGAGATCCTGCGCGCCGGCCTGGATTCCATTCCGCGCAGCCAGATCGAGGCCGGCCATTGCCTGGGCCTGAGCACCTGGCAGGTGTACCGCCACATCGTGCTGGCGCCCGCCCTGCGCAACGTCTACCCCGCGCTGGGCACGCAGCTGGTCATCCTGCTGCTGGGCACCTCGCTGGCCTCGCAGGTATCGGCCGAGGATCTGTTCCATGCCGGCAGCTTCATCGAAAGCCGCACCTACCGCAGCTTTGAAGTCTATGCGGTGATCTGCGGCATCTATTTCACGCTGGTGCTGATCACCAAGGCGCTGCTGGCCCTGGCCGGCAGCCTGGCCTTCACCTGGCCCGTGCGCCGCTAGGAGTCGCGAGCATGCGTACATTTACCCTGAGTGATTTCGCCTCCCTGCTCAGCGCGCTGCAATGGACCGTGGCCCTGGTGTTGATTGCGCTGGCCATCGGCGCGCCGCTGGGCCTGGGGCTGGCGCTGCTGCGCGGCCACCGTTCGGCGCCGCTGCGCTGGCTGGCCGCGGCCATGCAGCAACTGGTCCAGGGCGTGCCGCTCCTGGGCCTGCTGATGTTCTTCTACTTCGGCATGCCGGTGTTCCTGGGCATCGAAGTGCCCGCGCTGACCGCCGTCAGCGTCGCCTTCATCATCTACACGGCGGCCTTCCTGGGCCAGATCTGGTACGGCGGCATCCAGGCCGTGAAGCACGAGCAATGGGAAGCGGCCGCCTGCCTGGGTCTGTCCAAGTGGCACCAGTTCCGCCATGTGATCGCGCCGCAGGCGTTCCGCCTGTCGCTGCCGCCCACCGTGGGCTTCCTGGTGCAGCTCGTCAAGGGCACCTCGCTGGCTTCGGTGGTGGGCTTTGTCGAACTGGCGCGCGCCGGGCAGATCGCCAGCGCCGCCACCTTCCAGCCCCTGCTGGTCTATTCCTGCGTCGCGTTGCTGTACTTCGCGGCGTGCCTGCCCCTGACGATGTGGGCCCGTAACCTGGAGGGCCGCTTCCATGGCGCTCGTTGAAGTCTCCAACATCCACAAACGCTTCGGCGCCAACGCGGTGCTCAACGGCGTCTCGCTCGAAGTCAATGAAGGCGAGATCGTCACCATCATCGGCCGCTCCGGCTCGGGCAAATCCACCCTGCTGCGCTGCCTGAACGCGCTGGAAACGGTGGACGACGGCGACATCCGCATCGGCGGCGAACGGATCCACGCCGGCATGCCCGGCCTGCGCCAGTTCCGCCAGCGCGTGGGCATCGTGTTCCAGCAGTTCAACCTGTTTCCGCACCTGAACGTGGAGCGCAACATCACGCTGGCGCCCACGCTCAACGGCAAGATCGCCAAGTCGCAAGGCCGCGCGCTGGCGCTGGACGTGCTGCGCCGCGTCGGCCTGGCCGAAAAGATCGACGCCTATCCGGCCCTGCTGTCGGGCGGCCAGCAGCAGCGCGTGGCGATCGCGCGCTGCCTGGCCATGGCGCCGCAACTGATGCTGTTCGACGAAGTCACCTCGGCGCTGGACCCCGAGCTGGTGGGTGAAGTGCTGAAGGTCATGGAAGACATGGCGCGCCAGGGCATGACCATGGTGCTGGTGACGCATGAAATGGCCTTCGCCCGCAACGTCGCGTCCAAGGTCGTGTTCATGCACCAGGGCCGCGTCTGGGAACAAGGCCCGCCCGCCGAACTCTTCGCCAATCCCCAAACCCCCGAGCTGCGCCAGTTCATCGGCACCGCCGCGCCTTCCACCCACTGAATCATCCGCCACTGGAGTCATTGCATGAAACTGTTCGCCAAGCTGGCCGCCGCCGCGGCCGTCTGTCTCTCCCTGGCCGCGCCCGCCTCGGCTGCCGACAAACTGCAGGACGTACTGGGCGCGGGCAAGCTGCGCGTGGGCGTGCTGATGGACGCCGCGCCCTGGGGCTTCAAGGACGCCAAGGGCGAGGCCGCCGGCCTGGACATCGACCTGGCCAAGCTCATGGCCGCCGACATGGGCGTGAAGCTGGAGCTGGTGCAGGTCACCGGCGCCAGCCGCATTCCCAGCCTGCTGGCCGGCAAGGTCGACGTGCTGATCGCGGCCGCCGGCGCCACGCCGGAACGCGCCCAGCAGGTCATGTTCTCGCAGCCCTACGCCGCGGTGAACCTGGGCGTCTACGGTGGCGCCAGCATGCCGCAAGCCAAGACCGTGGACGAACTGAAGGGCCACAGCATCGCGGTCGCCAAGGGTTCCACGCTGGACATCTGGCTCACCGACAACGCGCCGGGCGCCAAGCTGGTGCGCTTCGAGGACACGCCTTCGGCCGTGGCCGCCTACCTGGCCGGGCAGTCGGAATCGTTCGCCGAGAACAGCGCCATCGCGCTCAAGGTGGCCGAGGACAACGCCGCGAAGGCGCCCGAACTCAAGTTCCTGATCCGCCAATCGCCCGCGCATGCCGCCGTGCAGCAGGGCCAGCAGAACCTGCTGAACTGGATCAACACCTTCCTCTTCACCAACCGCCTGAACGGCAAGCTGCCGGCCCTGCAGCAAAAATGGTTCAAGGAAGCCCAGACCCTGCCGCAGATGTAATCGGCCCCAACAAAGGACTCGCATGATCAAACGCTACAAATCCGGCTCGCGCATGAGCCAGGCCGTCTCGTACAACGGCTTCGTGTTCATCGCCGGCCAGGTGGCCGACAACCGCCAGGGCTCGCTCGAATCGCAGACCCGCGAAGTGCTGGCCAAGATCGAAGCGCTGCTGGCCGAAGCCGGCAGCGACAAATCGCGCCTGCTGGCCGTGGACGTGTTCCTGCCCGCCATCGGCGACTTCGACGCCATGAACCGCGTCTACGACGCCTGGGTCGACCCCGCCAATCCGCCGGCCCGCGCCTGCGTCGAAGCCCGCCTGGCCGACCCCGACCTGCGGGTCGAAATGACCGCGGTCGCCGCGCTGCGCTAAGCGCGCTTTGCTGCAGCCTTCCGATCCCTCTTCGCGCCGCCTCGCGCGGCGCTGTTGTATCTCCCCATGCATACCGGCCTGTTTCACGACATAGATTTCGATGCCGACGGCAAGGCGCTCAGTTTCCTGGGCACCCCCTACTCGGTAGACCGTTCGCCCTACTACCAGATCAAGACGCCCATCTGCCGCATCCGCAACGGCAGCGGCCCGCGCGTGCTGCTCATGGCGGGCAACCATGGCGACGAGTACGAAGGCGAAGTCGCCCTGGGCCGGCTGATCCGCCGCCTGGATCCCTCCCGCATGCGCGGCGAAGTCACCATCCTGCCGCTGGCCAACCTGCCAGCGGTGATGGCGGCGCGGCGGCGCTCTCCGCTGGACAACGGCAACCTCAATCGCGCCTTTCCCGGCGAACCCGGCGGCACCCCGACCGAACGCCTGGCGCACTTCCTCGAACACGAACTGTTCCCGCGCCACGAGGTGGTGTTCGACATCCATTCCGGCGGCACCTCGATGGCGCACCTGCCCACCGCCCTGATCGAGCGCCAGGACTCGCCCGAGCGCATGGCGCGCGCGCTGGACCTGATGGGTTCGCTGGGCATGGGCCACGCCTTCGTCGCCGCCAATGGCCGCGATGCGCCCACCTCCATGGCGGCGGCCGCGCGCGCTGGCGCGATCGGCATCAGCGGCGAGTTCGGCGGCGGCGGCACGCTGACGCCGGCCACGCTGGCCGCGACCCAGCGCGCCATCGACAACCTGCTGCAAAAGCTGGGCGTGACCGATGCGCCCGTGCTCGGCCCGCACCAGCCCGGCGCGCCCGCCATGCAGTTGCTGGAGCTGGACAGCCACGAACAGAACATCTTCGCCACCCGGCGCGGCTGGTTCGAGCCGGCGGTGGACATCGGCGCCAGCGTGCGCGCGGGCGACGTCGCGGGCTACTACCATGACCTCAACCAGCTGGACGCGGAAGAGGAAGTCCTGCGTTTCCGGGTATCGGGTATCGTCATTTCGCGGCGGCTGCATACCGACTGCGAATCCGGCGATAGCCTGATCCAGGTTGCGCGTCCCGTCGGCCAGGCTGATATCCTGACGCCTACCGCCTGATCCCGGAACAATCAAAAGAAATCGCATGACCCACCGGCCCGCGCCTCCTTCCGCCCCCACCTACGACGACGTGCTGCGCGTGCGTCCCGAGGGCGCCGCCGCGCCCGCCCGCGCGGCCGCCCCCGCCAAGCCGCCGCGCATCGAGGAAGTGGCCAGGCTGGCGGGCGTATCGCCCATCACGGTGTCGCGGGCCTTGCGCCAGCCCGAGAAAGTGGCCCAGGAAAAGCGCGACCGTATCCTGCAGGTAGTGGCGCAGACCGGCTATGCCTCGAATCCGCACGCGCGCGCCCTGCGTTCCGGGCAGTCCAGCGTGGTGGCGGCGTTCGTCTCCAACATCCTCAGCCAGCAGTTCGCGCTGGCCGTGCAGGGCTGCGCCGAAGTGCTGGAGCCGCAGGGCTACCAGTTGATGGTCGGACAGACCTCGTATTCCTACGCCAAGGAAACCAGCATGATCGCGTCGCTGCGCGCCTTGCGGCCCGCGGCGGTGCTGTTCACCGGCGTCATCGAGCTCGAGGAAAACCGCCAGTCGCTGCGCGAACTGGGCATCCCCATCATGGAGACCTGGGCCTATCCGCGCGACCCGATCGACATGCTGGTGGGCTTTTCCAACTATGACGGCGGCGTCATGGCAGCGCGCCATCTGGCCGAACGCGGCTACCGCCGCGTCGCCTTCGTGGCGCGCCAGGGCGGCCGCGGCGAACTGCGGCGCCAGGGCTTCAATGCCGCCGCTGCCGGACTTGGCCTGCAGGTGGTGGCCGAACTGGCCGTGGACAATGCGCAAACCATCGCCGATGGCCGCGCCGCCCTGGGCCGCCTGCTCGCCATGGGCCAGGCCTTTGACGCCGTGTTCTGCGCCAACGACCTGCTGGCGGTGGGCGCGCTGTTCGAGGCGCGCGACCGCAAACTCGCAATTCCCCGCGACATCGCCATCCTGGGTTTCGGCGATACCGACATCGCCCGCGAAATCGAGCCCGGCCTGAGCACCATCGGCGTGGACAGCCGCAAGCTGGGCGCCCGCGCCGGGGAACTGCTGCTGCAGCGCCTGAATGGCGGCGCGCCCGCCGCGCGCCAGGAAGTGTTTCCGCTGACCTTGAACCAGCGCGCCAGCGCCTAGCGTCCCTGCGCGCCGGCAACCGGCGCGGGCTCACTCGTCGAACACGATGCGCAGGCCCGGCAAGCCGATGCCGTCCAGCGTGGTGCTCCATGTTTCGCCCGCGTGCACCGGATATGCCTTGGTCAGCGTTCCGGTCGTGACCAGTTCGCCCGCCTGGATCGCCTCGTCGGCCGGACGCTCCCCGAGCACCTCCAGCAGATGGGCCAGCGCCGCCAGCGGACTGCCCAGCACGTTGGCGCCCGCACCGGTTTCACGGCGGATGCCGTTGCAGGACAGCTCCACCCGGAAGTCCGCCAGCCGTTCGATCAAGCCCGGGCCGAGCTCGGCCGGCTCCATCAGCGGCCCGATGTAAAGCGCGCCGTGCAAGGCGTTGTCCGCCACGGTATCGGCGGCCTGGAACTGCCAGGCGGGATAGTGCGACTGCACCAATTCGAACCCATGGGCGATCCAATCCACGCATTCCAATATGGCGGCCAGTTCCCGCGTGCGCGGCGGCGCGCAATGGAAATGCAGCACGATCTCGGGTTCGATGCGCGGCTCGACATAGCGGCCCAGGCGGCAATGGACTTCGCCGGTGTCGTCATAAACCGCGCTGTGTTCATAAACGCGTCCCCACACGGGGAAATCCACGCCCAGCGCCGCCCACATCGCGGCATTGGTGAAGCCTATCTTGCGGCCGACCAGCAGCGCGCCTTCCGCCAGCCGCGCCTGATGGATCCGCGCAGCCACGTCATAGGCGGCATCCAGGTCGAAGCGCGGACGCCGGGCCGTGACCGGCGCGATGTAAGAGGCATGGTCCTGCGCCGCCTTGATTTCACGGGCGAGCGCCGCCGGGTCGGAAGCTGGCATGGTGGCTCCTGAGGGTACGCTCAAATGTAAAAGAAAACCTGCCCGCACAGTGCCGCAGCCGTTATATGCTCCCCTAGACGTCCTATTTTCAGAACAGCGGGGAAGCAATGCATGACTTGAATGACCTCTATTACTTCGTCCAGGTCGTCAAGAACGGCGGATTCGCACCCGCGGGACGGGCGCTGGGCATACCAAAATCCCGCCTGAGCCGGCGCATTGCGCTGCTGGAAGACCGGCTCGGCGTGCGGCTCATCCAGCGTTCCACTCGCAGCTTCGCCGTGACCGAATTGGGGCAGGAATATTACGAGCAATGCCTGTCGATGCTGGCGGGCGCGGAAGCCGCCCAGGAAGTCATCGACCGCACCCGCGCCGAACCGCAAGGCACCATACGCATGAGCGCGCCGCCCGCGCTGATCTACTACTTCCTGGGCGACCTGGTGGCCCGCTTCATGGTCCGCTGCCCCAAGGTCCACGTCTACCTGAAGAGCTTCAGCCGCCCCGTGGACGTGCTGCGCGAGGGCTTCGACATCGCCGTGCGCGTGCGCTTCGGTCCCATCGAGAGCAGCGACCTCATCATGAAACCGCTGGGCATGAGCTGCCAGTGCCTGGTGGCCAGCCCGGCGCTGGCGCGCAGCATCAAGCTGCCTGCGGATCCGCACGCCCTGAGCGAGCTGCCCACGCTGGCCCTGGGTACGGAACAGCGCGAATCCCATTGGCGGCTGGACGGGCCGGACGGCGCGCGCATCGTCGTGCCGTTCACGCCTCGCCTGGTGACGGACGACATGCTGGCGCTGAAGCAGGCCGCCTTGCGCGGCGTGGGCGTGGTCTCCCTGCCCCTGCTGATGATCCGCGAGGAACTGGACGCGGGCACCCTGGTGGACGTAGGCGCCCCCTGGCAGCCGGAAGCCGGCAGCGTGCACGCCATCTTTCCGTCGCGCCGCGGCCTGCTGCCCGGCGTGCGCGAGCTGCTGGACTTCCTCAGTTCGGAGTACCAGGAAGTGGCCAAGCGCGAACACGACACGCAGGTGCGCCACAAGGTGCCCACCCTGAAGTAGCTTCGGGGCCGCCCGCAGCGTCCGACGAATGGGACGCAGAAACCCATTTCTCCCGCCTACCCAGCGGCCAGCGTTGCTCCTAGCATGGTTAGCCCCACGTCAACAGGAGCACACCATGAGCGTCCCCGCCAACTTCAATGGCCAGCGCCCCGTCATCGATCCCAACGATGCCGTCATGCTGCTGATCGATCACCAGAGCGGCCTGTTCCAGACGGTTGCCGACATGCCGATGACCGAGCTGCGCTCGCTGGCCGGCGCGCTGGCCTCGATGGCCACCCTGGCGAGGCTGCCCGTCATCACCACCGCTTCCGTGCCGCAGGGCCCCAATGGCCCGCTGATTCCTGAAATCCATGAAAACGCCCCGCACGCGAAATATGTCGCGCGCAAAGGCGAAATCAATGCCTGGGACAACCCTGAATTCGTTGCCGCGGTCAAGGCAACCGGCCGCAAGACCCTGATCATTGCCGGCACCATCACCAGCGTCTGCATGGCGTTCCCCGCCATCAGCGCGGTGGCCGAGGGCTACAAGGTCTTCGTGGTGGTCGACGCCTCGGGCACCTACAGCAAGATGGCCCAGGAAATCACGCTGGCGCGCGTGGTGCAGGCCGGCGTCGTGCCCATGGACACGGGCGCCGTCGCGGCGGAACTGCAAAAGACCTGGCACCGCGAAGACGCGGCCAAGTGGGCCGAGGTCTATACCAAGATCTTCCCGCCCTATCAGTTGCTGATCGAAAGCTACAACCGGGCCCAGGAAGTCATCAAGAAGGGCGAACAGCTCGACTCGCAGCGTTGAGTCCGCCCGGTTTCCCGCGCGCCGCAGGGCGCGCAATTCCCTCATGGAGTACGCAATGACCAAGCCCTATGTGAAACTCGACAAGACCCAGGCCGCGGTGCTGCTGGTCGACCACCAGGTGGGCCTGCTGTCCCTGGTCCGGGACTTCCAGCCCGACCAGTTCAAGAACAACGTCCTGGCGCTGGCCGACCTGGCCGAATACTTCAAGCTGCCCACCATCCTGACCACCAGCTTCGAAGACGGCCCCAACGGCCCGCTGGTCCAGGAGCTGAAAGACAAATTCCCCAAGGCGCCCTACATCGCCCGCCCGGGCAACATCAATGCATGGGACAACGAAGACTTCGTCAAGGCCGTCAAGGCCACCGGCAAGAAGCAGTTGATCATCGCCGGCGTCGTCACCGAGGTCTGCGTGGCCTTCCCGGCGCTGTCGGCCCTGGAGGAAGGCTTTGACGTGTTCGTCGTGACCGACGCGTCCGGCACCTTCAACGAAGTGACCCGCAATGCCGCCTGGAGCCGCATGGAACAGGCCGGCGCACAGCTGATGAGCTGGTTCGGCGTGGCCTGCGAACTGCACCGCGACTGGCGCAACGACATCGAAGGCCTGGGGACGCTGTTCTCCAACCACATCCCCGACTACCGCAACCTGATGGCGGCCTACTCCACCGTCAAGGGCAGCAGGTAAGGTCCCCGCCGGCCGCGCCCGGGCGCATGGCCGGCTGGCTCGGACTTCCACGGCGGCGCGCATCGGGCGCGCCGCCGTTTCATTTCTTGCGGGCGAAAGGGTACGCCTGCTGCGCCAGGAACGTGCCTGGCATGTCGTTATCTAGGATCCCGTAGTTCTCGGGCAGGCGCTTGCTCACGCCGCGCACCGCCGTGCCGAACGCGTAATCGATGAACGAGAAGTGGGCGGCGTAGTTGCGGTCGATGGCCTCGGTATCCGAGGAATGGTGCCAATGGTGGAAGTCCGGCGTCACAATGATGTAGCGCAGCCAGCCCCACGGCAGCCTCACGTTGGAATGGATCAGCACCGCCTGGAAGCCGACGATGATGATGTAGGCGTCCAGCACCGGCTTGGAAAAGCCCAGCGCGAACAGCACGCCCAGCACCGCGACCCGCGTGATCAGCAATTCGACGATGTGCAGGCGCGAACCGGCCAGCCAGTCCAGGGTACGGGTACTGTGGTGCACCGCGTGGATGCGCCACAGGAACGGCACCTCGTGATAGGCGCGGTGCGCCGCGTACTGCACCAGATCCGCCACCAGCACGGCCAGGAACAGCTCTGCCAGGTAAGGCAGCGACACGATGGCCTGCTGCAGCGGTTCGTAGGCCGCCCAGGAAAACAGCCGGTGCACGAAGAAGTTGATGCACAGCAGCACCGCCCCCACCGACAGGTGGTTGAACAGGAAGTGCTTCATGTCCACCTGCCATTCGCCGCGGAACACCGGCTGGCCCGGATACAGCGGGAACAGCTTCTCGAAAATGATGAAAACCGTGCTGGATGCCAGCAGGTCCAGGATGAACCAATCCAGCCCCAGATAGGGATGGTTGCCCGTATTGGACGTGGTCACCACCACGTTGCTGCCCCCCGCCGCCACTGCGCCGCACACCAGCACGAAGGCCGCGATGTTCAGCCAGCGCTGGCGGCCCAGCACGGTATTGGCCAGCGCGATGCTGCCCGAAATCAGCAGCGCGGTGAACAGCAGGGCCCGCATCGCGTCCACGTTGTAGAAGCTGCGCAGCTCCGGAGTGGTCAGGTAGGCGGGGAAGTGGAACGCCAGGACGCCCAGGACCGCCAGGATCGCCAGGAACAGCGCGATCACGCCGCTCATCATGCCCGTACCCGGATGGATCCTCCCGTCCTGCTTGAAAAGCTGTAAGACTTGGCGAAGGATGGACGCGCGCTGATTCATTTCAAATTTATGGCAGACCACGGGGAAGCGAGTTTATCGCCGGGGACGGATCTTCATGTAATAAAACGTGATCAGGCACGACAGAATGACGCCCCTGCCAGCGCCTTGAGCGACATCAATTCTCGGACGGACTGCAAGCACCCGGATGGTTGACAACGGCGCGGGGTTGGCGTGTCATGGAATCGAAAGCTTTATGGATCATCAGGTTCCCCGGTTTCCCGCAGTGCCCATCAACCGGTTCTTTAAAGAGGCCCCTATGTTCCCTGAATACCGCCACCTCATTACCCAACTGAAATCCGAAAACGCGCATTTCTCCGCGCTGTTCCAGCGTCACAATGACCTGGACCAGGAAATCAAGAACATGGAGGCCGGCATCCAGCCGGCGTCGGGCAACGAGGTTGAAGTGCTCAAAAAAGAAAAACTGCACCTGAAGGACAAGCTGTACGGCATCCTGCGCGCTGCCGACCAGGGCGGCAGCTGAAAGGCATCAACATCACGGGCGGCGCCTGCCCGCGCGGGCGCCCTTGATTTCCCCCTGACTCCCTGAGTACCCGCCATTTCCGGCGCAAGCCGTCCGCGTCAAGGATCGATAAGCGCGAAGGCGTCGCTGCCTGCGGCCTGCGACATCTCGTCGATGATGCGCCGCGACAGTTCCAGCACCAGCGGGCTGCGCGGCTCGCCCGCAATCGTGACCATGCCCAGGCTGTAGCCGATGCGCGGCGCAAACCGCTTGCAGATCACACCAGTCTCCTGGCACAGGCGCGCGAACAGGCCGTTGACCACGGACACGCCTATGCCCCGCGCCACCAGCCGGCAGGCCATTTCCACCGAATGCACTTCCGCCCGGATTTGCGGCACCATGCCGCCCTGCCGGAAGACGTGGTCGATCTGCTGGCGCAGCAGGCGCTGGCGTCCCAGCAGCACCATGTCCACTCCGATTAGATCAGCCGGCCCGACCTCAGGCAGGGCTTGCAGCGCATGCCCGGGCGGCACGATGCACACGGCGTCCGTGCTCAGGCGCGCGACCGTCTCCAACCCGGAATTCAAGGTGGGCGAACGGACCAGGGCCAGATCGGCCTCGCGGCCCAGCACTGCGGCCTCGCTGGTTTCGTAGGTACCCACCAGAACCTCGAGCGCCACCTCCGGATGGTCGTTCAGGAAGGACTCCGCCACGGCCGGCATCACCGTCTGGGCAACCGAACTAGGCAGCTGCACGCGCATCAGCGTGCGTCGCAGTCCGCCCAGCCGCAACTGGTTGACGTGCCGCTGCAGCGACTTGGCATCGAGGATCATGTTCTGCACGTCCGGCAGCAAGGCGTCAGCCTCGCTGCTGGGATGCAGGCGCCCCTTGCGTCGCAGGAACAACGGCAGCCCCAAATCGGACTCGAACTGGCTGAGCAGGCGGCTGACCGCCGGCTGGGACGTTCCCAGCCGCTGCGCGGCCTCTATGGTCGATCCGGTGGTCATGAAGGCCACGAAGGCCTCTAGCTGCTTGAAATTCATTGTTGTCGCGGGCGCGCCGGCGGCGACGCATTGCCCAATACCTAGGGTTAGCACCAAATTTGGCGAAATTCACATAGACGCATGCCGGCCCAGCATACGGTTGCCAAGGCTCCGCGTTGGCTAGAACATGCCGGCAACCGCGGATTCTGCCCATACACGAATCCGCAATCAATCCGTATTAGCGCCGAATCGCAAGGAGCCCCAATGCGCGCCGTAGCCCCACGCCCGTCCTGTCGCAGCGCCGCGCCATGACCGCGTTCATCATCCGCCGGCTTTGCCAGAGCGTCGTGATCCTCGCCCTCACCTCGCTCATCGTGTTCGCCGGCGTCTATGCCATCGGCGACCCCATCGAAATCCTGGTGCCGGCCGACGCCTCGCAGGCGGAAATCGCTCAGGCCGTGGCGTCGCTGGGCCTGGACCTGCCGCTCTATCAGCAGTACCTGAAATTCGTCGGCAACGCGCTGCATGGAGACCTGGGCACGTCCTTCGTCTACAACCAGCCCGCCATCCAGCTCATCCTGCAGCGGCTGCCGGCCACGCTGGAACTGGCTTTCGTCGCCCTGCTGCTGGCCCTGGCCATCGGCCTGCCGCTGGGCCTGGTCGCTGGCCTGAAGCCGGATTCGGCGCTGGACCGCGGCATCATGACCGGTTCCATCCTGGGCTTCTCCCTGCCCAATTTCTGGCAGGGCATCATGCTGGTGCTGATCTTCTCGGTGACGCTGGGCTGGCTGCCATCCACCGGGCGCGGCCCCACCGGCGAAGTGCTGGGCATCCAGACCAGCCTGGCGTCCTGGGACGGCATCCGCCACCTGATCCTGCCGGCGCTGAACCTGGCGCTCTTCAAGATCGCCCTCATCGTGCGCCTGACGCGCAGCGGCGTGCGCGAGACCATGCCGCTGGACTACGTGAAATTCGCGCGCGCCAAGGGCCTGCGCGAATCGCGCGTGATCTATATGCATGTGCTGAAGAACATCATGATCCCCATCGTAACGGTGGTCGGCATGGAGTTCGGCTCGATGATCGCGTTCGCCACGGTCACCGAAACCATCTTTGCGTGGCCCGGCGTGGGCAAGCTCATCATTGACAGCATCATGAAGCTGGACCGTCCCGTCGTGGTCGCCTATCTGCTTATCGTGGTGACCATGTTCATCCTGCTCAATCTGCTGGTGGACATCATCTACTCCGTCCTCGACCCCCGTGTCCGCGTGGGGGCCGCCGAATGAAAACCACCGCCATGAAACTCAACCGCGAAACGACGCTGGGCCAGGCCCTGTACGGCGTGCTCGACAGCCGCGCCGCCAGCATCGCAGCCGCGATCCTGGGCGTGCTGGTCCTGGCCGCGCTGTTCGCCAGCTGGATCGCGCCGCAGAATCCCTATGACCTCGCCGCCATCACCATCCTGGACGGCCGCCTGCCGCCCGGCAGCGTCGGCGTCTACGGCGACACCTACTGGCTGGGCACCGACGCGCAGGGGCGCGACATGCTGTCGGCCATGATGTATGGCCTGCGCACCAGCCTGGGCGTGGGCGTGCTCAGCGGCCTGTTCGCCATGGTGGTGGGCACCGTGCTGGGCCTGGCCGCCGCCTACTTCGGCGGCCGCGTGGACACCCTGATCATGCGGCTGGTCGACCTGATGCTAGGCTTTCCCACCATCCTGGTCGCGCTCATGATGCTGGCCATCCTGGGACAAGGGCTGGACAAGGTCATCTTCGCCCTGGTGGTGGTGCAGTGGGCCTACTTCGCGCGGGCGGTGCGCGCCACCGCCGTGGTCGAACGACGCAAGGAATACATGGAGGCCGCGCTCTGCCTGGGCCTGAGCCACCGGCGCGCGCTCTTCAGCCAATTGCTGCCCAACTGCGTGCCGCCCGTCATCGTGATCGCGATGATCCAGACGGCCAACGCCATCGCGGCGGAGGCCACGCTCAGCTTCCTTGGCATCGGCCTGCCCGTCACCGAGCCCTCGCTGGGTCTGCTGATCGCCAACGGCTACCAGCAGATGCTGGCCGGCCTGTACTGGATCAGCGTCTATCCGGGCGTCCTGCTGCTGACGGTGGTCTTCACCATGAACATCGTGGGCGATCGCATCCGCGAAGCGCTCAACCCCCGCCTGCAGAAATAGGAAGCCCCATGAATCCGGCAATTCCCACGCTTTCCGTCAGGAACCTGCGCACCTGGTTCCACACCCGAGCGGGTGTGGTGCGCGCAGTCGACGACGTGAGCTTCGACGTCCACCCGGGCGAGATCCTGGGCCTGGTCGGCGAGTCCGGTTCGGGCAAGTCCATCACGGGCTTCTCCGTGCTGGGCCTCATCGACCCGCCCGGACGCATCGACGGCGGCCAGATCCTGTTCAAGGGTCGTGACCTGGCCACGCTATCGGCCGAAGAGCTGCGCGAACTGCGCGGCAACCGCATCGCCATGGTGTTCCAGGATCCCATGATGACCCTGAACCCGGTGTTCCGTATCGAAACGCAGATGGTCGAAACGGTGCGGGCGCACGAGCGCTGCAGCCGACAGGCCGCCTGGGCCCGCGCCCGCGACACGCTGGCCGCGGTCGGCATCCCCTCACCGGAAGAGCGCCTGAAGGCCTACCCGCACCAGCTCTCGGGCGGCATGCGCCAGCGCGTGGCGATCGCCATCGCCATGCTGCACAAACCCGACCTCATCATCGCCGACGAGCCGACCACCGCGCTGGACGTGACCATCCAGGCGCAGATCCTGGCCGAGATGCAGAAGCTCTGCGCCGAAACCGGCACCGCCATGGTCTGGGTCAGCCACGACCTGGCCGTGGTCGCCGGCCTGGCCGACCGCGTCTGCGTGATGTATGCGGGCCGGGTGGTGGAGTCCGGCCCCACCGCGGACATCCTTGACCATCCGCGCCATCCCTACACCGTCGGCCTCATCGGCTCGGTGCCCAGCAACGACCAGGGCGGCGCGCGCCTCTACCAGATTCCCGGCATGGCGCCCTCTCCGCTCGCGCTGCCGCAGGGCTGTGCCTTCAGCCCGCGCTGCGCGCACGCCACGCTGCATTGCCGCGAAGAACAGCCGCACATCACGGCCGGGCAGGAACGCACGCTGCGCTGCTTTCATCCCCAGACAGGAGCCCTCTCTTGAACACGCCCATCCTGATGCAGGCCCAGCAGGTATCGCGCCTGTTCGTGAAGCGCCCCGATTACGCCGAAAGGTTGGCCGGGCTGCTGGGCGCGCGCGTGGCGTCGCACACGGTGCACGCGGTGGACCGCGTGGACCTGTCCATCCATGAAGGTGAAGTCGTGGGCCTGGTCGGCGAATCCGGCTGCGGCAAGTCCACCCTGGGCCGCGTGCTGGCCGGCATCCTGCCGCCCACTTCCGGCACCCTGCTGACGCCGGCCGGCGAGCTGTCTTCCCTGACCGGGCAGGCCGCGTATGCCCAGCGCATGTCCACGCAGATGATCTTCCAGGACCCGATGTCCTCGCTGAATCCGCGCAAGCGTGTGCGCGACATCATCGGCGAAGCCCCGCTCGCCCACGGCATCGTGGCGCGCCCCGACTACGACGACTACGTGGTGGAGGTCATGCGGCAAGTGGGCCTGAATCCGGATTACCGCAACCGCTTTCCGCACCAGTTCTCCGGCGGCCAGCGCCAACGCGTGGGCATCGGTCGCGCGCTGGCGGTCAAGCCGCGCTTCCTCATCTGCGACGAGTCCATCGCCGCGCTCGACGTCTCGATCCAGGCGCAGATCCTGAATCTCTTCATGGACCTGCGCGAGACGCTGGGACTGACCTATCTCTTCATCAGCCACGACCTGGGCGTGGTGCAGCGCATCAGCGGCCGCACCGTCATCATGTACCTCGGCCGCATCGTCGAATCCGGCCCCACCGCCGAGATCTTCAAGACGCCGCTGCATCCGTATACCCAGGCCCTGCTGGAAGAGGTCCCGCGGCTGACCAACCGCAAGCGGCGCTTTCACGCCATCAAGGGCGAGATCCCCTCGCCGCTGAATCCTCCGCCAGGCTGCCATTTCCATCCGCGCTGTCCCCATGCCATGGCGCGCTGCAAGACCGAGCAGCCCATGCTGCTGGAGCAGGGCAATGGCCACCGCGCCGCCTGTCACCTGCTGGATGCGCCAGCGCAAGGAACGATCCGTCCATGAAAGCTGCAAGCCTCAAATCCTCCCTGTTGCGCAGCGGCCTGCAGGCCCTGCTCGCCGCTGCGCTGCTGGCGGCCGCCGCGGGCACGTACGCCCGCCCCTTGCTGACGATCGGCCACTCCAGCG
This sequence comes from Achromobacter sp. ACM03, assembly GCF_014851665.1. Taxonomy (NCBI): domain Bacteria; kingdom Pseudomonadati; phylum Pseudomonadota; class Betaproteobacteria; order Burkholderiales; family Alcaligenaceae; genus Achromobacter; species Achromobacter sp. ACM03. The sequence continues at coordinate 1,555,742 of NZ_JACVAD010000002.1, read as the reverse complement.
AGCCCTCGTCCATGGACCCGCTGTTCTCGCGCACGGGCAACAACCAGGCCGCGGCCGAGAACATCTTCGAGCGCCTGGTATCGACCGACGAGAACATGCAGATCCGCCCAGGCCTGGCGGTGTCGTGGAAGGCGCTGGAGCCGACGCTCTGGGAAATCCAGCTACGCCCCGGCGTGCGCTTCCATGACGGCTCGCCGTTCACGGCCGACGACGTGATGTTCTCGCTGCAGCGCGCGCCCAAGGTGCCGAACAGTCCGGCACCCTTTACCGGCGCGGTGCGCTCCATCGCCGGCATCGAGATCGTGAACCCGCTGACGCTGCGCATCCGCAGCAAGCAGCCCACCCCCGACCTGATGGAGCAGATCGGCCTGGTCTACATCCTGTCGCGCCACGCGGCCGAAGGGCGCAGCTCGGAAGACTTCAATGCCGGCCCGGCCGCCATCGGCACTGGCCCCTACAAGTACAAGCGCTGGCAGCCGGGCGACAGCCTGGAACTGGAGCGCAACGAGCAGTACTGGGGCAAGTCGCCGGATTTCGACCGCGTCGTGATCCGCTACATCTCCAACGACGCCGCGCGCCTGGCCGCCCTGCTGTCGGGTTCGGTCGACCTGATCGACAGCGTACCGCCCACCGACACCAGGAAGCTGCAGAGCCGCCCCGGCTACGCGCTGTATCAGTCGGCCTCGGCGCGCTTGATCTACCTGGCGCTGGATTCGGCGCGCGACAAGAGTCCGTACGTCACCGACGCCCAGGGCAAGCCCATGGACGCCAATCCCTTGAAGGACGTGCGGGTGCGCCGCGCGATCTCCATGATGTTCATGCGCGAGCCCATCACCGACCGTCTGCTGAGCGGCGCCGGCGTGCCTGCGGGCCAGATGGTGCCGCAAGGGCTGGGCGGCTACTCGCCCACGCTGGCGCCGCCCGCCTATGACCTGGAAGGCGCGCGCAAGCTGCTGGCCGAGGCCGGCTATCCCAAGGGTTTCGGCCTGACCGTGCATTCGTCCAACGACCGCTTCGCCAGCGACGGCGACCTGGCGCAGGCGTTGGCGCAGATGATGGCGCGCGCCGGCCTGCGCATCAACGGCGTGGTCACGCAGCCCTACAACGTCTATGCCGGCGCCAGCAGCAAGCAGCAGTACAGCGCCTTCATCTTCTCCTACGGCAACAGCACCAGCGATTCGTCCAACGGACTGACCAACGTGCTAGCCACTTACGACAAGGCCGCCGGCACAGGCGCGTTCAACCGCGCGCGCTACTCCAACCCCGAGGTGGACCGGCTGCTGGCTCGGGCCGCCACCGAATTCGACACGGACGTCCGCAACCAACTGCTGCGCCAGGCCGCCGAAGCCGCCTTCAACGACGTCGGCATCGTGCCCCTCTATTTCCCAGTCGTTTTCTGGGCCGCCCGCGACGGCATCGTCGTGCGCGCCAACAAGCTGGAACGGACCTCCATGGTCTACATACAGGAAGCAAAATGAGCCCCACCCGCCCCCTCGCGGACCTGTCCAACCAGAAAGTGCGCATGCGCGACGGCGTGCTGCTGGCGACCGACGTGTATTTTCCCCCCGGTTACCGGGCCGGCACGGACGCGCCGCTACCCGTGATTCTTGAGCGCACGCCCTATGGCAAGGCCGACATCTCCCGTTCCGAGCAGATCGACGGCCAACAGGGCCAGCCGCGCCCCGCCATCGCGCGCTATTTCGCGCAGCACGGCTTCGCCGTGGTGTTCCAGGACTGCCGCGGCCGCTACGATTCCGAGGGCCAGTTCACCAAGTACCTGTCCGAAGGGCCGGACGGCTTCGACACGATGGCGTGGATAACCGCCCAGCCCTGGTGCAACGGCAAGGTGGGCACCATGGGCCTTTCCTATGGCGCGCACACGCAGATGGCGCTGGCCTGCATGAACCCGCCAGGCCTGGCCTGCATGGTGCTGGATTCCGGCGGCTTTTCCAACGGCTACCAGTGCGGCATCCGCCAATCCGGCGCCTTCGAACTGAAACAGGCGACCTGGGCCTACAAGCAGGCCAAGCTCAGCCCGGCCGCGCAGGAAAACCCGGCAGTGCTGGCCGCGCTCGACGCCCAGGACATCCGCCAGTGGTTCGCGCGCATGCCCTGGCGGCCCGGCCATTCGCCGTTGTCGGCCGTGCCGGAGTACGAAGACTATCTATTCGAACAATGGCGCGCCGAGTCCTTCGACGAATCCTGGCGCCAGCTGGGCATCTATGCCCAGGGCTACTACGACGCCATCCCCGACATTCCGGTCGTGCTGATGTCCAGCTGGTACGACGCCTACGTGCGCACGACCATGGAGAACTACGAGGGTCTGGGCGCCGGCAGGAACGCGCCGCTGCGGCTCATCATGGGTCCCTGGCTGCACGGCGACCGCAACATCACACACAGCGGCGACGCCGAGTTCGGGCCGACGGCGGCCTTCGACGGCCACATCGCCCGCAACTGGCTGGAGTTCCGCCTGTCCTGGTTCCGCCGCTGGCTACAGCAGGACGCCAGCCCCGCCGCTTCCGACCCAGCCGCGCGCCTATTCCTGATGGGTGGCGGCAGCGGCCGGCGCGACACGCAGGGCCGCTTCGAGCATGGCGGCCAGTGGGTGCAGGCCGAGACCTGGCCGGTGCCGCAGGCCCGCGCCACGCCCTACTTTCTGCATCCCGACGGCAGCTTGCGGCTGGACCCGCCGCAGGCCACGCACGCCAGCATTCGCTACCAGGCCGATCCTCGGCGCCCCGTCCCCACCATCGGCGGCGCGCTCACGTCCGGCCAGCCGGTGTTCGTGGGCGGCGGCTTCGACCAGCGCGAGGACGCCCGCTTCTTCGGCATCGAGCAGGCCGGCCTGCCGCTGGCCTCACGCGATGACGTCGTCGTATTCCAGACCGAACCGCTGGAGCAGGACCTGGCCATCGTCGGCCCGGTCGTGGTCAAGCTCAGCATCTCGTCCGACTGCCCTGACACCGACTTCACCGCCAAGCTCATTGACGTCTATCCCGCCAACCCCGACTATCCGCAAGGCTACGCGCTGAACCTGACCGACGGCATCTTCCGCTGCCGCTTCCATGAGTCCTGGGAAAAGCCGGCGGCGCTTGAGCCCGGCAAGGTCTATGAAATCACGATCGAGCCTTTCGCCACCTGCAATCTGTTCAAGCGGGGGCACCGGATCCGCCTGGACATATCCAGCAGCAACTTTCCCAAGTACGACGTCAATCCCAATAGCGGGGAAGCGGCGGCCGATGCCCGCGAGAAACGCATCGCTCTCAACACCCTGCATCTGTCCTCGGTCCATGGTTGCAGCCTCACGCTGCACGTCGCCGATCCGCAAGCGCTGACGCCCTTGCCGGCGCCCTGACCCGGCCACCCGTGTTTTACCCCCAGCCACCCGCGCACCGCGCGGGCGGCTGGGGCCGTTCGTCCATCCGCAACACAACATCAATGGGGATCACCTTGAAAAAAAAGCTGAGACAACGCAAATTCCTGGGCGCGGCGCTGGCCCTTTCTTGCATGAGCCCGGCGCAGGCTGCCGAAACCAGTACGGTCACGCTGTACGGCCTGGTCGACCTGGGCATGCTCTATGAGCGCAAGGATGGCGAATCCAGCCTGCGCCAGAAAAGCGGCAACCAGTCCGGCTCGCGCTGGGGCCTGCGCGGCAGCGAAGACCTGGGCAACGGCTACAAGGCCGTCTTCCGCCTCGAGAGCGGCTTCAATGCCAACAACGGCACCCAGGCGCAAGGGCGCATGTTCGGACGCTGGGCCTACGTCGGCCTGGCGGGCGGCTTCGGTGAAGTGCGCCTGGGCCGCCAGTGGGTCTACGGCTTCGAGTGGGCTGGGGTAGGTTCGCCCTTCGGCACCGGCTGGAGCCAAAGCTCCAACAACGCCGTGCTGGGCTACAACGACGGCGACTTCGGCGCCGGAGGTCGCGTCAACAATGCCGTGTTCTACGCCACGCCGCGGATGAACGGCTGGCAGGCCGGCCTGGGCTACAGCTTCGAAGCCAACGACGGCAACGAATTCGCCACGGACAACCACGACCGCGTCTTGACCGCTGGCCTGCGCTACAACAAGGGCCCCATCGCCGCCGCGCTGACCTACGAACGCCTGAATCCCAACGCGCTGCAGCCCAGCAAAAAGAACGCCACCAATTTCCAGGCCGCGGGCTCCTATGACTTCGAATGGATCACGCTGCACGGCACCTACGGCAATCTGCGCAACGCCAATAGCGGGCCCTCGGCCGGTTATGACAACGTCAACTCCTATATCGCCGGCGTGACCGTGCCGACGGGCAAGGCTGGCAAGGTGATGGCCTCTTACCAGCGCGCCACGTCCTCCGACATCACCGGCTGGGCGCTGGGTTACCAGTACGACCTGTCCAAGCGCACCAACCTCTACGCTTACGTGAACCGGCTGGACGTCCGGGAATCCCATACGCTGCAGACCTCGGCGGGCATCCGCCACATGTTCTAAGGTCTGGCCTGGCGGCGCGTCCGAGTGCGTTCGGACGCGTCCAGGATAATTAGTAAAACTGAATATAGATTAGAATAATTAGCTGTCCTAATCGTTCAGCCCAGGCTAGTCTGTCGCCCTTGATTCAAGGTTGACGATGACCACCGCCTACATTCCCGGATTCCTGCTCGGCCTGAGCCTCATCATGGCGATCGGCGCGCAAAACGCTTTCGTCCTGCGCCAAGGCCTGCGCCAGGAACATGTCTTTGCCGTCTGCCTGACCTGCGCCCTGTCCGACGCCATCCTGATCAGCGCCGGCGTGGCCGGCTTCGGGTTGGCCGTGGGCGCACTGCCCTGGCTGGAACCCGCCCTGCGCTACGGCGGCGCGCTATTCCTGTTCGTCTACGCCGCGCGCAGCCTCATAGCGGCGCTGCGGGCCCGCCACGACAGCCTCAAGCCCTCATCCACCCAGACCGCCGGACGCGCCGCCGCGCTGGCGACCTGCCTGGCCCTGACCTGGCTCAATCCGCACGTGTACCTGGACACCGTGGTGCTGCTGGGTTCGGTCTCCAGCCAGTACGACGGCCACAAGACCGCCTTCGCGCTGGGCGCGATCACGGCGTCCTTCGCCTTCTTCTTTGCGCTGGGCTATGGCGCGCGCCTGCTGCGGCCCATCTTCGCCAATCCCAATGCGTGGCGGGTGCTGGACGGCTGCGTCGCCGCGGCCATGTTCGCCATCGGACTGAAGCTGGTGCTCTGAACACCTGGGCCGAAGCCCCTGCGCGGCCTAGCGGCTCTTGCCGGACCCGGCGGACGCGTTCACGTAGTCCTTCACCGTGCGGTCCTTGTTGAAGATCACGGTCAGCGTCTGCTGGTTGTCCATCGCGCCGTAGGCGCTATTGTCGAAATAGAACCAGGTGGCCGTCGTCAGCCCATCGCGGCCGACGCCCTGCGACCGGGGCGGGCCGTAGTCCCGGACCATCTCTTCGTAGGTGGTGACGTTGAGCTTGATGGCGGCCACCTTCGATTCGGTCAGCAGGTCGCTGGAACCGCTGGCGCAGCCCGTCACAAGGGCGGCCACGAAAAGCAAGGATGTTCTCATTCTGTTTTCCCCGGTCTGGCGGGCCGCGCAGGAGCGGCCAGCGTATTTGCGCTTGCTGGATAGACCGAGATTAGAACGTAAATTTTCGCCCTGCGGTGCGCCTATTCCACCTGCATCTTGCCGATGTCGGGTGCGAACGCCTCGGGCGGCTTGCTGGCGATGGAGCGGCACAGGAGTTCGGACATGCCCTTGGCCAACTGCTTGTTGTTCCATTCACCCGCGTCCGAATACCACTTCGGCACCCAGTTCACCGCGCCAAAAATGGAAAAGATAGCCAGCTTGGGATCGCACTGGATGATGCTGCCGTCCTCCATCCCTTCGCGCACGAAGGCGCGCAGCTTGGCCTCAAAGCGGTCGCGCTGCTTGACGATCTCGGCGCGGTCATCGGGTTCTAGCGCGTGTTCCTCGGTGATGATGACGCAGCGGCTCATTTCGCTGAGCGTCACCTCCAGGTACTCGCGCAACGCCAGCTGCAGCTTTTCCAGGCCGGTGCCGCCATGGCGTTCCGCCGCTTCGATGGCCTCGAAGCCTACTCTCAAAGCCTCGGCGAACGCCTCGTACAGCAGGGCGTGCTTGTTCGGAAAATAGTGGTAGAGCGCCGCCTTGGTAACGCCCAGGCTGGTCGCGATGTCTCCCAGCGAAGTGGCGTGGAACCCTTTCTGGTTGAATGCGGCAATCGCCTGGCGCAACAGCGCTTCGCGCTTCAATTGGTGCATCGCCTTGTGCGTGGGCACCGAATTATTCCATGTTGCCACTGATCAAACCCTCCCGGTGAATTGCGTGGACCGGCCGCATATTTAACTTTTTTTCCCGGAGAGGAACAACTCGGTGAGCGTCCCCTCGTATGCCTCGGCCGCGAATGCCAGCGTCTCCGACAAGGTCGGGTGCGGGTGTATGGTGAGCGCAATGTCGCCGGGCTCCGCCCCCATCTCGATGGCCAGCGCCGCCTCGGCGATCAGGTCGCCCGCCTGCGGCCCCACCATGCCTACCCCCAGCAAGGCGCGGGTCTGCGGATCGACCAGGATCTTGGTGAGTCCTTCGCCGCGCCCCAGGCTCAGCGCTCGGCCGCTGGCGGCCCACGGAAAGCTGGCCGACTCGAACGCCACGCCATTGCGGCGCGCGGCTGTCTCGGTCAAACCTACCCAAGCCACTTCCGGATCCGTGTAAGCGACCGCGGGAATGACCTTGGCATCGTTGGCAGCATTCTTGCCCGCCGCGATCTCGGCCGCCACCTTGCCCTCGTAGGCCGCCTTGTGCGCCAGCATCGGTTCGCCGACGACGTCGCCTATGGCAAGAATATGGGAGACATTGGTACGCTGGCGCTCATCGACGGGTATGAAGCCGCGTTCATCCACATGGACTCCCGCCCGATCCGCGCCGATCCTGGCCCCGTTGGGCCGGCGGCCGGCCGCAACCAAGACGGCATCATACACCTGGGGTCCGGCGTCTTGCGGCCCGCTGAACACGACGTGCACCCCATCCTCCCGGGCGCTGGCCGACACCACCCGCGTCCCCGTCAGGATGGCCTCATAGCGGCCCGCCACCCTCTGCGCCAGGGGCTGCACCAGGTCGCGGTCGCATCCCGGCAAAAGACCGTCGGTCAGCTCCACCACTGTGACGCGGACGCCTAGCGCCGCGTACACCGTCGCCAGTTCCATGCCAATGATGCCCCCGCCCACCACCAGCAGGCGCCTGGGCACATCCGCCAGCGCCAGGGCGCCGCTCGAATCCATGATGCGCGGATCTTCCGGCCAGTCCGGCAGGCGCACGGGGTGCGAACCCACTGCAATGATGGCCTGGCGAAAGTGCACAGAGGGGCCGCCGGCGACCTCCAGGGTGTTGGGTCCTGCAAATTGCCCCCTTCCGTGCACGACACGGACCTTGCGCCGTCGGGCCAGGCCCGCCAGTCCGCCGTTCAGCTTGGCGACCAGCGCTTCTTTCCACTGTCGCAGCTTGTCCAGACGAATGCGGGGCTCGCCGAATTCGATGCCCAGCTCGTGCAGGCCGCGCGTCTCTTCCAGGGCGCGGGCTGCGTGCAACAGCGCCTTGGAGGGAATGCAGCCCACATTCAGGCATACGCCTCCGAGGCCGGGCCGATCTTCGACCAACGTCACCGACAGCCCCAGGTCAGCGGCGCGGAAGGCTGCTGTATAGCCGCCCGGCCCACCGCCCAACACCAGCAGCTCGGTATCGATACTCCCGCCCGTGGGCGGCCTGTCCTTCTTTTCCGTCTGCATGTCTGCCTATTCCGTTCTGCCCGCGCCCAGATAGGCGCTGGAAAGCTCAGCGCCGGCGCTGCCCGTCAGCACGTCGCGCGTGCCCTCGAAGACTGTCTTGCCGTGTTTGAGCACATAGCCGAAATCCGCCACCCTGAGCGCCAGGCTGGCCATCTGCTCGCTGAGCAGCACCACGCGGCCGCCCTGCGCGCAGTACTGCTTGATGAAATCGAAGATCTGCGCCACAACAATGGGCGCCAGTCCCAGGGAGGGCTCGTCCAGCAACACGCAACGTGGTTCGTGCAAAGTGGCCATGGACAGGATCAGCATCTGCTGCTGGCCCCCGCTAAGGGTCCCAGCCTTCGCCGTTCGGCGTTGCGCCAGGACCGGGAAATTGCCGTACACCTGTTCCACGGCGACCTTGAAGTTTCCCTTTGGTTTGCGGAAATGCCAGGCTGTGATCAGATTTTCCTCGACGGTGTGCTGGTGGAAGATGCGCCGACCCTCCATGGCATGAGCCAGCCCTCGCCGCGCGCGTTCATGCGGCGGCAAGCGGGATATGTCTTCTCCATCCAGCAGGATCTGCCCGCCTTTGATCGGCGTGACTCCGGATATCGCCCGCATCAGCGACGATTTGCCGGCGCCGTTGGCACCGATCAAGGCGGTGATGCCATCGGGGCGCGCGGTCAGGCTGACACCGCGCACGGCGTCGATTGCACCGTAACTTACCTGCAGATTGCGGACTTCAAGCATGGACGGGCTCCTCAACGCCAAGATAGGCCTGGATCACGGCCTGGTCGGCGCGCATGCCGTCCATGTCGCCCCGATAGATTTCCTCGCCGGCTTCGAACACCACCACCTCCTCAACCAGTTCGGCCAGGAAATCCATGTGGTGATCAATGATCATGATGGCCACGCCATGGTCACGCGCCAGGCGGACCAGCCTGATAAGGTGTTCCGACTCCACCTCCGACAGGCCGGCGGCAGGCTCATCCAGCAGCAGCAGCTCCGGATCGCTGGCCAGGGCGCGGGCGACCTCGGCCAGGCGCTGGATGCCATAGGGCAGTTCGCTCATGATGGCGTCCGCATGGCCGGCCAGCCCGGCCGCCTGCATCAAGGCTTCGACCTGGCGCAGCAATGCGCCCTCTTCGCGCCTCGCGCCTGGGGTGTTGAACGCCGCGGCCAGCGCGCCATGCCGATAGCGCCGATGGGCTCCCATCAGGATGTTCTCGCGCACGGTAAAGCTGGGCACGTTGCGCGGATCCTGGAAGGTACGGGTAATGCCCGCCTGCGCAACCTTGTACGAGGGCCAGCCCGCGATGTCCCGGCCCTTGTACAAAATGCGCCCCGAGGTCGGCGCATAGATGCCGCTGATGACATTGACCAGGGTGCTCTTGCCGGAACCATTGGGCCCGACCAGCGCGGTGATGCTGCCGGCGCGCAGCTCGAGCGACACGCCCGCCAGCGCGCGCAGGCCCGAGAATTCCATGACCACGTCTTCAACCCGCACCAGCGCTTGCTGCCTTTCGGCGCCCGCGGCGGCCTGCCGCTGCGACAAAGGCGGCTCAGCCTCGACCGGCGCCGCGAGGCGCAACTGGTCGAACTTGCTGTAGCGCGTCTGCGTGCGCAGCAGGCCCGCAAGCCCTTTGGGCAGCAAAGTGAAGATGAACACCAGGATCAGGCCGTAGACGATGTACTGATAGTCATTGAAGGCCTGGAGCTTCTGCGGCAAGTAGGTGAACAGCACCGCCCCATACACCTGGCCTGCCAGCGAACCCAGCCCGCCCACGATCGACATCACCAGGATCTCGATGGACCGCATCAGGCCAAAGCTTTCCGGCGTCAGGTAGCCGATCATGTGCGCATAGAAACCGCCAGCCAGGCCGGCCAGGCCGCCGCTGATCGCATAGGCCGCGCGCTTGACGGCAGCCTGGGAGATGCCCAGCGATCCCGCCGCGATTTCGCTGACGTGCACGGCATAGAATGCCCTGCCGAAATGGCTTTTGACGAAGTTGCGCAGCATCAGCATGACCACCAGCAACACTGCCAACAGGATGCGGAAATAGGCCACGGTATCGATGGTCCAACCGAAGATCTGCAAGGTGCCGATCTGCGACGAAGGTATGCCCCGCATGCCCATCACTCCTCCCGTCACGCCGCGCAGTTCGCGCGCCAGCTCGTAGACGATCAAGCCGAAACCCAGCGACATCATCGCCAGGTAGAACTCGCGCACGCGGCCCGCCGGGCCCGCCAGCAGCAGGCCGACTGCGGCCGCCCCGAAGGTTGCCAGGAACAGCGCCACCGGAAACGGCACTCCCCAGGACTTCATCGCGATCGCGCTGGCATATGCGCCGATGGCGAAGAATCCGGCATGGCCCAGCGAGATCTGCCCGCTGATGCCGGTCAGCAGATTGATGCCCTGGGCGAGCAGGATATTGATGATGACGAAACTCCACATCTGCACCGTGCCAGTGGCGACATGGCCGGCGCCTATCGCCAGCGCCACGGCCAGCACGCCCAGCGTCCAGGAGTTCGACAGGATTTTCCCCAGCTGTTTCATCGTCCTCACACCTTCACGGTTTCGCGCTTGCCGAACAGGCCCTGCGGCCGGATCGTCAACACGCCTATCAAAAGCACGAAAGCCACGACCTCGGCCGCGGCGGGCGAGACGTAGCCCCCCACCAGCTTCTCCAGGATGCCGAGGATCAGCCCGCCCACCAGGGAGCCGAACGCGCTGCCCATGCCGCCCATGACCGCGGCGACAAATGCCAGGATCAGCAGATGCAGGCCAAAATTCGGATCCACCGTTCCCGACACCTGCGACACCAGGATGCCGGCGATGCCAGCCAGCACGCCGCTCACCAGAAACGAGAAGACCACCACGCGGTAGACCGGTATGCCCATGAGCGACGCCAGGTCGCGATCGTGCGCGACCGCGCGCACGCCGTAACCCCAGATGGAATGGCGCAGGAACAGCTCCATCAGGCCGACGATCATCACACTGATGACGAACACGGCGATGTACTGCAGCGAAATGTAGGCACCCATGAACTCCACCGTGTCGGTGCTGCTGAAGAGCACGTCCGGAAACGCCACAGCCTGTGTCCCGAACAGCCAGCTCGCCACACCCTGCAGGAAGATGCCTATGCCGAGGGTGGAGACCACCCACCCCATGCTGCCGGCAATGCGCCGCGTGGGCCGCACGCCGACCACCTCGACCACCCACAGGATGAAGGCCGTGGCCAGCAGCGACACGCCCACCGCCAGGAACACGTTGACCCCGGCGCCGACCATGACGGCCGTCAGCATCGCCCCCGCCATCAACACCGAACCCTGTCCGAAATTGAGCACGCGCGTGGTCCAGAACGTCAGGTTCAGGCCCAGGCCGATCAACGCATAGGCGGCGCCGACGCTCAGGCCTGACACGATCATTTGGATAAAGAAATCCATATCACCATCATCCATACAGACGGGCGCGGCCCAGCGCCTCATGGCGCCGGACGCGCGACGTGCCAGTTACTGGGCGACCGGCTGCAGCCGGACCTTGTCGTCCTTCTTCACGTACTCGAACACCTTGACGCCATCCGTCTCGATGCCGTGATGACGGCTCTTCGAGAAGTTGTAGGTGGTGTTGACGCCCTGGAAGTCCTTGATCGATTCGATCGCCGCGATAATGGCCTTGGGATCGGTGGAGTTGGCCTGGCGTATGCCTTCGAACAGCACATTGGCCGCGTCGTAGCCGTTGGACACCGAGATCGCCATGAACAGCTGCGGATTCTCCGGGTCGTTGCCCCACCAGCGGTCGGCGCCGTACTTCGCCTTGTAGGCCTTGGCGAAGTCCGCCGCCGCCGGACGCATGGGATTGCCGAACGCGCCGATCATCGTGCCCAGGGTGCCCAGGGTCAGATCGCCCGCGCCCTCCTGGTAGGGTTGCCCCAAGGCGCCATTGGAGGCGACCAGCGGCACGTTCACGTTCAGCCGCGCCATGGTCCTGCGCAGCACGGCCAGGTCCTTGCCCAGGCCGATGGCGGCGATCGCATCGACGTTGGCGCGCTTCATGCGCGCCACCTGCGCGGTCATGTCCTGCGCACCCTGGTTATAGGAGTCCGTCGCGACAGGCTTGGCGCCGCCGTTCTTGCCTATGGAGGCAGACAGGTAATCGACTCCGGTCACGCCGTAGGCCGTGCTTTCGTGCACGATGCCGATGCGCTTGAAGCGCTTGGCCAGGTATTCGCCCATGGCCACGGCCTCGATGTCGTTCTGCAGCGCGAACGAAAACACATTGGGCCGCGGCTTTTCTCCGGTCTTCTCGCCCGCATAGGTCACGACCGGCGTCTGCGCGATGGGGTTCATGTAGGGGCGGCCGTCGGCCTGGGCCATGTCGATCACAGCCAGGGTCGGTCCGCTGCCCGCCGGACCGATGATGCCGACAATATCCTTGTTGTCCAGAATGGCGCGCATGTTCTGCACCGCGCGGTCCGGATTCAGCTGGTCATCCAGCAGCATCGCAATCTCGATCTTCTTGCCGTTGATGCCGCCCTTGGCGTTCCATTGTTCGACGGCGAGCTCGACGGCGCGCCGGTTGCCTTCGCCAAACTCGCTATAGGGGCCGGTCAAGGCCGAGGTCATGCCGATCTTGACCGTATCCGCCGCCAACGCGGTCCCCGAAACCAAGGCCGCCACGGCGGCCGCCAACCACGCAGGCGTGGATTTCCTGTACCAGGACATGTCGTCTCCTCCTAGGTTCATGCACGTTGTAGTAACGCGCCCCGAATTCTCGAAGCGCCATCCACTGGCCTCTCAGCGGGCCGTCTGGATCTCTTTGAAGGCGGCAAGGACGTCTGCCATTTCCGCCCGTGGCAGTTCGGCCGCGAAACGTTCGATATGGTCATAGGCGCGCTGCGCCACACCGGTCTCTTCGCCGATGCCGCGTATCAGCGCGGACACCCGGGTCCGGTCGTAGCTGTATTCCGTGTGGTCGGTGTCCAGCCGCACTATCAGAGGTTCGCTCTCACCCTCCAGTTCCGCTTCGAGGCGGCAGGCCAGCAAGCCGAGAGCATCGTCGGCATGCAGCCGGATCCGCGGGATCAGGCTTGCCACGGCCGTGTCGCCGAATCGCGCCATATGCGCGATGGTTGGCGTTCCATGCAGCAAGGTCGTGGCAACGCAGAACTGCGTGCTCATGAGCGTTCCGGAAATGCTCTGGAACGGTCCCTCCTTGTCCATGCCCGCATAGCCCACGACCGTAGGGTTCAGGTATACGCGCAGGGTCCTCAGGGCGCTGCCGCGCGTGCCCAGCAGGTCCCGCAGCCGCAGGCAGGCGCGGACCGGCGTCTGGTTGAGTGCGCAGACGGGGTATGGCTTGAAAGTCACCTTGAGCAGCGACCAGTCCTTGCCCAAGCCGCCGGCTATGGCAGCGACATCGCATTCGGCCCTGACGAAGGCACGTGCGAAGCCGGACTTGCCCTCGAAGGCGCCGTCCGCGGATACGGAACCATGGGCCGCCAGCGTCGCCGCCGCCAGCCCGTTGCGCCCGGCCATACCAACCTGGTAGCGCCATTCGTCGGTGCCATCGCCGAAAGACTGCAGGATGCCGCCTGTGAACGAGGCGGCGTTGGACAACGCCGCGGCAGTGCGGTCCTCGGACAAGCGCCATAACCGGGCAACGGCAGCCGCGGCGGCGACCGTGCCGTACAGCGGCGAAGCGCGCAAGCCTGCGGCGGTCGTCCGGGCCGAATAGGCAGATTCCAATGCGCCGCCGATCTCATAGCCTGCCACCAATGCGGGCAGGAAATCCTCCATGGCCCCTTCGCCGTGCTCCACCAGCGCTGTCAGGAGCGGCAGCAGGATGGCGCCGAAATGTGCCACGCCGCAGGTATCTTCCTGCGCCCTGCCATGGAACAGCGCGGCATTGGCAAGCGCCGCACCCGCCACCGTGCTGCGGCGGCCGCTGCCAAGCAGCGTGGCGCCGCCGGGACGTTCACCGTCCATCGCCAGGACGGCCCGCTCGGCCACGCGGAAGAACGGCGTGGGATGCGAGCCCAATGCAATGCCGTAACCATTGAGCACGCAGGCGCGGGCCTTTTCCACCACGGGTTCAGGAAGGTTGTCGACGGTCAGACCCGTCGAAAACGCCGCGAATTTTCTGGCCAAACTCATGTCTTCTCCCCTGCTTTCTTATGTGTTTGCCGCGTGTCAGCCGTTGTAGCGATCGCGTAGCACGCGCTTGAGGACCTTGCCGGAAGGATTGCGCGGCAGTTCCTCCACCACCTTCAATTCCCGGGGCACCTTGAAGTTGGCCACGCGCTTGCGGCAATGCCGGTCCAGCTCTTCCAGCGTCAGCGTGTGCCCGGGGTTGAGCACCACCACCGCAGTGATCCGCTCGCCCCACTGCTCGTCGTGCACGCCGATGACCGCGGCTTCGGCGATCTGCGGCATTTCGTAGAGCACGGCCTCGACTTCGCTGGAGGCCACGTTCTCCGCGCCAGTCAGGATCATGTCCTTGGTCCTGTCGGTGACGAACAGGAATCCCTCATCGTCCAGGTAGCCCACGTCCCCGCTGCGCAGCCAATCTCCGAAGAAAGCTTCTGCGGTTTTCTCGGGTGCGTTCCAGTAGCCCTTGGTCACCTTGGGCCCGCGCACGCAGATCTCGCCTTTCTCTCCGGCGGACAACCAGCGGCCCTCATTGTCCGCAATGCGGATCTCCACATGCGGCAATGCACGCCCGGTTGAACCTATCTTCTCGAGCTCACGGCCGGGTTCCATGAGCGTGTCGCCGCTGCAGGTTTCCGTCATGCCGAAGCCATCAATAAAGCGTCCCCGGGTAAACACGCGGGTGAAGTCTCGGATGCGGGATTCCGGCGTCTTTTCGCCTCCGGCAATGCACCAGCCGAAGGTATCGAGGGAGTACCGTTCGGGGTGCTGCACGGCCAGCACGCGGCTCAACATGACAGGGGCCATCCAGCCGCAGGTGAGGCCATGGCGCTCGATGGAAGCAAGCACCGCTTCCGGGTCGAACTCTCGGTGCACGCACAGCGTGCCGCCCACCCACAGCACCGCGATACCTGGCAGGTCGAAGGCGCCGACGTGATAAAGCGGGCCCACCACCAGCAGGCGCTCCTGGCGCGTCAGACCCAGCGCGATCACATGGTCGATCGATTTCCAGTGGAGGTTGCCGTAGGTATGCATCACGCCCTTCGGGCGCGAGGTGGTGCCGGACGTGTACATCAGCCGGACCAGGTCGTCCTGTGCCGTGGCGGCCGGTTCTGGCACTTCCCGCCCTGGCTTGCCAAGACTGCGCGAATCGGCCTGGCCCTCCGCGTTCAGCACTACCTTCGGCACTTCCAAGGCCGCCACCTCCGCGAACTCCTCGTCCACGAAAAGCAGCCTGGCGCGGGCGTCGGCAAGAATGTAGGCGGCCTCGGGCGCCGCCAGCCGGTAGTTGATGGGAAGGAACACCGCGCCCAGGTAGCTGGCCGCGAACGCCAGTTCCAGGAAGGCGGCGCTGTTCTTCATGAAGAGCGCCACCACGTCGTTGCGGCCTATGCCATGCGACTGAAGCAACGCCGCCGCCTGGCGGATGCGTTCATGGAAGTCGGCATAGCTGATGGCTTCATCGCGATAGATGATGGCGGCGCGATCGGGGGTGCGCCGGGCGTGATAGGCGATGGCTGCGCTCAGATTGAGCATGGTGGGTCTCCCTTGGATGGCGGCTCGGCGCGGGTGGCGGCCTGGGCCGGTCCCGCGTCTCGATTCTGGCGCTTCAGTATGACTTCGGCATGCCGAGATCGTGTATGGCGATGTAGTTCAGGATCATTTCTTCCGACACTGGCGCGAACTTGAACAGCCTGGCGTCGCGCCACAAGCGCTCCACATGGAATTCACGCGCATAGCCCATGCCGCCCATCGTCTGCATGCTGCGTTCGATGGCATGGCTGGCAGCCTGGGAGCCTATCAGCTTGGCAATGTTGGCCTCGGTGCCATAGGGCAAGCCCTGGTCGCACAGAGAGGCCGCGTTCAGGTTCATGAGCCGCGCGCACTGCAGTTCCGCATGCGATTGCGCCAGGGGGAATTGCAGACCCTGGTATGCACTGATGGGCTTGCCGCCAAACACCTTGCGGTCGTTCGCGTACTGCACCGCCAGGCGCTCCGCCAACCTGCCCGCGCCGACCAGGCTGGCAGTCGTCACGATGCGCTCGGTATTGAGCACGTCCAGCAATTCGCGAAAGCCCTTGTCCAGCGTGCCCACCAGTTCATGTGCTTCGATGCGGACATTGTCGAAGAACACCGAACATGCGCTGAGCGTCTGGGTGCCCACCTTATCGATGGCCGAGTAACTCAGGCCCTCGCGTTCGACGTCGATCATGAACATGGAGATACCGTCCGTTGGCCGCGCCCCTTCGACGGGTTTGGCGGTGCGCGCCACGACCAGCATCTTCTGCGCGGCATCCACGGCGGTGATCCAGATCTTCCGTCCATCCAGGCGCCAGCTGCCATCGGGCTGGGCAGCGGCGAAGCTCTTCATGGCCAGCGTGTTGGTGCCGGCATCGGGTTCGGTAAGCGCCATGCAGAAGTTGATCTTGCCGCTGGTCAGGCCGGGCAGCAATTCGCGCTTCATCTGCTCGCTGCCGAACCTGGAAATCGGCACGCCGCCGAAGATGGGATTGATCATGAATAGCTGGCCCAGCGTCGAACCGCCGCCGCCTGCGGAAAGTTCCTCGACGATGAGCGCCAACTCCACCATGCCCAGGCCGGATCCGCCATGTTCCTCGGGCAGCGCCGCGCCTGCCAGGCCGGCCTCGCAAATGGCTTGCCAGCACGCCTGGGGGAACGCGTTCTTGCGATCCTGTTCGTACCAGTATTCCACGCCATACGTTTCACCAATGCGGCGCGCGGTCTCGACTATCAGCTTCTGTTCGTCCGAAAGCGAAAAGTCCATGTGATCTATCCTTGAGTATGGGTACGCAGCAGCCGGTAGGGGTCCTGCAGCAATTCGATGACGTGATTGAGGAATTTCAGTGCGCCCGCACCGTCGTGCAGCCTATGGTCCGCTGCCAGCGCCAAGCCCATTTCGCGCCGCAGCGCGGGCGCGCCTTGCGAGTCGGGCCGGAATATCTCGCGAATGCTGCCCACGCCCAGGATCGCGGACTGGGGCGGGTTGATGATGGGCGTCATGTATGTGACGTTGAACATGCCCGCGTTGGAAATCGAGATGGCGCCGCCACTCATGTCCTCACGGGTGGCATTGCCCGAGCGCACGCGTTCGAGCAATGCATCCGACTGCCGTGCGATGCCGTCCAGCGTGGCGCCTGCCAGCCCGTGCAGGACGGGCGCCATCAGCCCGCGCTCGGTCGTGACCGCCACACCGACGTCAATGGCCTGGAACTGCACGATATGGTCGTCGTTCCAGATGCGGTTCTGTTGCGGCAAGGCCTCGAGCGCCCGCGCCACCGCGGCGATGACGAAGTGGTTCAAGGTCAACCGGGGTGCGTCAGCTTGGCCATTCAACCGGCCGCGCAAGGCGAGCAGCTCGCTGACTTCCGCTTCGGCCGAGAGATAGAAATGAGGTACCTGCTTGGCTTGCGTCATGCGGCGGGCCATGGACTGCACCAGCCCGCTGGCGGTGACTCGCTGGCCGACGTCCTTTGCCGCAACCGTCAGTTCGTCGGCGCTCTTCGCCAGCGCCGCCGGCGCTCCCGCCTGGCGCACATCGGCCGCCTTGATGCGTCCGCCAGGCCCCGTGCCGCCGACCTTCGCCAGATCCACGTCCAGTTCACGGGCCAGGCGCCGCGCCAGCGGCGTGGCCACGATGCGGCCGCCCACGACTGGCGCCGGCTCGACGCACGCCGGCACGGCCGGCTTGGTCATGACGGTTGCCTCCTCCCTGGCAGCAAGGCCGGGTTCCTGCTCCGCCCGCTGGCCCGGGCCCGTCCAACGCGCGACCACAGCGCCGACGGGAACGGTTTCGCCCGCCTGCACCAGGATCTCGCCAATCTGCCCGTCTGCCTCCGCCGCGATTTCGTTGGCGACCTTGTCGGTCTCCACCACGAACAAGGGATCGCCAGCCTTGACCTGGTCGCCAGCGGCCACGCTCCATTCGATCAACATGCCCTCGGTCATGGTCAGGCCGAGCTTGGGCATCAGCAGGTCATTCAGCGCGCCCATGGGCTATTGCCCCGCGAAGCGCGCTTCGCGCTTTTCAAGGAATGCACCGATGCCCTCATGCGCGTCGCGCGTGTCCAGCACCAGGCCTATCATGGCTTGCTCGTGCGCCAGCGCATTGGCCAGGGGCATGTCGGCGCCGTCGCGCAGCGTGCGCTTGAGCAGCTTCAACACCAGCGGCGACTTGCCTGCTATCTGCTCCGCCAGCGCCAGAGTCTGCGCCATGAGTTCGTCTTTCGGAACTGCGCGGTTGGCCAGGCCCATGCGCACCGCATCGGCGGCGCTGATGCGCCCGCCCGTGTACATCAGCTCCTTGGCCAGGCAAGGCGCGACCTGCCGGATAATGCGCTGCGTACCGCCCGCCCCCGGGAACAGGCCCAGGTTTATCTCGGTCAGCGCAATCATGGCGCTATCGGCCAGGATGCGCAGGTCCATGGCCAGGAGCAGCTCGGTGCCGCCGCCCAACGCCCAGCCGTTGACCGCAGCGATCGTCGGCTTGTCGCTGACTTCGATGCGCCGGAACACGCGATGGATATCCTCGGCGAACTCCTGGTAGTGCGCCAGCCCCTGGCGTGAATTCAGGTCGGCCAGGTCGCCTCCCGCCACAAAGGACTTATCGCCGGCGCCCGTGATGACGATGACGCGGCAGTCGTCGCTGGCTTCCAATGCTGCGAAAGCCCGTTCCAGTTCGATCAAGGTTGGAATGTCCAGCGCGTTGTGCACCTTCGGCCGATTGATGGTGATGATGCCGACGCGATTGCGGACTTCGGCAAGAATGCTGGGTTCGTTCATGCTGTCTCCTGGGTTCACGCGCAGAGCTTGCGCGCGGCGGCTATGACATCGGCCTCTTGGGGCTGGTACTGTTCTTCGAGCGATGGAGCGAATGGCACCGGAACGAAGGGCGCCGCGACACGAGCGATGGGCGCGTCGAGTTCGTCAAAACCTATGTCCGCCATTCGTGCAGCGATCTCGGCGCCGACCCCGAATGCCTCCACGGCTTCGTGCACGATGAGCAGCCGATGGGTGCGTTTGAGCGATGCCAGCACCGCCTGTTCGTCCCAGGGCTGGATGCTGCGCAGATCCAGCACCTCGGCCTCGATGCCATCGGCAACCAGGGCCTCGGCGGCCCGCAAGGCCTTGTGCACGGTCGCGCCGTAGCTCACCACGGTCAGGTCTCGGCCCGGGCGTGCAACCCGGGCGCGGCCCAGCGGTATCGGTCCGGCATCATCGGCCACCTCGCCCTTGAGGGCATACAAGGCCTTGTTCTCCACGAACACCACCGGGTCCGGATCGCGAATGGCTGACTTCAGCAGGCCATAAGCATCGGCGGGGTTGCTGGGGCACACCACTTTCAGGCCCGGAATGTGGGCAAACCATGCTTCCAGGCATTGGGAATGCTGCGGCCCCGCGCTGATGCCGCCGCCATGCGGGGTGCGCACCACCATGGGCACACTGGCCTGCCCGCCAAACATGTAGCGAGCCTTGGCCGCCTGGTTGACCAGCGCGTCCATGGTCAGCGTCATGAAGTCCATGAACATGATTTCAAGCACGGGACGCAGACCGGACAGAGCCGCTCCCACTGCCGCGTTGGCCATGGCGGCTTCGGAAATCGGCGTATCGCGGATGCGGTCCGGGCCAAAACGGGCATGCAGCCCGCGCGTGACGCCGAACGGCCCTCCGGCTTCGGCGATGTCTTCGCCGAACAGGAAGACCGTGGGATCCTCCTCCATGCACTCGGCCAACGCGCGGTTGATGGCATGGGCAAAACGTAGTTCAGCCATCTCAGTTCGCCTCGTTCATGGTGTAGACATCATTGCGCGCGTCCTCCCACACGGGCTGGCGCCCCAGGCGCGCGCGTTCGACCGCGCGTTCGACCTGGGCCTGGACCTCCTCGAACGCCTGTTCGCGCTGCGCCTTGGCGACCCCGTTCTGATCCAGCACCGCTTCGAAGCGCGCTACCGGATCATGCTCGCCCAGGCCCTCGATCTCTTCGGAAGGGCGGTACTTCTGGGGATCCCCTTCATAGTGGCCGCGCCAACGGTGAGTGATGCACTCCAGCACCCGCGGACCTTCACCGGCGCGTATGCGCGCCACGGCCGCGCTGGCGGCGTCGGCCACCCCCAACACGTCGTTGCCGTCGATTTTTTCGTGGGGAATGGAAAAGGCGGCCGATAGCTTGTCCAGCGGCGCCACGAACTGTTTGTGGGTGGGAGAAAACTCGGCCCAACCATTGTTCTCGCACAGGAACAGCAACGGCAGGCGCCACAGCGCAGCCAGGTTGAGGCTTTCATGCAGCACGCCTTCGGCCATGGCGCCGTCGCCAAAGAAGGCCACCGCCACGCAGTCCTTTTTCTGCACCTGATGGGCCAGTGCGCTGCCCAGGGCTATCGGTATGCTGGCGCCGACAATGGCGTTGGCGCCCAGCATGCCGATGGACAGGTTGGCGACATGCATCGAACCGCCACGGCCCTTGCAGATACCCTCTTCGCGTGCCATCAGCTCCAGGAAGAAATCTTCGATGTCGATGCCCTTGGCCAGGGCATGACCATGGCCACGGTGGGTCGAGGCGACGGTATCGTCCGCCCGCAGCACCATACCCATCGCAGCGGCGACGGCCTCCTGGCCGATGCTCAGATGGATGAAGCCGGGCACCTCCCCGTCCGCGAACAAGCGTCCGAGCCTGAGCTCGGCCAGCCGGATGCGCAACATGCGCCGGTATGCGTCCAGCAACTGCTCTTTGTTGGCGCTAGCCACCATTGCCTCCTCGTAACAACCGCTATTTTTGATTCCACGCCGCCTGCCTTGGCGCCATGCTGTTACATATAAGTTATCGGTCAGTTAATTTACTAACCGTACGGTTAGATGAATCATAAGCAAAGGTTCTCGAGAACGTCAATCGGGTTTTTCAGGGAGTTTTCCCGCGCTGGAAGGGGCAGCGGCCGCGCTGCCCGCACGGCGACACGGGCAGCGTGGCGTCAGCGGTGGGGAATCAGGCGCGGCCGCCCGAGAGTGCGCGGGAGATCAGCGCGGCGCGGTCGCGCAGGTCAACGCCCAGGCGCTCGAGCGCCTCGCCCGAAACCTGGGCGCTGAAGCCAACGGCGCTGATGGCCATGGCGGCTTTGCCGAATTCGTCGAGCACCGCGGCGGAAACCGTGCTGACGCCTTTGACGTAGTTGCCGGCGTCCACCGCGTAACCCTTTTCACGGGCGTCGCGCACGCCTTCCATATAGTCCTTGAAAGGCGGCTTGTCGTCCCACCTCAGGTTGTCGAAACGTTGCCGCAATTCCTTGTCATCCAGCCCGGAATGGGCCGCCATGCAGCGGCCCAGCGCCGCGATGTACATGGGCAGTCGCTGGCCCACGCTCATGTGCACGCGCACCGAACTGTCGGTGTCGGCACGGTCCACCAGCACTACGCGCTCATTGGACGTGCGCTGCCAGAGCGTCGCAGTCACGCCGTGGCTGCGCGCGATATCGCGCAAATGCGGATGCACCAGCCGCACGTAGGATCCCTGCTCCAGCGCGCCCTTGGCGAGCTCGACCAGCCCCAACGCGATGGAATAGGTTTTCGTGGCTTCATCGAACGACACCAGGCCTTCATATACCAGCGTCTTGAGGAAGTTGTAGCAAGTGCTGGAATTGAGTTGCAGGTCGCGCGCCACGCGGGTGACCCCCACGCCCGAGGGCGCCGCGCTCAGGTAGCGCAGGACGCGTAATCCGCCCACGAGAGCACCTACGAGTTTTTCCGGTTGTTCGGTCGTCATTCTGAAGACAGAGAATTTCTCTGGATAGAAAAGATCAAAAATTGTGGCATAGAGCGCCTGCCCGCACAAACCCGGCGGGCATATCAACCGGAGCGCCTGGCGCGCATGCTGGAAAGATAGCCGCGTATGGTTTCCTGCACGCCGGGCCTGGCGAAGTTTTCGTGCATCAGGGGCTCGAGCGCTTCGATGCGTCCGACGGCGCAATCGGGCGGCTCCAGCAACAAACGCGCCTTGCGGGCAATGACCAGCGCCTCGCGGCGCGCGATGTAGAACGCCAGGCGCTCGGCGGAAAGCCGCTCGAAGTCCTCGGCCGGCAACACATCGGTCACCAGTCCCAGGTCGCGGGCGGGCTCGGCCTTCAGCAGTTGGCCGCTGAGGCACAACTGGCGGGCCCGCGCGCCGCTGATCTTGGTTTCCAGCGCGGTCTGGACCATGACGGGGTACATGTTGAAAGCGATTTCCGGGCACGCGAGCGTGAGGTCCGCCGAGGCAATGACGATGTCCGTCATCGCCAGCAGGATGACGCCGGCCCCCGCCGCCTTGCCTCGGGCGACAGCCAGGACGGGAGCCGGAGAGCGCGCCATGGCGGCCATCAGTTCACGCAGGCCCTGCCCCTGCGCTTGCAACAACGCAGCACTGCGGACGAACTCCTCGATATCGCCGCCGGCACAGAACAGGGAGGGCGAAGCGCTGCGGAGAACGATCAGCCCAATCCCTGCGGCCGGGGCGCTTTCAATCGCGCGCCGCAACACGTCGAGCATTTCCACGTTCAGGGCGTTGGCCTTGGCCGCACGGTCCAGGATCAGCGTACGGACGCCAGCGGCGTCGTGAACCAGCACATGGTGCGAGGATGCCGTCATTCGAACCTGCTCACGACCGCATCGAGCACCCAGGCCTGCCCCTCGCCCACTGCCAGCGGATTGATCTCGATTTCCGCCAGGTCCGGCCGCGCCAGGAATGCTTCGCACAACCCCGCAATCTGCCGAGCCAGAGCTGGCAGGTCAACGGCGCCGCGCCCCCGAAACCCCTGCAGCAGCTTGGCCGAGCGCAGGCCCTCGATCATTTCCTGGATGCTTTGTGCGTCCAGCGGCAGCAAACGGCAGACCACGTCGGGATCGAGCTCCACTTCCACCCCGCCGCGGCCCAGCGTCAAGGTGGGGCCGAATCGGACGTCGCGGCGTAGGCCCAGCAGCAATTCGTGGTCGAAGCGCTGCATGGATTCGAGCAGGATGCCCCTCGCGTCGATGCCCCTGTCGCTGGCGATTGCGCGCAGGCGCAGCAGGGCTGCTCGCAATTGCTCGTCGTCCATGATGCCGAGCACCACGCCGCCTATGTCGCTCTTGTGCAGGACAGTACTGGCCTGCAGCTTGGCGACGACGGGGTAAGCCAAGGGCGCGGGCAAGCGGTCGGGCATATCGCCGTCCACCAGCACGCCGTCGGGGATGCCGGCGGTTCCGAGTTCGCGCAATAGCGCCTTGCTGTCCCACTCAAGCAGAAACGCGATACTAGCGGCCGGCATCGCATCGCACCGGAGTGCCGGCAACGCCGGCGCCGTCAGCGCCGCATGGCGCAAGCCGTTCAGACGCACAGCAGCGCCCAGGGCTGCAACCGCGGGCGGGATATCGCGGAACACGGGTATGCGCGCCTGCTCCAGCACACTCACCGACTCTTCCTTGGCGCCGATCCAGATCACCACGATGGGACGATGGGTACGCTGGCGCGCCTGGGCGATGGCGTCGGTAAACGCCGTGGCGATGCTGTGCATCAGGCCAACGAACAGCACGATGGCGTCGTTGCCCGGGTCTCGCGCCACGGCCTCCAGCGCCCTTGAAATGCTGGCGGTGTCCTGCACCACATTGCCGGTCAGGTCCAGCGGATTGGCCGCCTTGACGAAGGAAGGCAACACCGGCGCCAGCGCCTGGGCCGTCTGCGGCGCAAGCGCGGGCAGCTCCAGCGCCCAGCGTTCGGCTTCGTCCGCGATGAGCACGCCCGCGCCTCCCGACACGGACATGACGGCCAAGCGCTTGCCCTGCGGCACGCTGTCGAACAGGAACAGCCGGGCCACATCCATCATCTGGCCCAGCGAATCCACCCGCAGCGCGCCATGCTGACGCAGGCAGGCGTCATACAGGGCATCGTCGCCGGCCAGCGCTCCCGTATGCGAAGCAGCAGCCGCCGCGCCCGCCTGCGAGCGGCCCGCCTTGATCGCGATGACCGGCTTCCCGGCTGCCGCCGCGCGCAGCAGCGCCCGTCGGAACGCCAGGGAATCGCGGATATCCTCGACGTAAAGTCCGATGACGCGCGTCTGCGGATCGTCGGCAAGATAGGCAATGGCCGACGCCGCATCCATGTCGCACTCATTGCCGGTGGTGATCCATTTGCTGAATCCCAGGCCAGAACGCAGGCAGATGTCCATCCAGTACGCGCCCAACGCGCCACTCTGGCTGACGAAGGCGAAGCCGCCCTGCTTGATTGGCGTTTCCTCCAGTGCGGTGGTGAACGAGGCGATGAGTCCGGTGGCGCTATTGGCCACGCCCAGGCAGTTGGGGCCGAGTATCGTGACGCCTTGGGCCCGCGCTAGTTCGCCCAGCCTGCGTTGCAGCGCCGCGCCTTCTTCGCCCGTTTCGGAAAAGCCCGAAGAAAACACGACGAACGCCTTGACGCCCGCGGCCGCGCCCT
This sequence comes from Achromobacter sp. ACM03, assembly GCF_014851665.1. Lineage (NCBI taxonomy): Bacteria > Pseudomonadati > Pseudomonadota > Betaproteobacteria > Burkholderiales > Alcaligenaceae > Achromobacter > Achromobacter sp. ACM03. The sequence continues at coordinate 1,531,375 of NZ_JACVAD010000002.1, read as the reverse complement.
CGCGGATCACATCCTCGACCAGCCCCGCCGGCGTACCGACTATGGCCAGATCCACCGGCTCGCCTATCGCGGCCAACGAGGGATAGCTCTTGAGACCCTGCACCTGATCGCGCGTCGGATTGACCGGAAACAGTTTGCCGACAAAGCCGCGCGACAGCATGTAGGCCAAAGGTCGGCCGGCGATCTTCCCCGGATCGGCTGAAGCGCCCACGATGGCCACGCTGCGCGCCTCCAGCACGGCGGCCGCGCGCGCCGCCCCTGCCAGCGCCTGCGGTGACGCGCCGCCCACGATGTTCATGTCTTCCATCATTTCAGTTCGCATCGATGCCCGCCGTCTTGATGACCTGGTCCCAGCGCTTCATCTCGCCGTCCAGGAACTCGCTGAAAGCCTTCGGCGCGGAAGCTACCGGAATGACGCCCTGCCCCAGCAGACGCTTGCGCACGACGGGATCCTCGAACTCCGCGCGCACCGCTCCCTGCAATTTGTCGACGATGTTCTTGGGCACGCCGGCAGGCGCAACCAGGCCGAGCCAGGTATTGCCGTTGAACCCCGGCAAGCCGGATTCATTCAGCGTGGGATAGTCGGGATAGGCCGGCGACCGCTCCAATCCGGTAATCGCGATCAGCTTCAGCTTTCCTGACTTTACATAGGGTTCGGCCGAAAGCGCGTCGACGAACATCACCGAAAGCGACCCGCCGAGCAGATCCGTCAACGCCTGTGCGCTGCCCCGGTAAGGCACATGCACCAGCTTGATGCCGGCGGCCTGCTGCAGCAACTCGCCTGAAAGATGATTGGATTGTCCGACGCCCGCAGAGCCGTATGTCAGGGTGCCTGGCTTGGACTTTGCCAGCGCGATGAACTCCTTGAGGTTGGACGCGGGGACCGCAGGATTGGCGACCAGGAAGTTGGTCAGCTCCACCATTTGCGTAATGTTGCTGAATCCGCGCGCGGTGTCGTACTGCAGCTTGGAATACATGCTGGGATTGATGGCGTGGCTGGTCGCTACCGCCCCCAAGGTGTAGCCGTCTCCCGGCGCGCGCGCCACTGCCTGCGTGCCGATGGTGCCGCCGCCTCCCGGCAGGTTCTTGACCACGGCAGGCTGGCCCAGGCGTTCGATGCCGTGCGCGGCCGTGCGCGCGATAGTGTCCAGGATGCCGCCCGCCGAGGACGCCACAATCACCTCTATCGGTTTGGACGGGTAGACAGGCTCGGCACGGGCCGACCCTGAGCCCAAAGCCATAAAGGCAGCCGCAGCCAGGCTGGCCGCCCGCGACGAGAATGAGGATTGAAGCAGGGGTAATCCGGTCTTCATGTTGTCTCCTTTATTCTGTATAGCGAATATTTATCTTTATAGCGAATAGAGTCTAGGATTGACCCTCCGGCTTGTCAAGGACAAAACCGCCTGATCCGATGATTGACGCATCAATGAACGCTGGCTATTATATTTTTTAACGAGAATATTATTCTCTATAAAGAATTTAAAGATACCCGACACGCCAAGGGTGACGGGCATCGCCAGCGGAGACAAAGGAGCATATCCGTGAGCTTGAGCTTTGCGTTTTCCAGTGAACACGAAGCCGTCCGCGATACCGTGCGGCGGCTTTGCCAGGATGAACTCGCCCCCCTGGTCTTCGATGCTGAAGAACAGGAAACCTTTCCGAAGCACGTCTTTGAACGCTGGGGCGATCTGGGCCTGCTGGGCGTGCGTTATCCGGAAGCCGATGGCGGCAGCGGCCTGGACAAAATCAGCGACTGCATCGTGCGCGAAGAGCTGAGTTACCTGTCCCAGGCGTTCGCCTCCACCTGGTCGGCCCATACGCATCTGGGCATCTGGCCCATATGGAAAGCAGGCACGCCGGCGCAGAAGGCGCGTTTCCTGGCGCCCGCGCTGGCCGGCCGGAAAGTGGCCGGCTTCGGCCTGAGCGAACCGGACGGCGGCTCCAACGTGCGCGCCATGAAGACCCGGGCCGAACGCGTTGAAGGCGGTTGGCGCCTGCATGGCAGCAAGCTTTACATCACGAATGCGCCCTTTGCCGACTTCCTGCTGGTAGCCGCGCGCACCAGTCCCGACCTCCGTCCTGACTCGATCAGCCTGTTCATCGTCGAACTGCCCAATCCTGGCTTCGAAATTTCCAAGCTCAAGAAGGAAGGGATACGCGCGTCGGAAACGGCGCTTATCCACATCGACAACGCCTTCGTGCCCGACGATTGCCTGCTCGGCGAAACCGAAGGCACGTATCCACTGATCCTGGAATCGCTCAGCGAAAACCGGGTCGGCGTGGCGGCCAATGCCCTGGGCATGGCGCGCGCGGCCTTTGATGCCGCCACCGCCTACGCCAACGACCGTCTGGTGGCCGGCAAGCGCATCGGCCAGTATCAGGCCATCGGCCACAAGCTCGCCGAGATGTCGGCGCAGATCGAAGCGGCCCGCTGGCTGGTCTATTACGGCGCCTGGCGCGTGGATCAGGGAACCCTGGACGCGGCCACGGCCGCGCGCGTCAAGCTGGTCGCCAGCGAAACCGCCGTTTCGGTCAGCGAGCAAGCCATCCGTATCTTCGGCGGCGCCGGCATCATGCGCGAGTATCCGGTCGGCCGCATCCACCGCGACGCGCTGGTCTACATCATCGGCGAAGGCACCAGCGAGATCCAGAAGAACATCATCGCCAACAGCCTGGGATTCAAGCCATGAACGACTATGTCCTGCGCGAGCGCCGCGGCGCGACACTCCTCATCACCCTGAACCGTCCCGAACGACGCAACGCCTTCGATCTCGAGGTGCGCCAAAGCCTGGCCGAAGCCGTGCTTCAAGCGCGCGACGACGACACGGTCAAAGCCGTGGTCATCACGGGCGCCCAGGGCGTGTTCTGTGCGGGCGGCGATCTGAAATCGCTGTCCGAGGCCAAACGGCCTGTGTACAAGGACCGGGATCGCATACGCCGTCTGCACACCTGGTTCCATGAACTGGTCAATCTGGAAAAGCCCGTCATTGCCGCGGTGGACGGCCCCGCCTTCGGCGCGGGCTTCAATCTGGCATTGGCCTGCGATTTCATCCTGGGCACGCCGGGCGCGCGGTTCTGTGCCGTTTTCGGACGCATCGGCCTAGTGCCGGACCTGGGCGGCTTTTTCCTGTTGCCGCGCATCGTCGGCCTTCAGCGCGCCAAGGAACTCGTGTTCTCGGCACGCGAAGTGGACGCCGAAGAAGCGCGCGCCCTCGGCATCCTGTACCGCATCGTCCCGCCGCAATCCCTGCTGGACGAGGCATTGGCGCTTGCCGCCCGATTCCATGCCGCATCGACCGAAGCGCTGGGCATGTCGAAGAACATACTCAACCGCTCCTTCAACCTGGACCAGAACACGCTGGCCGAACTGGAGGCCCATGCCCAGGCGCTGGCTCTGCACACGGTCTACCACGACGACGCCGTGGCGCGATTCCTGGACAAGCAGCCCCTCGCATTCAACTGGTCCGCCAAGCCCGCCAAGGACGGCGCCGCATGAGCATGAACGCCTACATCACTGGCGCCTGCGACACGCGCGTTGGCGAACTGCCAGGTTCCAGTTGCATGGGCCTGCACGCCGAAGCGGCATTCGGCGCGATACGCGACGCGGGCCTGGACCCCGGCGACATCGACGGCGTGTTGTGCGCCTATTCCTTTACCGAGCCGCACCTGATGCTCGGTTCCGTGTTCTGCGAATACGCGGGCCTGAGTCCGAACTTCTGCACCGCGATACAGGCCGGCGGCGCCAGCGCCTGCATCATGGTCATGCAGGCGGCCGCCCTGGTGGCCAGCGGCCAGTGCAACCACGTCCTGGTCGTCGCGGGCGACAACCGTCTGACGGGGCTGTCCCGCGACGGCGCGGTGGCGGCGCTGGCCGAGGTCGGCCACCCGCAGTTCGAGCGCCCCTTCGGCATCAGCGTGCCCGCTTCCTATGCGCTGGTTGCGCAACGCTACATGCACGATTACGGTGTGACATCCGAGCACCTGGCAGCAATCGCCGTGGAGCACCGCCGCCATGCCGGCCGGCATCCCAAGGCCCACAAGCGCGAGCCGATCTCCATTGAGGACGTGTTGAACTCGCGCGAGATCAGCGCGCCCCTGCGCATGCTGGACTGCTGCCTGGTTTCCGACGGCGGCGCGGCGCTGGTGGTCAGCCGCCGTCCTGCCACCAACACCAGCCACCGTGCCGTGGAGATCCTGGGTGCGGGCCAGGGCCACACGCACGAACATATCGTGTCCGCACCCAGCCTGGTCGATTTCGGCTGCAAGGCCTCGTCGGCACGCGCGTTCGCGGCGGCCGGCCTGAAGCCCGCCGACATCGACGTCGCTCTCATCTACGACTCGTTCACCATCACCTTGCTGGTCGAACTTGAATCCATTGGATTCTTTGCGCGCGGCGAAGCCGGGCCCGCCGCCCTGCAAGGCCAGTTGGGCCTGGGCGGCGCCCTGCCCTGCAATACCCATGGCGGCCTGCTGTCCTATGGCCACTCCGGCGCGGCCGGCGGCATGTTCCATGCGGTCGAGGCCGTCCATCAATTGCGCGGCCAGGCGGATGCCCGCCAGGTGGATGGCGCCAACCTGGCCTTCGTGCACGGAGACGGCGGCATCCTTTCCGCCCACTGCTCACTCATCCTGGGAGCCGCCTGAAATGGAAAAGCCGTCCATACGCCCCACCGCGGAAACGCAGCCTTTCTGGCAAGGTTGCCGCGACCGCAAGCTGCGCTACCAGACCTGCGGCGAATGCCGCGCGGTGCAGCGCATTCCGCGCAGTGTCTGCACTCATTGCCACGGACAGCAGCTGAAGTGGAACGAATCCGCCGGACTGGGCACCGTGCTCAGCCATACCACGGTGCATCGTGCACCGAACGCGGCCTTCAAGGCCGAAGCGCCCTATGTAATCGCTCTGGTCGACCTGGACGAGGGATTCCGCTTGATGGTCAACACCCGCAATGACGCCAACTCGCCGCTCGCCATCGGCCAGCGGGTGCGGATCGGATTCGAGCCCCGCGGCGACCACCTGCTCCCGATTGCCGAACCGGAGACGCCATGAGCGCGCTGTATACCTATGACAGGTTTACCCCTGGTTCCGTGCTGGGCGAATGGGAAGAGCCGCTCGACGCGAGGCTACTGGCGCTCTGGGAACGCCTGTTCGGCCAGCACGCGCAGGACGCACCGGCCAGGCAGGCCGGCCTGGCCGTCGCGCTGATGATGCGCGCCTACCTGAATGTGGTGACGCCGCGCCCGCCCGGCAACATCCATGCGCGGCAAGCGCTTTGCGTCCAAGGGCTGCCGCGCTCTGGCGAACGCGTACGTTCCACGGTGCGCTGCCTGGACAAGGAAATGCGGGGCGAACGTCGCTATCTACGACTTGAAGTCGCTGGCGAGGGCGCAACTGGACGCCCCCTCTATACCGGCCGAATGAATCTGATCTGGGCCGCCTAGGACACACCATGACGCCTACACTGGAAGAAGTATCCATGAAGGTCACTCAGGCGGACATCGATCTTTATGCCGAACTGACCAACGACTTCAATCCCCTGCACGTAGATCCGGCATTCGCCTCGGCCACGCCCATGGGTGGCACCATCGCCCACGGCACGCTGTCGGTCAACCTGATCTGGCAATCGCTGGCGCGCAGCTTCGGTGCCGCGGCGCTGGAACGATTCGACCTGGACATCCGCTTTCTCAAGCCGCTGCATGCCGGCGGCCTCATCACCGCAGGCGGCCAATGCGTGGCCGATGCGCCAGGGAGATATGACGTCTGGGTAAGAGATGCCGGCGGCGTCGCGCTGATCGCCGGCCACGTCACGCTAGCCGACGCCGGCGCGCCGGCAGCCAACTGAACCAACCGGAAACAGCCATGCACTTGACCCACGAGCATCGCGAACTCGAACGGACCACCCGCCGCATCATCGCCGAACACCTGGATCCCTATCTGGACGAGTGGGAGGCCGAGCAGATTTTCCCTGCGCACCGCGTGATGAAGGCCTTCGGATCCGCCGGGCTGCTGGGCATAGGAAAGGCTGCCGAGTATGGCGGCATGGAGCTGGATTTCAGCTACGAAATGGTCTTCGCCGAGACCCTGGGCGAAGTCCGGTCCAGCGGGCTGACCTCGGCCATCGGCGTGCAAAGCACGATGTGCACTCCGGCCTTGGCGCATCATGGCAGCGATGCGCTCAAGCGCGCCTACCTGGCGCCCACCATCGCGGGAGATCTGGTCGGCTGCATCGGCGTAAGCGAAGCCTCGGCAGGCTCGGACGTGTCGCAGATAAAGACCTGGGCGCGGCGCGACGGCGACGACTACGTCATCAACGGATCGAAGATGTGGATCACCAATGGCGTGCAGGGCGACTGGATCTGCCTGCTGTGCAATACCTCGCAGGACGGCGGACCGCACAAGAACAAATCGCTCATCATCGTGCCATTGAACGCTCCCGGCGTCAGCGTGTCGCGCAAGCTGGACAAGCTGGTGCTGCGCGCCTCCGATACGGCCGAACTGTTCTTCGACGACGTGCGGGTACCAGTCAGCAACCGCATCGGCGAAGAGAACATGGGCTTCATCTACCAGATGGAGCAGTTCCAGGAAGAACGCATGTTCGTCGCGGCGCGCAGCATGCGGTCGATGGAGCGGGCCATCGAAGAGACCATCGAATACGCCGGCCAGAGGCAAGTGTTCGGCGGCACGATCCTGTCCAATCAGGTGGTCTACCACAAGCTCGCCGAAATGCAGACCGAGATCCAGGCACTGCGCTCTCTGCTGTACCGTGCCATCGAGCAATACCTGGACGGCCAGGACATCGCCCAGTTCGCCTCCATGGCGAAGTACTACGCTGGCAAGCTGTCCATGAAGATTCCCAACGAATGCCTGCAGTTCTGGGGCGGCCAGGGCGTCATGAACGAGAACTGGATCTCTCGCGCCTATCGCGACCTGAGGCAGACGGCCATCGGCGGCGGCGCCAACGAGATCATGCTGGAAGTCATCGCGAAGACCATGGGCATACATCCCGGCAAGCGGGCGTAGCGCCGGTCCGCGTTCAGCCCGCCCCGCCCCGCTGCGCCATGTACGCATGCCGGAAATAGTCCCGCACCGCCTGCATGGCGGGCGACACTTCCGCGCCCCGGCGCCAGGCCAACCCGACGTTCATGGGCGGAATCGGGTCCTTGAGCTGTACCGTTTCAATCCGCCGCCCCTCCAGCGACCAGGGCCGGTAGACCATGTCCGACAGCAGGGCCACGCCGCTGCCGTTGGCCACCATGCTGCGCACCGCCTCGACGGATGAGGTGCGCAGCCGCACGTCGGGCTTGAAGGGGGTTTCGTTCCAGTAACGCAAGGCGGTGTAGGCCGCCTCGTCCACGGTCAGCATGATGAAGGGTTCGCGCGAGACGTCCTCCAGAGTCACGGCGTCCGCCGCAAGCAAGGGATGCCTGGCCGGCAGCCACAGGCGTCGCGGCGAGCCGAAGAAATGCTCCACCGCCAGATCCGGATTGGCGACGTTCGAGGTCAGCAACACCGCCATGTCATAGCGGTTTGCGATCAGGCCTTCCTCGATTGCGCTGCGGTTCAGTTCGTGCAGCTGGATGTCCAGGCGCGGATACAGCTGAGACAGCCGCTGCAGGTGATACGGCAGGAAGTAGCCGATCACCGTATAGGACGCCGCCAGCAACAGGCGGCCCGAGACCTCTTCCGCCGTCGCCGGCATGCGCAGGGCCTCGTCGACCGACGACAGGATGTTGTAGGCGTGGTTCAAGAAGGTGCGGCCGCTGTGAGTCAGCGTCACGCCGTGGGCGCCCCGCAGGAACAGCGCCGTGCCCACTGTCTCCTCCAGTTCGCGGATGGCGCTGGTGATGGCCGACTGGGATATCGCCAGCTGGATTGCCGCCTGCGAAATCTGGCCCAGTTCGGCTGCGGCGATGAAGTATTTGAGCTGACGTAGGGTAATCGACATGTCTGGTCTTATCTTTTTAATCGATATCTTTACCCCAGAATATCTGAATATTCTCTCTGCGATCCGATGCGTCTTATCAGGGGTATCCCTTATTTTTCATAGGAAAAACGTCGGAACGATGCTGCCAATTCGACGGATAGTTATCTAAAAAACAGATATTGATCGATCAATAAAAAGATCTTTTTGTCCCCCTCGGCCTTGGCTAATGTTCACGTCACACGCCGCGTCGAATGCGGCGAGCAACGCCAAGGAGCCTCCGGCAATGAGCAAACGCAGCATCGACCTCAACTCGGACATGGGGGAAGGATTCGGCCCGTGGACCATCGGGGACGGCGTGGACGAAGCGATCATGCCCTTGATCAGTTCGGCCAACATCGCCACGGGATTCCATGCCGGCGACCCGCGGATCATGAACCGCACGGTGTTGCAGGCCCGCGAACACGGCGTCTGCATCGGCGCCCATCCCGGCTTTCGCGACCTGGTCGGCTTCGGCCGGCGGGACATGCGCGAAAGCGCCGAAGCGCTGGTGCACGACATCGTCTATCAACTGGGCGCGCTGCGCGAATTCGCCCGACTGCACGGACTGCGCCTGCAGCACGTGAAGCCGCACGGCGCGCTGTACATGCAGGCCGCCCGCGACGAAGCCTTGTCGCGCCGTTTGATCGAAACGCTGCAGGAGCTGGAGCCCACGCTGGCGCTGTACTGCATGGAAAGCTCGGTCACCTACCGTCTGGCGCGCGAACTGAACCAGCCCGTGGTGCGCGAGTTCTACGCCGACCGCGACTACGACGCCAGCGGCTCCATCGTCTTCACCCGCTACACCCAGCCGCTGGACCCCGCCCAGGTCGCCGAAAAAGTGCTGCGCGCCTGCACCGAGGGCCGCGTGCGCACGGTCGAAGGCAAGGACATCCCCATCGACTTCGATTCCGTCTGCATACACAGCGACACACCCGGCGCCCTGTCCCTGGTGCGCGCCACCCGCGAGAAGCTGGAAGCCCACGGTATCCGGATCGCGCCGCCCAGCGTGACCGGCCCCTGACCCCCTGCCGCCCGAACGACATTCCAAGGAGAAAACCATGCCGTTGCACGATATTCCCAGCCCCCTGCCCGGAACCTTCTACCGCCGCCCCAGCCCCGACGCTGCCCCCTTCGTGGAGCGGGGCGCCACGGTCGCCGCCGGCGCCGTGATCGGCATCGTCGAGGTCATGAAGCAGTTCAACCAGATCGAAACGCCCACCGGCGGCGTGGTGGCCGAGATCCTGGTGGAAGACGGCGAGCCGGTGGAAGCCGGACAGCCCCTGCTGCGCATCGAGGGATAGGCCGCGCCATGTCCGATACCCATCTTCCCTACCGGCCGCGCAACATCCACAAGGTGCTGGTGGCCAACCGCGGCGAAATCGCCTTGCGCATCATCCGCGCCGCCCGCGAACTGGGCATGCGCACCGTGGCCGTATACAGCGAAGCGGACCGAGACGCGCTGGCCACGCGCATGGCCGACGAAGCGGTGCTCATCGGCCCCTCGCACGCGACGCGCAGCTATCTGAACACCGAAGCGCTGCTGGAGGCCGCCCGCAGCACCGGCGCCCAGGCAGTACATCCCGGCTACGGCTTCCTGTCGGAAAACGCGGCATTCGCGCAGGCCGTGAGCGACGCCGGCCTGATCTTCGTCGGGCCCGATGCCGCCACCATCCGCACGATGGGCGACAAGGCGGCGGCGCGCGCCTGCGCCCAGGCGGCCGGCGTGCCGACGGTGCCTGGCAGCGAAGGCGTGCTGTCATCGCTGGACGAAGCCCTGACCCATGCCGCCATCATTGGCTACCCGCTCATGATCAAGGCAGCCGCGGGCGGCGGCGGGCGCGGCATACGCGTGGTGCGCGACGAAGCCGAACTGCGCGCGCAGATGCCGCAGGCCCAGGCCGAGGCGCAGGCGGCCTTCGGCGAAGCCGGCGTATACCTGGAGCGCTATCTGCCGCGCGCGCGGCACATCGAAGTGCAGGTTCTGGGCGACGGCAGCAACGCCGTCCACCTGTATGAACGCGAATGCTCCCTGCAACGGCGCCGGCAGAAGGTATTGGAAGAAGCGCCCTCACCCGCCCTGAACCCCGCCACCCGGCAGAAGCTGTGCGAATCGGCGGCGCAACTGGCGCGCTCGGTCGGGTACCGGGGAGCGGGCACGCTGGAGTATCTGTACGACGACAGCCGCGGCGCCGGCGAGTTCTACTTCATCGAGATGAACACCCGCATCCAGGTCGAGCACCCCATCACCGAAGCCATCACGGGCGTGGACCTGGTGCGCGAAATGCTGCGCATCGCCGACGGCGAACCCCTGCGCTTACGCCAGCAGGACATCGCCATTCGCGGCGCAGCGATCGAATGCCGCATCAACGCCGAAGACCCCAAGCGCAACTTCGCGCCCAGCCCTGGCCGGGTGGAACACGTGCGCTGGCCCGGCGGGCCCGGCGTGCGCGTGGACTCGATGCTGTATCCGGGCTGCTCCGTGCCGCCCTACTATGACTCGCTGCTGGCCAAGCTGATCGTCTGGGACGAGAGCCGCGCGGCGGCGCTGGCGCGCATGGCGCGCGCGCTCGACGAAGTGGAACTGACGGGCGTGCATTCAACGCTGGCCCTGCACCGCGAACTGCTGGAGGATGCGGACGTGCTGGCGGGCCGCTACCACACCAATTATCTTGAAGCCTGGATGCAAAGGGACCGGGAGGAAAACCAATGAGCTTGCGCTACACCCATGGCGGCGACGAGTTCATCTTCGTCGAGATCAGCGAGGACATGTCGCTGGAATCCTTCTTCAAGGGCATGGCGATCACGCGGGCGCTGCGCGAACGCGCGGTCGACGGCGTGACCGAGATCTGCCCGGCCAACGCGTCCTATCAAGTACGGTACGACCCCGACCGCATCGCGCCGGACGCCCTGCTGGCCCTGCTGCGCGAACTGGAGGCGGGCATAGACCTGGCCAACCTGACGCTGGCCACCCGCATCATCGAAGTGCCGGTGTACTACAACGACCCCTGGACCCACGAGACCCTGATGCGGTTTCGCGAAAGGCACCAGGATCCGGAATCGACCGACCTGGAGTACGCGGCCCGCATCAACGGCCACGACTCGGTGCAGGGCTTCATCGACGCCCACTCCGGTTCGCCCTGGTTCGTGTCCATGGTGGGCTTCGTGGCCGGGTTGCCCTTCATGTACCAGATGGTGGAACGCGAGCGCCAGCTGCAGGTTCCCAAATACCTGCGCCCCCGCACCGATACTCCCAAACACACGGTGGGACACGGCGGCTGCTTCGGCTGCATCTATTCGGTACGCGGCGCGGGCGGCTACCAGATGTTCGGCGTCACGCCAGCACCCATCTTCGAACCTGCCCAGCGCCAGGCGCATCTGCGCGATTCGATGGTGTTCTTCCGCCCGGGCGACATCGTGAAGTTCAAGCCCATCACCCGCGACGAGTACGACCAGGCCACGGCGCAGGTCGAGGCCGGCAGCTTCGACCTGCGCATCCGGCCCGTGTCGTTCTCGCTGGCCGAGTTCCAGCGCGCGCCCGATGCCTGCAACGCCCAACTGCTGGAGACGCTCCATGCCTAACGATCCCATCATCGAAGTCATCAAGCCCGGCCTGGCCACTTCGGTGCAGGACACGGGCCGCCTAGGCCACTACCACCTGGGCATACCGCCGTCCGGCGCGCTCGATCAGTACGCGCTGGCCGCCGCCAACCTGCTGGTGGGCAATGCCGCCGGCGACGCGGTACTGGAATGCACGCTGCTCGGCCCGGAGCTGTTGTTCCACCGCACCGCCGTGATTGCCGTGACGGGCGCCAGCATGATCCCCAAGATCGACGGCGTGGCGCAGGCCTGCAATGTGGCGCTGGCGGTGCAGGCCGGCAGCCGGCTGTCGTTCGACTTCGTGCAGGCCGGCGCCCGCGCCTGCCTGGCGGTCGCGGGCGGCATCGACGTCCCTGTGGTCCTGGGCAGCCGCTCGACCTACGCGCTGGGCGCTATCGGCGGGCACGAAGGCCGCAAGCTGCAGGCCGGCGACCGGCTGGCGGTGGGCCGGGCGTCCATCCGCACACGCGTGGGCCGCGAACTGCCGGCCGCGTTGGCCGAGGCCCCGCCCAAGACGCAGACGCTGCGCGTGCTTCCGGGTCTATACGATCACCGCCTGGAGCCAGAATCCGCCGCCACTTTCTATGAAGACGCCTGGACCGTGACCTCCGAGGCCGATCGCATCGGCTACCGCTACAAGCAGGGCCGCCCGCTACGCTTTCGCGCCCGCGAGCAACCTTTCGGCGCGGGCGCCGATCCGTCGAACATCGTCGACGCCTGCTATCCCATCGGCTCCATCCAGGTGCCTGCGGGCGTGGAACCCATCATCCTGCATCGCGATGCGGTGTCCGGCGGCGGCTACGCCATGATAGGCACGGTCATCAGCGCCGACCTGGACAAGGTCGGTCAGATGCAGCCCAACCAGAGCGCCCATTTCGAGCGGGTGACGCTGGAGCAGGCGGTGGCCGCAAGGCGCGACTACCGCGCCCGCTTCGAGCGGCTGCATCAGGCGCTCAGCGGCTAATCCCCGGGGCGCGGCCGGTCCGCGCCCTTCTCCCGGTTTTTCTTATATCCCGGCCTTGCCCCCTGGCAAGGCCGGTGGGCGACCCGCGCCCGTTCCGCAGTCGAACCGCAGCATCCGATCCCGCCAGGAGATCCGACATGGCCAACATGACCCCACGCAAACCGTCCGATGAGACGGACAACTCGCTGCATGCCGTCGCCGACAGCGACCGCATGCCCCGCTACGCCCTCACCATGGCCTGGTGGGCCGTGTGCAGCGCCGTGTTCTACATCGTCGTCGGCGCCACGCTCGCGCTGAAATACGGCGCCCGCAACGCCATCATCGGCATGGTGCTGTCGGTGATCAGCTACGGGCTGATCAACGGCGTCATCAGCCGCTACGCCATCCGCAGCGGCCTGTCGGTGGCGCTGTTCTCGCGCCGGCTCTTCGGCACCTCGGGCGCGGCGCTGGCCACCCTGATCTTCTTCGCCACCGCCATCTACTACGCGGTGTTCGAAGGCGCGGTGATGTCGGTCGCCGCGCATCATCTTTATCCTGTCGTGCCGTACTGGCTGGTGGCGCTGGTGGTGGTCATCTACAGCGTGCTGTTGATCTTCGGCAGCGTGCAAACATGGCTCGACAAGTTCAACGGCGTGCTGCTGCCCTTCTATTTGCTGGGGTTGTTGCTGGCCGTGGTGATGGCGACGCAGGAATACGGCTACAGCGATGCCTGGCTGTCATTCGGTCCGCCCGAAGGCCCGGTCCCCGGCGGTTGGTGGGACGCCTTCGTGTACTACATGGGCGTATGGGTCCTGATGATGTTCACCTTCGACTATGCCCGCTTCGGCAAGCGCGAAGACCAGACCTACCATAGCCGCTACAACTTCGGCATGCCCTTTTATCTGGTGACCTTCCTGCTCAACGGCGTGGCCGGCATCTATCTGGTCAGCACCATCCCCAGCGACGCCGCGCTGTCGGAAGTGTCGGTGGTGCTGGCGCTGCTCAAGCTGATGGGCCTGGGCGGATTGCTGTTCGTGTGGATCACGCAGACCCGCATCAACACCGCCAACTACTACCTGGCCACCATCAACATGCAGGCATTCTTCGCGCGCTGGCCGGGCATGCGCTGGCCCAAGGCGATGTGGGCGGTCATCGTGGGCGCGGTGACGTATGCGCTGATGCTGCTGGACGTGTTCTCGTATCTGCTGCAGGCGCTCGCCTACCAGGGCATCTTTGTGGTGTCGTGGGTGGCGGTGGCCCTGGTGCACATTCTGGGCGACCAGGAGTCCGCGCCGCAACATGGCGGGGCCGCCTTCAACCGCGCTGGCCTGGCCGGCTGGTTCGCAGGCGCGATCTGCGGCCTGGCGCTGATGCACACGGAGGGTTTCGCGGCGACGCTGGCCGCGCCGGCCAGCTTCGTGGTGTCGGCGCTGGTGTACCGGATCTGCTCCACGGCGGCGGCACGGATGCAGGCGCAGGGCGGCTAAGGCCGCGCTGCGGGCAGCGCGGCAAAACGCCCGGCCCGAAAACGTCCTGTGTACACTTTCCGCTGGTCCCGAAGCTGGCGGAAGAAAATGAAGATGCGCGAAGATTTGGCGGCATTGCGGCCGCAGCTCATACAGATCGCCCAGAGCGCGGGTACCGGTGACGGCGCCCATGACCTGAGCCATCTGGAACGCGTATGGAAGGCCGCCAACAGCATGCTGGCGCACCACCCCGAAGCCGACGCCATGGTGGTCATGGCCGCCAGTTACCTGCATGACCTTGTCAACCTGCCCAAGAACCATCCCGACCGGGCGCGCGCATCGACCATGGCGGCTGACGAGGCCGTGCGTGAGCTGCAGGCCGCCGGCTATCCCTCAACCAAGCTCGCAGCCGTCCATCACGCCATCGAGGCCCACAGCTACTCCGCCAACATCCCGCCCCGGACCATCGAGGCCCGCATCGTGCAGGATGCCGACCGCCTGGATGCGCTTGGACCGGTGGGACTGGCCCGCATGTTCCATGTCGGCGGGCAACTGGGGCGGGCGCTTGCGCACCCCACCGACCCCATGGGCATGCATCGGCAACTGGACGACGGCGCCTACGCGCTGGATCACATCGAATTGAAGCTCGCACGCATCGCGGGAACCATGCAGACGGATGGCGGCCGCGCGCTTGCTGCCACGCGGCTGGACTGGATACGGCGGTTTCGTGATGAGTTCGTGGCAGATTGGTCGGCCTGATTCAGGTTCCCGCCCACGCCATCAATTGGCAGGCTGGCGGCGCCTGGCCGACAAACCACGGATCCATCACAGCACGAAGCAATCCGCCGAAGCGCGCACCGTCATGTCGCTGACCGAAACGCCCCACGGTTGATCGATGGCCAGCAGGATCGCGTCGGCGATCGAGTCAGGCTCCACCGGCATATGCGACAGGCTCTCCGGATCGCGGAGATCAGGCGGCAGGGCCCCTTCCTGCAGGCCCTTTACCATTGCCATGAATTGCTCCATGTTGTTCCCGACTCTCCCGACGGCGGCAGCGTGGTTGGCTACGGACCCGCCAAGTCCGGTGTTGGGCACTCCGGTGGGGCTGATGGTCGTAACCTTGATCTTCCCGCGCGCCTCCGTCCTCACGGCTTCCGACATGAAATCGACTGCGGCTTTGGTGGCGCCGTAGATTGCCGCGCCCACTGCGGGGAAGTCCCCATAGATGGACGAGATGTTGATGAAGTGGCCCCGCCCCTGAAAGATCATCGCATCGTGGGCGGCAATCATGCCATTGAACACGCCCCTCATATTGATGTCGATACAACGCATCCAGGCATCGTAGGCACGCGAGTGAGCCGCGACAAAAGCCAGCGGCATGATGCCTGCATTGTTGAGCATTACGTCAATCGAACCATAGCGCTGCACGCTGGCGCCGACGAGGCCTCTCAGGTCATCCAGAATGCGGACATCCGCGGCTAGGGCCTGCGCCCGGCCGCCCGCCGCGGTAATGCGCGCGACGGTTTCCACCACAGCGTCCGCGTCGATATCGCCGCACGTCACCAGCGCGCCACGGGCGGCGGCCTGCTGCGCGACTTGGCGTCCAAAGCCGCCGCCTGCCCCGGTAATGACGATGGTCTTGCCTGAGATGTAATCGCTCATGATTCTCTTCTCCAATGCCGCTATGCGAGGAGCCGCGCCATGCCGCATCGCCGCCGTGCGCATGACCTGCCGTTGCATCCACGCAAGTCGCGGACTGATCCGTGGGATACGGCAGAGCTGGCAGGAGGACCAACCCGCGGCCATATTTCGTTATCACACAATAATTAGAATTCTAATTCTATTATTGGAAGGTACTTGAGTCCCATCAACGCGAGGTTTCCCTAGGCCGAGATCAGTGCTGGGCCAAGCACCTGTGACCGCCGTTCGTCCTGCAAACAACCTCCCCGTTATGACGTGGCAGCAACAGGCGCTTGATCGATAAGAGAGCGCATCTGCTACGGCATAATGTGGCACTTCAGGTTTGGATAGATGTTGTCATGGCAGCCCCTCCATCGCAGAAAACAACTACCAAGACAACGCGCGCTTCCAGGGAGCGGAAAGCCGCTCGCCCGGTCGCGCAATCACCGGGCGTTCCGCGCCCTCCCCGTCAGTTACGCAGCGAGGAGTCCCTGGCCAGGATGATCCGCGCCGGCCGCGAATTGATAGAACGGCACGCCAACCTGGACCTGGTACTGATTGGTGACGTGATACGTCTCGCGGACACATCCATCGGCGCGTTCTATGGCCGTTTCCAGGACAAAGAGACCTTTCTTGCGGCAGTCCTGGACGCTGCCGTCACGGAAAGCAAAGCGCAAGCCGATAATCTTGTCCGCCAAGACGCCGTCTGGACCGAAGGCACCGCCTCGGATATCGTCGCAGCCATGGTGGATTTTTACGTCGATGGCTGCCGCGAAAGCCAGGGGACTTTCAAGGCCGTGCTACAGGATTTCTCGATGGCCGAACGAGAATCGAGTCCGTTGGTCATCTTGAATCGCCATATGCATGCCCTGTTCGTGCCGGCCTTGGCTCGAAAAATGCCGGTCCAGGCGGGCGTGGACACAGAATTGGAAATCCAGATCGCCATGCAGATGCTGCTGGGAACGCTCAGTGCCATGATGCTGACGGACCCGGGTCCAATGCGCCTCCCGGATGATGCAATCAAGCAGCTGCTGACGGAAAGGATGCGGCGGATGCTGGGCTTGACCTGAGGGTCGGCCCGGAAATGGCAAAAGGCCGTCAGCGACATATCGCTGACGGCCTTTCTTCATTGGTCGGGGCGGTGGGATTCGAACTCACGACCCTCTGCTCCCAAAGCAGATGCGCTACCAGGCTGCGCTACGCCCCGAAGGGTGGCAACTATACCAGATCCCGGCCCGGTTGGCCTATGCGGCTGGGCCTGCGGGGCTGTTACGCGCTGGCGGGGATGTTCATGGTGCTGATTCCCGGCCGCCATGCGGGCAACGTCCAGGAGCAGCCCCGGCGGGCTCCGAGCAGGTGCTGCTGTAACAGCAAATGAAAAACGGCGCGCTGTCCGAACAGCGCGCCGCCATTTGCAGAGCCGAAACGCAACGGTCAGCCGAAGCGGCCCGTGATGTAGTCTTCCGTTTCCTTGCGCGAAGGCTTCACGAAGATCTGGTCGGTCTGGCCGAATTCCATCAGCTCGCCCAGGTACATGTAGGCGGTGTAGTCCGAGCAGCGCGCGGCCTGCTGCATGTTGTGCGTCACGATGACGACGGTGTAGTCGTTCTTCAGTTCGGCGATCAGCTCTTCGATCTTGGCGGTCGAAATCGGGTCCAGCGCCGAGCACGGCTCGTCCAGCAGCAGCACTTCCGGCTTGATGGCCACGCCGCGCGCGATGCACAGGCGCTGTTGCTGGCCGCCCGACAGGCTGTTGCCGCTCTGGTGCAGCTTGTCCTTCACTTCGTTCCACAGCGCGGCCTTGCTCAGGGCCCATTCCACGCGCTCGTCCATTTCCCCCTTGGACAGGCGCTCGAACAGGCGCACGCCGAAGGCGATGTTGTCGTAGATGCTCATGGGGAACGGCGTGGGCTTCTGGAACACCATGCCGACCTTGGCGCGGATCAGCGAGATGTCGGTCTTGGCCGTCAGCAGGTTTTCGCCGTCCAGGATGATTTCGCCCTCGGCGCGCTGGCCGGGGTAGAGCTCGAACATGCGGTTGAAGGTGCGCAGCAGCGTGGACTTGCCGCAGCCGGACGGGCCGATGAAGGCCGTGACCTTCTTCTCCTGGATCGACATGTTCACATTGCGGATCGCATGGAACTTGCCGTAGTAGAAGTTCAGGTTCTTGACCTCGATCTTGTTCTTGACGGCGGTAGCGGTGTTTTCCATTTGGTTTCCCTTGGCTCCGGCGCGCCCGGCGCGCCGGCATAGCGATCTTTACTTGCGGAACATGTTGCGGGCGATGATGTTGATGCCCAGCACCAGCAGCGTAATCAGGGTGGCGCCGGCCCAGGCCAGGTTGTTCCAGTCCTTGAAGGGGCTGGCGGCGTACTGGTAAATCACGACCGGCAGGTTGGCCATCGGGCCGTTCATGTTCAAGGACATGAACTGGTTCGACAGCGCGGTGAACAGCAGCGGCGCGGTTTCACCCGAGATGCGGGCGATGGCCAGCAGCACGCCGGTGATGATGCCGGTCTTGGCGGCGCGATAGCACACCATGGTGATCATGCGCCACTTGGGGCAGCCCAGCGCGGCAGCGGCTTCGCGCAGGCTGTTGGGCACCAGCAGCAGCATGTTGTCGGTGGTGCGCACCACCACCGGAATCACCAGGATGGACAGCGCGATGGCACCGGCCCAGCCCGAGTAGTGCCCCACCTGGGCCACGTACACGGCGTAGATGAACAGGCCGATGATGATGGACGGGGCCGACAACAGCACGTCGTTCAGGAAGCGCGTGGCCGGCGCCAGCCAGCCGCGCTGGCCGTATTCGGCCAGGTAGGTACCGGCCAGGATGCCGACGGGCGTGCCGATGAGCGTGCCCACGCCAGCCATCATCACGCTGCCGAAGATGGCGTTGATGAGACCGCCGGTCTGCCCGGGCGGCGGCGTGATCTCGGTGAAGAGCGTGTACGACAGCGCGGGCGCGCCCTTCATCAACAGCGTCAGAATGATCCAGAACAGCCAGAACAGCCCGAACACCAGGGTGCCCAGCGACACGGTCAGCATGATGCGGTTGACTACGCGGCGCCGGCGATAGGTGCCGTTCTGCATATTGAGTACGGATACAGCCATGATCTTTTCCTTGTGCTCGCGGCGCGTCAGGTTTTCTTGCCTTCACTGGCGGACAAGCGGACCAGCAGCATCTTGGCCAGGGCGAGCACGATGGTCGTGATCAGGAACAGGATCAGGCCCAGTTCCAGCAGCGCCGACTTCTGTATGCCGCCCGCTTCATTGAATTCGTTGGCCAGCGCGGAAGCGATCGAGTTGCCCGGCGAGAACAGCGAACCGGACCACTTGAAGGCGTTGCCGATGACGAAGGTCACCGCCATGGTTTCGCCAAGCGCGCGGCCCAGGCCCAGCATGATGCCGCCGATGACGCCCGACTTGGTGTAGGGCAGCACCACGCGCCACATCACTTCCCAGGTCGTGCTGCCCAGGCCGTAGGCGGATTCCTTGAGCATCGCCGGCACCAGTTCGAACACGTCGCGCATCACCGCGGCGATGAACGGGATGATCATGATCGAGAGGATCAGGCCGGCCGTGAAGATGCCGATGCCGAAGGGCGGCCCCGCGAAGATGCCGCCGATCACGGGCAGGCTGCCCAATGTGGCGATCATGAAGGGCTGCACATACTGCTGGAACACGGGGACGAAGACGAACAGGCCCCACATGCCGTAGATGATGGACGGAATCGCCGCCAGCATTTCGACCGCTGTGCCCAGGGGGCGGCGCAGCCAGGTGGGCGACAGTTCGGTCAGGAAGATGGCGATGCCGAAGGACACGGGCACGGCGATGATCAGGGCGATGGCCGAGGTCAGCAGCGTACCGATGATGGGCACCACGGCGCCGTAGTTCGAATTGACCGGATCCCAGTCGTTGAGCCAGAGGAACGACAGGCCGTACTTGGCCAGCGATTCGCGGCTGCCGTAGATCAGGGAAACAAGAATCGCCGCCAGCAGGATGAACACCAGGAAGGCGAACAGGCGGGTCAGGTTCTTGAATAGCGCATCCATCAGCGCGTTTTTGTTTTGCTTCATAGGCGAAGGCGTGCCGGTAGTCACGGAGTCCGCCACGCTGGGCGAAAGCGGCACACTATTATCCATTACCGCGCTCATGGATGGACTTTCCTTAGGAAACCAGGGGAGAAACTTCGAAGGTCTTGCGGCGGACCGCCGCCAGCATCCCGTATCCGGAACGCCAGCGGCGGCCGCTGTGGATTGCGCGCGATGGAGATTGGCATTGTCAGCCGGCCTCCCTCGCGCTCAAGCCTTTATTGCCAGACGGCCTTGCCGTCGGCGGCCTTGACTTCGCCCCAGGCGGCGCGGATTTCCTTGGTCACGGCTTCCGGCAGCGGCACGTAGTCCATGGCTTCAGCCGACTTGGCGCCGTTCTTGAAGGCCCAGTCGAAGAATTCCAGCACGGCCTTGCCCTGCGCCGGCTTGTCTTGCGACTTGTGGACCAGGATGAAGGTGGCGGCGGTGACGGGCCAGGAATCGGCGCCCGGCTCGTCGGTCAGGACCACGCCCATGCCCGGCGCGCTCTTCCAGTCGGCGTTGGCGGCCGCGGCTGCGAACGCCTTCTGTTCCGGCTGGACGAACTTGCCGTCCTTGTTCTGCAGTTGCGTCCAGGCCAGCTTGTTCTGCTTGGCGTAGGCGTATTCCACGTAGCCGATCGAGTTCTTCAGCTGGCCGACGTAGGCGGCGACGCCTTCGTTGCCCTTGCCGCCCTGACCCACGGGCCATTTGACGGCCTTGCCTTCGCCCACGGTCGACTTCCAGTCCGGCGACACCTTGGACAGGTAGTTGGTCCAGCCGAAGGTGGTGCCCGAGCCGTCCGAGCGGTGCACGACGATGATGTCGGCGGCCGGCAGCTTCAGGTCGGGGTTCAGCGCCTTGATGGCAGCGTCGTCCCACTTCTTGATCTTGCCCAGGAAGATATCGGCCAGGACCTTGCCCGACAGCTTCAGCTTGCCGGGTTCGACGCCGTCGATGTTCACCACAGCAACCGTGCCGCCGATGACGGCCGGGAATTGCAGCAGGCCGTTCTTTTCCAGATCGGCAGCCTTCATGGGATCGTCCGAAGCGCCGAAATCGACGGTCTTGGCGATGATTTGTTGCTGACCGCCGCCCGAACCGATGGACTGGTAGTTGACGGCGCTATTGGTGGCGGCCTTGTAGTCGGAGGCCCACTTGGCGTAGATCGGGTACGGGAACGAAGCGCCGGCGCCAGTCACGTCGGCGGCCTGGACGGCAAATACGGCGGCGCTCAGCGCGACGCCCAGGGAAACTTGTTTGAAGACACGTTTGAACATCAGGGTTCCTTCTGTGCTCGTTGGAGGAGTCTGGCAGGCTTGGAAAACTGCCTGTCTTTCAGCGACCCTCGAATAATAGAAGTCCCACATGACAGGATAGTGACAGTCATGATCCTCCCGAGGCGCTGCGCGCCTCCCCCAGGGGGCGCCGGTGGCGGACCGGCGGAGCCGGATCCGCGCGGCCTGGATCTGGGGAGGATTTGCCTCGAACGCCGCCATCCTAAAAAGGGGGCGGAACAGATGGGAGGCCTTGCTTCGAAAACCGCCCCGGTCGGGGCGGCGGGCGTTACACGCCCAGCTTCTGCATCAGGTACTGGTGCACGTTGAAGGGTTCGCGACGGCTCTTGACGCGGGTGTAGTCGCCGTCGGGCAGTTGCTGCCAGGCCAGCTGGTTGTCGCGCAGGGCGTAGGTGAAGGCTTCGTCGATGACGCGCTTCTTCAGGGTCTTGTCGTATATCGGGAAAGCGATCTCTACTCGGCGGAAGAAGTTGCGATCCATCCAGTCGGCCGACGACAGGTACACGGTTTCTTCGCCCTCGGCGTAGAAGTAGAAGACCCGCGAATGCTCCAGGAAGCGGCCGACGATGGAACGCACCCGGATGTTCTCGGACAGCCCCGGCACGCCGGCGCGCAATGCGCATACGCCGCGCACGATCAGGTCGATCTTCACGCCGGCCTGACCGGCCTTGTAAAGCTCTTCGATGATCTGTTCTTCCAAGAGCGAATTCATCTTGGCCATGATGCGCGAACGCTTGCCGGCCTTGGCCGCGCGGGCCTCGGCGCGGATCAGCGCCACCATGCCGTCGTGCATGGTGAAGGGCGACTGCATCAGCGCCTTGAGCGAACGGCGCGCGCCCAGCCCGGTCAGCTGCGCGAACACCTTGTCCATGTCCTCGCACAGCTTCGGATCGGCGGTCAGCAAGCCGAAGTCGGTGTACAGGCGCGCCGTGCGCGGGTGGTAGTTGCCGGTGCCCAGGTGAGCATAGCGGCGCAGCCGCCCTTTTTCGCGGCGCAACACCACGGCCATCTTGGCGTGCGTCTTGTGCGCCACCACGCCGTACACGACATGCGCCCCCACCTCTTCCAGCTTGGAAGCCCAGTTGATGTTGGTCTGCTCGTCGAAGCGGGCCATCAGCTCCACCACCACCGTCACCTCCTTGCCGGCGCGCGCGGCGGCCAGCAGGATCTTCATCAGCTCGGAGTCCTCGCCGGTGCGGTAGATGGTCTGCTTGATCGCCATGACGTCCGGATCCAGCGCGGCGGCGGTCAGGAAGTCGATGACGGGTTGGAACGACTGGTAGGGATGGTGCAGCAGGCGGTCCTGCTCGGCCACGGCCTCGAACAGTTCGGCCGGCTTGTCGCCCACGCGGTCGAACGGCGCCGGCACGGGCGCGCGGTAATCCGGGAACAACAGATCCGGGCGCGAATCCGAGTTGCACAGCTGCATCAGGCGCGACAGGTTCACCGGCCCCGGCACGCGGTACGTGTCCTCGGCCTTGAGCGAGAACTCGCGCTGCAGGAAGTGTTCCAGTTCGACCGGCGTCAGCTTGTCGATCTCCAGGCGCACGGCGGCGCCGAAGTTGCGCTGCGACAACTCGCCCTGCAAGGCGTGGCGCAGGTTGGTGACTTCTTCCTCGTCCACGAACAGGTCGCTGTTGCGCGTGACCCGCCACTGATAGCAGCCCAGCATTTCCAGGCCCGGGAAGAGCTCGCCGACAAAGGCGCGCAGCAGCGAGGTCAGCAGGATGTAGCCCTCGGGCTGGCCCGACAGCTCCTGCGGCATCTTGATCAGGCGCGGCAAGGCGCGCGGCGCCTGCACCACGGCGATCGAGGCCTGCCGGCCAAAGGCGTCGGCGCCCGACAGCGACACGATGAAGTTCAGGCTCTTGTTGTAGACCCGCGGAAACGGATGCGCCGGATCCAGTCCGATCGGGGTCAGCAGCGGCATCACGTCGCGATTGAAGACATCGCGCGCCCATTCCTGCTGTTGCGGATTCCATTCGGACGCGTGGTGCAACGAAATGCCCTCGGCGTGCATGGCCGGCAGGATCTCGTCGTTGAGCAGGTTGTACTGGCGGTTGACCAGTTCGTGCACCGCCTGCTGCACATTGTCGAACGCCTGGTCGGGCGTCATGCCGTCGGGCCCCACCAGATTCGGCGACTGGCGCTGCTGCTCCTTCAGGCTGGAAATCCGGATCTCGAAGAACTCATCCAGGTTGGAACTGACGATGCAGACGTAGCGCAGGCGTTCCAGCAAGGGAGTCTTGGGATTCTCCGCCATCGCCAGCACGCGTTCGTTGAATTTCAGCAGCGACAACTCGCGGTTCAGAAGCAAGGGCTCGGCAGGAGGGCGTGAGGGCATACCGGATTCCATACGTAGGGAGAGCGTGGAGTTTTACTGCAAAAAAGTGACGGTTCCATGACACAGCAGCAAATACGTAGCGTACGCCAAAACCGGGACGCATAGCAGGCGGATCAGATGCCGCAAACCCCTGTTCCATAAGAAAAAAAACGTGGGCGGGGGCGCTGTCACATGGGATCTCTATAATCGGGCCACCTCTCAGACAATATTTACGAGCCGCATGGATCAACTTCTGGCCGCGGTGGACCTCGGGTCCAACAGCTTCCGCCTCTCCATCGGACGCATCGTTCAACAGGACGGTACGCCCCAGATCTATCAGATCGACCGCCTCAAGGAAACCGTCCGGCTTGCGGCCGGCCTGGACTCCGAAAAGAGGCTGGGCGACGAGGCCATCGACAGAGCCATCGCCGTGCTGGAGCGCTTCGGCGACCGCCTGCGCAGCTTCCATCCCAACCGGGTCCGCGCCGTCGCCACCAATACGTTCCGCGTTGCCCGCAACACCCGGGATTTCCTGCCGCGCGCCGAAGCCGCGCTGGGCTTTCCCATCGAAGTCATCGCCGGCCGCGAAGAGGCCCGCCTGATCTTCTCCGGCGTGGTCCACACCCTGCCCCCCTCGCCCAACAAGCGCCTGGTCATCGATATCGGCGGCGGCTCGACCGAGGTCATCATCGGCAAAGGCCACGAGCCCGGCCTGATGTCCTCGCTCTACATGGGTTGCGTCAGCTACAGCCGCCAGTTCTTCTCGGACGGCGTGGTGGACGCGCATCAGATGAAGCAGGCCGAACTGGCCGCGCGCCGCGAGATCGAAGTCATCGCCAAGCAGTACCGCAAGATGGGCTGGAAGGAAGCCTACGGCTCCTCCGGCACGGCCAAGGCGCTGTTCGCCATCCTGACCGAATGCCGCTTCTCGGACCGAGGCATCACGCGCGCCGGCCTGAACAAGCTGAAGGACCGCATCATCCGCTCGGGCCGCGTCATCCCATCCGAACTGCCCGGCATCAAGATCGAACGCTCGGACGTGCTGCCCGGCGGCCTGGCCATCATGAGCGCCCTGTTCGACGAGCTGGGCATCGACGTCATGCACACCGGCGATGGCGCCTTGCGCCTGGGCGTGCTGTACGACCTGCTGGGCCGCGATGACGAGCATGACAAGCGCGATGAATCGGTGCGCCAGTTCATGAAGCGCTACCACGTCGACGTCAACCAGGCGCGTCGCGTGCACCACGCTGCGCTGACGCTGTTCGACGCCATGTTCCCGGACGGTCCGGAACGCGCGGAGCTGCGCCCCGCGCTGGGCTGGGCGGCCGATCTGCACGAAGTGGGCCTGTCCATCGCCCACAACGCGTATCACAAGCACACCGCCTACGTGCTGGAAAACGCCGACATGCCCGGGTTCTCGCGCGCCGACCAGCAGTTGCTGGCGCTGCTTGCGCTCGGCCATCAGGGCAAGCTGACCAAGCTGGAACCGCTGGTGCGCTCGCGCCCGCAATGGAAGGCCATCCTCAGCCTGCGCCTGGCGGTGCTGCTGTTCCGCCGCCGCAATGAAATCGAACCGCTGCCGCTGACCGCGTCGGTGCGCGACAACTCGATCGTGGTGCGGGTCAACCGCGAATGGCTGGCGCAGCACCCCCTGAGCGACTTCACGCTGCGCGCGGAAGAAGCCGAGTGGAACAAGGTGGGCTTTTCGTTCGAACTGCTGGAGTTCTGAGGAACCAGCCGGGCGGCGCGCTCGCGCCGCCCTGTTCCGACCCCGCCCTGCCGGGCCGACGCGCTAGAACGGCGACAGATCGGTTTCGCGATCCAGCCGCTTGAGTTCCATGCGCAAGGGCCTGGTGGCCCGCCGTATCAACCGGATCTTCATGCGGCGGAACAGGCGGCGCATGGGGGTCTCAGCGCTGGACAGCGGCGGTTGCGGGCTGATCCAGCCCGAAATGGCGGCGGTAGCGCTCGTCCATGCGGTCCATCTTCAGCAGGACCGGGAAATCCGCGGCGTTGAAATCGGGGTCCCAGGCGGGCTCGCCACAGACCTTGGCACCCAGCTTCAGGTAACCCTTGATCAGCGGCGGCACGCGCGCCGGCAAGGTGCTGTTGAGCTTTTCCACCGGATAGCGGTGCAGCGGCGTCACGCGCGGCTCATCGCCCTGCGGCAGCTGCTTGGAAATGGTGCGCCACACTTCAGCGGCGGTGACGCCGTCGTCGCGCAGGCTGACGCTGGCGCAGCCCAGTACGTACTGGTAGCCGCCCCGGCGCAGGTATTCGGCCAGGCCAGACCACAACAGCATGATCACGCCGCCGCTGCGGTAGTCGGGGTGGGTGCAAGAGCGGCCGACTTCGACCAGCTCGTCCTGGATGGAGCCCAGCCCGGACAGGTCGAACTCGGACTGCGAGTAATACCCGCCAGCCTCTCGCGCCTTTTCCGGCGTCAGGATCCGGTAGGTGCCGACTACGCGGCCCGTATCCAGCTCGCGGACCATCAGATGTTCGCAGAACGGATCGAAGCGATCATGCTCGATGCCGTCCTGGGCGTCGGGGAACACCGCGCCCATGTCCTCGGTGAAGACGTCGTAGCGCAGGCGTTGAATCTGCTCGATTTCTTCAGCGGTGCGCGCCAAGCCCACCACCAGCACCTTGGCGGCGGCGCCGGTCCAAGGTTCCGCGGCATTACGGCTCGGATTGATGCGTGCTAATTCCAGCATTGCGCGAAGCTCCTAGAGAGTCCAGCCAGTGTGGACGCCCTGTATGTCAAAGACTTGACCAATATGTTACGTGACTATGAAGTTTAGTCTGGAGCGAATAAATCAATCCTCCGCCCAAATCGACAAAACTTTACAAATCTATACAACCCTTGAACAAACAAAGGCCACCCGTCACGCGCCGGGTGGCCTTGCTCGAAATCGTAAGGCAGCGTTTATCCCAGGCTGGCCGCAAGCTTCTCGGCGCAGGACACGGCCAGGGCTTCATCCTCGGCCTCGACCATGAGGCGCAGCTTCGGCTCGGTGCCCGAAGCGCGGATCAGGATGCGGCCGCGGCCGTCCAGCTCGGCTTCGACGGCCTTGCGCGCCGCGCTCAGGCCGGCATGCGTCTTCCAGTCCTGGCCCGGGGTCAGCGGCACATTGATCATCTTCTGCGGATACATGCGCAGATCGCTCACCCACTCCGCCAGCCCGACCGAGTTGCGGCGCAGCGCAGTCAGGACCTGCAGCGCGGCGACGATGCCGTCGCCCGTCGAATGGCAGTCCAGGCACAGCAGATGGCCGGAGCTTTCGCCGCCATACAGCCAGCCGCGCGCCTGCATCTGCTCCAGCACGTAGCGGTCGCCGACATTGGCGCGCTCGAAGCCCACGCCCAGCCGCTGCATTTCGCGTTCGAAGCCGAAGTTGGTCATCAGCGTGCCGACCACGCCGTCCACCTTGCCGCGCTGCATGCGTTCGCGGACGATGGCGTACATGAGTTCGTCGCCGTTGTAGATGCGGCCTTCGCCATCCACCATCTGCAGGCGGTCGGCGTCGCCGTCCAGCGCGATGCCCAACTGAGCGCCGCGGGCGTGCACTTCCTTGGCCAGCAGCTCGGGATGCAGCGCGCCCACACCCTTATTGATGTTGAAGCCATCCGGATTGACGCCGATGGCGTGCACTTCGGCGCCCAGTTCGCGGAACACGTGCGGCGCGATGTTGTAGGCGGCGCCATGGGCGGCGTCCACCACGATCGTCATGCCGTTCAGGTCCAGATCGTTGGGGAAGGTGCTCTTGCAGAACTCGATGTAGCGACCCTGCGCGTCGCCCATGCGGCGCGCGCGACCCAGCGCTTCCGAGGCGACGCAGCCCAGCGGCTCGTCCAGGGCGGTTTCGATGTCGGCCTCGATCTCGTCGGGCAGCTTCATGCCCTGCGCCGAGAAGAACTTGATGCCGTTGTCCTGGTACGGATTGTGCGAAGCGCTGATGACAATCCCCGCCACCAGTCGCAGCGCCCGGGTCAGGTAGGCCACCGCGGGGGTCGGAATCGGACCGGCCAGCAGCACGTCGATGCCTGCCGCCGACAGGCCGGCTTCCAACGCGGATTCCAGCATGTAGCCGGAGATCCGCGTGTCCTTGCCGATCACGACCTGCGGACGGCTGCCGCCGCGCACGGCGTGCTCACGCGCCAGGACGCGGCCGGCCGCGTAACCCAGACGCAGCGCGAATTCGGCGTTGATCACCGGACCGCCGACTTCGCCGCGGACACCGTCGGTACCGAAATATTTGCGTCGAATCATGAACTGAGTGCTCCTTGTTCTGCCGCGTGCCATACCTTGAGCGCGTCGACCGTGGCCGCCACATCGTGCACCCGCACGATGGAAGCGCCACGCGCCACGCAGGCAAGCGCCGCGGCGATGCTGCCGGGCAACCTGTCGCCCACGGGCCGGCCGGTAGCCTGGCCGATCATGGTTTTGCGCGAGAGGCCGATCAGCAATGGATAACCGGCGCTGCGCAGGCTGGACAGCCGGCGCAACAGTTGGAAATTCTGGTCGCCCGTCTTGCCGAAGCCGAAGCCCGGGTCCAGCACGATGCGGCGAGGATCGATCCAGGCCGCGCGCAGCTTGTGCGCGCGAGCCCCCAGGAAGAGTCCGATTTCACCGATCAGGTCGGTGTACTCGGGCGGGGCGGCCTGCATGGTGCGAGGTTCGCCCTTCATGTGCATCACGCAAAGCCCGCAGCGCGAATGCGCCACCGCCTCGACGGCGCCGGGCTGCCTGAAGCCGTAGATGTCGTTGATCATGTCCGCGCCGGCATCCAGCACGGCGCGCATGACTTCCGGCTTGAAGGTGTCGATGGACAGGGGCACGCCGCAATCGCGCAGCGCCTCCACCACCGGCAGCAGCCGAGCCAGTTCGTCGGCCACGGACACCGGATCGGCCCCGGGGCGCGTGGATTCGCCGCCCAGGTCCAGGATCTGGGCGCCTTCGGCGATCAATTGGCGCGCATGCGCCACTGCGGAATCCGTATCGTCATGCTGGCCGCCGTCGGAAAAGGAGTCCGGCGTGACGTTGACGATACCCATGACAAGCGGGCGCTCGAGATCAAACTCGAAGCGCCCGCAAAGGAAGTTATTTGCCATAACTCAGGATGAGCAGCCTCAGACAGCGGCAGCCGTATTGCCACCTGCCGCCAGGCCCGTGGGCGGCGTATCGGACGTATCCGACGGGCCCTGAGGCGTCTTCGGGGGACGCGGAGGACGGCCCTCGATGATGTCGTTGATCTGGTCGGCGTCGATGGTTTCCCATTCGAGCAGCGCGGAGGTCATGACTTCGACCTTGTCGCGGTTGTCTTCCAGGATCTTGCGCGCAACGCTGTACTGCTCGTCGATGATGCGGCGGATCTCGGTGTCCACCTTCTGCATGGTGGCTTCCGACATGTGCGTGGTCTTGGTGACGCTGCGGCCCAGGAACACTTCGCCTTCGTTCTCGGCATAGACCATCGGGCCCAGCTCGTCGGTCATGCCGTAGCGCGTGACGATGTCGCGGGCGATGGCGGTGGCGCGTTCGAAGTCGTTCGAGGCGCCCGTCGTCATCTGGTCCATGAAGATTTCTTCGGCGATGCGGCCGCCGAACAGCACGGCAATGGTGGACAGCAGACGACCCTTGTCCATGCTGTAGCGGTCGGTCTCAGGCAGCTGCATGGTCACGCCCAGCGCACGGCCGCGCGGGATGATGGTGACCTTGTGGACCGGATCGGTCTTGGGCAGCAGGCGGGCGACGATCGCGTGGCCGGACTCGTGGTACGCGGTGTTCTTGCGTTCCTCTTCGGGCATCACGATGGAGCGGCGTTCCGCTCCCATGATGATCTTGTCCTTGGCCTTTTCGAAGTCGGACATGTCGACCGTGCGGCCATTGCGGCGGGCGGCGAACAGCGCGGCTTCGTTGACCAGGTTGGCCAGATCGGCGCCCGAGAAGCCCGGGGTGCCGCGCGCCAGCACGGTCGCATCGACGTTGGGCGACAGCGGAACCTTGCGCATATGGACCTTCAGGATCTGCTCGCGGCCGCGGATATCGGGCAGCGGCACCACGACCTGGCGGTCGAAGCGGCCCGGGCGCAGCAGCGCGGGATCCAGCACGTCGGGACGGTTGGTCGCGGCGATGACGATGACGCCCTGGCCGGACTCGAAGCCGTCCATTTCCACCAGCATCTGGTTCAGCGTCTGTTCGCGTTCGTCGTTGCCGCCGCCCAGGCCGGCGCCACGCTGGCGGCCGACCGCATCGATTTCGTCGATGAAGATGATGCAGGGAGCGTGCTTCTTGGCGTTTTCGAACATGTCGCGCACGCGGGCCGCGCCCACGCCGACGAACATTTCAACGAAGTCGGAACCCGAGATGCTGAAGAACGGCACCTTGGCTTCGCCCGCGATGGCCTTGGCCAGCAGCGTCTTGCCGGTACCCGGCGAGCCGACCATCAGCACGCCGCGCGGAATGCGGCCGCCCAGCTTCTGGAACTTGCTGGGGTCGCGCAGGAAATCGACCAGTTCCTGGACGTCTTCCTTGGCTTCGTCGCAGCCGGCAACGTCGGCGAAGGTGATCTGGTTGGTGTTCTCGTCGAGCATGCGGGCGCGCGATTTGCCGAAGCTGAACGCCCCGCCCCTGCCGCCGCCCTGCATCTGGCGCATGAAGAACACCCAGACGCCGATCAGCAACAGCATGGGGAACCACGACACGAAGATGCTCATCAGCAACGACTGCTCTTCGCGCGGCTTGCCCGACACCTGGACGCCATACTTCAGCAGATCGGAGACCATCCAGAGGTCGCCCGGCGAAGTCAGCGTGTAGGCGCGGCCCGCGTCAGGGGTGACGTACAGCACGTCGCCCTGGACGTCGACCTTGCGGATACGTCCCGCCTTGGCGTCGTCCATGAACTGCGTGTAGGTCACGCCGTCCTGGGTCTGAGCGCGTCCGTCGAACTGTTTGAAGACGGTGAACAGCACGAGGGCTATCACCATCCAGACAGCGACTTTCGAAAATGAATTATTCAAGGTCGATCTCCTGCTTTCGATTCCGACCGGCGACCGCGCACCCGCATATGGCACAGTCACAAGTATGTCAATAGCTCATTCTACCCTGTCAGACCAGATTGCGTCCCGGGATGCCTGAGCCCCTCTGAGTTTTGTCTTATTCGCGAATTTTCTGGTCGTTGTCCCGGCAGGCTGTAGGTTTTTCGAATCCGAGGCGGCGCGCCCCGGACCCGGGCTACTTCAGATCGCGCGCAACCAGAAAGGTTTCGGAGGATTTGTCCCGCGATGCCTTCGGCTTGCGTTCGACCACCCGCTTGAAGCGCTGCTTGAAGGATTCCACGATCTGCGAAAAGCCGCTGCCGTGGAAAGCCTTGACGATCAGCGCCCCGTTGGGCTTGAGGTGGGCGCAGGAGAATTCCATCGCCAACTCGCACACATGCTGGATGCGCGCGGAGTCGGCAATACCCACCCCTGACAAGTTGGGGGCCATGTCGGAAATAACAAGGTCCACCGCGCGCGATCCGACCATGTCTTCCAATTGTTTCAAAACTTCATCTTCGCGGAAGTCGCCCTGGATGAATTCAACGCCCGCCACGGGTTCCATGGGCAGGATATCGAGCGCGATGATGCGTCCGTCCACGACCCCGCCCGGCCCCGCCAGGCGCTCGCGCGCCACTTGGGACCAGCTGCCGGGCGCCGACCCCAGGTCGACCACGAGGTCGCCCCGGCGCATCAGCTTCTCGGTATCCAGGATCTCGATCAGCTTGAAGGCGGCGCGGGCCCTGTAGCCCTTCTGTTGCGCCAGCTTCACATAGGGATCGTTGATGTGCTGGTGAATCCAGTCTTTAGAGAATTTATTCTTGGCCATTACCGTACAATTCCACGCATGCCTATATTAGAACTTACCTCTCGTGAGCGCAGCGACCTTCGGTCCGCCGCTCACCCTTTGCGCCCCGTCGTCCTGATTGGCGACAATGGCCTGACCGAAGCCGTGCTCAAGGAAATCGACCTGGCGCTGACTTCGCATGGCCTCATCAAGGTGCGCGCCGGCGGCGACGACCGCGAGGCCCGCGACGCAATGCTGTCGACCATCTGCGACACGCTTTCCTGCGCCCCGGTGCACCACCTGGGCAAGACGCTGATCCTGTTCCGCCCGCTGGCCGGCAACATCAAGCCCGCCGCGCTGGCCGCCATGGAACCCGAACGCCCTGCCAAGCGCCGCGCCTCTGAGCCGCACACGCCCAAGAAGCTGGCCGCCGAAGGCAAGACCCTGGCCAAGCGTCCGCGCCGCAGCGAATCCGAAGAGCCCAAGCCGAAGACGCGCTTCGTGCCCCAGGACCAGCTCAACAAGAACGGCAAGCCCATGCGCCCTGGCACCAGGAAGACCACCGCCAGCGGTCACGGCATTCCCCGCCGCGCCGGCAGCGCGCTCAGCCTGCGGGCCGGAGCACGCAGCGGCACCAGCCGCAAGTCGACGAAAAGGTAAGTGCAGGCACAAAAACGGGCGCTTTACGCGCCCGGTCCACCATAGCGATCCGCATTAAACCGCGGAATTCAGTCGAACGCACGGTTCGGACTATGGTGTTTTGACAACTTCCAGCTTACTACGTTGGCGTCAGATGTAGCGCACGCCCAGGACTTCATACTCGCGAACGCCAGCCGGGGCCTTGACCTCGACCACATCGCCTTCGCTTTTGCCGATCAACGCGCGCGCCACCGGGCTGGACACGGAAATCAGGTTCGACTTGATGTCGGCTTCAACGTCGCCGACGATTTGGTACGTCACACGATCGCCCGAGTCCAGGTCCTCGATGTCGACGGTGGCGCCAAACACGGCGCGGCCTTCGGCATCCAGGGCGGTAGGATCGATCAGGTGGGCGTTGGAAAGCGTGCCTTCAAGCTCGGCAATCCGGCCCTCGATAAAGCCTTGGCGCTCGCGAGCAGCGTCGTACTCGGCATTTTCCGACAGATCACCCTGCGCACGCGCTTCAGCGATCGCGTTGATAACGGCAGGACGTTCCACGGTTTTCAGCCGCTGGAGCTCTTCTTGCAAGCGCTCGGCCCCGCGCACGGTCAAAGGAATGGCAGACATGTCGTTTCCCAAACAAAAGTAGAAAACGCCCCGGACGGAGCGTTCTCGGTGAAGGTCGGAATCCTGGCGCGCGCAGGCAGCCGGGTAAAAGCAAAAACTGGCGAGCGGCGCGGACGACCAAAACAAAACCCCGGCTCGGGTCGGAACCGGGGCAATCAAGGTCATATTGTGGTCAAAGTCCACGGGAATTGCAAGCCGCCGGAGAAACCGCTGTTTTCGCCGCATTTCGCCGCTGTAACCCGCTAAAACCCGTCATTTTTTTCAGTTTTTCCTGATCCGCCCGAAAGCCGGATGGGGCAGGCCGCAATCGCGCTCCGCAGCGCAGGTGTGGCGTAAAAACTACTCTTCGATAGTTTTTTGCAACAGCCGAGGCTTACCTCTCAAAAACGCCAGCAAAAACGGACTGAATCAGTATAAAACAACAAATTGTGTCATTCATGACAATTTAATACATTGAAATCACTGCCGATTGGCCGGGCTGCTGATCGCAAGCACGTGCCAGGCGCAGGAGTCTTGTTTTTGCGGGTAGTTGCAGTGGAGGCGGACGCATCGCAGCCACCCGGCGCGACGTTCGCCATTCCGCCGCTCGGCGGGCGGCCTGGGCCGTTCCTTCGCGCGGCGGATCGCGTTCAAGAACGAGGAGCTCTCATGCTGGAAAAATTGAAAGTCCGTACTGGAATGCTGTTGGTGCTGGGCTGCTTCGTCGTCGCCCTGGCGCTGGCTTGCGGCTTGAGCTGGATGAACGCCGAAAAAAGCGTGACCGAAATCAAGGACCTGAACAATGTCGCGGTCCATCAGGTCGACCCGCTCTACGAGGCCAACGCCGCCCTGCTGCGCGCGCGACTGGCGCTCGGCGCGGGCATGGCTGCCATGCAGGCCGGCGGCATGGACCAGGCCGGGCTGGCCGGCGACGAAGCCGCCAGCCATCTGAAGCAGGCGCGCGAGCGCTTCGCCCGCTACATGGCCGTCCCCAAGAGTCCTCGCGGTCAGGAGCTGGCCCAGACGCTGCAGGGACGCTTCACCGAGTACGCCGCCATCCTGGACACACTGGAATCCGACCTCAAGGCACGCTCGCCTGCCAAGTACCGCCAGGACGAGGGGCGGCTGCCCCAGGCAGACGCCTACTTCATGAAAGACATGCAAGCCTTCCTGGCCCGGGTCCAGGAGCGCAGCGACGGCGTGCTGGCAAGCTCGGAGCAAACCTACTCCACCGCCCGGATCTCGGCGGTCGTGCTGATATCCGCCGCCCTGCTGCTGACGGCATTGTGCTGGACCTTCATCCGGCGCGCCGTGCTGCGTCCGCTGCAGGAGGCTGGCAGGCATTTTGACCGCATCGCGGCCGGCGACCTGACGAACCGCGTGGAAACCCGCTCCAACAATGAGATCGGCGTCCTGTTCGCTTCGCTCAAACGCATGCAGGAGGGCCTCACCCGCACGGTGACGTCCGTGCGCCAGGGGGTGGATGAGATCAATGTGGGCGCGGCGGAAATCGCTGCCGGCAACTCCAACCTGTCAGTGCGTACCGAAGAACAGGCCGCGGCGCTCGAAGAAACCGCATCCACCATGGAAGAGCTGGCGGTGACCGTCAAGCAGAATGCGGAAAACGCCGCCCAGGCCAATCAGTTGGCCGCGGTCAGCATGGACGTGGCGCAGCGCGGCGGCCAGAACGTGGAGCAGGTGGTGGCCACCATGCACGGCATCTCGGACAGTTCGCGGCGGATCGCGGACATCGTGTCCGTGATCGATGGCATCGCCTTCCAGACCAACATCCTGGCGCTGAATGCGGCGGTGGAAGCCGCGCGCGCCGGCGAGCAGGGCAAGGGCTTTGCCGTGGTCGCGGGCGAAGTCCGCACCCTGGCCCAGCGCGCGGCGCAGGCCGCCAAGGAGATCAAGACGCTGATCGAAGCTTCGGTGGACACGGTCGCCGCCGGTTCGGCCCAGGTCGCCGCAGCCGGGCAGACCATGCAGGAAATTGTGGATTCCGTGCAGCGGGTGGCGGCGATCATGGCCGAGATCTCGGCCGCTTCGACGCAGCAAGCCGGCGGCATAGACCAGGTCAGCCTGGCAATTTCGCAAATGGACGAGGTGACCCAGCAGAACGCCGCGCTGGTCGAGGAAGCGTCAGCGGCGGCAGCCGCGATGGAGGAACAGGCGCGGCGCCTGGCGGAAGCCACCGCAGTATTCAAGACGCAATCCGGACAGGTGATCGAGGCGGTGCCGGTGGCCGTGACCGCCACGGCCTCTGCCACGAGGCTGTCGGGCACCTAGGCGCGCTGGCCGGCCACGCGCGCGACGCCGGGTCCGCGCGTGGTCGCGCCGCTTACTTCCTGCGGCGCAGCAAGGCGTACAGGATGATGGCGCCGAAGGTGGCGGTGCCGATGCCACCCAGCGTGAAGTTACCCAACTTGACCGTGAAGTCGCCCGCGCCCAGCACCAGCGTGACCGCAGCCACGATGAGGTTGCGGTTGTCGCTGAAGTCCACTTGGTTGACCACCCAGATACGGGCGCCGGCAATGGCGATCAGGCCGAACACCACCACCGACATGCCGCCCAGCACGGGCCCCGGGATCATCTGGATCAGCGCGCCGAACTTGGGCGAGAAGCCCAGCACGATGGCGATCAGGGCGGCGACCACGAACACCAGGGTGGAATAGATGCGCGTGACCGCCATCACCCCGATGTTCTCGGCGTAGGTGGTGACGCCCGTGCCGCCCACGGCGCCGGACACCATGGTGGCGACCCCGTCGCCGACGAAGGCGCGGCCCAGATAGCGATCCAGGTCCTGTCCGGTCATGGCGCTGACGGCCTTCACGTGGCCCAGGTTCTCGGCCACCAAAATGATGGCGACAGGCACGATCAGGCCCATGGCCTCGGCCTTGAACACCGGCGCGGCGAAATGCGGCAAGCCGAACCAGGCCGCGGCGGCCACGCCCGAAAAGTCGATGGGCTTGCCCAGCCCCATGCCGTTGGCCAGGATGCCGTACACCACGCAGGCCAGGATCATGCCGACCAGGATCAGCAGGCGCTGCACCATGCCCCTGGTGAACACGGCGATGCCGCCCACGCAGAGGATGGTGACCATGGACATCACGCTGTCGAAACCGGATGCGCCCATCGCGCCCTTGGCGGCGATCGGGGCCAGGTTCAGGCCAATGACCGCAACCACCGCGCCCGTGACGACGGGCGGCATCAGGGTGTCGATCCAGTTCGCGCCGCCGCCGGCGCGCGCGTTGACGAACCAGACGATCAGGCCGATCAGCGTGTAGGCCAGGCCGCAGGCGATGATGGCGCCCAGCGCGACGCCGATATTGGCGTTCGCCCCGCCGCCGGCATAGCCGGTCACCGCGATCACGCCGCCGATGAAGGCGAAGCTGGAACCCAGGTAGCTGGGAACGCGTCCGCCCACGAACAGGAAGAAGATCAGCGTGCCGATGCCTGACATCAGGATGGCAACGTTCGGGTCAAAGCCCATGAGCAGCGGCGCCAGCACGGTGGAGCCGAACATGGCAACCACGTGCTGGGCGCCCATGGCCACGTTCTTGGGCCAGGACAGCCTTTCGTCGGGCGCGATGATGACGCCGGGCTCGGCGTCGTCCGCCAGGCGCCAGCGCGGAAAGTAGGAATTGGACATGGATATCCCAAAGTAGGTGTTGGGTGTGAGCGGGCGCCAGTGTAAAGGGGGCCGCAAACAGGGGGCAATGCTTAAGTTCACCGTCAGAATGCCGTACTAGTGAAAACCCCGAAATCCTCATAGGCGGCAGGAGCAATCATGGCGATCGATCCCATCAGCGGCAGTTCCCGAATCAACAGCCTGGCCGACCTCTGGGCCCAGAAGATCCAGGCCAACAAGGAAGCCAAGAGCGCCTCGGACGCGGAAGCGAGCACGGTGTCCGCGGACGGCAAGATCCGCGTCAACAACCCAGGCGGCCTGAAAATGGGCAACGTGCAGGAAGCCAAGGAAACCGAAGACTCCAGCAACGACGACGCCTACACACGCCAGATCAAGGAACTGCAGAAGCAGCTCAAGCGCGTGATGGACCAGATCGCCAAGGTCAAGGCCAGCAGCATGCCGGCCGAAATGAAGGCCCAGCAACTGATGGCGCTCAACGCCCAGGCGATGCAGATCCAGCAGCAGATCACCGCAGTGATGGACAAGCAGGCCCGGGCCATGCAAGGCGGCATATCCGCCACGGCCTAGCGGGCAAGGCTCGGCGCCCCGCCCGGCCGGGGCGCCCGCATTGATGGCGCGCATCAAAATTTGTGATTGGACGCTGCCCAGGCCGGCCAGTACTGTCTCCGGACAAATCTAAAACTACGGAGACAAACCATGCATGCAATGCGCACAGCCCTTGCAGGTGCGGTGCTGGCCGTTTGCGCGGCCCCTGCCCTGGCAGGCACCGTCACGGTGATCACGTCGTTCCCCAAAGACCTCACCCAGGCCTACAAGACGGCCTTCGAAAAGGCCAATCCCGGCATCACGCTGGAAGTCCTGAACAAGAACACGGTATCGGGCATCGCCTATGTGCGCGAAACGCCCGCCGGCCAGCGCCCCGAGGTGTTCTGGGCCAGCGCGCCCGACGCCTTCGAAGTGCTGGGCCGCGACAAACTGCTGGCAAGTTCCACCGACGTCGCCAACAAGCAGGTGCCTGACAAGATCGGCAACTATCCCATCAACGATCCGGGCGGCATGTATTTGGGCCAGGCCCTGGCCGGCTACGGCATCATCTACAACACCCGCTACATCGCGGCGCACAAGATCCCTGCGCCGGTGGAATGGAAGGACCTGCTGTCGCCGCAGTGGTTCGGCCATGTCGGGATCACCTCGCCGTCGCGCTCGGGCACCATGCACCTGACGGTGGAAACCATCCTCCAGGGCGAAGGCTGGGACGAAGGTTGGAGCACCTTGCTGCGCATGTCGGGCAACAGCAGCGCCGTGACCGAGCGTTCGTTCGGCGTACCCGACGGCGTGAACAACGGCCAGTTCGGCGCCGGCCCGGTGATCGACTTCTTCGGCCTGTCCAGCAAGTATTCCAAGTTCCCGGTCGAATTCGTCTACCCCTCCGAAACCGCCATCGTGCCGGCCAACATCGCGCTGATCGCCGGCGCGAAGAACTCTGAGGAAGGCAAGAAGTTCATCGCCTTCACCCTCAGCCAGGCCGGGCAGGAACTGCTGCTGGAGCCCAAGATCTCGCGCCTGCCAGTGCTGCCCTACACGGCGCTGGCCGGCAAGATTCCCCAGGGCTACCCCGACCCCGCTGAAATCGCCAAGCGCAGCAAGGTGCAATTCAACGCCGACCTGTCGCAGTCGCGCTATTACGTGGTGCAGTCGCTGTATGACCAGACGGTCACGTTCCGCCTGAAGGAACTGCAGGCCGCCACCAAGGCCATCTACGACGCCGAAGCCAAGCTGGGCGACAAGGCCAAGAGCGGCAAGGCTGCCGAACTGCTGGCGCAGGCCCGCAAGCTGACCTGGGCGCCGCTGATCGACGGAAAGAAGGCCGCCGACCCGGCCTTCCTGGCGATCTTCGCCGGCAACAAGAAGGACGCCGCCGTGAACCAGCAGATCACTCAGCTGGAAGGCGAATGGAACGGCCGTTCCAAGGCGAACTACGAAGAAGCCGTGAAGCTCGCCAAGCAGGCCGCCGCGCTCTAGGCCGCCACACCCGCAGGACGCGCAGTGGACGGGCCGGTCCCGTCCGCTGCCGCGGTTTTCCCCTGGCAACGATTTCGGGAATCTCGATGAATTCTTCGGGCCACTCGCGCCTGCCCGTCGGCCCCCTGCTGACGGCGCTACTGGTGTTCGGTTTTCTGCTGCTGTTCCTGGCCGTGCCGGTGGGCACGGTGTTCTACAGCGCCTTCGTGAACGCCGACGGCAGCTTCACCATGGGCCACTTCGGCGCCTTTTTCAACCAGCCGCTGATGAAGGAAGCCTTCTTCAACAGCCTGTACGTGGCGGGCTGGTCGGCGCTGCTGGCGTCCCTGATCGCCGTGCCGCTGGCGTACTTCACGGTGCGCTTCGATTTCCGCGGCGCGCTGCTGATCCAGACGCTGGGCGTGCTGCCGCTGATCATGCCGCCCTTCGTGGGCGCGGTCGCGATGCAGCTGATCTTCGGCCGCTCGGGCAGCGTGAACCTGCTGCTCAATGACTGGTTCGGCTTCACCATTCCGTTCATGGAAGGCCTGAACGGCGTCATCTTCGTGGAAGCGCTGCACTACTTTCCCTTCATCCTGATGAACCTGGTGGTGGCGCTGCGCAACATCGACGGCGCCATGGAAGAAGCGGCCTTCAACCTGGGTTCGCGGGGCTTTCGCCTGTTCCGCCGCGTGATCTTCCCGCTGGCCCTGCCCGGCTACGTGGCTGGCGCCTCGCTGGTGTTCGTCAAGGTGTTCGACGACCTGGGCACGCCGCTGGTGCTGGGCACCACCAACATGCTGGCGCCGCAAGCCTATCTGCGCATCACGCAGGTGGGCCTGGAGGACCCGTTGGGCTATGTGATCAGCGTGATCATGGTGGGCTTCTCGATCCTGGCGTTGTGGCTGTCGGCACGGGTCCTCAAGGGCCGCGATTACTCCACCCTGCAGAAGGGCGGCGGCTCCATCCAGAAGCGCAAACTGCGCCCGATGGAGAGCGTGCTGGCCAATGGCTGGATCATCCTGGTGCTGCTGCTGGTGCTGTCGCCGCACATGGGCGTATTGCTGCTGTCGCTGGCCAGCGTCTGGAGCTTTGCGCCGCTACCTGACGGCTACACGCTGGCGCATTACGCCGCGGTGTTCTCCGAGTCGCAAGGCATGATCGCCAACACCCTGCTCTATTGCGGCCTGGCCGCCGGCGTGGACGTGATCCTGGGGACTGCCATTGCCTACCTGATGCTGCGCACCCGCTTGCCGGCGCGCCAGTGGCTGGACTTCCTGGCTTCCGCGGCGCTGGCGATTCCAGGCATCGTGCTGGCCATCGGCTTTCTGCGCACCTTCCGCGGCATCGAGCTGCCCGGCACGGGCACGCTGCTGACCTCGTCGTGGATCATCATCATGATCGCGTACTCGGTGCGCCGGCTGCCCTACGCCCTGCGTTCCTGCGTGGCCTCGCTGCAGCAGATCAACATCTCGCTGGAAGAGGCGGCGCAATCGCTGGGCGCGACGCGCATGAGCACCATACGGCGCGTGGTGGTGCCGCTCATGGCGGGCGGCATGCTGGCGGGCTTCGTGACCAGCTTCGTGACGGCGGCCGTGGAACTGTCGGCCACCATCATGCTGGTGACCAAGGATAGCCAGGCGCCCATGAGCTACGGCATCTATCTGTACATGCAGAGCGCAGCGGGGCGGGGTCCCGGCGCCGCGCTCGGCGTCCTGGCGGTGGCCGCGGTGGCCATCGGCACGTATGTCTCGCACCTGCTGGTGGAGCGCGCCCAGTCGCGCCAGCGGCCGGCTCGCAATGAAGGGGAATCCGCATGAAGAAAGTCAGCGTCGAATGCCGCAACATCCGGCTGTCCTATGGCAAGACGGAAGTGCTCAAGGACGTCAACATCAGCATCGAACCCGGCGAGTTCTTCGCGCTGCTGGGCCCCTCGGGCTCGGGCAAGTCCACGCTGCTGCGGCTGATCGCCGGCTTCAACCGGCACAGCGCCGGGCAGTTGCTGGTGGACGGCAAGGACATCAGCGGCACGCCGCCCTGGAACCGCAACATCGGCATGGTGTTCCAGAACTATGCGCTGTGGCCGCACATGACGGTCTGGGACAACGTGGCCTTCGGCCTGGTCGAACGCAAGCTGCCGCGCGCCGAGATCCATGCCAAGGTGGAGGCCGCGCTGGACCTCGTCGGCCTGTCCCAGTATGGCAAGCGCCGCCCCAACCAGCTTTCCGGCGGGCAGCAGCAGCGCGTGGCCCTGGCGCGCACCATCGTGATCGAGCCGCAGGTGCTGCTGCTGGACGAGCCTCTGTCCAACCTGGACAAGAAGCTGCGTGTGCAGATGCGCCAGGACCTGCTCAGCCTGCAGCGCCGGCTTGGCATCACCACCATCTTCGTCACCCACGACCAGGAAGAGGCCATGACCACCGCCGACCGCATGGCGGTGCTGGACCATGGCGTGGTCCAGCAGATCGGCGCGCCCAGCACCTTGTTCGACTATCCGGTGAACCGTTTCGTCGCCAACTTCGTGGGCACGATGAACGTGCTGGAAGGCGACGTGCGCGAACGCACCAGCGGCAGCGTGGTGCTGGCGGTGGAAGGCGTGGGCGACCTGCACCTGCCGCTCACGGGCGAAGCGCCCGCCGCTACCCGGCTGGCGGCCAGCTTCCGCCCGCACACGGTACAGATCGAAATGGCGGACGGGCTGGGCGACGCGCGCTATGTGTGGCTGCCGGGCATCGTGGAAAGCAGCGAGTTCCTGGGCGAGTTCACCCGCTATCAGGTGCAGATCGGCGAGCAGCGGCTGACGGCGGACCAATCGCATCTGGCCGGGCTGTCGCCCTTCCCCATCGGCGCTCCGGTTTCCATCGGTCTCGAACCTACCCAAGTGCGGCTCCTGGCGGCCTAAACTCGGGGCCATGGAAATCTATCAGATCCGCGCCTTCGTCACCGTCGCCCGGCTGGGCAACCTGACGAAGGCGGCCGAGGCGCTGTCGCTGACCCAACCCGCCGTGACCGCGCAGATCAAGGCGCTGGAACAAAGCCTGGGCGTGGCCTTGTTCGACCGCAGCGGCGGCAGGCTGGCCTTGGCCAAGGCCGGCGAGGTGCTGCTGCCCACCGCCGAATCGCTGCTGGTGCTGGGCGCGCAGTTCAAATCCGAAGCCCAGCAGCTGCAAGGCAGCCTGCATGGGGCGGTCGAGCTGGGCGTGCCCAGCGAAAAGCCGGATTTCCTGCGCCTGGGCGAACTGGCCTCGGCCGTCACCCAGCGCCTGCCGCTGGTCGAGCTGAAGACCCAGACCCTGCCTGCCGCCGCGTTGGCGGAACAGGTCAGCACCGGCCGCCTGCCGGCGGCGCTGATCATCGCCGCGAATCCGCCGCGCGGCGTGCTTTGGCAGCCCCTGCGCAGCGTGCGCTACCGCATCGCCATGCCCAAGGAGCACGCCGCCGTGCTCAAGCGCGGCGGCTGGCGCGAGGTGGCGCAATTGCCCTGGCTGGACGGCCCCGCCGGCAGCCATACGCACCTGCTTTTGCGCGACATGTTCGAACGCCATGGCCTGTCGCCGCGCATCGTGATGCAGAATGACGACCAGGCCAACCTGGACGCGCTGGTGCGCGCGGGCGCCGGCTGCGCCCTGCTGCGCGAGGAAGCCGCGCTGGCCGGCGCGGCCTCGAACGACTTCATCGTCTGGGGCCAGGCGCGCGTGGACGCCATGCTGGGATTCATCCTGCCCTATGAGCGCGCTAGCGAGCCCGCGCTGGTCGCGTTAAGCTCGATCATTCAAACCATCTGGAAACCGCGCGCGCCCATCGCGTCCGGCCAGCTCTAAATCCGCATCAAGACCGTAATGACTGAAATCTGGTTCATCCGCCACGGCGAAACCGACTGGAACCGCCAGCGCCGCCTGCAAGGCTGGCAAGACATCCCCCTGAACGAATTCGGCGTCAACCAGGCCAGCCTGCTGGCCGCGCGCATGCGCGAAGAGGCTCGCCACACGCCCATCCACGCCATTTACAGCAGCGACCTGCAGCGCGCCCACGCCACCGCCGTGCCCGTGTCCGAACAGCTGGGCCTGCGCGTGCGCGTGGAGCCGGGCATCCGCGAGCGCGGCTTCGGCGTGCTGGAAGGCCTGGACCATGAACGCATCGATGTGCTGGCCCCCGAAGCCGCTGCCGCCTGGAAGAGCCGCGACCCGCTGCGCCCGCTGGACGGCGGCGAAACGCTGGGCCAATTCCAGTCCCGCGTCATTTCCACCGTGGACGACATCGCCAGCCGCCACGACGACGAACGCATCCTGATGTTCACGCACGGCGGCGTGCTGGACATCATCTGGCGCCATGCCTCGGGCGTGCCGTTGAACGGGCCGCGCGACGCCTCGCTGCTGAACGTCAGCATCAACCGCGTCGGCGTGCAGGGCCGTAAATGGCAGGTGCTGGACTGGGGCGACGTGGGCCACGTGACCGACGAAGTCGGCAACGACGTGGTGCCGTGAACGCTTAGCGCGCGCGGCGCGGCTTGCGCGGCGCGTTGCGCGCCAGCCTGTCGTAGACGGCATTGGGCAACAAGCGCATCAGCTTGGCCACGATGCCCATCTGCCACGGAATCACCACATAGGACGCGCCCCGCCCGATCGCGCTGCGCGCGCGGCGGGCGAAGGCGTCTGCTTCCATCAGGAAAGGCATGGAATACGGGTTGTGGGCCGTCATCGCCGTCTTGATGTAGCCGGGCGCGATCGTCACCACGTCTATGCCTTCGGCGGCCAGCTCCAGCCGCAGGCTTTCGCAATAGGTCACCACCGCCGACTTGGACGCGCTGTAGGCGCCCGCGCCCGGCAGCCCCCGCACCCCTGCCACGCTGGCGATGCCCACCAGCCTGCCCGACCCGGCCTGGCGCATGGACGCGATGAAGGGTTCGAAGGTTGCCACGGTGGCCAGCAGATTGGTGTCGACGATGGCCTTGAAGACGTCGTAGTCTTCGCCATGCTCGGTCAGGGTGCCGGCGCTGATGCCGGCGCTGGCGATGACCACGTCCACCCGGCCCTGGCAAAAGGCAATGAAATCCTGTGCCGCGGCATGCAGCGCCTGGCGGTCGCGCACGTCCACTGCATAGCAGCGGTGCTCGCCGGGCAGGCTGTCAGCCAGTTCGCGCAGCGCGTCCTCGCGCCGGCCCAGCAGGCCCAGCGTGGCGCCCGTGGACGCGTATTGCTGCGCCAAGGCGCGTCCCAGGCCGCTGCTGGCGCCGGTGATGAAGACTCTTTCCATGTGTGCCTGATGCCTGTCGTAGCGTTGCGGAATCGCGTTGCAAAAAAATAGGGCACGCTTTCGCGTGCCCTATTGTGTCGCTTGCCGGCTTAGCCTTGCAAGGAAGCGTGCAACTCCTGCAGCGGATACACCTGCAGGCCCAGGCCTTGGCGCAGGTATTGCATGCCTTCGACCGCGGCGCGGGCGCCGGCGATGGTCGTGAAGAAGGTCACGCGGGCGGCCAGCGCCTGG
Organism: Achromobacter sp. ACM03; assembly: GCF_014851665.1. NCBI lineage: Bacteria > Pseudomonadati > Pseudomonadota > Betaproteobacteria > Burkholderiales > Alcaligenaceae > Achromobacter > Achromobacter sp. ACM03. The sequence continues at coordinate 1,487,827 of NZ_JACVAD010000002.1, read as the reverse complement.
GTGCGGATGGTGCGCGAATCAGCGATGGCGTTACGGCGCTCTTCGACGGTGTTGATGACCAGCGAGATCTCGCCGTTCTTCACCATGTCGACGATGTGCGGACGGCCTTCGGTGACCTTGTTCACCAGTTGAACCGGAATGCCGGCGGCTTCGATCTCGGCAGCCGTGCCACGCGTGGCGACCAGCTTGAAGCCGAGCGCGTGCAGGCCGCGCGCCACTTCCACCGCCAGGGGCTTGTCCTGGTTCTTGACGCTGATGAACACCGTGCCGGATTCCGGCAGGCGCACACCCGCGGCCAGCTGCGACTTGACGAAGGCTTCGCCGAAGCTCGTGCCCACGCCCATCACTTCGCCGGTCGACTTCATTTCCGGACCCAGGATGGTGTCCACGCCCGGGAACTTCACGAACGGGAACACGGCTTCCTTGACCGAGAAGTAAGGCGGCACGACTTCCTTGGTGATGCCTTGCGCAGCCAGGGTCTGGCCGGCCATGGCGCGCGCGGCGATCTTGGCCAGTTGCAGGCCGGTGGCCTTGGAAACGTAGGGCACCGTGCGCGAAGCGCGCGGGTTCACTTCCAGCACGTAGACGTCGCCACCCTGGATCGCGAACTGCACGTTCATCAGGCCGCTGACGTTCAATGCCTTGGCCATCATCGTGGTCTGGCGCTTGATCTCGGCGATGACTTCCGCCGACAGCGAGTACGGAGGCAGGCTGCAAGCCGAGTCGCCCGAGTGCACGCCGGCCTGCTCGATGTGTTCCATGACGCCGCCGATGAAGACGGTTTCACCGTCGGCCAGGCAGTCCACGTCCACTTCGGTGGCGTTGTTCAGGAAGCGGTCCAGCAGCACCGGCGAGTCATTGCTGACCTTCACGGCCTCGCGCATGTAGCGCTCGAGGTCCTGCTGCTCGTGCACGATTTCCATGGCGCGGCCGCCCAGCACATAGCTGGGACGCACGACCAGGGGATAGCCGATTTCGGCGGCGTGGGCCAGGGCCTCGCCTTCGGTGCGCGCAGTGCGGTTGGGCGGCTGGCGCAGGCCGAGCTTGTTGAGCAGCTTCTGGAAGCGCTCGCGGTCTTCGGCCACGTCGATGGATTCAGGGCTGGTGCCGATGATGGGCACGCCGTTGGCTTCCAGGGCGCGCGCCAGCTTCAGCGGGGTCTGGCCGCCGTACTGGACGATCATGCCGACCGGGTTTTCCTTGTGGACGATCTCGAGCACGTCTTCGAGCGTCAGCGGCTCGAAGTACAGGCGATCCGAGGTGTCGTAGTCGGTGGACACGGTTTCCGGGTTGCAGTTGACCATGATGGTCTCGTACCCGTCATCGCGCAGCGCCAGCGCGGCGTGCACGCAGCAATAATCGAATTCAATGCCCTGGCCGATGCGGTTCGGACCGCCGCCCAGCACCACGATCTTCTTGCGGTCGGTGGGCGCGGCCTCGCACTCTTCCTCGTAGGTCGAGTACATGTAGGCCGTGCGGGTGGCGAATTCGGCGGCGCAGGTGTCGACGCGCTTGTAGACCGGACGCACGTTCAGCTGGTGGCGCAGCTTGCGCACTTCGGATTCCGAGGAATCCAGCAGGAAGGCCAGGCGGCGGTCGGAGAAACCGCGGCGCTTGAGTTCCCACAGCGTGGCGTAGTCCAGGTCAGCCAGCGTCTTCTGTTCCAGCGCCAGCTCGATGTCGACGATTTCCTTGATCTGCGACAGGAACCACGGATCGATGTGCGTGATGTTGTGCACTTCGTCCAGCGTGAAACCCTGCGCGAAGGCATCGCCCACGTACCAGATGCGTTCCGGACCGGGTTCGCCCAGTTCGACCTGCAGCTTTTCGCGGTCGGTGGTCTTCTGGTTCAGGCCGTCCACGCCCACTTCCAGGCCGCGCAGCGCCTTCTGGAAGGATTCCTGGAAGGTGCGGCCAATGGCCATGACTTCACCCACGGACTTCATCTGGGTGGTCAGGCGCGCGTCGGCAGTGGGGAATTTTTCGAAGGCAAAACGCGGCACCTTGGTGACCACGTAGTCGATCGAGGGCTCGAACGAGGCGGGCGTGGCGCCGCCGGTGATTTCGTTCTTGAGCTCGTCCAGCGTGTAGCCCACGGCCAGGCGCGCGGCGACCTTGGCGATGGGGAAGCCGGTAGCCTTGGACGCCAGCGCCGACGAACGCGACACGCGCGGGTTCATCTCGATGACGATCATGCGGCCGTTCTTGGGATTGACGGCGAACTGCACGTTCGAGCCGCCCGTATCCACGCCGATCTCGCGCAACACCGCGATCGATGCGTTACGCATGATCTGGTATTCCTTGTCGGTCAGCGTCTGAGCCGGCGCCACGGTGATGGAGTCGCCCGTGTGCACGCCCATCGGGTCCAGGTTTTCGATGGAGCAGACGATGATGCAGTTGTCCGCCTTGTCGCGGACCACTTCCATCTCGAATTCCTTCCAGCCCAGCAGCGACTCTTCGATCAGCAGTTCGCTGGTGGGCGAAGCTTCCAGGCCGCGGCGGCAGATGGTTTCGAATTCTTCGGCGTTGTAGGCGATGCCGCCGCCCGAACCGCCCATGGTGAAGCTGGGGCGGATCACGGCGGGGAAACCGGAGGTGCCGACTTCGGCCGCGATGCGGCGCTGCACTTCCCAGGCTTCGTCCATGCTGTGGGCGACGCCCGACTTGGCCGATTCCAGGCCGATGTCGGTCATGGCCTGCTTGAACTTCTGGCGGTCTTCGGCCTTTTCGATGGCGTGCTCGTTGGCGCCGATCAGCTCGACGTTGTGCTTCTTCAGCACGCCGTGGTGGGCCAGGTCCAGGGCGCAGTTCAGCGCGGTCTGGCCGCCCATGGTGGGCAGCAGCGCATCGGGCTTTTCACGCTCGATGATCTTTTCGACGGCTTGCCAGGTGATGGGCTCGATGTAGGTGACGTCGGCCGTTTCCGGATCCGTCATGATCGTGGCCGGGTTGCTGTTCACCAGGATGGTGCGGTAGCCCTCTGCCTTGAGCGCCTTGCACGCCTGTGCGCCGGAATAGTCGAATTCGCAGGCCTGCCCGATGATGATGGGGCCGGCGCCGATGATGAGTATGCTTTTTAGGTCTGTACGCTTGGGCATGATGCAATCTTTACTTTTGGCCGGACATCAGGGCGATGAACTTGTCGAACAGTTCAAGGATGTCGTGCGGACCCGGGCTGGCTTCGGGGTGACCCTGGAAGCAGAAGGCCGGGCGGTCGGTGAGCTCGAAGCCCTGCAGCGTGCCGTCGAACAGCGAGACGTGCGTCACGCGCGCGTTGGCCGGCAGGCTTGCCGCGTCGACAGCGAAACCGTGGTTCTGGCTGGTGATGAACACGCGCTTGGACTGGAGGTCCTGCACGGGGTGGTTGGCGCCGTGGTGGCCGGTCTTCATCTTGAGCGTCTTGCCGCCCAGCGCCAGGCCCATGATCTGGTGGCCCAGGCAGATGCCGAACACCGGCAGCTTCTTGTCCAGGAAGGCGCGCGTGGCTTCGATCGCGTAGTCGCAGGGCTCGGGGTCGCCAGGGCCGTTGGACAGGAACACGCCGTCAGGATTGAGCTTCAAGACTTCCTCGGCGCTGGTCTGGGCCGGCACCACCGTCAGGCGGCAGCCGCGGTCGGCCAGCAGGCGCAGGATGTTGGTCTTGATGCCGAAGTCGTAGGCCACGACGTGGAACTTGGACTGGTCGGGCTTGGAGAAGCCCTCGCCCAGCTGCCAGGTGCCTTCGGTCCATTCGGCGCGATCCTTGAGCGACACCACCTTGGCCAGGTCCTGGCCGGCCATGCCGGCAAAACCGCGGGCCAGCTCGACGGCGCGCTCGGCGTCGGTGCCGACGAAGATGCAGGCGCCCTGGGCGCCCTTTTCACGCAGGATGCGGGTGAGCTTGCGGGTGTCGATGCCGGAAATGGCGACGACGCCTTGCTCGGAGAGGTACTCAGGCAACGATTGCGTGGAACGGAAGTTCGACACGCGGGCGGGACAGTCGCGGACCACCAGGCCGGCGGCAAAGACGCGCTTGGCTTCCACGTCTTCGGCGTTGACGCCGGTATTGCCGATGTGCGGATAGGTCAGCGTGACGATCTGGCCGCTATAGCTGGGATCGGTGAGAATTTCCTGGTACCCGGTCATCGCGGTGTTGAACACCACTTCGGCAACGGTATGCCCAGGCGCACCGATCGACACGCCTCGAAAAATGGTACCGTCCGCCAGAGCCAGAATTGCAGGAGGGAAGCGGTTGATCCCCTCGGGAAAGAGTTGCGGCAGCACAGTAAACCCCGGTTTTAGAATCGATAATCAAACCTTCGGATTATACCTTGAGCGGCCGTTTTTCTCGGGGAACCGCGCCAAATAAGGCCGGAAACGGGGTTTTGGCCTGTTTTTCCGCGTCCCGCCGTCCCCCTCCGCCGTCCGGCCGGCAGCGCGCCTGCGGCCTCGGTGATACGCTAGGACACCTTCAACCCTAGCCTGCAGCGAGCCGTACCGTCCATGCCCAGCCAACTTGACGCCCTGCGCAACCACACCACCGTCGTCGCCGACACGGGGGATTTCGAAGCGATGAAGGCGTTGCGTCCCACCGACGCCACCACAAACCCGTCCCTAATTCTTAAGGCCGTCCAGCAGGACGCCTACCGTCCCCTGCTGGAAAAGACCGCGCGCGAACACCGCGGCGCGCCCACTGCCGAACTCATGGATCGCCTGCTGGTGGCCTTTGGCCGCGCCATCCTGGACATCGTGCCCGGCCGCGTGTCGACTGAAGTCGACGCCCGCCTGTCCTTCGACACCCGCGCCACCATCGAACGCGCCCGCAGCCTGATCGCCCTGTACGAAGCCGCTGGCGTGCCGCGCGAGCGCGTGCTGATCAAGATCGCCTCGACCTGGGAAGGCATCCAGGCGGCCCGCGCCCTGCAATCGGAAGGCGTGCGCTGCAACCTGACCCTGCTGTTCTCGCTGCCGCAGGCCGTGGCCTGCGCCGATGCCCGCGTGCAGCTGATCTCGCCCTTCGTCGGCCGCATCTACGACTGGCACAAGAAGTCCGCCGGCGCCAACTGGGTCGAGGCCGACAATGCCGGGGCGCGCGATCCCGGCGTGCTGTCCGTCACGCGGATCTACCAGTACTACAAGCACTTCGACATCCCCACGGAAATCATGGGTGCGAGCTTCCGCAACGTGGGCCAGATCCTGGCGCTGTCGGGCTGCGACCTGCTGACCATCAGCCCCGAGCTGCTGACCAAGCTGGCCGGCACCGAGGGCGACGCGCCCGCGCAATTGCGCGCCGACGACGTGCCCGCCAACATGGCCCGCATTGGCGCGGACGAGGTCACCTTCCGCACCCTGCTCAACGAGGATGCGATGGCCAGCGAAAAGCTGTCGGAAGGCATCCGCCTGTTCGTGGCGGACGCGGTCAAGCTGGATGCGTTGATCGAGGCGCAGCGCGCCTGAGCGCGACTTTCCTCTGCCACATCCGCAAGCATGCGCGCGGCCCTTGCGGCCGCGCGCGTGCGTCAGCGGTGATCGTGTGAATGCACCTGCAGCGCTTCCAGGAAGCGCGACACCATGTTGTAGGCCGCCACCGTCGCGGTCAGCTCCACGATGAGCTTTTCGGAGCCCATCGCCGCCTTCGCCGCCTGGAACACCGGTTCCGGCACCTGCACCTGTCGCGTCATGGCATCGGTGTAGGCCAGCACCGCCCTTTCGCGTTCATCGAACAGATCTGACGCTTCCCAATCATTGAGCGCGTCCAGCTGCGCTTGCGAAACGCCTTCCTTCAGCGCGATCGGCGCATGCTGGTCGGCCTCGTAGGGCGCGCCGTTGATGGCCGCCACGCGCATGATGACCAGCTCGCGCAGATCGCCAGGCAAGGTGCTGAGCTGGCGGATCGAGGTCAGGTAATTGAGCCAGCCGCCGGCCACCGCGGGGCTGTGCAGCAGCATCTGGTACAGGTGCAGGACGCTGCCGCGTTCGGCGACGATGCGGTCGACCAGAGGCTTGGCTTCGGGATGGGTCAGGTCGGCGTAGGGTAGACGGGCCATGGGAAACTCCGGTCAGATCTTTTCGGTTTCGCCGGACCTGGGCTGCCATTTCATCAGCCGCTTTTCGCCCATGCCGACGATGGCGTCCAGCACCAGCGCAAAAGCCGTGAGCACGATGATGCCCGCGAACACGGTGTTGACGTCGAAAGTGCCTTCGGCCTGCAGGATCAGGTAGCCCACGCCGCTGGCCGAGCCCAGATACTCGCCCACCACCGCGCCCACGAAGGCCAGGCCCACGGAGGTATGCAGGCTGGAAAACACCCAGCTGGTGGCAGACGGCAGGTAAACGTGCCGCAACAGCTGGCGGCGGCGCGCGCCCAGCATCCTGGCGTTGTCCAGCAAGGTGGGGCTGACTTCGCGCACGCCCTGGTAGACATTGAAGAACACGATGAAGAACACCAGCGTCACGGCCAGCGCCACCTTGGACCAGATGCCCAGGCCGAACCACATGCCGAAGATGGGCGCCAGGATGACGCGCGGCATCGAGTTGGCGGCCTTGATGTAGGGATCGAGGATCGCGCTTGCGCCGGGCGACAGACCCAGCCACAGGCCAAAGGCCAGGCCGGCGATGGTGCCGATGAAAAACGCCAGCACGGTTTCGGTCAGCGTCACGCCCAGGTGGGTATAGATGTCCGCGTTGGTCACGAACCAGGCCCAGATGCGGCCCCACACTTTCAGCGGTTCGCCGAAAAAGAAGGCCACCTTGGGATCGCGCGACGCGAAATGCCAAACGAGAAGAATGATGACGAGCAGCAGCAACTGCCAGAAGCGCAGGCTGGCCGAACCGGGTTTGATCAGCTTGGACATGGCCTAGGCTCGCTTCTGTTGGGCGTAGCCCTTAAGAACTTCTTCGCGCAGCACGCCCCAGATGGCGGAGTGCAGCTCCACGAAGCGCGGATGCGTGCGCACTTCGGCCACGTCGCGCGGACGCGGCAGGTCGATGGCGAATTCGCCGATGGGGTGCGTGCCGGGCCCTGCCGACAGCACCACCACGCGATCGCTCATGGCGATGGCCTCGTCCAGGTCGTGCGTGATGAAGAGCACGGCCTTGCGCTTGGCCATCCACAGGTCCAGGACCTCGTTCTCCATGAGCTGGCGCGTCTGGATGTCCAGCGCCGAGAACGGCTCGTCCATCAGGATGATGTCGGGATCGCGGATCAGCGTCTGCGCCAGCATCGTGCGCTTGCGCATGCCGCCCGACATCTGATGCGGATAACGGCCCTCGAAGCCGCCCAGGCCCACGCGGCGCATCCATTCGCGGCCGCGCTCCAGCGCCTGTTGCCGAGGCACGCCGGCAAAGTCCAGGCCCGCCACCACGTTGTCCAGCGCGCTGCGCCAGGGCAGCAGGGCCTCGCCCTGGAACATGTAGCCGGCCCGCTCATTGATGCCGGACAGGGGCTGCCCGAACACCTTCACGCTGCCCGAGGACGGCGCCAGCAAGCCGGCGCTGACGTTGAGCAGGGTGGACTTGCCGCATCCGGTCGGACCCACCACCGACACGAACTCCCCTGGCGCGATGGCCAGGGTCGTGTCGCTGACGGCGGTGTAGCGCTGCGAGCGGTCGTCGCGGGAGACAAAGGTGCAGCTGATGTTTTCCAGCGACAGCGCGGCTTCAGCCATTGGGGTACTTCTCGTTGGCGCGGCGCGCGTAGTCGTTGGTCCAGACCTTGGACGGGTCGATCTTGGAGCCGTCGAAATCCGCCTGGTAGGCAGCCAGCGCCTTGAGCGCAGTGGCGGCGCCATCCTCGGGGATCAGGCCGTCCGGCGACAGGCCTTCCAGGCTCTTGGCGATGGCGGCCTTGTAGACGGCCGGATCGCCCAGCAGATAGGTTTCCGGCACGACCTTGGCGATTTCGTCGGCGCCGGCCTTCTGGATCCACTTGTCGGCGCGCACCAGCGCGTTGGCCAGGGCCTGGGTGGTGTTGGGATTGGCGTCAAGGAAGGCCTGCGGGGCGTACAGGCAGCCCGCCGGCATGTTGCCGCCGAAGATTTCCTTGGTGTCCTTGAGCGTGCGCGTATCGACGATGATCTGGATGTCGCCCGGCATTTCCAGCATCGACACCACGGGGTCGGTGTTGGAGATGGCGTCGATCTGGCCGCTGCGCAGCGCGGTCACTGCGCCGGCGCCGGCGCCCACGCCGATGATGGACACATCCGAGGCCTTCAGGCCGTGCTTGGCGAGGAAGAAGCTGACCACCATGTTGGTGGACGAGCCCGGCGCGGTCACGCCGATCTTCTTGCCCTTCAGGTCGGCGGCGCTCTTGTAGTTGGGCAGGTTCTTCTTGGACACGCCCACGCCTATCATCGGCGCGCGGCCCTGCAGCACGAAGGCGCGGTAGGCCTGGCCCTTGGATTGCATGGACAAAGTGTGTTCGAACGCGCCCGACACGATGTCGGCGCTGCCTCCCACTACGGCCTGCAAGGCCTTGGAGCCACCCGCGAAGTCGGCGATGCTGACGTCCAGCCCTTCGTCCTTGAAGTAGCCGCGGGCTTCCGCGATGGACAGGGGGAGATAGTAGATCAGCGGCTTGCCGCCGACTGCGATCTGGACCTTGGTCTTCTCCAGCTTCTGCGCGCGCACGATGGCGGGCGCCATGCCCATGACGCCGGCGGCGCCGGCCATCTTGAGCAGATCACGGCGAGTGACTGACATGTGCTTGTCTCCTAGTTGTCGGGCAGACCGATAGCGCCGGTCTTTGCCAGCTCTTCTATAGCCGCTGAATCATACCCCAGCGATTTCAGGACTTCCTCGGTATGTTCCCCTAATACGGGCCCCACCCAGCGCGTCTCGCCGGGCGTCTCCGACAGCTTGGGCACGACGGCCGGCAGCTTGACCGGCGTGCCGTCAGGGAAGCGGTGCTGCTCTATCATGCGGCGCGCCAGGAACTGCGGATCGCTGAACATGTCGGCCACGCTGTAGATCTTGCCCACCGGCACGTCGGCGCCCTTCAGCGCGCCCAGCGCCTCTTCGATGCCGCGCGCGCCGCACCACTGCTGGATGGCGCCGTCGATCTCGTCCACGCGCTTGGCGCGGCCGTCGTTGCGCACCAACCCCGGATCCGTGGCCAGATCGTCACGGCCGATGGCGCGCATCAGCCGGTGGAAGATCGCGTCGCCGTTGCCGGCGATGACGATGTTCTGGCCATCGCGGGTGGTGTAGGTATTCGAAGGCACGATGCCGGGCAGCGCGCCGCCAGTACGCTCGCGCACCACGCCGGCCACGTCGTACTCTGGCACCAGGCTTTCCATCATGTTGAACACGGCCTCGTACAGCGCCACGTCCACCATCTGGCCCTGCCCCGCCTGGCACTTCGCGCCCTGCTTGCCGTTCCAGCGCCCGCCGGTGGCGTCGCGGTGCCGCAGCGCCATCATCGCGCCGATCACGCCGTGCAAGGCGGCGATGGAATCGCCGATGGAGATGCCCACGCGCAGGGGCGGCCGGTCGGGATGGCCCGACACGTAGCGCAGCCCGCCCATGGATTCGCCGATGGCGCCAAAGCCCGGCTGGTCCTTCATGGGCCCCGTCTGCCCATAGCCGGACAGGCGCACCATGATGAGCGCGGGGTTGATGGCGCGCAGCTGCTCGTAGCCCAGCCCCCACTTCTCCAGCACGCCCGGCCGGTAGTTCTCGACCACCACGTCGGCGTCCAGCGCCAGCTTGCGGGCGATCTCCCGCGCGCGTGGATCTTTCAGGTTGAGTGCGATGGATTGCTTGTTGCGGGCCTGCACCGTCCACCAAAGGGAATTGCCCTCGTGCAGATGGCGCCAGCTGCGGATGGGGTCGCCGCCGCCCGTGCCGTCAGGCCCGTGGGGCGTTTCCACCTTGATGACATCGGCGCCGAATTCGCCGAAGATGCGCGCGGCGAACGGGCCGGCAATGAGCGTGCCGAGTTCCAGGACCTTCAGTCCGGTCAGCGCTGACATGGCTTGTCTTCCTCACGGTTTTTGCCGTTGCCGATACGTTGCCGGCAAGGCGTTCTGGCACTGCGGAATCAGGTGGTCTTGCGCTCCATCAGGGCCCAGGCGATGGTCCCGGCGTCGACGTATTCCAGCTCGCTGCCGGCAGGCACGCCGCGCGCCAGCCGCGTGACCCGCAGGCCGCGCTCGCCCAGCGCTTCGCCCAGGAAGTGGGCGGTGGTTTCGCCTTCGGCGGTGAAGTTGGTGGCCAGGATGACCTCCTGCACCACGCCGTCGGTCGCGCGCTTGATCACCCGCTCGAAATCCAGCTCGCGCGGACCAATCCCTTCGAGCGGCGCGACGCGGCCCATCAGCACGTAATACAGGCCGCGATAGCCGTGGCTGGACTCGATCATGTTCTGATCGGCCGGCGTCTCGACGATGCACAGCAGCGAGGGATCGCGCTTGGGATTGATGCAGGTGCCGCAGACTTCCTCTTCCGAGAAACTGTTGCAGCGGGCGCAATGCTTCAGGTCCCGCACCGCGCCCGCCAACGCCTGCCCCAGCATGTCCGCGCCTTGCGGGTCATGCTGCAGCAGGTGATAGGCCATGCGCCGGGCAGAACGCACCCCCACGCCGGGCAGGCGCCGCAGCGCCTCGATCAGCGAGACGAGCGGCTCGGGTTCAGGCAGTAGCGGGTCCATTGCGGCCTTGGGGCTGCGTTCAGAACGGCAGCTTCATGCCCGGGGGCAGCGGCATGCCGGCGGTGACCGAGGCCATTTTTTCCTGCGAGGTGGCTTCGGCCTTGCGCAGCGCGTCGTTGAACGCGGCGGCGACCAGGTCTTCCAGCATGTCCTTGTCGTCGCCCAGCAGCGACGGATCGATGGCCACGCGCTTGACGTCGTGGCGGCAGGTCATGGTGACCTTGACCAGGCCGCCGCCGGAGGCGCCTTCGACCTGGATCTCGGCCAGCGCGTCCTGCGCCTTCTTCATGTTTTCCTGCATTTGCTGCGCCTGGCGCATCAGGCCGGCCAGTTGTCCTTTCATCATGATCGATGCTTCCTTGAACGAGGGGAATGAGAGATGGCCGCCGCTTCAGGCAGCGGCGGCGGGGGAATCTACGTGGCGGATCGAGCCGGCGACGACCTGGCCGCCGAAATCGGCGACGAGCGCCTGTACGAACGGGTCGACCGCGACCGCCTCTTCGGCGGCCTGCTGGCGGGCAGCGCGTTCGGCCTGGGCCACGGCATGCGCCGTCGCCTCGCCCGTCACGCCGACCTCGACGTCCAGCCGTATGCCCTGGCCGAAATGTTCGCACAACACCGTCTGCAGACGGACGCGGCTTTCGCTTTCGGCCAGCGTCTTGACGGCCACGCGCAGGATGACGGCATCGCCCTGCACGCCGGCCCATGCACTCTGGCGCGCCAGTTCCGCCGCCAAGCCGGTGACCGGCAGGCGCGCAGCCAGCTCGGGCCAGGTTTCCGACGTCATGTCCGTCAGGCGGGCGCGCGACGACTGCCGCTTGCGCGCGGGCGCCGGACCTTCGCGGCGGGCCGCTGGCGGCGGCGCGGCCGAGGGCGCGCTGGCCAGGGTTTCGAAATCATCGTCCTCGGGATCCGACGTAAAGCCGTTGTCCGGCGCAAAGCCGCCTTCGGCTTCGAACGGGATTTCTTCGTCGACCCAGGCGGGCGGGCCTTCGCCATCATCGGCTTGGGGCGCGGGCGCGATGGCTGCGGCGGTCGCGGGTGTGATCGCCAGCGCGGCCGAACCAGCGGTCTTGCCAGCTTCGGATTCGGACATGGCCGGCGCATCGGCAGGCAGTTCTTCCCAGGGCGGCACGCTGCCGGGCTGGGTGGCTTGCGAAGTTTGTTCCAACGCGGCCGGTTCGGGTTCCGCCGCGGCAGGCGCCGGTTCAGCCTTCTGCGCGATGGCTGCGGGAGCCGCGGACTCAGCCGGAGCAGGAGCCTGCGCGGCCACGGGCGGCGCCGGAATCGCGGCGACCGGTGCAGGCTCCGCAACCGCTGGTGCGGCTGCGGGCTGAACGGCTGCCGGCGCGGGCTGGGGCTGCGCCGCGGCGGGCGCAGGCGCGGCAACTGCCGCCGGCGCTGCGGCCGCATCGGCAGTCTGACGGGCCGGCGCGGCGGGCGCTTCGAGCGCGGTCTGCGGGCCGGCGTCGCCATTGAGCGCCAGCATGCGCAGGCAGGCCATGATGAAGCCCGCGTACTCGTCGGGCGCCAGGGTCAGTTCGCTGCGGCTGTGCACCGCCACGGAATAGAACAGCTGCACCGCGTCCGGGTGCAGAGCCAGCGCCAGCCGGGCAATGTCGCCGGCCAGCGGATCCTCGGCGGGGGTCACGCCGCGCACGCGCTGCTCGATGGCGACGCGCGACAGCAGCACGGCCAGGTCGGCCAAGGCGCCAGCATAGGACAGGCCGCGGATGGCCAGTTCATCCGCCACCGCCAGCACGCCCTTGGCGTCGCCAGCGGACAGCGCATCCAGCAGACGCACCAGATGCCGCTGGTCGATGGTGCCGAGCATGCCGCGCACGGCGTCCTCGGTCAGGTTGCCGGCGCTATAGGCAATGGCCTGGTCGGTCAGCGACAGCGCGTCGCGCATGGACCCCGCGGCCGCCTGCCCGATCAGCCGCAAGGCCGGCACGTCGAAGCCCACCGCTTCCTGGCCGAGCACGGCCTGCAGATGGCCGACGATGGAATCGGCCGGCATCTGCTTCAGGTTGAACTGCAGGCAGCGCGACAGCACCGTCACCGGAATCTTCTGCGGGTCGGTGGTCGCGAGGATGAATTTGACGTGCGGCGGCGGCTCTTCCAGTGTCTTGAGCATGGCGTTGAACGCATGCCCGGTCAGCATGTGGACTTCGTCGATCATGTAGACCTTGAAGCGCCCTGCTCCCGGCGCGTACACCGCCTGCTCCAGCAACTGCGTCATTTCCTCGACGCCGCGGTTCGAGGCCGCGTCCAGCTCGAGGTAGTCGACGAAACGCCCGGCATCGATCTCCGTGCAGGCGCGACAGACACCGCAAGGCTTGGACGTGATGCCTGTTTCGCAGTTGAGGGACTTCGCCAGGATGCGCGAGAGCGTGGTCTTGCCGACGCCGCGGGTTCCCGTGAACAGCCAGGCGTGATGCAGGCGTTGGGTGTCGAGCGCATGCGTCAGCGCGCGCACCACGTGATCCTGTCCCACGAGGGTATCGAACGATCTCGGCCGCCACTTGCGGGCCAGTACCAGATAAGTCATGGGTGGATTGTAGAGCCTGTTTCGCAAGCTGGCCCGAAATGGCCGGTCCAGCTGCCGGGGTTCGGCGCTGAGCATGGCATCCATGCTCAGCGCGGCCTGAAACGCAAAGGGGACGGGCTTATTCCCGTGGAACGTATCCTTGGAAAATAACCCCGTCCCCCTTGAAAGCGGCGACATCATGGATAGTCATGACGCGCTGCTTTGAAGAATCCGGTTGGCGAGCCTTACTCCGGCACTGACCCTAAACGACTATGGCTGCTTCGTTCCCGACCTGACCAGGTTCACCGCCGAACCATGCGGAGGGGCCCGCCAGCCGAGATTCTAGCAGAGCTGCGCTTCGCTTGCTTGCTAGCCTCTCGGCTGGCGGGCCCCGGGGGGCTGAATGTGCGCCCCCTCCCCAGCCCTCCCCCCGAGGGGGAGGGGGTTGGGACGTCGCTTCGCTGGTCCTTTCGGCTCGCTTCGCTTTGCCTCTCTACACCCTCTCTACTCCTTTTGTCTCTGCGCTATTCCTTCAGGTCGATCCAGGCGCGTGCTCTTGGGAAGTAGAGGGCGGCGCGGGCGGTGCGGCCATCCAGGGCGGTGACTTGGGCGCAGTAGCGCAGCAACTGGTCGCCGTGGCGTTGGCGCATGCGAGCAGCGAAGGCGGTGGGGGTTTCGCCGGGGTGCGGGCGGCCGGTTTTGTAGTCGACGATGAGCCAGCCGTCTTCGGTGCTGAGGGCCAGGTCGATGACGGACACCTTGCCGGCGGCGTCGATCAGGGGCCATTCGCGGCGGGCGCCGGATTGGGACAAAAGCCACAGGCCACGTTCGTCGGCCAGGGTGGCTTGCAGGGTTTCGAGCACGGCCTCGGAGGCGGCGTCGGCCTGGCTGGCGGGGATGCCTGCGCGCGTGAGTTGGCGGCGCATGGCGGGCAAGCGTTCGGCCAGCGCGTCGGCGGACCAGGCCTGAACGCCGTCCTGGCCGATACGCGCCAGCCAGGCATGCGACAAGGTGCCGATGGCGGCGTCGTAGCCGGCCTCCAGTTGCCAGGCGGGATGTTCGCCGCCATCGCCCCAGGCGCCGCGCGCTGCGGCGCCAAAGCCGGGGCTGACCGCCACGTCCGCCACGCGCGCCAATTGCGCCAGGCCCGCGCGGTCCACGCGCCGCAAGGGTTCGCCCTGCCACTCGGGACCGTCGGCTTCCTGCACCACCGTTTCGCCATCCAGCGACGGCGGTGTCGGTGTGGCCAGGCAGGGCCACAAGCGGCCCAGCAGGCTGGCGGAGGAAGGCGTCTTGACCTGACCGCTGGCTTCGTCCACCGACACGTGGCCCACGAGGTGCAGGCGCTTGCGCGCCCGCGTCGCTGCCACATACAGCAGGCGATCGATTTCGTAGGATGCGCGGCGCGCCTCGCGCGCGCCCAGGTAGCGCGACAGGGGGTCGGCCTCGGTTTCGGCGCGCGGCTTTACCGGACCGAACAGCACGCGGCCGCCGCTCTGCTCAAAGCGCACGAGCGGCGCCTGATCGCCGCGCGGCGCGCGGTGCAGGCCGTACAGGATGACGGTTTCGAACTGCAGTCCCTTGGACTTGTGCATGGTCATGATTTCGACCGCGCCCGTGTCTTCGTCCGCCGCGTCCGGCGCGGCGAACAAGCGCGCGATGCCGGCGTCCAGGGCCGCGACGTCGATGGCGCCGTGCGGCGCCAGGCGCTCGACCAGCTGGAACAGGCTTTCCGCGTCGTTGGCCACAGACAGTCCGGCATACAGCGCAGGACCGCCCAGGCGGCGCCACAGCGACTCCACCCACGCCGCGAAAGGCATGGCGCCCGAGGCGTTGCGCTTGTCGAGCAGGATGCCCGCCACCTGACGCAAGCGCTCGAACTCGTCGGCGCCGAGCACGCTTTGCGCCGATGGCGTGTCCGGCGCTGCGGGCGCCGCGTCGAACAATGACCCCTGAGGCGCGCTGGTGGCGGATGAAGGTACGGTCTGCGGCGCGATGCGCAGGGCGCGCTCCAGCAGTACCGGCACCGGCGTGATGTGGTCGTCGCCGAATAAGCGCTGCAGGGATATCAGCGTCAAGCCGCAGTACGGTGCGCGCAGCACCGACAGCCAGGCCAGACGGTCGCCTGCATGCGACAAGGCCCGCACCAGTTGCACCAGGTCTGCCACCACCGGCCGCAGGGCCAGCGGCACCAGGTCCACCGCGCGGCAGCGTATGCCTTCCTGCGCCAGGCGGCGGGTCAGGTTGCCCAGATGGCTGCGTGCCCGCACCAGCACGGCGACGGGATGCTTGGCCCCCTTGTGGTCGATCAGCGCCTGGCGTACCAGGTCCACCGCAATGTCTTCAGCCTGCGCTTCCGCGGGGGCCGCGCCCTCGCGCGACCAGGCCGGGTGAAAGCGCACAGCGGGTTCCGGCAGCGCTTCATGGAAAGCGGTGGACGGGCTGTAGGCGATGGCTCCCGCCGCCGCATCGCTGCGCCGGGGCAGCAACTGCGCAAACGACTGGTTGACCCATTCGACGATGCCCGCCTGCGAGCGGAAGTTGTCGGTAAGGTTGAGGAAATCCGGCTGCAGTTCGCCTACGCCGATGTCGGCGACTTCCAGGAACAGGCCCACTTCCGCCTTGCGGAAACGGTAGATGGACTGCATCGGGTCGCCCACCAGGAACAGGCTGCGGCCGTCGCCCTGCTGCCAGCCCGAGGTCAGCGTGCGCAGCAGGTCCAGCTGGGTCTGGCTGGTGTCCTGGAATTCGTCGATGAGCAGATGGCGGATCGAGGCATCCAGCTTCAGCAGCAGTTCGCCCGGATCGTCGGCGCTGCCCAGCGCGGCCGCGGCGCGCTGCGAGATTTCGATGAAATCCACCTCGCCCGTGTCGGCGAATCGCAGCCGCAACTGCGCCACCGCCAGCGCCAGCGTCATCAGCTGCGCGCCCAGCACTTCCCATTGCGCATCGGTGAAATGTGGCGCGGGCACGTCGCGCACCGCATGCAGGCGGCGCACCCAGACTGCGTCCGGGTCGGCGGCTTCCAGCCACGCCACGAACGGGTCCTTGTGCGCGCACTTGGCAGGAAAGCCCAGGTTCTTGTTGACGGTCTTGCGCAAGGTGCCGGTGCCCGTCAGCAGCAGATGCGCCACGGCTTGCCAGAGCTCCAGCGCTTCGGCGTCAGGCGGAGGCTCTTCTGTCCAGTCCAGCAAGGCCAGCAGCTTGTTTTCGGTCTCTCCATCCTGCAGATTGGCGGCAGCCAGCCGCGCCGGGCCGCATAGCGCTTCGGCCCAGCCATAGGGCATGGCCTCGCTGAGCGCGTCCAGGTCTTCGCCGATGGCCTCGGCCAGCATGGCTTCCATGCCCTCGCGGTCGGAGCCGTGGCGCAGCAGTGGCAGCCACTGGTCACGTTGACCCAGCATGTCGGCGATGGCCTCCTTGGCGGCCTGCACGTCCACGTCCAGATGCTTGAGGAGGATGCGCACGGCCTCGTAGTCGTCGGCAAGGTCCAGGGTGGCGCGCGCCGCCGCCTCGTAGTGGGTGCGCGCATCATCCGTGATCTCGGGCATGCCGCCCAGCTCCGACAACCAAGGCATGCTGCGCACCAGGCCCGCGCAGAAGGAGTCGATGGTGCGGATGGCCAGGCGCGCGGGATGGTCCAGCAGATGCCAGCCCTGCTCGTCGTTGCGTGCCAATGCGGCGCGCGCGAGTTCCCAGCTGCGGCGCTCGTGCATGGCTTCGGGCGGGGCATCCAGTCCGCGGCGCAGCTTGCTCAGCACGCGCGCGTGCATCTCCGACGCGGCCTTGCGCGTGAAGGTGATGGCGACGATTTCCTCCGGACGGTTCACAGTGGCCAGCAGCGCCAGGATGCGGTCCGTCAGCAGCTCGGTCTTGCCCGAGCCGGCGGGCGCCTGCACCAGAAACGAACGGGTCGGATCCAGCGCGTCGGCGCGCGCCATATGGTCATGCGGCAAGCGTTCTTGTTCAGCCATGGCTCATGCGTCCTCGTCGTCCAGATGCAAACGCAGGAACGGCAATGCATCGCAGTATTTCAGGTCGTCGCGGCGATACGCGACGTTGGCCGCGTAGCCCGCGGCGTACTCGTCGGCCAGCGCTTCGATGGCACTGCGCCAGCGCTGCCGGATCTCCGGCCAGGACAGCCCGTCGAAGTACTTGCTGTCGCTGGCCAGCGTAACGCCGGGCACGCCCAGGTCCTCGTCGGCCAGGCCTTGTGCGGCGACCTGCCGCGCATGGATCTGTGCCAGCACCAGGCCCGCCACTTCGCCGCCCGCGGCGTCCGCCAGCACCGAGGCATAGAACGGCAACTGCACGTTCACGGGGCGACTGCGCGACCAGTCGGGTTCGGGCTTGGCCGCCGCCACGCCGGTCTTGTAATCGACGATGACATTGCGGCCATCGCCGAGGGTATCGATGCGGTCCAGCCGCAGCTTCAGGTTGAGCGCGCCGCGCTGCCATTGATGGTTCTTTTCCACCTGCGCCACCGCGAAGGGCAGGCGCTGCGCTTCCATATCCAGCCAGGACGCCAGCACGGCCTGGGCGCGCTGGCATTCCAGCGTGCGCAAGGCGGGCGCGTAGTCTTTCAGTTCCTCGTCCGCGGCTTGCGCCACCGCCTGCTCCAGCAAGGCAGGCAGGCGGCCCGTGGCCATGACTTCGTGTAGCGCGTCCTGATCGGGCATCATGCCCCACACCAGTTCCAGCGCCTTGTGCAAAAACTGGCCGCGCACGTTGACCGTGGCCGCATCCGCATAGGGCGCCATTTCGCGGCCGCCCAGGCGATGCCGCACGAAGGCCCACAGCGGATTGCGCGCCTGCGTGTCCAGCACGTCCAGGCCGCCGCCGCCACGATTGCCGGCCGCCAGAGCGGGCCCTTGCGCGTCGTCCAGCGATTCCTGCGGCAAGGCCGGCAACGCTTGCGCCGCCGCGGGCGTCCAGTCCGTCAGCGCTGCCGCCGCGATCAGCGGCGACGGACGCAGCTCGCGTTCGCCGTCCATGTGCGCGTGGCTGACGATGATCTCGGGCGCGCAGCGACACAATGCCGCGTACATGCCTTCGGCCCATTCGCGTTCGCGCTCGGGCGTGGCGCGCGGCGCCTTGGCCTGGCGCAACACTGCCAGCGGCAACAGCGGATTGGGCTTGGGCGAGGCCGGCAACACGTCATCGGTCAGGCCCAACACCCAGACGCCGTCCCAATAGCCGCCCTCGGCTTCCAGCAAACCCAGCACGTCCAGGCGCGCCTGCGGATCGCGTTGCGGCTGGAACGAGGCGGAACGCGCCACGCTTTCCAGCAGGTTCACGGCGGCCACGCCGCCCAGGCGCCCGGCGGCCGGCGCCAGCGCCGAAAAACTGCCCAGCGCATCGCCCAAGGCGCCCATCACCTGATAGCCGACGCTGTCCAGCACGCCTTCGCCGGGAAAGCCCAGCGCCATCAGCGCGGCCTTCATGCGCAACATCCACACGTCGCAAGTGGCCTGGCGGCCGCCCTGCGTCCAGATTTCCATGGCCTGATTCCAGGCCTGCGCCAACGCTGGCAAGTCCGCCAGCAGCTTGCGCCAATCCTGCGGGCCGACATGCAGTTGCGCCTGGCGCCGCCAGCGCGCGTCGATCGAGGCCAGCCGCGCGCGGTCGCGCACGTCGCCCGCGCAATGCCCGCCCAACAGGGCCGCGCCCAGCACCTCCACGCCACAGCCCTTGCCCGGCGCGCATTCGGCCAGGGCGCGCAACCAAGCGAGCGCGGCGCGCGCCATCGGCCATTCGTTCAACGGCCGCCCCACCGCCACGTTGAAGGCGTACGCGGCTTCGCCGCCACGCCCGGCCAGGGCCTGGCTCAGCACCCGCCGCGCGAACGGCGATTCCACCTCCAGCTGGGGCGAGACGATGGCGTAGCGGCCATGGGGATGCATTTTCAAGCGCTCGGCCGCCCAGGCCGCGGCAGCGCGCCATTCCGCGCCTTGATCGGCGGCCTCGAACCTGCGCGCCGGCGTTTCAATGCGCTGCGCGTCGCGCCACTGCGCAACGGCCGCGCCCTGCTCTTCAAACGCCTGCAGCAGCCGGCGAAAGCGCGGCGACATGTCCGTGAATCCGGCCAGCACCAGTTGGCGCGGCACGGGCAGGCGTCCGTCCTCCAGCGCCCGCAGTACGCGCGCATAGCCCTGGTTGGCATCCTCGGCATCGATGCCGGCCAGCGCCTGGCGGTAGCGAACCCGCCATTTCGCGAAGCCGCGGTACTCGTCGGTATCCGCGCCCGAAGGCACGTGCAGTTGCCATTCGTCCATCAGCAGGTCTGCATCCATCGACAAGCGCGCGGCCTGGCTCGCATCCAACAGCACGCGCTCGGCTTCTTCAGCGCGGATCGCCTCGGTCCACACCAGTTGCGTGGCGAAACTGTCCAGCCGATAGGCAGGCACATCGCCATCCGTCTCGAACGCGAGTTCATTGGCGGCATCGGCCAGCCAGGCGGACAGCGGCAATATGCGCGGCAACTCGCTGACCTGGCGCTCCTGGCGCAGCAGGCCCGCCAGCTCCAGCGTAAGCCGGCGCGACAGACGGTTGTTCACCGTCAGCACCAGCGTGTCGGCGGCAGACATGCCGCCGATGTCCGGCAGCGATAGATCGGGATAGGAGGGCGATGAGTCCTGCATGGGCATCCGTAGCGCCCGCCCGCAGGCGGCGCGCGATGAGGGGAGAAATACCGCCGTAGGATACCGCGAGGCCGAGCGGAAAAAGCGCCTAGAAGCCGCAGAGCGCGGCCAGGTTTTCCCAGTGGATCTGCATTTCCGGCGTGGTGTAGCCCCAGAAAGCCAGGCCCAGGACGGCAACCAGGGCCAGCGCGCCAATCGCACGCCAGCCGCGATGGCGGCGGGCGGCGGGCGCGGAACGATTGGCAGGGTTCATGAACGTCTCAGGCCGCGGCCGGCTGGGCAACCGGCTGTTCGCGCACCGGCAGGCACAACAGCGCCGCGATGACGGCCAGGGCCACGCCCAGCCACCAGACGGCGTCGTAATTGCCGGTCTTGGCATAGGCATATCCGCCCAGCCACACGCCGATGAAACTGCCCAGCTGGTGCCCCAGGAAGACGATGCCCGACAGCGTGGCCGCATAGCGCAGGCCGTAGATCTGGCCGATCAGGCCTTGCGTGAGCGGAACGGTCCCCAGCCAGAACAAACCCATCCACGCGGCGAAGGCGTACAGCACCCATGGCGACAACGGCATCCAGAGCAACAGCAGAATGCCGAAGGCGCGCATGCCGTACACCACGGCGAGGAGCCGTTTCTTGCTGTACTTGCCGCCCAGCTTGCCGGCATAGAACGAGCCCAGCACGTTGAACAGGCCGATCAGCGCAATGGCGGTCGCGCCCTGCCCCGCGCTCAGGCCGCCGTCCGTGACATAGGCGGGCAAGTGCAGCGTGATGAAGGCGGTGTGGAAGCCGCAGACGAAGTAGCTCCAGAACAGGAAATGGAACGAGGGGTGGCGTACCGCCTGCTTGACCGCCGAGGCCAGCGATTGCTGCGGCCCGGTGTGGGCCTGCGGACGTCCGCGCAGGAAATACGCCAGGGGGGCGCCGCAAGCGACGAACAGCGACAGCACCCACAATGCGCCCGTCCAGTCCAGGCCGCTGATCAGCACCTGTCCCGTGGGCACCACGGCAAACTGACCGAGCGAGCCGCCAGCGCTGGCGATGCCCATCGCCGTGCTGCGGTAGGCGGGAGGAACCGCGCGGGCCACCACGGGCAGGATCACCGGAAAGGTCGTGCCGGCCTGGCCCAATCCGACCAGCACGCCGGCCGTCAGATAGAGCGTGGCTTCATCCGTGGCGAAGCGCGTGCCTATCATGCCCAGCATGTACAGCAGCGCGCCCAGCGCGATGGTGCGGCCCGAACCGTAGCGGTCGGCCATGATGCCCATGAAGATACAGGCCACGCCCCACACCAGGTTCTGCAAAGCGAAGGCCATGGAGAACACTTCGCGTCCCCAGCCTTGCGCCAGCCCCATCGGCTGCATGAAGAGCCCGAAGGTGGCGCGCACCCCCATCGCGAGCAGCACCACCAGCGTACCCACGATCAGGGTACGGATGAAATTCGTATCGGTTTGGTTAGACATGAAACCCGTTTTTCGTTGTTTTGTTCGTCGCCCCCTCCACGGGACGGTCCGGCGCGCAGCGCGGGACCCGGTCATCATATACAAATAGCCTCCGCGCTCCGGCAATAGCCACGTTGGGCGTCGGGTCCAGCGAGCCGGGTTGCAGGGCAACGGATTTGGGGCTTGCGCCGCCTGCTGATAGACTTGCGTCCTGCGCCGAAACCCGTGCCCCCAGTGATAAACTCAGGGCCGACAGAATCGTAGCGATATCAAGGCCTTAGCAAGCAAGCGCGATCACTCGACCGACGCTGCCGCCTGATCAGCAATAGTCTCGCCGTAGTTAAATGGATATAACCGGCCCCTCCTAAGGGTCAATTGGTGGTTCGATTCCACCCGGCGAGGCCATCTCTGGCGTCGGTTCCGACGCCCCCCTTCCCTGCATCCCCCTACGCGCCCGAAGCCCTGCGCTTTTGTGAGCGCGGTTTGCCTGCTCCGGCATGGACAAAAACCTCGCGCGTTCAGCCGGATGAGGGTTAATCCGGGCTACGCTCACGCGCGGCCTGCCGTTAGCTTCTCGCACTTGTCTTGTGACGAATTGAAGCTGCGTCAATACGTCACTATTATTTTTTTGGACGATGATAGCGA
This sequence comes from Achromobacter sp. ACM03, assembly GCF_014851665.1. Lineage (NCBI taxonomy): Bacteria > Pseudomonadati > Pseudomonadota > Betaproteobacteria > Burkholderiales > Alcaligenaceae > Achromobacter > Achromobacter sp. ACM03. Next base: position 1,465,945 of record NZ_JACVAD010000002.1, on the reverse strand, counting down.
ATCGCCTTGCGCGCAACTTGAAATTGCTGTTTAAATTCGACGCGTAAGCCTCTAATTCATCTGGACTTTTTCTGGCCCGACGAAACGCCGGCTTAAGAAACATTTACTGACAGACTGACAAGCCAGCTCAAACCATGGCATTTCCCTGGAAACGTGCGATTGCGAACGCGATAGCGCCTGTGGCGCTGGCGGTGTGCGCGCTCCTGCCCCCCGCCGCCCAAGCCGCGAAGAATACGGACCCTTGCAAGACCAACGCCAAGTCGTCGGCCTGCAAGGCGCAACAAGCAAAGAAGGCTCCGGCCCCCAAAGCCAGCTCCGGCAAGAGCGCCTCCGGCAAACAAGCCGCCTCCTCCGCCAAGAAAGCTCCCCCCAAATCCTCCTCCGGCAAGAAAGCCGCCGCCCCCAAAGGCGGCAAGCAGGTCGCAGCCAAGGGCACGCCGCCCAAGAAGGGCGCGGCCGCCGGCAAGAACGGCAAGCCAAACAAGCCGTCGCGCGCGCAACGGGCCGCCGCTGCCGCCGCAGTCGGTTCGGCCGCCATGCCGCCGCCCGCCTCCTCGGTGCGCGCCGAAGCCGCCGCCCTGCGTTCCAGCACCGCCTACGTGCAGGATCTGGAAACGTCCACGGTCATCTTCGCCAAGAACGAAAACGTAGTGCGCCCCATCGCTTCGATCTCGAAGCTGATGACGGCCGTCGTCGTGGTCGACGCCAACCTGCCCATGGACGAAATGCTGGAGATCACCGACGAAGACGTCGACGGCCTCAAGCACACCACCTCCCGTCTGCGCGTGGGCACCAAGCTGTCGCGCGGCGACATGCTGCACCTGGCTCTGATGTCGTCCGAGAACCGCGCCGCCAACGCGCTGGGCCGCCACTATCCGGGCGGCCTGCCGGCTTTCGTGGCCGCCATGAACGCCAAGGCGCAGGCACTGGGCATGACCAGCACCCGCTTCATCGAACCCACCGGCCTGTCCAGCGACAACGTCTCGTCGCCGCACGATCTGGCCCGACTGCTGCGCGCTGCCTCCCAGCGCCCGCTGATCCACCGCTACTCCACCGATACCGAGTACGACGTCGAGGTCAACAACCGCACGCAGACCTTCCGCAACACCAACCTGCTGGTGCGCAAGCCCGACTGGGACATCAAGGTGTCCAAGACCGGCTACATCAACGAAGCCGGCGAATGCCTGGTCATGCTGGCCCGCATCAACGGCCGCGATCTGGCCATCGTGCTGCTGGATTCGCAAGGCAAACTCTCCCGCATCGGCGATGCGGTGCGCATCCGCCGCATCGTGCAGAACGAAGTGGCGATGGCGTCGATCCAGTCTGGCGGCTGACCGCCTGCTGCGCTGCCTCCACATGAACAAAGGGCCCGAAAATTCGGGCCCTTTGCTTTTTGCCGTGGCGGCGGCACCAGTGTTGACGGATTAAGCGGCCTTGCGTTTCGGGCGCAGAGGCTGGGCGTCGTACAGCGTGGGCGGCAAGCCTTCCAGCACGGCCTGCGGGTTGAGCGAACGGATCGGCACGGCCGCATCCAACGGAATGCGGCCCTCCGCCTGCAACAGTTGGTAGCGCAGGCAGCACACGCGCAGGAACGACGTGAAATTGGCGGCCTCGCCGCGATACTCGATCAGTTCGTCGTACAAACGTTCGATCAGCTGCGTCACGCGCATGCCGTCCCGGCCGGCGATTTCTTCCAATACCTGCCAGAACAACTGCTCCAGCCTCAGGCTGGTAGCCACGCCATGCAGCCGCAGCGAACGGGTTTCGGGCGCGTAGGACTGCTCGCTGGCGCGGATGAAGATTTCACACATGGGAGCTCCTGGAACTCGGGACTGGGCGCGAGGCCTGGGCCGGGAGGCCTACGGCTGACTGTACGCCGTTTGCCGCGGCCCGGGCAAGGGCGCGGCGGCCGGCCTCTTTCTGCAACCACACGTTTCCGGCATCGGCGGGCAGCCCGCTCCGTTGATATAAATCATGGTCGGGAAAGCGTCCACGTTCGAGCATAAGGAATCTTGATCAGACTTCGGAGGCAGTGATGGATAAAACCATGAAAGCAGCGGTTGCACGAGCATTCGGCAAGCCCCTGGCAATCGAAGAAGTCGCGGTGCCGCGCCCGGGTCCGGGCGAATTGCTGGTAAAGATTGAAGCCTGCGGGGTCTGCCACACCGACCTGCACGCGGTCGAAGGCGACTGGCCCGTCAAGCCCAACCCGCCCTTCATTCCCGGTCACGAGGGCGTCGGCCATGTGGTCGCGGTGGGCGCGGGCGTGACCCATGTGAAGGAAGGCGACCGCGTCGGCATACCCTGGCTGTATTCCGCCTGCGGGCATTGCGAGCATTGCCTGGGCGGCTGGGAAACGCTGTGCGAAACACAGAAGAACGCCGGTTACTCCGTGAACGGCGGCTTCGCCGAATACGCGCTGGCTGACGCCAACTACGTGGGCCTGCTGCCCAAGAACGTCGGTTTCGTCGAGGTCGCGCCCGTGCTGTGCGCCGGCGTGACCGTCTACAAGGGCCTGAAGATGACGGACACCCGTCCGGGCAACTGGGTAGTGATCTCGGGCATTGGCGGATTGGGCCACATGGCGGTGCAGTACGCCAAGGCCATGGGCCTGAACGTGGCCGCGGTGGACATCGACGACGCCAAGCTGGACTTCGCCCGCCGCCTGGGCGCCGAGGTCACGGTCAACGCCAAGACTACCGACCCGGCCGCCTACCTCAAGCGCGAGATCGGCGGCGCGCACGGCGCGCTGATCACGGCGGTATCGCCCAAGGCCTTCGAGCAGGCGCTGGGCATGGTGCGCCGCGGCGGGACCGTGGCGCTCAACGGCCTGCCGCCGGGCGACTTCCCGCTGTCGATCTTCGACATGGTGCTCAACGGCGTCACCGTGCGCGGCTCCATCGTGGGTTCGCGCCTGGACCTGCAGGAATCGCTGCAGTTCGCCGAAGAGGGGAAGGTGCACGCCACTGTCGCCACCGAAAGCCTGGAGAACATCAACGACGTGTTCGACCGCATGCGGCGCGGCCAGATCGAAGGCCGCATCGTGCTCGATTTCGCCTGATTTCCAAGCCGTAAAGGAAGAGCGCCAGGGCCGCATGTTTGCGGCCCTGGCGCTTTGTGGCGTTGAAGATCAGGGCGTGATCTTCGTGCCCAACACCGCCAGGAATTGCGACATCCAGGCCGGATGCGCGGGCCAGGCCGGCGCCGTCACCAGATTGCCGTCGGTGTAGGCCTGGTCGATGCCGATCTCGGCATAGGTGCCGCCTGCCAGGCGCACTTCCGGTGCGCACGCCGGATAGGCGGAGCAGGTGCGGCCCTTCAGGATGCCGGCCGCGGCCAGCAGTTGCGCGCCGTGGCAGACCGCCGCGATGGGCTTGCCCGCCTTGTCGAAGGCGCGCACGATGTCCAGCACCTTTTCGTTCAGGCGCAGATACTCCGGCGCGCGGCCGCCCGGAATCACCAGGCCGTCGTAGGACGACGGCTCGACGCGATCGAAGTCATAGTTCAGCGCGAAATTGTGGCCGCGCTTTTCGGTGTAGGTCTGTGCGCCTTCGAAGTCATGGATCGCAGTCGCGATGGTGTCGCCCGCCTTCTTGTCCGGGCATACCGCATGCACCGTGTGCCCAACCGTCAGCAGGGTCTGGTACGGCACCATGGTCTCGTAGTCCTCGGCGTAGTCGCCGACCAGCATCAACAGTCGCTTGCTCATGTTTGTCTCCTAGGGATGGCGGAAAGCCGGTTCAGCGCCCGTGGCCGGGCTCCGGTTCTTGATCTACGCCCCTATTGTGACGCCGCCATCGGCTTGGGTGGTGGTATGGGAATACCACGCCCACGCCAGCCCGCCCTATTCCAGCGCGACGGTTACGCCCTTGGCGCCCAGCAGCGTGACCAGTACCTTGGGGTCTATGCCGATCAGATACCCGCGCCGCCCGCCGTTGATGTAGACCACCGGGTAGTCCAGCACTTCGGCCTCGACCCACACCGGCATCTTCTTGCGCGTGCCGAAGGGCGAGGTGCCACCCACCTGATAGCCCGAATGGCGCTGCGCGACCTCGGGTTTGCAGGGCTCGACGCGCTTGAGCCCGGCCTGGCGCGCCAGGTTCTTGGTGGAAACTTCGCGGTCGCCGTGCATGACCACGATGAGGGGTTTGGCGGATTCGTCCTCCATCACCAGGGTCTTCACCACCGCATGCGGATGCAGGCCCAACTGGCGCGCGGCTTCGCCCGCGCCGCCATGGTCGATGTAGTCATAGGTATGTTCCGTGTACGTCACCTTGTTCTGCTTGAGGAACTGGGTGGCGGGCGTTTCGGAAACGTGGCGGGCTTTGCTCATGGTTATGCGTGAAAGAAGAATTTCGAAGCGGCGCGCGCCGGCTAGCCGCGGGGATGGTGGGTCGCGTGCAGCGCCTTCAGGCGTTCGCGCGCGACGTGCGTGTAGATCTGCGTGGTGGAAATGTCGGCATGCCCCAGCAGCATCTGCACCACGCGCAGGTCGGCGCCGTGGTTCAGCAGGTGCGTGGCGAAGGCGTGCCGCAGCACGTGGGGCGACAGCGGCGCGCGCACGTCCGCCAGCAAGGCGTACTTCTTCACCAGTTGCCAGAACGCCTGGCGCGACATCGCTTCGGCCCGGCCGGTGATGAAGAGCGCATCGCTCACGCGCCCGGCCGCCAGCTCTGGCCGCGCGGACTTCAGGTAGCGGTCGATCCAATGCGCGGCCTCGGCGCCCAACGGCACCAGTCGGTCCTTGCCGCCCTTGCCCAGCACCACCCGCACCACGCCTTCGTTCAGGCTCACGTCCAGCGTGCGCATGCCCACCAGCTCGGACACGCGCAAGCCCGTGGCATACAGCGTTTCCAGCATCGCGCGGTCGCGCAGGCCACGGGCCTGCTCCAGGTCGGGCGCGCGCAGCAAGGCATCCACCTGCTGCTCGGACAGCGTCTTGGGCATGCGCGGCGGCTGCTTGGCCGCGATCAGCGTCAGGCAGGGATCGCGTTCGGCGCGGTGCTCGCGCAAGGCCCAGGCGTAGAAGCGGCGCAGCGCGGCCAGCCTGCGGTTGGCGGTGGTGGCGCGGGTTTCCTCGTGGCGGAAGGCGAACCAGGCTTCGATATCAGCCTTGCCGGCATCGCGCAAGGGCTTGGCGGGTCCAGCAGGCAGCGCGTGGGCCTGTGCCGCATCGCCATGGCGGTCGGCCATTTCGCGCGCATAGGCTTCGGGGTCTTCCAGCCAACGGGCAAAGCCCGTCAGGTCGCGCCGGTAGGCAGCCAGGGTGTTGGCCGACAGGCCGTCTTCCAGCCAGACGGCGTCGATGAAGGCGTCGATATCGGCCTGGGATTCAAGCGGGGGGCGGGTCGCGGGCATGCCAGGATTCTACGGCTCAGCGTCCGCCCACGCCCGCGGCGGCGGACTTCAGCCAGCTCTCGAAGAGCTTGAGCGCCTCGGAGCGTTCGCTGCGCTGCGGATAGCCGAAGTAGTAGCCCTGGCTGACCGACAGCGATTGCGGCACGGGCATCGCCAGCGTGCCCTGGTCCAGCGCGGGCTGGGCCAGGAAGCGCGGCATCAGCCCGACGCCCAGGCCGGCCTGCACCGCCGCCATCACCATGGTGAAGAGTTCGTAGCGCGGGCCGCCGGCGGCGTGCGGACCATAAAGATGGCTATTGGCCGCGTACCACTGGCGCCAGGCGTCGGGCCGTGACGCCAGGTGCAAATGGGTCATGCCGGACAAGGCGCTGGCGCCCGGCTCCGGCGTGCGTGCCGCCAGCTCCGGCGCGCACACGGGCACGAGTTCGCGCTCGGGGAACAGCAACACGCCCTGGGTGCCTGGCCACAATCCGTCCCCGTGATACAGCGCTCCGTCGAAGGGCTGGTCCTTGAACTGGAATGGCAACGTGCGCACGGACAGGCTGACCGTGATATCGCCATGCTCGCGCTGGAAATCCGCCAGGCGCGGGATCAGCCAGGTCGTCGCCAGGGTGGGCACCACGGCGATATGGATGCTGCGGCCCATGCCGGTGCGGCTGACCAGGCCGAAGGTGTCTTTTTCGATCTGGTCCAGATGGTGGCGGATGCGGCCGGCGTACTCGGCCCCATGGTCGGTCAGCACGATGCGCCGGCGTACCCGGGTGAACAGCTGCACGCCCAGGCGCGCCTCCAGGCTGGCCACCTGGCGATAGACGGCGCTGTGCGTCAGGGACAGTTCCTCGGCCGCGCGGGAAAAGCTGCCCAGACGGGCTGACGCTTCAAACGCCTGCAGGGCGCTCAGGTTGGGAATGCCGTTTCTCATATCGAGGGAACCGCCAGGTGCCGGCGGGCGTCCCCGCCGCTCGGCCGCGCGGATCTTGCCGCGGCGCAGCATGGCAGGTCGTGCCGGTGGGTCAATAGATTGTGCAATTTTATCAATTGCATTGTGCGATCAAGGAACATTATGCTCGGATGTCCTAACCTCGGCTCATCATGACTACCACCCCCATGTCCCAGCAAGAATCCCGCCTTGGCGGTCACATCCTGGTCGACCAGCTGGTTGCGCAGGGCGTCAAACATGTTTTCTGCGTCCCCGGCGAAAGCTATCTGGCAGTGCTGGACGGCCTGCACGATGCGGACATCAAGGTCACGGTGTGCCGCCAGGAAGGCGGCGCGGCCATGATGGCCGACGCCCACGGCAAGCTGACCGGCGAACCCGGCATCTGCATGGTGACCCGTGGCCCGGGCGCGTCCAACGCGCTGGCCGGCGTGCACATCGCCAAGCAGGACTCCACCCCCCTGATCCTGTTCGTCGGCCAGATCGAGCGCGGCATGCGCGAACGTGAAGCCTTCCAGGAAATGGATTACCGCGCCGTGTTCGGCACGCAAGCCAAGTGGGTCACCGAGATCGACCAGGTCGAACGCATCCCCGAACTGGTGTCGCGCGCCTTCCACATTGCCACCTCGGGCCGTCCCGGCCCGGTCGTGATCGCGCTGCCCGAGGACATGCTGGTCGAAGCCGCCAAGGTCGCCGACGCGCCGCGTTACGAAATCATTGATTCCGCCCCCACGGCCGGCCAACTGGCCGACCTGGAAAAGCTGCTGGCCGAAGCCAAGAATCCGGTCGCCATCCTGGGCGGCACGCGCTGGGACGCCCGCGCGGTGCAGCAGTTCGCCGATTTTGCGCAGCGCCATGCGCTGCCCACGGCCGTGTCTTTCCGCCGCCAGATGCTGTTCCCGGCCGACCACCCCTGCTTCATCGGCGACGTGGGCCTGGGCATCAATCCCGCGCTGCTCAAGCGCGTCGCCGACGCGGACCTGATCCTGCTGGTGGGCGGCCGCATGTCGGAAAACCCCAGCCAGGCCTACACGCTGCTGGACATACCGGTACCCAAGCAGAAGCTGGTGCACGTGCATCCCGATACCGCCGAGCTGGGCCGCGTCTACCGCCCCACCCTGGCCATCAATACCTCGCCCGCCGCCTTCGCGCAGGCGCTGGCCGGCCTGAAGGCGCCGGCTCAGCCCGCGTGGGCCGCCGGCACGCAGGCCATGCGCGAGTCGTATCTGAAATGGAGCGACCCCAGCGCCATCACGACGCCTGGCGCGCTGCAGATGGGCCAGGTCATGGCCTACCTGGAAAAGACGCTGCCGGCAGACGCCATCATGACCAACGGCGCCGGCAACTACGCCACCTGGTTGCACCGCTTCCATCGTTTCACCCGCTACGGCACGCAGCTGGCGCCGACGTCGGGCTCCATGGGCTACGGCCTGCCCGCGGCCGTGGGCGCCAAGCGCGTGTCGCCGGACAAGACCGTGGTCTGCTTCGCCGGCGACGGCTGCTTCCTGATGCACGGCCAGGAATTCGCGACCGCGGTGCAGTACGACCTGCCCATCGTCGTGGTGCTGGTGGACAACGGCATGTACGGCACGATCCGCATGCACCAGGAAAAGCACTACCCCGGCCGCATTTCCGCGACCGAGCTGAAGAATCCGGATTTCGCCGACTACGCGCGCGCCTTTGGCGGCCACGGCGAACGCGTCGAAACCACCGAGCAGTTCGGCCCGGCCTTCGAACGCGCCCTGGCCAGCGGCAAGCCGGCCATCCTGCACTGCTTCATCGATCCGGAAACCATCACCCCGGGCACGACCCTGGAAAAAATCCGCGACGCAGCGCTCAAGGCGCAGCACTGAAGGCGGGACGGAACGGCGCCGCCGCGCGCCCGCCGTTCCATTCGCCGCTTGCCGCCTGAATTATTTTAGGTTTAAACTTTCTAGCATTCCGAAATCCATAGCGGAGACCCAGCATGTCCTCGAATCCTTCCTTTCACTGGCAAGACCCCCTGTTGCTGGACCAGCAACTGACCGAAGAAGAACGCATGGTGCGTGACGCAGCCTACGCCTATGCGCAGGACAAGCTCGCCCCGCGCGTTCTGAACGCGTTCCGCAACGAACAGACCGACCCGGCCATCTTCTCCGAAATGGGCGAACTGGGCCTGCTGGGCGCCACCATCCCCGTCGAATACGGCGGCGCCGGCCTGAACTACGTCAGCTACGGCCTGATCGCCCGCGAAGTCGAACGCATCGACTCCGGCTACCGCTCCATGATGAGCGTGCAGTCGTCCCTGGTGATGGTGCCCATCAACGAATTCGGCAGCGAAGCGCAAAAGCAGAAGTACCTGCCCAAGCTGGCTCGCGGCGAATGGATCGGCTGCTTCGGCCTGACCGAACCCAACCACGGCTCCGATCCCGGCGGCATGGAAACCCGCGCCGTCAAGACGTCCGACGGCTACAAGATTTCCGGCAACAAGATGTGGATCACCAACTCCCCCATCGCCGATGTCTTCGTGGTGTGGGCCAAGTGCGTCGGCGGCGACTTCGACGGCAAGATCCGCGGCTTCATCCTGGAAAAGGGCATGAAGGGCCTGTCGGCCCCGGCCATCCACGGCAAGGTCGGCCTGCGCGCCTCGATCACCGGCGAAATCGTCATGGACGAAGTGGAAGTGTCCGCCGACCAGATGATGCCCGGCGTGTCCGGCCTGAAGGGTCCGTTCACCTGCCTGAACTCCGCCCGCTACGGCATCGCCTGGGGCGCCGTCGGCGCCGCTGAAGCCTGCTGGCACACCGCCCGCCAGTACACGCTGGACCGCAAGCAATTCGGCCGCCCCCTGGCCGCCAACCAGCTGATCCAGAAGAAGCTGGCCGACATGCAGACCGAAATCACGCTGGCCCTGCAAGGCTGCCTGCGCCTGGGCCGCATGAAGGACGAAGGCACCGCCGCCGTCGAAATCACCTCCATCATGAAGCGCAACTCCTGCGGCAAGGCACTGGACATCGCCCGTCTGGCGCGCGACATGCTCGGCGGCAACGGCATCTCCGACGAGTTCGGCGTGGCCCGCCACCTGGTGAACCTGGAAGTGGTCAACACCTACGAAGGCACCCACGACGTGCACGCCCTGATCCTGGGCCGCGCGCAGACCGGCATCCAGGCGTTCTATTGATCGCTTGTTCGGTTCCGACGAAACCGCCCTACGGGGCGGTTTTTTTTCGCCCTGCACCGACGATCGGCAAGGTCTCCCAAATTTCGTTTACAACGTAAGTCCCCCCAAAAAAAGGAAGCACACATGACTCCGCGGCAACTGGTCGAAGAATGGGTCCTACGGTTCAATGCCGCCGATGCCGCTGGCCTGGCGGAGCTTTACGATGAAGCGGCGGTGAACCATCAGGTCACCCAGGAGCCCATCGTCGGACGCGAGGCCATACGCGCGATGTTTGAACGGGAGTTCGCCCAGGCCGACATGACCTGCATCGTGGAGACGATCCATGAAGCCGGCGAGGTTGCTGCCCTGGAATGGCGCGATCCCCTGGGACTGCGCGGCTGCGGATTCTTTACGGTGCGCGGCGGCAGGATCGTGTTCCAGCGGGGTTACTGGGACAAGCTGTCCTTCTTGAAGATGCACGGCCTGCCCATCCAGTAATTGCCGCCAGGCCGCTCTCGTCCCCGCAACAACCCGCGCATTGCCGAAAGCCCGTATAGGCGAGCCCTTGCACTCGCCGTACGCTTTGCAGCATCGGCCAGGCACAGGGCCGGGCGCTCCCGCGCCCTGCCGCGTGTCCCGACCAGGTTTCCCCCCGAGCCCAGGAGCCGCGCATGCAAGGCTGTCCCACCCTCCGCCTGATGACAGGCATTGCCATGGCGTTCATGGCCCATGGCGCCTACGCCGTCACCACCCTCACGATGGCCACCGAGTATCCGGCCACCTCCATGCCCGGACAAGGCGTATCCACGTTTGCCGAACTGGTCCGCGCCAAGACCGCGGGCAACGTGGTCATCGACGCCAGCTATGACGCGTCCAAGGGGATCAAGTCGGCCGACATGATCGATGCGGTGCAAGCGCGCAAGGTGGATGCGGGCGATGCCTTCGCCGGCGCACTGGCGGCCAAGTATCCCTTGTTCGGCGTGTCGTCCCTGCCGTTCCTGGCGGACTCGTTGTCCAAGGCGCGCAACCTGAACAAGGCCGCCCGCCCCGCCTACGAGAAGCTGCTGGCGGCGCATGGGCAGAAGCTGCTGTACACCACGCCGTGGCCGGCGTCCGGCATCTGGTCCAAGCAGAAGCTGGACAGCGTCGCGGCCTTGAAGAAGCTGAGCATCCGCACCTACGACGCCACGTCGCAGGACGTCATGCAGAAAGCCGGCGCCCGCGCGCAGAACATTTCCTTCGCGGATGCGATGCCGCTGATCGCCTCGGGCGAGGTGAACGCGGTACTGTCGTCAGGCGACGGCGGCGCGGGCCGCAAGCTCTGGGAGCACCTGCCCAACTTCGCGGAAATCAACTACGCGATGCCGATCTCGGTGGCGACGATGAACCTGCAGGCGTATCAGGCGCTGGATGCGCGCACGCGCCGCGCCATCGACCAGGCGGCGGCGCAGACCGAAACCGAACAATGGAAGCGCATCGACGGCCGCCTGCAGCAGAACTACGCCAACATGCGCAAGAACGGCGTGGCGATCAATACGTCGGTGCCGCTGCCCGTGCAGCGCGCGCTGAAGGATGCCGCGGCGGACTCGGTCAAGAACTGGAAGGCAGCAGCCGGTCCTGAAGCCGCCGCCATCCTGAAGCAGACAGGCAAGCGCTAGACGGCCAGCCTCAGTTTTCGCCGGACAGATCGAACAGGCTGGTCGCGTCCAGCTCCAGCACGCCTTCGTCGTGCTGGTTCAGGACCGTCCAGGCCCAGGTAATGATGCCCAGGTCGGGACGCGACGACGAGGTGCGCACGCCCTGCACGCGCGCTTCGAGGCGCAGGGTGTCGCCCGGACGCACCGGCGTGCGCCAGCGCACCTCGCCCAGGCCGGGCGAGCCGAAGGATTCGGAATCGTGCAGCGCCGCGTCCACGGCCATGCGCATCGCCAGCGCGCAGGTATGCCAGCCGCTGGCGATCAGGCCGCCCCAGCGCCCTTCGGAGGCACGCTTGGGATCGGTGTGGAACCACTGGGGATCGAACTTGCGTGCGAACTCCAGGATCTCGGCTTCCGTCAGGGTGACCGGACCGCCCTTGATGACCATGCCGTCCTTGAACTCGGCGAACTTCATTTTGTGGATTCCCCCCGCAAATGCAATCGGCGCGCCAGTGCGCGCCGATTGCCACGCATGTTTGTGGATTCAGTACGTTTCGAAATGCAGGCGCCCTTCGCGGCGCAATGCATCATGCAGGATAGACCAATCCTGGCCCGCTTGCACCGTCACATCGCGCAGGGCGTCCAGCACGCCTACTTCCATGCCCTTCAGCCCGCACACGTAGATGCAGGTATTGCGGTCCGCCAGCAGTTCCCGCACCGCGCCTGCGCGGTCGCGGATCAGGTCCTGCACGTAGCGCTTGGGTTGCCCGGCTTCGCGCGACAGCGCCAGGTTGATGTCGATGAAATCTCGCGGCAGCTTCATTAGCGGCCCGAAGTACGGCAGTTCACGCTCGGTGCGCGCGCCGAAGAACAGCAGCAGCTTGCCGTTTTCGCCGGTCTCGATGCGGCGGCGGTAGCGCTCCGTCATCGCGCGCATGGGCGCCGAACCCGTGCCGGTGCAGATCATGATGAGATTGGCGCGGGGGTGATTGGGCATCAGGAAGGTGTGGCCGAACGGCCCGATCACCTGCACCTTGTCGTTCTTGGCCAGGTCGCACAGGTAGTTCGAGCACACGCCATGCGCGGCGGCGCCCGCATGGTCCTCGGTGACGCGCTTTACGGTCAGCGAAAGATTGTTGTAGCCGGCCCGCTCGCCGTCGCGCGGACTGGCCAGCGAGTACTGGCGCGCGTGGTGCGCCCGGCCCTGCGCGTCCACGCCGGGCGGCAGGATGCCGATGGACTGCCCTTCCAGCACGGGAAACGGCAGCTCGCCGAAGTCGAGCACGATATGGTGGATGTCGCTTTCCGTGTCGGCGCCGGTCACGCGGTAGTTGCCGACCACGGTGGCCGTCATCGGCGTCTTGTGCGTGTACAGGTTGACGTATGGATGGGCGGCGGACCAGGGCGGGACCGTTGCGCCGGGCGCGGTGGACGGCGCGGGCGCGGCAGGCTGCGGCGTATCCGGCTCATCGCAGGCCGGCGCGGCGGCAGCCGTTTCCGGCAGCGCCTTCTCGCCCGGCAGTTCTTCCCAGCCCAGTTGTTCCTGCACGCCATAGGCTTCGGCGCGTACCATCAGCCGCCAGTTGTCGATCGCCCCCGTGGGGCAAGGCGGCACGCAGGCCATGCAGCCGTTGCAGATCTCGGGATCCACCACGTAGTTGTTCGAGTCGTGGGTGATCGCCTTGATCGGACAGGTTTCTTCGCAGGTATTGCAGCGGATGCAGATCTCGGGATCGATCAGGTGCTGCTTCAGGACTTCTGCTGGTAAGGGAGCGTTCATCTCGGTCTTCCCCATGCTCCGGTAGGCGGCCGTGAAAACAGCCGCCGCCCCGCTTTAGTTGAAACGGACGTACTCGAAATTCACCGGCTGGCGGTTGACGCCCATGACGGGCGGCGCGATCCAGTTGGCGAACTTGCCCGGCTCGGTGACGCGGCCCATCAGCGATGCAACGAAGGCGCGGTCCTCGGGCGTCGGCAGCCATTTGTGACTGTTGGCCTGCCATTGCGATTCGGACAGGATCTCGCCTTCGGGCGACATGCGGATGCCGGCCAGCGTGCCGATCTGGCGATTGAAGGCCTTGTGCGGCACTTGCAGCCGGAACGGCAGGCCGCTCTTTTCGATGACCTTGTTCCAGCGCCCGATTCCAGCGACCGAATCGCGGATGAAGTCGTCGCGCAGCACTTCGTTCAGGGCGTTCAGCATCGGCACCTCGATCTCGCGCAGCCTGCCGTTTTCCACGGTCAGCACGCGGTAGGTGTCGTTCTTCAGCTGGTGGTCGTCGGTGCGCTTGCTTTCCTCGTAGCGGCCCTTCAGGCCCGAACCGTAGAAAATGGCCGCATTGGAGGACTGATCCGCGCCGAACAGGTCGATGGTGACGCTGTAGTGGAAGTTGAGGTAGCGCTGGATGGTGGGCAGGTCGATCACGCCGGCCGCGCGCACCGCTTGCGGGTCATCGGTCTTGAGCTGGTTCATGACCTCGCAGGTGCGCTGGATGACGCGCGAGATGCCGGATTCGCCCACGAACATGTGGTGCGCTTCCTCGGTCAGCATGAACTTCGTGGTGCGCGCCAGCGGATCGAAGCTGGACTCCGCCAGCGCGCACAGCTGGAACTTGCCGTCGCGGTCGGTGAAATAGGTGAACATGTAGAAGGCCAGCCAATCGGGCGTCTTCTCGTTGAACGCGCCCAGGATGCGCGGATTGTCGGAATCCCCCGAGCTGCGCTGCAGGAGCGCGTCCGCCTCTTCGCGGCCATCGCGGCCGAAATAGCGGTGCAGCAGGTAGACCATGGCCCACAGGTGGCGGCCTTCCTCGACGTTGATCTGGAACAGGTTGCGCAAGTCGTACTGCGAGGGCGCGGTCAGGCCCAGGTGGCGCTGCTGCTCGATCGAGGCCGGTTCGGTGTCGCCCTGCGTGACGATGATGCGGCGCAGGTTGGCGCGGTGCTCGCCGGGCACATCCTGCCAGACGTCACGGCCCATGTTCTCGCCGAAATGGATCTTGCGCTGCCCGTCCTGCGGCGCCAGGAAGATACCCCAGCGGTAGTCCGGCATCTTGACGTGGTCGAAGTGCGCCCAGCCGTCGGGCTGCACACTGACCGCCGTGCGCAGATAGACGTCGAAGCCGTGGGAGCCGTCGGGCCCCATGTCCTGCCACCACTGCAGGTAGTTGGGCTGCCAATGCTCCAGCGCGCGCTGCAAGGTGCGGTCGCCGGACAGATTGACGTTGTTGGGGATCTTATCGGTGTAGTTGATTCCAGACATGTCTCGCTCCTGTTCCTTTGGGGTGGCCGCGTTCACGCGGCGCGGTGACGCGGGGCCGTCAGACCCGGTTCCAGTCGAATGCGGCTTGCTCGCCCTTGCCGTAGAGCTTGAGCGCGCCCTTGTCGCCGGCGGCGTTGGGGCGGTTGAAGATCCAGTTCTGCCAGGCCGTGAGGCGGCCGAAGATGCGGGTCTCCATCGTTTCCTGGCCGCCGAAGCGCAGGTTGGCTTCCAGCCCGGTCAGGGCGTCGGGCGACAGCGCGCGGCGCTCTTCCAGCATCATGCGCACTTCGTCGTCCCAATCGATGTTGTCCGGCGCATAGGTGACCAGGCCCAGCTCCAGCGCGTCGGTGGCGGACAGTTGCTGGCCGGCTCGCGCGCGCACCGCTTCCAGGGGCGCTTCCTCTTCATAGAAGCGGCGCTGCAGGCGGCTCTGGCCGTTGACCAGCGGATAGGCGCCGAAATTGCGCTCGCCCACCACGATCTGCGCGGGCGCGGATTCGTCTTCGTTGTCCAGCATGTAGCTGCGGTCGGCAGCCAGCGCCAGTTCGAGCAAGGTGCCTGCAAAGCAGGAGCCGGGTTCGATCAGCGCGAACAGGCTGCGCGAGGTCACGTCCAGGCGCGCCAAGGTGCGGCGCAGCATGCCGGCGGTTTCGCGCACGAACCAGTGGTCCGCATGCTGTTGGAGCGCGGCATCCGCGGCCAACACCAGCGCGGCGTCGCCTTCGGTCTTGATGATCCAGGTGCCGATGTCCAGTTCGTTGGTGCGCATCGACAGGATGGCATCGTCCAGTTCGCGCGCCATCTGCAGCGGCCACCAGGCCGCGCCGGCCGCGACGATGTCCTGCAGCTCGGTTTGCACCGCGCCCTCGGGCGCGCGCACCGTCCAGGTGGCCTGGCGCTTCTCGCGGTCCAACTTGATGTCCACATAGCGATAGGACAGGCCATCGGCGCTTTCCGTGCGCTGCACCGGCGTCAACGCGATGCCTTGCTCGCCTGCCGGGCGGTCGCTGCCCTGCGCCAGCGCCTGCGCGCGCTCACGCACGGCCTCCTCGAAGCGGGCCGGCTTGACCACTTCGTCCACCAGGCGCCAATCCTTGGCGCGCTGGCCGCGCACGCCCTCGACCAAGGTGCAGAAAATGTCGGCATGGTCGTGGCGCACCCGGCGCTTGTCGGTCACGCGGGTCAGGCCGCCGGTGCCGGGCAGCACGCCCAGCAGCGGCACCTCGGGCAGCGCGACCGCCGACGATCGGTCGTCGATCAGCATGATCTCGTCGCAGGCGAGCGCCAGCTCGTAGCCGCCCCCGGCGCAGGCGCCGTTGAGCGCGGCGATGAACTTCAGGCCGCTGTGGCGGCTGGAATCTTCAATGCCGTTGCGAGTTTCGTTGGTGAACTTGCAGAAGTTCACCTTCCAGGCGTGCGAGGACAGACCCAGCATGAAGATATTGGCGCCGGAACAGAAGATGCGGTCCTTCATGCTGGTCACGACCACGGTGCGCACTTCCGGGTGTTCGAAGCGGATGCGCTGCAAGGCGTCATGCAGTTCGATGTCCACCCCCAGGTCGTAGGAATTCAGCTTGAGCTTGTAGCCCGGACGCAGGCCACCGTCCTCGGCAACATCCATGGCCAGCGTGGCGACCGGGCCGTCGAAGCTCAAGCGCCAGTGGCGGTACTGCTCGGGATCGGTCCGGAAATCAACCCGGTTGAGGGTGCTGCTCATAGTGTGTCTCCTCGTACGCCTGCCAAAACAGGAAAAATACTGCACTACATGAATTATTGTGCAGATTAGAGGACAAAAAAAGCCCCGTCAAGCGGGGCATGCACAAAAATGCATATTGCCGGCGCTGCCGGCATCGAATCCAGCTATAGCGGCAGGCCGCAAGCCTTGCGCACCTGGGTGCGCAGGCCGGCAAAGCTCTCCTGCACGTCCAGGTTGCTGGTGACCCAGGTAAGGTCGGCCTTGGCGTAGAAGGCTTCGCGTCCGGCGAGGATGCGCTTGAGGTCCGCCATGGCCTCGTTGTTGCCCGACATGGGACGGAAATCCCCCTGCGCCATGACCCGGCCCATATGCTCCTCGGGCGTGGCGCGCAGCCATACCGTGTAGCAATGCGCCAGCAGCAGATTGAGGGTGGCGGGCTCGGACACCAGCCCGCCCGGCGTGGCCAACACCATTTCCGGGTAGATCTGCACGGCCTCTTCCAGCGCCCGCCGTTCGTAGCGGCGGTAGGCATTGGGGCCGTACAGATTGTGGATTTCCAGGATGCTGCAGCCGGCCACGCGCTCGATCTCGCGATTCAACTCCACGAACGGATAACCCAGGTCATCGGCCAGCATCTGGCCCAGCGTGGACTTGCCCGCGCCGCGCAGGCCGATCAGCGCCACGCGCTGGGTGCGGTTGGGGCGCTGCGCCCCCGCCCCTACGCCGAACAGCTGGGTCAGGGCCTCGCGCGCGCGCTGCAGGTCGGATTCCGTGCGGCCGCTGAGCAGCTCGCGGATCAGCAGCCAGTCGGGCGATTCGGTGGTGACGTCGCCCACCAATTCGGCCAGCGCGCAGTTGAAGGCGCGTGCGATCTGCAGCAACACCAGGATGGAGGCATTGCCCACCCCATGTTCCAGATTGGCCAGATGGCGCTCCGATACGCCAGTCACCTGCGACAGGCTCTTGCGGGTCATGCCGCGTATGGCCCGCAGGCGGCGCACCCGCTCGCCCAAGGCCACCAGGAACGCTTCCCGCCTGGGTTCGGATGGCGCCGCATCTAGCGCTTGATTCATGTTTACGTGACTCCGCAAAAACCCTGATTACCACGTTTTATGCACTATAGTGCTTGACCATAATCAATGGAAGCACTATTTTTCCATTCAATCAGTCCAAAGCGCCTCATGTGCAAAAAAGCAGCAGTCGATTTCATGTCGATTCTGAAGCGCCGACAGTGTAAAGGAGGAGCCCGGTGAGTACGCCTGATCAATTCCATGCCCTGATGCGCGAGGTCACGCGCCTGACGCAAGGCCAGCCGCTGGACGCGGCGCTGCAGGAAAGCCTGAACCGCGAGGCCGGCCCGCAAAGCGCCCTGTTCCAGGAGATCTACGCCACCTGTAGGCAGGGCGTGGCCGAAGGCTGGATGTGCAGCCGGGAAGGCGGCGGCATCCGCTACGGCCGCGTCATCAAGCCCGCGCCAGACCTGGCGGACTGCTCGGTGGACGTAGTGGACATGAACGATCTTGCCGGCCCGCACCACGCGCACCCCAATGGCGAGATCGACATGATCATGCCGCTGACCGAGGGCGCCCGCTTCGACGGCCACGGCGCCGGCTGGCTGGTCTACGGCCCCGGCAGCGCGCACAGCCCGACCGTGAGCGGCGGCCGCGCGCTGGTGCTGTATCTGCTGCCGGGCGGCGCCATCGAATTCACGCGCACCTGAGAGGCCCCGCCCCACCCGCCGCCAGAAAAACACACACAGCGCGGCTCCCCCCACAGGACATCAGGAGACAACCGTGAACGCCTGTCCCGACGAACTCAACTTCGCCAGCCACCTGGCGGCGCTCAATGCGCCGCGCGCCGCCAAGCCGGCCTACATCGACGACACGCGCCAGATCAGCTACGGCGAACTGGCGGAGCGGGTGGCGCGCATGGCCGGCGCGCTGCGCCAGCTGGGCCTGCGGCGCGAGGAGCGCATCCTGCTGCTGATGCAGGACACTGTCGACTGGCCGGTGGTATTCCTGGGCGCGCTGCATGCGGGCGTGGTGCCGGTGGCCGTGAACACCCTGCTTACCGCCGATGACTACGCTTACATCATTGGCCACAGCCGCGTGCGCGCCGTGTTCGTATCGGGCGCCTTGCTGCCGGTGGTGCAGACCGCGCTGGGGCAGGCCGCCGCCGATGTCGAACACCTGGTGGTTTCCCAGCCGGCCGGCGCCTTGCCCGAAGGCGGGCGCGAATTCGAATCGCTGCTGGCCGCCGCCCCGCTCGCGCCAGCGGCGCGCACCCTGTCCGACGAGATCGCTTTCTGGCTGTATTCGTCGGGCTCCACCGGCAAACCCAAGGGCGTGGTCCACACCCATGGCAACCTGTGGCACACGGCCGAACTCTATGCCAAGCCCGTGCTCGGCATCCGCGAGGACGACGTGGTGTTCTCGGCCGCCAAGCTGTTCTTCGCCTACGGCCTGGGCAATGGCCTGACCTTCCCCCTGTCCGTGGGCGCGACCGTCATCCTGATGGGCGAACGCCCCACGCCGCAAGCGGTCTTCAAACGCCTGACGCAGCATCGGCCCACCGTGTTCTACGGCGTGCCCACGCTGTACGCCAGCATGCTGGCCTCGCCCGACCTGCCGGCGCGCGAACAGGTCGCCATGCGCATCTGCACGTCCGCCGGCGAAGCCTTGCCGCGCGACATCGGCGAACGCTACACGCGCCACTTCGGCTGCGAGATCCTGGATGGCATCGGCTCCACCGAGATGCTGCACATCTTCATCTCCAACCAGACCGGGCAACTGCGCTACGGCACCACCGGCAAGCCCGTACCGGGCTATGAGGTGCAGTTGCGCGACGAGAACGGCGCCCCGGTGCCGCCCGGCGCCATCGGCGACCTCTACATCAAAGGCCCCAGCGCAGCCCTGATGTACTGGAACAACCGCGACAAGACGCGCCAGTGCTTCCTGGGCGACTGGCTCAAGAGCGGCGACAAGTACACCTGCGACGCGGACGGCTACTACACCTATGCCGGGCGCAGCGACGACATGATCAAGGTCAGCGGCCAGTACGTGTCGCCAGTGGAGGTCGAGAACATCCTGGTGCAGCACGAGGCCGTGCTGGAAGCGGCGGTGATCGGCGTGCCGGACCACGACGGGCTGGTCAAGACCAAGGCCTATGTGGTGCTGCGGCCCGGCTTCGAGCCCGACGCGCAGACCGGGGCCGCGCTGCAGAACTATGTGAAACAGCATCTGGCGCCGTTCAAGTATCCGCGCCAGATCAATTTCACGGAAGAACTGCCCAAGACGGCCACCGGGAAGATACAGCGCTTCCGCCTGCGCCAATTGGAAGAGGCCACGCTATGAGCGCCTGCGCCGTGGCCGAAACCGCGTTTGCCGAGTTCCATGCCGGCGGCCGCGACCTGCGCCTGGAATGCCGGTGGATCGGGTCCGACCGTTCCGGCGCCCCGCTGCTGGTCTTTCTGCACGAAGGGCTGGGTTCCGTGTCCATGTGGAAGGACTGGCCCGACCGCGTCTGTGCGGCAGCCGGCTGCCGTGGACTGGTGTATTCGCGCTATGGCTATGGGCAATCGACGCCGCGGCCGCCTGAAGAAAGGCGGCCGGTGGATTTCATGCACATCGAGGCGCGCGAGGTGCTGCCCGCGCTGTTGATCGCGCTGGGCGTGGACGCCCGGCGCGACAAGCCGGTGCTGTTCGGCCACAGCGACGGCGGCTCCATCGCCCTGCTGTATGCGGCCATGCATCCCGACGCGGTGGCCGGCGTGGTCGCCGCCGCGCCCCATATCCTGGTCGAAGACGTGTCGGTCGCCAGCATCGCGCAGGCGCGCCAGGCCTATCTGGACACGGACCTGCGCGCCCGGCTGGGGCGCTATCACGCGGACCCGGATTCGGCGTTCTGGGGCTGGAACGACATCTGGCTAGACCCGGCTTTCCGCCGCTGGAACCTGGACGAATACCTGCCCCGCATCGCCTGTCCCGTGCTTGCCATCCAGGGCGTGGACGACGAATACGGCAGCTTGGCGCAGATACGCGGCATACGCCGGCTCGCGCCCCAGACCGAACTGCTGGAACTGCCCGACTGCGGCCACTCGGCGCACAAGGACCAGCCAGCCCGCGTTATCCAGGCCGTCGCCAGCTTTATGGGCGGCCTGGAAAAACCCCGCTGACCACTGCGTCGGCCCATAACAAGCACGGAGACTAACCATGAACCACGCCCTGACCCGGGCTGCGCTCGCCGCGGCTCTGACGCTCGCCGCCACCGGCGCCCAGGCCGCCGACAAGATCAAGGTCGGCTTCATGCTGCCCTACAGCGGCACCTACGCCGCGCTGGGCAACGCCATCGAGAATGGCTTCAAGCTGTACGTCGCCGAACAAGGCGGCAAGCTGGGCGGACGCGAGATCGAATACTTCAAGGTGGACGACGAGTCCAACCCCGCCAAGGCCGCCGAAAACGCCAACCGCCTGATCAAGCGCGACCAGGTGGACGTGTTGATCGGCACCGTGCACTCGGGCGTGGCGATGGCGCTGGCCAAGGCCGCCAAGGATGCCGACACCACGCTGATCGTGACCAACGCGGGCGCCAACGCCATCACCGGTCCGCTGTGCGGCCCGGGCATCTTCCGCACCTCGTTCACCAACTGGCAGCCGGCCTACGCCATGGGTCCAGTGGCCTTTGCCAAGGGCCACAAGACGGCCGTCACCATCACCTGGAAATACGCGGCCGGCGACGAGGCCATCGGCGGCTTCAAGGAAGGCTTCGAGAAGGCCGGCGGCAAGGTCGTGAAGGAACTGAGCCTGCCGTTTCCCAACGTGGAATTCCAGCCGCTGCTGACCGAGATCGCGGCGCTCAAGCCCGACATGGTGTTCACGTTCTTTGCAGGCGGCGGCGCCGTGAAGTTCGTGCAGGACTATTACGCCGCGGGCCTGGGCAAGACCATCCCGCTGTACGGCTCGGGCTTCCTGACCGACGGCACGCTGGAGGCCCAGGGCGCTTCGGCGCAAGGCCTGCTGACCACCCTGCACTATGCCGACGGCCTGAACACGCCTCGCGACAACGCCTTCCGCGCCGACTACAGCAAAGCCTACAAGGCGCAGCCCGACGTCTACGCGGTGCAGGGCTATGACGCGGCGCAGCTGATGCAGTCGGGCCTGGCCGCGGTCAAGGGCGACTTCGCCAAGAAGGAAGACTTCCGCAAGGCCATGCGCGGCGCCACGGTGGACAGCCCGCGCGGCCCCTTCACGCTGTCCAGCGCGGGCAACCCGGTGCAGGACATCTACCTGCGCCGCGTCGACGGGCTGGAGAACAAGGTCGTGGATATCGCCGTGAAGAAGCTGGCCGACCCGGCCCGCGGCTGCAAGCTCTGACCGCAATCCGCCACAGGGAGGCCCCATGGACATCAGCATCCTGCTCATCCAGAGCCTGAACGCTTTCCAGTACGGCTTGCTGCTGTTCCTGGTGGCCAGCGGACTCACGCTGATCTTCGGCATCATGGGCATCATCAATCTTGCCCACGGCAGTTTCTACATGATCGGCGCCTACATGGCGTTCGCGCTGGGACCGGCCGTCGACCGCTGGCTGGGCGGCGGCTTCCTGGCCACGCTGGCGGTCTGCGTGCTGGCCGCCGGCACCCTGGGCTATCTGCTGGAGGCCGCTTTTTTCAGCTACCTGTACAAGCGCAACCACTTGCAGCAGGTGCTGATGACCTACGGCCTGATCCTGGTCTTCGAAGAACTGCGCAGCATCCTGGTGGGCAACGACGTGCACGGCGTGCCCCTGCCAGCCTGGCTGCAGGGCAGCATCGCGCTGGGCGACGTCATGACCTATCCGGTCTACCGGCTGTTCATTTCCGCCGTCGGCATCGCGGTGGCGCTGTTGCTGTACTGGGTCATCACGCACACGCGGCTGGGCATGATGCTGAGGGCCGGCGCCAGCAACCGCGAGATGATCGGATCGCTGGGCATAGACATCAACAAGCTCTACCGCCTGGTGTTCGCGGCGGGCGTGGCGCTGGCGGCGCTGGCAGGCAGCATCGCCGCGCCGGTGTCCTCGGTCTATCCCGGCATGGGCAACGGCGTACTCATCATCTGCTTCGTGGTGGTGGTGATCGGCGGCATCGGCTCGATCCGTGGCGCCTTCCTGGCCGCGATGCTGGTGGGCGTGGTGGAAACCTTCGGCCAGGTGCTGTTCCCGTCCGCGGCGGGCGTGCTGGTGTACCTGCTGATGGCCTTCATACTTCTTTGCAAGCCCGAAGGGCTGTTCAAGCAGGGCTGACCATGTTGAACCGACTCTTGCCCATTGCGGCGCTGCTGGCGCTGGCCGTTTTCTCCTGGAGCGGCAGCGACTACTACACCGGCCTGGCGATCAAGATCATGATCTATGGAATCTTCGCGCTCAGCCTGCAGCTGCTGGTGGGCGGCGCGGGACTGGTCAGCCTGGGCCACGCCGCCTTCTTCGGCATCGGCGCCTACGTCGCGGCGCTGCTGTCGCCGGAATCCGAAGCCGCCGGCCTGTGGTGGCTGCTGCCGGCCGCCCTGCTCGCCGCCGCGGCCTATGCGTTGGCGACCGGCGCGCTGGCGCTGCGCACCCGCGGCGTGTACTTCATCATGGTCACGCTGGCCTTCTCGCAGATGGCCTACTACGTGTTCCACGACACCAAGATCGGCGGCGGCAGCGACGGCATCTACCTGTACTTCCGGCCCGAACTGTCCCTGGGCGGCTGGCTGCCGTTCGACCTGGGCGATGCCCGGATCTTCTACTTCTTCGTGCTCGCCTGCCTGGCGCTGACCTGGGGCTTCCTGGCGCTGCTGCGGCGCTCGCCTTTCGGCGCCGCGCTGGCCGGCATCCGCATCAACGAACAGCGCATGCGCGCGGCCGGCTACTCGACCTATCCCTACAAGCTGGCCGCCTATGTCATCGGCGCCACGCTGGCCAGCCTGGCGGGCTTTCTGTTCGCGCTGAAGGACGGCTTCGTCACGCCCGAGCTGCTGGCCTGGGAACAATCGGGCCTGGTGCTGCTGATGGTGATCCTGGGCGGCATGGGCAGCCTGGGCGGCGCGGTGCTGGGCACTGTGGCGCTGGTGCTGATGCAGGAACTGTTCCAGTCGCAGGAGATTTTTGGCGAATACGCGCGCCACTGGCACCTGCCGCTGGGCGTGGCCATCATCGCGCTGGTGGCCTTGCTGCCCAACGGCCTGGCCGGGCTGCCGGCTCAGCTGCGCCAGCGCCGCGCGGCGCACGTTGCCGCCCCCGGCCCGGACGCCGACACCGCCCGCGCCGCGCCCAAACCGGATGCCGCGCATTCCAGCCGTCAGCAGGCCCCCGCCCGCCTGCCCATCCAGGGAGAGCCCCATGTCTGATGTCCTGCTGGCCGCAAGCGCGGTCACGCGCCGCTTCGGCGGCCTGACGGCGGTGAACGGCGTGTCGCTGGAATTGCAGCGCGGCCAGGTCCACGCCGTCATCGGCACCAACGGCGCAGGCAAGTCCACGCTGATCAACATCCTGTCGGGCGAACTCGCGCCCAGCAGCGGCCAAGTCATGCTGGGCGGCCGCGACATCACGGCCTGGCGCCAGCCCGACCGCGCGCGCGCGGGCCTGGGCCGCAGCTACCAGCGGTCCACCATCTTTCCCGAACTGAGCGTGTTCGAAAACTGCAGGCTGGCCGCCCAGGCTCGCCGCCAGCGCTTCTGGCACTGGTGGCGGTCCGCCGCCGAATGCCGCCACAGCGCGGAGCTTGCGCGTCACGCGCTGGAGCGCACCGGCCTGGCGGACGACGCCGCGCGCGACGCCGGGCTGCTGCCGCATGGCCGCAAGCGCCAGCTTGAGATCGCCATGTGCCTGGCTGGCGAACCGCAGGTGCTGCTGTTGGACGAACCCCTGGCCGGCATGGGCCCCGAGGAAACCGACCGCATCCTGGAGCTGCTGGAAGCGCTCAAGCCCGGCCACGCAATCCTGCTGGTGGAACACGACATGGACGCGGTCTTCCGCGTCGCCGAAACCATTACAGTCATGGTCAACGGCGCCGCCATCGCCAGCGGCACGCCAGACGCGATCCGCGCCAACCCCGACGTGCGCACCGCCTACCTGGGCGAAGACAGCCATGGAGCCAGCGTATGACCGCTTTGATCGAAGCAGGCGGCCTGCACGTTTACTACGGCGCCAGCCATGTGCTGCGCGGCATCGACATGCATATCGCGCCCGGAGAATCCGTAGGCCTGGTGGGGCGCAACGGCATGGGCAAGACCACGCTGATCCGCAGCCTGATGGGCCATGTCAGAAGCGCCCAGGGCAGCGTGCGCGTGGACGGGCGCGACTGCACCCGCGCGCAGCCCCACGCCATCGCCCGCATGGGCGTGGCCTATGTACCCGAAGGGCGCGGCATCTTTCCCAACCTGAACGTGCGCGAGAACCTGCAGGTGGCAGCGCGCGCCGGCCGCGACGGCCGCCAGGACTGGACCTACGCGCGCGTGCTGGAGGTGTTTCCGCGCCTGCGGGAACGCCTGGGCCATGGCGGCCAGCAGCTATCGGGGGGCGAGCAGCAGATGCTGGCCATCGGCCGGGCGCTGATGACCAATCCCGAACTGCTGATCCTGGACGAAGCCACCGAGGGCCTGGCCCCGCTGATCGTGGCCGAGATCTGGAAAATCATCCGCCAGATCCGCTCCAGCGGCATGTCCACGCTGATCGTGGACCGCAATTACCGGGCGGTGCTGGAACACACCGACCGCTGCCTGGTGATGGAAAAAGGCCAGATCGTGCAGGACGGCGACAGCGCGTCGCTGGCCCGGCAGCCCGAGCAGTTGACGCGCTATCTGGGGGTTTAGATCAGGCCGCCCCGGCGGCGTCCAGGACGCTAACGACCGCGGCGTCCAGCACCACCCCGACCTCGGCGCCCTGCCGCAGATCCGGAGCGCCTTGCGAGCCGGCGACCAACTCCAGGTACAAGGGCGTGCCGCGGGGCGTGCGCAACAGATAGTTGAGCAGGTTGCCGGCATAGCTGACCGCCTCGACCCTGGCCTGCAGGCCGCCATCACCCGCCAAGGCCAGCCGCAGTTTGTGCGGCCGCACCACCAGGCTCACGCTCTCGCCCGCGGCGTAGGCGCGCGAGGCGCCGCCCACCTGGATCGTTCCCCCCTCGTAGTCCACCGCCACGCCCTCCTGCCCCGTGGATCGCACCGTGCCCTCGAGCACGTTGCTGCGGCCCAGGAACTCGGCCACGAACAGGTTCGCCGGCCGCTCATAGAGCTCGGACGGCGTGCCGATCTGCGCAATCCGCCCCTGGTTGAAAATAACGATGCGGTCCGACATGGACAGGGCTTCTTCCTGGTCATGCGTCACGTACAGGAACGACGCGCCGGACTCCTTGTTCAGCTTGCGCAGTTCCCATTGCAAATCCGCGCGCAGCTTTTTGTCCAGCGCGGATAGCGGCTCATCCAGCAGCAACGCATCGGGCCGGTACACCAGCGCGCGCGCCAGCGCCACGCGCTGCTGCTGCCCGCCGGACAGCTGCCTGGGATACCTGCCGGCATAGGCGCCCAGCTGCACCTGTTCCAGCGCGGCGCGGGCGCGAGTTCGCGCTTCGGCGCCCGAGACCCCGCGTATCGACAGAGGAAACCTCACGTTCTGCTCCACCGTCATGTGGGGAAACAGCGCATAGCCCTGGAACACCATGCCGAAACCGCGGTCCTCGGGCGGCCGGCGCGTAATGGATTCGCCCTTGTGGAAGATCTCGCCGGCGCTCGGCGCGACGAAGCCCGCAATCGACATCAAGGTGGTCGTCTTGCCGGATCCCGACGGGCCCAGTAGCGTCAGGAATTCGCCCGGCGCCAGCGAGAAATCGACGCCATCCAGCGCCACCGTCGCACCAAAGAGTTTGCGCAGCCCCTGCACGCGCAGCAAGGGTTCGGATAAAGAGTGAGACGAGTTCATGAGGATTCCCGCTTTCCTTTCCGATGCGCGAGCAGGCGCTCGACGCACAGGCAGATGAAGGTGATCAAGATCATCAGGGTGGCCACGGCCGCTATCGTGGGGTCGACGTTTTCGTTGATGCCGTCCCACATCGCGCGCGGCAGCAGATAGACGTTGCGAGTGGTGATGAACAACAACACAACCAGCTCGTCCCATGACACGATGAACGCGAAGATCGCGCCCGAAACGATGCCGGGCCGGATGCCGGGCAGCGTCACCCGCCGCAGCACCTGCAAGGGCCGCGCCCCCATGGAACGGGCGGCCTGCTCCAGGCGCGGGTCGAAGTTGGCGAGGGCCGAGCCCACCGACACAAAGACGAACGGCGTGGCCGCCACCACGTGCGCCAGCACCACGCCGGTGTAGGTATCGAGCAGCCCCAGGTCGATGTACAACCGGTAGTACGCCAGCGCACCCACGATGGTGGGCACGATCAGCGGCAACAGGGCCAGCATGCGCACCAGGCCGCCCAGCCTCGCGCCCAGCGTCCATGCGCCGATGGCGGCCGCGCACCCCAGCACGGTGGCGGCGCAGGTGGAGACCGCGGAGACGGCGACGCTCTGCAACAGGCTATCGCGCCATACCGGACTCTCCACTAGTTGCCGGTAGTGCTGCAGCGACCAGGACTCCGACGGAAACGACAGATAGCTGCGGTCAGTGAACGAAACCGGCACGACCACCAGCGCTGGCAGGAACAGGTAGGCCAGCACCAGCCCCGCGCCCAACGCCGCCAGGGCGAACCACAAGGAAGGACGTATCGTCATGGCGCACCGAACAGGGAAGGAACACGCACGCAGCGCGACATCAGGATCAGGCTCAGAACCACAGTGACCAGCAAGGCGCTGGCGAATGCGGTCGAAATCCCCCAGTTCATGGTCTCGCTGATGCCGAACTCGATGTACTGAGCCACCATCACGGTCTTGCCTCCGCCCAACAGCGCCGGCGTGATGAAGAAGCCCAGGCAGAAGATGAACACCAGCACGGCCGCGGCCAGCACGCCCGGCAGGGACAGCGGCAGGTATACGCGCAGAAAGGTGCGTACGGGTCCAGCGCCCAGCGCGCGCGACGCCGCCATCAGCGACCGGTCCATGCCCAGCATGTTGGTCAGCATCGGCAGCACGGCGTAGGGAATCATGTAGTGCACCATGCCGATCAGCACGCCGGTCTCATTGCGCAGCAACGCCAGCGGCCGGTCGACCAGGCCCAAGGCCATCAGCGTCGCATTGACCACTCCCTCCTTGGACAGCAGCAGCACCCACGCGAACGCGCGCACTAGCACCGACAGCCAGAACGGCACCAGCAGGCAGATCGTCATCCAGCTGCGCACATGCTCAGGCACGTTCGCCATGACATAGGCCACCAGATAGCCCAGCACCAATGCAATGACCGTGGTCCAGAGGCATACCCTGGCGGTCGTGGCCATGATCTTCAGGTAGAGCGGCTGCGTGAACAGCGCCACATAGTTGCCGATGCCCGCGACGGGCTCGGTGAAGCTGATCGCCAGGATGTGCAAGACCGGCAGCAGGAACAGGCCTCCCACCAGCAACACCACGGGCAGAACCAGCACGGCGGGTAAGGAACGCTGCATGGGGTCAATCCTCCTCGTGCAGTTGATCCGCCCATGATGAGAGCGGCGAGCGGAATACGGCGCGGCCGCCGACCAGCGTGGCGCGCACCGCGGCCTCCTTGATCTGGTCAGAGGGAATGCGGTACAGGTCGCGATCCAGCACAATCAGGTCGGCCAGCTTGCCCGGCGCCAGCGTGCCCTTGCTCGCGTCCTGGCGCTCGGCCCGCGCCGGATTGACGGTGTAGCAGCGCATGGCCTCGTCCACCGAAATCGCCTGAGAGGCGCCGATCACGGCCCCCGAGGCGGTCTTGCGATTGACCATCGACCACATGCCCAGGAAGGGATTGCGGTCGCATACCGGCGCGTCCGAATGCCCGCAGACCAGCACGCCCCGGTCCAACATGTCTCGGTGCGGCCAGAGCCAGGGCCAGTCGGACTCGGGCCGGTTGCGCAGATACGCATCGCCCAGGTTGTAGGCAAAGCCCGCCGCCGAGGAATCGATCACGCCCAACCGCGCCATGCGTTCCTGGATCGCGGGCGGCGCGCAGCAGCAATGCTCGATGCGCGGCGGCACCGCGCCGGGATGCGCGGCAAGCGCCTGCTCGAACGCATCCAGCGCGAAGTCGATACCGCGGTCGCCATTGCCAGTAGCTGCCGCCTGCAAGCCCGCTGCCATGACTCGGCCTACCTTGAAGGCGAGTTCCTCGGCAGAGAAATTGACGTCGCCGTACTCCTTCGGGGCATCCGTCTTGCCCGCCTGGACGGCATAGGGCTGGTAGTACGCGGCCGTGCGGCCGCTGGTGCTGCCATCCGATCCATACTCCACGCCAAGCAGGTGCAGGTATTCATCGCCAAAGCCGAAACGCAGGCCCGACCCGATGACATCCTCGACCAGAGCCTCGTCGCGCCCGTTGAGCATCATGCCCACGCGCACCGGCAGCCTGCCCGCCGCATGCAGCTGGCGGTATGCCTGCATCGCCAAGGCGCTGGTCAGGGCGTTGTGCACGCTGGTGATGCCCACCCTGGCCATCTCGCCGAAAATCGCGGGATAGCCCTCGAGATAGTCTTCCACCTGGTCACCCGCCGCGATATGCGTGGTGAAGGCGAAAACGCCGCGGCCGCGCGCCATGCCCTCGCCCTGGCTCAGGCAATGGTCCGGAACGGTGCGCGCCAGGCCGCTGGCCGCGAGAGCGTCGAACGCGGCCTTGCTGGCCACACCCACCTGCGCATCCCGCCGCAACAGGAACACCGGCCGTCCCGGCGCCGCAGCGTCCAGCGCCGCGCGCGAGGGGTAGCCGCCGATGTCGTTCTCGTCCAGGCGGAAACCCAGGTACCAGGCGCCGGCTGGAGCGCTACCGTGGAATGCCGCGACGCGCCACAGCAGCGCCGCTGGCGAATCGATGCCGGAAAGGTCCTCCCATCGCCCCGCCTTGACCGCCTGCCCGTCCGGATGGCAATGGCTGTCGTTGATGCCCGGCATGGCGAAGGCTCCGTCCAGGTCGATCTTCGCCGTGGCGGGTCCGGCCAGCGCCAGGCAGTCCGCATCCGTGCCCGCGCCGACCACGCGGCCATGCCGTATCGCCAGCGCCGGCACGACGCCCAGCGTTTCATCCAGCGTGGCGATGCGGCCGCCATGCAACACCATATCCGCGTATGCGCTCATGCTGGCGGCTCAACCCGTGATGACTTTGACGTACTCGTTGTAGATGCGATCCTGGTTCTCGCCATGCCAGGTCGCATCCGCCACGATCTGCAGGCGGAAATTCTCTTCGTCCGTAGGATTGTCCTTGCGCAATTCCGGCGGC
Organism: Achromobacter sp. ACM03; assembly: GCF_014851665.1. NCBI lineage: Bacteria > Pseudomonadati > Pseudomonadota > Betaproteobacteria > Burkholderiales > Alcaligenaceae > Achromobacter > Achromobacter sp. ACM03. Next base: position 1,436,575 of record NZ_JACVAD010000002.1, on the reverse strand, counting down.
ACCAGCGCATTGGCCGCGGGGTTGGCGGGGCCATTGCCCATCAGCCGCAACAACTCGATCTGGCTTTCCGGCGATTGCGTCGACGCGATGAAATCGAACACCTTGCGTCCCGCCGGATTGCCCTTGGGTACCAGCCAGCCGGCGGGAATCAGAATGCCCTGGTTCCAGGTGAAATCGATGGTCGAACCCGGTTCCCGCCGCATCACGGTCGCCCGGGTGTGCCATACCAGCCCCATCGTGGCCTCGCCTTGCCGCAGCAATTGCTGGCTCTCGGCGCCAGTCTTCCAGAAAATCGCGTGTTCCTTGATCGCCGCGATCTTGTCCAGCGCGCGCTTCTCGTCGATGGGATAGAGCTTGGACGCGTCCGCAGGTACGCCATCCGCCATCAGCGCGGCCTCCAGCGAGGCCAGCACGCGATCCGGCAAGATGCGGGTGCCAGGGAAATCCTCAGTGTTCCAGAAGTCAGCCCAAGTCCTGGGCACGCGGTCCCCGAAGGCCTTCTTGTCGTACGCCAGCACAAAGCTGTAGATGAAGTGCGAAACCCCGTATTCGCTGCTGAAGCCCGGCCGCACCTTGCTGCGGTCGACGATCGTGTAGTCGATGGGCTCCAGGTAGCCTCGCTTGCCCAGCGAATGCGCTGCGGCCAAATTGGCATCGCAGACGTCCCACACCACGTTCTTCGATTCCACCATGGTGCGGATCTTGCCGAAAGACGGACCGGTTCCATCGAATTCGACCTTGGTGCCGGAGGCCTTTTCAAAAGGCTTGCCCCATACCGTGGGCTGATGCTTGATGGCGTCTCCGCCCCAATTGCAGACCACGATCTTGCCTGCGTCGGCATGCGCCCGGCCCAGCGGCAACATGGCCGACATGCCGGCTGCGCCCAATAGCGCCAATAACTGACGGCGGCGTGCGGAAGTCAGCGAGGGATCGCTCAGCGCAAGGTGCGCCGCATCGGTCAGGCAAGGGTCTTGCATAGGCGTCTTCATCGGCTTGCTCCTGATGGGGAGAGGGGGAGCGGGCATGATGACGGGGCCATTTCTTTCATGCAATATATGAGCTTTGCACCTATCCGTACTTCCCCTAAGCACCGCTTATGAGCCCTCGCTCGCATCTCGGACTGACCAGGTCCCATGAACCACGCGAACCAAGCTTCGCGCAGCTGGGCGTGTTCAACGCCATCATGATTTCGGGCTCCGTGTCGCGTGCGGCCAAGCTGCTGGGCATGACGCAATCGGCGGCCAGCAAGATGCTGCGCCAGCTCGAGGACGACACGGGCCTGCTGCTCTTCGAACGCGCGCATCAGCGCCTGGTGCCGACGCCGCAGGCGCTACGTTTGCAGGAAAGCGTGGAGCACCTATACGGATCCTATGGCGTGGTGCAGCGTTTGATCGGCAGCCTGGCCAATCCGGACCATGGCAACGTCACCGTGGCCGCCATACCCACGCAAGCGGCAACCTTCATTCCGCAAGCAGTCAAGCGCCTACGCGAACGCCATCCCGGCATCACCGTCACGCTGGAAATCCTGGCCAACCAGCCGGTGGTCGACCGTGTGCTGAACGGCCAGGCGGATTTCGGACTGGTGCATGACATCACCGCCTCGCCCGACACGCACAACGAGGACCTCGGGCCGCAACACCTGGTCTGCGTTGCCGCGCGCGGCCATCGCTACACGGACCTGGACCATGTCACGGCGCAGGACTTGAAATCCGAGACATTCCTGTCGTACGGCCCGCAAACGAATTTCGGCAGTTTCGTCGAGCTCGCCTTCTCCGAGGCTGGCTTGCACATGCCCGTGTCAGTCGAAGTGACCTCCTCGGCTGCGCTGTTGGCACTGATACGCGCGGGCGTGGGCGTGGGCCTGGTTGAGCCCGCCGCCATCGTGCCTTTCCCCGAAGACCAATTCGTCGTCAGGCCTTTCCGTCCCAGCCTGCTGATCCACTCGCGCATCGTGCGCTCGCGCATACGGCCGCTGACGCGGCACGCCGAACTGCTGCTCGACGAATACCGCGCGGTCATTGCCGCGCCCCAGCCCGCCTATTTCCTGGACTGAGGCGCGCAGGCCGCTCAGATCACCGCTTCAATCAGGAACGGGCCGCGGCGCTTCAGGCCTTCCTGCAGCGCGCGCGCGAAGCCTTCCACCGTATCCACGCTGACCGCTTCCACGCCCATGCCGCGCGCCAGATGCGTCCAGTCCAGGTACGGTTCTTCCAGATCCAGCATGCGGCGGGCGTTGCGCCCGGGTTCCTGTACGCCCACGTTCTTCATCTCGCCGTGCAGGGTGGCGTAGGAACGGTTGGCCAGGATCACGGTCAGGCAATCCAGGTTCTCGCGCGCCTGCGTCCATAGCGCCTGCAAGGTGTACATGCCGCTGCCGTCTGCCTGCAGGGTGACGACCTTGCGGTCCGGGCAGGCGACGGCAGCGCCGGTCGCCAGCGGCAGGCCGATGCCGATGGCGCCGCCCGTCAGCATGAGCCAATCGTGCGGCGCGCTGTTGACGCTGTAGAGCGGGAATTCGCGGCCCTGGGTGATGGACTCGTCGCAGACGATGGCCTGCTCCGGCAGATGGTGCGCGACCAGGATGTTGACGGCGGCGCCAGTCAACTTGCCGGACTGCGGCACCTCGTAGTTGGCGGGGGCAGCGGCCAGGCGCGGCGCGTCCTGGGCGATGCCGAGCTCGTCGGCCAGCCACTCCAGCGCATGCGCCAGGTCCTGCTCGGGCGTGCCCAGCACCACCTGCTTGCAGTCGGGCGGCGCCAGCAGGCTGGGCTTGCCGGGATAGGCAAAGAAGCCGACCGGCGCTTTCGCGCCCACCAGCACCAGATGGCGCACGTCCTTCAGCTTGGCCACCGCCAGGTCGATCGGATACGGCAGGCGGTCCACCGGCGTGCGCGAGCCGCCGCGCTCGATGCGGCGGTTGGAGGTTTCCGACACCAGCCGCACGCCGGTGGCGCGCGCGATACGGCCGGCGGCGTTCAGCGCGCGTTCACGCAGCGCGGAACCGCCCAGCATCAGCGTCGTGACTTCGCCCGAGCGGATCGCGGCAACCGCCGCGCGCACCGCGTCGGCCGAGGTCTGGGCCAAGGCCTCGCTCTTGGCCAGCACCGGCGCGGTGTTTTCCGGCAAGTCCGTCCAGGCCGCGTCGGCGGGCAGGATCAGCGTGGCGATGTTGCCCGGCGAGCGGCGCGCCACGCCCACGGCCTCAGCGGCGTCGGCGGACAGGTCGGCGGCCTTGGTGGTGCGCTTGACCCAATGCGACATCGGGCGCGCGACGCCTTCGACGTCGCTGGTCAGCGGCGCGTCGTACTGGACGTGATAGGTGGCGTGGTCGCCCACGATGTTGACCATGGGCGTGCGGGCGCGCTTGGCGTTGTGCAGGTTGGCCAGCCCGTTGCCCAGGCCCGGGCCCAGGTGCAGCAGCGTCGCGGCAGGCTTGTCGGCCATGCGCGCGTAGCCGTCGGCCGCGCCGGTCACCACGCCTTCGAACAGGCCCAGCACGCAGCGCATCTTCGGCTTGCGATCCAATGCCGCGACAAAGTGCATTTCGGATGTGCCGGGGTTCGCGAAGCAAACATCCACGTCGTTGGCCAGCAAGGTATCGCAAAGACTATCAGCGCCGTTCATCGTTTTTCCCTGATCATTTTCCATTGGCGGTGCATGGGCGCATGCGCGCCCGCGTGACATGCATGATAGGTAGCGTAGCCGAAACCGGCTAGAGCCATTTCAGGCCGCCGTCATGGAACCATTCCACAGGTTCCGCCAAACGGAATTTGAAAGGCCCGATCAACCCAGTATCTGCCCCAGGAAGGCCTGCGCGCGTTCGGTGCGCGGCGCGCGGAAGAAATTGTCCGGCGTGTCGGCCTCGACGATGGCGCCCTGGTCCATGAAGACCACGCGGTCGCCGACCTCGCGCGCGAAACCCATTTCATGCGTCACGCACACCATGGTCATGCCGTCGCGCGCCAGCGCCACCATGGTGTCCAGCACTTCCTTGACCATCTCGGGGTCCAGCGCGGATGTGGGCTCGTCGAACAGCATGATCTTGGGCCGCATGCACAGCGCCCGCGCAATCGCCACGCGCTGCTTCTGGCCGCCGGACAGCTGGCCCGGGTACTTGGAGGCGTGCTGCGGAATCTTGACGCGCTCCAGGTATTCCATGGCGCGGGCCTCGGCTTCCTCGCGCGGCACGCCCTTCACCAGCATCGGCGCCAGCGTGCAATTGTCCAGCACGGTCAGGTGCGGAAACAGGTTGAAGTGCTGGAACACCATGCCGACCTCGGCGCGGATGCGCTCGATGTTCTTCAGGTCGTCGTTCAGCTCGATGCCGTCGACGACGATGCGGCCTTGCTGGTGTTCCTCGAGCCGGTTCAAGAGCCGGATGGTGGTGGACTTGCCGGAGCCGGACGGCCCGCACAGGATCAGCTTTTCGCCTGGCAACACCTCCAGCGCCAGCTCGTCCAGCACCTTGAAGTCGCCATACCATTTGCATACGCCCTGCATCGTGATGATAGGGGCGGCGTAGTTCAATCCATCCATCGCATCAGGCCTTGGAAATGTCATGGTTTTCGCCCGCGCCGCTCCAGTAGCCCGGCACGGTCAGGCGCTTTTCGGAACGGCGGAACACGTAGGACAGCACGCTGCACATGGCGAAGTAGATGACGCCCACCATGGTGTAGACGGTCAGCGCCTGGAAGGTGGCGCCCGCCAGCATTTCGCCCGCGCGCATCAATTCGTAAACGCTGATGACGGCCACCAGCGAGGTTTCCTTGATCAGCACCAGCGCGTAGTTGCCCAGCGCCGGGAACACCGTGCGCAAGGCCTGCGGCAGCACGATGCGGCGCAGCCGCTGCATCTTGCCCAGGCCCAGCGCGCGCGCCGCCTCGTACTGGCCGCTGTCCACCGACTGGATGCCGCTGCGGAAGAGTTCGGCCAGATAGGCGCCGAAGTTCAGCGTCAGGCCCAACACGCCGGCAACGAAACCGTTGATGACCACGCCCATCTCAGGCAGGCCGTAGTAGATGTAGAACAGCTGCAGCAGCAGCGGCGTGCCGCGTATCACGTCGATGTAGAAACGCGCGCCACGGCTGAGCAGCCGCGACGGCGACAGGCGGCACAGACAGACGACCAGGCCCAGGGCCACCGCCAGGAATGCCGAAGAGAAAAACAGCGCCAGGGTCCAGACCGTGCCCTCGGCGAGGGGGGTCAGGTACATGCGCAGGGTCGCGAGATCCAAGTCGTACTCCTTATCCGTGCCGGTACGGCGTCACTTGCTCATCAGGTCGGCCACGCCCCACTTCTGCCCGATGGCGGCGAGCTCGCCGTTCTGTTTCATCTGTGCCAGCGCGCCGTTGACCGCCTCCAGCAGCGCGGCGTTGCCCTTCTGCACCGCCATGCCCACCTGCCACTTGCGCTGCGGCTGATAGCCCGTGTCCAGCTTCACGCCGGGGATGTTCTTGGTCTTGATCTGGTAGATGATGCTGGGCGGATCCACGATGCCGAGGTCGATGCGGCCGGCGCGCACGTCGGCCAGCAGCGTGGAATAGTCCTGGTAGGTGGACACCTTGGTGCCGGGCATGTCCTTGATCATGTTGAACTGCACCGAGTCCACCAGCACGCCGACGCGCTGGCCCTTCATGTCTTCGAACTTGGCGTACTTCTTGTCGGCCTTGTCGCTGACCACGATGCCCTCGCCCCATTCATAGACCGGCGCCGAGAAATCGATGGCGCGGGCGCGTTCCTCGGTGATGAAGAGCGGCGCGGACATCACGTCGGCGCGGCCCGAGGTCAGCGTGGGAATCAGGCCGGAGAACGGCACGTCGGACAGCTTGTCCGACACCTTCAGGTGCTTGGCCACGGCCGCGGCCACGTCCACCATGATGCCCTCCAGCTGGTTCGACTTCGGATTCTTGAAGCCGTGCGGCGGCGCGGACGCCGTGGTGACGACGTTCAGGCTCTGGTCCGCGCGGATCTCGTCCAGCGTGCGCGCCTGCGCGCCGCCCTGGGCCAGCAGGCCGGCTACAGCCAGGCCCAGCAGAATGGATTTGAGTTTCATCGTTTTCCCCTTGGATGAATTGGTTGGCGTGGCGCTGCCGGCTCAGGCCGGACGCCCCTGCGGATACTGCTGCACCGCTACCGCCGCCAGCGCGCAGAATTCCTGCATGACGGTGGCTGCCAGGAAGGCCGTGGCCCCCTGCACGTCTTGCGGCGGCGACACGGTGTTCACGTCGAACGCCACGAAGTTCAGGCCCGCGAGCTGGCGCAGCAGCGCCAGCCCTTCCTTGGCCGTAAGTCCGCCCCACTCCGGCGTGCACACGCCCGGCGCGCAAGAAGGATCGAAGATGTCCATGTCGAAGCACAGGTACACGGGCCGCTGGCCGATGCGCTGCTTGATGTTGGCCAGCGCGCCCTTCTGGTCCTGGTCGAAGTCGTCATAAGGCAGGATCGTGTAGCCGACCTCGCGCCCGAACTCCAACACGCCCGGCATGAAGGAACTGCCGCGCGTGCCGATGTGAAAGCTGGAGGCCACGTCCAGCAGCCCCTCTTCAGCGGCGCGTGTGAACGTAGTGGCCGTGTTGTAGCCAGGGATGGGATAGGTGTCGGTGTGCGAATCGAAATGCAGCACCACGAAATCCGGATGGCGGCGCGCCACGGCGCGCAGCTGCGGCAAGGTGACCGCGCCATCGCCTCCCATGGAAATCGGTATGGCGCCCGAATCCAGGATGGCGCCTATGCCGGCCTCGATCAGCGGATAGGAGGCGTCCGGATCGCCCGGATGGCAGGCCACATTGCCCACGTCGATGGCGCGCAGGAATTCCGGCGGGTTGTCGATGCCGTGGCGCCGGAAGATATCCACCGGCCGCAGCAGCCTGGACTGCTCACGGATCGCGTCCGGCCCCTGGCGCGATCCGACCCGGAACGGATGCGTGCCGCAATCGAAGGGAATGCCGACCACGCAGGCGCGCGCCGCGCCCGTGCCCGCGGCGCGGACGGCAGGCAGGCCCATGAACCCGGCGACGGGATGAAAACAGACTTCGGCTGGCTGCTGCACAACTCGGCTCCTGGGTGACGACCGCTGCCCTGGATAAGGCTGGGATCACTATTTAGATTCAATCAAATCGCTGTGCGATATGATCGTGTCGAAATAAGAGTAGCGTGCGTACAAGCATCCGGCCAATTAGGGAGTTTCCCCTAATCAGCAGTTTTATATCCGACTAAATTAGTATGAATAACGAACGCGCGTGGTCGGCGCGTCCGGGACCCGGGCCTCCTGGAATCAGGCCTCGTCGCCCGCGAACGGCATCGCGTCGCGCAGGGCGCCGCCCGGCGGCTCCATTTCATAGAAGGGGCGCGACCGCCCCAGCGTGCGCGACGCGCTGATGGCGTGCGCCGTTTCCACCACTTGCGGACCGAACACCGCCTGCGCCTGCTCGAACGACCAGCGGCTGGACGGCACCGATACGTTGACCGCGCCTACCGGCGTGCCACCGGCATCCAGCACCGCGGCGCTGACCGTGATGTCGCCCGGATAGAACTCGCCGTTGGAGCGCGCATAGCCGTGCCTGCGGGCAAACTCCAGCTCGGCCAGGAGTTCGTCCATGCTTGTGATGGTGGCGGCCGTGTAGGCCTTGCGGTCGCACCGTTCCAGGAGACCGCGCGCGACCGCGGGATCCAGCCTGGCCAGCACCGCCCGGCCCGCCGCCGTGCAGTACAGCGGCAGGCGCATGCCCACCGGCATGTTCACGAACATTTCCTTGTGGGTGGCAAAGCGCGCCACGTACGCCATGTCCAGACCGTCGGGCTCGGCCAGGCTGCAGGTTTCCTGGCTGTTGCGGTTGAGCGTGTGCAGGAAGGGATTGCCGCCCAGCACCAGCGGGCTGGTCTGCACGTACTTCATGCCCAGCTCCAGCGACCAGGGCCCCAGCGAGAACTTCTTGCTCAAGGGGTCCTTGCGCAGATAGCCCAGCGTCCACAGCGTGTGGGTGAAGCGCTGCACCGAACTCTTGCTCAGTCCGGTCGCTTCGGCCAGCTCCGGCAAGGTCATGGCGGGCTGCCCCTCGCTGAAGGCCCGCAGGACGGAGACGCCGCGCGCCAGCGCGGCGATGAACAGTGGGGAATCCTCGGCGTTTCGGGTCTGCGTCATGGCGCGTGGGCCGTCCAGTGGAAAGCGCATAGCGTACCGCAATACGGTGCAGACGTATCGCGTGGCGATGCCATAAAAAAACGGCCCGGAAATCCGGGCCGTCCTGGCTGGCGCGAACCTTAGCGGATCGGCCAGGGATACATGGCGCCGCCCTTGTTCCACAACGCATTGGTGCCGCGTTGCAGGCCGAGCTTGCTGTCCTTGCCCACGTTGCGCTCGAACACTTCGCTGTAGTTGCCCACTGCCTTGATGGCGTTGTAGGCCCACTTCTCATCCAGCCCCATGTTCTTGCCCGCCCCCGGCGTCACGCCCAGGATGCGGGCGATGTTGGGGTTGTTGCTCTTCAACATTTCGTCGACGTTCTTCTGGGTGATGCCGTATTCCTCGGCCTCCATCAGCGCGAACAGCGTCCAACGCACGATGCCCAGCCAGTTCTCGTCGCCCTGGCGCACCATGGGACCCAGCGGCTCCTTGGAGAAGCGTTCCGGCAGGATCTCGTAGTCGTCCGGCTTGGCGACCTGGGTGGCGCGCACCGCGGCCAGTTGCGAGGCGTCGTCGGTGAAGGCGTCGCAGCGGCCCGATTCGAAGGCGCGCACGACCTCGGTCACCTTGTCGATCACCACCGGCTTGAATTCGATGTTGTTGGTGCGGAACCAGTCGGCCAGGTTGAGCTCGGTGGTGGTGCCGGGCTGCACGCAGACCGTGGCGCCGTTGAGTTCCTTGGCGCTCTTGACGCCCAGCTTCTTGCTCACCAGGATGCCCTGGCCGTCGTAGAAGCTGGCCGCCACGGCCGCCAGGCCCAGCGACGTGTCGCGGGTCTGCGTCAGCGTGACGGTGCGCAGCAGCACGTCCACCTCGCCCGATTGCAGCGCCGTGAAGCGTTGCTGGGTGGACAGCGGCGTGCCCTTGAATTTGGTCGGATCACCGAACACCGCCGCCGCGACCGCGCGGCAGATGTCCACGTCCATGCCTTCCCATTCGCCCTTGCTGTTGGTCGCCGAAAAGCCGGATACGCCGTCGGTCAGGCCGCACTGCACGAATCCTTTTTTCTTCACGGCATCGAGGGTGGGCCCCGCCACCGCCGCCTGGGATGCGCAAGCCAGGGCCAAGGCGCCGGCTGCAAACAAGATGGACCGCTTCATGATCACTTCTCCTGAGTATGGATGCCGCGCCGGCTTGTAAGCCGACTGCGGTTGAAACCGAGCCCTGCCTTACTGGGCCGGCCGCCAGATTAAGCCATGTCCACGGCGTGAACAACGCGAAGGCGCCTAGTGGAAACCCGGAGGACGGGGCGCGATTCCTGAAGGTTGCAGACCTGTCCGGTGAACGAACTTTATCCGCCCGCCAGACCGCGATGGCCGCTTGCCTTGGTGCCATACTTTTTTCGCGTCCCGGGCCCGCCGCTGCCGGCGCCGCGATCTCTCAAAAAATAACGGCCGCGACTACGCGAGCGGCCGATTCATGGAGGAGACCCAACCCATGACCCATGCAAGCCACTTGCAGTCCCGCCGCAGCACCCTCAAATCCCTGCTGGGCACGGCCCTGGCGGCCGCCGGCCTGGCCGCCGGCGCTGGCGTTCACGCCGCAGACGACTGGCCCAGCAAGCCGATCAAAGTCATCGTGCCGTACACGCCGGGTGGCTCGACCGATATCGTCACGCGCATCGTGATGGACAAGCTCGGCCCGCGCCTGAAGCAGACCATCATCATCGAGAACCGCCCCGGCGCCAACAGCAGCGTGGGGGCCGCCATCGCCGCGAAGGCGGAGCCGGACGGCTACACCTTTCTTTCCATCCTGCCCGCCTACATCATCAATTTCCATCTATACAAACTGGGCTACAAGCCCGCCGACCTGACGCCCGTGGTGCAGATGGCGGACCTGCCCCTGTTCCTGTTCGTGGCCGAAGACATTCCCGTGAAGACGGTGGCCGAACTGGTCGACTATGCCCGCAAGAATCCGGACAAGCTCACCTATGCCTCCAGCGGCAACGGTTCCAGCGCGCACCTGACCGGCGCGGACTTCGCGCTGCAAAGCAAGATCACCATGACGCACGTGGCCTACAAAGGCAGCGCCCCCATCCTGGCGGACCTGCTGGGCGGCCGCGTGTCCATGGTCTTCGATCCGATCCTCGTGCCCATGCAGTACGTCAAGCAGAACCGGCTGAAGGCGCTGGCGTTCACCGGCAAGCAGCGCTGGCCGACCGAGCCCTCGATCCCGACCATGGAAGAAGCCGGCCTGCCCGGCTTCGTCACCGGTTCGTGGGCGGGCCTGATGGCGCCGGCCGGCACGCCCACGCCGGTCATCGACCGCATGGCGCGCGAGATCAGCGAGATCGTCAAGGAGCCCGACGTCAGGCAGAAATTCCTGGACGCGGGCTTCCTGCCGGTCAGCGGCACCACCGCGCAATTCGCCGACCTGATGAAGACGGACTCGACGCGCTACGCCGGGATCATCAAGCAGGCGCGTATCACCGTGGACTGAAAGCGCAGGAGCCCCGCATGATCGACAAGTTCTACGACACTCCCGAGACCGCCGTTGCGGACGTGCACGACGGCGCCACCGTGCTGATCAGCGGCTTCGGCGGCGCCGGCATGCCCACCGAACTGATCCACGCGCTGATCGCGCAGGGCGCGCGCGAGCTCACCGTGGTCAGCAACAACGCCGGCAACCACGAAACCGGCCTGGCGGCGTTGATCAAGGCCGGGCGCGTGCGCAAGGTGATCTGCTCCTTTCCCAAGGCCTCGCACTCCTGGGTCTTCGACGAGTTCTACCGCCAGGGTCGTATCGAACTGGAATGCGTGCCGCAAGGCACCATCGCCGAACGCCTGCGGGCGGCCGGCGCGGGCCTGGGCGGGTTCTACACGCCCACAGCCTACGGCACCGAACTGGCGCGCGGCAAGGAAACGCGCATGATCGACGGCCGTGGCCACGTCTTCGAACAGCCCCTGCATGGCGACTTCGCGTTGGTAAAGGCCGACCTGGCCGACCGCTGGGGCAACCTCACCTACAACAAGAGCGCGCGCAACTTCGGCCCGGTCATGTGCATGGCGGCCAAGACCGCCATCGTGCAGGTGCGCGCCCAGGTCGCGCTGGGCGAGCTGTCGCCCGAGGCCGTGGTGACGCCGGGCATCTTCGTCAAGCGCGTCACCCAGGTCGCCAACGCCGCCTTTTCCAGCTAGGGCTGGCCGAACCGCAAAGGAATCCGCATGTTCCAACCCCTGACCCGCGAGGCCATGGCGCGCCGCCTGGCCCAGGACATTCCCGACGGCAGCTATGTCAACCTGGGCATCGGCATGCCGGTGCTGGTGGCCGCCCACCTGCCCGCCGGCCGCGAGATCGTGCTGCACAGCGAAAACGGCATCCTGGGCATGGGCCCGCCACCCGCCGAGGCCGACATCAACCTGGACCTGATCAACGCCGGCAAGCAGCCCGTGACCCTGCTGGAAGGCGGCGCGTATTTCCATCACGCCGATTCGTTCGCGATGATGCGCGGCGGCCACCTGGACATCTGCGTCATGGGCGGCATGCAGGTCGCCGCCAACGGCGACCTGGCCAACTGGTCGCTGGCCAAGCCGGGAGAAGCGCCGGCCGTGGGCGGCGCGATGGACCTGGCCGTGGGCGCGCGCAGCGTCTACATCATGATGGAACACAACAGCAAAAGCGGCGAACCCAAGATCGTCGAGCGCTGCACCTATCCGCTGACAGGCGCCGGCGTGGTGGACCGCATCTATACCGACCTGGCCGTCATCGAGGTCACGCCGGACGGGCTGGTGGTTCGGGATATGATCGACGGCATGACCCTCTCAGCCCTCCAGGCGCGCACCGGCGCGCCATTGCGCGCAGCCTGATGCGGCCCAATCTTCCGCCGCCCGGCTACGCCGCGCCGCTCGCGGCGGAAGACCATCCCGACCAGCTGCGCGGCGATCCGGATTACATGCTGACGCTGGCGCGCGGGCTGCATGTGATCCGCGCCTTCGGCACCCGCCGCCATCCGCAGACCGCGGCCGAACTGAGCCGCCGCGCCGGCTTGCCGCGCGCCGTGGTACAGCGCTGCCTGCACACGCTGATCCTGTTGGGCATCGCCGAACAGCACGGCAGGCTCTATGTACTGACCCCGCGCATCCTGGGCCTGGGCTACGCCTATTTCTCGTCCACGCCCTTTGTGTCGCTGGCGCAGCCGGTGCTGGAAGAACTCAGCGCCACGATCAACGAGACCTGCGCGCTGGCCATCATGGAAGGCCACGAGATGCTGTACCTGGCGCGTTCCGAGGTGACCCGCCTGCTGGCGACCTCGATGGGGCTGGGCAGCAGGCTGCCGGCGTACTGCACCTCGATCGGCCGGGTGCTGCTGGCGCAATTGCCTGAACCCGCGCTGGCCCGCTACTTCGCCGCGACCGAGCTTCAGCCGTACACGGAATTCACGCTGGTCACCGAGGACAAGCTGCGCGCCGAACTCGCGCGCATCCGCGAGCAGGACTACGCCGTCGTCGACCAGGAACTGGAACTGAACGTGCGCGCCATCTCCGTGGCGGTGCGCTCGGCCAGCGGCAAGGCCTGCGGCGCGGTCAACGTCAGTGTCAAGGCGGCGCGGGTGCCGCTGAACCGGCTGACGGAGGAGTTCCTGCCGCCGTTGCGGCAGGCGGTGGAGCGGATCGGGGAGTTCCTGGCGGCCTGAGGCGCAAGGCCTACAGGTCCGTCGTATCCAGCGTGAAGGCAGCGGCGGCGCGGCCGATGCGGTCGTTGACCGCGTGCCAGTCATCGGTGGCAGGCGGCGCCTGCACGATGATGCGGGCGTAGCCCTGCTTGTCCAGGTCGCGCAGCAGGCCGTAAAGCGCCTGCGCATAGCGCGCCGGATCGGCTGGCACGCCCTGCCACTGCACCCGCCCGTCAAGCGCATCGGGGCGATCGCCGTAGGCGACCACCACGACCTTGCCTTCGGGCAGGCCCTGCCCCTGCACCACGTCCCGCAGGCGTGCGTCGGAAGCCAGCTCCAGCGCCGTGCGCGGCGCGTAGTGCGCCTTCAGCGTGCCCGATGCCCTGGGCGCGGCGGCGTCGGGCGCGAAGACCTGCACGCCCAGCACGGCCTCGATCTGCGCGGCGCTGATGTGGCCGGGACGCAGCAGCACGGGGCCGGCGCCGCGGTCCAGGCGCGACAGGTCAAGGATGGTGGACTCGATGCCCACTTCCGAGGCGCCCCCTTCCAGCACCGGCATGCCGGCCGCGACTTCCTCGGGGAACTCGCTGCGCACGTGCTCGGCGCGCGTCGGCGACACCTGGCCGAACTTGTTGGCAGATGGCGCCGCGACGCCGCCCTGCCCGTTGGGCTTGCCCGCGGCAAAAGCCTCCAGCAGCGCCTGCGCCACCGGATGCGAGGGGCAGCGGATGCCGATGCTGTCCTGGCCGCCGCTGACCGTGTCGACGATGTGCGGCGCGCGCTTGAGAATCAACGTGAGCGGACCGGGCCAGAAGGCGTCGATCAGCAGGCGCGCCTCTTGCGGCACTTCCGCCGCCCAGTACGACAGATCGCCTTGCGGCGCGATGTGCACAATGACGGGATGGTTGGAAGGCCGGCCCTTGGCGGCGTAGATCTTGGCGACCGCTTGCGGGTTTTCCGCGTCCGCGCCCAGGCCGTAGACGGTCTCGGTGGGAAATGCGGCCAGCTCGCCGTCCAGCATGCGCTGGGCGGCGTGGGCGATCTCCGCGGCGGTGGCGGACGCTGACGGGGACAAGGAAGTCATGGAATCCGCGCTTTACTCGGGAGCCTGCATGCCCAGCGCCGCCGCCACGCGGGCGGCGTCGTCGCGAGCCTGCTGCAGCGTGGGCGCCACGATCGTGATGTGGCCCATCTTGCGGCCACGGCGCGCTTCGCGCTTGCCGTACAGGTGCAGCTTGGCGGTTGGCACGGCCAGCGCGGCGGCCCAATCGGGTTCGCGCTGCGCCGTGGCGGTGGCCGACGGATACCAGATGTCGCCCAGGATGTTCAGCATGACGGCGGGCGCCAACAGGTCGGAGCCGCCCAGCGGCAGGCCGGCCATGGCGCGCGCCTGCTGCTCGAACTGGCTGCTGAGGCAGGCATCCATGGTGTAGTGGCCGCTGTTGTGCGGGCGCGGCGCGATCTCGTTGACGATCAGGCTGCCGTCCTTGAGCACGAAGAATTCCACGCACAGCACGCCGTGGTAGCCCAACCCCTGCGCGATGGCTTGCGCGGCCTGCGTGGCGCGGGCCTGCCTTTCGGCATGGGCTGCGTCCTGCTGCACCGGCGCCGCGGTCGACACCGCCAGGATGCCGTCGCGGTGCACGTTGCGCGCCACCGGGAACACCACGCTCGCGCCATCGAAGCCGCGCGCCAGCACCACGGAAATTTCGTAGTCCAGCGGCATCAGCGCTTCCAGCACGCAGGCCACGCCGCCGAATTCGGCGAAGGCCGCCAGCGCTTCCTCGCGCGTGTTGATGCGGGCCTGGCCCTTGCCGTCGTAACCCAGGCGCGCGACTTTCAGGATGCCCGGAAACAGCCCTTGGGGCGCTGCGCGCAGGTCGGCTTCGCTGCGGATCGCGGCGTGCGGCGCGACAGCAATGCCTTGCGAGGCAATGAACGTCTTTTCGGCGATGCGGTCCTGCACGATGGCCACGGCGTCTCCGGCCGGGCTGACGCGGCAGCGCGTGGCCAGCGTGCGCAGGCTGTCCGCAGGCACGTTCTCGAACTCGGTGGTGACGGCCTGACAGGTCTGGGCCAGGCGCTCGAGGCCAGCCTCGTCGTCATAGGCCGCCTGGATGTGCAGGTCGGCCACCATGCCCGCCGGGCATTCGGCGGCCGGGTCCAGCACCGCGACCTTGTAGCCCAGGCTCTGGGCCGCGTGGCAGAACATGCGGCCCAGTTGGCCGCCGCCCAGCAATCCCAGCCAGCCGCCGGGAGCAATCATGAAAGCAGTCGATTGAGTCATTCTGATCAGGCCTCGGGCGGAACCTTCATGTCGCGCGCGGCTTGCGTCTGGCGGGCGCGGAACGCCACCAGCTTCTTGTGCAAGCCCGCGTCCGTGCCGGCCAGGGTAGCGATCAGGTGCAGCGCGGCATTGGCCGCGCCGGCCTCGCCGATCGCGAAAGTGGCCACCGGCACGCCCTTGGGCATTTGCACGATGGACAGCAGCGAATCCTCGCCGCGCAGGTACTTGGACGGCACCGGCACGCCGAACACCGGCACTTCGGTCAGGGCGGCCATCATGCCCGGCAGGTGCGCCGCGCCGCCGGCGCCGGCGATGATGCCGCGCAGGCCGCGGGCATGCGCCGCCGCGCCGTACTCGGCCATGTCCTGCGGCATGCGGTGCGCGGAGATCACGCGCGCCTCATGGGGAACGCCAAAATCCTCCAGCATCGTGACCGCGTGCTTCATGACCTCCCAATCGCTGGAAGAACCCATAATCACGCCCACCACGGGGGTGGCCTCTGCCGCTGCGGAAGTCTTGGCTGTCATAACCGGTGTCGTAGAGTTGAGACCGCGGCGCAGGGCCGCGGAAAGTCAAAGGACCGCGGACGGATGCCGCGAAACCCGGTATTTTACCCGGCACCGGCAAGGGCTATGTCGCGGAGGCGGAATCCAGCCATTGATAGCTCGTGGGGTTGTCCGGGCAAGGCCCGAAACCGCACTCCAGCGTGGTGCTGCCCACATTGGCCAGCGCCACCAGGAAAAACAGGGCCATGACCAGCACGCCCAGCACCGACACCGGCTTGCGCAGCATGTTGTCGCCCCATTTGCGGTCGACTGCCAGCATCACGGCGCAGAACACGATGATGGCGGCAAAGGCGATGAACGCCCAGGTGTAGAAGTGCAGGCCCAGGAAGGGCGAGCCGTAGCCCGGATCGCCCGGCGCGATGTGCAGCAGCACTTGCCGGCCGGCGGCCAGCATGCCGCCCAATGCGGCCGCGATGCTCATCGCATAGTGCATGGGCGAAGGCCCCAACCGCATGTTCAGCAAGAAGCCCACGCCCGCAAGCAGCAGCGCCACGCGCTGCAACAGGCACAGCGGACAAGGCAGCTCGTCGTAGGCGATCTGCCAGAAGAAGGCCATGCCCAGGGCGCTGGTGACGCCCAGCAGCGCCAGGCCATTGAGGACGCGCGAGCCGCGCGCGGGATTGCGGGAGAAGATCATTGCCCCGCCCTCAGAACGACAAGGCCAGAGGGCTGGTCATGTGGTACTGGCACCAGCCGGCGAACAGCGCCAGCGTCAGCAGCCAGAAGGTCACGCAGGGGCGGCGCCTGCCTAGCATGCCGAACCACACCGCGATCAGGCCAGTCAGGAAAGGCAACATCATTACCATGCTGGGAGCTCCTTTCTGGGGAACGTCCCCATGCAAGCAGCCGGGAATTATAACGTCACAATTCGCAATAAATCCTATCGAAAGCCCTGATAACACTTGCAGGGCAAGCGCTTTTCGGGTCGAAAAAACCGCTCCATCTGGACCGGCCGCGGTAAGTTGGACGTAAATCCAACTTGCTGGGGGCGAAGCGGTAGGGCTTCGAGCTTGCGGGCGTCAGGGTTCTTTAGCCGCCGAGGCTGCCCTGCGCCATTCCGATGCTCGCCCCGGTGGGGCTGCGCTTCGGATGGCTTCGAGGTCCTCGGCTGGCAATCGCCTAATGCGTTGGCCTCAGACCCCGTTCATAGGTAGATGCTGTAAGCCGGTGTCCGGGTGGAGGGATCCGAAGCGCAGCCCCACCGGGGCGAGCATCGGAATCCCGCAGTCCGGACGCCGGCGACTCAAGAACCCCGCCTCACAACACCGAAGCGGCAGAGCCTCGAGCTTGCGGATGTCGGAGTTCTTTAGCCGCCGAGGCGGCCCTGCGCCATTCCGATGCTCGCCCCAATGGGGCTGCGCTTCGGATGGCTCCTGGGTCCTCGGCTGGCAGTCGCCTAATGCGCTGGCTTCAGACCCGTTCATGGGTAGATGCTGTAAGCCGGTGTCCGGACGGAGGGATCCGAAGCGCAGCCCCATTGGGGCGAGCATCGGAATCCCGCAGTCCGGACGCCGGCGACTCAAGAACCCCGCCTCACAACACCGAAGCGGCAGGGCCTCGAGCTTGCGGATGTCGGAGTTCTTTAGCCGCCGAGGCGGCCCTGCGCCATTCCGATGCTCGCCCCAATGGGGCTGCGCTTCGGATGGCTCCGGGCCGCCTCGGCTACAGTCGCCTAATGCGTTGGTTTTGGACCCCGTTCAGGGGCAGATGCCGTGAGCCGGCGGCCGGGCGGAGGGATCCGAAGCGCAGCCCCACCGGGGCGAGCATCGGAATCCCGCAGTCCGGACGCTGGCGACTCAAGAACCCCGCCCCACAAAACCGAAGTGCGATCCGGATTTTCTTCATCCAGACGCCTTGGGAGCGGGCTTTCCTTACCCGGCAGCGTTCAGGCGACCAGGCGGTCCAAGGCTTCGCGGTACTTGGCGGCGGTCTTTTCCAGCACGTCCTGCGGCAGGCGCGGCGCGGGCGGGGTCTTGTCCCAGGTCTGGGTTTCCAGCCAGTCACGCACGAATTGCTTGTCGAACGACGGGGGGCTGATGCCCACGCGGTAGCCGTCGGCAGGCCAGAAGCGCGAGGAATCCGGCGTCAGCACTTCGTCCATCAGATACAGCGTGCCGTCGTCGTCCAGCCCGAATTCGAACTTGGTGTCGGCGATGATGATGCCCTTGGTGGCCGCGAACTTGGCGGCTTCGGCATACAGTTTGAGGGTCACGTCGCGGATGCGCTCGGCCATTTCCTGGCCGACTTCCTTGACCACGTGGGCAAAGTCCACGTTCTCGTCGTGCATGCCGAACTCGGCCTTGGCGGCGGGCGTGAAGATCGGTTCGGGCAGCTGGCTTGCCTGTTGCAGGCCGGCGGGCAGCTTGATGCCGCAGACGGCGCCGGTGGCCTGGTAGTCCTTCCAGCCCGAGCCGATCAGGTAGCCGCGGGCGACCGCTTCCACCAGGATGGGCTTCAAGCGCTTGACCACCACGGCGCGGCCGCGCACCTGGTCGACTTCGTCCGGCGCGACCACGTCTTCGGGCTTGATGCCGGTGGAGTGGTTCGGCAGGATGTGGGCCAGCTTCTGCAGCCAGAACTCGGTCAGTTCGGTCAGCACCTGTCCCTTGCCGGGGATGGGGTCGTCAAGAATCACGTCAAACGCGGAGATGCGATCCGATGCGACGATCAGCAACTTGTCGTCGCCCACCGCGTACATGTCGCGCACCTTACCGCGGCCCAGCAGCGGCAAGGACTTGATGCTGGATTGATGCAAAGCAGAAGTCACGGGAATGGCCTATGGCAATAATGAAGATTCCCGCCTCGGGCAAGCGCCAGGGCGGGAAGTAGAACGGAATCCGGGAACTGCGGGCAAGGCCGGCGCGGCGCGCGCGGGTCCTGCGAAGCGCATAGGTTACTGCAAATGGGCAGGTTTTGCCGGCCCTCCCCTCGACGCCGCCCGGCGGCCGGGTTAGGCTCTTGCCTCCCCTATGATGCGCGCCGGCCGCCTCTCGCGTCACGGCGCTGACCCCAAGCCGGAGACAAAGCCGTATGCAGGATGCTTCCCTAAAACGCAGCGCCCACGCCGACGCGCAGGTACACCTGACCGGCGGTTGCCAGTGCGGCGCTGTCCGCTACGCCATCACCGATGAACCAATCATGGCGGCAACCTGTCATTGCCGGGACTGCCAATACTCCAGCGGCGGCGCCCCAGCCCATGCCCTGATCTTCCCGACCGGCTCCATCACGCTGTTGCGCGGTAGCCCCAAAGAGCACCGCTACCGCGGCGAATCCGGCCATACCGTGATGCGTAGCTTCTGTGCGGACTGCGGCACTCCGCTGTTCGGCAATTCGGCGGGCATGGGCTATGACATCGTGCGGGCCGGTTCGCTGGACGATCCGGAAGCCTTCCGCGCCCGCGCCACCCTCTGGACCGAGTCGGCCCCGTCCTGGCACCACGTGGACCGTACCGTGCCGCACTTTCCCCGCAACTCGCCGGCGCCCTAGCGGCGGCGCAGACAAAAAAAGGGCGGTCCACCTGGGTGGACCGCCCTTTTTTCGCTTTGGCGCCAGACGCCTTTTGGCGTCATGCGCCTGCGGCAGATGCTTACTGCACCACTTGAGCCAGCTTGCCCGACGCGTATTGCGCGGCGATTTCGGTCAGCGGCAGGGCCTTGATCTTGCTGGCGTTGCCGGCGGTGCCGAATTCGGTGTAGCGAGCCACACAGATCGCCTTGGCGGCGGCGCGGGCCGGCTTCAGGTATTCGCGCGGGTCGAACTTTTCCGGGTTTTCAGCGAAGAAGCGGCGGATCGCGCCGGTCATGGCCAGACGGATATCGGTGTCGATATTGATCTTGCGCACGCCGTACTTGATGGCTTCCTGGATTTCCTCGACGGGCACGCCGTAGGTTTCCTTCATGTTGCCGCCGAATTCGCGGATCTCGGCCAGCAGTTCCTGCGGCACGCTGGAGCTGCCGTGCATCACCAGGTGGGTGTTGGGCAGGCGGGCGTGGATTTCCTTGATGCGGGAGATCGACAGGATATCGCCGGTGGGCTTGCGCGTGAACTTGTAGGCGCCATGGCTGGTGCCGATGGCGATGGCCAGGGCGTCCAGCTGCGTGCGGCGCACGAAGTCGGCGGCTTGTTCCGGGTCGGTCAGCAGCTGATCCATGGTCAGCTTGCCGTCGGCGCCGTGGCCGTCTTCCTTGTCGCCTTCCATGGTTTCCAGGGAACCCAGGCAGCCCAGTTCGCCTTCGACCGTCACGCCCAGCTTGTGGGCGGTATCCACGACCTTCTTGGTCACTTCGACGTTGTAGTCGTAGTCGGCGATGGTCTTGCCGTCTTCCTTGAGCGAGCCGTCCATCATGACGCTGGAGAAGCCCAGGTCGATGGCGCCTTGGCAGATCTTGGGCGACTGGCCGTGATCCTGGTGCATGACCACGGGGATGTGGGGATAGGTTTCCACGGCGGCCTGGATCAGGTACTTCAGGAAGCCTTCGCCCGCGTATTTGCGCGCGCCGGCCGAGGCCTGCATGATCACCGGGCTGTCGGTCTCCGCAGCGGCTTCCATGATGGCCTGGACCTGCTCCAGGTTGTTGACGTTGAAAGCGGGAATGCCGTAGCCGTGCTCGGCGGCGTGGTCGAGCAACTGGCGCATGGAGACTAGGGCCATGAGTGGTCCTCCTTAGGTACTGTCTATTGAAAGATGATTGAAGACTTGCTGAATGGGGTGATTTTACGGGGGATTCGACGAAAGGTCTTGCAACCGCCCGTATCCGGTCCATTCAGATGAGCACGAAAGGCTCAGGCCAGCCTTCGGCTCCCCCGAAGGACCGATGGCGCGGCGGCTTGCGCCGCGCCAGAAACCGCCGCGCCTACGGCCGACCGGCGTGCGGCACGTCCACCCGGGTCATCAGGATGCAGCCTTCGTGCCTGGCCCGGCGGTTGGCCTCGATGAAGTCGGGCGCGGCCGCCATGAACAGGGTCCGGCCGTCCGGCCCGCCCAGGGCGGCGGCGAAGATGCCGAATTCGCCGGTGTCGATCTGCTCCAGGATCTTGCCGCCGCGCGCCACGCGCACGATGCGCTTGCCGATGGCGTCAGCCACCCACAAGGCCCCTTCCGCGTCCAGCGCGCCGCCGTCCGGTCCGATGGCGGAGGCGGCGATCAACACGCCCAGGTCGTCGCTGGCCGGCAAGGGGCCGAAATCGGCCCAGTCGCGGCGCGGCCCCAGCCCGCCATCGGCCAGGATGTCGAACTCGGAAATGCGGTTGCCGAAGGTTTCGTTGACGATCATGGTCTTGCCATCCGGCGTGATGAACGAACCGTTGGGAAAGCACAGTCCGTCGGCCACCTGGCGCGCCGAGCCGTCGGGATCGACGCGCACGATGCCGGTATTGCGGACCGGCTCGCCCGCCATCAGGTCGAAACCGAAATTGCCCACATAGGCCCGACCCTGCGCATCCACCACCATGTCGTTGACCGGGCCTCCGGTGTACGCCGACAGGTCGGCGTGCACGGCCAGCGTGCCGTCCGTCTCGCGCCGCAAGAGCTTGCGGTCCTTCATGGACGCGATCAGCAGGCGGCCGTCCGGCAGCCAGCCCAGCCCGGACGGCTGCTGCGGCACCTTGCAGATCTGCTCGACCGTGCCATCCAGGTCCACGGCGATGACCTGCTCGGTATAGAAGTCCGACGCCCACAAGCGGTTTTCGTGCCAGCGCAGCCCCTCCAGATAGGTGTATCCGGACGCCAGCACGGACAATTCGCGTTTCGGCATTGCCTGGTCTCCTTGTGCGGCCCCGCGCAGGGGCCTGTTGTTCGTGTTGCCCTGCGCCGCTGCCGCGCACGCCGGGATCGGCCCATTCTGGCATGAGCGCGAGCGATAGCGCAGCAGTTCCAAATTGATACAACTTCGACATCGCCGGTCCCGAAGCCGCTCCCGGGTAAGCCGCCTTATCCGTCCCCGATCTGACAACTACGTGTCAGGTGCGCGGCGTTAAGATCGCGCCCCAAGGGTAAACCCGGGCCTCTCGGCCTACCCTGGCATTCCCTCTCCGGATCCTCTTGCCCGCCTCTTGCCGGCGCGCCCGCCCTGCCGGGCCAGGCAAACGATCCCTGTTTTCCGTTTTGATCATGAACACTAAGAAGCTGACGCGTTACATCGGCATCGCCATGGTGCTGGGCATCGTGGTGGGCTATTTCTGCCACAACTACGCGCAGAACGAGAAAGAGGCCTTGCAGATCGCCTCGTACTTCAGTCTCGTCACCGACATCTTCCTGCGCATGATCAAGATGATCATCGCGCCGCTGGTCTTCGCCACCCTGGTGACCGGCCTGGCCAGCATGAGCGACGCCAGCGCCGTGGGCCGCATCGGCATGCGCGCCATGGTCTGGTTCATCGCCGCCTCGGCCCTGTCGCTGCTGCTGGGCCTGGCGCTGGTCAACATCTTCCAGCCCGGCGCGCACATGAACCTGGCGCTGCCGGACGCGAACCTGACCTCAGGCCTGAAGACGGGCGACTTCACGCTCAAGGCCTTCATCACGCACGTATTCCCGCGCAGCATCGCCGAGGCCATGGCCAACAACGAGATCCTGCAGATCCTGGTGTTCTCGCTGTTCTTCGGCGCCGCCCTGTCCTTCATCCGCGGCAAGGGCCACAACACCATCTACAACCTGATCGACGAGCTGGCCAAGATCATGTTCCGGGTGACGGACTACGTGATGCGCTTTGCGCCCCTGGGCGTGTTCGCCGCCATGGCCGCCGCCATCACCACCGAGGGCCTGGGCGTGCTGGTGAGCTACGGCAAGCTGATAGGCGAGTTCTACCTGGGCCTGGCGCTGCTGTGGGCCATTCTGTTCGCCGTGGGCTATCTGTTCCTGGGCAAGTCGACCTTCCGCCTGGGCGGTTTGATCAAAGAGCCCACGCTGCTGGCGTTTTCCACGGCCAGCAGCGAATCGGCCTACCCCAAGACCATCGAGGCGCTGACGCGTTTCGGCGTGCCCAAGCGCATCTCGGGCTTCGTGCTGCCGCTGGGCTACTCCTTCAACCTGGACGGCTCGATGATGTACCAGTCCTTCGCGGTACTGTTCATCGCCCAGGCCTACAACATCCAGATGAGCTTTACGCAGCAGCTGACCCTGCTGCTGGTGCTGATGGTGACCAGCAAAGGCATGGCCGGCGTGGCGCGCGCCTCGCTCGTGGTGGTGGCCGCGACCCTGCCGATGTTCCATCTGCCGGAAGCGGGCCTGCTGCTGATCATGGGCATCGACCAGTTCTTCGACATGGGCCGCACCGCCACCAACGTGGTCGGCAACAGCCTGGCCACCGCCGTGATCTCCAAGCTGGAAGGCAATCGCGAAGACACGGCCGATACCGAGTCCGCCGCGGCCGAGGAAGCCCCCGCGGGCCAGGCCGCACGCCAGAACGCCTGACGCAGCGGGCAATGAAAAACGGGCCGCATGGCCCGTTTTTTTTCATGGCTAGCGCCAGCTTGACCGGCGCCATGGCGGGGAGCAACATATAAGCCCTTCGCTTCCCATCCCGGCGCGGCGCGCATGGGCGCCACGCTCAGTCCTCATGCCATGAAACGCCTTAGCCTGCGCTGCGCCCTGGCAGCCGCGGCCCTAATGTCCGCCGCGCCCGCCTCCCACGCCTGGACCCGCATTTCCTGCGAGCTGGGCGGCACCGTGGCCAACCTGCCCGTGGTGATGCGCCAGTACCGCACCGACGGTACGGAACTGACGCAACTGATGTTTCGCTTGAAGGTCAGGAACGCGGACATCCCCGATGGCGCCCGCGCCGATACCGACTGCACCGAATTCGTCGGCCGCGAGATCGACGTGGTGCTGGAGAACACCGCCGCCAACACGGTCCGCAAGGGCAAGACCCTGAAGATGCTGTACCGCTATGACGATTCGCTGGGCCAGAGCCAGGCGACGAAGTTCGAGCTGGACCGGCCCTAGGCGCTGTACGCCCTAGTCGTTGACCGAGCACGAGACGGGCGCGCCGTCCTCGAATTCCACGTCGTAGGTGTGCACCGGATCCCAGGGCAGCGTGAACCACAGTTCATAGCCGTCGCCGTCTTCGTCGAACAGCCACAGCGCGCGCAGCACGGCATGCTGGGCCATGGCTTCGGGGGTTTCTTCCTGCAGCAGCTGGTTGTCGTCCAGGCCGAGCTTCTTGTAGTGCTCGTAGGAGTAGTTTTCCAGCAGGAATTCGGCCGCAGCCAGGATCTGGTCGTCGAGGTCATCGATGATGGCCTTGACCACCTTGGACGCGCTGCTGTCGGGTTCTTCGCCGTCAGTCTGGATCATCACGTGGATGGGCGGACGGCCCTTGCCGGCGGCGACGTTCTCCGCGGCCCACAGATCGGGTTCCTCGGGATCCTGGGTGAAATTGAATCGTGCCATCGCAAACTCCGGAAAAAGGGCCGGCGCGCCGCGGAAATCGCGGCCGCGCCTTTCCCGTCATTTAACCAGATGCACGGCCTCCCGGCTGCGCATATCGGCGATGTTTTTGCGACAGGCCGGCCTTGCGCGGACGGCGTTCAGACACGCTCCAGCGGCAGGTGCGGCAGGTCGGGCAGCGCCACGAGGATGGGATCGCCGGCGCTCACCGTGCCGCCTTCGATCACGATGCCCATGATGCCGGCGCGGCGCATCAGGCTGCCGTCCGGATGGCGGCCCAGCACAGCGGCGGTCAGGCCCTGCTGGTAGTTGTCGAGCTGGGAGCAGGGATTGCGCAGACCGGTGATCTCGACCACCGCATCCGCGCCGATATGCAGGCGCGCCCCGCGCGGCAGGCCCAGCAGGTCGATGCCACGGGTGGTGATGTTCTCGCCCATGGTGCCTTCGGCCACGTTGAAACCGGCAAGCTGCAGCTCGTCGTGCAGCTCGCCGTGGATCAGGTGGACCTGCCGCAGATTGGGCTGGGCGGGATCCGCCTTGACGCGGGAGCGGTGCTTGACCGTAACGCCCATGTGGGCGTCGCCTTCCACGCCCAGCCCTTTCAGCAACATGATGGCCGGCACCACCGGCTTGCTGAACCCGTGCGTCGGGCTGCAGGCCACGGCTGTCACGATGGGATGCAACACATCTCTCTCCAGGAACCGGTTCAGGCCGCCACGGCCTGCTTTTCGGACGCCCGCTGCTCGCTGGCGCGCACGGGCGGATAGTGCGCCGAGAATACCAGCCGCCCCGCCGACCAGGTATGGCTGATCAGCGGCTGCGTGCCCACTTGCGCCACCGCCACCAGGTCCGCGCGCAGCCCCGGCGCGATGCGCCCGCGGTCGGACAGGCCGCAAGCCTGCGCCGGATTCAGCGTCACCAGCGCGACCGCCTGTGGCAGCGTCAGGTCGGTCTGAGCCGCCACCGTGTAGGCGGCGGCGATCAACGCCGACGGCTGGTAGTCCGAACACAGGCAGCTGGCCACGCCCGCGCGTATGGCATCGATGGCGCGCATGGAACCGCTCTGGCTCTGGCCGCGCAGCACGTTGGGCGCGCCCAGGATGGTGGGCAGTCCGCAGGACACCGCGGCGCGCGCGGTATCCAGGGTGATCGGGAATTCGCTCATCGCGACGCCCAGGTTGCGCATGGTGGCGATGCGCTGGATCGAATCGTCGTCGTGGCTGGCGGTGGGGATGCCCAGTCCCTGCGCATGCGACAGCAGCGCCTCCACCCGCGCCACCGCGCCATCCTTGGCGCGCGTCTTGGCCTGCGCGGCCTCCTCGGCCTGCTCGCGGCTCATGGCATGGTTGCCCATCATGTACTGCAGATAGGACTCCAGCGTCTTGAACTGGCCCTGCCCCGGAGAATGGTCCATCACCGACAGCAGGTCCACCGCGCCCTCGTCCATCAGCGCGCGCAGCACGTCCACCGAGGAGGCGTCGGTGACTTCGTAGCGGCAGTGGACGCGGTTGTCGACCAGGCTGTGCTGGCCGAAGGCGCGCACCGTGCGCACCACTTCCGCCGCCGTCTGGTTGTTGCGCACGCCCCACTCGCTGTTGGCGAAGGACAGCGCGTGATACGGCGTGGTGATGCCGGCCGCGGCATTGCGGCGGTCCACCTGGGCCACGGCAAAATCCAGCGGAAACAACACGCGCGAACGCGGCTCGGCTTCCTTTTCGATGGCATCGCAATGCAGGTCGATCAAACCAGGCAGCAAGGTCTGGCCACGGAGATCGATCTCGCGGTCCGCGCGCGCGCCGGCAGGTTCGATGGCGACGATGCGGCCATCGTCGATCAGCACGGCGCTGTCCTCCAGGATGCGGTCCTGCAGTACCACGCGGGCATGGGTGAGATAGGTGCTCTGCATCATTGCTCCAGGTCGGCCAGGGCGGGTTGGGCGGGACGCAAGGCCAGCGTCTGCGTGGCGACTGCATCGCGCACTTCGGCGTCGTGGAAGATGCCCAGCAGGCAGCGGCCTTCTGCCATGGCCTCGCGGATCAGCGCGATCACGACCTGGCGGTTGTCCGCGTCCAGCGACGCGGTGGGTTCATCCAGCAGCAGGATGGGATGGCGCGCGATGAAACCGCGTGCGATATTCACGCGCTGCTGCTCGCCGCCCGAGAACGTGGCGGGCGCCAGTCCCCACAGGCGCGGCGGCACGTTCAAGCGTTGCAGCAGGGCTGCTGCGCGGGAGCGGGCTTCGTCGGCCTCCACGCCCGCTGCGCGCAGGGGTTCGGCCACCACGTCCAGCGCCGACACGCGCGGAATCACGCGCAGGAACTGGCTGACGTAGCCGATCACCTCGCGCCGCAAGGCCAGAATGCGTTGTTCGGGGGCGCCGGCCAGCTCCACCCATTCGTCGTTCCAGCGCACCCGGATGCTGCCTTCGGTCGCCAGATAATTGCCGTACAGGCAGCGTAGCAGGGTGCTCTTGCCGGTGCCGGACGGTCCCGCCAGCACCAGGCAGTCGCCCGCCGCCGCGTCGAAGTCGACCGACTCCAGCACGGGCAGGCGCATGCCCCCCTGGTTATGCAGGGTGAACATCTTTCCGAGGCCCCGCACCTCGATCATGGGAGTCTTTTCAGGCATGGTCAGCTCTGCAAAATGGAGGACACCAGCAACTGGGTGTAGGGATGCTGCGGATCGTCGAGGATCTGATCGGTCAGGCCGCTTTCGACCACTTCGCCGCCGCGCATCACCAGGGTCCGATGCGCCAGCAGGCGCGCCACGGCCAGGTCGTGGGTCACGACGATCGCAGCCAAACCCAGATCGGCCACCAGCTGACGCAGCAGGTCCAGCAAGCGCGCCTGCACCGACACGTCCAGCGAAGCCGTGGGTTCGTCCATGAACACCAGGCGCGGGTGCGTCACGAGGTTGCGGGCGATCTGCAGGCGCTGCTGCATGCCGCCCGAAAACGAGGTGGGCCTGTCATCCAGCCGTCCCGCGTCGATCTCCATTTTCTGAAGCCAGTTGCCAGCGGCCTGACGCAAGTCGCCGTAATGCCTGTCGCCCACGGCCATCAACCGCTCCGCGATGTTGGCGCCCGCGCTGACCTGCATGCGCAGGCCGTCGCGGGCGTTCTGCCGCACGAAGCCCCAGTCGGTGCGCGACAGCAGGCGCAGGCGTGCGCCGGGCAGCGCGGCCAGGTCGGTAAAGCCCTGGTCGCGGGTGTCGTACCAGACGCTGCCCGCGTCCGGCCTGGTCTGGTACGACACGGCCGACAGCAGCGTGCTCTTGCCGGAACCGGACTCGCCGACCACGCACAAGACTTCGCCCGGATACAGATCGAAGTTGACGTTGCGGCAGCCGTGCACGCCGTCCCAGGTGCGCGTCATGTTGCGCACTGAAAGCAAAGGTTGGGCGTTCATGCCGCGGTCTCCTGGTTGGCTTGCTGTTGCGCCTGCCGGTCGTTGCAGTACTCGGTGTCGGAGCAGACGAAGCGGCGCGTGCCGGCGTCGTCCAGGATGATTTCATCCAGATAGCTCTCGCGCGATCCGCACAGGTCGCAGCATTCGTTCCAGGTCTCGACCTTGAACGGGTGGTCCTCGAAGTCCAGGCTCTTCACCTGCGTGTAAGGCGGCACCGCGTAGACGCGCTTTTCGCGGCCCGCGCCGAACAGCATCAGCGCAGGACTGCGGTCCAGCTTGGGGTTGTCGAACTTGGGGATGGGCGAAGGCCGCATCATGTAGCGTCCGTTCACGATGACAGGATAGTCATAGGTGGTGGCGATATGGCCGTGCTGCGCGATGTCCTCGTACAGCTTGACGTGCATGCCGCCATATTCGGCCAGCGCGTGCATGGTGCGCGTCTCGGTTTCGGAAGGCTCCAGCCAGCGCAGCGGTTCAGGAATGGGCACCTGGAACACCATGATCTGCCCTTCCGCCAGCGGCGTCTCGGGGATGCGGTGGCGGGTCTGGACGATGGTGGCGGCAGAAGTGGATTCCGTCGTCGCCACGCCCGTGACACGGCCGAAGAAGCGGCGGATGTTGATCGCGTTGGTGGTGTCGTCCGAACCCTGGTCGATCACCTTCAGCACGTCGTTTGCGCCAATGATGGACGCCGTGACCTGGATGCCTCCAGTGCCCCAGCCATAGGGCAGCGGCATTTCGCGGCTGCCGAAAGGCACCTGGTAGCCGGGGA
Organism: Achromobacter sp. ACM03; assembly: GCF_014851665.1. NCBI lineage: Bacteria > Pseudomonadati > Pseudomonadota > Betaproteobacteria > Burkholderiales > Alcaligenaceae > Achromobacter > Achromobacter sp. ACM03. Next base: position 1,408,366 of record NZ_JACVAD010000002.1, on the reverse strand, counting down.
TGGCGACGGCCTTGAGCAAGGCGCGGCGCAGCATGCGCTTGGTGGATTCGTCCAGATAGGCGAAGTTGTAGTGGTCGTCGCGTTCGACCGTTGCGTGTTGCGTAGTCATGGGGAAACCGCCTCGTCCATCAGATCGTTGCGCGCGGCCTCGGGCGCGGCGCGTTCGGCGCGCATGCGCCGCAACAGTTCAAGATTGGCCTGGAAGTCCACGTAGTGCGGCAGTTTCAAGTGCTGCACGAAACCGGAGGCTTCGACGTTGTCGCTGTGATAGAGCACGAACTCGTGATCATTGGCAGGCGAATCGGCGCGTTCGCCCAGGTCGCGCGCCTTCAGCGCGCGGTCCACCAGCGCCATCGACATGGACTTGCGTTCGCCATAGCCAAAGGTCAGCCCATAGCCCCGGGTGAACTTCGGGCCTTCCTCGGCGCTGCCCGCGAACTGGCTGACCATCTGGCATTCGGTGATCTCGATCTCGCCCACGGTGACGGCGAATCCCAATTCCTCGATGTGCATTTCCACCTCGAGCGCGCCGTAGCGGATCTCGGCGGCGAAGGGGTGGGTATTGCCGTAGCCGCGCTGGGTCGAATAGCCCATGGACAGCAGGAAACCTTCGTCTGCGCGCGCCAGGTTCTGCAGGCGGGCCGCGCGCGAGGCCGGGAAATCCAGCGGCTGCCGGGTCAGGTCGAAGGGTTCGGGATCGCCTTCGGGCACGGCTTCGGCGTCGATCAGGTCGTCGTGCGCCAGCAGGTCGGTGACGCGCGGCATGGCGCTATCCAGCGCCTCGCCGCCCGGCGGCAAGGCGTCGGCTTCGCGCTGCGCTTCGAGCGAGAAGTCCAGCAGACGCTGGGTGTAGTCGTAGGTCGGACCCAGGATCTGGCCGCCAGGCACGTCCTTGAAGGTGGACGAGATGCGGCGCTGCAGGCGCATGCGGCCGGTGTCGATGGGCTGGGTATAGCCAAAGCGCGACAAGGTGGTGCGGTAGGCGCGCAGCAGGAACACCGCTTCGATCAGGTCGCCCGCGGCCTGCTTGATGGCCAGCGCCGCCAGTTGCGGATCGTAGAGCGAGCCCTCCGCCATGACCCGCGATACCGCCAGCGGCATCTGTTCGCGGATCTGGTCCAGGCTCAGCTCGGGCACTTCGCGGTCGCCGCGCCGGTAGTCGTCCAGCATGCGGTAGGAATTGAGGATGGCGCGTTCGCCCCCTTTTACGGCTACGTACATGTCAGTTCTCCTTGCGCGTGCTGCGCGGCAGTGCGCAGATCCGACGCTCGTGCGTCAGGAACACGTCGACACCGAGCGGAAACCGTTGATGATTGAGACGCCACTCGCGCCAGAAACCCTCGGGCAGCCCTGCCGCATGCAGCAGCTGCTGGCTCTTGATACCCGGGCCGCTGAGGATGGCGGGTTCCCCGCCCGACAAGGATTCGACCTCGATCAGCAAGGTGGTAGACAGATCGGGATAGGCCGGATCGCCCTGGTGGCAAGCCGAAAGCGCCGGCGCCTTGCTGCCAGCCGGCACCGCGGCAAAACGCGCGAGCGAGGGCGATGGCACGATGGGGCAGGCGCAATGAAATCGCAGAAACGCGATCGCGTCCGCGCTGACGGTTTCAGGCAGCCAGAGCGGCGTGTCCACGTCCACCAACGTCAGCAGCAGCGCGGTCATGGCAGGCGACAGGCCCGCCGGCACGCCGGTTTCGATCAGGATTTCATGGATGCGGCCCGGGTGGGCCATGGCGTCCAGCGCGGCGCGGAACGTGGCCTGCGCGTCGCCGACGGGATCCGCGAATCCGGGGAGCAGCGCCCGGCCCGAGGCCGCGGCGGCTTGTATCTGTTGCTGCATGTCAGTCCTCGCCTCGCACCATCGTGAAGAATTCCACCTTGGTCTGCGCCGCCACGCGGGCCTGGCGCTCGACCCGTTCGGCATGCAGGCGGGCCAGCGGCTGGATCAGCTGTGCCTGCACCGTGTCATGCCATTCCGGCAGTTGCAGCAGGGCGTCGGCCACGGCCGCCTGCTCGGCATGGCGCTGCGAGCGGCCCTGCACATAAGCCACGCCCACCACGCCCTCGCCCATCGTCACCGCGCAACGTGTCACGCTCATTTCGCCCAGGTTGAAGCGGGCCCCAGTGCCGCCGCTGCGGGCGCGCACCATGGCCATGCCGGTTTGCGCGGGGCGCAACGTCTGGTGTTCCGGCTTGCCCGCCAGCGCGCAAAAAGCGCCATCCAGCGCGGCCGGATCGGCCAGCGCCAGCACGCGCATCCAGGCGGCGCGTTGCGCGCCCGCCGCATCCTGCCCTGTCTTGGGGTGATCCATCTTTTTCCTCTAAACGTCTAGACGACCGGATGGAGTATGATCGCTCCGAAATGGAAGTTCAACAGCCTGGCGTGAATTTTTGATGACAGTTGCAGCGCGTCCGCAGCGCCTTTGCGGCCGCCGCCGCATGGTGCACAATCACTGCCATTCTTCATGAAGCTGATGTGACAGCACGAGCACACCCTATGGTCGAAAGAGGTTCCGGCATCGCCGTCTGGCGGCAAATCGGCGAAGCGCTGGCGGACGATATCCGCAACAAGCTCTATGCGGCAGGCGAACAGCTGCCGTCCGAGCCCGAGCTGGCCGCCAAGTTTTCCGTCAACCGCCACACCATCCGCCGCGCGATGGGAGAACTCGAACAAGGCGGCCTGGTCCGCATCGAACAAGGCCGCGGCACCTTCGTCCAGGAACACGCGATCGACTACGCCATCGGCAAGCGCACGCGCTTTTCCGAGAACCTGCGCAGCCAGGGCATGCTGGGCCACCAGGAAGTCCTGGGCAGCCAGAGCCTGCGCGCCGGCGACATCGCCAAGCACCTGGGCCTGACGCGTACCGCGCCGCTGTTGCGCGTGCAGATCGTAGGCAAAGCCGAGAACCGCCCGATCAGCGTCTCGGAACATTTCTTCGACGAAAAGCGCTTCCCCGACTTCGCCGACCGCCTGGCGTCGCTGCGCTCGATCTCCAAGGTCTATGCCCACTATGGCATCGGCGACTACACGCGCAAGTGGTCGCGCATCACCGCCGCCCTGCCCACGCCCGAAATCGCCCGCCTGCTGGGCCAGCCCAAGACCCGCCCCATTCTTCAGGTGGAGGCCTTGAATGTGGACCAGGAAGGCTCGCCGCTGCAATATAGCGTGGCGCGCTTCGTGGGCGACATGGTCCAGCTGATGGTGACGGACGACAGCTGACGCAAGGCCGCCGCCTGCGCGCGCAGGCGGCGCGGAAGACTCCGGCCAACGGATTAACTCATCTAGACATCTGGTTGTAATGCAATCCCGCTAACGTCACGCCATGAACACACACACGCACGCCCCCTCGCCCTTGGCCGGTGTCACAGGCCAACGCATCCTGACGCCGCGCGGCGTCGAACAGGCCAGCCTGCGGTTCCATGGCGGACTGATCGAAGGCTCCGCCGCCGCGGCGCCGCGGGGCGCGCCCTGGTTCGACGCCGGCGATCTGCTGGTGTTGCCCGGCATCGTGGACCTGCACGGCGACGCCTTCGAGCGCGCAGTCATGCCGCGGCCCAGCGTGACCTTTCCGTACGACAGCGCCCTGTTCGACGTGGACCGCCAGCTGCTGGCCAACGGCATCACCACCGAGTTCCATGGCGTGACCCTGTCCTGGGAAGGCGGGCTGCGCGGCGAGGCTTACGCCGAACGCATGTTCGACGCGCTGGAAAGAATGCGCTATCTCATGGGCGCGCGGCACTATGTGCACCTGCGCTTCGAAACCCATCACGTGGGCGGCCTGGATATTGCCCAGCAATGGATACGCGACGGCCGCGTGCGCTTCCTGGCGCTGAACGACCACCTGCCCAGCATGGCGCGCCGCCTGGGCGATGAGCGCAAACTGATGCAGTACGCCAACCGCGCCGAGTGCGACCTCGACGTCTTCCAGGACCGGATCCGCGCCGCCATGGCCGCCGCCGATTCGGTGGCGGACGCCATGCGCGAGCTGACCAGCTGCGCGCAGGAAGCGGGCTTGAAGGTGGCCTCGCACGACGATCCGGACGCCGCCACCCGCCGCTACTACCACCAGCTGGGCTGCGGCGTGGCGGAGTTTCCGCTGACCCGCGAGGCCGCCGGCGTGGCCCGCGACCTGGGCGATTCCGTGGTCTTCGGCGCGCCCAACGTCGTGCGCGGGGGCAGCCACACCGGCGCGCCCAGCGCCACCGAAATGGTCCGCGCCGGCCTGTGCGACATCCTGACATCCGACTATTACTACCCCGCCCCGCTGGCCGCGGTGATGAAGCTGGCCAACGACGGCGTGCTGCCGCTGGCGCAAGCCTGGGATCTGGTGTCCTTGAATCCGGCCCGCGCCGCCGGCCTGAAGGATCGCGGCGCGCTGGCGCCCGGGCTGATCGCCGACGCCATCGTGGTGGATGACCAGGTGCCGGGGCTGCCCCGCGTCTGCGCCGCGATCGTGGGCGGCGAACTGCGTTACGCCACGCGCGCCTTCGACGACAGCCACAGCCAGCGCATGGCGGCCTGACCATGCCCCTCGCCCATCGCTACGCCCTGTACCTGGCGCCCACCGGCCCCTGGCGCGAACACGGCAGCCGCTGGCTGGGCCGTTGCGCCGACACCGGCCTGGCGCTGCCGCCGCGGCCGGGCCAGAACGCGGAAGCGCGCAACTGGACCGAAGCGCCGCGCCACTATGGCTTGCACGCCACGCTGAAGCCGCCCTTCCGCCTGAACCCGGGCGCAAGGCCCGAACAGGTCGACGCGGCCGCCCGCCAGTTGGCCGCAGGCGGCACGCCGTTCTCGTTGGAACTGGAATGCGAACCGCTGCGCGGCTTCCTGGCCTGGCGCATCGCTGCGTCCGACACGCAGGGACGCGTGCGGATCCAGGCCCTGGCCGAAGCCGCCGTGCGCGACCTGGATCCCTTGCGCGCGCCGCCCACGCCCGAGGAAACCGCGCGCCGCCAACCGCAATCGCTCAGTCCGGCGCAGCAAACCATGCTGGCGCGCTGGGGCTATCCGTACGTATTCGATACCTACGTCTTCCACATTACGTTGACCGGCAAGCTGCAAGGCGAGGCGCTGTCGCAAGCGCAGGCCGAAATCGCCGCGTTCGCCGATCCCTTGCGCGGGCAGCCCATGACCGTACCCGGAGTCAGCGTCTACGTGCAGCCCGCGCCGGGCGCGGACTTCGTCGCGGCGAGGCACTACGGTTTTGATGGTTCCAGCATCGATGCGGCTGGAGCCGGCTATCTGCAAGGACCGGCGGCGGCATGAGCGCCTCGGTTCCCGCCGACGGCGCCAGGCTGATCTACCTGATGGGCGCTTCGGGCAGCGGCAAGGACACCTTGCTGCGCCTGCTGCGCGCCGAGCTGCGCGGCGATGAGCCCGTGCTGGTCGCGCATCGCTACATCACCCGCGACAGCGGCGCCACCGAAGACGCGCTAAGCCTGACCGAAGACGAGTTCGGACGCCGCGCCGCCCTGGGCTGCTTTGCCCTGCGCTGGGCCAGCCACGGCCTGCACTACGGCATCGGCATCGAAATAGACGCCTGGCTGTCATGCGGCGCCGCGGTCATCATCAACGGCTCGCGCGCGCACCTGGAACAGGCGCACTCGCGCTACCCGGCCTTGACCGCCGTGGAGGTCACGGTCGATCCCGCCCAGCTCGTCCGCCGCCTGGCGGGACGCGGCCGCGAAAGCGCGGAACAGATCGCGCAGCGCCTGGCGCGGGCGACGCAGGCATTCCCCGTACCGCCACAATGCCGCTTGCTGCGCGTCAGCAACGATGCCGCCCCGGAAACCGCTGCCGCCGCACTGTTGAACATCGCCCGCGACAAGCTCAACGCCTAGCGCCGCCGTTCAACGCGGGTCGCCCTGGCCCCAGGGCGCGGCGGCGTCTCCGCACAGATCCAGCAGGATCTCCGAAAAGCATTCCTCCGCTGCGAGCGGCTGTTCGCGCTTGCGCCGTATCAGGTTGATCGGCGGCAGTTCCCAGCCGAAGTCCCAGGGCACCATGCCCAGCTTGCCGCGCTGGCAGAGTTCGCGCGCGATGTCTTCCGGCACCACGGAGATGAGGGTCTCGTTCATCGTCAGCATGCCTTCGATCACGTCGGTGGAGTACGCCTCCAGCACCGGCGATGGCGGCTGCAATTCGGCGCGGATGAAATGCTCCACGATCAGTTGCCGCGTCGGCGTGTTGGCCGCCGGCAGCACCCAGTCCATCGCCGCCACAGCGGCCCAGTCCGGCTTGCGCCGCGCCAGCCGCTGCGCAAGCCGGCCATGCGCGATCAGGCGCGGCCGCTGGCGGTACAGCACGCGGTGGATCAGATCCTCCGGCGCCACGGTCGAGGTGGCGCGGCTGATGATGCAGTCCAGTTCGTGCCGGCGCAGCATGGGCACCAGATGGTCGGTGGTGGCGCGGTGCAGGCTGAGCGTCACGCCGTGGCGCTGGTGCAGGCGGCTGATGGCCGCCGTCAGCAAGGCGCTGGACACGTAGGGCACCACGCCCACCTGCAGATGCGCGGAACGGCCGGCGTGCAGGGCCTCGACCTCGCGCGCCCACAGGTCCAGGTCGCTGAGCATGTGGCGCGCGCGCACCAGGGCCAGGTCGCCCAGCGGCGTGGGTTGCAGGCCGCGACCGGTGCGCGTGAACAGCGGCGCGCCGAAGATGTCCTCGATCTCCGTGAGCGCCTTGGTGACGGCGGGCTGGCTGATGCCGGCCGCGGCGGCCACGCGCGTGAGCGAGCCGTGCCTGGCGATTTCGATCAGCAGCGCCAGGTGGCGATGCTTGAGACGGTTGGCGAGACGGGCGGCATCCCAGGTCACGATCTTTCCTATAACCAATTGGTTATTCAATTATGCCAACAAAGGAAAAATCAGTTATTTCATGACCCTATACTGCAAGCATCCCCTGCTGCCCGGACCGGCCTCATGAGCGCATCCTTCACCACCCGCCCCGAAATACGCGGCACTTTCGGCGTGGTCTCTTCCACCCATTGGCTGGCCTCGCAAGTGGCCATGAGCGTGCTGGAGCGCGGCGGCAATGCCTATGACGCGGCGGTCGCGGGCGGCTTCGCGCTGCAGATCGTGGAACCGCACCTGAACGGTCCGGGCGGCGAAGTGCCCATCCTGCTCTGGAGCGAACGGGAACAGCGCATGCGCGCGCTCTGCGGCCAGGGCCCCGCGCCCGCGCTGGCCACGCCCGCCTATTTCCGCGGCCTGGGCCTGGACCTGGTGCCCGGCATCGGCCTGCTGCCCGCCACGGTGCCCGGCGCCTTCGGCGCCTGGCTGACCCTGCTGCGCGACTACGGCACCTGGGAACTGGCCGATGTGCTGCGCCCGGCGATCGACTATGCGCGCAACGGCTTTCCGCTGGTGCCGCGCATTTCGCAGGCCATTCTGGCGGTGCAGGCGCTGTTCCGCGACGAATGGACCAGTTCGCGCGAGGTCTGGCTGCCGAACGGCCGCGTACCTGCGCCCGACGCGCTGTTCCGCACGCCCGCCATCGCCGCCACCTATACCCGCATCCTGGACGAGGCGCACGCCCGCAGCACCGACCGGCGCGGCCGCATCGACGCTGCGCTGGAGGTCTGGTACCGCGGCTTCGTGGCCGACGCGATCGACGACTATTACACGCAGGCCGAGGTACGCGATACCACGGGCCAGCGCAACCGCGGCCTGCTGCGCAAATCCGATCTGGCCGATTGGCGCGCCACCTACGACGAGCCTCTGACTGGCCAATACGGCCGCTACACCGTGGCCAAGTGCGGGGTCTGGTCGCAAGGCCCGGTCCACCTGCAGCAACTGGCGATACTGCGGCACCTGGGCCTGGACGGGCTGGAGCCGACCTCGCCGCAATTCGTGCACTACGTGGCCGAGGCGGCCAAGCTGGCCTTCGCCGACCGCACCGCCTGGTACGGCGACCCTGCCTGCACGCAGGTGCCGCTGGCCGCTTTGCTCAGCGATGAGTACGCCCTCTCCCGCGCGGCAGGCATCGGCGCGCACGCTTCGTCCGAGTTCCTGCCGGGCAGCCCTGGCGGCCAGACACCGCGCCTGCCCGACCTGGACGCAGCCGTGCGCACCCTGGCTGCCTCCGACACCCGCTTCGGCGTGGGCGAACCGACCTTCGCCGCACTGCCGCCGGTAGCCGAATGGGCGGCGCGCGAGATCTTCGTGGGCGATACCTGCCAGATCGACGTCATCGACCGCGACGGCAATATGGTGGCCGCCACGCCGTCGGGCGGCTGGCTGTCGTCCAGCCCCGTCGTGCCCGGCCTGGGCTTCCCGCTGACCACGCGCCTGCAGATGACCTGGCTGGACGAAGGCGTGCCGGGCCAACTGCAACCGGGCAAGCGTCCCTGCACTACGCTGTCGCCCGGCCTCGCGCTGCGCGACGGGCAGCCTTACATGGCATTCGGCACGCCGGGCGGCGACCAGCAGGACCAATGGACGGTGGCATTCTTCCTGCGCCATGTCATGGGCATGAATCTGCAGGAGGCGATCGAAGCGCCCTCCTGGCATATCGATCACTTCCCGGGCTCGTTCTGGCCGCGCAGCCTTACCTTGAACCGGCTGACCGTGGAATCGCGCATGCCGGCCGCCACGCTGGAGGCGCTGCGCGCGGCGGGCCACGAGGTCAAGGTGGGGCCGGACTGGTCCGAAGGCCGCATCAGCGCCTGCACCCGCGAGCCTGCCGCGGGCGGCGGCCTGCTGCTGCGCGCCGGCGCCAACCCGCGCGGCATGCAGGGCTATGCCGCCGGCCGCTGAACCTGTTTCATTCAACCGGCATGCAGACCGGATATCAAGCAAAGGGGTAAACACCATGAAACTGCAATTCAAACGACTGCTGCGCTCGTTCGCGCTGGGGTTGGCGCTGGCCGCGCCCGCGCTCACCCACGCCGCGTGGCCCGAAAAACCCATCACGCTGATCGTGCCGTGGGCTGCGGGCGGCTCCACCGACATCCTGGCGCGCGTGCTGTCCGAAGGTTTGACCCAGTCGCTGGGCCAGCCCGTCATCGTGGAAAACCGCTCGGGCGCGTCCGGCAACATCGGCACCACCTTCGTGGCGCGCGCCAAGCCGGACGGCTACACCTTGCTGGTGGGCTCGATGAGCACGCACACGATGAACCAGGCGCTCTACTCCAGCATGCCGTTCGACGGTGTGAAGGACTTCACGCCCATCGCCGAGCTCGCGCTGGTCACCAACACCCTGGTGGTGAACCCGTCGGTCCCCGCGTCCAACGTGAAGGAGTTCATCGCCTACCTGAAGGCCAATCCCGGCACCGTGGCCTATGCCTCCGCCGGCCAGGGCTCCACCAACCATCTGAGCGCCGCGCTGTTCGAGAAGGCCGCCGGCGTGAAGATGATGCACATCCCCTATCGCGGCGGCGCGCCCGCGGTGCTGGACACCGTGGCCGGCCGCACGCAGGTGCTGTTCAGCGCCGGCACGCAGACCCTGCCGCATGTGCAGAACAACAAGCTGAAGCTGCTGGCCGTCACCGAGGAAGCGCGTTCGCCGCTGTTGCCCGAGGTGCCCACGGTAGCCGAGACCTTGCCGGGCTACGAGCTGTCGGTCTGGTACGGCGCCTTCGGCCCGGCAGGCATGCCGCCCGAACTGACCGCACGCCTGAACCGCGAGATCAACCTGATCCTCAAGCGTCCCGAAGTCATCAAGAAAATGGGCGACATGGGCGTGCTGCTGACCGAGACCACGCCGGAGCAATTCGGCCAGATCCTGGCGCGCGACGCCGACAAGTACGGCAAGCTGATCAAAGAACTGGGAATCACCGCCGAATGACCGTGAGCATCCAATCCACCGCGCCGGCGCAGGCCGGCGTGGCCGCCATCGCCCGGGCCTACGCGGCCGCCGATCCGGTCGCGGCCTTGCGCGCCATCGACGCCCATGCGCACGCCGCGCTGGCGCACACGCTGTGCACGGTCAACCGCTATGACGCGCAGGCCATGCGGGTGCTGCGGCTGTATAGCTCCAACCCCGAGGCCTATCCGCCCGGCGGCAGCAAGGACAAGAGCGGCACCGCCTGGGGCCGCCACGTCCTGCTGGAGCAAAAGCTGTTCGTCGGCGAAGGCGAGGACGCGATCCGCGAATTCTTCGACGACCATGACGCGATCCAGCGTCTGGGCCTGCGCTCGGTCATCAATGTGCCGGTGGTGTACGGCGGGGTCTGCCTGGGCACCGTCAACTTCCTGATGCCGCGCGCGGCGGTTTCGGATGCCGATGTGCAGGCCGCGCAGCTGGCGGGCCTGCTGGCGCTGCCTGCGTTCCAGGCGCTGCTTCCGCAGTCCTGAGGCCGCGGGGCCCGCCCGGGCCCCGCGCATGCTCAGATGAGCGCGCGCCGGATGCGCGCCGACGCCATGTCGATGATGACCACGAAAGCCACGATGATGATCATCACGGCGCAGGTTTCGGCGTAGCGGAAACTGCGGATGATCTCCCACAGCACGGTGCCGATGCCGCCCGCGCCGACGATGCCGACCACCGAGGCCGAACGCACGTTGGATTCGAAGCGGTACAGCGAATACGAGATCCACAGCGGCAGCACCTGCGGAATCACGCCGTAGACGATTTCCTCCAGCGCGTTCGCGCCGGTGGCGCGCACGCCTTCCACCGGACGCGGATCGATGGCCTCGACGGCTTCCGAGAACAGCTTGGCCAGCACGCCGGTGGTGTGCACCCACAGCGCCAGCACGCCGGCGAACGGGCCCAGCCCGACCGCCACGATGAACAGCATGGCGAACACCATTTCGTTGATGGCGCGGCACGCGTCCATCAGGCGTCGCATGGGCTGGTACACCCAGGCCGGCACCATGTTCGACGAGCACAGCAGCCCCAGCGGCACGGCGACCACGATGGCCAGGAAGGTGCCCCAGACCGCGATCTGCACGGTGACGATCATCTCGTCCAGGTACATGCGCCAGTCGCGGAAATTGGGCGGAAAGAAGTCGGCGGCGAACTGGGCCATATTGCCCGAATCGCGCAGCAGGTCCAGGGGCCGCATGTCGGCGCCCTTCCACGACATGACCAGCAACGCCAGCACGACGGCCCATACGAGCAGGACTGGCAGCGAGGAGCGCGGCGCGGCGGAAAGGCGGGAGGTCTGCATGGCTACGTTCATAGAAAAGGCGATCCGCTAGTTGGGTTTCAGTTGCGGGCAAGCCGGCGCGCCCCGCGGCGCGCCGGCTTGCCGCTTGCAGGCTTATTGCTTGGCGGCGGGCTGGCCCAGGCTGGCCAGCTTGCTGTCCAGCTCGGCCAGCTGTTTCTGCTTTTCGGCCTGGCCCAGCGTGGCGTCGGCTTCGACCTTGGCCTTCTCGCGCGCCAGTTCGATCTGGCGGATCGGCACCAGCTGCTGGTTGTCGGAGGCGCGGAAGCCCTGGTAGGTCAGCGCCTTCAGGTTGGCCAATTCGCGCTCGGCGTCCTTGCCCTTGCCGTAGTTGACGAAGAAGTCGCGGATGCGGACCTTCAGGTCTGCCGGCAGGTCGGTGCGCATGACCAGCGGATCGGCGGGGATCAGCGGCGACTTCCACAGCACGCGCACGCTGTCGTTGGCATCCTTGCCCGTGTTCAGGCGATAGCGCTCCAGCGCCTCGGTGTTGTTGACGGCCACGTCGACCTGCTTGTTGATGACCGACAGCAGATTGGTTTCGTGGTTGCTGGCGCGCACCGTCTTGAAGAAGGTCTTGGGTTCGATCTTGTTGGCGGCCCACAGGTAGTAGCCGGGCACAGCCGTACCCGAGGTCGAATTGGGATCGCCCGCGCCGTAGCTCAGCGTGCCGCCGCGCTTGAGCACGTCGTCCAGGGTCTTCAGGTTGCTGTCCTTATTGACGATCAGCAGCGACCAGTAGCCGGGGTTGCCGTCCTTGTCAATGACGGAGGCGAACACCTCGCCCTTGGCGCGGTCCACCGCCTCGATTGCGGACTTGTTGCCGAACCAGCCCATCTGCACCTTGTTGAAGCGCATGCCTTCGATGATGCCGGCATAGTCGGACGCGAAGAAGGGCTTGACCGGTACGCCGATCGCGCGGCTCAGGTCGTCGATGACCGGCTGCCATACGGACTTCAGGTTGGTCGACGATTCCGTCGAGATGATGCCGAAGTTCAGGGTCTTGGCGTCTTGCGCGTAGGCCTGCGCGGACAGGGCCGCGGCGGCGATCAGGGTGACAAAGGTTCTGCGTAGCATGGAAGGCTCCGGGGGGAAATGGGTCGGGATATCAGGCGGCTTGCGCCAGGCGGGACAGCGGCGCCATGCCGGGCATGGCCGGCGCTTGCGGCGCATATTCGGGAAGGAGTTCGCTCAATTCGGAGCCATACAGGTCGCTCAGCATCGAAGGCGTGAGCGCGGCGGAGGGGCCGTCATAGACGACCTTGCCATGGCGCAGCGCCACCACCCGCGGGCAGTAGCGTAGGGCCACGTCCACCTGGTGCAGCGACACCACTACGGCCACCTTGCGGCCGCGGTTGATCTGGGCCAGCGTGTCCATCACGCGGCGCGAGGATTCCGGATCCAGCGAGGCGATGGGTTCGTCGGCCAGGATGACGCGGGCGTTCTGCACCAGCGTGCGGGCGATGGCCGCGCGCTGCTGCTGGCCGCCGGACAGCGTCGAGGCGCGCTGAAATGCGTAGTCGTCTATACCAACCTGGGCAAGCGCTTCGAGGCCTTGCTGCACTTCGCCGCGCAGGAACCAGCGCGTCAGGCTGCGCCACAACGGCACGCGCGGCAGCAGCCCGGTCAGCACGTTGGTGATGACCGGCAGGCGACCGACCAGATTGAATTGCTGGAACACGAAACCGATGCCGGCGCGCGCGGAGCGCACGTCGCGGCTCAGGCGGCCATCGCGCTGGATCATGCGGCCGTTTACGGCCACGCTGCCCGAGTCGCCGGCCACGAAACCCGACAGATGGCGCAGCAGCGTCGACTTGCCCGAACCCGAGGCGCCGAGCAAGGCCACCATCTCGCCGTCGGCCACTTGCAGGTTCACGGCGTCCAGCGCCTTGGCGCCGGCGTGGAAGCTCTTGCTGAGCCCTTGTACTTCGATGGCGTAGGTCATCGTTGAATCCCCTTGGATGTGTTCATGGCGGCATTCTGTTTTCGCGGCATGACAGCACGATGACCTGGGAATCGATTCATTTGGCTGAAAATAGGGACACTGGAACGATCTGAAAGACGTTCGTCACAAAGGCCGTCTCCAGCCCGGCGCGCCGCAGGTATATTGGGGATATTCCCCACCAGCCTGGCGTTCATCATGATCAAAGGTTCCTGCCTGTGCAGCCGCGTCGCCTACGAGATCACGGGTCCGCTCACCGACGCCCTCAACTGCCATTGCACGATCTGCCGCAAGGCGCATGGCGCGGCATTCCGCAGCCGGGCGACGGTCCAGGTCAAGGACTTCGCCTGGACCCGCGGAGAAAACCACGTCACCTGGTACTGCTCGTCCCCGGGCAGCTACCGCGGCTTTTGCGAAGCCTGCGGCACGCCCCTCCTGACCCGCTTCGACCAGACGCCGGACGTCTACGGCCTGCCTCTAGGTCCGCTGGACGACGACCCGGGCATCAAGCCGGCAGCCCACTGCCACGTGGCCAGCAAGGCGCCCTGGTTCGACATCACCGACGGCCTGCCGCAGTACCCCGATGCGTATGGGGCGATGGAAGAAGACCATCCGCAGGCGGTTACATAAAAATTCAACCGAGTAGTTGAATTTTTTGGCGAGGCCAGACTATATTCAACCTCATGGTTGAATCTATTCCCTCCCCCGTCCTCGATGCCGTCTTTCGCGCGCTGGCCGACCCCACGCGCCGCGACATGCTGCGCAGCCTGGCCGGTGGCGAGCAGACCATCGGCGAACTGGCGGCGCCCCACAGCATGAGTTTCGCGGGCGCCTCCAAGCATGTGCAGGCCCTGGAACGCGCCGGTCTGGTGCGGCGCTCCATCCGCGGCCGCACGCACGTATGCAGCCTCAATCCCGAACCCATGGCCGAGGCCATGCAGTGGCTGCGCTTCTATGAGCAATTCTGGTCGGGCAAGCTGGGCGCGCTGGAAGCCGCGCTCGCCGCCAGCCGGTCCCCGGCCGCGTCTTCTGGAGAACCACATGAGTGATCACGGCGTCGTTCTGGACCCCACCTCCATCCGCTTCACGCGGATACTGCCCGCCAGCGTCGACGAGGTCTGGGCTTTTCTCACCGAATCCGAAAAACGCGGGCGCTGGCTGGCATCCGGCGACATGGAACTGCGCGAAGGCGGCGGCGTGACGCTGCGCTTCGTGCATGCGGACCTGTCCTCGGTGGCCGAACCAGTGCCTGACGCCTACAAGCCGTACGAAGGCGGCGTCACCACGCAAGGCGTCATCACCCGCTGCGAACCGCCGCATTTGCTGGCTTTCACCTGGGGCGGCTCCCCCGGCCATCCTTCCGAGGTCACCTTCGAGCTGTCGCCTCAGGGCGAGGAAACGCGCCTGGTGCTGACCCACCGCAAGCTGTCCTCGCGTGACGGCATGGTGGACGTGGCTGGCGGCTGGCATGTGCACCTGGGCGTGCTCGAAGCCCGCCTGGCCGGCCGTGCCCCCGGTCCGTTCTGGTCCGTGCTTAACCGGGTGGAAGCCGAATACCGTGAACGGATCCCGGCTCGCTAGAGTCGTTGAACAGCAACTATCGCAGCGCGGCTACAGATAAATACTGGCTAAATATTGCGCTTTGCAGTACCATAAGTCCGTGATTTTTCCGCAAAAACCGGGCTTCGGTCACTCTGCGTGCCAACCTGTACCGCCTGCGGGCAATGCTCCGGGGCAACCCAGGACGTGCCTGATTTTTCCGGAAAAACCCCTCCGCCACCGGGCGCGCCTCCACCTCCATAGTTGCGCGGCCTGGCAGCACAAGCTCCACCCCGCTTCTTCCGGCGATTTGCGCAAAACGCGCCGCCGCGACCAAGCCGCGCACCGCGCGCACACTGCCCACGCGGCGCGAGTATCCGTCATTTCAGACATCCGCTTCGGATGCCGTGGCCCTTACCCGCGCTTGCCCGGACGTTTTACGTTCAAACCGCTGGACCCGCCCGTTCGGGTCCGACGCGCTTGCCGCCTCGCGCGGCGCGCCATGCCGTCGGTATGGCTGCGCGTTTTGATAGGAGAAAAGAATGGCTAAAGAAGAACTTATCGAACTGGACGGCATCGTTGACGAAGTGCTGCCCGATAGCCGCTACCGTGTGAAGCTGGACAACGGCATCGAAGTCGGCGCCTACGCCTCCGGCCGCATCCGCAAGCACCGCATCCGCATCCTGGCCGGCGACCGCGTCACCCTGGAAATGTCGCCGTATGACCTGACCAAGGGCCGCATCAACTTCCGCCACAAGGACGAGCGCGGTCCCGCGCCGCAGCGTCCCCAGCAATTCCGCCGCTAAGCCAGGGCGACAGGGCCGGCCCTGCGCCGGCTCCCTTTTCGCGCCAGCCTTAAACCTGGGCCGCGCGATGCCGTAATGCGTGGAGCGCCCGTTCATGAAAGAATGGCGCCCTCTGCCCGGCGCGACGCCCGGCAGGATGAGCATGAAGCAAGATGGACCTGACACAAGATCTGCAAGCCGCCGCTGACCAGCTTGCCCTGGCGCGAAGAAAATTCGTCAAGGGCGAGGAAGGCCTGCGCCTGCTGCATCAGTCGCGCGAGGCCTTCATCAACAGCCTTCGCAATACCGGCCTCACCTACGCCGAGGCCAAGACCAAGTACGACAACTGCCTGGACGAGCAGGAAGCCGAGCAGCTCGAAGTGCGGCAGCAGATGGACTATGCCGAGCGCGTGCATCAGCACGTGCTGCAACTGATCGCGCAGCAGGCCGCAACGGCCTGAGGGCGCGGGTCCGCGCCCCCATCCCGGGACAGGATCAGGGCTTGAACGCCCCGATGAAGATGGCCGGATCGACGCGCGCGTCGTTCAGGCTGACGTTCCAGTGCAGGTGCGGGCCGGTGGCGCGGCCGGTGGCGCCCACCTTGCCCACCAATCCGCCGCGCGGCACTTCGTCGCCGACCTTCACGTCGATCGCCGACATGTGGCAGAACATGCTGACGAAGCCCTGGCCATGGTCCAGGAACACCGTCTTGCCATTGAAGAAGTAATCCCCCACCAGCACGACCACGCCAGCGGCCGGCGCCTTGATCGGCGTGCCCGAGGGCACGGCGAAATCCAGGCCCGAATGCGGATTGCGCTCTTCGCCATTGAAGAAGCGGCGCAGGCCGAAGGGACTGGACAGGCGGCCGCCGTTCACCGGGCGATCCAGCAGCAGGTTGCTGGGCGTGATGCCAGCGCGGTAGGCGCGGTTGGCGGCGGCCTGCTCGGCCTGCTCGCGTTCGATGCGCTTCATGTCGTCCGGATCCGGATTGACCTGGCGCGGATTCTTCAGCGTGATGTGCTGGGCCTTGTATTCCTTGGCGCCGACCTTGAAGGACACTGAACGCTTGCCTTGCGCGTCCTTGATATCCACCTGCTGCTCGCCCGGCTTCACGCTGAGCGGGATGCCGACCACGGCGATCCACTGCTTGCCCTCTTCACGCACGACCAGCACGCGCCGGCCCAGGAAGCTGACCTCGGGCGCGCGTTCGGCATTGCCCAGGCCCAGGACGGCGACGCCGCCAGGCACGGGAACGTTTAGCTTGCGGCTGATGAAACCGCTCTGCTGCTGCGCGCGGGCCGGCAGGCCCAGGCAAAGGGCGGCCGCGGCCAGGCCCAGCCGCAGGACGTCGCGACGATGCTGCATGGCGTTCACAGGCACAGGTTGGCGGGCTCGATGATGCTTTGGTCGCGGCGGGCGATGCGCGTGGACAGGCGCGCTTCGGTCTTGCCCTTCCAGTGCGTGGTCGTCAGCACGGCTTCGACACCCAGGCTGTCCTCCTGGATCAATTCAAAGCCGTTGCGCACCGCCTTCTGCTGGAAATTGATGCCCAGGTTCTTCCAGGATTCGGCGACGCAGGCCGTGTAGTCCTCGGGCGTACGTTGGGTGGAACCGTAGAAGACCGGATCGCGGTCGCGCACGTCTTTGACGTTGGCGCAGGCCGACAAGGCTGCCAGGACAGTAAGGGACAAAGCGGTGCGGACCTTCATGGCGATGGAACTCTCGAGCGGTTGGAGGTGGATGGGGCGGCCAATATAACGCAGCGCCAGGTCAAGCCTGCGGCGCGCGCCGGGCCGATTTGGGACGGAAGGCCGCAATGACTTCCGGCCGGGTTTCGGCGTATGGGCCGCCGATAAGATCGATGCAATAGGGAATGGCGGCGAAAATCCCCGGCACCTGCACGGCGCCGTCCTCGCCCTTCAGTCCTTCCAGCGTTTCGCGGATGGATTTCGGCTGGCCGGGCAGGTTCACGATCAGGGCGGCGTGCGCGGGCGTTTCCCGGATGACCGCCACCTGGCGCGACAGGATGGCCGTGGGCACGAAGCGCAGGCTGATCTGGCGCATCTGTTCGCCGAAGCCGGGCATTTCCTTGGTGCCGACGGCGAGCGTGGCCTCGGGCGTGACGTCGCGGCGCGCCGGACCGGTGCCGCCGGTGGTCAGGACCAGGTCGCAGCCGCAGCCGTCCACCAGTTCGATCAGCGTCTGGGAAATGCGTGCGGGTTCGTCGGGGATCAGGCGGTCCACCGCCTGCCAGGGCGAGGCCAGGGCGCCGCCCAGCCATTCGCGCAGCGCGGGCAGCCCCAGGTCCTGATAGGTGCCGCTGGAGGCGCGATCGGAAACGGACACCAGGCCCACGATCAGTTCGTCGGGGTGCTTGCGGGCGATACGGGTAGTGGCGGTCATGGGCTGCGCAATCTTGGTAAGAAACTGTCGGGCGGCGCGGATGCGGCCGTGGGCGAGGTCAATCATGGAAATCCAGAAGAGGCCCGCCAGAGCGATGCTATCGCATTCCTTCCCTGCGGGAATCGCGTCAGCAGGCAGCGCGCCGGCGGCGGCCCCTGTCGCAAAAAGGCGAATCGGCTTTGGCCCCGCTTTCCCGCGCTTGTTCCGGACATGTCCGCTCGATAACATCCGCTAACAAACCTATCCCAATAAAGAGGGCCCCGAGCGGCATTGGTTCCCCATGTTCAAACGCACACTACGGCAGCATGCGCTGGCGGCGGCGCTGGCCCTGGCCGCGGCGGCGGCCGCCGGATGGGGCGCCCTGCACTCCCTGGCGCTGAAGACGGAACCCGTGCCGGCGGCCGCTCCGGGCATCTACATCCCCAACCTGGGCAATACGCTGGAGGAACAGACGCGCAACCTGTCCCGCATGAGCCATGCCTTGCGCACGGGCGACAGGCTGGTGATCCTGGGTTCGTCGGAGCTGACCAGCAACGACCTGCGCTTCGTGCCGTACCGCTACCTGGCCGACGAATTGCAGATGCCTGTGCTGGCTTATGGCCATTCGGGATTCCAGTCTCTGGGCATGCAGCTGGTGCTGGCGGCGATGGCCGAGGACCTGTCGCCAGCCTCGCGCGTGGTGGTGATGCTGTCGCCGGGCTGGTTCGACGGCGACGGCGGGCTGGGTCCGGACGAATTCAAGGAACACGCCAATCCGCTGCTGCCCCGCCTGCTGCGGCAGCCCGAGGGCCGGGCGGAGGTGGTCCGCTGGCTGCAGGCCAAGGGCGACGCGGGCGTCGCCTGGTCCATGGCGGCCGAGCAGGCCTACGTCTTCCGCCAGCGGCTGGTCAACCTGTGGGCGCCCGTCCACGCAGCGCCTGCGCCCGAGCGCGAGCGCGAGGGGCCGCCCGCGGCCGCCCGGGTGGTGGACTGGGAGGCGCTGGCTGCCGAAGCCCAGGGCGCAGAACAGGCCCTGATGGGCGGCAACCGCTACGCCGTGCGCGATGAATTCTTCAATAAATACCTGCGCAGCATTCCCGAGGGCGGCAAGACCGCCTATCTGCCCCAGCCGCTGACCGGCCGGGACGAGCTGCGCGAACTGGACGCGCTGATGGCGCTGCTGCGGCAGCGCAGCGTCAATGCCCTGTTCGTCATGCAGCCGCTGCATCCGCTGGTGTTCAAGGACCTGGACCGCTTCGGGCCGGTGCAGCGGGAAGTCGCGGCGCTGTGCCAGCGCTATGCCATGCGCTGCATGGACATGTACAGCGCCCCCTTCGAGGTGGGGATGCTGCGGGACGTACAGCACCTGGGGGAACTGGGCTGGCTGCGCGTGAACCAGAAGATCGCTGAAGTGTTCTACCCATGAAGGATGGCCGGCAATGAAACGAACCCTGTGGCTGTGCCTGCTCTACCTGGGCGTCCTGGCGGTGATGGTGATCCAGGCGGATACCTCGGCGAACCTGGGCAAACCGATGGAAATCGAGTTCCAGTATTCGAAATTCTGACCCCGGGCGGGGTCGGCTGGCCGCACTTGGTAGCCGCAAGCAACCAGTGACAGGTCACAAATCTGCAATAATCGGCTCCTCTCGCCGGAACCTCCCCCGCCTCCATGTTCGACCTCTTCCACGGCCTAGACCTCTGGGTCGGCCTCAGCCTTGCGCTGGCCCTGACATTCGTCCTGGCCTTCGAATTCATCAACGGATTCCATGACACGGCGAACGCCGTGGCCACGGTCATCTACACCAAGGCCATGCCGCCGCATCTGGCGGTGGTGCTTTCCGGCATATTCAACTTCCTGGGCGTGCTGCTGGGCGGGGTGGGCGTGGCCTATGCCATCGTGCACCTGCTGCCGGTGGAGCTGCTGATCAACGTGGACACGGGCCGCGGGCTGGCCATGGTGTTCGCCATGCTGGCCGCGGCCATCGCCTGGAACCTGGGCACTTGGTACTTCGGCATTCCGGCGTCCAGCTCGCACACGCTGATCGGCTCGATCCTGGGCGTGGGCCTGGCCAACGCGCTGATCACCGACCTGCCGCTGGCGGACGGCGTCAACTGGGGCAAGGCCATCGACATCGGCCTGTCGCTGGTGGTGTCGCCGGTGGCCGGCTTCCTGGTGGCGGGCGGCCTGCTGCTGGCGCTCAAGCGCTGGCTGCCGCTGTCCAAGATGCACAAGACGCCGGAACAGCGCCGCGCCATCGACAATAAAAAGCATCCGCCCTTCTGGAACCGCCTGGTGCTGGTGCTGTCCGCCATGGGCGTGAGCTTCGTGCACGGCTCCAACGACGGACAGAAAGGGATTGGCCTGATCATGCTGGTGCTGATCGGCATCGTGCCCGCCAACTTCGTGCTGGACACCAACAGCACCACCTACCAGATCGAGCGCACCCGCGACGCCGCCAACCACCTGAACGTGTTCTACCAGCGCAATGAAGCCATGCTGGGCGAATACCTGGCGCTCAAGCGCGTGGACGCGACCACCGAACTGCCGCGCAACTTCCGCTGCGACCCCGAACTGACCATGCCGACCATCGCCGCGCTGCAGGCCGATCTGCACGGCGTGTCCAACTACGCCGACCTGTCGGCCGAGAAGCGCATCTCCGTGCGCCGCTACCTGCTCTGCCTGGACGACACGGCCAAGAAGGTCGCGCGCATCGAAGGGCTGCCGGCCCGCGAACGCGCCGACCTGCAACGCCTGCGCGCCGACCTGACAGCCACCACCGAATACGCCCCCTTCTGGGTGATCGTGGCAGTCGCCCTGGCGCTGGGCGCGGGCACCATGGTCGGCTGGCGCCGCGTGGTGCTGACGGTGGGCGAGAAGATCGGCAAGCAGGGCATGACCTATGCGCAGGGCATGTCCGCACAAGTCACCGCCATGGGCGCCATCGGCATCGCCAACGTCTTCAGCCTGCCTGTTTCCACCACCCACGTGCTGTCCTCGGGCGTGGCCGGGACCATGATCGCCAACAAGAGCGGCCTGCAAGGCAGCACCGTACGCAACATCCTGATGGCCTGGGTGCTGACCCTGCCCGCCTCGATGCTGCTGGCCGCCGGCCTGTTCTGGATCGGCGTGCAGATCGCTGGCTGATGATTCGCGGCCGTGCAGGCAATCTGCACGGCCGATGCAACACTCTGGCTATCCCGCCAGGCTTCCTGCCAGCCGTGCCCGCGTCTACCATGGCGCCATGGCTACCTCGAATCCCACCCTGCATTACATTTTCGACCCGCTCTGCGGCTGGTGCTATGGCGCCGCGCCGCTGGTGGAGGCGGCTCGAGCCGTCTCCGGGCTGGACATCGCGCTGCATGGCGGCGGCATGATGACGGGCGGCAACCGCCAGCCGGTCACCGACAGACTGCGCCGCTACGTCATGCCGCATGACGAGCGCATCGCCGGCCTGACCGGCCAGCCCTTCGGCGAAGACTATTTCAACGGCCTGTTGCGCGATGAGGGCGCGGTGTTCGATTCCGAGCCGCCCACCACTGCCATCCTGGCCGCGCAGACGCTGGCCGGTCGCGGCCTCGACCTGCTCAAGCGCATCCAGCGCGCCCACTACGTACAGGGGCTGCGCATCGCCGATCCGGCCGTACTGGCCTCCCTGGCGGCCGACATCGGCCTGGACCCGGCAGCCTTCCGCGCAGCCTATGACGCAGCCCAGGGCGCCGAAACCGCCACGCACATCGCCGCCAGCCGCAGGCTGCTGGCGCAGGTCGGCGGCAGCGGTTTTCCCACCCTGGCACTGGAACGCGATGGCGTCTACGAGATGCTGGAGCCCAGCCGCTACCTGGGCCGTCCGCAGGAATGGCAGGCGGACCTCGGCGCGCGCATCGGCCGCGCTTGAAGGCGGGCGCCCCGCGTCAGGCTTCTTCGATGTCCCCGTCGCGCTGCAAGGCGCGGTGCATGGCCGGACGGTCGCCCAGCCGCTCCGCGTAGGCGGTGAACACAGGGGTCTCGGGCAGAACCTTCACCTGCATCATGTATTGCAGGGTGCCGCCCAGCACGATGTCCGCGGCCGAGAACTTGTCGCCCAGGAAGAACGGCCGCGCCTGCAAGACCCGGGTCAGCACCTGCTCGACCTCCTCGGCCGAACCCCAGCCCAGCGCGCCGCCCGGATGCGGCGTCTTGAAGGCGCGCTCGGCCATGGCCGGTTCGAACACGCCGGTGGAATAGGCCAGCCAGGTCAGGTATGGCCCGCGCAGCGGGTCGCCCACCACCGGACCCAGCCCCGCTTGGGGGAACAGGTCGGTCAGGTAAAGGGCGATTGCCGGCGTCTCGAACACGGGCACGCCGTCGTGCACCAGGGCCGGCACCTTGCGATGCGGGTGGATGTCGATGTAGTCCGAGGGCATGTGGCCCGCGCTGTCGGTGCCGCGGATGGACACCATTTCGGTGTCGTAAGGCACGCCTAGTTCCTCGAGCAGCCAAAGTATCCGGAACGAGCGCGAACGCGGCGCATGATAAAGCGTAAGCATGGTCGGTCTCCGTGGAAGTCCGACCATTTTGCCCCGCGGGTCTTACGCCGCCAAGGCCAGCAACACCCCGTATCCCGCCATGCCCAGCAGCACCGCGACGCCGGCATTGCTGACCAGGCGGGCCGCCACGGCGGTCACGACCAGGCCGCCTGCGTAGGGGCCGAGGTTCGCCGCCTGGTCGCCGGCGGCCAGCAGGTCGGGCACGATCACCGCCGCGGCGATCCCAGCCAGCAGCGACGGCCCCAGGGCGGCCAGCGCCGAGCCTTCGCGCGACAGGTGGCGCAGCAGGCGGCTGCGCTCGGACAGCATGAAGGGCAAGGCGCGCGTCAGATAGGTGATGGCCGCCATGGCGATCACCGCGCCCCAGAAACCCAGTCCGTCGGTGTTCATGCGGGCCTCCTCATTCGATACGCCACGCAGCCGATGATCGCGCCGGCCAGGATGGCCAGGCTGGTATGGCCCAGCGCGGCCACGGCCCCGGCTCCGGCCACCGCCGCAACGATGGGCAGGCCCATGCCGCGCTTCGCGCTCTGGCACACCAGGGCCATGAACAGCGCCGGCAGCGCAAAGCGCATTACCTGTGACAGCATGGGGTAGTGGCGCTCCAGGCCGTCTCCCGCATAGACGCCGACGGCCGTGCCGGCGATCCAGGTCAGCCAAGCGCCCAGCCCCAGCGCGATCATCCAGCGCTGGCGGCCCGCGGGCTCCACGGTCTGCAAACGGTTGAAAGCGGTGGCGAAGACTTCATCGGTGAGCAGGAAGGCGACCTTCAGGCGCTCATTCAGTCCCGCCGGCAGGAACCGCGACAACAGCGGGCCGTACAGCAGATGGCGGGCGTTGAGCAGCGAGCACAGCGCCACCACCCACAGCCACGGGGTGCCGGCCTTGATGGAAGCGAGCAGCAGGAACTGGCTGGCGCCGGCATAGACCAGCACGGAAATCAGCACCACCTGCAGCGGAGACAGGCCCGCGGCCACGCCCGCGATGCCGAAGGTCACGGCCACCGGGAAGTAGCCGATCATGACGGGCAGGCAGGATTTCAGGCCGTCGATGCGGGCGCTGCCCGCCAGAGCGGGCGCATGGGCTGGAGGGGTCTGCAAGGTGTTCCGCTGGTCTCTTCAACAACCAGCTAGTTTACCCACCCGCGCACGGCCTACTTGTCCTCCAGGCCCAGCGCGCGCAGCTGCGCCTTCAGGCGACGGACTTCCTGGCTCAGGTCCAGGATCAGCGCCGCAGCGTCCAGGCCGGCGCCGTAATCCCGCACCAGGCGGCGGGCGTCCAGCGCGCGTTGCAGGTCGGCGCTGTAGAAGCGCCATTCGGCGGGCCTGGGACCGCTGGCATTGACGATGCCGACTTCGACCAGCCTGACGACCCATTCGACTTCTTCGCCGCAGGCGCGGGCCAGGTCGTCGGCGGAAAGCGGCCGGGACTTGCCCACGACCGTGGCGGTGGTGACGACTATTTTTTTCATGGTCATACCCCCAGGTGGCGCCGCGGATTGAAGGGCAGGTCCTGCTGCAGCTTGCGGTAGGCCTCCTTGGCCGCTTCGCTATCGGCGGGCGGCAACACCAGGTCCAGCACCAGGTAGAGGTCTCCGGGCGGATCGCCCGGAATGCCGCGGCCGCGCAGGCGCAGCTTGCGGCCGTTGGCGGACCCCGCGGGGATCGACACTTCGACCGTGCCGCCCGGCGTGGGCGCATGCACGCTGGCGCCGAGTGCCGCTTCCCACGGCGCCACCGGCAGCGTCATGTAGAGGTCGCGGCCGTCGGCGCGGTAGCGCGGATGCGGCTTGAAGCGGACTTCCAGATAGAGATCGCCGTTCTCGCCGCCGCCGTAGCCGGGCATGCCCTGCCCGGCCAGCCGGATGTACTGGCCTTCGCGCACGCCGGCGGGGATGCGCACGCTGAGCGTGCGGGTCTGCATGTGGGGGCGGCCCTGCTCGTCCATCTGCATGGAACGCAGGCTGATGTCGCGCGTGGCGCCCTTGAGCGCGTCTTCGAGGTCCACCTCGATCGCGGCGTGGTGGTCCTCGCCGCGCGCGCGGAATTCCTGTTGCTGCTGCGCCCCGCCGCGCCGGTTGCGGCCGCCGAACAGCGAAGAGAAGAACTCGCTGAACTGGGCCTCGTCGCCGGGCGCGGCGCCGCGGTGGAACTCGAAGCCTTCGTCCCAGCCGGGCGGCGGCTGGAAGCTGCCCTCGGGCGAGACGCCTGCGGCCAGATTGTCGTAGGCCTGGCGCTTTTCCTTGTCGCGCAGCACGTCATAGGCTTCGTTGACGTCGCGCATGCGCGTTTCGGCGTCGCTTTCCTTGCTGACGTCGGGATGGTATTTGCGGGCGAGCTTGCGGTAGGCGCGCCGGATGTCGTCTTCGGAGGCGTCCCGCTCCACGCCCAGCATGCTGTAGTAGTCCTTGAACTCCATGTGCAGCCCTTGGCAAAGCGTTGCGGCCGCTTCCGGTTGCGCCGGGTCCGGCCTGGGATATCAAGAAGATAGGGGTTATGGGGCGATTTTTCAATGCGCCTTGTCAGGCGTCGGGCATCGCGCATAATGTCCGATTGGCGCCCGGATGCGCCAGCCCCGACCACGACAGGCCCACAGGAACAGATCGTGCTGGAAATCATCGACGCAGACTTCAACAATCCCGAACACGGCCGCCAGGTGCTGGCCATGCTGAACGAGTACGCCAGCGGCCCCATGGGGGGCAACGCTCCCCTGCCCGCCTACGCACAGCAGAACCTGATCGCCGAACTGGCCCGCCGCCCGACGGCGCGGGCGCTGCTGGCCCGCATCGACGGCGAAGCCGCCGGCGTCGCGGTCTATCTCGAAGGCTTCTCCACCTTCGCCTG
Organism: Achromobacter sp. ACM03; assembly: GCF_014851665.1. Taxonomy (NCBI): domain Bacteria; kingdom Pseudomonadati; phylum Pseudomonadota; class Betaproteobacteria; order Burkholderiales; family Alcaligenaceae; genus Achromobacter; species Achromobacter sp. ACM03. Next base: position 1,383,237 of record NZ_JACVAD010000002.1, on the reverse strand, counting down.
TCGCCCGCTGCTCAATCTGCACGACCTGGGCGTCGCGGAAAAATTCCAGGGCCGCGGCGTTGGCAAGGCCCTGCTGTCGGCGCTGGAAGAGCGGGCGCGTGACCTGGGCTGCTGCAAGATCACCCTGGAAGTGCTGGAAGGCAACGCGGTCGCCCAGGGGCTGTACCGCAAGCTCGGTTTCGAAGGCTATGCCCTGGACGAAACCACCGGCCGCGCGATGTTCTGGCACAAGAAACTGCCCGCGCTGGCGTAGTCTCCATTCTTTGGCGGACGCCATTGCGTCCGCGTCACAACGCAGGAATCACCATGAAGATGAGCAACATCCCCTTCGGCACCACCGACTGGTCCGAGGTCGAGCGCACCGAACACGCTGGCGAGACCGGCATGGCCTATTGGCGCACCCGGCAGTTCGGCGACCTGCGCGTGCGCATGGTCGAGTACACGGCCGGCTACCTGGCCGACCACTGGTGCAGCAAGGGCCACATCCTGTTCTGTCTGGAAGGCGAACTGCACACCGAGCTGGAAGACGGCCGGCAATTCGTGCTGACGCCGGGCATGAGCTACCAGGTCGCCGACCAGGCCGAACCGCACCGCTCATCCACCGCGACCGGCGCCAAGCTCTTCATCGTCGACTGAAGCCCCCCCCGGCGCGACAGCCCGGCCGTAGATGCGTTACGCTTTGACGTATCCGCGGCCCGCCGCCGCGGCACATGCCGTTACCCGTCAAACCGGAGACTAGATTTTGGGCGCCCCGCTTACGCTATTCGTCGATTCCCTGTTCCTCAGCCCCTACGCCATGTCGGCCTATGTGGCGCTGACTGAAAAACAGCTGCCGTTCGAGGTGCGCCCCATCGATCTGGAAGCGGGCGAGCAGCGCATGCAGCCCTACCAAAGCCGCGCGCTGACCTCGCGGGTGCCGGCCTTGACCCACGCGGATTTCAGCCTGACCGAATCCAGCGCCATCACCGAATACCTGGAAGACGCCTTCCCCGCCCCCGAGCACCCGGCGCTGTATCCGCGCGACCTGCGCCAGCGCGCCCGCGCCCGCCAACTGCAGGCCTGGCTGCGCAGCGACCTGGGAGCGCTGCGTCAGGAACGCCCCACGGAAACCGTGTTCTACGGCGCCGCCGGCCTGCCGTTGTCGGACGCCGCCCATGCCGCCGCGGCCAAGCTCATCCACGTGGGCGCCCATCTGCTGGGCGCGGACCGGACCTCGCTGTTCGATGAATGGTGCATCGCCGATACTGACCTCGCGGTCATGATCAAGCGCTTGTTCCAGGACGACCTGCCCGACGCCCTGCGCGCCTACGCCGACGCCCAGTGGCAGCGCCCCTCCGTCCAGAAATGGCTGGAGCACAACGCCGCCGCGCGCGCCTGAACCGCCCGGGAGCCGCGATGCAACTGCTGGATCACGTCTCCATCACCGTTTCCCGCCTGGACGCCGCCCGCCCCTTCTATGACGCCGTCATGCAGGCCTTGGGCGCGGCCAAGGTCTATGACCGCCCCGACGCGCTAGGCTACGGCGAGCGCTGCCGGGCAGGCAGCAGCCAGCACAGCTATCTCTCCGTGTTCGCCGATGACGCAGCCGCCCCCGCGGCGCGCCGGCACTGGTGCTTCAAGGCGCCCAGCCGCGCCGCCGTCGACGCTTTCCATGCCGCCGGCATGGCCCACGGCGGACGCGACGACGGCGCCCCGGGCTTGCGCGAGCACTACCACCCGCAGTATTACGCGGCCTTCCTGCTGGACCCTTCCGGCAACCGCATCGAAGCGGTGTGCCACGACCCTGACTGAACCGCTGCCCGGCTGACCAGTCCTAAAGGGGACGGATATATCGGCCACTGCTTGACCTGCATCAAGACACTTGATGTTGCACCGCAACATCAGTTGCGGTGTAATGGGGAGGTCAACTCGGCCGGTTCCACTCTGAATCGGCGCGGCGGCCCGCCGCCGCAAGCAACCTACAGGAGATCGCCATGGCCGGATCTGGCAACGATCGCGTACCCGCCCCGCCCTTCAACCCCTGGACTGCCGCCTACGAATACGCGGTGGACGCCTGGCAGCGCGGCGTGCTGTACGCCGATGTGATGCGCCAGCGTGGCAACCAGTACCACGAGCACATGGCCAAGCGCGCGCCCAACGTGCTTAGCATGGAGTCCGAACTGGTCATGGACGGCCGCTGTCTGCCGCGCCCCGTCAATTACGGCCTGCTGCGCATCAAGCCGCCGGAAGGCGTGGAAACCGACCCCATCAAACGGCCCTTCCTGGTGGTCGATCCGCGCGCCGGGCACGGCCCCGGCATCGGCGGCTTCAAGCCTGAAAGCGAGATCGGCGTGGCGCTGCGCGCCGGCCACCCCTGCTACTTCGCCACCTTCCTGCCGCAGCCCATGCCGACCCAGACCGTCGAGGACGTGATGATGGCCGAGGCGCGCTTCCTGGAAGAGATCATCGCGCTGCACCCCAACGCCGAAGGCAAGCCGGTGGTGGTCGCCAATTGCCAGGCCGGCTGGCAGATCATGATGACCGCCGCGGTCCGTCCCGAACTGTTCGGCCCCATCATCGTGGCGGGCGCGCCGCTGTCCTACTGGGCGGGCTGGCGCGGCATGAATCCCATGCGCTATGCCGGCGGCCTGCTGGGCGGCAGCTGGCTCACCGCCCTGACCAGCGACCTGGGCGACGGCAAGTTCGATGGCGCCTGGCTGGTGCAGAACTTCGAGAACCTGAATCCAGCCAACACCCTGTGGTCCAAGCAGTACAACCTGTACTCCAACGTCGACACCGAGGCCAAGCGCTACCTCAGCTTCGAAAAATGGTGGGGCGGCCACGTCTTCCTGAACGGCCCGGAAATCCAGTACATCGTCGACAACCTGTTCGTCGGCAACCGCCTGGCTACCGCCGGCCTGGTGACCTCGGACGGCATCCGCATCGACCTGCGCAACATCCGCTCGCCCATCGTGGTGTTCTGCTCCAAGGGCGACAACATCACGCCCCCGCCGCAGGCGCTGGGCTGGATCCCCGATCTGTACCAGGACGAATCCGAAGTGCTGGCGCACGGCCAGACCATCGTCTATGCGGTGCACGAAAGCATCGGCCATCTGGGCATCTTCGTGTCCGGCAGCGTGGCGCGCAAGGAGCACCAGGAATTCACGTCCAACATCGACATGATCGACGTGCTGCCGCCGGGCATCTACCAGGCGGAGATCGCCGACAAGACGCCCGACACGCCCAATGCCGACCTGGCCTATGGCAACTACGTGCTGTCGTTCGAGCAGCGCACGCTGGATGACGTGCGCGCCATCGTCGAGCGCAACGAAGAGGACGACCGCCGCTTCGCCGCCGTCGCCCGCATTTCCGACATCAACCTGGGCATGTACCGCAGCTTCATGCAACCCTGGCTGCGCGCCCTGGTGACGCCGCAATCGGCGGAATGGTCGCAGCGCCTGCATCCGCTGCGCCTGCCCTATGAACTGATCTCCGACCGCAATCCGGCCATCGCGCCGATTGCCCAAGTCGCCGAACAGGTGCGCGAACACCGCCAGCCGGTGTCGGCCGACAACCCCTTCCTGATGGCCCAGGAAATGTTCTCGAACCTGATCGAGACCAGCCTGAACATCTGGCAGGAACTGCGCGATTCCGCCGACGAACGCACCTTCATGGGCGTTTACGGTTCGCCGCTGGTGCAGGACCTGGCCGGCCTGGGCGCGCGCTCCGGCCCGCCGCGCAAGCATCCGGGCGTGTCGCCCGAGCATCGCCGCTTCATGGAAGAGCGCGCCGCCGAGCTGCGTTCGCTGATGCTGGAAGGCGGCCTGCGCGTTGCCGCGATCCGCATGCTGCTGTATGTGTCGGGCGCCGAAGGCGGCCTGGACGAACGCAGCTACGCGCTGATCCGCAAGATGCGCGCCGAATCGGACACCGCGCTGTCGTTGCAGGAATTCAAGGACATCATCCGCGACCAGGCTTTGATGATGACCCTGGACGCCGCCGGCGCCATCCAGGCCATACCGCACCTGCTGGACAACGCGCCCGCCGCCGCAATCCGCGAAACGCTGGACACCATGAAGCATGTGCTGGAAGCCGCCGAGCCCCTGAGCGAGGCCGCCCGCATCAGCCTGGACGAAATGGAACGCATCTTCGAGTACGCCGAACGCCGTGCGCAGAAGCGTGAGGAGGCTCAACAGCCGGCGCCCAGGAAAACGGCGACCGTTGCACGCAAATCGGTGCGCGCTGCGGCGGCCAGGCCCGAAGCGGCCTCGGCCTCGGCCTCGGCCGCGGCCGAGCCTGCCGTCCCGGTGCGCGCCAAGAAGCGTAGCGCCTCCGCCAAACCCGCCGCGCGTCCCGCGCGCAAATCCGCCAAGGCGAAATCCGCATGACGCTGCCTCCCACCTCCCACTACGACAGGCTCATCGCGCGCGCGCAGACGCTGGCGCCGGCGCATTGCGCCATCGCCCACCCCTGCGACGAACCCTCGCTGTCGGCCGCGCTCGAAGCCCGCGACCTGGGCCTGCTCAAGCCCATCCTGGTGGGCCCCGAGCAGAAGATCCGCGCCGTCGCTGCCGAGCACAAGTTCGACCTGGGCGATGCGCGCATCGTCGACGCGCCGCACAGCCACGCGGCAGCCGAATGCGCGGTCGCCCTGGTACGCAGCGGCGAAGCCGAACTGCTGATGAAGGGCAGCCTGCACACGGACGAACTCATGCACGAAGTGGTGGCGCGCAACACCGGGCTGCGCAGCAGCCGGCGCATCAGCCACGTCTTCATCATGGAAGTGCCGACCTACGCCGAACCGCTCTTCATCACCGATGCGGCGATCAACATCTTTCCGGACCTGGAAACCAAGGCCGACATCATCCGCAACGTGATCGACCTGCACCACGGCCTGGGCCTGGGCGAGCCGCGCGTGGCGATCCTGTCGGCGGTCGAACAGGTCAACCCCAGCATCCCCAGCACCATCGAAGCCGCGGCGCTGTGCAAGATGGCCGACCGCGGCCAGATCGAGGGCGGCCTGCTGGACGGCCCGCTGGCGCTGGACAACGCCATCAGCCCCGACGCCGCGCGCATCAAGGGCATACGCTCGCCGGTGGCCGGCGTGGCCCAGGTGCTGGTGGTGCCCGACCTGGAAGCCGGCAACATGCTGGCCAAGAACCTGACCTTCCTGGCCAATGCCGAGGCAGCCGGCATCGTGCTGGGCGCGCGCGTGCCCATCATCCTGACCAGCCGCGCCGACAGCCCGCGCTCGCGCCTCGCGTCCTGCGCGGTAGCCGCCATCTACGCCCACCACCTGGCCCAGCAACAGGCCCGCCCGCTCGCTTGAAGCGCCCCTCGGAATCCGGAATCACAGCGCCATGACCGACACCATCCTCGTCATCAACGCCGGCAGTTCCAGCATCAAGTTCTACCTGTACGACATCGACGGGGCGCAGGAGCTGGCCCCGCGCCTGGGCGGCCAGCTCGAAGGCATAGGCACCTCGCACCCGAAGCTGAAGGTGCGCGACGCCGCCGGCCAGACCCTGGTCGAACGCGAAATCGCGCCCAGCCACGCGCCCGACGTGCCCAACGGCCAGGAAGTCGTCGGCACCTGGCTCAGCGGCCACCTGGGCGGCGCCCCGCTGGCGGTAGGCCACCGCGTGGTGCACGGCGGCCCCGAGCTGTCCGAGCCGGTACTGATCGACGACGCCATCCTGGCCAAGCTCGACACCTTCACGCCGCTGGCGCCGCTGCACCAGCCGAACAACCTGGCGCCCATCCGCGTGATCCGCGAGCGCCGGCCCTGGATTCCGCAGGTCGCCTGCTTCGACACCGCGTTCCACCGCAGCCACTCCGACGTGGCCGACCGCTACGCGCTGCCGGAACGGCTGTACCAGGAAGGCGTGCGCCGCTACGGCTTCCATGGCCTGTCCTACGAGTACATCGCGCAGCGCCTGAAGAAAGCGCTGCCGGACATCGCCGACGGCAAAATCATTGCGGCCCATCTGGGCTCGGGCGTTTCCGCCTGCGCCATGCATCACGGCAAGAGCGTGGACAGCACCATGGGCTTCACCGCGCTGGAAGGCCTGCCCATGGGCACCCGCCCCGGCCGCCTGGATCCGGGCGTGGTGCTGTGGATGATGGAACGCGGCATGACCCATGACGAGATCGAGCACCTGCTCTATCACGACTGCGGCATGAAGGGCCTGTCCGGCATCAGCAACGACATGCGCGAACTGCTGGCCAGCGACGCGCCCTCGGCCAAGCTGGCGCTGCAGTACTTCGCCTGGCGCGTGGCCGAAGGCATGATAGGCCTGGCCTGCGCCATGAACGGCGTGGACGGCATCGTCTTCACCGCCGGCGTGGGCGAGAATTCCGCCGAGATCCGCCAGGCCATCAGCGAGCACTGGGGCTGGCTGGGCATCAAGCTGGATCCCGAACGCAACGCCCGCCATGGCCCCCGCATCTCGGCCGACGACAGCCGCATCGGCGTCTACGTGGTGCGCACCAACGAAGAACTGATCATCGCCCAGCACACGCTGGAACTGGTGAGGCAGCGATGAGCGCGCTGCTGCCGCTGGCGGGCAAGCGCGGCCTAGTGACGGGCATCGCGAATGCGGATTCGATCGCCTGGGGCTGCGCCAAGGCCTTCCGCGCCCTGGGCGCGGAGCTGGCCGTGACCTACCTGAACGACAAGGCCCTGCGCCACGTGGAGCCGCTGGCCCGCCAGGTGGAGGCGCCGCTGCTCTTGCCGCTGGACCTGATGCGCGAGGGCCAGCTCGAAGCCGTGTTCGACAGCGTCGCCGCCGAATGGGGCCAGCTGGATTTCGTGCTGCATTCCATCGCCTTCGCCCCGCGCGACGACCTGCATGGCCGCGTGACCGACTGCTCGCGCGAGGGCTTTGTGCAGGCCATGGATGTGTCCTGCTGGTCCTTCATCCGCATGGCCAAGCTGGCCGAGCCGCTGATGCGCAACGGCGGCGCGTTGTTCTGCATGAGCTACTACGGGTCGCAGATGGTGGTCGAGCACTACAACATGATGGGGCCGGTAAAGGCCGCGCTGGAGTCCGCCACCCGCTACCTGGCGGCGGAACTGGGCCCGCAGGGCATACGCGTGCACGCGATATCACCAGGGCCGCTGAAGACGCGCGCCGCCTCGGGCATCGCCGAATTCGATACGCTGCTGGACCGCGCCCAGTCCAAGGCTCCCGCGCGCAGCCTGGTGTCCATCGACGACGTGGGCGAAGCCACCGCCTGGCTCGCGACCGACGCCGCCCGCCGCATGACGGGGCAGACGATATACATCGACGGCGGCTACCACATCATCGATTAAGCCAAGGCGCCCAGCCGGGGCGCCTTAGCCCAGCGCCGCGGGCGGTGCCTGGCGCCAGCGTTCGATCGCTTCCACGGCCTGCTCGGGGCTGCCGAAGATCTTGTCGCGGCCGATCTTCTTGACCAGGCCGGAGCGTTCCAGCGCGGTGCGGAACTGGCCGTGTCCGCCCGCCACCAGCAGCGTGATGCCGCGCTCGTCCAGCACATGCTTCAGTTCATACAGCGCCTCGACCGCGTCGGCATCAGCCTGGGTCATGGCTTCGGCGTCCAGCACGAACCAGCGCACGTCGCCTGCCTGCTCGATGACCTCGCGCGCACGCCGGCGGAAGGCGTCGGCGTTGAAGAACCACACCGAAGACTCGAACAGCCAGATCACCGTGCCCGGTACCGGCTGGGCCTCGGGATTCAGGTGCAGCTTGCCCAACACCGTTTCGCCGGGCAAACGGCCCAGCAAGGCGTCGCGCGGATTGCCCGACACGTACATCGCATACAGCAGCGTGGCGCCCACCGACACGGCCACGCCCTGCAACACGCCAAAGCCCACCACGCCCACCGCGGCAAGGATGCCGAACGCCAGCTCGATGCGCGAGATGCGCGCCAGGCGCATGAAGGCGTGCCCATCGAACAAGCTGATGGCGGCCAGCAGCAGGATGGCCGACAGCACGGCCTGCGGCAGCCAGAACAGCGGCCCGCTCAAAAGGCTCACCACCACCGCCAGCGCCAGCGCCGCGGTGACGCTGACCAGCGGCGAAGAACCACCAGCCACCAGTCCCACCGCCGTGCGCGAGTCCGCGCCCGTCACCACGAAGCCCTGGAACAGGCCCGCCGCCATATTGGCCGCGCCAAAGCCCACCAGCTCGCGGTTGGGATCCACGTGTTCGCCCGTGCGTGCGGCGAAGCTGCGCGCCGTCACGATGCCGCTGGAGAAGCTCACCACCAGCACACCCGCCGCGCCCAGCAGGATGCCGTCCACGCCCTCCAGGCGCACCGGCAGGCTCAGGGCCGGCAAGCCGGCAGGCACTTCTCCCACGACGGCGATGCCCAGGCCGGGGAAGTTGAACAGCCAGGACAGCACGCAGGCCAGCACCACCAGCAGGATGGGGCCGGGCCAGTTCGGCCGCCAGCGCTTGACCGCCACCAGCAAGGCGCAGGACGTCAGGCCCAGGATCAGGGTGGGAATCTGGATTTCCGGCAGGCGCCGCGACAGCTCCAGGAACGGATGCACCAGTCCGCTGTTGCGCAGGCCCACGCCAGTCAGGCCGCTCAACTGCGACAACGCCAGCGTGATCGCCACGCCCGCCATGTAACCGATCAGCACCGGCCGCGACAGCAGGTTGGCCAGCACGCCCAGCCGCAGGGCGCGCGCGATCAGGCAGCCCACCCCCACCGTCAGGGCGATGCCGGTGGCGGCCACCAGCCGGTCTTCCGGCGTGGTCAGCGCCATGCCGGTCAGGGTGGCGGCAATCAGGGTGCAGGTGGCAGTATCGGGCCCGACGATCAAGGTGCGCGACGAGCCGAACAAGGCATAGCCCAGCATCCCGGCGATAGCCGCCCACAGGCCCGCCACCGGCGGCACGCCCATCATGGCGGCATAGGCCAGGCCCACCGGGAGCGCCACCGCCGCCACGCTCAGGCCGGCGGTGATGTCACGCCGCGCCGATTCCCGGGTGATGCCGCGGAAATTGTTGAGGCCGGGAATGAAGCGTAGGTTCATGGTGCTGCGGAGAAATCGGGGATGAAGCGAGCCCGGGGCGCGCCGGTTTGCGCCAGGGCTACACCAAGCCGGCCAAACCTGGGCAGCCTGGATCAAGGCGCCGGCATAAAAAAAGCCGCCCCATCGGGGCGGCTTCGGCCTTGCATGGCAAGACGTATTACTTGGCGTAGCGGGCTTCCAGCACGGCCACGGCAGGCAGGGTCTTGCCTTCCAGGAATTCCAGGAAAGCGCCGCCGCCGGTCGAGATATAGCCCACCTGCTCGCCGATGCCGTACTTGGCAATGGCGGCCAGGGTGTCGCCGCCGCCGGCGATCGAGAAGCCTTCCGATTCGGCGATCGCGCGCGCCACCACTTCGGTGCCGTTGGCGAACTGGTCGAATTCGAACACGCCCACCGGGCCGTTCCACACGATCGTGCCGGCCTGCTTCAGGATCTCGGCCAGTTGCGCCGCGGTCTTGGGACCGATGTCCAGGATCATGTCGTCGTCGGCCACGTCTTCGGCCGCCTTGACGGTGGCTTCGGCGTCGGCGCCAAAGGACTTGGCGCACACCACGTCCACCGGAATCGGCACGGCCGCGCCGCGCTGCTTCATGATGTCGATCACGGCGCGCGCCTGGTCGACCTGATCGGGTTCAGCCAGCGACTTGCCGATGGACAGGCCGGCAGCCAGCATGAAGGTGTTGGCGATGCCGCCGCCCACGACCAGCTGGTCGACCTTGTCGGCCAGCGATTGCAGGATCGACAGCTTGGTCGACACCTTGGAGCCGCCCACGATGGCGACCAGCGGACGCTTGGGCTCGTGCAGCGCGCGGCCCAGGGCTTCCAGTTCGGCGGCCAGCAGCGGGCCGGCGCAGGCCACGGGTGCGAAACGCGCGATGCCGTGGGTGGTGGCTTCGGCGCGGTGGGCGGTGCCGAACGCATCGTTGACGTAGACGTCGCACAGCGCGGCCATCTTCTTGGACAGCGTTTCGTCGTCTTTCTTTTCGCCGACGTTGACGCGGCAGTTTTCCAGCAGCACGACCTGGCCGTGATCGACCTGGACGCCGTCGACCCAGTCGCGCACCAGCTGCACAGGCATGCCCAGCAGTTCGGACAGGCGCTGGCCGACCTTGGCCAGCGAATCGGCTTCGGTCAGCACGCCTTCCTTGGGACGGCCCAGGTGGGAGGTGACCATGACAGCGGCGCCGGCGTCCAGCGCCATGCGGATGCCGGGCACCGAGGCGCGGATGCGGGTGTCTTCGCTGATGCGGCCGGCGTCGTCGAACGGCACGTTGAGATCGGCGCGGATGAACACGCGCTTGCCGGACAGGGCGCCGGACTTGGCCAGCGCGGACAGAGTGTTGACCTTGGACATATTTGGATTCCTACGATGGGCGTACAAAGGGGACGAACCCATTTTCCGCATACGCGGAAAACAAATCCGTCCCCTCTATCTAGCCGTGTTGCTTACTTGGCCGACATCAGCGCGACGGTGGTGTCGAGCATGCGGTTCGAGAAGCCCCACTCGTTGTCGTACCAGGACGAGACCTTGACCAGACGGCCCGAAACCTTGGTCAGCGACGCGTCAACGGTGCTGGAGGCCGGGTTGTGGTTGTAGTCGACCGAAACCAGGGGCTCGGTGTTGTAGTCCAGGATGCCCTTGAGCTCGCCTTCCGAGGCGGCCTTCAGGATGCCGTTCACTTCTTCGGCGGTCGTGTCGCGGCTGGCCACGAACGACAGGTCGACCAGCGACACGTTGATGGTCGGGACGCGGATGGCGTAGCCGTCCAGCTTGCCGTTCAGTTCCGGCAGCACCAGGCCCACGGCGGCGGCAGCGCCGGTCTTCGTGGGGATCATGCTCATGGTGGCCGAACGCGCGCGGCGCAGGTCTTCGTGGTAGACGTCGGTCAGGACCTGGTCGTTGGTGTAGGCGTGGACGGTGGTCATCAGGCCGTTTTCCAGGCCCAGCTTGTCGTTCAGCGGCTTGACCAGCGGGGCCAGGCAGTTGGTGGTGCACGAAGCGTTGGAGATGACGGTGTCGGTGGCCTTCAGCACGCCGTGGTTCACGCCGTACACGATGGTGGCGTCAACGTCCTTGCCGCCGGGGGCCGAGATGATGACTTTCTTGGCGCCGCCCTTGATGTGCGCGCCGGCCTTTTCCTTGGTCGTGAAGAAGCCCGTGCACTCCAGCACCACGTCGACCTTCAGCTCGCCCCAGGGCAGCTCGGCCGGGTTGCGGTTGGCCAGCACGCGGATCTTGTCGCCGTTGACGACCATGAAGTCGCCGTCGACTTCGACGGTGCCCGGGAACTTGCCGTGGGCGGTGTCGTAGCGCGTCAGGTGCGCGTTGGTCTTGGGATCGCCCAGGTCATTGATGGCGACGATTTCGATATCGTGCTTCTTGCCACCTTCGTAGTGGGCACGCAGGATGTTGCGGCCGATGCGACCGTAACCGTTGATGGCGACGCGAATGGTCATGACTAAGCTCCTTTTTACAAAACTTGCTTGACGGTCTCGGCCACCTTGTCGGCGGTCAGCCCGAAGAACTTGAACAGTGCGCCGGCCGGCGCGGATTCACCGTAGCGGTCGATGCCGACGACGGCGCCTTCCAGGCCCACGTACTTGTGCCAGAAGGCGGTAACCCCGGCTTCGACGGCCACCCGCGGCAGGCCCTTGGGCAGCACGGATTGCTTCCAGGCGGCGTCCTGGCGGTCGAACACGTCGGTGCTGGGCATGGAGACCACGCGCACGGCGATGCCGTCCTTGGCCAGCTGCGCCTGCGCGTCCAGCGCGATGGCGACTTCCGAGCCGGTGGCGATGATGACGGCGCGGGCGCCTTCGGCATCGCGCAGCACATAGCCGCCGCGGGCGATGGCCTCGACGGTGGCGGCGTCGCGCTGCACGAACGGCAGGTTCTGGCGCGACAGCAACAGGGCCGTCGGGCCGCCGTCGTGCACGTCCATGCCGATGCTGGTCGGGCGCGTCACGGCCGCGTTCCAGGCCACGGCGGTTTCAGCCGTATCGCAAGGACGCCACAGCGACAGGTTGGGGATCAGTCGCAGGCTGGCTGCGTGCTCGATCGACTGGTGGGTCGGGCCGTCTTCGCCCAGGCCGATGGAATCGTGGGTGAACACGTGGACCACGCGCTGCTTCATCAGCGCGGCCATGCGGATGGCGTTGCGCGAGTAGTCGGAGAACGTCAGGAACGTGCCGCCGAACGGCAGGTAGCCGCCGTGCAGGGCCACGCCGTTCATGATGGCGGCCATGCCGAATTCGCGCACGCCGTAGTTGATGTGGCGGCCGAACTGGATGCCCTTGTCGCCGGCGCGGACGGCGGCAACGCCCTTCCAGTCGGTGAAGTTGGAACCGGTCAGGTCGGCCGAGCCGCCCAGCATTTCCGGCAGCAGCGGCGCCAGCGCGGTGATGGCGAACTGCGACGCCTTGCGGGTGGCGACGGTTTCGGCCTTTTCCAGCGTGGCGTCCAGGAACGCCTTGAACTGTTCGGCGTAGCCGGCGGGCATTTCGCCCTTCATGCGGCGCTTGAATTCAGCGGCTTCGGCGGGGAATTCGGCGGCGTAGGCGTCGAACGCCGACTGCCATTCAGTCTGGGCGGCGGCGCCCTGCTTGCGGCCATCCCAGCCGTCGTAGATGTCTTGCGGAATCTGGAACGGTTCCGACGACCAGCCCAGCGCGGCGCGGGTGGCGGCGATCTCGTCCTTGCCCAGCGGCGCGCCGTGCACGTTGTGCGTGCCGGCCATGTTGGGCGAACCCTTGCCGATGACGGTGCGGCAAACGATCAGCGTGGGTTTTTCCGATTGCGAACGCGCGGCCTTGATGGCGGCGTCCACGGCGGCGACGTCATGGCCGTCGATGCCGCGGATCACGTTCCAGCCGTAGCCTTCGAAGCGCTTGGCGGTGTCGTCGGCAAACCAGTGTTCCACGTGGCCGTCGATGGAAATGCCGTTGTCGTCATACAGCACGACCAGCTTGCCCAGCTTCAGCGTGCCAGCCAGCGAGCAGACTTCGTGCGAGATGCCTTCCATCAGGCAGCCGTCGCCGGTGAAGGCGTAGGTGTGGTGGTCGACGATGGTGTGGCCGGGTTTGTTGAATTCAGCAGCCAGCAGCGCTTCGGCCAGCGCCATGCCCACGGCATTGCCCAGGCCCTGGCCCAGCGGACCGGTGGTCGTTTCCACGCCCGGGGTGATGCCCACTTCGGGGTGGCCTGGCGTCTTGGAATGCAGCTGGCGGAAATTCTTCAGTTCTTCGATCGGCAGGTCGTAGCCGGTCAGGTGCAGCAAGGCGTAGATCAGCATCGAGCCGTGGCCGTTGGACAGCACGAAGCGGTCGCGGTTGGCCCAGGCGGGATCCTTGGGATTGTGACGCAGGTTGCCGGCCCACAGGGCTTGGGCGATTTCCGCCATGCCCATGGGAGCCCCCGGGTGCCCGGAGTTCGCTTGTTGCACGGCGTCCATCGCGAGGGCGCGGATGGCATCCGCCAAGGCAAGTTTAGGGGCGGTCGGATTGCTCATTCGGAAGGCTCTTTGAAGCTGGCGGGCCTACGGTCAAAATAGGGGCCAGTTGAGTAGGTTGCGAAGCATGGGATTTTAGCATCCAGGGGTTTCCCCGACGCCATCGGCCATAAGGCGGCCCGTGCTAGGCTAGCTTTCTGAGGACAAGTGCCCCCACGCCGCGCCCGCTGCGCGGGCTAGCTGCCCCCCAAGGGGGCGTTTTTGCCTTGGGACGGCCCGGCGGCAAAAGTATCCTTCTCCACATCAAATCAGTTCTCGCACATTTATGTCAGCCCCCCGCTTCTTCTGCGATATCCCCATGAGTACCGGCGCCCGCGTGGCGCTTCCCGAAGCCCTGGCGCACCACGCGCTGCGCGTGCTGCGCCTGCGCGCGGGCGAGGCCGTCGCGCTGTTCAACGGCCAGGGCGGCGAGTATCCCGCCACGCTCGAAGTGGAAGGCAAGGCTGGTTTTGCCCAGTTGGGCGAATTCCTGCCGCGCGAGGCCGAACTGGGCGGACGCGTCACCCTGGTGCAGGGCCTGCCTTCCGGGGACAAGATGGACTGGGTGGTGGAAAAGGCCGTGGAGCTGGGCGCCGCGCGCGTCAGCCCCATCGCCGCCCAACGCAGCGTGCTGCAGCTGTCGGGCGCCCGGCTCGACAAGCGCGTGGCGCATTGGCAGCGCATCGCGCAGTCCGCCAGCGAACAATGCGGCCGCAACCGGCTGATGACGGTGGACGCGCCGCTGACCCTGGCCGAATGGCTGCAACAGCCCGCCGAGGGCCTGCGCCTGCTGTGCCACCCGGAAGCGCAGGACGATCTTGCCGGCGCGCTGCGGGCCGCCCCCGGCCTGCAGGCGCTGACCCTGCTGGTGGGGCCGGAAGGAGGATGGTCGGACAAGGAATTGGCCCAGGCCCGCGAGGCGGGCGTGCAGGCGGTGCGATTCGGCCCCCGGGTGCTGCGCACCGAAACCGCGGGGCTGGCGCTGCTGTCAGCGGCCAGCGCGCTACTGGCCTGGTAGAACGGCCGGGTCAGTGGTCTTCGCCGTAGGGCGCTGCCGCTACCCCGGGCTCGGGGTCCGGATGGCGTCCGGCGTGTTCGATGACATACGAAAAAACGCGGCCGTTTTCGCGGGCGAAATCGGCCGCGTCGGAGCAGACGGTTTCGATGCGGCCCGAGTCTTCTTCCAGTGCCGGATCGCCCGAATGCAGCTTGTACAGCCACAGCACCACGCCGGTCTTGTGGTCCAGCACGGTATCGCACAGGCAGTCGTAGAGGGCGTCCAGGTTGCCGCCGAAGTATTCGGGGAAATCCACTGCCTTGACGATGGCGCGCAGCACCGCGGAACGGCTGCGGGCAGGATCGCAATTGGCGACGAACAGGGCCAGGCCAAGCTCATGGGCGGCGTCCACCACGGCCTTCTTGTCCAGCCCGTCATGGGCCAGCGCACCGCCGCGCATCAGTTGCCGCTGCAGAGTAGATTGGCCATTGCGCGTCATGCCTGAGCCCCCTTGAAAAAGGCGATCACTTCGTCGTTACGCTGCATCGTATCGGCATAACCCAGTTCAATCAATCGCTTGGTGTAGCTGGATTCAAATAAGAGGTAGGACATCAGCGAACCGCCGCCGGGACGGTCTGGATCGGACGATACACCGAGTACGCGGAAAAGAGCACGGGCCTGGGCCGGCATATCCTGCAAATGTTCCAGCGCCATGACGTCCAGCGACTGGCTGGGCGTGATCGTCAGGACCTCGATGCGGCGCGCATGCCCGTGCTGCGCGCCTTCCGGGCCGGACTGATCCATCAGGAAGTTGATGCGCTCCAGGCGCTCGACGTCGGCCGACAGGCCGTCCAGGAAGATGCTGGCCAGCGCATGCCCGCCGACCTGGGCCAGCGAGGGATAAGGCGGCGAGTCCTCGCGGTTTTCCGGGTGGGTTTCGTCGCGAAAACCCGTGCCGATCACCAGCACGCGATGCGCGCCCAGGTGGATGGCCGGACTGATGGGCGCCAACTGGCGCATCGAGCCGTCGCCGCACCACTCACCTTTGCCGTGCACCTGCACCTGCCGGGCCGGAAAGACGAAGGGGATGGCGGACGAAGCCATCAGGTGGTCGATGCCGATGGGCGTGGGCAACGCCAGGCGCAGATAGCGGTGCCAGGGCTCGATGGGCGTGTGCGCCTGGTAGAAGGTCAGGTGCTCGCCGCTGGTGTAGCCCGAGGCCGTGATCGCCAACGCCGACAGCGCGCCGGTTTCCAGGTTGGTGCGCAGATGCTGGAAGTCCAGCACCCGCTCCAGCAGAGCCTGCATGGGGCTGTTGTCCAGCAGCGAATGGGGCCGCTTGCGCGTCAGGCCCGAGTACATCCACCCCAGCGACAGCAGGCCCAGCCAGCGCACGCCGGTACGGATCAGGCCGGGCGCGTCGGCCCGGTAGATCATGTCGGTATTCAGGGAAGACCACAGCCGGCGGATGCGGCGCACGCCCAGATGGGGCCGGTCGGCGCGGCAGGCCAGCGCGGCGGCATTGATGGCGCCGGCGGACGTGCCGCAGATGATGTGAAAGGGATTCTGGAAACGCGAATGCCAGTCCGGATCCAGCAATTCCATGATGGCGCTGAGCACGCCCACCTGATAGGCGGCGCGAGCGCCGCCTCCGGTCAGGACCAGGCCGGTCGGCGTGCGCGGGCACGCCGGACCGGGTGGCGTCACGTCAACGCGGCGTATTGACATCGACCACCGTCATCGCGGTCATGTTGACGATGCGGCGCACGGTGGAGCTGGAGGTCAGGATGTGCACCGGTGCGTTGGCGCCCAGCAGGAACGGACCCACCGCAACGTTGCTGCCTGCGGCGGTCTTCAACAGGTTGTAGGCGATGTTGCCCGAGTCCACGTTCGGGCACACCAGCAGATTGGCCTGACCCTTGAGCGTGGACGACGGCAGGATGCGCATGCGCAGCGCTTCGTCCAGCGCGCAGTCGCCGTGCATTTCACCGTCGATCTCGAGTTCCGGCGCGGCCTGGCGCACCAGTTCCAGCGCGCGGCGCATCTTCGCGCCCGAGGCCGAACTGCCCGAACCGAAGTTCGAGCGCGACAGCAGCGCGACCTTGGGCGCCAGGTACATGCGGCGCATCTCGTTGGCGGCGGCGATGGTGAATTCGGCGATCTGCTCGGCCGAAGGTTCATCGTTGACGTGCGTGTCCACCAGCACCACCGTGCGCTCGTTGAGCAGCAGGATGTTCATGGCGGCATACACGTTGTGGCCGGGACGGCGGCCGATGACCTCGTCCACGAAGCGCAGGTGATCATGGTAGGCGCCGACCGAACCGCAGACCATGCCGTCGGCGTCGCCCAGGCGCACCATCATCGCGCCGATCAAGGTCATGCGGCGGCGCATTTCCACACGCGCCATTTCCTTGGTGATGCCGCGGCGGCACATCAGCTCCCAGTACGTGGTCCAGTACTGGTGGAAGCGTTCATCGTATTCGGGATTGGTGACTTCGACGTCTTCTCCGAGGCGCAACCGCAGGCCCAGCTTTTCGATGCGGGTCAGCAGTACCGACGGACGGCCCACCAGGATGGGACGGGCCAGGCCTTCATCGACGATCACCTGCACCGCGCGCAGCACGCGCTCGTCTTCGCCTTCAGCGAACACGATGCGCGCTGGGCCGCCCTCGCGCACGATGCGCTTGGACGCCGAGAACAGCGGCTTCATGAAGACGCCCGAGTGGTACACGAACTGCTGCAGCTGCTCTTCGTAGGCTTCCAGGTCCGCCAGCGGACGCGTCGCCACACCGCCTTCCATCGCGGCCTTGGCCACCGCCGGGGCGATGCGCACGATCAGGCGCGGATCGAAGGGCTTGGGGATCAGGTATTCGGGGCCGAACGAAATATCGAAGGTGCCGTAGGCCGCGGCCACGACTTCGTTCTGCTCTTCTTCCGCCAGCTCGGCGATGGCGTACACCGCCGCCTTTTCCATTTCACGGGTGATGGTGGTGGCGCCCACGTCCAGCGCGCCGCGGAAAATGTACGGGAAGCACAGCACGTTGTTGACCTGGTTCGGATAGTCCGAACGGCCGGTCGCCATGACCACGTCGTCGCGCACCGATTGCGCCAGTTCCGGCAGGATCTCGGGCGTGGGATTGGCCAGCGCCAGGATCAGCGGGCGCGGACCCATGGCCGCGACCATTTCCGGCTTGAGCACGCCGCCCGCCGACAGGCCCAGGAACACGTCGGCGCCCTGGATCACTTCGGCCAGCTTGCGGGCGTCGGTCTTTTGCGCGAAGCGCGCCTTGTCCGGATCCATCAGCGCCGTGCGGCCTTCGTAGACCACGCCTTCGATGTCGGTGACCCAGATGTTTTCCAGCGGCAGGCCCAGGTCCACCATCAGGTCCAGGCAGGCCAGCGCGGCGGCGCCTGCGCCCGAGGTCACCACCTTCACCTGCTTGATGTCCTTGCCCACGACCTTCAGGCCGTTGATGAAGGCGGCGGACACACAGATCGCGGTGCCGTGCTGGTCGTCGTGGAAGACGGGGATCTTCATGCGCTCGCGCAGCTTGCGCTCGACGGTGAAGCACTCCGGGGCCTTGATGTCTTCGAGGTTGATGCCGCCGAAGGTGGCTTCCAGGCCCGCGATGATCTCGACCAGCTTGTCCGGGTCGGTCTCATTGATTTCGATATCGAAGACGTCCAGGCCGGCGAACTTCTTGAACAGCACCGCCTTGCCTTCCATCACCGGCTTGGAAGCCAATGCGCCGATGTTGCCCAGGCCCAGCACCGCGGTGCCGTTGGTGATCACGCCCACCAGGTTGCCGCGCGCCGTGTAGCGGTACACATTGGCCGGATCGGCCACGATTTCTTCGCAGGCCGCCGCCACGCCAGGCGAGTACGCCAGGGCCAGGTCCCGCTGGTTGGTGAGCTGCTTGGTCGGCGTGACCGAGATTTTGCCGGGGCGTCCAAGCTCATGATATTCAAGGGCGGCTTTGCGGAGATTGGCATCCATAGGGGCGGCTACTGGCTAGAGTGTGTGACACGAAAGGGGGGAATTCTATTCCGATGGCGGGCGCCGCGATACCTCGGCAATGCCCGCCTGCCCCTTGGATAAGCGGGCTCGTCCCATGTTAGCGCTGGCTTACAAATTGTCGCTATTCCGCGATGTGGAATGAGAGAAAACGTCCATCGGGGTCGAACAGGGCCTTCACCCGAGAGTCCAGGCGGGTGGTAGCCAGCCCCGGCGGCTCGTTCGGGCAGGCAGGAGCGTGCGGCGCCGGCCCGGCGTCTGCCAGTGTCACCGACTGCACCCAGGCCAGCGTGCCGCCGTGCCCCAGCAGCAGATGCGCCAGGTTGACGGTGGCGGGCGCTTCCGGCTTGAGCGCGTCCAGCCGGTAGCGGCCCAGCCAATGCTCGCCGTCCCGGGTGGCGAAGGCGTCCCCCCCCGACGCCAGCTGGAACAGCGCCGGCACCAGGCGCTGCACGGTGGCGGAACGCAAGGGCTGGACGTCCGACTCGCCGAACGGCCCCAACGTTTCCTCTATGCCGTCAGCCAGCATCACGTCCAGCGCCACCACGCCGGAGTCGGCGCAGCGCCCGGCGGGCCAGTGGGCCTTGGCCGCCAGCCATGCAGCCAGCGTCAAACCCCCGGGCAGGCCGGCGAACTGGCGCAGCCCGGCCTGCGCCAACATCGCCAGCGGCGTGCCCGGCTGCGCGCGCCAGCGCCCGGTTTCGCCGGACAGGCGCACCAGGCCGGTCATGGCGGACGGGTCCACCGTGAGGAGCGGACCATGGACGGTCTCGAAAGGCCCTTCGGCGCCCGCCAGCGCCAGCGTCACGCGGTACTCGGCGCACAGCGTGCGCGCGTGCGCCACATCCGCGTCGCGCGCCGGCGTCAGCAGGCCCCGCGGGCCGCCCTCTCCCGCCTCGCCCGAATCTCGGACAGATCCCTGACAGAGCAGGCTCAACCGCTCCATGAAGGCCGACCACGGGCTGCGGGCCGGACGACGGCCCAGGAGGAAAGCGCGCCGGGATGGCTGCATGACTACAATTCCTTTTTCGCTACAAACGCCTTCGAGAATCCGATGCCCCGCCTTGCCCATCGCACCAATGACTTCCTGACCTTCCAGGTAATGGAACTATTCAAGCAGGCGCAAGCGCTGCAGGCGGCCGGCAAGGACATTATCAGCCTGGGCATCGGCGAACCGGACTTTACCGCGCCCCCCCAGGTCGTGGAAGCGCTGGAGCGCGCGGCGCGCGCCGGCCTCAGCGGCTACAGCCCCTCGGCCGGCCTGACGCCGCTGCGCGAGGCCATCGCCCAGTTCTACCACGAGCAGTTCGGCGCCAGGATCAACCCGGCTCGCGTGATCGTCACCGCGGGCGCCTCCGGCGCCCTGACGCTGGCCTGCGCGGCGCTGGTCAACCAGGGCGGAGAAGTGCTGATGCCGGATCCGTCCTACCCCGCAAACAGCAATTTCGTGCTGGCGGCGGGCGGCGTGCCGCGCCTGATCCCCAGCACGGCGGCCAAGCGCTTCCAGCTGTCGGCGCAGGACGTGGCCAGCCACTGGACGCCCGCCACCCAGGGCGTGCTGGTCGCCTCGCCCAGCAACCCTACCGGCACCTCCATCGACCATGGCGAGCTGGCCGAGCTGCTGGCGCAGGTCCGCGCCCGCGACGGCTTCGCCATCGTCGATGAAATCTACCTGGGACTGTCCTATGAAGGCCAGCCGCGCTCGGCCCTGACGCTGGACGACGACGTCATCGTCATCAACAGCTTCTCAAAGTACTTCCACATGACGGGCTGGCGCCTGGGCTGGATGATCGTGCCCGAGGACATGGTGGCGCCGGTGGAGAAAATCGCCGCCAGCCTGGCGATCTGCGCGCCCACGCTGGCCCAGCATGCCGCGCTGGCCTGCTTCCAGCCAGGAGCAATAAAGACCTTCGAGCACCGCCGCGAGGCCTTCAAGCAGCGCCGCGACTACCTGCTGCCGGAATTCGAGCGCATGGGGATCCAGGTGCCGGTGAAGCCCGACGGCGCCTTCTATATTTATGCCGACATCGCCAACCTGGGCATGGATAGCGCCGCGTTCTCGCAGCGCCTGCTGCTGGAGGCCGGCGTGGCCGCGGTACCGGGCCTGGACTTCGGTCCGGCCCACGGCAAGCACACCATGCGCTTTTCCTATGCCACGGGCCTGGACCGTCTGGAAGAGGCCGTCGCCCGCATCGGCCGGTTGCTGCAGGGCTGAGTCCGACAGCCAAACCGCGAAAAACAAAGCGCGTCCCTAGGGACGCGCTTTGCATTCAGGCCAGGACGGGAATCAGTCGCGCGCCAGCGCGATCCCGGAGGCCAGCGCCAGGCGGCGGCGTTCCGCCTGCACCTTGGCGCCGTAGCCGTTGTCGTCCGGTCCGGTGGCGCCGACGTAGCATGCCAGGCCGCCATCGACCGAGCCGCGGCGATTGATGCAATCGCGCAGGATCGTGGCTCCGACCCCGATATTTGCGGCCGGGTCCAGCGCGGTCTTGCCGACCGCGTCGAATTTGTCCTGGTGCACGCTGGTCATCACCTGCATCAGTCCCTGGGCGCCCACGTGGCTTTCGGCCAGCGGGTTGTAGCGGGACTCGATGGCGATCACGGCCAGCACCAGCAGCGGGTCCAGCTTCTTTTCGCGGCTTACCTTGTACACGGTATTCAGCAGCGGGCCGGTGGCGTCATACGCGACCTTGTACTTGCGCGAAATATAGTTGCGCAAGGCTTCTGCCTGCGGGCCAGTGGCGCTCATCGCAACGGGCTTGGGCGCCGCAGGCGCGACACGGGCGGGCCCCAGCATGCCGGTGGCATTGCTGGCGGGAGCAGAAGGAACGGCCATGGCAATTGCCGACGACATGTCGGAACCCAGTTCGGAACCGGCTTCGGATTCGGTGCCGGTTTGCATGGATGTAGGCGCTAGGGCGGTCAACAAGGCTTTGTGCACTTGCAATGCCTGGTCGCGCAAACCAGGCAGGGCGAATCCCATGCTTACCGTCACAATGACCGCAATGCCCAGATAAACGGAGCAAATGCGCAGGGACTCGGCAAGATATTGGTGCACTCCTTGGGCCAGGCTTCGGAACAGGCTGGCCACTGACGCATCGGGCATAAAACCTCCTGCGTTAAAAAGAGGGAGTCAATGTTAACCTCTCTGTCTACCCAATATGTAACCAAATAGCTGGGATCTGTAGTGAAATACCGCGACCTTAGAGACTTCATCGCCCAACTTGAACGCATGGGCGAGCTCAGACGCATCGCTGCGCCGGTGTCCACCCGGCTGGAAATGACTGAAATATCCGACCGTGTCCTGCGTGCGGAAGGCCCTGCCCTGCTGTTCGAAAACGCGCAGCACAATGGCCAGACGGCGCAGATGCCGGTGCTGGCCAACCTGTTCGGCACCCCGGCCCGCGTCGCCCGCGGCATGGGCGCCGACGACGTCAGCGCCCTGCGCGACATCGGCGAACTGCTCGCTTCGCTGCGCGAGCCCGAAGCGCCCAAGGGCCTGCGCGATGCGTTGGCCAAGGTCTCGATGCTGAAGTCCGCGCTGTGGGACATGAGCCCCAAGAACGTCAAAAGCCCCGCCTGCCAGGAAATCGTCTGGGAAGGCAAGGACGTCGACCTGAACCGCCTGCCGATCCAGACCTGCTGGCCCGGCGACGTGGCGCCGCTGTTGACCTGGGGCCTGGTGATCACGCGCGGCCCCAACGCCCGCCGCCAGAACCTGGGCATCTACCGGCAGCAATTGCTGGGCCCCAACAAGCTGATCATGCGCTGGCTGTCGCACCGCGGCGGCGCGCTGGATTTCCGCGACCACGCCCTGGCGCATCCCGGCACGCCCTTCCCCATCGCCGTGGCCCTGGGCGCCGACCCGGCCACCACGCTGGGCGCGGTCACGCCGGTGCCCGACAGCCTGTCCGAATACCAGTTCGCCGGCCTCTTGCGCGGATCCCGCACCGAGGTTGCCAAGGCGCTGGGCAGCGACCTGTCCGTGCCGGCCTGGGCCGAGATCGTCCTGGAAGGCCACCTGCTGCCGTCATCCGACCCGCGCGC
This sequence comes from Achromobacter sp. ACM03, assembly GCF_014851665.1. NCBI lineage: Bacteria > Pseudomonadati > Pseudomonadota > Betaproteobacteria > Burkholderiales > Alcaligenaceae > Achromobacter > Achromobacter sp. ACM03. The sequence continues at coordinate 1,360,684 of NZ_JACVAD010000002.1, read as the reverse complement.
CATCGCGCCCGTCGTGCCCGAAGGCGTCAACCCGCCGCCGAACACCGATTACGAGATGGCGCTGGAAGGTCCCTACGGCGACCACACCGGCTACTACAACGAGCAGGACTGGTTCCCCGTCTTCACGGTGGAGCGGATCACGATGCGGCGCAATCCCATCTACCACTCCACCTACACCGGCAAGCCGCCCGACGAGCCCGCCGTGCTGGGCGTGGCGCTCAACGAGGTCTTCGTGCCGCTGCTGCGCCGCCAGTTGCCCGAGATCGTGGACTTCTACCTGCCGCCGGAAGGCTGCAGCTACCGCCTGGCAGTGGTGTCGATCCGCAAGCAGTATGCCGGCCACGCCAAGCGCGTCATGTTCGGCCTGTGGAGCATCCTGCGCCAGTTCATGTACACCAAGTTCATCGTGGTGGTGGACGAGGACATCAATCCGCGCGACTGGAAGGAAGTGGTCTGGGCGATGACCACCCGCATGGACCCGGTGCGCGACACCTTGCTGGTGGAAAACACGCCCATCGACTACCTGGACTTCGCCTCGCCGGTCTCCGGCCTGGGTGGCAAGATGGGCATGGACGCCACCAACAAATGGCCCGGCGAGACCAATCGGGAATGGGGCACCCCCATCACCATGGATGCGGACGTCAAGAAGCGGGTGGATGAGATGTGGGGGCAGCTGGGCCTTTGAGTTCCAGGCTCGCATCATAAAAAAACCCGCCTTCATGGCGGGTTTCTAATTGGACAAGGCCGCAACTTCAGCGTTGCCCACCTGACGGATCATCATCACGGCGCGAGTTCTGCCAGGCCTTGAACAATTGCCAGCCGACAAAGGCGCCGCCGGCGATCTTCAGAAGCTTGGAGCGCTTGCCGCCGCGCATGATCATGGCGGACAGCGATGAACTGACGATGGGATAGCGACGCGCCAGGCTGATTGCCTGCAAGGCCCAGCGCGATGCGCCTCCGGAAGCCAGACCCGGCAGCAGCCCCTTGAGGAGCGCGGCCGGTTCCAGCTTGCGTCCGGTGGACGCGATGCTCTGCGCCAGTGATTCGCGTTCGATGGCGGCGCGGGCGCGCAGCAGTTCGATGCGCACGGCGCGGTCGACGGTGGGAGACCTTTTCGTCATGCTTCAGCCCTCCTCGCGCCGGCGCGCCTGCGCTTCGTCGTCGTCCTGCGCGTCGCGCACCCGATCCAGCAATTCAGCGTCGCGCCCAAGCTCTTCGAGCGTGGCCGCGAACGGCGGCGCGCCGTAGACCAGCCCGCGGCGCACCGCCACCAGCAAGGCCACGCCAACCAGACCGTAGAAACCCGCCAACAGGCCCAGGGCCAGATAGCGGTCTTCAGTGGGCCAGAACGCCACCGCGACCGTGACGGTGAAGACCAGCACCGCCAGCGTCAGGAACAGCAGCGCAGCAAACGCCATGCCCAAGAGCTTGAGCAGGCGCGCCTTTTCGTCCGCTGCTTCCAGCGCCAGCAATTCCAGGCGCGTGCGCAACAGCCCGACCACGCTGGAGGCAACGCCGAAAACAGATTTTCGTAGACCCATGGCTGAGAAGGACGCCGGGCGGGAAGCGCGGCCTTGCGCCCGCGCCGCCCGCCCGGATGTCCTGCCCTATCAGCGGCGGCTGATCAGCAAGCCGAGCAGCAGGCCGGTCACGCCTGCGATGCCGATGGCTTGCCAGGGATTGTCGTGCACGTAGTCGTCGGTCGCGCGGGCAGCCTTGCGGCCGCGTTCCAGCACGGCGTCCTGCGCTTCGTACAGGGCTTCACGCGTGCGCTTCAGGGACGTCAGTGCACGGTCGCGCAATTCGTTGGCCTTGTCGCCCGTGCTGCTGGCAGCTTCGCGCAGCAGGCTTTCGGCGTCATTCAGGCTGGACTTGACACTGTCGATGAGTTTTTCTTTTGCGACTTCTTCGGATTTTCTCGTGGCCATTATTTGAGCTCCTGTTGTGTGTCAATGACGGAACCATCATACCAGCCGCCATGCGGGAGACACGGCGCGCTTGCTACGGTGTGCTACTTGATTTGCGTAATCTCAACGGCGGATTTGACGCCGCCCTGATCGATGTCCTGCTTCATCACCAGATTGATCGCCGGACAGTACCAGTCCGTCACGGTGGTGTTCATGCCCGGGATGGGAATGGTCAGGCCCTGGAACGTGGCCATGGTGGGATCCGAATTGCGGGTGTAGGTAATCGGATGGCAGGACTGCGCGCCCAGCGCGGTGCTCACCGAAGTCTTCTGCCCCACGGTTTTCTCGCCGATGCGCACCGTGGTGCTGGGCTGGCCGCCGACGGGCGCCTCTTTGCCAATCTTCAGGCGGAACGACGAGCCAGGCAATTTCTGGCCGGCGCTGAGTTTGCCGTCATAGGCGAAGAGACCCAGCATGCGCAGGTCGAACTGGCCTTCGGAAGGCTTGGGCGCTTCGCCCGCGGAGGCATAGCGCAGGAAGGTAGCCTGGCCGCCCTTGACCGTCATCAGGTAATCCAGCTTGGACTTGCCCGGGGGCAGGCCCGCATAGCTGAACGTGGCCACGCCCTGCACGCGCGCGCGGCAGTTGTCGCCATTGCTTTTTGTAACTTCGGCGAAAGTAAGGTCGGCGCCCAGCGCCAGATTGCCGCTGCCGGTCAGTTGCACCGCGCCGCCGTCATGCATGAACTGCGCATCGCACACGCCGGCCTGCGCCGCAGCGGCCGCGCCCAGCGCGCCCACCGTAAAAACCAGGGATGCCATTTTTCGCATCGTCACAAGCCACTCCATGAATCCGGATAAAAACCGCCCGCGCCTGGCGCATGGCTGGCTTGATACTACACCGGTTGCGAGACGCGGCGCGTGTCGGAACGTGTCGGCCGCAGCCAAGCTGGCGGCGGCTATGCCGGTGCGGCGGCGCGCGCGGCGCGGCCGATCAGGGCCTGGATCTCCGGCACGCAGGAACCGCAGCCGGTGCCGCAACCCAGCGCAGTCTTCAAGGCCGCCAGATCGCAGCCCCGGGCGATGCCGGCAAGGATCGCGGCCTCGCTCACGCCATTGCAGACGCAGACCGTGCGCGAGCGGACCGCGCCCGCAATCCGTCCGGTCAGCAGCGCCGCCACGCTGGCCGGCGCATCGCCGCCGCCGGCCCAGGACAACAGCGCATCCTGCGCCCGCAGATCGCCTGCCAGCAGAAAGCCGCGCAAGGCGCCTTGCTCCACCTTCACCCTGCGCATCTGGCCGCGCGCGGGATCGTCGAAAGCCACGTCGGGCAGGCGCAGGTCCAGCGCATCCGCCATCGCATCCAGGACCTCTGCCGACGGCGCGGCGGGGGCTGCCAGACGCATCCGCACGCCACCTGCGCCCGCCGGCAGCACGACCGCGTAGTCGAAGCGCCGCAGCCAGGGCTCCAGCCGCGCGCGCAACACGACGCTGTCGCCCTGCAGCCAGCCTGCGGCCTGCCACGCCAGGCCGGCCGGTTCGGCGGACACGGCGCTGTGCTTGAGTTCCGGCTGGCGCGACAGGGGATCGGCAGCCGGATTGGTCAGCGCGTTGACCCCATGTCCCGCCATGTAGGCGCTGCCCCAATGCATGGGCAGGAACACCAGTCCCTCTGCCAGCGAGTCGTCTTCCTGCACGGGTAGCACCACACTACCCCGGCGCGATGCCAGCCTGGCCAGCGCGCCGGCTTCGAGCTTGAGCCGGCGCATGTCCTCGGGATGCATGGACACCCAGGGTTCCTCGACATGCTGCGTCAGCGCGCGGGCCAGGGATGTGCGCGCCATGGTGTGCCAGTGGTCGCGCAAGCGGCCGGTGGTGAGCCGCAGCGGATATTCCTGCGTAGCGGCTTCGGCGACTGGGCGGTAATCCACATCGCAGAAACGGGCGCGTCCGCTGGCGGTGGGGAACATGCCATCGGCATACAGGCGCGCAGTACCCTGCCCTTGCCGATACGGCCATTGCTGCGGTCCGTGCGCATGCAGCGCCGCGTAATCCAGCCCGCTGTAATCCAGATCCCGGCCCGCGGTCGTGCGGGCATGCTCGGCAAAGACCTCGCTTTCATCCCGGTAGGCGAATAGCGCCGCCTTGGGCGGGGCCATGCGGGCGGCCAGGCGCAGCGCGACCTCCTGTGCCAGCCGCCAGTCCGGCAGCGCGTCGCCAGGCGGATCGATCGCGGCGTGCACCCGGCTGATGCGCCGTTCCGAATTGGTCACGGTGCCGGACTTCTCGGGCCAGGTCGCGGCGGGCAGCACCAGGTCGGCGTAGGCCAGGGTCTCGGTGCCTGCATACGCCTCCTGCACGATGACGAAGTCGGCGCGCTCCAGCGCCGCGCGCACCCGGGCCTGGTCCGGCAGGGACTGCGCCGGGTTGGTGGCCGCGATCCACAGCACCTTGATGCGCCCATCCAGCGCCGCGTCGAACATCTCCAGCGCGGTGACGCCCGGCGCCTGCGGCAAGGCGCCCACGCCCCACAGTGCGGCCGTCGCCTCACGGTCGGCCGCGGACGCGGGATCGCGGTGGCCCGGCAGCAGCGTGGCCATGCCGCCCGCCTCGCGCCCGCCCATCGCGTTGGGCTGCCCCGTCAGCGAAAACGGCCCCGCCCCCGGCTTGCCGATCTGCCCGGTCGCCAGATGCAGATGTATCAGGGCGGCGTTCTTGTCGGTGCCGCTGGTCGACTGGTTCAAGCCCATGGTGTAGAGCGACAGCGCCGCGCCGGCCGCGCCGAACCAGCGCGCCGCCTGGACGATGTCCTCCGCCGGCACGCCGCAGATCTCTTGCGCCGCTTGCGGCGTGTACCGCCGCGCGCGCGCCATCAAAGGCTCGAAGCCTTCCGTATGCCGCTGGATGTAGCCGTGGTCCAGCAACCCCTCCTGCTCCATGACATTGAGCATGGCGTGGAACAAGACCACATCCGTACCCGGCGCCAGCTGCAGGTGCAGATCGGCGAAGGCCGCGGTATCGGTGCGCCGCGGATCCGCGACGATCACCTTGATGCCAGGACGCCGCGCCCGCGCGGCCTCCAGCCGCCGGAACAGCACGGGATGCGCATAGGCCATGTTGGAGCCGGCGATCAGCACCGTGTCCGCCAGGTCCAGGTCCTCGTAGCAGGCCGGTGGCGCATCCGCGCCGAGCGTGCGCTTGTAGCCCGAGACCGCGCTGGACATGCACAGGCGCGAATTGGTGTCGATGTTGTTGGTGCCGGCCAGCGCGCGAGCCAGCTTGTTGAAGACCGCGTAATCCTCGGTCAGCAACTGCCCCGACAGGTAGAAGCCCACCGCGTCCGGGCCATGCTGCGCGATGGCGTCGGCCAGCCTGGCCGCGGCGATATCCAGCGCCTGGTCCAGCGCGATGGCGCGCCGGGGGTGGGCACGCGTCTCGCGCCATTGCGCCGACAGCACACGCGCGCCATCGCGCCGCACCGTGTCCGCCAGCGCCAGGCCCTTGCTGCAGAGCCGGCCATGGTTGGCGGGATGCTGCTCGTCGCCGCGCACGCGCAGCACCGCGCCATCGCGCGCTTGCACCCGCACGCCGCAGCCGGTGCCGCAATAGCAGCATACCGACGCCACTTCGCGCACGCCTTGCGGCGCTGCGTCCGCGATATCGATCCGGCGAATCATGGGCGCGTCCATCTCTTATTCCTCCGCCGCGCCTTCGCCGTGCATGAGCCGCTCGCGCAATGCGCCGATGCGCCGGCCCTCGCGGATCAAGCGCACATACCAGGCGCTATCCGCCGTGTCGCCGTACAGGCAGGCGCCCACCAGCTTGTCGTCGCGGATCACCAGTTTCTTGTAGACGCCGCCAGGCGTATCGGCCAGCGTGATCGACTCGGTCTGTTGCCCTCCGGCGAAATCGCCGGCGGAAAACAGGTCGATGCCGGTGACCTTGAGCCGGGTCGACGTCACGCTGCCTTCGTAGCGGCCAATGCCGTGCAGCGCCAGATGGTTGGCCGCCACCTTCGCCTGCTCATACAAGGGCGCGACCAACCCATAGGCGGTGCCGCGATGGCTCACGCACTCACCCACCGCGTAAATGCGCGGGTCATAGGTCTGCAAGGTGTCGCTGACCACCACGCCGCGGTTCACATGCAGCCCGCAACGTTCGGCCAGTTCCGTGTTGGGTCTGACGCCCACCGCCATCACCACCAGGTCCGCCGGAATTTCTGCGCCGTCCGCGAAGCGCAGCGCACGCACCCGCCCGTCGGCCCCGCCCAGGATCTCGCGGGTCTGGCGCCCCAGCAGGAACTTCAGGCCGCGCGCCTCCAGGCCGCGGCGCAGCATGGCCGCGGCGCCGCCGTCCAGCTGCCTGTCCAGCAGCGCTTCCCCCAGATGCACCACGGCCACGTCCATGCCGCGCGCGGCCAGGCCGTTGGCGGCCTCCAGGCCCAGCAGGCCGCCTCCTATCACCACTGCGTGCCGGTAGCGCGAGGACGCCTCTATCATCCGGTTCACGTCGCCGATATCGCGAAAGGCGACGACGCCGTCCAGATCACTACCGGGCACCGGCAGAATGAACGGATTCGAGCCCGTGGCCAGCAACAGCCGGTCATAGGGCGTCTCTGACCCATCGTCCGCCAGCACGGTACGACGGGCGCGGTTGACGCCCACGACCTTGCGGTTCAACAACAGGCGGATGCCGTGGCGGACGTACCAGTCCTCATCGTTGAGCACGATATCCCGCAAGCTCTGTTCGCCGGTCAGCACCGGCGACAGCAGGATGCGGTTGTAGTTGGGATGCGGCTCGGCGCCGAATACCGTGATCTCGTACAGGTCGGGCGTCAGCTTCAGCAGCTCTTCCAGCGTGCGTATGCCCGCCATGCCGTTGCCGACCACCACCAGCTTCTGCTTCGCATCCATGGCGGTCCCTACGCGGCGGCGCGCGACGCCCCGGCCTCGGCCAGCGGCTGCGGGTCCGCATCCAGCGCCGCGTTGGCCTGGAGCGCCGCCTGCGAGCGCTCGGGATTGCCATGGCGGCGATGCAGAAAGTCGACCACCGCGGCCCGGCACGCCAGATAGGCCGCGTCATTGGCCAGCCGTACGCGGTCGCGCGGACGGGACAAAGGCACTGGCAGGATTTCGCCGATGGTCGCGGCCGGGCCGTTGGTCAGCATCACGATACGGTCGGACAACAGTACGGCTTCGTCGACGTCGTGCGTGACCATGACGGTGGTGGTGTGCGTCTTGGCGACGATCTTCAGCAATTCGTCCTGCAGGTGCGCACGGGTCAGCGCGTCGAGCGCGCCAAAGGGCTCGTCCATCAGCAGCACGCCCGGTTCGATCGCCAGCGCACGCGCGATGCCGACGCGCTGCTTCATGCCGCCGGAAATCTCGCGCGGCAGCTTGTTCTGCGCTGGCAGCAGGCCCACCAGGTCCAGCGCCGCGCGTGTGCGCTCGACCAGCTGCGGGCGCTTCTCCTTGGCGCCGAACACCCGCTCCACCGCCAGGTACACGTTCTGGAAGCAGCTCAGCCAGGGCAGCAGCGAATGGTTCTGGAACACCACGGCGCGGTCCGGGCCGGGGCCCGTGATCTCGCGCTCCGCGCACAGCAGCACGCCGCTGGTGGGGCGGGTCAGGCCGGCGATGAGATTGAGCAAGGTCGATTTGCCGCAACCGGAATGGCCGATCAGCGTGATGAACTCGCCCTGCTCCACGGTCAGGTCGATGTCGCGCAGTGCCACGAAAGCGCCCTTGCGGGTGTTGAACGTCTGGCCCACGCGCTCGATGCGTACGTATTTCTTCATGGCGCTATTCCTCGGTATAGGTGTAGCGGCGGGCCAGGGCGACCAGCAGGGTTTCCAGCAACAGCCCGACGATGCCGATCACGAAAATGGCGATGACGATGTGCTCCACCTTCAGGTTGTTCCATTCGTCCCAAAGCCAGAAGCCGATGCCCGTGCCGCCGGTCAACATTTCCGCCGCCACGATCACCAGCCACGCGGTGCCGATCGACAGGCGCACGCCGGTCAGCATGTAGGGCAGCACGGCGGGCAGCAGCACCTTGGTGGTCACCTTCCATTCGGACAGGTTCAGCACCCGCGCCACGTTCAGGTAATCCTGCGGCACGCGCGCCACGCCGACCGCGGTGTTGATGATCATCGGCCAGATCGAACAGATGAAGATGGCCCAGATGGCGGCCGGGTTGGCCGCCTTGAACAGCAGCAGCCCCAGAGGCAGCCAGGCCAGCGGCGACACCGGCCGCAGCAGGCTGACGATGGGCGAGAACATTGCCCGCACCGCCGCATAGCGGCCGATGGCGAAACCCGCGGGGATGCCGACCAGCGCGGCCAGGCCGAAGCCCACCGCCACGCGCTGCAACGATGCCAGCAGGTTCCAGCCTATGCCTTTGTCATTGGGGCCGTTGTCGTAGAACGGATCGGAAAACAGCTCGACGGCGGCGCGCCAGGTCACGCCTGGCGTGGGAATCTCCGGTATCCGCATCGCCACCACCTGCCACACCAGCACAAACAGTGCGAAGCCCGCCACGGGCCCCACCACGGCCCGCAACGCGGATTCCAGGCGCTCGCGCCAGAGGGCGAGGAGTTCATCGCCGCGGCTCATACTCGTTGCGTCAGACATTGCATGCCCCTTTCGTATCGGCGCTCAGGCCTTGACCTTGAATCCGTCGGCGTAGGCGGCAGGGTTGCTGCCGTCCCAGACCACGCCGTCGATGAGTTTCGAAGTCCGCATCTCGCTGGCCGGCAACGCCGCGCCAGCGGCCTGCGCGGCCTGCTTGTAGAGGTCTATCCGGTTGATCTGTTTCGCCATCGCCAGATAATCGGGATGCTCCTTCAGCAACCCCCAGCGCTTGTGCTGCGTCAGGAACCACATGCCGTCGCTCAGGTACGGGAAATTGGCGGCGCCGTCGGCGTAGAAGCGCATGGCGTGCTCGTCCGTCCAGCTTTTCCCCAGCCCATCGTCATAGCGGCCCAGCATGCGATCGACGATGCCGCTCGCGTCCGTGTTGACATAGGACTTGGCCGCGATGGTCTCCGCGGTTTTCTGGCGGTTGGCGGGCGAGGCGTCGATCCATTTGCTGGCCTCCAGGATGGCGGCCGTGACTGCGCGCGCGGTGTTCGGGTGGCGCGACACGAAGTCCGCGCTCGTGCCCAGCACCTTTTCGGGATGGTCGGTCCAGATGCCCTGCGAAGTGACGGCGGTGTAGCCGATCTTGTCCAGGATGGCGCGCGCCCCCCAGGGTTCGCCCACGCAGTAGCCGTCCATGTTGCCCACGCGCATGTTGGCGACCATCTGCGGCGGCGGCACGGTGATGACCTTGGCGTCCTTCATGGGATGGATGCCGTAGGTCGCCAGCCAGTAGTAAAGCCACATCGCGTGCGTGCCGGTGGGAAAGGTCTGCGCAAACGTGTACTCGCGCTTGTCGGACGCCATCAGCTTGGCCAGCGATTCGCCGTCGCGCACACCCGCCGCCAGCAGCTTGTTCGACAGCGTGATGGCCTGGCCGTTCTGGTTCAGGCTCATCAGCACGGCCATGTCCTTCTTCGGCCCGCCTATGCCCAGGTGCACGCCGTAGACCAGGCCGTACAGCACGTGGGCCATGTCCAGCTCGCCGTTCATGAGCTTGTCGCGCACGGCAGCCCAGGACGCTTCCTTGGACGGCGTGATCGTCACGCCGTGCTTCTTGTCCAGGCCCAGCACCGAAGCCATCACGACCGAGGCGCAGTCGGTCAGCGGAATGAAGCCGATCTTGACCTCGGTCTTCTCGGGCGCGTCGGTGCCGGCGGCCCAGGCGCCGGCACGCACCAGCGGATCGACCAGCGACAGCAGGCTGGCGCCGGCCACCGCGCGCGCCGTGCCGCAAAGCCATTTACGGCGTGCGGCGTTGGCGCTGAGATCCCCGGCCGCGGCGGCTTCTGTGGAGGGGCTACGGGTCGATGGCGTCATGCATGGCTCCTGGCAAAAAAAAACGTCCCGCGCGCCCCGGATTCCCATCCGGTGGCGCTGCGGAACGTCGTTGTCCCTTGCCGCAGGTCGCGGCGCGTTGCGTCGGGCAACCTTCGTTGGCCGCCCGATTTCACTGAAGCAAACGCTGTGCCAGAAAGAAAAAAACATGGCCGGAAAGGCCGCCAGCCCGCGCCCCCGCTGACGCTGCCTCGCCAATCGGCGCGCACTCCGCGTTGACGGAAAACAGGGTGCGACCCAACTTGGTGCACCTCCGGCTGCGGCAGTGCACCATCCGCGTGCGGAGTGCGCTCCGCGGCTGTGCGCGACTGGCGGCCCGCGCGGCGCAACACGATGGCATGGAACTTGCATGACTGAAAGCATCAGGGGGAATCTCATGCTCAAGGTCATGCTGCTCAACGATGGCGAGGGACGCGCGGCGTCGCTGCGGCAAACGCTGGCCGCAGCCGGCGTACATGTCGTGGCCGAAATGGCGCCGGACATGGATCTGGCCGCCGCCATCGCCCAAGCTGCACCCGATGTGGTGTTGATAGACAGCGACGCCCCCGGCCGCGACACGCTGGAGAACGTATGCGTGGCCAGCGAACACAGCGACCGCCCGGTCGTGATGTTCACCGACAACGGCAATCGCGAAACCATACGCAGCGCCTTGCGCGCAGGCGTCGCGGCCTACGTGGTCGGCGACGTGCCTGCCGGACGCATCGAGCCGCTGCTGACGGTGGCGATCGAGCGCTTCGCCATGGAGAAGTCGCGGCGCGAAGAACTGCGCGAAGCGCAATTGCGCCTGGCCGACCGCCAATGGGTGGAAAAGGCCAAGGGCATCCTGATGAAGGCGCGGGCGATTTCCGAGGATGAGGCCCACGGCCTGTTGCGCCAGCGCGCCATGCAAAGCCAGAAGCGGCTGGGCGAAGTCGCGCGGGAGGTCGTGGAAATGAGCGCGTGGCTGGGCAAGGCCACTTAATAAGCTTTGGTTATATGGAACAAAGAAATCAAAAGTTGTGGGGATGAAGCCCCCTTCCTATGATCCAACGACACTATGCCGGGTACGCCCGAGGCTGGCATTCATGAAGCTTTTCCCGATTTTTGCCGATTTGAAAGACAGGCTGGTCCTGGTGGTGGGCGGCGGCGCCGTCGCCGAACGCAAGACGCTGTCCCTGCTGGAAGCCTCCGCCGACGTGCTGGTGGGAGCGCCGGAACTGACGCCCGCCCTGGCCGCGCTGGCCGCCGAAGGCCGCATCCGCCATTTGTCCGGCCGATTCGATCCCGCCTGGCTCGACGAAGTCTGGCTGGCGGTCGCCGCCACCGACGACCGCGAGACCAACGCCGCCGTCTCGGAGGCTGCCGGCGCCCGGCGCATCTTCAGCAACGTGGTGGACGATCCTGAGCTGTCGTCCTTCCAGGTGCCCTCCATCGTCGACCGCTCGCCCGTGATCGTCGCCATTTCCTCGTCCGGCGTGGCGCCGGTGCTGGCGCGGCGCATCCGGGAACGCATCGAATCGCTGTTCGACCATACCCTGGGCCAGTTGGCCGGACTGGCCGCGAACTACCGCAAGCGCATCCGCGCCAGCCATCCCGACCTGGGCGCGCGCCGCCGCTTCTACGACTGGCTGCTGGACGGCCCGGTGGCCGGCTTGCTGCGCCAGCAGCAGCCGGCCCAGGCCGAAGCCGCGTTGGCGGGGGCCTTGGCGACGCCGCGAACGCCCGACGCCGGCAGCGTAGTGCTGGTGGGCGCCGGCCCCGGCGACCCCGGCCTGCTGACGCTGAAGGCATTGCGCGCGCTGAACGAGGCCGACGTCATCCTGCACGACCGTCTGGTCAGCGCCGACGTCATGTCGCTGGCGCGCCGCGACGCCGAGCGCGTATCGGTCGGCAAGCTGCCCGGCGAAGACCATAACGCCACCCAGGCCCGCATCCACAGGCTGATGGTCGAGCACGCGCGCGCCGGCCGCCGCGTGGTGCGGCTCAAGGGCGGCGACGCCTTCATCTTCGGCCGGGGCGGAGAGGAACTGGAATACCTGCGCGCGCACGGCGTGCGTTATGAAGTGGTGCCCGGCATCACCGCCGCGCTGGCCTGTGCGGCCTATGCCGGCATCCCGCTGACGCACCGGGAACACGCCCAGTCCGTCCGCCTGGTCACCGCGCATTGCCGCGAAGACGAGGACAACCTGGACTGGCCTGCCCTGGCCCGTGAAAAGCAAACCCTGGCTTTCTACATGGGCGTGGGGCAACTGGATCTGCTGACCGGCCGCCTGCTGGCCCACGGCCGTTCGCCCGACACGCCGTTCGCGCTGATCGAGAACGGCAGCCGGCCCGAGCAACGCGTGCTCTCGGGCACGCTGGAACAACTGCCGGCCCTGGCCGCCGAACACGCGATCCGCTCACCCGCGCTCTTGATCGTGGGCGAAGTGGCGGGATTGGCTTCGCAATTGCAGTGGTTCGGCCAGCACCTGGACGGACGCCTGGAGCGTCTGGCAGCCTGAGGGGCCGGGGGCCCAATGCAAAACGCCAGCCTGCCGGCTGGCGTTTTTGTTCGTGGCCGTACCCCGGCCGCTATTCCGTCTTCTGCGTGGTGCCGAAGATGCGGTCGCCGGCGTCGCCCAGGCCAGGCATGATGTAGCCGTGTTCATTCAGGCCGTCGTCGATGGACGCGGTGTAGATGTGCACGTCGGGGTGCTTGGCCAGCACGGTATCGATGCCCACGGGCGCGGCGACCAGCACCAGGGCGCGGATTTCCTTGCAGCCCGCGCGCTTGAGCAGGTCAATCGCGGCGACCATCGAGCCGCCGGTGGCCAGCATCGGGTCGACGATCAGCGCCAGGCGCTGGTCCAGTTCGCCCACCAGGCGTTCCAGGTAGGTATGCGCTTCCAGCGTTTCTTCATTGCGGGCCACGCCCACCACGCTGACCTTGGCGCCCGGAATCAGGCTGAGCACGCCGTCCAGCATGCCGATGCCGGCGCGCAGGATGGGCACCACGGTGACCTTCTTGCCTGCGATCTTTTCGACTTGCACCGAACCGCACCAACCTTCGACGGTGGCCGGCGCCAGCGGCAGGTCCTTGGACGCTTCATAAGTGAGCAGCGCGCCCACTTCCTGGGACAGCTCACGGAAGCTCTTGGTGCTGAGGTCGGCGCGGCGCATGATCCCGAGCTTGTGGCGGATCAGCGGATGGCGGATTTCGTGCACGGGCATGTGCGTAACTCTCCAGAGTATTGATAGACAGGGTATTCGCCTCAGGCGGAACCATGACGGCGCGGCGCGCTTTGCATCGCCCAGCCGTCGAGCCACATTTGAGGATCGTAATCGGTTTGGAAGGGAATTGTTATTGACCGCCCGCAGGATGATCCGAAGATACTCGCCGGCGAGGCGGAGGCATGTTTATTGTTCAGTGAGCCAGGCGATCAGGGCGTCGTCGAAGGCCCGCACGGCGCCCGCCTGTTCATGGTTGACGATGCTGACCACCACATAGCGCTTGCCGCTGGCGCCCAGCACGTAGCCCGCGATGGAACGCACGTCGCGCAGCGAGCCTGTCTTCAGGTGGGCCATGCCCGCCGTGCCGTCGCCCTTGAGGCGACGACGTACCGTGCCGTCCACTCCCGCGATCGCAAAGGATGAAATGTACTCGGGCATGACCGGCGAGTTCCAGGCCACGGTCAGCATCGACGCCAGGCTGTCGGCCGACACCCGCGCGTCGCGCGACAGGCCGGCGCCGTTGTCGATGACCAGCTCGGGCATGTCCAGGCCCTGCCTGGCCAGCAGCCCCTTGGCCACGGCTTCGCTGCTGGAGACCGTGGCGGGCCGGCGGCCGCGCTCGGCGCCCAAGGTCAGCAGCAAGGTGCGCGCCATGACGTTGTTGCTGCGCTTGTTGATCTGGCGGATCGCCTCGGCCAGCGTGGGCGAATCATGCGAGGCCAGCACCACCGCGTCGGGCGGCACCATGCCGGAACGGACCTGGCCCTTGAAAGTGCCGCCCAGCTCCTTCCAGAGCATGCGGAACACTTCGGTGGCGTACTCGGGCTGGGACAGCGCCAGGCGATACAGGCTGAATTCGCCGCAGGAGCCGGCCACCTTGCCGTTCACGCGGATGGTCACGCCCTGCTGGGTGATCACCGGCTCGGTCGTCACCACCGGGGGGCCCGGGCAACGGGCATCGCTCCATTCGACGCGGCCCTCGATCTTCAGGCCCGGCAGCGGCGGATCGATCAGTGGCACCCATTTATTGGCGGCGGGGTCCGGCGTGAAGAGCAGCCGCATCGCGCCAAAACCCACCATCAGGGCGTCCGGACTGGCGTTGTAGGCCCGGTCCGGGGCGCCGTCGAAGGCGCCCGGGTCGGTCGCGACCTGGCCGAAGATGCTGCGGTCGATGACCAGGTCATTGATCTGCTTGACGCCGCGCAGGCGCAGTTCGCGCAGCAGCACCCACAGGTCCTGCAGCAGGAATTGCGGATCGCCGCCAGCCCGCAGGTACAGCGGGCCGCTCAGCACACCCTTGGCGTCGGGACGCGCGCCCGGCGCCGTCATGAATTCGGTGCGCCAGACGTAGTTGGGCCCCAGCTCGGACAACGCGGCCCAGGTCGTGACCAGCTTCATCACCGAGGCGGGATTGCGCGACTCCTTGGCGTTCAGCGCCACCAGGCGCGGTCCGCCCACCTCCTGCACCACCAGGGACAGGGAACTGTCGGGCAGCTTGCTGGCTTTCCAGGCGTTCACCACGTTGGGCGGCAGGCCGGGCACCTGCGCCCAGGCCGCGCCCGCCACCGCGGCCAGCAGCCCGCCGGCCAGCCATCGCTTCAGCCCGCCCATACGCTTATACGCTTGTCCCGTCATGCCACGCCCACCCGGTTGCTCGTCCTGCAAAACCGAGAGCATACAAAACCTGGACGGGTTGCGGCGCGGAGGCCGTTTCCCCGCCGGGCCGCCCCAAGGGGAAACGCCCCCCTCGGGGGGCAGCAAGCACGCATAACGGGCGCGGCGTGGGGGCCTTCTACTTTTATTTCTGCAGCCTCCACTTGCCGGAAGCCACGGTCGCCATCACCAGCGCCCGCTCGTCCAGCCCGTTGTGGTCGGTGGGACTCATGTTGACCACGCCGGTCGCGGTGGGCAGGTTCTTGACGTTCTCCAGCGCATCGCGCAGCGCCGCCCTGAATTCGGGCGTGCCGGGCTTCGCGGTCTTCAGTGCCACCGGGATGGCCTGCTGCAGCAAGAGGCCGACGTCCCAGGTATAGGCGGCGAACAGGGACACGCTGCCCGCGCCGTTGGCCGCTTCATACTTCTTGGCGAAGGCCTGGGCGGCGGACTTGACGGGGTTGGTATCCGGCAGCAGGTCGGCCACCATCACCGGTCCCACCGGCACCCAGGCGCCCTCGCAGGCATCGCCGCAGACCCGCAGGAAGTCGTTGTTGGCCACGCCGTGGTTGAAATAGATCTTGCCCTTGTAGCCGCGTTCGCGCAGCGCCCGCGCCGGCATCGCGGCGGGCGTGCCGGAGGCGCCGACCACCACGGCGTCAGGCGCCGCGCCGATCACCTTCAGGGTCTGGGCCACGGCGGACGTGTCGGTGGGCGCGAAGGCTTCCTTGCCCACCACCTCGATGCCATGCTTCTTGGCCGCCTTCTCGATTTCCACCCAGAAGGTTTCGCCCAGCGCGTTGTTGAAACCGATGAAGGCCAGCTTCTTCACGCCGTTGGCCGCCGCATGCCGCGCGATGCCCTCGGCCATCAGCGAATCGGAGTGCGGAGTCTTGAACACCCAGCGGCGCTTGTCGTCCATGGGCTCGATCAGCCGCGCCGACGAGGCCAGCGTAATCACCGGCGTGGCGCCGCTGGCCACGGTGTCCAGCATGGCCATGGTGTTGGGCGTGGTGGTGGACCCGACGATCAGGTCCACCTTGTTCTCCGAGATCAGCTTGTGGGAATTGCTGACGGCGCGAGTGGTGTCGGAAGCGTCGTCCAGCACCACGTACTCGACCTTGACGCCCCCGATCTCGGTGGGCAGCAGGCTGATCGTGTTGCGTTCGGGGATGCCCAGCGAGGCCTGGGGACCGGTGGTGGACAGGGTGGCGCCGATTTTCACCTGGGCCAGCGCGGGCGCGGCGCCCGCTGCCAGCAGGGCGGCCAGCGCGGCGGCCATGAGGGTACGACGAGGGGTCATGCGGAGTCTCCTTGGATACGCGGATGTCTTATGCTTTGCGCCGATCCGCTACGGCGTGGAACTCTGTTTATACGGCGGGGAACCCGGCTGGCGGGCGCCTCGGTGGCCCGCTGCGGGTTTGTCCGCACGGCCTCGCAGCGCGGCGCGGCTGCGTTCTTGCTGGTCTCCACGTTGCCAGTGACTGGCAAGCGCTGTATTTTTTAGTGATACACGTATTCTAATAAGAGACAAACTCATGTCAACAGATAGCAGCACGGGGATCCAATCAGCCGAAATCGCCCTGGACGTGCTGACGCGGCTGGCCGAATTGGGCGGCGCCCTGTCCGTGTCCGAGCTCGGCCGCAGCCTGGACATGCCGCGCGCCAAGGTGCACCGTTACCTGGTGTCGCTGGAGCGGCGCGGCTATGTGGAGCAGGATGCGGCCAGCGCCCGCTACCGGCTGGGCCCGCAGGCGCTGCACACCGGACTGGCGGCGCTGGCCGAAGTGGATTTCGTGAAGCTGGCGGCCGGCAGCCTGGACGGCCTGAGCGCCGCCATCGGCCAGACCGTGTTCATCTCGGTCTGGGGCCAGCACGGTCCCACCATCGTGCAATGGCGCGACGCGCGGCTGCCGGTGACCGTCAACGTGCGGGTGGGCTCGGTGCTGCCGCTGCTCAACAGCGCCACCGGCCGGGTCTTCGCCGCGTGGCTGCCCGAAGCCCTGGCCCTGCCGCGGGCGCTGTCCGAATGGGAGGCGCTGCAGGCGCATGATCCCGAGGCCGCCCGCAAGCTGGATGCGACTGAACCGCCCGCCGATCTCGCCGCCGCGCTGCGCCGCCAGTGGCAGGCGACCCGCAAGCGAGGCTACGCCAGCGTCAGCGGTCACCTGCTGCACGGCATCAATTCGGCCTCGGTGCCGGTGCTGGATGCCCAGGGTCATCTGGCCGGCGCCATCACCAGCCTGGGACTGCACGGGGGATTCGACCTGTCGGCCGACGGCGAACCTGTGCGGGCGCTGACGGCGGCGGCCGCGGATTGCTCGCGCCGGCTGGGCTGGAGCCCGGCGCGCTGAACCCAGCCGGGAGGCCCATCCGTCCCCAGGACCGGCAGCCCGATCTTGCGGGCGCTTTACAATACAGGGTTGCCCCGGGCCTGCCTGGCCCGTTTCCGCCCTCTTTTTGCCGCCCTTGCCGGACGGATAGCCGCGTGTCCCAGCCCCTCACCGTCGCCGATTTCAATTACGAACTGCCGCCCGAGCTCATCGCCCAGGCGCCCGCCGCCGAACGCACCGGCAGCCGCCTGCTGCACCTGGACGGCGCGGGCCAGCTGCACGACCGGCAGTTCGCCGACCTGGCCTCGCTGCTGCGTCCGCAAGACCTGCTTATCTTCAACGACACCCGCGTCATCAAGGCGCGGCTGAACGGCCACAAGATCACTGGCGGCAAGATCGAGGTGCTGGTCGAACGCATCACCGAACCCGACCGCGTCCTGGCCCATGTGCGCGCCAGCAAGTCGCCCGGTCCGGGCATGGTGCTGCGCCTGGCCGACGCCTTCGAAGCCACCGTGCTGGGCCGCGAAGGCGAACTCTTCGACATCCGCTTCCCAGGCCCCGTGCTGGACCTGCTGGACGCGCACGGCGCCACCCCGCTGCCGCCCTACATCACGCACGAAGCCGACACCGGCGACGACGAGCGCTACCAAACGGTCTACGCCCGCGAGCCCGGCGCCGTGGCCGCGCCCACCGCCGGCCTGCATTTCGACCAACCCACGCTGGACCGCCTGGCCGCGATGGGCGTGGAACGCGCCTTCGTCACGCTGCACGTGGGCGCGGGCACCTTCCAGCCGGTGCGCGTGGACAACCTGGCCGACCACGTCATGCACGCCGAATGGTTCACCGTGCCGCAAGCCACGGTCGACGCGATCGCCGCCGCCCGCAGCCGCGGCGGCCGGGTCATCGCCGTCGGCACCACCAGCGTACGCGCCCTGGAATCCGCCGCCGCCCAGACCGAAGGGCGCACCGCCCCCGGCCTGCCGCTGGCCACCGCCCAGGGCGATACCCGCCTCTTCATCACCCCCGGTTACCGGTACCGCGTCATCGACGCCCTGGTCACCAACTTCCACCTGCCCCAGTCGACCCTGCTGATGCTGGTGTCGGCGCTGGCCGGCGTAGAACCGATACGCCGCGCCTACGCCCACGCCGTTGCCGAGCGCTACCGCTTCTTCAGCTATGGCGACGCCATGTTTATCGAGTCCCCCGCCCCATGACCGGACTGAATTTCGAACTGCTCGCCACCGACGGCGGCGCCCGCCGCGGCCGCATCACGCTGAACCACGGCGTGGTCGAGACGCCCATCTTCATGCCTGTGGGCACCTATGGCAGCGTCAAGGCCATGATGCCGCACGAACTGAAAGAGATCGGCTCGCAGATCGTGCTGGGCAACACCTTCCACCTGTGGCTGCGCCCGGGCACGGAAATCATGGAAAAGCATGGCGGCCTGCATGGCTTCATGCAGTGGGACAAGCCCATCCTGACCGACTCCGGCGGCTTCCAGGTGTTCAGCCTGCAAGGCATGCGCAAGATCACCGAGGAAGGCGTCAAGTTCGCGTCCCCGATCGACGGCGCGCGGCTGTTCCTGACGCCGGAAGAATCCATGCGCATCCAGCGCTCGCTGAATTCCGACATCGTCATGGTGTTCGACGAGTGCACGCCCTATGAAATCGACGGCCGCCCCGCCACCGTCGAAGAGGCCGCCCGCTCCATGCGCATGTCGCTGCGCTGGGCGCGCCGCTCACGCGAGGAGTTCGACCGCCTGCAGAACCCCAACGCCCTGTTCGGCATCGTCCAGGGCGGCATGTACGAAGCCCTGCGCGACGAATCCCTGGCCGGGCTGCAGGAGATCGGCTTCCACGGGTACGCCATCGGCGGCCTGTCGGTCGGCGAGCCCAAGGAAGACATGATGCGCATCCTGGCGCATGTCACGCCCAAGCTGCCGGCCCAGGCGCCGCGCTACCTGATGGGCGTAGGCACGCCGGAAGACCTGGTCGAAGGCGTGAGCCGCGGCGTCGACATGTTCGACTGCGTCATGCCGACCCGCAACGCCCGCAATGGCTGGTTGTTCACGCGCTTTGGCGACGTCAAGATCCGCAACGCCAAGTACCGCGACGACACCCGACCGCTGGACCCCAGCTGCAGCTGCCATACCTGCGCGAATTTCTCGCGGGCCTACCTGCACCACCTGCAGCGCGCCAACGAAATCACCGGCGCGCGCCTGAACACCCTGCACAACCTGCATTTCTATCTGACCATCATGAAGGAAATGCGCGAAGCCATCGCCGAAGGCCGCTTCGACGCCTGGCGCGCGCAGTTCGCGGCAGACCGCGCGCGGGGGGTGGATTAGAATTTCAGGACCTATATACAATAGTCGGCTTGCCCTATCCATGGCTCGCGCGGGGATGGGCGCAGAAAAACACTAGATACAAACACCCAAACAGACTAAACGCAGGAGAATTCAATGTCCGTTATCGATACCGCCAGCCTCGTCGTGGCTCAGGCCGCCGCCCCCGAGGGTAACGCGCTGATGGGCATGCTGCCCATCATCCTGATGTTCGTGATCCTCTACTTCCTGATGATCCGTCCCCAGATGAAGCGCCAGAAGGAACACCGCAACCTGATCGCCGCCCTGGCCAAGGGCGACGAAGTGGTCACCGCCGGCGGCATGCTCGGCAAGGTCACCAAGGTCAACGACAGCTACGTCACCGTCGAAGTCTCCGAACTGGCCGACAAGCCGGTCGAAGTGATCATGCAGAAGTCCTCGGTCTCGACCGTGCTGCCCAAGGGAACCATCAAGGCCCTGTAAGCGTCCCACAGGAGCCCCCATCGGGCTCCTGTTGCTTGATGGCCCTGTCGCCGCCCGCCGCGCTTGCCGCCCGGGCGGCCCTTTCATCACTTTTACATGAAGTAGCCGGCAATGAACCGCTATCCCCTTTGGAAGTACATTACGGTCCTGGTCGCGGTCATCATCGGCCTGCTGTACACGCTTCCCAACTTCTACGGCGAATCCCCGGCCGTCCAGGTTTCCAGCGCCAAGGCCACGATCAAGGTCGATCCCGCCATGCTGAGCCGGGTCGAACAGATCCTGACCGACGCCAAGATCCCCAATGAAGGGGTCTATTACGAACAGAACGGCACGCTCGGCACCGTGCGCGCCCGCTTCACGTCGACCGACCTGCAGCTGCAGGCGCGCGACCTGATCGACAAATCCCTCAACACCGTCGCCGGCGACCCCCACTACACGGTCGCGCTGAACCTGCTGCCCGCTTCGCCCGCCTGGATGCGCGCGCTGGGCTGGTTCGCGCCCAAGCCGATGTACCTGGGCCTGGACCTGCGCGGCGGCGTGCACTTCCTGCTGCAAGTGGACATGCAGGGCGCCCTGACCGCCCGCTACGACTCCCTGGCCGCCGACGTGCGCTCCGTGCTGCGCGACCAGAAGGTCAACGTGGCCGGCGTCGAACGCTCGGGCATGGCCATTGCCGCCACCTTCGCCAATACGGATGACCGCGACCGCGCCATTTCCACGCTGCGCAGCCGCCTGCCCGACCTGGAATTCACCGAGCGCATGGAAAACGGCAAGCCGCTGCTGATGGCTGCGCTGAACCCGGCCGCCGTCACCCGCGTGCAGGATTCCGCGCTCAAGCAGAACATCAACACGCTGCACAACCGGATCAACGAACTGGGCGTGGCCGAACCGGTCATCCAGCAGCAAGGCGCCGACCGCATCGTGGTACAGCTGCCCGGCGTGCAGGACGTGGCCAAGGCCAAGGAACTGCTGGGCCGCACCGCCACGCTGGAAATCCGCATGGTCGACGACTCCCCCGCCGCGCAGGCCGCGCTGCTGGGCGGCAGCGTGCCTTTCGGCCTTGAACGCTACAACGACCGCGACGGCCGTCCCATCCTGGTCCGCCGCCAGGTCATCCTGACCGGTGAAAACCTGCAGGACGCTCAGCCCGGCCGCGACTCGCAGACCCAGCAGGCCGCCGTCCACCTGACCCTGGACTCCAAGGGCGCCCGCATTTTCCGCGACGTCACCCGCGACAACATCGGCAAGCGCATGGCCATCCTGTTGTTCGAAAACGGCAAGGGCGAAGTGGTCACGGCCCCGGTCATCCGCGGCGAAATCGCCGGCGGCCAGGTGCAGATCTCGGGCAGCATGAGCTCCGAAGAGGCCGCCGACACCGCGCTGCTGCTGCGCGCCGGCGCCCTGGCTGCGCCCATGTCCATCATCGAGGAACGCACCATCGGCCCGAGCCTGGGCGCGGACAACATCGCCAAGGGCTTCTACTCGACGCTGTACGGCTTCCTGGCCATCGCTGCCTTCATCATCCTGTACTACCACCTGTTCGGCGTGTTCTCCACGATCGGCCTGACCATGAACGTGCTGCTGCTGCTGGCGCTGCTGTCCATGCTGCAGGCCACGCTGACCCTGCCGGGCATCGCGGCAATCGCGCTGACGCTGGGCATGGCCATCGACTCGAACGTGCTGATCAACGAGCGGATACGCGAGGAACTGCGCGCAGGCGCAAGTCCGCAGCAAGCCATCCATCACGGCTTCGAACGCGCCTGGGGCACCATTCTCGACTCGAACCTCACCACGCTGATCGTGGGCCTGGCGCTGCTGGCCTTCGGTTCCGGCCCGATCCGGGGCTTCGCCGTGGTGCACGTGCTGGGCATCCTGACCTCGATGTTCTCGTCGGTGGTGGGTGTGCGCGCGCTGGCCAACCTCTGGTACGGCCGCAAGAAGAAGCTCACGTCGATCTCCATCGGTGAAGTCTGGAAACCGAAGACCAACTGAACATGAGCGCGGGCGGCCCGGCCGCCCGCCACAGATAAAGCCTAAGGCGAAAAATGGAATTTTTCCGTATTCACCGCACCATCCCGTTCATGCGCCACGCGCTGGTGCTGAACATCATCAGCCTCGTCACATTCCTGGCGGCTGTTTTCTTCATCGTCACGCGCGGCTTCCACCTGTCGATCGAATTCACCGGCGGCACGGTCATGGAAGTCAACTACGCCCAGACGGCGCAGCTTGAAAACGTGCGCGGCGTGGTCTCCAAGCTGGGCTACACCGACTTCCAGGTGCAGAACTTCGGCACCTCGCACGACGTCATGATCCGCCTGCCGTTGCAGGAAGGCCAGACCTCGGCCACGCAGAGCGAAACCGTCATGGCCGCGCTGAAGACCGCCGACTCCGGCGTCGAACTGCGCCGCGTCGAGTTCGTGGGCCCGCAGGTGGGCCAGGAGCTGCTGCACAACGGCCTGATGGCCCTGCTGGTCGTGGTCATCGGCATCATGGTCTACCTGGGCTTCCGCTTCGAATGGAAGTTCGCCGTCGCCGGCGTGATCGCCAACCTGCACGACGTGGTGATCATCCTGGGCTTCTTCGCCTTCTTCCAGTGGGAATTTTCGCTGTCGGTGCTGGCGGGCGTGCTGGCGGTGCTGGGCTACTCCGTGAACGAATCCGTGGTCATCATGGACCGGATCCGCGAGAACTTCCGCAAATACCGCAAGGCGGACGTGCACGAAGTCATCAACAGCGCCATCACGCAGACCATCTCCCGGACCATCATCACCCACGGTTCCACGCAGATGATGGTGCTGGCCATGCTGTTCTTCGGCGGCCCCACCCTGCACTACTTCGCCATGGCCCTGACCATCGGCATCTGGTTCGGCATCTACTCGTCGGTGTTCGTGGCCGCGGCCCTGGCCATGTGGCTGGGCGTCAAGCGCGAAGACCTGGTCAAGCCGGTCAAGAAGGAAGGCGAGGAAGGCGAAGCCGCCTGATCCGTTTCCGCTTGAAGACAAACCCGCCGCAATCACGGCGGGTTTTTTATTTCACGATGACATCCACACCGTCCTCCGCTGCACTTTGCTCAAACCCGATATAGCAGGTTTATCAATCACTTAGGCGAGTTCAGCATATGACGGTGCTTTCTCAACCCTGACCCGGTTCTCTCTCTGGTGGCCCCTGGCTGGCTCTTGGAATCCGGGTCTTTCCGAGGAGTCATCGTGGCCAAGATCAAATTGACCAAGAGCGCGGTGGATGCCGCGCAAGCCCAGGCGCAGGCCGTCGAGTTGCGCGATACGCTGGTGCCCGGTTTCTTGTGCAAGGTTACCCCAGCCGGGCGCAAGGTGTTCATGCTCCAGTACCGCACCAACGCGGGCGAGCGCCGCAAACCGGCCCTGGGGCAGTATGGCGAACTGACCGTCGAGCAGGCCCGTTCGCTCGCGCAGGAGTGGCTGGCCCAGGTTCGCCGGGGTGGCGACCCCGCCGCCGACAAGGCGGCCGCTCGCAAGGCCCCCACGGTCAGCGAACTGTGCAAGAAGTTCATGGAGGACTACTCCAAGCTGCGCAACAAGCCCAGCACGCAGCGGGGCTACCTGGGGAACATCAACCGCAACATCATCCCGATGTTGGGCCGCATCAAGGTGCAGGACGTCAAACGCGCGGATATCGCGGCCATGATGAAGAAAATGGCCTATAAGCCCGCCGAGGCCAATCGCACGTTCGGCGTCATGCACAAGATGTTCAACATGGCCGAAGTCTGGGGCTACCGGCCCGACGGCACCAATCCGTGCCGCCATGTGCCGATGTACCCCAATGGCAAATCCACCCACCTCATCAGCGACGAGGACATGGGCAAGCTGTTCCGGCACCTGGCGACCATCGAGGCCGAAGGGCTGGAGAACTACGTCATTCCCCTGGCGATCCGTTTGCAGTTCGAGTTTGCCGCCCGCCGCTCGGAAATCATTACCCTGCAATGGGATTGGGTCGATCTGGAAAACCGCCGCGTGGTCTGGCCTGACAGCAAAACGGGCGGTATGTCCAAACCCATGAGCGAGGAGGCGTACCGGCTGCTTTCGACCCCGCCCAGGCGGGAAGGTTGTCCCTACGTCCTGCCGTCGCCCATGCACGAAGGCCAGCATCTGACCGAGGGCGAATACTACGGTGGCTGGTGCCGGGCGTTGAAGGCCGCTGGTGCCGTTCACGTGGGCACCCACGGCATTCGGCATCGCTCCGCGACCGACATTGCCAATTCGGGCATTCCGATCAAGGTGGGCATGGCGTTGACGGCGCACAAGACCGTGGCGATGTTCATGCGCTACGTGCATACCGAAGATGATCCGGTTCGCCAGGCCGCCGAGGTCGTGGCTTTGCGGCGCAAATCGGTGGTTCAGGGCAAATCTCCCCGTTACCACGAAGACCGGGCGGCGACCGGCTGATGACTATTGCTGAACCCGGGTTTGCCTTGATTTCCCTGGGTTTGGCCAGTTATCCCCAGAATCGGCGTTCTCTTATAACTAAGTTAAGAATTTAAGTTAATAAGTTACGGAGGATGCCGACCCGCATGAATACTGGCTCTGCGGCCGATTTTGTTGCCTGATAGCACGATAGTTCGTTGCCTGACAGCACGATACCGGAGTTGCCTGATAGCACGAGTCTATTCACAGTATATCCACAGGGTTATGCACAGGCCGTGTGGACAGCTTTCCGATCCAGTCCGATCCCTTGATATGGGCAGACAGGCCGCATCCCCAGGCAATTTTCAGCAGAAATTCCCGCTCAATCCCACCGGCTGCGCCCTGGCGCGCTGAGGCGGGTTGTGTGTCGGCGTGTGCGCCGCGACCCTGGCAGGTAGTCCTGCAACCGGAGTCCAGGGCGGCTCAGACTTGCGCCGTCACGCCTCATGGCGCACCCCGATCACGCCAACCGCCTGCCCGCGCCACAGCCGTCGCGACGACCGCCGTCTGCGCCTATCGGCATCGCGTCGATGGTGGTGGAACCAACGCGTGTGCCGGCAGCCGCAGCACCGTCCGAGCGCATGCAACTGGCGCTGTTTCGGGCACTGCCCAGCGACATGGCTCCGCGCGATGCGCAGGACCTGATGGCGTATCCCTTTTTCTCGCTCTCCAAATCCCGGCGCACCGCACCCATCGACTTTCGCAGTGGCGATGTCTCGGTCAACGTCGAAGGTACGCACAAGTACGGCATCGCGACCATCTGGGATGCGGACATTTTGATCTGGGCGGCGTCACAGATCGTTGCCGCCCGCGATGCAGGCCTATCTCCCTCGCGCCTGATCCAGGGCACGCCTTACGAGATTCTGCGTTTCATCGGG
The DNA here is from genome assembly GCF_014851665.1 of Achromobacter sp. ACM03. Taxonomy (NCBI): domain Bacteria; kingdom Pseudomonadati; phylum Pseudomonadota; class Betaproteobacteria; order Burkholderiales; family Alcaligenaceae; genus Achromobacter; species Achromobacter sp. ACM03. The sequence continues at coordinate 1,335,504 of NZ_JACVAD010000002.1, read as the reverse complement.
CGCGGTGTCTCGCAGCGTGACTATCAGCGGCTGAAAGCCGCGCTCGATCGCCTGCAATCGACGACCATCGAAACATCCCTCCGCTGTGCAACGGGCGGGCGATTACAACGCTTTTCGTGGATCAGCGAATGGCATGCCGTCAGCGATGCGCGCGGCATCCCGCAAGGCATCGAGTTAATCCTGCCCGAGTGGTTTTATGCGGGCGTACTCGACGCCGGTCTGGTGCTCACGATTGACCCAGCATACTTCCGGCTCAGCGGCGGCATCGAGCGCTGGCTATACCGCGTGATACGCAAGCACGGCGGTCATCAGCCCGACGGCTGGCGGTTCACGTTCGCGCAGCTTTATCGCAAATCGGGCAGCATCGCTCGCTACTATGATTTTGCAGCCGATCTGCGCGTCCTGGTCGCTAAGCAATCCCTGCCCGGCTACGTGCTTGGCATCGAGTTTGCAACCAGCATCGGCGCGGATGTGTTGACCTTTCGGCCAGTCTAAACATCACATGGCCAGCTGCATCCGTGGCTAAATCCGATTGTACGCAGGGGTGGCAGATAGAGTTATGTACCGTGCGCATACTCTGTTGCCGAGCTACATCAAAACCCGTCACCTCCAACCGTCACGCTACGGCACCGCCATTGCACAGCGTTGCGCATGGGTTCCGCCGTGCTTTATGCACGCGGGCGTGCATAAAGCACGACGGCCTGGTTGCACGAATCCGTGCAATGTCCGATGCAATGCCGCTGCACCGGGCGATGCCATCCCCCATGTCCAACTCGTGCCAGGCTATGTTCCGTCCACCATCAGCGCCCGAGGGCGCTGCGCCGCCAACTGCGTGCCGTCAGGCACAAGGCGGCGGAAGACAAGATAAAAGGTCGCGGCACGTCGCCGCGAGGAAAGCGGGTCTGCACATGGGGTTGGTGCGGCACGCTCAAACCGGGGCATCGTGCTGCGAGGGCACGAAATGCCGCGTGGGCATTGACGAAAGTGCGTGCCTGCCACGGGCAGCAAGCTGTTCGGGGCGGAAGCCAAGCATTCCATGGCCAGCTCTATATTTACATGCTAGATTGCGTCTTTGCGATTTAATACGACTTTGTGCCGCCACTTCATTGGCGCTGGAGCAGCCGTGACCGAGCCTTGGGTATCCGTTGAACAGGTCGCCGAACACTTGGGCGTGACGCGCGATTCCATCTATCGCTGGATCGACCGCAAGAGCCTGCCTGCGCATCGCGTGGGGCGGCTGTGGAAGTTCCAGGTGTCGGAGGTGGACGAATGGGTGCGCGCCGGGGGTGCGGATGAAGGTGCCGCACAATACGAAAAATCAGCAACCTCGCGCCGCAGTTAAGAGGGGCCAATGGACAAATACCAGCTCAGCGAGCGCGACATCTGCACTAAGTTCATCACACCGGCTATTCAGCAGGCGGGGTGGCAACAGCACCAGTTCCGTGAAGAGGTGAGCCTCACCGATGGCCGCGTGATGGTGCGTGGCAAGCTGGCGTCTCGTATCAAGAATCCCGATGCCAAAGGTGGCCCCAAGCGGGCTGACTTCGTACTTTACGGCCGCCCCAACGTTCCCATTGCCGTCGTAGAAGCCAAACAAGCCAAGTTCTCGGTCGGCCACGGGATGCAACAGGCGCTGGCCTACGCCGAAATGCTCGATGCCCCATTCGCCATCAGCAGCAACGGCGATGGCTTTCTGCTGCATGACCGCACGGGTTTGACACAGCGCATTGAGCGCGAGCTCCCGCTCACCGAGTTTCCCACGCTGAACGACTTGTGGCCGCTGTACCAGCAGTGGAAAGGCTTGGCCGAAGCCTCCGCCGTAAAACTGGTTGAACAGCCGTTCTATTCCGATGGCAGTGGCAAAGAGCCGCGCTATTACCAGCGCGTCGCCATCAACCGCGCCATTGAAGCAATCGCCAAAGGGCAGCAGCGCGTACTTCTGGTCATGGCCACCGGCACTGGCAAAACCTACACCGCTTTCCAGATCATCTGGCGCTTATGGAAGGCCAAGGCTAAAAAACGCATCCTTTTCCTGGCCGACCGCAACATCCTTGTTGATCAGACCATGCAGCAAGATTTCGCGCCGTTCGGCGAAGTGATGCACAAGGTCACCAACCGAGAGGTGAAGAAGAATTACGAAATCTATCTGGCGCTCTATCAGGCAGTGACAGGTCGTGAGGAGTGGAAGCAGATCTACCGCCAGTTCCCTGCGGATTTTTTCGACTTGGTTGTGATCGACGAATGCCATCGAGGCAGTGCCGCCGATGATTCCGCCTGGCGCGATGTGCTCGACTATTTCAGCAGTGCTACGCACCTGGGCTTGACCGCTACGCCGAAGGAAACCAAGGACGTCAGCAACATCACCTATTTTGGCGATCCGGTCTATACCTACTCACTGAAGCAAGGCATTGAAGACGGCTTCCTCGCACCCTACAAGGTGATCCGCATCGCCACCGATGTCGATGCCGTGGGCTACACCCCAGAGAAGGGCAAGGTCGACAAGTTGGGCCAAACGGTGGAACAGCGCCAGTACAACACCAAGGATTTCGACCGCAATCTGGTGCTGGAAAAACGCACCAAGCTCGTCGCCAGCAAGGTATGGGAATACCTCAGGGCAACCGACCCAATGGCCAAAACCATCGTTTTTTGTGACGATCAGGATCACGCCGAACGCATGCGCCAAGAGTTGGTCAAGCTCATTCCAGCCGCTGCGAGCAACCGCCGCTATGTCATGCGCATCACAGGTGATGACAACGAAGGCAAGGCGCAGCTTTCCTACTTCATCGACAACGACGAACCCTATCCGGTCATCGCCACCACGTCCAAGCTGCTCACCACCGGCGTGGATGCAAAGACTTGCAAGCTCATTGTGCTAGACCAGAACATCAATTCGATGACCGAGTTCAAGCAGATCATCGGTCGTGGCACCCGTCTGCGTGAGGACTACCAGAAGCTGTACTTCACCATCATGGATTTCAAGGGTGCCACGCGCCTGTTCGCCGATCCTGACTTCGATGGCGAACCCGTGGTGATTTACGAGCCCAACCCTGACGAGCCTGTGGTACCGCCCGACACCGAGCTGCCAGAAGGCGCCAACCCGCCAGGCATTGGCGAACCCGAACCGCCACCTTATGGCTCGGACCCAACCGGTGGTGACGACACGCCATCTGGTGGCGATACGGGAGGTGGCGGAGGTGGTGGTGAAGGCCGCGTCAAATATGTGATCGACGACGTCAACGTGCGCGTGGCGGTAGAGCGCTCCCAGTATCTGGACGCCGACGGCAAACTCATCACTGAGGACTACCGCGTATTGCTGAAAGACGACATCAAGAAAGCGCTGCAGGCAGAATTCGGTAGCATGACCGACTTCCTGCGCCGCTGGAACAGTGCCGAACGCAAGCAGGCCGTCTTGGAAGAACTTGCAGATCACGGCGTGCCGCTCGAAATCCTGCAGCAGGCCGTGGCCAACGGCAGCGAACTAGATGTATTCGATCTGGTGGTCCACGTCGCTTTCGACCAAAAACCCCTCACCCGCCGCGAACGCGCCAACAACGTCAAAAAGCGTGATGTGTTCGGCAAATACGGCGAACAGGCCCGCGCCGTGCTCGATGCCCTGCTCGACAAATTCGCCGACCACGGCGTGCAAGACATCGAAGACGCCAAGGTGCTGGAGTTGCCGCCGTTTGACCAGTTCGGCAGCAAAACCCAGATCCGGCGTGGCATTTTCGGCAGCATCGAGCAATACACCCAAGCCGTGCAAGAACTTGAGCACGCGCTCTACGACCAGAACGAATTGAAACAAGCCTGATCGCGCCTCAGGCCACGTACATCGAGAACGACAAGATGAATCTCAGCAGCACCATCAAATCCATTCAGGACATCATGCGCAAGGATGATGGCGTTGACGGCGACGCCCAACGCCTCGGCCAGCTCACCTGGATGCTCTTCCTCAAGGTATTCGACCAACGCGAAGAAGAATGGGAAGACGACAATGCCGACTACCAGTCGCCGCTGCCCGAGCGCTTCCGCTGGCGCAACTGGGCGGCATACAAAGCCGATGCCGATGGCAAGAAAAAGCCGCAGATTGCAGGCAGCGAGTTGATCAGCTTCGTCAATAACGACCTGTTTCCCGCACTCAAAGACCAGATCGACGCTGACCGCAGCCCCCAGCACAAGGTCATCCGCGAAGTGTTCCGCGATGCCAACAACTACATGAAATCCGGCCCGCAAATGCTGGCCGTGATCGAAAAGCTGGAAGACGCCATCAACTTCCACGACTTCAAAACCCGCGCCAACCTGGGCGATGTCTACGAGCAAATGCTCAACGACCTGCGCGGCGCGGGCAATGCGGGCGAGTTCTACACCCCACGCGCCATCACCGCCTTCATGGCTGGTCGCGTCAACCCACGCCTGGACAAGCGCGAAACCGTGATGGACCCCGCCTGCGGCACGGGCGGCTTTTTGACCGCCGCCATCGACCACTTTCGCAACCAGCTCACCACCAAGTCCAGCGCCGAAGACAAGCGTGCCATTGAAGACCTGATCCACGGCATCGAGAAGAAGCAGTTGCCCCACCTGCTGTGCACCACCAACATGTTGTTGCATGGCATCGACGTGCCCAGCCAGATTGAGCACAAAAACACGCTGGGCATCGGCTGGAACGAATGGAGCGCCAACGACAAGGTCGATTGCATCGTCACCAATCCGCCGTTTGGCGGTTATGAGGACGATGGCGTCGGTAGTGACTACCCGGCGGACCTGCGCACCCGCGAAACAGCCGACATGTTTATGGCGCTCATCATCAAAAAGCTGCTGAAAGCAAATGGCCGCGCTGCCGTGGTGCTGCCAGATGGCTTTTTGTTTGGTGATGGCATCAAAGGTACGCTCAAAAAACTGCTGCTGCGTGACTGCAAGCTGCACACCATCATCCGCCTGCCCAAGGGCGTGTTCGCGCCGTACACCACCATTAAGACCAACCTGCTGTTCTTTACCAAGGGCAGCACGGTGGATGACGGTACCGAGCACTTCCACACCGACACCATTTGGTTCTACGAGCACCCCTACCCACCGGGCTACAAGAGCTACTCCAAAACCAAGCCCATCCGGCTGGAGGAATTCAAGTCCGAGCAAGACTGGTGGGGAGATGAGGCAAACGACTTCGCCGACCGGGTGGAAAACGAATTCGCCTGGAAGGTCGATTTCAAGGCCAAGCGTGAACAGGCTGAAGCCGCTGCACAACCGCATTGGCAACGCGCCGAAGAACTGAACAACCAGGCTGTTGCACTGGAGGCCGAGACCAAGGAGTTGCGCAGTAGTCTGATCGGTAGCACCGACGCAGCCTACCGCGAAAAAGTCGAGGCGCAGATTGCCGATCTGCGCACCCAAGCCGAATCCCTGCGCCTGCAAGCACGCGATGCGCAGGCGGCAGGTGATCGCCTCTACTGGCCTATTTTCAATCTCGATCTGAAAAACCCGAATGCGCCGGAAGAAGAAACCCACGACCCGGACCTGCTGCTGGAGAAGTACAAAAAACTGCTGGGTGAAATCGAAGAGACCGAAAACCAACTCAAAAGCGAACTGGCTGCCGCACTGGCGCATCACTTCGTCAGTGAGGATGCCTGATGGATGCGCAGCAGTTTTTGGCGGAGTTCGGGCATATTGCCAATGCGCCGGGGGGCGTAGAGAGGTTGCGGGAGTTGATGCTGCATCTTGCTGTATCAGGCGATCTGACAGTTACGGAATCACCCGTTGATGCAGCACCTTTACTCGACTCTATTGCAAGGCAGAAACAAGGTCACAGGGAAAAGAAAAAAGTCATTTCAAAGCAATCTTCTATTTCGCGTGAGGTTGTCAAAGCTCCGCCCCACTGGGCTGTTTGCCGCTTGGGCGACTTGGCATTGACTGTAACTGGTGGTGGAACACCGTCCAAAAATAACCCCGCTTATTGGGGGGGGGATATTCCTTGGGCGAGCGTGAAGGATTTGAAGGAGCTGAAGTTCCTGGATGACACAGAAGACCACATCACGAAAGAAGGGCTAGAGAACAGCTCTTCAAACCTGATTCCACCTGGCCGAGTAATCGTTTGCACGCGTATGGGTCTTGGCAAGGTTGCAATTAACCGTGTTGCAATTGCAATCAACCAAGACCTGAAGGCATTGGAATTGCCGAAGGAAGTAAACGCCGATTTCTTCTTGATTCTTTATCGGACTCGTCAGGTAACAGGCACTGGAACAACAGTTTCTGGTATCAAGCAGGATCAGTTATTGGCGTTGCCCGCTGTGTTGCCGCCAGTCAAAGAACAAACCCGCATCGTCGCCAAAGTCGATGAGCTGATGGCCCTGTGCGACAAGCTGGAAGCGCAACAGCAAGCCCGCCGCAAACTGCAAAACGCGCTGCGCCAGTTCACCCTGCAAGCCGTCGCTAACAGCCAAAGCCCGCATGAGCTGCAAACTAATTGGGCGCGCCTAGCCGACAATTTCGGGGGACTGTTTCATGCACCGGAGGATGTGGCGACGTTCAAGGGCTTGGTCCTTGACTTAGCAGTGAGTGGCGAATTACTGAACGTTGAGCATCGCCATGCTGCTACGGGTGCCAACTTGCTCGACGCCATCGCAGCGAAGCGCATTGAATGGTCACGGGAATCAGAGGGACAAGAGAAGAAAGAATCTTTAGCGATGCTGAAAAAGCTCCGTATTCAGCAAGTAAATATTCCAGAAGATCGATTGCCCGAGCACTGGGCATGGGCGTCACTGCTTGAGGTTTCACAAGTCATTATTGACTGTGACCACAAGACACCAGCCTACTCTGACAGCGGAATTCACCTTATTCGCACTACTGACATTCGCAATGGTGAAATGCGGCTTGATGCCACAAAAAAGGTTTCCAGGGAAAGCTATCTTGCTCGTTCGCGACGATTAACTCCGCAGGCTGGGGACATATTTTTCACGCGCGAAGCCCCGATGGGTGAGGCTGCAATAGTTCCTAATGGGCATGTTGTCTGCCTTGGCCAGCGGCTCATGCTCATCAGGCTTTTTACCGAGTTGTTTAGCAACAGATTCCTCATTTACGTAATTCAAAGCCCGAGCTTTCAAAAACGATTGCAGGCATCGGCCATCGGCATGACGGTGAAGCACATAAATGTTGGTGATGTCGAAAATCTAGTGCTTCCGGTTCCACCCAAGGCAGAACAAGATCGAATTGTTGCAATCGTCGATGGGCTTTTCCGCATGTGTGATCACTACGCAGATCAACTTTCCCGAAAACAGCGCATAGCGACCAATCTTGCTGCTAGCGCGGTTGCCAGTCTCACCGGAATCGCCATCGAACAAGAAGAGGAACCCATGAAAGCCCCGCAAACCGAGTTGATTGCCCCGCTGCGCTTGGGCACCACCCCCGACATCAAAGCGCAAGCTCCGCTGGCAACCATTCTGGTCCGTCACCGTGGCGAAATGAGCGCAAAGGACTTGTGGCAGCGCTACGGCGGCGAGATTGATGCTTTTTACGCGCAACTAAAAATCGAAGTGGCACATGGCTGGATTCAGGAACCCGCGCCCGCCAAAGTGCGCGAGAAGCCCGCCGACACGGTGAGCGCCTGATATGCAACTGCTGCGCATCCGTATTCCCGCCTTTCGCAACCTGCGCGATCTCGACATTGCGTTTGACTCGCACTTGCCACCTGCTACCGGTGCAGCATCGGATGCGCCGCGCAAGCCCATTCGCAGCCACGCGCTGATCGGTCAAAACGGCACCGGAAAATCGAATCTGATCGAGGCGCTGATCACCATCTTTCGCGACGTGGATCTGGATCGCGAAGCGGCCTTCGATTACACGCTGGAGTACAGCATCCGTGACCATACGGTGCGCATCGAAGCTGATACCGCCAAGCAGAAGCGCCCCTATGTGTGGGTGGACGGCAAGACCGAATCGCAGGGCTATTTGCTGAAGAACCGCGAACTGCTGCCCGCGCACATTTTTGCCTATTACTCTGGCCGCAATGAACGCATCGAGGCGCTGTTTCAAGAGCATCAGCGCCGATTCAACCAACGCCAGGAAATCACCACCGACGAGGTGCTCCCCGAACAACTTCTGGAAAACTTTACCGGCTCGGATGCAGATATCCGCGCGGTGGAAGAAGCCAAACGCCGCCGAGAAGCGCGCTTGAAGCAAGCCGGCGACGACCGCCTGCGCCGTCTGTTCTACTGCCGAGGCGGCCACAGCCAGTTGGTGCTGCTGGCGTGTTTGCTGTCCGACGACCCGGTGTTTCAAAAGGTGCTGAAGAACCTGCATATTGAGTCGTTGGAATCCGCCTTGTTTGTATTGAAAGAGCCGCATCGCCTGCGCGAAAAGCGCCGGAGTGGCAGGTTTGACGAAAACGAACTCAACGAAGGCGACCCGCGTTTCTGGTACGCGCGCGGCAATGTGGTGAGCGAGTTTCTCGACAAGCTCTGGCAGGTATCCTGGGCTCCGATCGAGCAGGAAGCCACCACACAGATCGACTTCCGTGGCCGAACCGAAAAGCAGAAGCAGCTTTATCTGTTCGTGCCGAATCAGGACAAGCTCAAGCAACTTGGCGAACTGGTCGGCAGCACCGACAGTTTTTTCCGCTACGCCGAAGGCGCCTACATCGGTGACTTGATCGACGAGGTGCGCATCACAGTGAAGAAACGCGATGAGCATGGCGGCAAGATGAGCTTCACGCATTTGTCGGAAGGTGAGCTACAAATGCTCACCGTTCTGGGCTTGATGCGCATCACTCGCGAAGACCACTGCTTGTTCTTGCTCGATGAGCCGGACACCCACCTGAATCCGATCTGGAAGCTGCGCTATTTCGACGACATCGAAGGCGTGCTGAGCGATGCTCGTGAAGGTGAATTCGATAGCGATGCGTTTGATCGCAGTGCCTTTGATGCCTCGGCTGGGCAATCGCAAATTCTCATCACCACCCACGACCCGATGATGGTGGGCAGCCTCAAGCGCGAGCAGGTTCACATTTTGCGCCGCGATGGTGCTCGCACGGTGGTGGATGTGCCCGATGAGCACCCACAAGGCATGGGCGTGACAGGGCTGCTTAAGAGCGAACTGTTCGGCCTTTCATCCACACTGGACATAGAAACCGAGCGGCGCTTGTTCCGCCGCAATGAGCTATTCGTGAAGTCTCCACGCACTGCGGAGGAGGATGCGGAGCTGAGTCGTTTGTCTGCTGAATTGGCTGATCTAGGATTTTCGACCGCTGATTTCCGCGACCCGGACTACGCGCTCTTTGTACGCAAAATGGCGCAGCACCGCCGCTTCCGCAAACCAACCCTTACGCCACAGGAGCAGGCCGAGCAGGATGCAATTGCCGATTCCATCATCGACGAAATCTTGCGCGAGGAGGATAGCCGGTGATCTTCATTGATCTGGAAAACAAGTTGCCGACCGATACCGACATCCCAAACTGGACACCGTGGACTCAAGCGCAGTGGGATGCCTGGATGGCGAAATCCGCCCAATTGGTGGAGAATTTGGCTGCGCTGGACACAGCTGGCAAGTGCGACGAGCGCAACGCACTGATTGATGCGAATAGTGCGCACTGGGGCGCTTTGAAGGAATGGCTGTTGGCTCTGTCGGCGGGAAAATGCTGGTTTTCGGAAGTGCGTGAGTTGTACTCGCACTATGACGTTGAACACTTTCGTCCCAAGAAAGAAGCCAAGGCACTGGATGCCAGCCTGCGCGACGGCTATTGGTGGCTGGCCTTCGACTACATGAACTTCCGCGTCTGCGGCAATGTCGGTAACCGCAAAAAAGGCGGATGGTTTCCGCTCAAGGACGGCTCTTTGTGCTCCACCGCCGCCGCTCGCTGTGAGGAATCGGAAACACGCTATCTGCTCGACCCGATTGATGATGATGACGTTGCGCTAATTGCTTTCGACGAAGAGGGCAAGGTTATTCCCATTCCAGGTTCCTCTGCGTGGGAACAAGAGCGTGTCATCGAAACAGTTAAGCGGCTCAAACTCAATGAGCATGCTCCGTTGGCAGAAGCGCGCCGCAAGGTATGGCAACAAGTGGATAGGTTGATCGACGACTTTACAAAAGCCAAGGCCCGATGTGGCGCAGGCAATAACCCAGCAGCCAAGGCAAAACTAGCCGAGGTTCGCACGAAGGTGCGCAAGATGACGAATCCAGCTGCAGAGCTGTCAGCGGTCGCTCGCTGGTGCCTGCTGGTGCGCAATGATCCACAACTTTCCAGACTGGTCGGGTGAGCGGTTGAAATGAACAAACTCCCCATCAACCTTGACGACCTGCTGCGCCAACGCACGGTCGAGGGCGAACGCATCGAGTACAAGGCCGGCTGGAACCCGGACGCGATCATCCGCACCCTATGCGCCTTCGCCAATGACTTCGAGAACCTGGGCGGCGGCTATGTGGTGATCGGGCAGGACTGCGATGCCAACGGCCAGCCCGTCTTTCCGCCGGTTGGCCTGCCCGACAACCAGCTCGACAAAATCCAGCGTGAACTGCTGGCGCACTGCCAATTGATCCAGCCGCCGTATTTCCCGGTGTTGAGCATCGAAGTGGTCGAAGGTCGCAACCTGATCGTGCTGCAAGCGCCGGGCGGGCAGACCCGACCGTACAAGGCACCCGAAGCCGTCACCGCCAACAAGAAAACTTGGCGCTACTACATCCGTCGCTACAGCAGCACGGTCGAGGCCAAGAGCGACACCGAACAGGAATTGTTGAGCCTGGCGGCCAAGGTGCCATTCGACGACCGCTTCAATCAATTCGCGCGCGTCGATGATCTTGCCAAACCCTTGATGCAAGAGTTCTTGCAGGAAGTTGGCAGCGCACTGGCGGCGGATGCACCGGGGCTTTCCGTCGAGGCGCTGGCACGTCAGATGAACGTGGCGGGCGGCCCTACTGAATCGCCCTGGCCAAAGAACGTGGGTCTGCTGTTTTTCAACGAAACGCCGGAGCGCTTCTTCCCCAGCTTGCAGATCGACGTGGTCTGGTTCCCCGAAGGCGCGGGCGGCGACCGCTTCGACGAGAAGATCTTCAAGGGGCCGGTGGCGCGGATGACGCGCGAGGCGCTGGGCTACATCCAGCGCAACTTTCTGCGCGAGACGGTCATCAAGCATCCCGACCGTGCCGAGGCCACGCGGGTCTGGAATTTCCCGTTCGCCGCCATCGAAGAGGCCGTGGTCAACGCGGTCTATCACCGTTCCTACGAGGAGCGCGAGCCCATCGAGGTGCGCATCAGCAACGATGAACTAACTGTCCTCAGCATCCCAGGCCCGGATCGGTCGATCCGGATGGAAGATCTGAAGGCGGGCCGTGCGGTCAGCCGGCGCTACCGCAACCGGCCGCATCGGCGAGTTCCTCAAAGAGCTGGACATGACCGAGGGGCGCTCCACCGGCATTCCGAAAATCCTGAAGGAAATGGCGGCCAACGGCTCGCCCGCACCACTGTTCGAGACGGATGATGATCGGCTTTCGTTCGTGATCCGACTGCCGAGGCATCCGCTGGCGCTTGTTCCGACCCCGGAAGTCACCGGGGAAGTCACCGGGGAAGTCACCGGGGAAGTCACCGGGGAAGTTGAGCGCCTGCTACGCATTCTGGCCGGAGAGATGTCCCGGCAGCAGTTGCAGGAGGGGTTGGCGCTCAAGCACGAGGATCATTTCCGCAAGGCCTACCTGCTCCCGGCCCTTGCATCAGGACTGGTCGAAATGACCCTGCCCGACAAGCCGCGCAGCAGCAAACAACGATACCGGCTGACGGATGCAGGGCGACGCTGGCTGGCGCTGCGGCCCGATGGCTCTTCGAGCTAAGCCCGAGCCGTCATGCGCCGCAGCGCGCCATGACTTGGAACGCGACGGCTCCCAGCTGACCCTTGCCAATCCAACCCAGGGACTCCACGTGCGGGGCGCTAAGCGTAACGTCCTGTCATGCCGCAGTTTTTCAGGCCGAGTCTATGGCCTGAAAAGCTTGACGGTGGACATTTTTTATTGCGCGGCGCTTGCCGTCTTACGCCTGGCCAGGCGCCGCAGGGCCAAACCGCTCGGAACCACGGCGAATTGCAGCAAGCCGGCGTAGAGCCAGGCCCAGGTCCAGCGGAAACGCCACGGAATGAATTCAGGCACCCCGTTGTCGTCGAAGTACGGGTCATGAATGACCAGCGCCAGGCCGACCAGATACGAAAGCACAAGGCATCCCGCCACGAACAGCCACCGCCGCGTAGCCGGGGCCTTCCAACCATGACGCCGGCCATGCACGGCGCCGGCCGCCAGGCTGATCAGCAGGCTGGCCGCGAACAAGACGGGGAATAGAAGAAAAGCCACGGCGTCGCTCCCGACTGCAGGTCCGGCGCCATTGTGCCAGCCGCGATCGCAAATGGCTCTCGGACGCGCACAGGGTGCTTTCCGCTTGACCAATACATAAGTATTGACTAATGTATTGTCATGCTCGAAACCGACATCTTCAAGGCCCTGGCCGATCCGACCCGCCGTGCCATCTTCGAAAAGCTCGCCGCCGGCGGCATGAACGCCAGCGCCCTGCGCGTCGGCATGGAGATCAGCCAGCCAGCCATGTCGCAGCACCTTGCGGTGCTGCGCAAGGCCCGCCTGGTGCGCGAGGAAAAACAAGGCCGTTTCGTGAACTATGAAGTCGACCCCGACGGGCTTGCGCTCATCGCCGGATGGCTGGCGAAGTACCGCGCCTACTGGCCGGCCCGCATCGAAGCCCTGAACGCCCTGCTCAAGGACATGGACCAATGAAGCCGACCGCGCCGCAAGACTCGCCCCAGGACATCGTGCTCGAATACGAACTCGACGCGCCGCCCGAAAAAGTCTGGCGCGCCATCAGCATCCCCGAATTCCGCGAGCAATGGCTGCCTGGACGGGCGCTGGCCAGCGCCGAACCCGCGGACGCGACGCCTGCCGAAGAAATCCAATACCGCATGCGCGACGAGGAGCCGCCTTTCCTCGAAAGCCTGGTGACCTTCCAGATCCGGCCCGTCGCCGACGGCCGCACGCTCCTGCGCATCATCCACGCGCTGGACGACGCGCGGTTCGAACGCCGCGGGCGCCCAGCCGCCAACGACGCCGGCCCCTTCCTCATGCGCGCCGCCTGAACCCGGCCCAAGCGCAAGGCAATCGCAACCCAGGAGATTCGTCCATGCAGGACGTGATGCAATACGTACCCATGGTGGTCGAGCAGTCCGGCCGCGGCGAGCGGTCCTTCGACATCTATTCGCGACTGCTGCGCGACCGCATCATCTTCCTGAACGGCGAAGTCAACGACTCGGTGTCGGCGCTGGTCTGCGCCCAGCTGCTGTTCCTGGAATCCGAGAACCCCACCAAGCCCATCCATCTCTACATCAACTCCCCTGGCGGCGTCATCACCAGCGGCCTGGCCATGTACGACACCATGCAGTTCATCACTGCGCCGGTGCACACGCTGTGCATGGGCACGGCGCGCTCCATGGGCTCGTTCCTGCTGATGGCGGGCGAACCCGGCGAACGATGCGCGCTGGCCAATGCCAGCGTGCACGTGCATCAGCCTTTAGGCGGCTTCCAGGGCCAGGCCTCGGACGTGCTCATCCACGCCGAGGAAATGCGCAGGACCAAGGACCGCGTCACGCGCGTCTACGCCCAGCACTGCGGACGCAGCTACGAAGACGTAGAGCGCACACTGGACCGCGACTGCTACATGAGCGCGGAGGAAGCGCTGGAATGGGGCCTGATAGACCGGGTGCTGAAGCGCCGGGACCTGGGCGTCTGACACTGTACCGCCCGCCCCCGTCGCGCTGTACGGGTACGGATCCGCGCGGATTCGCTACCATAGCCGGACCATGAAACTCGTCATCGATCACCTCGTCATCGCCGCCGCGGACCTGGACAGCGGCACCGAATACGTCGCAGCACTGCTCGGCATCACCCCCTCGGGCGGCGGCGCGCATCCGCGCATGGGCACCCACAACCGGGTGCTGGGCATGGCCGGCGGCATCTACCTCGAAGTCATCGCCATCGATCCTCAGGCCCCGGCGCCTGCGCGGCCACGTTGGTTCGGGCTGGATCAGGACGCCGTCCGCGCCCGCATCGCCCAGGGTCCCTACCTGGCGCATTGGGCGGCGCGGGTCGAAGCGCCGCTGGATCTGACGCGTATGCAGGCGGAGCATCCCGCACGCATCCCGCCCGCCATTCCCATGGAACGCGGGCAGTTGCGCTGGCGGCTGACGGTGCCCGACGACGGCAGCCTGCCCGCCTGGCGCGAAGCGGGCCATGCGGCCGGCGACGGTCTGCTGCCCACGCTGATCCAGTGGGACGTGGCCGACTACCCCGGCGTCAGCCTGCCGCGCCAGCACCTCACACTCAAGCAACTGTCCGGCAGCCATCCGCAGGCCGGGCTGCTGCGCCAAGGGCTGGCCTGGCTGGGCGCGGACCACCTGATCCAGGTGGAACAGGTCGACGGCCCGCCGCGCCTGAGCGCACAGATCGAAACGGCCGGTGGCCTGAAGATCCTGGCCTGATCGTCCGCCCCGCCTTGCAAAAAAACCAGAACATCCGGAGACCCTTTACATGAATGCCACCCGCAAGCGATTCGACGAAGACCCTTACCTGGACCAATGCGAGGCCACCGTGATCGCGGTCAGCCCCGAGGGCGTCGAACTGGACGAGACTGTCTGCTACGCGCGCAGCGGCGGCCAGGCGGGAGACAGCGGCACCTTGACGCTGGCCGACGGCCGCGCGCTGACGCTTGCCGACACCGTCTACGCCGAAGACCGCAAGCGCATCCTGCACGTGCTGGAAGGCGACATCGCCCCGCAAATGGGCGAGCGCGTTTCGGTGGCCATAGACTGGCCTCGCCGCCACCGCCTCATGCGCCTGCACACCTGTCTGCATCTGCTGGGCTCGCTGGTGCCCGCGCCGGTGACCGGCTGCAATATTTCGCCCGACTCCGCCCGCATCGACTTCGACCTGCCCGAATCCACACTGGACAAGGCCGACCTGACCGAACGCCTGAACGCCCTAATCGACGCCCGCACCGGCGTCAGCATCAACTGCATCACGCCCGAGGAACTGGCCGCACAACCCGATCTGGTGCGCACCATAGGCGCCGCGCCCCCGGCCGGCACGGCCAGCATACGCATCGTCGAGATTCCCGGCGTGGATCGCCAGCCCTGTGGTGGCACGCACGTGGCCAACACCGGCGAGATCGGCGCGGTGATCGTTACGAAGATCGAGAAAAAGAGCCGCACCAACCGGCGCGTGGTGGTGAATTTCGCGTAAGGCGTAGTCTGGAGCCCGCCCCTGGCCGGAATCATGTATGTGTTGTTCGGCCGCCCGCGCGGCCGAACAACACGGGCAGCCCACGACTCGCCCCCGACCACAGCTCCAGCAGCGCAACTAGCCAAGACGCACGTAGCCCGTCGTCGCGGGCGGCGTGGCGGCTCGCAACCTCGATGCGCCCGAGGGAATCTGAAGGAAAGGCCGAAGGCCTTGACGAAGATGACGACGGGGGGGGGCCGCCGAGGCCAGTCCGGAGCGAACGCTCCGGACCGCAATCGTGGGCGCGAGCCGCCACGCCGCCCGCGACGACGGGCGACCTACGAAGCACAACCCAACGCCAGCAACAGCAAACCTTACTTCTTCCACCAGCGCCAGGGCGCGCGCAGGGGCCACTGATATCCGGCGCCCAGCACACGGGGCGCCAGCACGTGCCCGACCAGCACCGCAATGCCCGCGGCCGTCATCACGTCCGACAGATAGTGGTCCAGGTTGACCAGCCGGCTCATCGCCACCAGCGCCGCCAGCAGCAGGAAGACCCAGCGCCAGCGCGGCGCCAGGATGCCCAGCACCACTGCCACGGCAAATGCCGCATAGGTGTGGCTGGAGGGGAAGGAGTTGTACAGCTGGGCGCGCGAGAACGACTCGCCCACCCCGTAGATGCCTTTTTCGAAGAACAGCTCGGGACGCGCCCGCGCCACCGAACGCTTGAGCACCAGCACCACCAGTCCGCCGACCGCCAGGGTCGACAGCATCAGCAGGCTGCCGCGCGCCATGCTGGCGTAGCTCATGCGCACCGGATTGCGCCAGCCGCGCGCCAGGCCGACCAACCCGATCACGTAGAAGGCCAGCGCCACGCCGATATAAGGGCCGCTTTCGCCGAGTTCACCGATCCATTCGAAGGATTCGTTCACGCCTTCAGATACCGACTGCTTGATCCACACCGCCAGCGGCAGGTCCACCCACAACGCGCACGCGCTGGCGGCCAGCGCCAGGGCGCAGCCCAGCAGCACCCAGGTCAGCGCGGAAAAGGGGTTGCGGAACTGGTCCGGCGTGAGGCTGGCTGAGGCGTCGGATACGGGAGCGGCCGCCGAAGGCGTCAGGGGATTGCTGTTCATCGATACCGCTATCGGGAAATGAGAAACGTTCCTGGGCTGCAAAATCAGCCCAGCACGCTATCGTAACGGCCTGCGCGCGCCAGACCAAGAAGCAAATGCGGGCAAGGGTTAAAATCCCGGGTTTCCTACCATTCTCTGCCCCCGGGATCTACACCCGTCACGGCGACCATCATGCAAGAAACCACCCTCAAGCGCGCCGACGCCGCGCCCGACGGCGCCAGCGCCGCCCTCCCCGCCGCGGACGCCGGCTCCCCCCGCAAGCTGTACATCCGCACCTTCGGCTGCCAGATGAACGAGTACGACTCGGACAAGATGGCCGACGTGCTGCGCGGCGACCAGGGCCTGGAACTCACCGACAACCCGGAAGACGCCGACGTCATCCTGTTCAACACCTGTTCGGTGCGCGAGAAGGCGCAGGAAAAGGTCTTCTCGGACCTGGGCCGCGTGCAGCACCTGAAGAAGACCAATCCCAACCTGGTGATCGGCGTGGGCGGCTGCGTGGCCAGCCAGGAAGGCGAAGCCATCGTCAAGCGCGCGCCCTACGTGGACGTGGTGTTCGGTCCGCAGACGCTGCATCGCCTGCCGGACCTGATCAAGCGCCGCCGCGACGAAGGCCGCTCGCAGGTGGACATCAGCTTCCCCGAGATCGAAAAGTTCGACAACATGCCGCCGCCCCGCGTGGACGGCGCCACGGCGTTCGTCTCCATCATGGAAGGCTGTAGCAAGTACTGCAGCTTCTGTGTCGTGCCCTACACGCGCGGCGAGGAAGTCTCGCGCCCCTTCGAGGACGTGCTGGTGGAGGTCGCCGACCTGGCCGACCAGGGCGTGAAGGAAGTGACGCTGCTGGGCCAGAACGTCAACGCCTACCGCGGCCGCATGACCGACAGCGACGAGATCGCCGACTTCGCCATGCTGCTGGAATACGTGCACGAAATCCCGGGCATCGAGCGCATCCGCTACACCACCTCGCACCCCAAGGAAATGACCCAGCGCATGGTGGACGCCTACGCCCGCCTGCCCAAGCTGGTGTCCTTCCTGCACCTGCCGGTGCAGGCCGGCAGCGACCGCGTGCTGGCGGCCATGAAGCGCGGCTACACCACCCTGGAATTCAAGTCGGTGGTGCGCCGCCTGCGCGCCGCCCGCCCCGACCTGACGCTGTCCTCGGACTTCATCGTGGGCTTTCCCGGCGAAACCGAGGAAGACTTCGAAAAGACCATGAAGCTGATCGAGGACGTCGGCTTCGACACCTCGTTCTCGTTCGTGTATTCGCGCCGCCCGGGCACGCCCGCCGCCGACCTGCACGACGACACGCCGCAAGACGTGAAGCTGCGCCGCCTGCAGCGCCTGCAGGCGCTGATCAACGAGCAGGCGGCCACGATCGCCCGCAACATGGTCGGCACGCGCCAGCGCCTGCTGGTCGAAGGCCCCTCGCGCCGCGACCCGAACGAACTGATGGGCCGCACCGAGAACAACCGCATCGTGAACTTCGCCGCGCCCGCGCGGCTCATCGGACAAATGGTCGACGTCATCATCACCGAAGCGCACACCAATTCGCTGCGCGCCCGGGTCGCCGACGTGGACCGCACTCCCCAAGAGGCCGAATGACCACTCCCCGCTCCCGCGCCCGCCGCAGCATGCCCATCGTCGTCACCCTGGACGGCGACAACACCCATCTGGCCAATCTCTGCGGCCCGCTGGACGAAAACCTGCGGCAGCTGGCCGACGGCATGAACGTCAAGCTCTCGCGCCGCGGCAGCCGAGTCACCATCGAAGGCGAACTCGCGGAACTCGCCGGCCGGATACTGCGCCGCTTCCACGAACAGGCCGTGCACCGCGCCCTGTCGGTCGACGACATCCAGCTCGGGCTGGTCGAGATCGGCGTCGGGCGGCAGGAACAGGAACTGAAGGAAGAGCAGGCCCGCGAGGCCGACCCGCTGCCCGCCCTGGACGACGAAAGCGACAGCATCGCCCTGCGCACCAAGCGCAGCGACCTGCGTCCGCGCACGCCGCGCCAGCGCGACTACCTGAACAACATCCTCAAGCACGACATCACCTTCGGCGTCGGTCCCGCCGGCACCGGCAAGACCTGGCTGGCCGTGGCCTGCGCCATCGACGCAATGGAGCGCGACACCGTGCAACGCCTGGTGCTGACACGCCCCGCGGTCGAAGCCGGCGAACGCCTGGGCTTTCTGCCCGGCGACCTGGCGCAGAAGGTGGACCCGTACCTGCGCCCGCTGTACGACGCGCTGTACGACCTGATGGGCTTCGAAAAGGTGCAGCGCCTGTTCGAAAAGCAGACCATCGAAATCGCGCCGCTGGCCTACATGCGCGGCCGCACGCTCAACCACGCCTTCGTCATCCTGGACGAAGCGCAGAACACCACGCCGGAACAGATGAAGATGTTCCTGACGCGGATCGGCTTCGGCAGCAAGGCGGTCATTACCGGCGACCCGTCGCAGGTGGACTTGCCGCGTGGCCAGGACAGCGGCCTGGCGCATGCGGTGAAGGTGCTGCACGACGTGCAGGGCATCGCCACCACCCGATTCACCAGCCGAGACGTCGTGCGCCATCCCCTGGTCGCCCGCATCGTCGACGCCTACGACCGCGCCACCGAAGATGAAACCTGAACTGTCCCTGTCCGTGCAATACGGCGTCGAGGAAGCCCGCCTGCCCCGCTGGCGCCTGCGCCGCTGGGCCGAACGCGCGCTGGCGGGCGCGGCCGACGACGGCCTGGTCGCGTTTTCCGCGGCGGAGCTGAGCTTGCGGCTGGTTGGCGCGGCCGAAGGCCGGCGCCTGAACCGCGACTTCCGCGGCCGCGACTATGCCACCAATGTGCTGACCTTCGAATACGGCGTGGATCCGCTGGGCGTTGCGCGCGGCGACATCGTCATGTGCGTGCCGGTGCTGGTGCGCGAGGCCCGCGAACAGCGCAAGGCGCTCCTGGACCACGCCGCCCATCTCACCATCCACGGCGTGCTGCACGCGCTGGGCTACGACCACATCAAGGCCCGCGACGCCAAGCGCATGGAGGCCCTGGAGACCGCCACGCTGGCCGCCATGCGCATCGCCGATCCTTACGTGGCAGCCTGACGCGCGGACTCGGGTCAACCCTGAGAAAAATTGGCCCCCACGCTGCGCGCCTTAGGCGCTTGCTGCCCCCCGAGGGGGCGATTTTTGCCTTGGGGCGGCCCGGCGGCAAAAATTGCCGCAAAATGGCGTCCAGCAAGGCGCAGATGGCGGCGGTTCCCCTCATTTTGGGGGCCGCCGTTACAAATTGCAGGCCAGTATCGGTTATGCTGGGCCCTCCATAACTTGTCCTCCCGGACGATGTCTGACCCTTATCCTGCTCCCGAAGCGACGCCTGCTCGCTCCTCCAAACCTGCCGCCAAATCCCTTCTAGACCGCCTGCTTTCCCTCGTGCGCCGCGAGCCTGAGGACCGCGAAGGCATCAAGGCCGTTCTGGAAGCCGCGCACGAACGCCAACTGCTCGACGCGGAATCCTACAAGATGATCAAGGGCGCGCTCGCCGTGTCCGAAGGCACCGTGGGCGACATCATGGTCCCGCGTTCGCGCATGGATCTGCTGGACGTCACGCAGCCCATTCCCTACCTGGTCGCCTCGGTCATCGAGACCGCCCACTCGCGCTTCCCCGTCTACGAAGGCGATCGCGACAACATCATCGGCATCCTGCTGGCCAAGGATCTGCTGCGCTGCATGCTGGAACCCGGCATCGAGGTGCGCACGCTGGTGCGGCCCGCCGTCTTCATCCCCGAATCCAAGCGCCTGAACGTGCTCCTGCACGAGTTCCGCGCCAGCCGCAACCACCAGGCCATCGTCATCGATGAGCATGGCGGCATTTCCGGCCTGGTGACGATGGAAGACGTGCTGGAACAGATCGTCGGCGATATCGAAGACGAATTCGACGAAACCGAGGAAGACTCGATCTTCCCCGAAGGCGAAAACCAGTGGCGCGTCCTGGCGGCCACCGACATCTCGCACTTCAACGACGTGTTCGGCTGCCAGTTGCCCGACGACGAGTACGACAGCGTCGGCGGCTGGATGGGCGGACAGCTGGGCCGCATCCCGCGCCGCGGCGACATCGCCGAATTCGACGGCCTGCGCCTGGAAGTGGCCCGCGGCGACGCGCGCCGCGCCATCTGGCTGCGCGTCAAGCGCAACGCCGCACCCCAAGCCCCCCGCTCCTCCGAAGACGCATGACCCAGTCCCCGCGCAGCCATAAACTGCGCGGCGCCGCCGGCCTGGTGCTGGCGGGCGCCGTGCACGCCCTGACTTTTTCGCCCGGTCCCCTGCCGGATTGGGCCTTGGCGGCCACACAGGTCCTGATGCTGGCCATCGTTGCGCGCGTGACCCTGTATGCGCCCTCGGCCAAACAGGCCTGGCTGCGCGGCTGGCTGTTCAGCTTCGCCAGCTACTCGCTGGGCCTCTACTGGATTTTCATCAGCCTGCACCGCTACGGCGATCTGGCCGCGCCGCTGGCCGTGGCCGCGGTGCTGGCGCTGTCGGCCTTCCTGGCGCTGTTCCCGGCCACGGCCAGCGCGCTGGCGCGCCGCTACGCGCCGTTGGAGCCGGGCTCTCCGCCCTCCCGCATACTGTCGGGCACGCTGGCCTGGGCTGCGATGTGGGCGGCCTTCGAATGGCTGCGCGCCGTGCTGCTGACGGGCTTTCCCTGGCTCAATATCGGTTACGCGCAAGTCGATAGCCCCATCGCAGGCTGGGCGCCGCTGCTTGGCGTGCACGGCATGGCCTTCCTGGCCGCCTTCGTCGCCGCTGCCCTCGCCAGCCTCTGGCAGCCCTCGCGCAAAAGCGGGACTGGCTCGCGCCACGCCCTGGCCGCCGGTATCGCGCTGGCCCTGGCCGCCGCTGGCTGGCCGCTGTCCCGCATCGACTGGTCCACGCCGTCCGGCGATCCGCTGAACGTGCGCCTGGTCCAGGGCAACATCGAGCAGTCGCAGAAGTTCGACCCTGCCCTGCTCGACCAGAGCCTGGTGCGCCACCTGGACCTGGCAGCCATGCCGCCGGCTCCCGGCGTGCCCGCGCCGCAGTTGATCATCTTGCCGGAAACCGTGCTGCCCATCTTCCAGGACCAGCTGGATCCGCGCGTCTGGGCGGTCTGGCGCGACCTGGCCGCCCAGCGCAATACCACCATCGCCATGGGCGTGCCGCTGCACGACCGCGTCAATGGCCGCGAGCGCTACACCAACAGCGTCATGGGCTTTGACGGCAATACCCCGGTCGAACAGCTCGTGGCCGGCACCACCGCCATGCGCTACGACAAGCGCCACCTGGTGCCCTGGGGCGAATACGTGCCGCCCGGATTCCACTGGTTCGTCGACATGCTGAACATTCCGCTGGGCGACTTCGATCGCGGCGCGGTACGCCAGACGCCCTTCGCGGTCGGCGGCCAGCACATCGCGTTCAACATCTGCTACGAAGACCTGTTCGGCCCCGACCTGTTGCCCGCGCTGCAACCCGGCCCCAACGGCGAACCGGGCGCGACGATACTGGTGAACGTGAGCAACCTGGGCTGGTTCGGCGACTCCTGGGCCTTGCGCCAGCATCTGCAGATCGGCCGCGTGCGCACCATGGAAACGGCGCGGCCCATGCTGACCTCCACCAACACCGGCATCACCGCCGCCATTGACGCCAAAGGCCGCGTCGCGGCCCAGCTCGCGCCGCTGCAGGCCGGTGTGCTGCCGGTGGCCGTGCAAGGCATGACGGGGCTGACGCCATACGCGCGCTTTGGCGACAAGACGGCACTGGCCCTGATCGGCCTGGCGCTGATCGCCGCGTTCGGCAGCGGCCGCAAGACGCGTCGCGCCTGAGGCGCCCTCAAGCGAACAGATTCGCCGGCAGCGCGCCGCTCTCCCCGGGCGGGCGCAGCGGCCCGCTTCCGGCGCCGGTACGCTCGATCGCGTCCGCGATGGCGTCCATGTCATCGCCATCCAGTTCCAGCGACGCTGCGCCCAGCAGTCCATTCACCTGAGCCGCGCTGCGGGCGCCCACGATCGCGCCCGTGACGCCCGGCCAGGCCAGCGTCCAGGCCGCCGCCACGGCCGCCACCGTGGCGCCGTGGCGTTCGGCGATGGGCTTGAACGCATCGGCCAGCGCCAGGTTGCGCTCGATGCCGGGCGAGGCGAACTCCGCGTTGCGCGCGCGCCAATCATCCGCCGGCAGAGCGCGGGCGCGCTCCACGCTGAAGGCGCCGGTCAGCAGGCCGGACTGCATCGGGCTGTAGACGATCACGCCCGTGCCGTTACGTTCGCACCACGGAATCAGCTCCGCGCCCGCGACGCGCTGAATGGCCGAAAACGGCGGTTGCAGCGTATCCACATGCCCCAGCGCTTCTGCCTGCTGCAGCTGCGCAAGATTGTGGTTGGACAGGCCCACCGCCCTGACCTTGCCCTCCCGCTTCAGATCCAGCAGTTCCTGCCAGTACAGTTCCAGCGGCGTGCCATCGCCCGCCGGCCAGTGCATCTGGTAGAGATCGATGCGTTCGACGCCCAGCCTGCGCAACGAATCTTCGACTTCGCGCCGGATGCTGGCCGGCGCGCCGGTGCGCCGCGGCATCGCCTGCGGCTGTTCCGCAGACCAGGTCAGGCCGCACTTTGTGAACACGTAAGGCCGGGCGTCCGGCGCCATCTGCGCCAGCGCGCGGCGCACGATCTCCTCGGAATGCCCCAGGCCGTACACCGCCGCGGTATCGATCCAGTTGATGCCGCGCTCGACGGCCCGGCGGATCGCCGCCACCGAATCGGCGTCGTCCTGCGGCCCCCACCCCACCGCCCAACCGCTGCCGCCGATGGCCCAGGCGCCCAGCCCGATGCGGGTGATGTCCATGCCGCTCTGGCCCAGCGGGCGTGTGGGGAACGAAGTCTTGCTGCTCATGGCGATGTCCGTGTGTGCGGGTCCGGTGCAAAAAATGCCGGATCGACGAAAAAAATTTCCGCTCACGATAGCATTCTCACAAGTCTTTGATTTACTTGATTTCTGCATCAATCACGCTAGCTCAAGCTGAGCAATAAAAGCGCAAAATCGGCCCTAAAATGCCTTCCAGCCCCCTTTTTTTCACGACTTTTTAGCTTTTTGCCTCATCGCGACTTGCACACCCAATTTAGTTCGTGCATAATCTCGTTTCTTCGCCAACGGCACTAAACAAAACCGGCAACGAACTACGAAAAAGCACTCGGTAAAACGTGTGTTCGGTTTCGTAAAACGTTGAACGGGCTGATTAGAAAGACGGGGGTATAGCTCAGCTGGGAGAGCGCTTGCATGGCATGCAAGAGGTCAGCGGTTCGATCCCGCTTACCTCCACCAGTCAACGGCGAAGGATGCAGTACCAGTTTGCAAGTCCAAGTCCCCTTCGTCTAGAGGCCTAGGACATCACCCTTTCACGGTGAGTACAGGGGTTCGAATCCCCTAGGGGACGCCAGTTCTTCTGGCAGCAGTATGTAGTGATGCAGTTGAAGTGACAATGTAGTTGAGTACGCCGCTGCGGAGCGGTAGTTCAGTTGGTTAGAATACCGGCCTGTCACGCCGGGGGTCGCGGGTTCGAGCCCCGTCCGCTCCGCCAAAGCTCTCGCTCAGAGTCTTTCAAGAGCTCCGTTTTCGGGGCTTTTTTGCTTTATATAGTGTGAGACCTTGTTGTCTGTAGTTTGGGGCATCGAGGATCCTGGGGGGTATAGCTCAGCTGGGAGAGCGCTTGCATGGCATGCAAGAGGTCAGCGGTTCGATCCCGCTTACCTCCACCAGTAAGCAGTACGGTAGTAAAGTAGTTCTGTTTTGTTCAGGTCCCCTTCGTCTAGAGGCCTAGGACATCACCCTTTCACGGTGAGTACAGGGGTTCGAATCCCCTAGGGGACGCCAGTCTTTCTGGCATGTAGTACCAAACTGCCTTGACACCGCAGTGCATTGAAGAAGTCAGAGTAAACCGCTGCGGAGCGGTAGTTCAGTTGGTTAGAATACCGGCCTGTCACGCCGGGGGTCGCGGGTTCGAGCCCCGTCCGCTCCGCCAAGCACATCACGCAGTTCGCAAGCGCCTCGGCCTTGCCAGCCATAGAAAGCTCCGGTTTCCGGAGCTTTTTTGCATTCCGGCCCGCATCATCTAGCGGCAGCCATCTTCCCCGCCATTGCCCCCTACGCTCAGACTCGTCCATTTCGCCATCTGGACAGCCTTTCAGTGCGCCTTCATTCTCTTTGCGTCGTGCCCTGCGAAAAGAAGAGGACTACGTGACCGCGAACGCCGCCGCTCCCCATCCGCACCGCCAGCATCTGCAACGCATCATCGCAGGCCTGAACGAAGGCATCATCCTGCTCGAAGCGGACGGCGCCATCGCCTGGGCCAATGCCAGCGCGCTCAAGCTGCATGGCACCGATAACCTGGATGAACTGGGCGGCACGCCAGCCGGCTACCGCAAGCGCTACAGCCTCAGCTACCGCAATCATCACCGCGTGCCAGCGCGCCAATATCCGCTGGACCTGCTGGCCGCGGCCGAGCCGTTCGACGAACTGCTGCTGGACCTGGAACGCAAGGACGATGACGCGTTCCTGCGCAACATACGCGCCAGCGGCCTGAACCTGGACGGCAGCGAAGGGACCGACTACCGCGTCCTGATCCTGCATGACCAGACTGAGCAGATCAATGCCGAAGTACGCTTCGAGCGCGCCTTCGGCGCCAATCCCGCGCCCGCCCTCATCTGCCGCCTGTCCGACCTGCGCTATGTGAAGGTGAACCAGGGCTTCCTGGAGATGACCGGCTATGCACGCGACGCCATCGTGGGCAGGTCGGCCTATGAGCTGGACGTGCTGGACGGCGGCGACGACAAGGACAACGCGATCGCCAGCCTCAACGAGGGGCAGACCATTGCGCAGCGCGAGGGCGTGTTGAAACTGGCGGACGGCAGCGTGAAGTTCGTCATCGTCGCGGGCCAACCCATCGACATGCAGGGCGAGCCATGCATGCTGTTCACCTTCATCGACCTCGAGGCCCGCAAGCGCACCGAACTGGCCCTGCGCGAAAGCGAGGAACGCTTCTCCAAGACATTCCGCCTCGCGCCCGTGCCCATGGCCGTCTGCGAGGGCGAGACCCTGCTGGCGCTGGACCTGAACGACGCTTTTGCCACGGCCGCCGGCGCCTCTGCGCAGGACGGCATAGGCCAGACGCTGACCGGATTGGGGCTCCAGCTCGCCGAAGATCTGGAGGCCAGCCTCAAGCGCGGTGAAAGCGCCCGCAACCGCGAGGTGGCATTGGCTGCCCGGGACGGCAGCCGGCTGGATTGCCTGCTGTCGGCCGAACCCGTGACTATCGGCGGGCAGCCGCGCGTACTGCTGGCGGTCCAGGACATCACGGAACGCAAGCGCTCCGAGGCGGAACTGCTGACGGCGATCGAGGCCGTCATGCAGGACACTTCCTGGTTCAGCCGCAGCGTCATCGAAAAGCTGGCGCAACTGCGTGAGCCGGCGCCCGCCACCCGCGACGTGGCAGAACTGGCGCAGCTCACTTCCCGCGAACGCGAGGTGCTGGGCCTGATGTGTCAAGGCCATGACGACGAGGGCATTGCCCGGCAGTTGAAGCTGTCGCGCAACACGGTGCGCAACCACGTGGCCACGATCTACAGCAAGATCGGCGTGCACCGCCGCAGCGCGGCCATTGTGTGGGCGCGCGACCGCGGCATCACCGGGCATGAACAGGCGCAGACGCGAAACAAGCGCGCCAAGGGCTGACATCCCTCGACTATTTACAATTTGATTCAAAATAAACGGCTGCCCGGCGTCCCCGAAGATGTGCGCCACTTAGAAGTCGACGCCCCTCAAAATCTTCCATTTTCCACAAAAATAACAGCAACAGGCCGTTAATTTCGGCCACGCAGCCTGCATTGCGCAAACCCTGCGCAGCTTCTTACGATCCGCCGATCCTGCCCTTGCCCGACAAGCGGCGCGATCCCCGCAAGACCGAAAGGAGCCCATCCGTGCAGACCGCCTACATTCCCGTCCCGACCGTCGCCAAACCGACCGCCGCCCCCGCCTGGAGCGCCGCCGACATCATGGCGCTCTACGAGTTGCCGTTCATGGATCTGGTGTTCCGGGCGCAGCAGACGCACCGCGCTCATTTCGATCCCAACGCCATCCAGCTGTCCAGCCTGCTGTCGATCAAGACCGGCGGCTGTCCCGAGGACTGCGCCTACTGCCCGCAGTCCTCGCACTACGACACCGGCCTGGACGCCGACAAGCTGATGCCCCTGGCGGACGTGGTGGCAGCGGCCCGCAAGGCCCAGGAAGGCGGCGCACAGCGCTTCTGCATGGGCGCCGCCTGGCGCAGCCCCAAGCCGCACCACCTGGAGGCGGTGGCCGAGATGGTCAGCGCGGTGAAGGCCCTGGGCCTGGAGACCTGCGTGACGCTGGGCATGCTGCGCGAGGGCCAGGCCGAACAGCTCAAGAGCGCGGGCCTGGATTACTACAACCACAACCTCGACACCTCGCCCGAGTTCTACGGCAAGATCATCTCCACCCGCACCTACCAGGACCGGCTGGACACGCTGGACCGGGTGCGCGACGCCGGCATCAACGTGTGCTGCGGCGGCATCGTCGGCATGGGCGAATCGCGCCGCGAGCGCGCCGGCCTGATCGCCCAGTTGGCCAACATGGAGCCCTATCCCGAGTCCGTGCCGATCAACAACCTGGTGCAGGTGGAAGGTACGCCGCTGGCCGGCGTCGAAGCCCTGGACCCGTTCGAGTTCGTGCGCACCATTGCCGTGGCCCGCATCGCCATGCCGCGCGCGGCCGTGCGCCTGTCCGCCGGCCGCGAAGCCATGGATGACGCGTTGCAGGCCCTGTGCTTCATGGCGGGCGCCAACTCCATGTTCTACGGCGACGCCCTGCTGACCACGGCCAATCCGCAGATGGAAGCCGACCAGCGCCTGCTGCAGCGCCTGGGCATGCGCATCGACGCCGCCCAGCACACGCACCACGACGCCACGGCATGCCGTTGACTCCCGGCCTCCTCTACCTGCTGGCCAGCGTCGCCTGCAGCGTCACCGTGGCCGTGCTGCTGAAGCTGGCGCGGCGCTATCAAGTCGACGTGCGCCAGGCCATCGCCATGAACTATGCGGTGGCCGCCCTGCTCTGCTGGGCCGTGCTGCGCCCGGACCCGGCGGCGCTGCTGACCCCACAGACGCCGTGGCTGGTGCTGGCCGCGCTGGGCGTACTGCTGCCCAGCGTGTTCCTGGCGATGGCGGCGGCCGTACGTCATGCCGGCATCGTGCGCAGCGACGCGGCGCAGCGCCTGTCCCTGTTCATCCCGCTGCTGGCGGCCTTCCTGCTGTTCGGCGAACCGGTAAGCGGCCGCAAGCTGGCCGCGACCCTGCTGGCCGCCAGCGCCTTGTACTGCCTGCTGCGCCGCGCCCCCCGCGCGCAGACGCCGGGCGAGGACACGGCCGCAAGCAGCCGCGCCATGTGGCTGTGGCCGCTGGTGGTCTGGGTGGGGTATGGCGTCATCGACATCCTGTTCAAGCAGATGGCGCGCGCGGGCACCGCTTTCGCGGGCGGGCTGCTGCTGGCCTTCCTCATCGCCGGGGTGCTGATGCTCTGCTACCTGCTGTGGCGCCGGGTGCGCTGCCAGCTTCGGCACCTGGCCGCGGGTGCGGCGCTGGGACTGGCGAACTTCGGCAACATCCTGACCTACATCCGCGCGCACCAGTCGCTGCCCGAGCACCCCGCGCTGGTGTTCGCGTCCATGAACATGGGCGTGATCACCCTGGGCACGCTGGTCGGCGCACTGGCCTTCCGCGAACCGCTGACCCGGCTGAACCTGCTGGGCATCGCGCTGGCGCTGGCTGCCATCGTGCTGATGGCGCCCTGGTAAGGACGCGACCCCGGCCTCAGGTGCCGGTGCGCCTCTGGCGGCCGTCTTCGGCCGCGTCGTCCGCCACATCCGCCGCGGCATCGCCAGGCGGTTCCGCAGCGGGCGGCTCAGTGGCTGCCACCGGCGCCACTTCGGGCTGCACCATTTCCATGGCGATGTCGGTTGCTGGATCCACGCGCGGATCCAGCACCGCCGCGGCGGGCGAGCTCTGCAGCGTGTCCGGCATGGGCACGAAATGCGTGGGCGCTTCTTCCACCTGATGCGCACCGGTGACGCGCGTGGGACGCACATGCCAGACCAGGATCAAGGCGCAGGCGGAGATGAACACGTAGTACATGCTGGGGCCGGCCAGGGACATCAGCACCCCGGCAATCATCGGCCCCACGCATGCACCGACCCCGTAGGTCATGAGCAGCACGGCCGACAGGCTGACCCGGCGCTCGGATTCCACGTGATCGTTGGCGAACGCCGCGCCCAGCGGGTACAGCGTGAACTGCAGCACGCCGAAGACACAGGACATGGCCACCAGTGCCCAGTACGGCAGCACGATCCAGCCCCACATGACCACCGGCAGCAGCACCAGCAGCAGCGCATTGAAGCGGATCAAACCGGCGCGGTTGATGCGGTCGGAAAGCCAGCCCATGGGCCATTGCGACAGCAGGCCGGCGGTCACTGCAGCGGCCACGAAAATCGCCGCCTGCGAGGTGGACAGGCCATGCTTGGCGCCATAGACGGCCGCCAGGCCATAGAACGCGCCGGAAAGGTTGCCGGCCACGAACAACACCGTCATCGACAGCGGCACGCGCCGCATGAAGAAGCGTATGTCCAGCGGCGCCGGCAGCGGCGTGGGCGGGTGCGAGCGCGCGGTGACGGCGATAGGCACCAGGCACAGTACCAGGCACATGGCCACCAGCGTCAGCGGCCGCAGGTCCAGCGTGGCATAGGCCGTCAGGGCCAGTTGGCCCAGCACGGTGCCCAGGCCGGACACGACCATGTAGACGGAGAAGACGCGCCCGCGCTGGTGATTTTCGGTCTGCTCGTTGAGCCAGCTTTCGATGACCATGAATTCGGTCACCATCACGATGCCCGAAATGACGCGGAACACCAGCCACAGCGGCATGGATTCGACCAGCGTCTGGGCCAGGATCATGCTGGTGGCCACCGCCGCACAGGCGACGAACGCCCGGATGTGGCCCACGCGGATGATGAGTTTGTGCCCCAGGCGGGCGCCGCACACCAGGCCCAGGTAGTAGCCGGCGATCAGGGCGCCGATCCACACCTCGCTGACAGACTGCGCTGTCAGCCTGAGCCCCATATAGGTGTTGAACAGACCCGTGCCGATGAGCATCAGCAAGGTCGCGAAGTAAAGCGACGAAAAGGAGAAAATGGTGGCGAGCATGGCGTCGGCAACCGCTGCTGGCGGCAGCGCAACAGGCCGCGAAAGCGGCCCGCTGCGCTAAGCGGTAAAACAGGAACTGCGTGGGATCAGACTTGCGACAGCATCGTGGCGGCGTCGCTGACTTCGAACTTGCCGGGGCCTTCGACGTTCAGCTGTTTGACCACACCGTCGACGATCAGGGCCGAGTAGCGCTGCGAGCGCACGCCCATGCCGCGCTGGATCAGGTCCAGCTCCAGGCCCAGTTCCTTGGTCCACAAGGCGGAACCGTCGGCCAGCATGCGGACCTTGCCTTCGGTCTTCTGCTCGCGGCCCCAGGCGCCCATGACGAACGCGTCGTTGACCGACACGCACCAGATTTCATCGACGCCCTTGGCCTTCAGGGCCGCAGCCTGTTCCACATAGCCCGGCAGATGCTTGGCCGAGCAGGTGGGCGTGAAGGCGCCCGGCAGGGCGAACAGCGCAATGGTCTTGCCGCGGGTCAGGTCGGCGACCTGGAACGCGTTGGGGCCCAGCGAGCAGCCGGCGGTTTCGGTTTCGATGAATTCGGTCAGGGTGCCGTCCGGCACGCGATCGCCGACTTTGATCGTCATGTAGATCTCCAGGAGGAATAGGGGCAATGCATTGGGGCAGGAGCGCCCCACAGGCTCCATCATAGTTCCTGCGCGGCCGCCTTGCTGGCCAGCCAGCGTCAGGGAAAGAAAGATGCACAGTCTGAAACGACTCCACACCAAGGCTACACGGGCGCGAAACGGCTGATTGCCATAATGTTGTGGTTGCAATCACCGCCCGCGCACGCCGCGCTGCCGGCTGGCGGGCATCTAGCGGAGATTCATCGATGCGCAAGATCTTGACCGGCCTGGCCCTGGCGCTGACCTCGGCCGCCACGGCCTGGGCGGCTCCCGATGCCGCCGAACAGGCCCAATACGACTCCTTCGTCATCGCCGCCGGCGCCTCCAACGGCGCCGCCCGCGCCTGCGGGGCTTCCGAACCCGATCTGGCCCAGCACCAGGCCACGGCCCGCAAGAACCTGCTGCAGTATGCGCAGGAATATGGCTTTCCTTCGGGCGGGTATGACGGGCTGTTCCAGAAGGGACAGGCGCAGGGAACGGCGATGATGGAAGAGATGAAGCGATCGGGGGTGGACGGGTGCCGGGGGGTGTTGGGCGGGTTTCAGGGGGAGAGGGTGATGGAGTATGAGGATATGAAGAGGGCGTTGGCGGAGGTTAGTGATGGGTTGCCGGGGGAGAAGGCGCAGTAGCAGGTTCTGTTTCTGTTTCTGAAGGTTCAGCTTCTTGAGACGCCAGTCGCGGCGGCGGGGCCAGAGCCGCGGGGCAACGATTGCGGTCCGGAGCCTTCGCTCCGGACTTCCCCTTCGTCATCTTCGTCACCGCCTTCGGCGGTTCCTTCAGATTCCCTCGGGCTTATCGACGCCCCGCGCCTCTGGCCCCGCCGCCGCGACTGGCTCTGCTGGTTGAAACTTCCTGGCCCCAGGGACGAACGGTGTGCTTAGGGTTCTCGCCGCCGGTGGGGTTTGGCGATGGATCTTGCGGGGCCCGCCCCCGGCCGGCCGCGCGGGCGGCCTCTGGGGGCTTACGCGGTGTCTTGCGATTCCCGATGGCGCTGCGCGCTGGTGGGGAGTGACCGTGGATATCACGGGCACTTTTTCGTGACGGCCCATCAAAGCCCGTTGGCAGGTCAATCGCCACTTGAACTCCAAAGCCGGATGGGTGGCGCGCGTACGGGTCTTCATGCGCAAACGGCTGCCCGCCGCGCGCCACCCATCACCGCCCCTCCCCCCCTAACGGCAACGCCATCAGAAAACCCACCTACGCATGCGCGCCATCGATCACAATCACACTTCAAATAATGACGTATGTATTAATCGGCCGCCCGCGCGGCCGATTAATACGGGCGCCCAAGACTCGCCCCCAACCACGGCTCCAGCAACGCAACAAGCCAAGACGCACGCAGCCCGTCGGCGCGGGCGGCGTGGCGGCTCGCAACCTCGATGCGCCCGAGGGAATCTGAAGGAAAGGCCGAAGGCCTTGACGAAGATGACGACGGGGGAGTCCGGAGCGAACGCTCCGGACCGCAATCGTGGGCGCGAGCCGCCACGCCGCCCGCGACGACGGGCGACCTACGAAGACTCGTGGGACCTACGAAGACTCGTGCGCACTCATAGCGCCCAACAAGCCCCAAGAAGACCCAAACGAACCCACGAAGATCAAAGCCCGTTCTGCTTGAACCAATCCAACATCCGCGTCCAAGCCTGCTCCGCCTCAGCCTTCCGATAAGAAGGCCGATAATCCGCATGAAACGCATGCGGCGCGTCCGGATACACATCGATCCGCGAAGCCTTCGCCGCCGCCGGCCCCTGCGCCAGTTCCAGCCGCATCTTGTCCACGTCCGCCATCGAAATCCCGGCGTCCTTGCCGCCGTACGCCCCCAGCACCTTCGCCTTCAGGTCGTTCACCTGGCTCAGCACCGACTTGGGCTTCAGTTCCGAAGGCTGTCCGCCCAACTGGCCGTACCAGGCCGCGCCGGCCTTGAGCTTCGGGTTGTGGGCCGCATACAGCCAGACCTGGCGGCCGCCCCAGCAAAAGCCCACGATGCCCAGCCGGTCCGGATTGCCGCCGTTGGACGTGGCCCAGGCCGCGGTCGAGTCCAGGTCGGACATCACCTGCGCGTCCGGGACCTTGCCGATGATTTCCGCCTGCAACTTGGGGATCTCGGTGTACTTGGACGGATCGCCCTGGCGCGCGAACAGCTCGGGCGCGATGGCCAGATAGCCCTGGTGGGCCAGCCGCCGGCACACGTCCTGGATGTACTCGTGCACCCCGAAAATCTCCGACACCACCAGCACCGTGGGCAAGTCCTTCTTGCCCTTGGGCGCCGCGCGGTATGCCGGCATCTTGCCGTCCTTGACCGGGATGTCCACCTTGCCAGCGACAAGGCCGTTGACGTCCGTGGTGATCGTGGTCTGCGCCACGGCCTGTCCGGCAGCCAGCGAAAACCCCGTCGCCACCGTGGTGGCCATGAAACCCCGCCGGTTCAGCCGCAGGGGCGGCAGCAGGCTGTCGAAGTGCGCGTCCTGGTCATTCATCGAGAATCTCCTGGCAAAAAGCTGGCAGGGGCGGCTGGACGCCGCCTTCCGGACCAGCCTGGTTCACTTCAGGGAGAAGTCCACGCGCGAGGGTTGCCCCTCGTCCTTGATGCCATCCGCGTCCAGTTGCGGCGCAACGATGAACACGCGATCCGCGAGTCCTTCCTGGGCTTGCAGCTTCTCATAAACCGCCTGCGCGCGCGCATCGGCCAGTTGGCGCAACTGCTCGTCGCCCACCGGCGCCACGCTGCGCAGCATCTCCTCCATCTGCGCCGCCGGCACGGATTTGGACATGCCGATGAAGTTGCGCGGCTTGTCCTTGATGTCCGTGTCGTCGTAGACCTCTTCCAGATACTTGGCGCGCTCCGCGCCCGAGACCTCGACGCCGGCCGGGTTCGGCTTCTTGCCGCGCGGCGCGACGTCCGCGGCCTTGGCGGCGCGGATCTTGGCGTCGACCCAGGCCTGGCGCAGGCCTTCCATGTCGGTCTTGGGATCGGCGCGGCCGCTGATGTCCATCTTCAGGGCCGGACGGTCCGTCAGCGCCTTGGTCAGCGTGTCGATGCGCTGCAGGCTGTCCTCGGTCAGCGCCGCGCTGCCCGGCGCAAATTCCACGTAGGACAGTTCTTCCCCGCCGCCGAAGGCCGAGGCCAGCAGACTGAAGGGCGAAGTCACCGCCTTGACCACCAGGTTCAGCAGCACGCGCACCACGATGCCGCCCACCGAGAACTCCGGATCGTCCAGCGAACCGGAAATCGGCAGGTTGATGTCGATGTTGCCGCGCGAGTCCTTCAGCAAGGCCACGGCCAGCAGCACCGGCAGCTTGGTCGCGTCGGGACTGTTGGTCTTGTCGCCGAAGGTCAGCTGGTTCAGCACCACATGGTTGGTGGCTTGCAGCGCGCGGTCCTTGATCTTGTATTCCAGGTCCACCGAGAGCTTGCCGCGCTTGATGGGGTAGCCCACGTACTTGGCCGAATAGGTATTGAAGCGCGGCAGGTCCACGCCCTTGGCCGAAGCCTTCAGGTCCAGCGACAGGTACTTGGCGAAAGGCTGCACCACCCCGCTGATCGACAGCGGCGCGGTGGTGTAGACGCGCCCGGTAACCTTGACCTTGGCGGGCTGGGGATTGGTGGACGACACCGCCGTGATCGAACCTTCGATGCTGGAGAGCTCGGCCACGTAGTTGGGCTTGACGAAGCGGTCCGTGAAGGTCATGCGGCCGCGGCTCAAGGTGACGCTGTTAACCGAGATGTCCGGCATGCCCCCGCCCCCCTTTGCGGCGGGCGCGGCGGGTGGCGGCGCGGCGCTGCGGCCGGGCGTCTGGGTGTCCTGGGTGATGGAGCCCCCGGCCTGGCCGGGAGCCGCCACCAGGTCCATGACATTCAGGCGGCCTTGGGCGTTGAGCAGCACGCGGCCGTAGAAATCCTCGAGCGCGATGTCGCCCAGCTTGGCGCCGATCTTGTCGCCCGCCACCGAGATGTCCATGCCGGTAAAGCCCAGGCGCTTCCAGTTCAGGAAGTCATCCTTGTTGACTCGGTCCTGCAGGTCCACGCCGGTGACTTCGACGCCGCCCTTCCAGCTGGCCTTCATCGGCGCCGAACCGGCCGCGGCGGCGAACTCCGCGTTGCCCTTGGCGCCCAGCGTGATGGCGCGCACCGTGGCGTTCAGGCTGGAGGCCGCATAGGGCGCAAAGGACGCGACGTTCAGTTCCGACAGGTCCACGGAGGTTTTCACCGTCAGCGGCTGTGGCGTGAACGCGCCCTTGAGATCGAGCTTGCCATTGCCCTGGATGCCGGCGGCGGCCAGGGTGAAATTGCTCTGGCCCGGTCCCATGGCCAGGCGGTCGGCGGTCACGCGCAGGCTTTGCAGCGCGATGTCCACGGCGGGCTTGAGGGATTCGTCGCGGGCCTTGAATTGGGTCAGGTCGGCCTGCACGGCGCTGGCGGATGCATCCACCGCGCCGTTCGTTTCCTTCACATGAACTTGCGCGCTGGCGGTCAGGCGGCCATCCAGCAGCGCGATCGGCGCCGCGTTGCGCACGGCCGGCGCCAGGGGCGCCAGCGCAATGTTGCCCAAGCGCACGCCCAGTTCCAGCGACAGCGGCTTCAGGACCAGCGGCCCCTTGGCGCGCAGCCAGCCGCCGTCGGTGCTGTTGTCCATGGTCAGCCACAAATTGATGGGCTGGCCGGACACCTGCGGCAGGGCCACGCCCTCGACCGTCGCGGCCAGGCCGGTCATCACGTAGTCCAGCTTGCTGACCGCGTCGGTGACGTAGACCTCACCTTCGTGCAGATTGAAGGCATCCAGCTCGACCTTCCATTCAGCGGGCGCGGGCGCCGGCTGAGGCGCGGCGGCGTCCACGGCCGGGGTTCCTGCCGGAGTCGTGGCGGGCGGAGCGGCGGGCGCTCCCGCGGCGGCGGCCGCTGCTGCAGGCGCAGCGCCCTTGGCGGAGGGGTCCGAGGTTGCGCCCGCTGCGGCCGGCGCGCCCTGGGCCTGGGGCTGGGCCGGGGCCGCGGCGGGACCGGCCTTGCCGCCCGCCTTGGCCGGGTCCAGGCCGCTGGCCTTGCGCAGCTTGTCGGCCACCGGCGTGGCGGTCGGCTCCACGCCGCCCAATCGTTTCAACCCGGCGACCACGTCCAGCCAGTTCAGGTTGGCATTGGCGTAGCGGCGCACATGGATCTGCGGCGCCCACAGGCCCACCTCGCCCACATAGGCGTGGCGCGCAATGGGCTCCAGTTCCAGGCGGGTGACCGTCAGCGCGCTCCAGGCGACGAGATTTGCGCCAGCGGTGTCGCGCAGGTCCAGCCGCCGCAGGCCAAGGTCTCCGACCACGCGGATCTTGGGCGGCGCGTCCTTGGGCTGCTCGAACACCACTTGCAGGTTGGAATCCAGCAGCGCGCTTTCCACCTTGAACGGCAGCGGCATGGGCCAGACGTCCGCCCACTTTTCCAGCTGCAGCCCGTTGAAGGCCACGCGCAGCGTGGACGAGGGCACCTTGTCGAAGGGGCGCGCCACGCCGTTCAGATCAAAGGGGCTGCCGTTGATGCGCAGATGCACGCGCGGCTGCACATCGATGTCGGTGGCGTAGCCGAACGTGGAGATGAACGGCACGCCCACGCCCAGCTCGTCGACCACCTGCTTGCGGCCAGTGACCTTGTCATCCAGCGTGATCGTGCCATTCTCGATCACCATATTGTTCAGCGAGAAGCGCGGCAGCCCTTCGTCCGGCTTGGGCGGTTCTTCGGGCTGGGCGGCCGTCAATTCGGCCACTCGTTGCTGAATATCAGAGAAATTGAAGCGCGTGACGTCCTCGCGGACGATGGCGATGTTAGGCTCGCGCAGCGTCATTCGATCGACGACCGGCGCAAACCAGAACAGGGAAGTCCAGGCCGCGCTGACGTCCAGCTCGGCCAGCGTCAAGAGCGGCGTCTGCGAATCGGGCTGGGCCACGGCCAGGTCGCGCGCGCGGACGGTCAGCGTGAAGGGATTGAAGCTGATGTCGCCGACGGAGACGTCCCGCCCGATCATCTTGGAGACGTCCTGCACCAGGACGTTGTGCAGCACTTTGGGGACTTGCCAGGCGGCAACCCCGAAAAGGATCAGTACGAATGCCGCAATACCCAGAAGAATCTTGCCGACCCGGCGGGTTAACCGAAGCTTGGGCATCCGCAAGGGCATTGCGCGTCTCCTGATACGAATTGAAGGACGAGCGTTTCCGTCCTTCTAATGACTACAGGCGCGATTATCGCGCCCCCTGCACCGCTCGTCTATCATAGGCGTATCGATGGGCCGATCCGGCCAGCCGGGACCGCCCTTTTCAATCATTAACAATTATCGCTCCCGATTCCCATGTCCACGCCCACCCCAACCTTGAGCCACCTGGATGAAGCCGGGCAGGTCCGCATGGTCGACGTCATCGCCAAGACCGACACCGAGCGCGTGGCGATCGCCACCGCCAGCGTGCGCATGAACGCCGTCGCCTATGGCCTGCTGACCCAGCCGGGCCAGGGCAAAGGCGAAGTCCTCAACACCGCCCGCGTCGCCGCCATCCTGGCGGCCAAGCGCTGTGCCGACACCATCCCGCTGTGCCACAGCCTGCCGCTGGCCTTCGTCGGCGTCGAGTTCGCGCTGGACGACGCCGAACACCGCATCGACGTGCTGGCCACCTGCCGCACCAGCTACAAGACCGGCGTGGAAATGGAAGCCATGATGGCCTGCAGCGTCGCCGCGCTGACCATCTACGACATGTGCAAGGCTGCCGACAAGGGCATCGTCATCGAGCAAGTTCGCCTTAAGTACAAGGCAGGAGGAAAAAGCGGTGAATGGCGCAACGATTAATCTTCTCTACTTCGCGCGCGTGGCCGAACTGGTCGGCAAGCGCTCCGAAGCCTGGCCACTGGAAGGCGAGTCCACCGGCGCGCAGCTGCTTGCCGCGCTGGGCGAACGCTACCCCCAGCTGGCGCCCTCCGCGCGCCTGAAGCTGGCCATCAACCAGACCCACTCCAAGCCGTCCGCGCCCATCCGCGCGGGCGACGAGGTCGCGGTATTCGAACCCGTCACCGGAGGTTGAACGCCATGATCAGCGTCCAGGAAGCCGACTTCGACGGCGCCGCGCTCACGGCCGCGCTGCGGGAGAGCGCCGGCCCGGGCGTGGGCGGCATCGTCACGTTCGTGGGCTATGTGCGCGACTACGCGCCCGACACGCCCACCGACACGCTCTTTCTCGAACACTACCCAGGCATGTGCGAACGTGAACTGGAAGAGATCGCCGCGACCGCCCGCGCGCGCTGGAACCTGGCCGGCACGGTCATCGTGCACCGGGTGGGCGCGCTGCACCGCAATGCCCAGATCGTCTTCGTCGCGGCGGCCAGCGCCCATCGCGGCGACGCCTTCCGCGGCTGCGAATACATCATCGACGCGCTCAAGACGCGCGCGCCCTTCTGGAAGCGCGAAACCCTCGCGGGCGGCAGCAGCTTCTGGGTGGAGCAACGCCAATCCGACCAGGACCGCACGCAGTCCTGGGATGAAGACACCACCGCCTAGAAGAGGAAAATCCATGAGCGACGAAAGCCTTGTTTCGCTGGCCTGCGCCGTGCTTACGGTCAGCGACACCCGCAGCGCGGGCGACGACACCTCCGGCAATCTGCTGGCCCATAGCCTCGCGCATGCCGGCCATCAGTGCGTGCGCCGCGACATCGTCAAGGACGACATCTATCAGATCCGCCGCATCATGAGCGACTGGATCGCCGATCCCGAGGTGCAGGTGATCCTGACCACGGGCGGCACGGGCTTCTCGCATCGCGACCACACGCCCGAGGCCATCATGCCCCTGCTGGACCGCGAGATTCCCGGCTTCGGCGAGCTGTTCCGCCAGATCTCCTATACCGAGATCGGCAGCTCCACCATCCAGTCGCGCGCCTTTGCCGGCTCGGCCAACCAGACGCTGATCTTCTGCCTGCCCGGCTCGAACAACGCCTGCGAAACCGCCTGGGCGCAGATCATCCGCGAGCAGCTGGACAGCAGTCACCGCCCCTGCAATTTCGCCACCCATTTCAAGCAACGCGAAGAAGACAACTGACCCATGCTGGATTTTGATCAAGCCCAGACCCTGCTGGCCAACGCCGCGGGGCCGCTGCAACGCAGCGAAGAGGTGAGCCTGGCCGATGCCGCCGGCCGCGTGCTGGCCGCCGATCTCACCGCCACCGTGGACATACCGCCTGCCGACAACAGCGCCATGGACGGCTATGCGCTGCGCGTGGCCGACTGGGGCGCCGGCGTGCGCCTGCCCATCCAGCAGCGCTGCTACGCGGGGGAAATGCCGGAACCTCTCAAGCCTGGCCACGCCATCCGCCTGTTCACCGGCAGCCTGATTCCCGAAGGCGCGGATACGGTCGTCATGCAGGAAGACACCACCGAAGCCGACGGCCAGGTGGAAATCTCGCGTGCGCCCAAGGCCGGCCAGCACATCCGCCGCCGCGGCGAAGACACCATGGCCGGCGCACCGCTGCTGGCCGCGGGCACCGTACTTGAAGCCGCCCACGTGGCGCTGATGGCTTCGCAAGGCCTGGCCCGCGTGCAAGTCTTCGGCCAGTTGCGCGTGGGCATCCTGACCACCGGCGACGAGCTGGTGCTGCCCGGCCAGCCACGCGCGGCCGAGCAGATCTACAACTCCAACGGCCCCATGCTGGCCGCCCTGGCGCGCGGCATGGGCGCCCTGCCCGTGCACGTGCTGCACGCCCGCGACACCGAGGCCGACCTGCACGCCGCATTCAAGACGCTGCTGGCCGATTGCGACCTGGTGGTGAGCGTGGGCGGCGTGTCGGTGGGCGAACGCGATCTGGTCAAGCCCGCGCTGGCCTCGCTGGGCGGCGAACTGGCGCTATGGAAGGTGCGCATGAAGCCGGGCAAGCCGGTGGCGCTGGCGCAGATCGACGGCAAGCCCGTGGTCGGCCTGCCCGGCAACCCAGTGTCGGCCTACGCCGTGTTCACCCTGCTGGTGACGCCGCTGATGCGCCGCATGCAGGGCCGCGAAACCCTGTTCCCGCCGACCAGCCTGCTGCCGCTGCGCACCGAGCATCCGCGCCAGGACAGCCGCGAGGAATTCCTGCGCGTGCAGCGCCGTCTGGCCGACGACGGCAGCGCCGAACTGGTGCCCTACGGCCATCAGGGTTCCGGGGTGATCAGCTCGCTGCCCTGGGCGACGGGCCTGGCCCGACTGCCGGCCGACGTGCAAGTGCAGGACAAGGACCGGGTCGCCTACTACGACCTGCGTCACTGGCTGGCGTAGCGCTCGGCCCGCGCCAGCTCATCTGGCGTGTTGACGTTCATGAAGGCATCGGGCGCGTCGTCGAAGCAGGCTTCGACCGCGCCCATCCTCGCCTGCCACAGCCCTACCTTGCGGTCCCCGGCCCGCAGGTATGCCAGCAGATCGGGCAATAGCGACGTGCGCAAGGCCATGCAGGCCGAATGGCGCTGTCCGTCCGCCACCGCATAGGCCATGGGCGCATTGGCGGACTCGGCCGCGCGCACCAGGCGCGCTGCCAGATCCTTGGGCAGGAACGGCGTATCGCAAGGCGCCACCACCAGCCAGGCCTCCTGGCGTGCGGCCTCCAGGCCCGCGGCAATGCCCAGCAGCGGCCCTTGCCAGGCGCCCAGATCGGCTTCGCCGTCCTGCACGACGGCGCCGTAGCGAGCATAGAGATCCAGGTGACGATTGGCGCTGATGACGAGGCGCGACACCTGCGGCGCCAGGCGGCGCGCCACGTGCGCCACCATGGGCTCGCCGCGCAACACGACCAGGCCCTTGTCCTGTCCGTTCATGCGCGCGCCCTGGCCGCCCGCGAGGATCAGGCCGGCGATGCCCTTGCTGGCAAACGCTTCAGCCACCGATGTAGCTCATCTCGATCTTGCGCGCCGGGTCGGCCATGTTGCGGCCGCGCAGCTCGGAATAATGGTCGTTGCGCCCCGCCCAGATGCCCGCGATGATGCCGGCGAGTTCGGCATCGCTGGCCCCGTCGCGCAGCGGCGCGCGCAGGTCGTAGCCATCGTGCGCAAACAGGCACAGGAAGAGCTTGCCTTCCGGCGACAGGCGCGCGCGCGTACAGCCGCCGCAGAAGGCGTGCGTGACGCTGGAGATGACGCCGATCTCGCCGCCGCCGTCCAGGTAGCGCCAGCGTTCGGCCACGCGGCCCATTTCGCCGCTGGCCACGGGTTCCAGCGGATAGGCCGCGCCGATACGGTCCAGC
The DNA here is from genome assembly GCF_014851665.1 of Achromobacter sp. ACM03. Lineage (NCBI taxonomy): Bacteria > Pseudomonadati > Pseudomonadota > Betaproteobacteria > Burkholderiales > Alcaligenaceae > Achromobacter > Achromobacter sp. ACM03. The sequence continues at coordinate 1,295,003 of NZ_JACVAD010000002.1, read as the reverse complement.
ACTTCCTGGCTGGGCACCACCTCGGCAAGATTCCAGCCGTTGGTATTGCCCACGTCCATGTATTCGATGAAACGCAGGATGTGGCCGGAATGGCGGAAGCGTTCAGCCATGGGCAGGATCTGGCCGTCGTTCAGGCCGCGCCGCACCACCATGTTGACCTTGACCGGCGCGAGCCCGGCCTCGGCCGCGGCGTCGACGCCGCGCAGCACGTCGTCGGGCGTGAAGCCGCTGTCGCTCATGCCCTGGAACATGGCCGGGTCCAGCGCATCCAGGCTGACGGTGACACGCGTGAGCCCGGCGCTCTTGAGCGCCTCGGCCTTGCGCGCCAGCATGCTGCCGTTGGTGGTCAGGGTCAGGTCCAGCGGGCGGCCGGCGGGCGTGCGCAGGTCGGCCAACTGGCCCACCAGGTTCTCGATATGCTTGCGCAGCAGCGGCTCGCCGCCCGTCAGGCGGATCTTCTCCACGCCCAATTGCGTGAAGATGCCCGCCAGGCGGCTGATTTCCTCGAACGACAGCAGCGCCGAATGCGGCATGAAGGTGTAGCTGCTGTCGAAGACTTCGCGCGGCATGCAGTAGGTGCAGCGGAAGTTGCAGCGGTCCGTGACCGAAATCCGCAGGTCGCGCAAGGGACGCGCTCGCTGGTCCAGCGCGGGCTGTCCGTGCGGCGGCAGTTCGCCGGGCGCCAGCGGGCCGCTGCGGCGATCGGCAAGAAAGATCACTTTGCTCATGGGAGCATCATATCCCGGCGCATCGCGTTTCGCGCTCATGGAAAGGCCTCCTGCAGCGACTGCAGCCTGCCGGTGTCGCGGGCGTCGTAGCCCGCCAGCTGGCCGACGTAGCCGACGTAGTCCGGGCTGCGCATGATGGACAGCAGGTCGCGCATGGCCGGCGTCTCCAGCGAGGCCTTGCGGATGGCGAAGAAATAGCGTTCCCGCACCAGCGGGATGAAGTCCAGCCCGAAGCGGCAGGCGGCCGTTTCCACCCCTACGCCCGTGTCGGCCATGCCGCTGGCGATGTGCGCGGCAATGGCCATATGGGTGAACTCGTTGGTTTCGTAGCCCTGGACCTCGCTGATCGAGACCCCCGCCCGCTGCAGCATCAGGCCCACCAGATAACGCGTGCTGGAGCCGATCTGGCGGTTGACGAAACGTACGTCGGGCCGCGCCAGGTCAGCCATGCCGCGTATGTGCTTGGGGTTGCCGGCGGTGACGAACAGGCCCGCATTGCGCACCGCCAGGTGGATCAGCATGTACTCGTCAGCATGCAGCCATTGGGCGTAGCGCTCCATGATGGGCGCTTCGAAATCGCCCAGCGGCACCTGGAAGCCCGCCAGGTCGCACTCGCGACGCTCCAGCGAGGCCAGCGCCTCGATGGCGGTGCGGTAGCGCAACTCCAGGCCCGGCTTGCGGTTGCCCATGTGCTGCATCAGCGACTCCACCGCGAAGCCGTGGCTGGCATGCAGCCGCAGATGCGGGCCGCTCTCGGGCAGCAGGCGCTCCAGCTCTTCCTGCAGTTCCGAGGCCATGCTGTCCAGCGTGGGCATCAGGCGCGCCTCGATACGGCGGTTGGCCCACAGCAGGCGCTGCGCGAACGGCGCCAGCTGCGTGCCCTGGCGGCGGTTGGTGATGAGCAACTGCGTGCCGAAGATTGCCTCGAAACGGCGCAGCACGCCCCAGGCATGCCGGTACGACAGGCCGCAGGCGCGACAGGCCCCGGCAATATTGCCAGTGGCATCGATCGCGGACAGCAGCGCCAGCATATCCTGCAATGGCACGGGTGCCGGGTCGTCGTCTCCGCCCAGGGTCCATTGCGGCCGCAGGCCGATACGGAACTTATATGTCATTTATTTCTTATTGAAGACGGTGAATTACCCCGTTAGAGTACACAAATAACGCGGTTGGAGGGAGTTTTATATGTTTTTTAAAACATATAACACCGAACAACATCCAGCCCGGCACAACAGCAACACAGGAGGAGACCGACGTGCATCAGCGCGAGGCAACATCCGATCTGGCGTCCAGCGGCGGCGCCCGCGGCGGCCAGATGGCCCTGGACGCGGCCCAGGCGTCCCACACCCCGGCCATCGCGGCCACCGCCCGCATACTCGCCCGGCTGAAGGACCAGCCCGGCCCGCTGCTGCCCGTGCTGCACGCGGTCCAGCATGAACTGGGCTGTATTCCGGCCGCGGCGGTGCAGACCATCGCCGAGGCCCTGAACCTGTCCCGCGCCGAGGTCCACGGCGTCATCACCTTCTATCCGCATTTCCGCAGCGAACCCGCGGCGCGCCACACCCTGGAGGTCTGTCGCGCCGAAGCCTGTCAGGCCATGGGCGGCGAACATCTCGCCGCCCATGCGCGCACGGCGCTGGGCTGTGATTTTCACGCCAACAGCAAGAACGGCGATTTCACCCTGGAACCGGTGTACTGCCTGGGCCTGTGCGCCCAGTCGCCGGCGGTGATGATCGACGGGCGGCCCCATGCCCGCGTCACGCCGGAAAAGCTCGACCGACTGCTGGCCCGCACGCGGGAGGCGCAATCATGAGCTCCCCCATTGTCATCTACGTGCCGCGCGACGCCGCGGCGCTGGCCATGGACGCCGACACGGTGGCGCGCGACATCGAACGCGCCGCCGACGCCCGCGGTCTGTCCGTGCAGATCGTGCGCAACGGCTCGCGCGGCCTGCTGTGGCTGGAACCCATGGTCGAAATCACTACCCCGCAAGGCCGCATCGCCTACGGGCCGGTGCAGCCCGAAGACGTCGCCGCGCTGTTCGACGCCGGCTGGCTAAGTGGCGGCGAGCACCCGCTGCGCCTGGGCCTGACCGAAGAAATCCCCTATCTGAAGCACCAGGAACGCCTGACCTTCGCCCGCGTCGGCGTGACCGATCCGCTGTCCCTGCAGGACTACGCCGCCCATGGCGGCCTGCAGGGCCTGCAACGCGCCCTGGCCATGGAGCCCGGGCAGATCGTCGACGAAATGGTGGCTTCGGGCCTGCGCGGCCGCGGCGGCGCGGCGTTCCCGACCGGCATCAAATGGAAGACGGTCGCAGGCACCCCCGGCGACCAGAAGTACATCGTCTGCAACGCCGACGAAGGCGACTCCGGCACCTTCGCCGACCGCCTGCTGATGGAAGGCGACCCCTATGTGCTGATCGAAGGCATGACCATCGCCGGCCTGGCGGTGGGCGCCACCTACGGCTACATCTACGTGCGTTCGGAATATCCGCAAGCGATCGACACGCTGGAAGCCGCCATCGCGCGGGCGCGCAGCGTGGGCTGGCTGGGCGATGACGTGCACGGCAGCGGCCGCCGCTTCGACCTGGAAGTGCGCAAGGGCGCGGGCGCCTATATCTGCGGCGAGGAAACCTCGCTGCTGGAAAGCATCGAGGGCAAGCGCGGCGTGGTCCGCGCCAAGCCGCCGCTGCCGGCGATCTCGGGCCTGTTCGGCAAGCCCACGGTCATCAACAACGTGATTTCTCTGGCCACCGTGCCCATCATCCTGGCCAAGGGCGCCGCCTATTACCGCGACTACGGCGTGGGCCGCTCGCACGGCACGCTGCCGTTCCAGCTGGCCGGCAACCTCAAGCACGGCGGCCTGGTCGAGAAGGCCTTCGGCCTGAGCCTGCGCGACCTGCTGTACGGTTTCGGCGGCGGCAGCGCTTCCGGCCGGCCGCTGCGCGCGGTGCAGGTGGGCGGCCCGCTGGGCGCCTACCTGCCGGAATCGCAATGGGACGTGCCGCTGGACTACGAGGCCTATATCCAGATATCCGCCATGGTCGGCCATGGCGGCTTGGTGGCCTTCGACGACACCGTCGACATGGCGCGCATGGCGCGCTATGCGATGGAGTTCTGCGCCATCGAATCCTGCGGCAAATGCACGCCCTGCCGCATCGGCTCCACCCGCGGCGTGGAAACCATAGACAAGATCGTCGCGGGCGGCCCCGGCCGCGAGCAGCAGGTGCATCTGCTGCGCGACCTGTGCGACACGATGCTGGGCGGCTCGCTGTGCGCCCTGGGGGGCATGGCGCCCTACCCGGTGCTGTCGGCGCTGAACCACTTCCCGCAGGACTTCGGCATCGAGTCCTCCCAGTCTGCCGCGCACGCGGCCTGAACCCGAGACCGACATGCTAGAAACCGTCATCAAGCGCGATCGCGACCTGGGCACGCCGGCGCGCGAGTCCGCCGTAACCGTCACCCTGACCATAGACGGCCAGGAAATCACGGTGCCCGAAGGCACCTCGCTGATGCGCGCGGCCGCCGAGGCCGGCATCAACATTCCCAAGCTGTGCGCGACCGACAGCCTGGAGCCCTTCGGCTCGTGCCGGCTGTGCCTGGTGCAGATCGAAGGCCGCCGCGGCTATCCGGCGTCGTGCACCACCCCCGCCGAGAACGGCATGGTGGTCTACACCGAAACCCCCAAGCTGCACGACCTGCGCCGCGGCGTGATGGAGCTGTACATCTCCGACCATCCGCTGGACTGCCTGACCTGCCCGGCCAACGGCGACTGCGAGCTGCAGGACATGGCCGGCGTGGTGGGCCTGCGCAACGTGCGCTACGGCTACGACGGCGCCAACCACCTGAAGAGCGAAAAGGACGAGTCCAATCCGTACTTCACCTATGACGCGTCCAAGTGCATCGTCTGCAACCGCTGCGTGCGCGCCTGCGAGGAAACCCAGGGCACCTTCGCCCTGACGATCTCCGGCAAGGGCTTCGAGTCGCGCGTGTCGCCGGGGCAGGACCAGCCCTTCCTGGACAGTGAATGCGTGTCCTGCGGCGCCTGCGTGCAAGCCTGTCCGACCTCCACGCTGCAGGAAAAGACCGTCATCATGATGGGCCAGGCCGAGCACTCGGTCGTGACCACCTGCGCCTATTGCGGCGTGGGCTGCGGCTTCAAGGCCGAGATGAAGGGCCAGGAAGTGGTGCGCATGGTGCCCTGGAAGGACGGCCAGGCCAACCGCGGCCATTCCTGCGTCAAGGGCCGCTTCGCCTGGGGCTATGCCACGCACAAGGAACGCGTGCTCAAGCCCATGATCCGCAAGCACATCACCGACTCCTGGAAGGAAGTGTCCTGGGACGAGGCGATCAACTATGCGGCCTCCGAATTCCGCCGCATCCAGGGTCAGTACGGCCGCGATGCGGTCGGCGGCATCACCTCCTCGCGCTGCACCAACGAAGAAACCTGGCTGGTGCAAAAGCTGGTACGCGCCGCCTTCGGCACCAACAACGTCGACACCTGCGCGCGGGTCTGCCACTCGCCCACGGGCTACGGCCTGAAGCAGACGCTGGGCGAATCCGCCGGCACCCAGACCTTCGATTCCGTCATGCACACCGACGTGGTCATCGTGATGGGCGCCAACCCCAGCAGCGGCCATCCGGTGTTCGCCTCGCGCTTGAAGCGCCGCCTGCGCCAGGGCGCGCGCCTGATCGTGATCGATCCGCGCCGCATCGAACTGGTCAGTTCGCCGCACATCAAGGCCGACTTCCACCTGCAGGTGCGCCCCGGCACCAACACCGCCCTGCTGTCCTCGTTGGCCCACGTGATCGCCACCGAAAACCTGATCGCCGAGGACTTCGTGGCTGAACGCTGCGAAGCCAAGGCCTTCAAGGAATGGCGCGACTTCGTCTCGCTGCCAGAGAATTCGCCGGAAGCCATGGAAGAGATCACCGGCGTGCCGGCGCAGGCGGTGCGCGGCGCGGCGCGCCTGTACGCCACCGGCGGCAACGGCTCGATCTACTACGGCCTGGGCGTGACCGAACACAGCCAGGGCTCCACCACCGTCATGGCCATCGCCAACCTGGCCATGGCCACCGGCAACATCGGCCGCGAAGGCGTGGGCGTGAATCCGCTGCGCGGGCAGAACAACGTGCAGGGTTCGTGCGACATGGGCTCGTTCCCGCATGAGCTGCCGGGCTACCGCCACATCTCCGACAACACGGTGCGCGCGCAGTTCGAACAGGACTGGGGCGTGACCCTGCAGCCGGAACCCGGCCTGCGCATCCCCAACATGTTCGAGGCTGCGCTGGGCGGTTCGTTCAAGGGCCTGTATTGCCAGGGCGAAGACATCGTGCAGTCGGACCCCAACACGCAGCACGTGGCGGCGTCCCTCGCTGCCATGGAATGCATCGTGGTGCAGGACCTGTTCCTGAACGAAACGGCCAAGTACGCCCACGTGTTCCTGCCCGGCTCCTCGTTCCTCGAAAAGGACGGCACCTTCACCAACGCCGAGCGCCGCATCTCGCGCGTGCGCAAGGTCATGGAACCCAAGAACGGCAAGTCCGACTGGGAAGTGACGGTGGCGCTGTCCAACGCGCTGGGCTACCCCATGAACTACAAGCATCCCAGCGAGATCATGGACGAGATCGCGCGCCTGACGCCCACTTTCACCGGCGTCAGCTACGAAAAGCTGGACAAGCAGGGCAGCCTGCAATGGCCCTGCAACGAAGAAGCGCCCGATGGCACGCCCATCATGCACATCGACGAGTTCGTGCGCGGCAAGGGCAAGTTCATGATCACCAAGTACGTGCCCACGGACGAGCGCAGCACGCGCCGCTTCCCGCTGCTGCTGACCACGGGCCGCATCCTGTCGCAGTACAACGTGGGCGCGCAGACCCGGCGCACCCCCAACGTCATGTGGCATGGCGAGGACGTGCTGGAACTGCATCCGCAGGACGCCGAGGACCGCGGCGTGAAGGACGGCGACTGGGTCGGCATCCAGAGCCGCGCGGGCGAGACCGTGTTGCGGGCCACGCTGACCGACAGGGTGCAGCCGGGCGTGGTATACACCACCTTCCATTTTCCCGAGTCCGGCGCCAACGTCGTCACCACCGACAGCTCCGACTGGGCCACCAACTGCCCCGAGTACAAGGTGACGGCCGTGCAGGTCACGCGCGTGTCGCAGCCTTCGGAGTGGCAACGCCAGTGGTCGCGCTTTGCGGACATCCAGCAAAAGCTGCTGCGCGAGCGTTCGCGAGAAAGCGAGGCGGCGCTGACCGGGAAATAACCGCCAGCCCGAAACGCCAGGACGCCGACATGCCCACGCCACCGCCTTCCCGCCCCGATTGCACGCAGGTACAGGTCACCCGCGTGCGGGGCGGCGCCCTGGTCCCCGAGGTCGAAACCGACTCCGTGGCCGAGGAAACCCCGGTGGCGCTGGAGTTCAACGGCATCAGCCACGCCACCATGCTGGCCACGCCGGCCGACCTGGAAGACTTCGCGGTCGGCTTCGCGCTGTCCGAAGGCATCATCGACGGCATCAGCGACGTGCGCGGCATCGACCTGCTGCCGCAATGCGACGGCATCGTGGTCCAGCTGGAAATTTCCACTGCCTGTGAAGTGCGGCTGAAGTCCCGCCGCCGCGCCATGGCCGGGCGCACCGGCTGCGGCCTGTGCGGCGTGGAAACGCTGCCCGAAGTGCTGCGGCCTGTCGCGCCCGTCACCAACGGCTCGCCCGTGCGCATCCAGGCCGTGCTGGCCGCCATGCGCGACATGCGGGCGCGCCAGGCGCTGCACGACATCACGGGCGCCACCCACGCCGCCGGCTGGGCGGGCGCCGATGGCGCCGTCGCGCTGGTGCGCGAGGACGTGGGCCGCCACAACGCGCTGGACAAACTGATAGGTGCACTGGCACGCCAGGCCATGCATGCTGGCGACGGCATCGTGGTGGTGTCCAGCCGCGCCAGCTTCGAAATGGTGCAGAAGACCGCCGCCGCCGGCGTCGCGGTGCTGGCATCCGTCTCCGCACCCACCGCGCTCGCCATCCGCCTGGCCGATGAAGCCAACGTCAGCCTGCTGGGTTTTCTACGCGGCGACGACGCCACACTGTACTCACACCCCCAACGCATCATCTCCTGAACCGGACTTCACGCAAGCATGGAAATCGGCAACCTGATCCGCATGGCCAACCGCATCGGCCAATTCTTCGAAGCCATGCCCGACCGGCCCGAGGCCCTGGAGGGCGTGGCCAACCATATCCACAAGTTCTGGGAGCCGCGCATGCGCAATGAGCTCCTGAACTTTCTCGAACAAAACCCCGACGGCGACGCCGGCGGGGAACGACTGCACCCGCTGGTGCTGGAAGCGGTCACCCAGAACCGCCAGCGCCTCACACCGCTGGCCCGCGTGGCGTAACGCGTCGGCGACAGGCAAGACGGCAGGAACAATCACAAGAAAAGGCGGCGGGACCGGCCGGATGCCGGACCACGCGCGCCAACGAGCGGCCCCCAAAGAGGAGACAACATGCAAAGCACTGCCACGCTGGACCTGCCCGGTTCGAAGCCGGGTTTTTTCGATAAGGAACGCACCATCGCCGGACCGGGCTTCTCGCGCTGGCTGGTTCCCCCGGCCGCCCTGGCCATCCACCTGTGCATCGGCATGGCCTACGGTTTCTCGGTGTTCTGGCTGCCGTTGTCCAAGGTCGTGGGCGGCGCCAAGCCGCTGGCCTGCCCCGCGGACATGAGCCTCGCAGCCGAGCTGTTCGCCACCAACTGCGACTGGAAGATCTCGACCATGGGGTGGATGTACACCCTGTTCTTCGTGCTGCTGGGCTGCTCGGCCGCGCTGTGGGGCGGCTGGCTGGAACGCGCGGGCCCGCGCAAGGCGGGCGTGGTGTCGGCCCTGTGCTGGTGTGGCGGCCTGGTCATTTCGGCCATCGGCGTGTACCTGCACCAGATGTGGATGCTGTGGCTGGGCTCGGGCGTCATCGGCGGCATCGGCCTGGGACTGGGCTACATCTCGCCCGTGAGCACGCTGATCAAGTGGTTCCCCGACCGCCGCGGCATGGCCACGGGCATGGCCATCATGGGCTTTGGCGGCGGCGCCATGATAGGCGCGCCGCTGGCCGACCTGCTGATGCGCCACTTCGCCACGCCTGAATCGCCGGGCGTCTGGCAGACCTTCCTGACCATGGCCGCGGTGTACTTCGTCTTCATGATGTCGGGTGCGCTGGGCTACCGCGTGCCGCCGACCGGCTGGAAGCCCGAGGGCTGGACCGCCCCGGCCAAGCATGCCGGCAACGCCATGATCACGAAGGGCCATGTCCATGTGCAGCGCGTCTGGGGCGTGCCGCAGTTCTGGCTGGTGTGGTGGGCGCTGTGCCTGAACGTCACGGCGGGCATCGGCATACTGGGCATGGCCTCGCCGCTGCTGCAGGAAGTGTTCGGCGGCGGCCTGATCAACCAGCCTGAACTGGGCTACTCGCAACTGGACAAGAGCCAGTTGGCGGCCATCGCCGCCATCGCTGCCGGCTTCACCGGCCTGCTCAGCCTGTTCAACATCGGCGGCCGCTTCTTCTGGGCCAGCCTGTCCGACAAGCTGGGCCGCAAGACCACCTACTTCATCTTCTTCGTGCTGGGCTTCGCGCTGTATTCGGCCATCCCCTGGACCGCGCACATCGGCGCGCTGGCCCTGTTCGTGGCCGCCTTCTGCATCATCCTGTCCATGTACGGCGGCGGCTTCTCCACCGTGCCGGCGTACCTGGCCGACCTGTTCGGCACGCAGATGGTCGGCGCCATCCATGGACGGCTGCTGACGGCCTGGTCGGCGGCGGGCATCTTCGGACCGGTGCTGGTGAACTACATCCGCGAATACCAGCTGTCCATCGGCGTGCCGCGCGCCCAGGTGTACGACATCACCATGTACATCCTGGCCGGGATGCTGGTGCTGGGCTTTCTGTGCAACCTGGCGATCCGGCCCGTGAACCCCAAGTACTTCATGAATGACGAGGAACTGGCGCGCGAGAAGGCGCTGGCCCACGAACGCGCCGTCGCCACGGAAACGCACGGGGTCGGAACATCCGCGTTCCGCACGCCGGCGGCGCTAGTGGTGTTTGCCTGGGCTTGCGTCGGCATCCCCCTGGCCTGGGGCATCTGGATCACGCTGCAGAAGGCGGTGGTGCTGTTCCACTGAGCCCAAGCGGACGCCGCGACGGGGCGCGAAGCTGCTACATTGGCAGCCCGCGCCCCTTCTTTTTTGCTTTATCCATGACCACCCTGCCCCGCGCGCCCCGCCTTGCTGGAGCGACACGTTGACCGTCCCTGAAATCCGCTGGGAAGAAAACCAGACCCCGCACGCCGCCCGCTGGCGCTCCGAATCCGGCGCCGCGCCGCCCAAGCGCGTAGTGGTGGCGGACGACACCATGACCGCCGACATGGCCTACCGCCATGCCTGCGAAGGTGTCGGCCTGCTGTGGCGCGGCGACTTCCAGAACGCGCGGCAACTGCTGCAGGCCATCACGCGGCGGGTCGACAAGCGGCCCCGCAAGCCCGTGGACAGCCTGCTGGACGCCTTCAACCAGCACCGCCAGATCCAGTCCCAGCGCGCCCGCATCCTGGGCATGCTGCTGATTCCGTTCGACGCCGGCCACGGCATTCCGCTGCGCCGCGCACCCGACGCCCGGCTCGCCTGCGAAGAGGCCCATGGCCCCGCCGAGGAGCCCTACGTCGCGTCGCTGCGCGAGCTGCTGGGCCTGATCGGCGCCTTCGAATGGCGCAAGAAGGGCGTGGAAATTCCCGCCCTGAATGCCCGCATCCATCCGCACTACGGCGTGTTCTCGCCGCTTCGCGGCGAGTACGTCGACCTGGTGGCGCGCACCCCGATGCCGCGCGGCAGCGTGGCCTTCGACATCGGCACCGGCACAGGCGTGCTGGCCGCCGTGATTGCGCGCCGCGGCGGCAAGCGTGTCATCGCGACCGACACCGATCCGCGCGCCCTGGCCTGCGCCCGCGAAAACCTGGAGCGGCTGGGCCTGTCCAAGCAGGTCGACGTCGAAGAAACGGACCTGTTCCCCGAAGGCCGGGTCTCCCTGATCGTGTGCAACCCGCCGTGGCTGCCCGCCCGCCCCAGCTCGCCCGTCGAGCATGCGGTCTACGATCCTGACAGCCGCATGCTGCGCGGTTTCCTGAATGGGCTGGCGGCGCATCTGACGCCCAATGGCGAGGGCTGGCTGATCCTGTCGGACCTGGCCGAACACCTGGGCCTGCGCAGCCGCGAAGCGCTGCTGGAAATGATCAGCCAGGCCGGCCTGCGCGTGATCGAGCGCATCGACACCCGTCCCACGCACGGCCGCGCGCAGGACGCGAGCGACCCGCTGCATGCCGCCCGTTCGAAGGAAGTCACGTCCTTGTGGCGCCTGGGCGCAGCCTGACGCGGCCCGGCGTGACGCGGCCCGGCCTGGCGCGGCCCGGCCTGGCGCAAGCCCCCGGGGCGCGGCTTCAGGCCCGCCCCGCCGCGACGTTCACGCTGATGGCGATGATGAAGACGTTGAAGAAAAAGGCGATGACGCTGTGCGTCAGGGCTGTGCGGCGCACTCGCCGGTTCACGATCTGCACGTCCGACACCTGGAACGTCATGCCCAGCACCAGCGCGAAATAGGCGAAGTCCCAGTAGTCGGGTTCATCGGTACCCGGGAAATCCAGCCCTTTGTGCATGGCGTTGCGGTGGCCGTAATAGCCATGCGCGTAGTGCAGCGCGAAGATCATGTTCATGTAGAGCCATGACAGGATGATGGTGACGGCGGCGGCCAACATGGCAAGCACGTCGCCCGCGCCGCCTTCCCCCCGCAGTTCGACCCACAACGCCATCATCACCATGCAGGACAGCGCCACGCTGCTCCACAGCACGCCGGTACGCCCCACGTCCTGCTGCTGCGCATGCTGGCGCATGGCCGCCGCGCTGGTGCGGCCGAACACCCGCGCCGTCATCAGCAGGAACACAAGCGCCCCCGCATCGAATCCCAGCAGCAGCGCCAGCACCCAGGGCACGCCCAGGGCATACAGGCCGCCCGCCGTCACCAGCAACAAACCAGCGCATCCGACCAGGCGACGATGCGCATGGAAAAACGGCAGGGCGGCGCCAGCGGCGGAGTCGTCCTCGGGCTCGAAATCCTTGAGCGGCGGCATGCGGCTGCTCCTTTTGGTGTGAGCAGCCCTAACGCTAACCGATGCCGAGCAAACCGACCAGCGCGCCGCCAAACAGCAGCCACAACGGATGGATGCGGGTGAAGCTGCCCAGCAGCGCCACCACAGCGGTAATGGCGCCCAGCAGCCAGGTATGCACCGAGGCTTCGGTGATGAGCGCCGCGCTGGCCGCCACCAATCCCACCGTCATCGGGAAGATGCCCGCCTGGATGACGCCGCGCCAGGGCCGGTCCTTGAAGCGTTCCCACAGGCCCAGCGCGATCACAGTGATGATGGACGACGGGCCGAACTTGGCGATGGTAGTGACGAGCATGCCCAGGCCGCCCGCCACATGCCAGCCCACCAGCGTGACCACCATCAAATTGGGACCCGGGGCGGCCTGCCCCAGGGCGAACAGCGCGGAAAAGTCCGCCGCCGTCATCCAGCCATGCACGTCCACCACCTGCCGCTGCATCTCGGGCAGGATGGTGTTGCCGCCGCCGAACGCCAGCACGGACAGTTCGGAAAAGATCAGGGCCAGGGCGATCAGTGTGTGGATCATCGACGTTGCCTCCAGACCATCAGGATGCTCAGCGGCGTCAGCACCGCCATGGTGGGCAGCAGCGGAATGCGCAGCACGGCGATGGCAATGAAGCAGGCCGTGGCCACCACGCCGGCCAGCCAGTCGCGGCGCTTCACCACCGGCACCCCGATCTTCACCGCCATGGAAATCAACAGGCCCGCGGCCGCGGCCGCCAGACCGGCAAACAGGTGCTGGATGTGCGGATCGTTCTGGAAGCGGTCGTACACCATGCCCAGCAGCACCACGATGGCGGACGGCGCCAGGATCAGGCCCATCAGCGCCGCGAACGCGCCGCGCGGCCCGCGGAACTTCATGCCCAGCGCCACCGACAGGTTGATGATGTTGCCGCCGGGCAGGAACTGGCACAGGCCCAGCAGATCGGTGAACTCGGCGCCGCTGAGCCAGCGGTGCTTTTCGACGACCATGCGGCGCGCCAGCGGCAAGGCGCCGCCGAAGGCCGTCAGGCCGAGCATCAGGAAGCCATAGAACAATTGCCCGCACGTGGGCGGAGGCCGCAGATCGGCCTCGGAGGTGGAAGGTGCTGCGTTCATCATTTTCATGCCGGCGCCGCCGAAGCGGCGCGGAGTGGAACCAGGGAAGGACAACGAGATTGCAGCCTACTCTTCGCCTTGGATAATGTCTAATATATGACTATCTATATATTCATATCGGTTGAATATGGCATCTGTAGACTTGAGGCTGTTGCGCTACTTCCTGGCCGTGGCCGAGGAATCCCATCTGACCAAGGCCGCGGCGCGGCTGGGCATACGCCAGCCGCCGCTCAGCCAGCAGATCCGCGTGCTGGAGCAGGAACTGGGCGTGACGCTGTTCCACCGCCTGCCGCGCGGCATGGAGCTGACCGAAAGCGGCCGCGCGCTGCTGGACGACGCGCGCAATATCGTGGCCCTGGTGGACCAGGCCGTGGAAGGCGTGCGGCGCGTGTCGCAGGGCGAAGCCGGGCGCCTGACCGTGGGCTTCACCGGGTCCGCGGCGTTCCATCCCTTCGTGCCGTCCGTCATCCGCCGCTTCCGCGAAACGGCGCCCAATGTGCGGCTGGTGCTGGAGGAAAGCAGCACCGGCGAACTCATGGAGGCCGTGGGCGCGGGCCGCGTGGACGTGGCATTCATCCGCGGTCCCTATGGCCTGGGCCCGGGCGTGGTGGTGGAAACCGTGCTGGAAGAGCCCATGCTGGCCGCGTTTCCCGCCGACCACCCAACCGTCAAGGGCCGGCCGCGCAAGCGCATCGCGCTGTCGGAACTGGCCGACGAATCGCTGATCCTCTACCGCCGCCACAGCGGGCCAGGCCTGTACGACGCCATCATTGCGGCCTGCGGCGCCGCCGGTTTCAGCCCGCGCGTGGCCCAGGAAGCGCCGCGCATGCTGTCCACCCTGAGCCTGGTGGCAGCCGGCCTGGGCGTGTCGCTGGTGCCGGCGTCGCTGCGCCGCGTGAACATCGAAGGCGTGGTCTACGTCAACCTGGCCCAGCCCGCGGAACTGCGCGCGCCGCTGAACCTGATCTGGCGCGACGAAGCGCTCTCCGGCGCGGCCCGCAAGCTGATCGGCGAGGCGCGGCGGCAGCGCGAGGAATCGCCGGCCTGAGCGCGCAGCGCTACACTGCCCGGCACCCCGCACTCCGCATTGCAGCCATGTTCCCAGATTCACCCATAGGCATCTACGACTCCGGCGTCGGCGGGCTGAGCGTGCTGCGCGCCATCCGCGACGCCCTGCCCCACGAATCCCTGCTGTACGTGGCCGACTCCGCCCACGTGCCCTATGGCGAAAAAACGCAGGACTACGTCGAGCAGCGCGCCAGCACGATTGCCGATTACTTCGTGTCGCGCCAGGCCAAGGCCATGGTGGTGGCCTGCAATACCGCCACCGCGGCCGCCATCGCCCAGCTGCGCCTGCGCCATCCGCAACTGATCATCATCGGCGTGGAGCCGGCCATCAAGCCCGCCGCGCACCTGACCACGAGCGGCGTGGTCGGCGTATTCGCCACCACCGGCACTCTGGCCAGCCCCAAATTCGCCGCGCTGGTCCGGCGCGAGGCGCCCGAAGTCCGCATCCTGTTCAGGCCCTGCCCCGAGTGGGTACGGCTGGTGGAGCATGGCGTGCTCAGCGGCCCCGAGGCCGAAGCCGCGGTGCGCGCTCCCGTGGCTGAGCTACGCGAGGCCGGCGCCGACGTGCTGGTGCTGGGCTGCACCCACTTTCCCTTCCTGCGCGACGCGATCCAGGCGGCCGCTGGCGCCGACGTGCCGCTGCTGGAGACGGGCGCGCCCGTGGCGCGCCGGCTGCGCCACCAGTTGCAGGAACGCGGCCTGTTGCGCGCCGACGGTCCGGGCGGATTGCGCCTGGAGACCAGCGGCTCGGCCGAGGCATTGAGCACTCTCGCCGCACGGCTGCTCGGGCAGGCCCCGGCCGCGCACGTCCTGGAGCCGCGCTGGCGCTGATCCCGCGCCGAGTCCGCCGCCCGGCGGCGCGCGCTGATTGCGCCCGGTTTGATCCTGCGCATGACGCGCCTGTCCGATTCGGCGAATAATTCGGATACAGTGGACTACAACGCCGCCCGCGGCGCGCACAAGGAGACGCTCATGAAACGCATCCTGATCCCCGTGGACGGCTCGCAGCCCGCCGTCCATGCGGTCCAAGCCCTGCTCGACGCCCGCAGCTACGACCCCATCGAACGCGTGGAGCTCCTCACGGTCCAGATCCCGCTGAAAGCCGGCAAGATCGGCCGCGGCCTGTCGCAGGCCGAGATCGACGCCTATCACGAGGAAGAAGGCCGCAACGCGCTGCAGGCCGCCAGCGAACTGCTGACCCAGGCCGGCGTGCCCTTCCAGACCCACATCGAAATAGGCGCCGCCGCCGAAACCATCGTGCGCATAGCCGGCGAATCCGGCGCGGACGAAATCTACATGGGCTCGCGCGGGTTGGGCTCGGTGTCGTCCTGGTTCCTGGGTTCGGTCGCGACCCGCGTCCTGCATCTGACGGAGTTGCCCGTCACCCTGGTCAAGTAACCGTCAAGGAGCATCCATGCTGAACATCCTGGTCCCTGTCGACGGCTCCGACAACGCCAACCGCGCCGTCCTGTACGCCCGCCAGCTCGCCCAAGGCGCCGGCGCCGCCCGTATCCATCTGCTCAACGTCCAGACGCCCGTGCAAGGCCGCGCGGGCCTGTCACGCCTGATCACGCAGGACATGATCGACGAGTTCTACCTGCGCGAAGGCCAGGAGGCCGCGGACGAGGCGCGCAAACTGCTGGACGTGACCGGCGCCGACTACACCAGCCACGTGGCGTTTGGCCACGCGGCCACGGAAATCGCCGGCTACGCCCAGGACCACGGCTGCACCCGCATCGTCATGGGCACGCGCGGCAACGGCTCGCTGACGAACATCCTGATCGGCTCGGTCGCCAATCAGGTGCTGCAACTGGCCGAAGCGCCGGTGACGCTGGTCAAGTGAACCCCGGGCGCCGGCCTCAGGCGGCCGGCAGCCACAACGACACCCTCAAGCCGCCCAGCGGCGAACGCTCGGCTTGCGCCTGGCCGCCATAGGTGCTGGCCAGGTCGCGCACGATGTCCAGGCCCAGGCCCGATCCGGGACGCTGCTCGTCCATGCGCACGCCGCGCAGGAAGATGCGCTCGCGTTCCTCGTCGGCTATGCCCGGGCCGTCATCGTCGATCTGGATGAGCAACTGGCCCTGGCCGGCGGCGCTTGCGCTGACCTGCACCCGGCGCTCGGCCCATTTGCAGGCGTTGTCCAGCAGGTTGCCGACCATCTCCTGCAGATCCTGTTCTTCGCCGCGGAATACCAGGCCCTCGGCAAATTCCGGCATTTCCAGCAGCAGTCCGCGCTGCGCATACAAGCGCTGCATGACGCGCAGCAGCCCCTCGATGGGTTTGCGCAGCGGTGTGCGGCTGTCGGCCGCGCCAGACGCGGCGGCGGCGCGGGCGCGCGCCAGGTGATAGTCGATCTGGCGGCGCGCCATGCCGACCTGCTCCTGTACCAGCGCCGCCAGCGGCCCTTCCTCGCGCGCCGCGGCATTGCCCAGAATCGTCAGCGGCGTCTTCACCGCATGCGCCAGATTGCCGGCCTGCGTGCGCGCGCGCTGCACCATGTCGGCATTGACGTCCAGGACGCGATTGAAGTCGTCGACGAGCGGCTGGATTTCGCTGGGAAAGCGGCCTTCGATGCGCACGCTGGCGCCCCCGTGCTGCCCGGCGAGCTGCCGCCTGAGCCTGGCCAGCGGCCGCAACCCGACCAGGACCTGGACCACGGCCGCCAGCGTCAAGCCTGCCGCCAGCGCGCCCAGCGAAATCAACAGCATGTGATTGAAGCGCTCGATCGGCTCCGCCAGCACCTGGCTGTCGGCCGCCACGATCAGGCGCAACGGCGCTGCCTCGGTCTCGGCCGGTTCCAGCGTGCGCGTCAAGGCGGTCAGCCTATGCTTTTCCGGCCCCGCGATTTCATACACCCCGTCGGCGCTGTCCGCGGCGGGCAACTCCAGCACCTGATCCCAGAGCGAACGCGAGCGCGCCGCGCCCACGGCCGCCGGACGGCCCTGTTCGTCGAGCCGGTCGATTTGCCAATACAGGCCTGATAGCGGTTGCTCCAGGCGTGGATCGCTCAGGGGCGGCGAGACCACCAGGCGACCGTCCGGAGCCGTGTTCACCGCGGCCGTCAGCTGGTTCAGGTGCAGGGTCAGCTCGGCGCGCAGCTGCTCGGTGATGTGCTGGCGGAACAAGCTGCCCAAGCCCCAGCCGGCCAGCACCACCGTGACCAGAATCCAGGCCAGCGTGCCGGCCAGCAGGCGCCAGCGCAGCGAGCCGGGCGCGCGCGCGCGCTGCGGCATCATGCGCCGCAGGCCAGGCGGTAACCCAGGCCGCGCACGGTTTCGATGGTATCGGGCGGCAGTTTCTTGCGCAGCCGCGCGATGAACACATCGATGGTGTTGGAGTCACGGTCATTGTCCTGGGCGTAGACGTGCTCGGTCAGCTCGCTGCGCGAAATCACTTCGCCCGCGCGTTGCATCAGCACGGCCAGCACCTTGAATTCATGGCTGGTCAGGGACAGCGCCTGGCCGTCCACCGTGACCTTGGCCTGCCGCGTGTCCAGCATCAGCGGACCGCAGCGCCATTGCGCGCTGGCGTGGTTGCTGGAGCGGCGCAAGAGCGCCCGCACCCGCGCCAGCAGCTCTTCCATGTGGAAGGGCTTGGTCAGGTAATCGTCGGCGCCGGCATCGATGCCGGCGACCTTCTCGTGCCAGTTGTCGCGCGCCGTGAGGATCAGCACCGGCATGCCCTGGCCGCCCGCGCGCCACTGCTTGAGCACGGTGAGGCCGTCCATGACCGGCAGGCCCAGGTCCAGCACCACCACGTCGTAGGTCTCGACCGCGCCCATGTACTGGGCCGTCCCGCCGTCCGCGGCGGTGTCGACGGTATAGCCCGCTTGGCGCAAGGCATCGGCCAACTGCGTGGCCAGGGTCGGCTCGTCTTCAACCACGAGTATGCGCATCAGTGCTTGTCCCGGAATTGGATGTCGCGCCCCTTCACGCCCAGCACCTTGCCGTCGCGTGCGTCGATCTTCAGCTTGACCAGCCGGCCGCCGCTTTGCAGCAGCCGGATCTCGTAGATGAACTCGCCGTCGTCCTCTTCGAACTCGACCTTGACCACCTGCCCAGGATAGTCGCGTTCGACGATGTCCAGCACCGAACGCAGGGGCAGCACCTTGCCGGCCTGCAAGGCCTGGCGCGCTTGTTCGTGGTCGCTTTCATCGGCCACGCCTGCGTTGGGGCCTGCGGCCAGCGCCAGCATCAGCGCGCCGCAGGACAGCCAGATTCGGGTACGGGTTCCTCGGGTCATGGTTTCTTTCGCATTCGGGGTCCGCCATAAGAGGCGATTGTCCGCCCAGTTATAGCGCCGGAAAAATGAACGGCACGTGAACGGCAGCTTCAGAATTGGTTCATCCGCACACCCGAATAATGCGGTCATGGTCGCCATTCCGGCAACCCGCAACAACCTAGGAGCCATTCCATGACCGCAATCCGCAACACCCTGGCCGCCCTGGCGCTTGGCGCCGCAACCCTGACCGGCGCCGCCGTGCACGCCCAGACGACCGCCCCGGCGCCGGCCCAGCCCGCCGCCACTGCCCCCGCCAACGCGACGCTGACCGTGCGCCAGATCTACGACACGCTGACCGCCGCGGGCTATCGCAACATCACCGAGATCGAGCTCGAGCACGGCCGCTACGACGTCAAGGCCGACAACGCGCAAGGCCAGCGCGTGAAGCTGCGGGTCGACGCCCAGAGCGGCGCCGTCCTGCGCAGCCGCATCAAGGACTGAAGCGCCGGCGCCTACGCGCCTACCCCGCTCCGCCCGCATCCGGCGGGCCGAGCGTCCCGACATGGACACCATCATGAAACCGATAGGAACCGGCGCCGCCATAGGCGGCTTTTTGCGAGTCCTGACCCTGGCCTGGGGCCTGGACGCGTTCATCCTGCAGCCACCGGCCACCGGCGCCTGGTACTGGGTGGCGCGCCAGCAAGGCCTCTACCTCACCGGCGTCTGGTCCATCGGACTGATGGCATTGATCATGCTGCTGGCGCTGCGGCCCGCGTGGCTGGAACGCCCGCTGGGCGGCATGGACAAGATATACCGGTTGCACAAATGGGCCGGAATCCTCGCAGTATCAGCCGGCGCCGCGCATTGGTTGCTGAAGCTGGCCAGCGGCCCCTTGAAGAGCCTGGCGGACGCGGGCAACCGCCCCGCCCGCGACGTGGTGCTGACGCTGTTCGAAAGCTCGCGCGGCCTGGCCAAGGACATGGGCGAGTGGTCGATCTACCTGCTGCTGGCGATGCTCGCAATCACCTTGTGGCGGCGCTTTCCCTACCGGGGCTGGCGTCTCCTGCACCGCGCGATGCCTGTGCTGTTCCTGTCGCTGGCGTTCCACACGGCAGCGCTGGCTCCCGCGCGCTACTGGAGCGGTCCGGTCGGCCTGCTGCTGATTCCGCTGCTGGCCGCCGGTTCTTATGCCGCGCTGGTGGCGCTGCTGGGACGCGTGGGCAGCGGCCGCCGCGCGCAAGGCAGGATCGTGTCGCTGGCGCACCAGCCAGGCGATATCCTGGAGGTCAGCTGCGAACTCGACGCCAATTGGCGGGAGCATCAGGCGGGACAGTTCGCCTTCGTCACGTTCGACCGCAAGGAAGGCGCCCATCCCTACACCATCGCCAGCGCCCCCGTGGCGGGCGAACCTCGCGTCACGTTCCAGATCAAGGCGCTGGGCGACTACACCCGCGGTCTGGCGCGCACGCTGCGCATCGGCCAGCCGGTCGCCGTCGAAGGCCCCTATGGGCGCTTTCAACTGGAGCCGGACGCTGCCGCAACATCGCAGGTCTGGGTGGCGGGCGGCATAGGCGTCACCCCTTTCCTCGCATGGCTGGAAGCCCTGCAGGAAGGACAAGCGCCAACGCCGCGCGTGTGGCTGCACTATTGCGTGCGCGATGCCTCGGCAGATCCTTTCGTGCCGCTGCTCAAGGAACGCTGCGCCGCGCTGGACGGCGTGACGCTCGCCATCCATAGCGCGCACGACGGCGATACGCTGACGGCTGGAGCACTGGCGCAGGGCGAGGTGGCCGCGGGCCGCGTCGCCGACGTCTGGTTCTGCGGACCCGCCGGCCTGGCCGACGCGCTCAGGCGCGGCCTGCGCAAGCTGGGCGCCAAGCCCGTGCGCTGGCATCAGGAGGCGTTCCAGATGCGTTGAGCGCGCCGGGGCTACGGAGGTCCAAGCGTATGATGGACCTCACCGCCCCCGGAGCATGCGTCATGCCCACCCCCCGCATTCTGCTGGCCGCCGTGATGGCCGCCGCCACTCTCAACGCCTGCGGCGAAATGGCCACCTTGCCGGTCGAAGCCGGCATGGGCCCGTCGCCCCAACTGCCCGCCCCCAATCCCACCACCATACCCACCGTGAAGACGGCCAAGGCCGTGGGCTGGCCCGCGGGCGCACAGCCCGTCGCAGCCAACGGGCTGTCGGTAACGGCGTACGCCAGCGGCCTGGATCATCCGCGCTGGCTGTACGTGCTGCCCAACGGCGACGTGCTGGTGGCCGAGACCAACGCGCCGCCCAAGCCCGAGTCGGCTTCCGGCGGCTTCAAGGCCTGGGTCGCCGGCCTGGTGATGAAACGCGCCGGCGCCAGGACCCCCAGCGCAAACCGCATCACCCTGCTGCGCGATGCCGACCACGACGGCATCGCCGAAACGCGCAGCGTATTGCTCGACGGCCTGAACTCGCCCTTCGGCATGGCCTTGATCGGCAATCAGTTATACGTCGCCAACGCCGACGCCGTGCTGCGCTTTCCCTACGAAACCGGCCAGGAGCGGATCACCGCCCCCGGCGTGAAGGTCACCGACCTGCCCGCGGGCCTGAACCACCACTGGACCAAGAACCTGCTGGCCAGCCCCGACGGCAGCAAGCTGTACGCCTCTGTCGGCTCCAACAGCAATGTCGGCGAAAACGGCATGGACATCGAAGAGGGCCGCGCCGCCATCTGGGAAATCGACGTGGCCAGCGGCAACAAGCGCCTGTACGCGACCGGCCTGCGCAACCCCGTGGGCATGGCCTGGGCGCCCGACGGCAAAACGCTGTGGACGGCCGTCAACGAGCGCGACGAACTGGGCAGCGACCTGGTTCCCGACTACATGACCTCGGTGCGGGATGGCGGTTTTTACGGCTGGCCCTATAGCTACTTCGGCCAGCACGTCGACAGCCGGGTCCAGCCGCCGCGTCCGGACCTGGTGGCGCGCGCCGTCGTGCCCGACTACGCTCTGGGCCCGCACACCGCCTCGCTGGGGCTGGCCTGGTCGGGCCGGTCGCGCCTGCCCGCGCCCTACACGGACGGCATGTTCGTGGGCCAGCATGGTTCGTGGAACCGCGATCCGCGCAGCGGCTACAAGGTCATCTTCGTGCCGTTTCGCGACGGCAAGCCCGACGGGCCGGCGCGCGACGTGCTGACGGGCTTTCTGAACGAAAGCGGCGAGGCCCAGGGACGGCCGGCAGGGGTGGCGATAGACCGCCAGGGCGGCCTGCTGACGGCCGACGACGTCGGCAATGTGGTGTGGCGGGTCGCTCCCGCTTCTACAATGGCCGCTCCCAAATAATTCAAGACCAGGAGTGAGCATGAGCACGGAAAAAGTGGCAATCGTCACCGCCGGCGGCAGCGGCATGGGCGCGGCGGCGGCGCGCAAACTGGCGGCTGACGGCTGGCGCGTAGCCATCCTGTCCTCCTCCGGCAAGGGCGAGGCGCTGGCGCAGGAACTGGGCGGCCTGGGCGTCACGGGATCCAACCGCTCGCCCGAAGACCTGGCGAGGCTGGTGGACGCCACGCAGCAAAAATGGGGCAGGATCGATGCCGTGGTCAACAGCGCCGGCCACGGCCCCAAGGGCCCGCTGCTGGAGATCAGCGACGAGGACTGGCACCTGGGCATGGAGTTCTACCTGCTGAACGTGGTGCGCATCGCGCGCCTGGTCGCGCCGGTGATGAAGCAGCAGAAGTCCGGCGCCATCGTCAATATCTCGACCTACGCCACCTTCGAACCCGAAGCGCTGTTCCCGACCTCGGGCGTGTTCCGCGCCGGGCTGGCCGCCTTCACCAAGGTGTTCGCCGACGAGTACGCCGAACACAACGTACGGATGAACAACGTGCTGCCGGGCTTCATCGACAGCCTGCCTGAAAAGGAAGACCGCCGCACGCGCATTCCGATGGGCCGCTACGGCACCGCCGAAGAAGTCGCCGACCTGATCGCATTCCTCGCATCCGACGCTTCTTCCTACATCACCGGCCAGAACATCCGCATCGACGGCGGCATCACGCGTTCGGTCTGAAGCTCATGCTTTAGGACTAGTCTCTCGTCCGAATGACGGTATTGAAGCCTGCCCGGGGCTTCAGTACCGTAGGTTTTCGCATTCGACGAGGTGCCGCGCATGTCCGCTACGCCGTCAGCGGCTGCGCCGCAGTCCGCCGATACTTCCCACGCAAAACCGACCCCGGGCCAGGCCTCGCGTTTCCTGGCGCAGGCCACGTTCGGCCCCACGCCCGCCGAGATCGACGCCGTGGTGCGCGACGGCTACGCGGCCTGGCTGGACGCGCAGCTGGCCATGCCGCCGTCGCAGACCCATTTCGACTGGCTGCTGCAGCAGCGCAAGAACACCGAGGAGTTCAAGGGCAACGGCATCAACGCGCCCCTGGAATCCACGCTGTGGCGCAAGTTCATCTCGGCCCCGGATCAGGTCCGCACGCGGGTCGCGTTTGCCCTGTCGGAGATCTTCGTGGTGGGCGTATCGTCCATCACCGCGTCCTGGCCATTGTTCGGCGCCGCGGGTTTCATGGACCTGCTGGCCGAGCATGCCCTGGGCAACTACCAGCAACTGCTGACGGCCGTCACGCGCAACCTGTCCATGGGCTGCATGCTGACCTATCGCGGCAACCGCAAGGAAGATCCCAAGACCGGCCGCCATCCCGACGAGAACTATGCCCGCGAAGTCATGCAGTTGTTCAGCATCGGACTGCTGGAGCTGGAACCGGACGGCGCCAAAAGAATGGTCAACGGCGCGCCCGTGGAAACGTATACCAACGCGGACGTGCAGGGGCTGGCCAAGGTCTTCACCGGCTGGGACATCAACGGCCCCGAAACCGACGTCGAATTCCACCGCCGCCCCATGGCCTTGAACAATGCGCTGCACTCGCTGGCCGAGAAGCGCTTTCTGGGCGCGGTTGTGCCGGCAGGCACCGACGGTCATTTGTCGCTCAAGCGCGCCATGGAAGTGATCTGCGCCCATCCCAACGTGGGCCCCTTCATCGGCACGCAGCTGATCCAGCGGCTGGTCACCAGCAATCCCAGCCGCGCCTATGTCGCGCGCGTGTCGGCCGCCTTCAACGACGACGGCAGCGGCAAGCGCGGCAACCTGAAGGCCGTGGTGCGCGCCGTCCTGCTGGACCCGGAGGCGCGCAACCCCGACCTGGCCGCGCCCGGCTGGGGCAAGGTGCGCGAACCCATCGTGCGCTTCGCGGCCTGGGCGCGGGCTTTCGGGGCGACCTCCAACAACGGCGCCTGGGCCATGCCGGACACCACTGACAACACGATCCGGCTGGCCCAGAGCCCGATGCGATCCGCCAGCGTCTTCAATTTCTTCCGTCCGCGCTACGTGCCGCCGGTGACCGAGCTGGCGCGCAGGAACCTGGTGGCGCCGGAACTGCAGATCACCGATGAGACCAGCATTGCCGGCTACCTGAACTTCCTGGCCATCTATGTGGACCGGGGGTGGGAGGATCTGCAGACGCCCTACGCCGCCGAGATCGCGCTGGCGCAGGATCCGTCCGCGCTGGTGGCGCGGGTGGCGCTGCTGCTGGCGGGCGATGCCTATTCCGCCGAGACCGCCGGCAGCATCGCGCGCGCCGTGGCCACGATACCGGCGGGCCGGCCGCGCGACCGCGTGCGCGCCGCCATCATGCTGGTGGCCGCCAGCCCCGAATACCTGGTGCAGAAATGAAGAATTCCCGCCACGCCGCGCAAACCAGCCGCCGCGAATTCCTGCTGCGCGCCTGCGCTTTGGGCGCCACGGGCGCCGCCGCGCCACTGGCGCTGAACCTGGCGGCCCTGGGCGCGGCCGCGGCGCAATCAGCGCCAGCCTCCTCGTACAAGGCGCTGGTCTGCGTGTTCCTGTACGGCGGCAACGACCCCTACAACTCGCTGGTTCCCTACGACACGGCCGCCTACAAGGCCTATGCCCAGGCGCGCACCGACATCGCCCTGCCGCGCAACGCCCTGCAGGCCACGGCGCTGCGCGGCAAGGAACCCGCCTCCGGCGGCGCCCAGTTTGCGCTGGCCCCATCGCTGGCTCCGCTCAAGCCCTTGTATGAAAGCGGCGACATGGCAGTGCTGCTGAACATCGGTCCGCTGGTTGCGCCCACCTCCAAGCAGGAATACATAGGCGCGCGCGTGCCACTGCCGCCCAAGCTGTTTTCCCACAACGACCAGCAGTCGTACTGGCAGGCGCTGGCGCCGGAAGGCGCGGCGTCGGGCTGGGCCGGGAGGCTGACGGACCTGTTCGCGGACGCCAACGCGCAGCGCACCTTCACGGGCATCACCGCGGGCGGCAGCAGCGTGCTGTTGGCCGGACGCAAGATCGCCGGATACCGCGTGGGCATCAACGGCTCCACGCAGATAGACCTGCTGGGCCGCGACATGTATGGCTCCAGCGCCTGCACGGCCTTGCTGCGCCAGCTCATCACGCAGCCGCGCGAGCACCTGATGGAACGCGAGATGTCGCGCATCGCCGCGCAGTCCATCGACGCCGACGGACGCCTGCGCGCAGCCCTCGCGGACGTGGCCGTGCCGGGCGAGTTCTCGTCCCCCCTGGCGCAGCAGCTGAAAATCGTCGCCCGCATCATCGCGGCGCGCCAGGCGCTGGGCGCACGCCGCCAGGTTTTCTTCGTCTCGCAGAACGGCTATGACAACCACGCCGGACTGAACGACACCCACCCCGCCCTGCTCAAGGAACTGGGCCAGGCGCTGGCCGCGTTCCAGCAGGCGCTGTCCGCGATAGGCGTGGCGGACCAGGTGACCACGTTCACGGCATCCGAATTCGGCCGCACCCTGGGCTCCAACGGCAACGGCTCCGACCACGGCTGGGGCTCGCATCACTTTGTACTGGGCGGCGCGGTCAAGGGCGGCCGCTACTACGGCAGCCATCCGGAAATCGCCCTGGACGGCCCCGGCTTCGTCGACAACGGCCGCCTCTTGCCGACCCTGGCCGTGGATCAGCTGGGCGCGTCCCTGGGCGGCTGGTTCGGCGCCAACCGCGAGGATCTGGGGCTGGTGTTCCCCAATCTGCGGCGCTTTGATGCGCAGGCGCTGGACCTGCTGCCGCGCGCTTAAGGCCGCGCCGGCGGCGGCGAACTCACAGCTGCCGCGCCTGTTCGCGCAGCAGATACTTCTGGATCTTGCCCGTGGCGGTTTTGGGCAACGGGCCGAACACGAAAGTGCGCGGCACCTTGAAACCCGCCAGGCGGCCCCGGCAGAAGCTGGTCAGTTCTTCCGCGGTCGCGGCGCTGCCATCCTTCAGCGTGACGAAGGCGCAAGGCGTCTCGCCCCACTTGGCGTCCGGCCGCGCCACCACGGCGGCTTCCAATACGGCGGGATGCCCGTACAACGCATCCTCGACCTCGACGGTCGAGATGTTCTCTCCGCCTGATATCACGATGTCCTTGGCGCGGTCCTTGACCTGCAGATAGCCGTCGGGATGCACCACGGCCAGATCGCCGGTATGGAACCAGCCTCCGGCGAAGGCTTCCGCCGTGGCCTGCGGGTTCTTCAGATAGCCCTTCATGAGCGTGTTGCCGCGCATCATGATTTCGCCCACGGTGACGCCGTCCGGCGGCACGGGCGCCAGCGTGGCGGGATCCAGCACGCGGACCTGTTCCATCGTGTGCTTGCGCACGCCGATGCGGGCCTTCAGCGCAGCCTGCTCATCCAGCGGCAGATCGCTCCAGGCCTCGTGCCAGGCACAGCTGATCGACGGACCGTAGCTCTCCGTCAGGCCGTACAGATGCGTGACGTCTATGCCCAGTTCGTCCATCGCCGCGATGACGGCGGCCGGAGGCGGAGAGCCGCCGGTGAGCGCCTGCACCGGCCGGATCGCGCGCCGCTTGATTTCGGGCGGGCTGTTGATGAGCATGCCCAGCACCACCGGCGCGGCGCAGAAATAATCGACCCCATTCGCCTGGATGGCGTCGAAAATGGCGCCGGCCTCGACCCGCCGCAGGCAGACATTGGTTCCCGCCAGCAGCGCGATGGTCCAGGGAAAGCTCCAGCCATTGCAGTGGAACATCGGCAAGGTCCAGAGATACACCGCATGCTGGCGCATATCGCAGGCCAGGGCGTTGCCCATCGCATTCAGATAGGCGCCGCGATGGTGGTACAGCGCGCCCTTGGGGCTGCCGGTGGTGCCGGAGGTGTAGTTCAGGCACAGCGACTGCCATTCGTCCGCCGGCCAGGGGAACCCGGCCGCCGCGTCGCCCGTCTCCAGCAGGGCTTCGTAGTTCATTTCCCCGAGCAGTTCGCCCGGCCCGCCGTATTCGGGATCGTCGATGTCCACCACGCGGATGCGCCTGCGGGTCTTGGCCAAGGCCTGCGCCATGACGGGCGCGTACTCCCGGTCCGTCAGCAGCACCACCGCGGCGCCATGATCCAGGATGAAGGACAGTGTTTCGGCGTCCAGCCGGGTGTTCAGGGCATTGAGCACCGCGCCCGCCATGGCGACCCCGAAATGGGCCTCGTACAGCGCGGGGATATTGGGCGCCATCACGGCCACCGTATCGCCGGGCCGCACCCCAAGGCGCGCCAGCCCGCTGGCCAGCCGGCGGCAGCGTGCATAGGTTTCGCGCCAGCTCTGGCGCAGCGCGCCATGGAGGATGGCAGTGCGTTCCGGGTAGACCTTCGCCGCGCGCTCGATGAAGGTCAGCGGCGAAAGCGCCAGATGGTTGGCGCTGTTGCGTTCGATATCCATGACTTGCAGGTCGGGGGTGTCGGCGGGCATCGGAGTCTCACAGTAGCGAAACGCTCACCACGCCCTTCAGGCGTCGGCTGGCGGGGTCAGGCCGCGCAGCGTCGCGCGCAGCAGGGAATCGCTCAGGTCCGCATCCGCCTGCATCAAACGCTGCAGCAGGCGGTCAGGGCTGTCGCCGGGAGTCTCCAGATGCCAGCCATACAGGTGCAGCCCGTTCAGCAAATAGGCATCGTCCAGGCCTTCCAGCACGGCATGCCGGCGCGGCGCGCGCGAGGACGGCGGCAAGGCATTGTCGGCGCAGTCCGCGACGAGGATGGAAGTCGGCCTGGAAAAGTAATCCGCCACCCGCACGCGGGCCTCTTCCAGCCGGCGTAGCGCCGCGGCATCCAGAGGTTCATCCGCCAGCCGCACTTTGAGCAGCAGGTTGCGTTGATCGAGTTCAACGATGTGCAGGTCTTTCTCGACCCAGTCCGCATGCACTGGCGCGCTCTTGCGGCGGAAGACTTCCGCGGCCGCCAGCCCCGCTCCCAGGCCTTCGCCGGCAAGCAGCTGCTTGAAAAAGTCGCGCTCGGCCATGGCGCGGTCCAGTTCCTGCAATTCCAGGTCGAGCGCATGGCGCTCGCGCAGGCATTGCGCGCGACGGGCGTGCAATTGCTCGTCTGCCGGGCCGCGCTGCAGATCCAGCCACCCCGCCAGACGCACGCCGCTGCGCTGGCCCAGGCGTTCGATGCAGCGGCGCAGCTCCTGCAGAAACAGCGCCGCGCCCGCTTCGTCCTGCGCCAGATCCGGCGCCAGCGCCGGAAGCAGCAGCAGGCGGCCCGGCGGCTCACTGGCGTAGCTTGCCAGCGTCATGCCCTGGCCGTCCTCGAGTATGCCCGCGCCCGGCGCCTCGGCGAGAGTCGCGCAGGGCTGGAAACAGCGCGCGGCTTCGGTGAAGAGCGTGCGGAAAGGCTCGCCCGCCTGGCGCGGCAGCGCAGCGCCGTCGATCGGCTGGCTGCGCACCCGCCGCGGCCAGAGCGGATCGGACCAGTCGTAAGGAAGAATGTCCTGCAAGGTATGCACGCCCACCGTGCGCGGCGCGGGCACCAACGCCACCAGGGTGCCGCCCGCGGCCAGCAGGCGCTTGAATTGTTCGCGCCAATGGCGGCTGGTGGCCAGCAGCCATTCCGACGCGCCCACCCCCAGCACCGGCGGATCGGTGCGTTCGCAGGCCGCCTCCAGCGCGGGGTACAGGCCGGCGGGATTCCATATGAGCACGTCCGCCCGGTCCAGCGAGGCGGGCTGATCAAAGGACAGAACGGCATCCAGGCTGTGGGGCGGGAGCGCCAGCGCAAGGTCGAGCGTAGAAATATTCATATCGCTAATCCGTACTTGACTTTCGAAATCAATATATCATAAAGTCTAGTTAACTAGACAAATATACAAATCCTATATACATATTCCGGAAACCAGCTGTCATGTCCACTCTTACGAACGTCCGCAGCGAGTCCCCCGTCTCCAGCAGCCCCGTGGCGCTGGACCGCGACTCCCCTCTGCCGCTCTATGTGCAGATCAAGCGGCGCGTGCTGATGATGATCCTGAACTGGCAGCAGGAAAGCGACCGCTTCCACACCGACCACGAGCTGAGCGAACAATTCAACGTCAGCCGCATGACGGTGCGCCAGGCCATCCAGGAACTGGTGGACGAAGGCTATCTGCGGCGGGTCCGCGGTTCCGGCACCTTCGTCTGCGCCCCCAAGATCGACGAGCAGTTCAGCCCGGCCATGGACTTCATCGACCAGTGGTCCGCACACGGCCGTCCCCTCAGCCTGCGGGTGCTGCACTGCGCGCAGGAACCGGCCTCGGCCGTCGTGGCGCGCGAACTGGACGTGGCGCCCGGCACCCCGGTCTGGAGCATCCTGCGCCTGCGCACGGTCCAGCAGGTGCCGATCTCGATCGACTACCGCTATGTGCGCACCGACCGCATCCCGCACATCGACGCCTGCCAGGCCGAGGCGGGCTCCCTGCTGGAGCTGATCGGCCGCCAGGTCGAGCTGGCCTACGGCAACCTCAAGATCGAGGGCGGCGCGGTGCAGGCCGAACATGCCGATTACCTCAGCCTCCTGCCCGGCGATCCCGTCCTGACGCGGCACCTGGTGTATTTCGACAAGCAGGACCGGCCGGTCATGTCCGGCCTGTCGCATTACCGCGCGGACCAGGTCCGGTACTCGGTGCGCGTACCGCTGCAGAACGGCGCAGGCAAGACGGACCAGGTGTCGGACTCGCTCGAGTTCCGCAACCCACCCGGCGTGGCGGAGGCCTAGCCGACTACGTTTTCGCTGTTCGTGGAAGTTGCTGCACCCCCTTAAATCCCGCATCAGGCACAGGAGTAGCACCATGACTTGCTTAAAGACGTTTCTGGAGTTCTCGCGCCGCGCGGCCATCGCGCTGCCGGCCGCCGCGCTGATGCTGGGCATGCACGCCGCCAGCGCGCAGGATACGGTGCGGATAGGATCCATCCTGTCCGTGACCGGTCCCGCCGCCTTCCTCGGCGAAGACATGAAGGCCGGCATGGAAATGGCCATCGACGACATCAATGCCGCCGGCGGCATCGGCGGCAAGAAAGTCGAATGGGTGTTCTACGACGCCGAAAGCCAGACCGCCAAGGCCATCAACGCCACCAAGCGGCTGCTGTCCCAGGACAAGGTGGACATCATCGTCGGCGGCGGCAACATGAGCGGCATCGCCATGGCCATGGTGCCGATGGTGGACAAGGCCGCCACGCCCTTCATTTCCACCGAAGGCTCGATGCAGATCGTGATGCCGGTGGCGGAACGCAAGTACGTGTTCAAGAGCACCGTGGACGACGACCAGGTGATCGACCGGGTGCTGGACTACTTCGACAAGAAAGGCATCAAGCGCGCCGCCCTGCTGGCCGACAACAGCGGCTTCGGCCAGAGCGCCGTCGAACAGATGAAGCGGCTTGCCGCCAAGCGCGGCATCGACATCACGTATGAATCCTTCAACCCCGCCGACACCGACCTGACCCCTCAGCTCACGCGCATCAAGAATGCGTCGGTGCAGGCCATCATCTGCTGGACCGTCACCCCGGCTGGCGTGGTGTTCATCAAGCAGGCGCAGCAGCTGGGCCTGGACAAGCTCACCCTGGTACACAGCTACGGTTTCGTCGACCAGCGCTACATGAAGCTGGCCGGCGACTCGGTCAAGGACCTGCTGCTGGTCAGCGTCAAGTTCCCGGTGGGCCAGGACCTGCCCGACGCCGACCCGATCAAGACGCGCATCGTGGACCTCAGCAAGCGCTTCGAGGCCCGCTACAAGCGCAAGCCCAACCAGTTCGTGGCCCAGACCTACGACGCCATCATGCTGGCACGCGCCGCCCTGGACAAGAGCGGCGGCGACAAGGAAAAGACCCGCGAACAGCTGACCGCCATCACCGGCTACCAGGGCGTGGGCGGGGTCTTCAATTTCTCGCCCCAGCGCCACTCGGGCCTGGATAAGGACGACATCGTCATGCTGGGCTACCGCGACGGGCAGTTCCGGCTGGCCGACTACAAGTAAAGCAGTTCCATCTCCGCAACCTCCACTCACGCGCGCCGCGGGCGCTGCAAACCAGGGAGTGCAGTCATGAACGTAGCAAGCGCCGAGCCGCGTACGATCCTGGACGATCCGGAAAGCATCTTTCCGCTGGACCTGGACACCCGGATCCCCAAGATCCGCGACCTCTACCACCTGGCAACGGTCAAGCAGTGGGACCCGCGCACCGACATCGACTGGCATCTGTTCGACGCCTCGCAGTACACGCCCGAGCAGCGCTACGCGGCCCGCCAGTACTGGAGCCGCCGGGCCTGGAGCGAATACGGCGCCATCTCGGAAAGCCCTGCCCTGCAGATCCGCTTCTGCCACGACAAGTGCGAACCCGACCTGCGGCTGTTCTTCACCATCCGCTCACAAGAGGAAAGCCGCCACGCCGAAGCCTGCTACCGCATGGCCGAGGCGCTGGGCGGCTACATGGAGCAGCCGGCCCAGGCCGCCTACCAGGGCTCCGTCGCCACCCATGGCGTGCGCAAGATGGCGCTGGATCCCGAGGTGTCGGTCGAGGCCATTCTCGCGGCGCTGGTCTGCGCCGCCGAGGAAATCGCATTCGACGTCTTCCGCCACCTGGTCGAAATCACCCGCGATCCCGTCGCCAAGCAGATCTGCGCCCGCATCATGCGCGACGAGGTTCGGCACTGCGCGTTCGGCTGGCGCTTTCTCGACCACCGCATTCCGCAGATGTCCGCCGCCGAAATCAAGGTAGTGGAAAACGCCGTGATCAACATGATGGAAAAGGTCGAGCTCAACGGCTATCACAGCGCATGGCTGGCGCCCGACAATCCGGCTTCTCGCGCCGAAATGGAAGTGGACCGGCTCACCTGGGAAGCCGGCCTGGGTTCCACGGTCGAAGAACTGGAGAAGCCCCTGTTCGTTGAAACCGTGCAGCGCGTGCGCCGCCAGATGGAGCCTTGGGGCGTGCATCTGCCCCTGCTGCACCACCCGAAGATCGGCGAATTCTGAACGCGAGGAAACCCGACATGAACGCAGCCACGACCAGAATTCCCGTTGAGCGCCGCTTCCCGCTGACGCTCAAGCAGTCCATCACCTCGATCCGCGAACTTTACGAAACCGGCAAGCAGCAGCGCTGGGCGCCGGAGACCGATATTCCCTGGGCCAGCCTGGATCCGGGCGCCCTCGACGCGCAAGTCCGCGATGCGGCGCGCCTGACCTGGAGCCGCCGCGCCTGGGTGGAATACGCCGGCTTGAGCGAAACGCCGGCGCTGCTGGTGCGCCTGTGCCTGGAGAGCGGCCGCGAGTCCGACCCCAAGTACTTTCTCACCGTGCGCAACACCGAGGAAGCCTGGCAGATCGAGTGCTTCCACCGCTACGCCACCTTGCTGGGCGGCTACCTGAACCGCCCGCCCAGCCCGCAGCAGGAAGCCATCTTCAACCAATGCCGGCACCGCCAGGTACTGGATGCCGCCTGCCATGCCGACGCCTTCTTCACCACGCACGCCGCGGTGGAAGACGGCCTGGAGCTGGAACTGTTCCGGGCCTACCTGGAGAACGCCCGGGAACCCGTTGCGCGCCGCATCCTGGAACAGTGCGTGCAGGCCAAGGAGCGTCACGCCACCTTCGGCTGGCTCTATGTGGCCGAACGCGCCGCGGCCTGGTCCGACGCCGACCGCGCCGCCGTGGCGCAGGCCGTGTCGGGCTATCTGAACGAGGTCGAACTGCGCGGCTACCACTGCCCCTGGCTGGCAGAGCCCGACGGCGCCGAAAGCCGTGCCAACGCGCTGACGGCCGAAGCGGGCCTGGGCGCTGCGTCCGCAGACCGGGAGTATGAGGTCCTGTGGTCGTACCTGGAGACGGTGACGCGGCGCCTGGCCGAGTTCGGCGTCGAACTGCCCGGCATCGCGCTCACCTCGCGCCGTCCCAACTGAGCGGCGCCGGGGCTTCGCCATGGACATGTCCGCGCAAATCATCCAACTGCTGGTCGCCGGCATCACCACCGGCAGCATCTACGCCATCGTGGCGGTGGGATTCAACGTCATATTCAAGAGCACCGACGCCATCAACTTCGCCCAGGGCGAATGGGTCATGATGGGCGGCATGGTGGCGGCCGCCTGTTATGCGGTCGCCGAACTACCGCTCTGGCTGTCCTGTCTGGCGGCGGTGGCCCTGGTGGCCTTGGCGGGCGGCCTGTCCGAACGCCTGGTGATCCATCCGCTGAAAAAGCCCGCGCCCCTGCTGGTGACGCTGCTCAGCATCGGCCTGGCCATCTGTACCAAAAGCCTGGTGATGCTGGGGCTGGGCAAAACGCCGATGGGCTATCCCGCATTCTCGGGCGACACGCCGGTGCCGCTGGCGGGCGCGCAGATTCCGCCGCAGAGCTTTTGGGTGATGGGGGTGGCGCTGCTCTTCATGCTGGGCACGCATTTCTTCTTCGAACGCACCCTGCTGGGCAAGACCTTGCGCGCGACCGCCATCGACCGAGACGCCGCCGCGTTGGTCGGCATCAACGTGCGGCGCTCGGTGACGGTGGCCTTCGTGCTCGCGGCTCTGGCCGGCGGCATCGCGGGCGTGATCATCGCGCCGCTGACCTTCACCTCCTATGACCACGGCACCATGCTCGGCTTCAAGGGCTTCAGCGCGGCCATGCTGGGCGGGCTGGGCAGTTTGCAGGGCGCCTTGCTTGGCGGCGTGCTGCTGGGCGTGATCGAGGCGCTGGGAGGCGGTCTGATTTCCTCGCAATACAAGGACGCGCTGTCCTTCATCGTGCTGTTGCTGGTGCTGTTCTACCGTCCCCAGGGCTTGCTGGGCAAAGCCGAAATCAACAAGGTCTGAAGGGGGTGACGATGAAATCCGAAATCCATCCGCCCGGGGACGGCGCGCGCCACGACCTGCGCATCCTGCTGGCGCTGTGGGGCCTGTTCCTCCTGTTTCCGCTGGTGGCGCCGAACAGCTATGCCGTAGGCCTGGCGGTGACGTTCAGCATCAACCTGATGCTGATCGCCAGTCTCAACCTGCTGATGGGCTACTGCGGGCAGATATCCATGTGCCAGGCCGGCTTCTTCGGCCTGGGCGCCTATGTCAGCGGCGCCTTGTCGGCCAAGTACGGCCTCCCCGCACTCGCCTCCATCCCGGCCGCGCTGGCGGTCGCAAGCACGGCGGCGCTGTTGATCGCCCTGCCCGTGCTGCGGCTGCGCGGTCACTACCTGGCGATGGCAACGCTGGGATTCAACGCCATCCTGTCGGTGCTGTTCGTCGAACTGGTGGACTACACCGGCGGCCCCAACGGCCTGTCGGGAGTCGAGCCCATCACCATCGCGGGCTATGCCTTCGATACCGACCGGCGCTTCTTCTACCTGGCCTGGGCCGCGGGCCTCCTGCTGATGTGGGGCTTCCTCAACCTGACCCGCTCGCGCATCGGCCGCGCCATGATCAGCGTGGCCGGCAGCGAGGTCGGCGCGGCCAGCCTGGGCATCAACACCTATGCGCTCAAGGTGGCGGTGTTCGTGCTTTGCGCCGCGGTGGCGGCCCTGGCGGGTACGTTCTATGTCCACTTCAACCAGTTCGCATCGCCGGAAACCTTCAGCTTCTCCGCATCGGTGCTGCTGCTGGTCATGGTCGCGGTCGGAGGCTGGGGCAAGTACTGGGGGCCCTTGTTCGGCGCGCTGGTCTACACCGCCGCGCCCGAACTGCTGCGCGCCTTCCACGACGTGGAGCTGCTGCTGTTCGGGCTGGGCATGATCCTGGTCCTGATGTTCTTCCCGGGCGGGCTGGCGGGACTGGCGCAGCGGCTGTGCCGGCGTTCCGCAAGCCTGCCCGCATCCCCGGTGGCGGCAACGAAGGGAAAGGTGCGCCATG
Organism: Achromobacter sp. ACM03; assembly: GCF_014851665.1. Lineage (NCBI taxonomy): Bacteria > Pseudomonadati > Pseudomonadota > Betaproteobacteria > Burkholderiales > Alcaligenaceae > Achromobacter > Achromobacter sp. ACM03. Next base: position 1,260,564 of record NZ_JACVAD010000002.1, on the reverse strand, counting down.
GCTGATCACGATTTCCTGTCGGTGCGGGACCTGGGCATCAATTTCGGCGGACTGGCCGCGCTTGCCGACCTGTCCTTCGATCTGAAGCAAGGGCAGATCAAGGGGCTCATCGGTCCCAATGGCGCGGGCAAGAGCACCTTGTTCAACATCGTCGCGGGGCTGCTGCAGCCGGGCAACGGCGACGTTTGCTTTCGCGGCCGCTCGGTGCGGGGCCTGCCGCCGCACCAGCGCGTCAGGCTGGGCATCGCCCGGACCTTCCAGAACCTGCAGATCTTCAAGGACCTGACGGTGCTGGAGAACGTCATGGTGGGCTGCCATGCGCGCTTCGGCTCCGGCCTGTGGGCCTGCATGCTGCGCACGCCCCGCCAGCGCCGCGACGAGCGGCAGATGCGCGACATCGCGATGCAACGGCTGGAGCAGCTGCATCTGGCCCGCCAGGCTGACGTGCTGGCTGCGGACCTGAGCTTCGGCCAGGCCAAGATCCTGGAAATCGCCCGCGCCCTGGCCGCCGATCCCACCTTGCTGCTGCTGGACGAACCCGTCGCGGGCGTGCCGCATGCCGAAGTGGCGCAGGTGGCCCAGGTCATACGCGAAGTGAACGCCAGCGGGGTAACCGTGCTGCTGGTCGAGCACAACATGAGCTTCGTCATGCAGCTGTGCGACGACATCCTGGTCCTGAACTACGGCCGCAAGATCGCCGAAGGCCAGGCCGACGCGGTGCGCGTCGATCCCCTGGTCCTGAAGGCCTATCTCGGGGAGGACATGCCCGATGCTTGAAATCACCAATCTGTGCGCCTCTTATGGGGCCGGCGACGTCCTGCGGGAAACCAGCCTGGAGATTCCCGCCGGGCAGATAGGCTGCCTGCTAGGCGCCAACGGCGCCGGCAAGACCACGGTCATGCGCAGCCTGAGCGGCCTGCTGCGCCCCCTGCGCGGCAGCGTGCGCTTCGAGGGCGAAGCGATAGAGGCGCTACCCGCCGACCGCATCGTCGACCGCGGCATCGTGCTGGTGCCCGAAGGCCGGCGCGTCTTCGCACCGCTGTCGGTCAGCGAAAACCTGGAAATGGGCGGCTACAAACTGCTCAAGCAACGCCGCCAATCCGAGTTCCGCCGCAACCTCGACTTCGTCCTGGACCTGTTCCCGCGGCTGTCCGAGCGCGCCCGCCAAGCTGCGGGAACGCTGTCCGGCGGCGAACAGCAGATGGTCGCGATCGGCCGGGCCCTGATGAGCAGCCCGCGCCTGCTGATGCTGGACGAACCGTCCATGGGCCTGGCGCCCCTGGTCGTGAAGGACATCTTCCTGTCGCTGCGGCGGCTCAAGCAGGAAGGACTGACGCTGTTCATCGCCGAACAGAACGCCAGGCTGACCTTGAGCGCCGCGGACTACGGCTACGTGCTGCAGGAAGGCCGGGTGGCGTATTCGGGCAGCGCCCAGGCGCTGCGCGACGATACACGGGTACAGGCCGCCTATCTGGGCGCCTGACAGGAGACAGGTGAAGCGATGACGTGTTCTTCCCAGGAGCAGGCGATCGATCCGGAGCAGGAAGCGCAGTACAACCTGCGCGCCCGGCACCCCGAACGCGAGGAAATCTACTTTACCTATGCGCGCCGCAGCGCCGACACGCGCAGCCGGCGCGAGGCGCGCCTGGACCTGCGCTTCGGCGAGCGGCCCTCGAGCGTGCTGGACCTGTTCGTTCCCGACCACGTGCCAGCGCCGCCGTTGCTGGTCTTCATCCATGGCGGCTATTGGCGCGCCCTGGACAAGCACGGCTTTTCGTTCATCGCCGACGAGTACCTGGCGCGCGGCGTCGCGGTGGCGCTGCCCAACTACACGCTGGCGCCGCACGCGAGCGTCTCCGAGATCGTCGACGAAGCCTGTACGGCCGTCTCCTGGCTGACCGCGCAGGGAGAGCGCCACGGCTACGACGCCAGCCGCATCGTGCTGTCCGGCCATTCCGCCGGCGGGCACATGGCCGCCCGCGCGCTGTGCCGGGACCTGGTGCCCGCCCTGGCGGGCAGGATACGCGGCTACGTGGGCTTGAGCGGACTGTTCGATCTGGAGCCGCTGCTGCGCACTTCCATCAACCGCGATCTCCACATGAGCGCGGCCGAAGCCCGCAGCCTGGGGCTGTACCAACGCGTCGCGTTGTACGAAGTGCCCATGGTGTTCGCCGCCGGCGCGCTGGAAACCGAGGGCTTCCGCGGCCAGAGCCGGGATTTCTCGCAGCATTGCGCCAGCCATGGCCACGAGGTGGAGAACCTGGTGGTGCCGCAGCGCAACCATTTCGATCTGCTGACCGATTTCGCGGGCGGAAGCTATCCGCTGTTCAACAAGACGCTCGATCTGCTGCTGCCCGGCGCGGGCCGGGCCTGATCTTTCACGAGGAGTCCCTATGGCAGGCCAACCACTCAATCCCGCGGGCGTCTGCGCTCCGCTGGGCCCCTACAGCCAGGGCGTGCTGACCGAAGGCCCCGGACGCTGGCTGCACATTGCCGGCCAGGTGGGAGTATCGTCGGAGGGCGCGCTCGCCCAAGGCTTCGAAGCCCAGGCCCATGCCGCCTGGCGCAACCTCCAGGCCATGCTGGAGGCTGCGGGGATGAATGCGGGCGATCTGGTCAAGGTCGTGACCTACATCACGGATGAAAGCCAGTTGCCGCTGCTCGGCCCCGTCAGGCTGGCCTATCTGGGCGAAGCCCGTCCCGCCGCGACGCTGGTCGTGGTGCGCGCCCTGGCGCGGCCCGAGTGGCTGATCGAAGTGGAAGCGTCGGCGTACAAGCCTGCATGACCCGCGCGGCGGCATCGCCGGAAGGAGGATGAGCATGTTCGAGGACCTACGCAACAAGCGGGCCCTGGTGACCGGCGCCTTTGGCGGACTGGGCGCGGAGTTCGCGCGCACCCTGTCCGCCGCGGGCGCGCACGTGGCTCTGGCCGGGCGCAGGCTGCAGGCCGGCGAGCAGCTGGCCGCGGAACTGGCCGCCGCCGACCGGCAGGCCTGCGCCATCGCGCTGGACGTGACCCAGCCCGACAGCGTCGCGGGTCTGTTCGATGCCGCATCCGAGCGCCTGGGCGGCGCCATCGACATCCTGGTCAACAACGCCGGCATTACCACCGCGCGCCCTGCGCTGGAACACAGCGAAGCCGACTGGATGGACGTGATCGACGTCAACCTCAACGGCACCTGGCGGGTGGCGCAGGCAGCCGGACGCCACATGCAGGCGCACGGCGGCGGCAGCATCATCAACATCGCTTCCATCCTGGGGCTGCGGGTGGCCCAGCAGGTTCCCGCCTACGCCGCCTCCAAGGCCGCGCTGATCCAGCTGACGCAGGCCCTGGCGCTGGAATGGGCGCGCCACGGCATCCGCGTCAATGCGCTGGCGCCAGGCTACATAGAAACCGACCTGAACCGCGAATTCTTCGCCAGCGACGCGGGGCAGGCGCTGATCCGGCGCGTGCCGCAGCGCCGGCTCGGGCAGGCGCGGGAGCTGTCGGCTCCCCTGCTGCTGCTGGCTTCCGACGCCTCTTCCTTCATGACCGGATCGGTCCTGGTGGTGGACGGCGGACACCTCATTTCCACGCTTTGAATCCGGGACGCAATATGGACTTCAGCCTCACGCCAGAAATCGAAAGCTACCGCCTGCGCATCAAGGACTTTGTCGAGACGCACATCCTGCCGGTGGAGGCGGATCCGTCCTCCTACGACGAACACGAGAACATCCGCGAGGAAGTCCTGCAGCCGCTGCGCCGCCGCGCGCGCGAAGCCGGTCTGTGGGCCCTGCAGATGCCGCGCGAACGCGGCGGCCAGGGCCTGTCGCGCGTCGGCATGGCGGCCTGCTACGAGGAAATGAACGTGTCGATCTTCGGACCCGTGGTGTTCAACAGCGCGGCGCCCGACGACGGCAACATGATGGTGCTGGAAAAGGTCGCCACCGAGGCGCAGAAGGCGCGCTGGCTGCAACCCATCGTGGACGGCAAGGTGCGCTCCTCGTTCGCCATGACCGAACCGCATCCCGGCAGCGGCTCCGACCCTTCCATGATGCGCACCACCGCCACGCTGCAGGACGGCAAGTGGCGGGTGCATGGCAAGAAATGGTTCATCACCGGCGCCGGCGTGGCGCAGCACTTCATCCTGATGGCCAAGACCTCGGACGATCCGCGCAAGGGCCTGACGGCCTTTCTGTTCGACGCGGACCAGCCCGGCTGGCGCATCGAGCGGCGCATTCCCATCATGGGCCCGGAGGAACACGGCGGCCATTGCGAACTGGTGTTCGACGGACTGGAGATTCCTGACGAAAACCGCCTGCTCGGCGTGGGCGACGGTCTGAAGGTCACGCAGATCCGCCTGGGGCCCGCGCGGCTGACGCATTGCATGCGCTGGCTGGGGCTGGCCCGCCGCTCGCTGGCGATCGCGCGCGAGTACGTGGCGACCCGGCAGAGCTTCGGCACCGCGCTGGCCGAACGCGAAGGCGTGCAATGGATGCTGGGCGAATGCGCCATGGCGATCGAAATCGGCCGCCTGCTGACGATGCGCGCCGCGGTCGCCCTGGACCAGGGCAGCTACGCGCGCAAGGAAGTCTCGATGGCGAAGATCGTCGTCTCCGAAACGCTGCACAAGGCGGTAGACACCGCCATCCAGCTGACCGGCGCGCGCGGCTATTCACGCGATACGGCGCTGGCCTGGATCTACCGCTACGCGCGCCAGGCCCGGCTGGTCGACGGCGCCTCGGAAGTGCACAAGATGGTGCTGGCTCGGTACCTGATGGACGAAGGCGACGACTTCTGGCGTTGGCAGGCGCAGGACGCGGCCGGGGCGCAATCGTGACGGGCGCGGCGGCGGACGCCATCGACGGCCAGGACGCGCTGGCCGCCTACCTGGTGCGCGCAGGGTATGCGGGACGGGCGGAGGAAGTGGCGCTGCGCCGCCTGGCCGGCGGCCAATCGAATCCGACCTACGTCGTGACCACGGACAAAGGCCAGTACGTGCTGCGCAAGCAGCCCGCGGGCAAGCTGCTGCCCTCGGCGCACGCCATCGACCGGGAATTCCAGGTGATGCGGGCGCTGCAGCGCAGCGACGTGCCCGTGCCGCGCATGCTGGACTATTGCGCCGATGACAGCCTGCTCGGCACGCCCTTTTATCTGATGGACTACGTGCAGGGACGCAGCTTCGTCGACCCCGCCCTGCCGGGCCTCGCGCCGGCCGAGCGCGCCGCCATCTACGCGGAAACCAGCCGCGTGCTCGCGGCCCTGCATCAACTGGACTACGCGGCCCTGGGCCTGGAAAGCTATGGCCGTCCAGGCAACTACTACGCGCGCCAGATATCACGCTGGACGCGGCAATACCGCGAAAGCCGGCCGGCGGCCGACCTGCCCGCCATGGAAGCGCTGATCGACTGGCTGCCGCGCAACATTCCCGCCAGCGACGAAACGCGCCTGGTGCATGGCGATTTCAGGCTGGACAACCTGATCTTCCATCCCGCCGAACCCCGCGCGCTGGCCCTGCTGGACTGGGAGCTTTCGACGCTGGGGCACCCGCTGGCGGACCTGGCCTACTACAGCATGTGCTGGCGCGTATCGCCGCAGCTGTGGCGCGGCGTGGCCGGCTCCGACCTCGCCGCGCTGGGCATCCCCGGCGAGGACGAAGTCGTGGCCGCGTATTGCCGGGCGCGCGGGCTTGCGGGGGTGTCCGATTGGGGCTTTTATCTCGCCTACAGCTTCTTCCGCATGGCCGCCATCCTGCAAGGGGTTGCCGCGCGCGCCTCGGGCGGCAATGCCGCAGCCGACGACGCCCGGACCATGGGCGCCAAGGTGGAACCGCTGGCCGAGCTGGGATGGGAGTGCGCGCGCAACGGCAGCGCGGGTTGACGCAACGGCGTCAAGGAGCGGGCTGAAAGCGCCAGGCGGCGGACTGGCGTCCGCGGCGCAACCGCTCTATAACCTGATAATCGCGCCGGCGCGTCAGCCGGCCGCCCCCACTTCCCCCGCATCCATGACCCAGACCTGCTCCCTGGCGCTGCAACCCGCCACCGAAGACGACCTGCCCTTCCTGCTCACCCTGCGCAAGACCACCATGCAGGAACACCTGCAGCGCGCGGGCGCGCCCCTGGATGACGACCACCATCTGGCCCGCATCCGTTACCGTTTCGAGGACGCCCGCATCGTCTGGCTGGACGGCCGGCCCGCCGGCCTGTTCAAGCACGGCCGGGACCCGGCAGGCTGGCGCATCGTGCAGATCCAGATCGATCCCGCCTTCCAGGGCCGCGGGCTGGGCCGTCGCCTGCTGGAGGGCGTGCTGGACGAGGCCGACGCCGAGGGCGTCCCCGTCACCCTGAGCGTGCTCAAGGGCAACCCTGCCCGGCGCCTCTATGAAGCGCTGGGCTTCATCCCCGTGGAGGAAACCGACCTGGAATATGAAATGCGTCACGAACCCGGCGCGGTCCGGCCGGCCGGCTGACCCTTTGCAACTTCTTTCAGCCCGGCTGGAATAAAGCCGGGACCGGCAGCGTCTGTAGGGGGCAGTCTCCCACTTTCCCTATCTACGTACGAGGCACACCATGCGCAAACACATCGCCGCAGCCCTGGCCATCTCCGCCGCCGCCCTGTTTTCGGCCGGCGCCCAGGCCCAGGCCGTCAAGACCCAGGACGGCATGCTGGTCAACAGCGCCGGCATGACGCTTTACACCTTCGACAAGGATGCCGGCGGCAAGAGCGCCTGCAACGACCAGTGCGCCAAGATCTGGCCGCCCGTCATGGCCAGCGCCGACGCCAAGCCCATGGGCGACCTGACCGTCATCACCCGCGACGACGGCAGCAAGCAATGGGCCAGCAAGGGCAAGCCGCTGTACACCTATGCCAAGGACGCCAAGGCGGGCGACAAGACCGGCGACAACTTCAAGGAAGTCTGGCACGTTGCCAAGCCCTGATACGGTGTCCGCCATCACACGCAGCAACCCATGCGCGCCGAAGACGAAGCCCTGATCCTGGCCTGCATCCCCAGCCTGCGGCGCTATGCCCGCGGGCTGACGGGCGATCCCCACCGGGCCGACGACCTGGTCCAGGACACGCTGGAGCGCGCATGGAGCCGCTATTCGCGCTGGCAGCGGCGCGGCGAGCTGCGCGCCTGGATGTTCGGCATCATGCATAACCATTTCATCGACGGCGTGCGCGCCAGCAACCGGCGGGCCGAACAGACCGCCCCGGGCGAACTGCCCGACGCCCCGGTGCGCGCCACGCAGACAGACCACCTGGAGGTGCGCGACCTGGACCGCTGCCTGCAAGCCCTGCCCGCCGAACAGCGGGAAGTGCTGTTGCTGATATGCGTGGAAGACCTGTCCTATCAGGACACCGCCCGGATACTGGACGTGCCGATGGGCACGGTCATGTCGCGCCTGTCGCGCGCCCGCGAAAAACTGGGCGCGCTGATGCAGGCGCGCGACACCGTCAGCAAGCTCCATCGCGTGAAATGACATGAACGAGAAACGCCTCCATGCGGTGCCCGGCGCGGGCACCCCGATTACCGAAGCCGACCTGAATGCCTATGCGGACGGCCAGTTGCCGCCCACGCGCCGCGCCGAGGTCGAAGCATTCCTGGCCTCCCATCCGCAAGACCAGGCCCGCGTCGACGAATGGCGCGACCAACGGCGCCTGCTGCACGCCATGCTGGACCCGGTGCTGGACGAGCCGCTGCCGCTGCGCCTGCCCCTGGCGCGGCCCTCGAACCCCTGGCCCTGGCGGGCCCTGGCCGCCGGCGTGGCGATCGCCGCCATCAGCGCCAGCGCCGCCTGGATCACGCGCGGCGCCATGGACGCCCGCCAGCTGCAGGCCGCACTGGCGACCGCCGCGCCCGAACGCATTGCGGGCGGCTATGCCCAGCGCGCCGCCATCGCCCACGCGGTCTACGCGCCCGACATGGGCCGGCCCGTGGAAGTCGGCGCCGATAACGAAAAAGGCCTGGTGACCTGGCTGACCAAGCGCATGGGCGCGACCATGCGCCCGCCATCCCTGTCGCAGGCCGGCTATGAACTGGTGGGAGGTCGCCTGCTGCCCGGCGGCGCGGGACCGGTCGCGCTGTTCATGTACGGGGCGGCCGACGGCCAGCGCCTGACGCTGTACGTCACCCGCGAAGCCGCGGGCGGGCAGACGGCATTCCAGTTCACCCAGGAAGGCCCGGTGCGGGTGTTCTACTGGGTCGAAGGACAGTTCGGCTATGCGCTGTCCGGCGCAGTCAGCCGCGACGAGCTGCTGCGCGTGTCGCAGGAGGTCTACCAGCAGCTGCAGGGCTAGTCGGGCAGCGCCAGGCCCCGGCCGCCCGCGTGCTCGCGCGCCTGGTGCAGCATGTGCAGCGTAATCTTGCGCACCTCGGCGCGGCTCATGCCGATATGCGAACGCAGCATGCGCGTGGCCTCGTCGGCCCGCCGCGCCAGCACCGCGCGCAGGATGGCGGCGTGCTCATCATAAGTGGCGTCCACGCGGAAATCCTTGGTGAAGTCCAGCCGCCGCACGATGCGTATCTTCTCGGTCACGTCGCGATGGATCTGCGCCATTTCGGGATTGCCGGCAGCGGCCACCAGCGAACAATGAAAAGCCTCGTCCAGTTGCGCCACCAGCCGCCCGTCCAGAATGCGCTGGCGCGGCGGCGCCAGCCACACGTCCTTCAGCGCGCCCAGCATGCCTGCCTCGTCCATGTGCTCGCGCGCGCACAGCCGTTCCACCGCGGCCTGCTCCAGCACCACGCGCACGTCATACAGCGCCTCGAAGCGTTCGAAGTCGAAAGGCCGCACCTGCCAGCCGCTGCGCGGACGGGGCAGCACGTAGCCTTCGCGCTCCAGCCGCGCCAGTCCCAGCCGCACCGGCGTGCGGCTGACGCCCAGCCGCGCCGCCACCTCGGCCTCGGTGAAGCGCTCGCCCGGCAGCACGCGGAAGTCGAACAGGTCGTCTTTCAGCCGCTGATAGACCTGGTCGGCCAGCGAACCGGCCAAGGCCGGCGTCTGGCGGATGGCGGGAGCGGCCAGCGCGGATTCCAGGCGCATGGTCAGGCCACGGGGCAGGTCGCGTCTTCGGCCAGAACGATGAGCGGGTCGCCCGCGTTCACCGGTTTGCCCGGCACGCAGCGGATCGCGACCACGGTCCCCGACGCCGGCGCGATGACGGACAGCTCCATCTTCATGGCCTCGACCACCACCAGCGTGTCCCCCGCCGATACGCTCTGACCCACCTGCACCGGGATCTTCCAGACGTTGCCGCACATGTCGGCGCTGACCAGGCTTTCGCCTTCGCGCAAGGCCGCCTCGGCGTCGGGTTCGGGGTCGGCCGCAACTTGCTCCACCACCGCATCCTCGCTTTTCCACAAGGCCACTTCGGCGTCGAAGGCGCTCTTCTGGCGCGTCTGGAACGCGGCGATGCTGTCGGCCTCTTCCGCCAGGAAGCGCTGGTGCGCGGCAAAGTCGAACACCTCTTCCTCGATGCGGACCGTGGCCCGGCCTTCGCGGAAGTCTTCGCGCAAAGCATCGAGTTCGGCTTCCGTCACCGGATAGAAACGCACCTGGTCGAAAAAGCGCAGCAGCCAGGGCTTGCCGTCCTGGAACACCGGGTTCTTCAGGAATTTGTTCCAGATGGGCAAGGTGCGTCCGACCAGCTGATAGCCGCCAGGCGAATCCATGCCGTAGATGCACATGTAGACCCCCCCTATGCCTACCGTGCCTTCGGCGGTGTAGGTGCGGGCCGGGTTGTACTTGGAAGTCAGCAGGCGGTGGCGCGGATCTATCGGCACCGCGCAGGGCGCGCCCAGGTACACGTCGCCCAGGCCCATGATCAGATAGCTGGCGTCGAACACGATATCGCGGACCTGCTTGCGGCTGGCCAGGCCGTTGATGCGCCGGATGAAGTCCACATTGTTCGGCAGCCACGGCGCACTGGCGCGCACGGTTTCCTGGTAGCGCTGCACTGCGCCCAGCGTGGCCGAATCCTCGAACGCCATGGGCAGGTAGACCACGCGGGTAGGCACCTTGAGCGTGGCCACGTCGGCCAGGCCCGCCTCGATCCGCAACAGGCGTTCTATCAGCGCGCCCTGCAGGATGACGCGGCTGTCGTAGCGGATCTGCAGCGAGCGCACGCCCGGCGACAGCTCCAGCACGCCGGCGATGGGCTCGGCGTTGAGCGCCTCCATCAGCAGATGGATGCGCATGCGCAGCGCGAGGTCCAGCACGTTGTCGCCGTACTCCAACAGCAGGTAGCCATCGCCCGCCTGGCGGTAGGAAACCGAAGGGCGTGCGCCCTCGGCCGGCAGCGCCGCGATGATGGGTTCCGCCACGGTGGCCGGCGCCACAGCCCGCTCTGTCTGCGCGGGCGCCGCCAGTTCGGCCACGCAACGGTCCTGCGCCGCCTCCAGCGCCACCGCCTGCTGATAGTCGATGCGCACGAAGCGGATCCGGTCGCCCGGTTTGACCTGCCCGACCTTCCACAGTTCGGCGCGGGCGATGGTGACGGGGCAGACGAAGCCGCCCAGGCTGGGGCCGTCGCGCGTCAGGATCACGGGGCTGTCGCCGGTGAAGTTGATGCTGCCGATGGCGTATTCGCAATCGTGGATATTGGACGGATGCAGGCCCGCCTCGCCACCGTCCTCGCGCGCCCAAGTTGGTTTGGGGCCGATCAGGCGCACGCCCAGCCGGTTGGAGTTGTAGTGCACTTCCCAGTCCGCGGCGAAGAAGGCCTCAATGGCTTCGGGCCGGAAGAAATCCGGCGCGCCGTGCGGGCCGTAGAGCACGCCGATTTGCCAGGTGTTGCCATAGGCCGGAATCAGCGCGGCGGGCGCGGCCTGGGGTTCGGAAACAGGCGCGGCGGCATCGCTGACCAGTTCCGGCCGAATCCGCGGCAGCATGTCGCCCACGCGCAAGGTGCGGCCGGCATGGCCTCCAAACTGGCCCAACACGAAGGTGGAGCGGCTGCCCAGGTAGACCGGCACGTCCAGGCCGCCGCGCACCGCCAGATAGCTGCGGCAGCCCGACAGCGCGCGGCCGGTCGTCAGCACCTGGCCGGAACGCACGGCCACCGGCGTCCACATGGGCACGGGCTCGCCATCCAGGGTGGCGGCGCAGGCCGCTCCCGTCAGCGCCACGACGGCATCGCCGTGAAAGCGCAAGGTCGGGCCGACCAGCGTGGCCTCGATGCCCGCTGCGTCGGACGCGTTGCCGACGATGCGGTTGGCCATGCGGAAGGCATAGTCGTCCATCGGGCCCGAGGGCGGCACGCCGATGTCCCAGTAGCCCACCCGCCCAGGGTAGTCCTGCACGCTGGTGTAGGTGCCTGCCGCCAGCACCTCGATCGCCGCGGGCCGGTAGGCAAAGGTTTCAAGGAAGCGCGTGGACAGCTCGCCTGCGCGAAAACGCGCGTCATCCACGATCTGCCGCAGATAGTCCAGGTTCGTGGCAATGCCGTGCAGGCGCGTGTGCGCCAACGCGTGTGCCAGCTTGTCCAGCGCGGCCTCGCGCGTATCCGCATGCACGATCAGCTTGGCCAGCATGGGGTCGTAGAACGCCGGCACCTCGGTGCCGGTCGCGACCCAGCCGTCCACCCGCAGGCCTTCCGGAAAGAACACGTCGGTCAACACGCCAGGCGACGGCTGGAACTGGCGCAGCGGATCCTCGGCATACAGGCGCACCTCGATGGATGCGCCTTGCGGCGCGCGCGACATGGCGGCGTAATCCAGCGCTTCGCCCGCGGCCACGCGCAGCATGCATTCCACCAGGTCCAGCCCGGTGACGGCTTCCGTCACGGGATGCTCTACCTGCAAGCGGGTATTGACCTCCAGGAAATAGAAGCTGTCGCGCGCCGGGTCGTAGATGAATTCCACGGTGCCGGCGGAACGGTAGTTGACCGACTCGCCCAGCCGCACGGCGGCAGCGTGCAGCGCCTGGCGCGTGGCGGCGGGCAAAAGCGGCGCGGGCGTCTCTTCGATGACCTTCTGGTTGCGGCGCTGCACCGAGCAATCGCGCTCGCCCAGGGCCAGCACACGGCCGGCGCCGTCGCCGAAGATCTGCACCTCGACATGGCGCGCATTGTCGACGTAGCGCTCGATGAAGGCGCCGCCGTCGCTGAAGAAGTGCTCGCCCATGCGCTGTACGCTATCGAAGGCCGCAGTCAGCTCGGCCTCGTTGTCGCAGCGCGAAAGGCCGATGCCGCCGCCTCCCGCCGTGCTCTTTAGCATCACCGGATAGCCGATGCGCTCGGCCTGCGACAGCGCGGCGCCCAGACTGTCCAGCAGGCCCGTTCCCGGCGTCATCGGCACGCCGGCCTCCGCCGCCAGTTCGCGGGAACGGTGCTTCAGGCCGAACTCGCGGATCTGCAAGGGCGTAGGGCCGACGAACGCAATGCCCGCGTCTTCGCAGGCTTGCGCGAACTCGGCGCTTTCGGACAGGAAGCCGTAGCCGGGATAGATGGCTTGCGCGCCATGCTCGCGCGCGGCGGCCAGCAGCAGGTCCATGCGCAGGTAGCTGTCGGCGGCCTTTTCGCCGCCCAGAGCCACGGCCACGTCGGCCGCGCGCACGTGCGCGGCATTGCGGTCCGGGTCGGAGTAAACGGCCACGCTGCGGATGCCCAGCCGCTTGAGGGTGCGGATGGCGCGGACGGCGATCTCGCCGCGGTTGGCAATCAGAACGGTATCGAACACGGTGCGACTCCCTGGTGTCTTGCGGGTTATCGAAAGCGGAGATCAGGCCAGGCTGGCCAGGTAGGCGCGCCAGCCGCCGAACTCCGTGATGTCGCGCGCGCCCTCCAGGCCGCGCGGCTCGCAGATGAATCCCTTGACCTGGCGGCCGTCCGCCAGCTCCAGCGTGCCGATGCCCAGCGGCGCGGGGATCTCGGCCACGAAGGCGCCGAAGGCGGCCAGCGGTACGTCCCAGAGTTCGACCTCGATGGGCGCGCCGCTCGCGGACTTCACCAGTCCGGGCTTGGGAGGCGTGGTGTTGGCCAGGGCGTACAGGCGGTAATCGCCGGCCGTGCGCGCCGCTTCGACGAACACGGCGCGGCGCGAGGTCAGTTGGTGGTTCAGCGGCATGCCGCGCAGGTGCGCCCCCACGACCGACACGCGCACCGTGTCACGCGCGGGGAGGACCGCATGCTCGGCTGCGGGCAGCGGCGCACCGGTGGCGCCCAGCGGCAGCGCCAGACGCGCCTGCCACTGGCGTCCGAACTGCGCCAGCGCATGGTCCTGCCAAGCCATGCCGATCAGCGTGATGCCCGCGGGCAGGCCGTCGCCGCGCATGCCCGCCGGCAGCGCCAGCGCCGACAGGTCGGCCAGGTTCGTGAAGTTGGTGTAGATCCCCAATCTCGAGTTCAGCGTCACCGGATCGGCTTCGAGCTGGGCGATGGTGTAGATCGAGGGCGTAGTCGGCACCACCAGCGCATCAAAGCCCGCCAACGTCTGATGGATGTCGCGCGTCAGCTCGGCGCGCCGGTACTCGGCTTTGAACGCGTCCAGCGCGCTGTAGTTGGCGGCCTGTTCGACGATGCCGCGCACCACCGGATGGATGGCCTCGGGGTTCTGCTTCCACAACGCTTCCACGGCGGCAAAGCGCTCGGCCACCCAGGGCCCTTGGTACAGCAGCGCCGCCAGCTCGCTGAATGGCGTGAAGTCGATGGGTTCGACCGTTGCGCCGCTGGCCTTCAGGTCGCTCACGGCCTGATCGAACGCCGCCGCGGCCTGCGCATCGCCGAAAAATTCCAGCTGCGCGGGAATCGCCAGCCTGGGTTGCGCCGGCCAAGGATTTGCGCTCCCTACAGGCTGAGCGCGCGAATAGGGGTCGCGCGCGTCCCAACCCGCCGCGATGTCGGCTACCAGTTCGGCGTCGTCCACCGTCAGCGCGAACACCGACACGCAGTCCTGCGTGCGGCATGCCGGCACCACGCCTGCCGCGCTGAGCCGCCCCTTGGTGGGCTTGAGGCCCACGATGTTGTTGAACCCCGCCGGCACGCGGCCCGAGCCCGCAGTGTCGGTGCCCAACGAGAAAGCGGCCAGGCCGCGCGCCACCACGGAAGCCGAGCCCGAACTGGAGCCGCCGCTGACGTAGTCCGGATTGAACGTATTGGGCACCGCGCCCAGCGGCGAACGCGTGCCCACCAGTCCGGTGGCGAACTGGTCCAGGTTGGTCTTGCCCACCAGGATGGCGCCGGCCGCGCGCAGGCGGGCGACCACGGTCGCATCTTCCTCGGGCGTGTATGCGAATTCCGAGCAGGCCGCCGAGGTGGGCCAGCCGGCGGCGTCGATATTGTCCTTGATGGCAAACGGCACGCCGTAAAGCGGCAGCCGCGTCAGGTCGCCGTTGGCCGCTTCCAGCAGCCCTTGCAGAGCGTCGAGCTGCCGCGCCAGCATGGCGCCGTCCACGCGCTTGATCCAGGCATTGTCTGGCGCGTTGCCGCGTTCGGCCCAGGCGGCCAACAAGGTCTCGGGCGTGGCGCCCTCATTGCGATAGGCGGCCTGCCACTGCGCGATCGTCCAGGCGACGGGGCCTTTGTGCGTTGCTACGGCGTTCATGCTGGAATCCTTTCTTGTATACAAGTACGGATTCCCAAGCAATCGGCGTGCCATGTCGGACGCCGCCCCGCGCCTGCCCCGATTCCCTGCGGCAAGGGGCCGCCTGCGGCACGAAGCCATCGCCGCGGCGCCACATGCGCGCACCGCCAGCGGGCGGCGCGCGCACCCATGTTGTGCACGCGGCACCAGATCGGCCCGTGCCGCCTGGCGCGCCGTCATCCGTGGCGCGCCCTTCGTCTACCCCTTTCATATAGCGGACTGCACGTGCCCGCGCGGTTGGCATGCCTTTTGCTTTTAGGTCCTCGTTGTCGTGTGTTTTCAGATCGTTCTCGCCGGCACGGCCGGCACATTCCAATCAGGAGTCACCATGAAACGCAGACTAGCCCTTAAGCAACTGACCGCCGTGAGCCTGTTGGCCATGTCCGGATGGATGCCGCAGGTACTCGCCGCCGAGGACACCATCAAGGTCGGCATCCTGCATTCGCTGTCGGGCACGATGGCGATCTCGGAAACGTCGCTCAAGGACGTGGCCCTGATGACCATCGACGAGATCAACGCCAATGGCGGCGTGATGGGCAAGAAGCTCGAAGCCGTGGTGGTGGACCCGGCGTCGAACTGGCCGCTGTTTGCCGAGAAGTCGCGCCAGCTGCTGTCCCAGGACAAGGTGGCGGTTGTCTTCGGCTGCTGGACCTCGGTGTCGCGCAAGTCCGTGCTGCCGGTGTTCAAGGAACTCAACGGCCTGCTCTTCTACCCCGTGCAATACGAGGGCGAGGAGCTCGAGAAGAACGTGTTCTACACCGGCGCAGCGCCCAACCAGCAGGCCATACCCGCCGTCGAATACCTGATGAGCGAAGACGGCGGCGGCGCCAAGCGCTTCGTGCTGCTGGGCACCGACTACGTCTACCCGCGCACCACCAACAAGATCCTGCGCGCCTTCCTGCATTCCAAGGGCGTCAAGGACAGCGACATCGACGAGGTCTACACGCCTTTCGGCCATTCCGACTACCAGACCATCGTCGCCAACATCAAGAAGTTCGCCACGGGCGGCAAGACAGCCGTCATCTCCACCATCAATGGCGACTCCAACGTGCCCTTCTACAAGGAGCTGGGCAATGCCGGCCTGAAGGCCACCGACGTGCCGGTGGTGGCGTTCTCGGTGGGCGAAGAGGAATTGCGCGGCGTGGATACCAAGCCGCTGGTGGGCCACCTGGCCGCGTGGAACTACTTCCAGTCGGTCAAGAACCCGGTGAACGACGCCTTCATCCAGAAATGGAAGGCCTATGCCAAGGCCAAGAACCTGCCCAACGCGAATACGGTGGTGACCAACGACCCGATGGAAGCCACCTACATCGGCATCCATATGTGGAAGCAGGCGGTGGAGCAGGCCAAGACCACTGACGTGGACAAGGTGATCGCAGCCATGGGCGGCCAGAAATTCAACGCGCCCGACGGCTACACCATCGAGATGGACAAGACCAACCACCACCTGCACAAGCCGGTCTACATCGGCGAAATCAAGGCGGATGGCCAGTTCAGCGTGGTGTGGAAGAGCAAGGGTCCGATCCGCGCCCAGCCCTGGAGCCCGTACATCCCGGGCAACGAAGGCAAGCAAGGTCTCTAACGCACCGGGAACAAGCAGCCATGCGCATCGCGGCAATCGCACTCTACTTGCGTCGTTTCCTGCTGGCATGGCTGGTGTCCCTGCCGCTCGCGGCCGCCCCGGCGGCGGCAAGCGGCGTGGACCCGGCCTTGCTTGCGCCGCTGGCCGGCGACGACACGGACGCCAGGCTCCAGGCGATTGCCGCGCTGGGCCAGCTCCCCGAACCCGAGGCGGCAGCGGTGCTGCAGGCGCTGGGCGAGGACCGGCTCTACGCCGCCGATGACGGCCGCGTGCTGATCGGCAACGGCGGTGCGCGCGCCATCGATGCGGCGACGGGCGCCGCCGCCGAGCTGCCCCCAGGCGCAGGCGCCATCGGCATCAATAACCGCCTGCGGCGCGCCATCGAGGCGGCGCTGGCGGGTTCGCGCCTGTATTCCGAGCAGCCCGCCGAGCGCCTGGCTGCGGCGCGCCGTCTGCAGCAGACCGGAGACCCGGCGCGCCTGCCCATGCTGGAAAAGGCATTGGCGTCCGAAAAGAACGAAGCCGTACGCGACGCGCTGCTGATTGCGCAGGCCAACCTGGAATTGAAAAGCGGCGATCCCGCCAAGCGTCGCCATGCGGTCGAGGTGCTGGGCGCCACCCGCAACGCCGCATTCCGTCCCACCCTGGCCGCGCTGGCCGAGGAGCGCGACGGCGCCTATGCGGAACCCGACGCCGGCGTGCGTGAGGCCGCGGGCCACGCGCTCAAGCAGATCGACCGCCACCTGGCCACCATCGAATGGGCCGGCAACCTGTTCTACGGCATCAGCCTGGGCAGCGTGCTGCTGCTGGCGGCGCTGGGCCTGGCCATCACCTTCGGGTTGATGGGCGTCATCAACATGGCGCATGGCGAACTGCTGATGATAGGCGCCTATGTGACCTACGTAGTGCAGACGGCGTTCCGCGCCTGGCTGCCGGGCTGGCTGGACTGGTATGTGCTGGCCGCGTTGCCGCTGGCCTTCGCCGTGACGGCGCTGGTCGGCATGGCGCTGGAACGCACCGTCATACGCTGGCTCTATGGCCGGCCGCTGGAAACGCTGCTGGCCACCTGGGGCATCAGCCTGATCCTGATGCAGGGCGTGCGCACGCTGTTCGGCGCGCAGAACGTGGAGGTGAGCAATCCCGGCTGGATGTCCGGCGGCGTCACGGTACTGGGCGGACTGGTGCTGAGCTACAACCGCCTGGTCATCATCGGCTTCGCCTTCTTCGTGGTGTTCCTGGTCTGGGCGCTGCTGAACCATACCCGCCTGGGCCTGTTCGTGCGCGCCATCACGCAGAACCGCCGCATGGCCGACTGCGTGGGCGTGCCCACCGGCCGCGTCGACATGCTGGCCTTCGGCCTGGGCTCCGGCATCGCCGGGCTGGCTGGGGTGGCGCTGTCGCAGCTGGGCAACGTGGGGCCGGACCTGGGCCGCGGCTACATCGTCGATTCGTTCATGGTGGTGGTGCTGGGCGGCGTGGGCCAGCTCGCCGGCACCGTCATCGCCGCGCTGGGCCTGGGCGGCGTCAACAAGTTCCTGGAGCCCTATGCCGGAGCCGTCATGGCCAAGATCACCATCCTGGCGCTCATCGTGCTGTTCGTCCAAAAGCGGCCGCAAGGCCTGTTCGCCCCTCGCGGCCGGAGCGTCGAATGAAACAGAACGCGCTGACTGACCTGAATCTGCTGACCCGCCGCCCGCTGTACTCGGGGCGGGTGTGGGCGGCCCTGGCCGCGGCAGTGGCTCTCCTGGCGCTGCTGCCCTTGCTGAATCTCGCTTTCCCTCCCGGCCATGCGCTGCATGTGTCGGCCTATGCCGTGGCGCTGCTGGGCAAGTTCATGTGCTACGCAATGGCGGCGCTGGCGCTGGACCTGGTGTGGGGCTATGCGGGCATCCTGTCCTTGGGCCATGGCCTGTTCTTCGCGCTGGGCGGCTATGCGCACGGCATGTACCTGATGCGCGCCATCGGCCGCGACGGCGTCTACCAGAGCGACCTGCCCGACTTCATGGTGTTCCTGGACTGGAAGAGCTACCCCTGGTACTGGTCCTTTACCGAGCACTTCTGGTACGCCATGCTGCTGGTCGTGCTGGTGCCGGGCGTGCTGGCCTTCGTGTTCGGCTACTTCGCCTTCCGCTCGCGCATCAAGGGCGTGTACTTTTCCATCATCACGCAGGCGCTGACCTTCGCCGCGATGCTGCTCTTTTTCCGCAACGACACGGGCTTCGGCGGCAACAACGGTTTCACCGACTTCAAGCGCATCCTGGGTTTCGACATCACCGCGCCCGGCACGCGCGCCGCGCTGTACTGGATCACGCTGGCCGCGCTGGCAGGCGCGCTGGTCCTTGCGCGCGCGGTCACGCAGAGCAAACTGGGCCGCGTGCTCACCGCCGTGCGCGATGCCGAGAGCCGCCTGCGCTTCATCGGCTACGACCCGCTGGGCTTCAAGCTCTTCGTCTGGACCCTGTCCGCGGTGCTCTGCGGCATCGCTGGCGCGCTCTACGTGCCGCAGGTCGGCATCATCAACCCCAGCGAGATGTCCACAGAGACCTCGATTGAAATGGTGATCTGGGTCGCCACCGGCGGACGCGGCACGCTGGTCGGCCCCATCATCGGCGCGGGCGCCGTCAACGGCCTGAAGACCTGGTTCACCAGCGTGCTGCCGGAATTCTGGCTGTACGCGCTGGGCTTGATCTTCGTGCTGGTGACGCTGTTCCTGCCCACCGGCATCGTCGGCCTGGCGCGCCGCATCTGCGCCCGCATCCAGGGGAACAAGGCATGAGCAGCACGCACATCGAATCCGCCGCGCTCGACGGCGGCCCCAGCGGCGATGCCGGCTACGGCCGCGTCAGCCCCAAGGGCCTGGACACCAGCCACGGCGCCATCCTTTACCTGGAAGGCATCACGGTCAGCTTCGACGGCTTCAAGGCCTTGAACGACCTGACGCTGGACATAGGCGTGGGCGAACTGCGCTGCATCATCGGCCCCAACGGCGCTGGCAAGACCACCATGATGGACGTCATCACCGGCAAGACCCGGCCCACTTCGGGCACGGCCTACTTCGGCCAGAGCATAGACCTCACCACGCTGAACGAAGCGCAGATCGCGCATGCCGGCATCGGCCGCAAGTTCCAGCGGCCCACGGTGTTCGAGCAGCACAGCGTGTTCGAAAACCTGGAGCTGGCGATGAAGACCGACAAGCGCGTGCGGCCCACGCTGTTCGCGCGATTGAGCGGCGAACAGGCCGACAAGATCGGCGAGACGCTGGACCTGATCCGGTTGCGGCCCGAAGCGGCGTTGCCCGCGGGGCTGCTGTCGCACGGTCAGAAGCAGTGGCTGGAGATCGGCATGCTGCTGATGCAGGAGCCGCAATTGTTGCTGCTGGACGAGCCGGTGGCGGGCATGACCGATGCCGAGACCGAACGCACCGGCGAGCTGCTCAACGAATTGCGCGGACGCCATTCGCTGATGGTGGTGGAGCACGACATGGATTTCGTCAATCAGATCGCGGGCGACGGCAAGGTCACGGTGCTGCACGAAGGCTCGGTGCTGGCCGAAGGGCCGATGAGCAAGGTGCAGGCCGATCCGCGGGTCATCGAAGTCTATCTGGGGCGCTGAGATGCTGGACGTGAACACGATCGACCAATACTACGGCGGCAGCCATACGCTGCGCGGCGTGTCGCTGTCCGTGCGCCAGGGCGAATGCCTGGCGCTCTTGGGACGCAATGGCGTGGGCAAGACCACATTGCTCAAATGCGTGATGGGCGTGCTGCCGGTGACGCGCGGCGACATCGCCTTCGACGGCGCGGACGTCACGCGCCTGGCGCCGCACCAGCGCGCGGCGCGCGGCATGGCCTATGTACCCCAGGGCCGTGACATCTTCGCCCGCTTGACGGTGGAAGAGAACATCCTGATGGGCATGGCGACCAAGCCGGCGGCGCGCGCGCGCCGCATCAAGGAAGAGGTGTACGAGCTGTTCCCCGTGCTGCGGACCATGCTGTCGCGCCGCGGCGGCGACCTGTCCGGCGGACAGCAGCAACAGCTGGCCATCGCCCGCGCTCTGGTGGCCGAGCCCAAGCTCATCATCCTGGACGAGCCCACCGAAGGCATACAGCCGTCCATCATCAAGGACATCGCCCGAGTCATTCACATGCTGCGCCAGCGCGGCGACATCGCCATCCTGCTGTGCGAACAGTACTTCGACTTCGCTCGCGAACTGGCGGATCAGTTCGTGGTGCTGTCGCGCGGCGTCGTGGTGGCGCGCGGCGACCGCGACGCCATCGACGGCGAGGATGTGCGGCGGCATCTGTCGGTTTAGGGTCTGCGCCGGACCTCGATTATTCCTGGCAAACGCTGGACGGCAGCCCCATCTGCTCCGATATAATCGGGCGCCATGTGCTCCGCTGCCTACCTGACCCGCCCCGCCGTCTGGATCGCGCTCGTCGCGATCCTGTGGGCGTCGTTGGCGCCGTCGCTGGCGCATGCACTGAGCCTGTCTCCGGCCAGCCACAACGCCCATCGCATCAGCGTCGACTTCTGCACCAGCGAAGGCGCGGGGCAAGCATCCCTGACCCTGGAGGTGCCGGGCGGCAGCAATGACGGCACCCAGGCGGACGATCACGGCGACAGCCATCATTGCCCGCTTTGCCGCAACCCCAACGCTGACGTGGGCATTCTGCCCGCGCCCGTTCCCGTCGTGCCAGCCCCTCTCGGCCGCGCCATCACGTATCCGCCGCTGTTCTTCCTCGCGGCCCATCCTCTTCATGCCTGGAGCGCGGCCCAGCCGCGCGCACCGCCCGCGGTCTGAGCCGGCGCGCCCCGCCGCCTGACGGCGGCCGGTTTGCGTCCACCGCTGTTATCCCGCCGCCACGTTCCGTCCGCGCCTCCCGGCGCGCCCGGATGCGTGCCGTCATTCAGGCTCATGCGTCCCGGCCAGCCCCGCCCGCTTTGCGAGGGCCGCCGAGCGCGCGGGCCGGACCACCGGTTCCAGACATGAAGAAGACCACGACCTACACCCTGCTGCTGGGCGCGCTCGCCAGCGGCTCCGCCCAGGCCCTGACCACGGAACCCGCCGTGCCCACCCTGGCGCCCACCACCGTGCACGGCGCAGCCTCCGAAGAGCCCGCGCCCAACGGCCCCATCGACCTGAACGTGCGCGACAGCACGGGCAGCCGGCTGGGCCTGACCCTGCGTGAAACGCCAGCCAGCGTCACCGTGATCTCGCGCGAACAGATCGAGGCGCGCGGATCCTTGAATACGCAGGAGATCGCCCGCGGCATCCCCGGCGTGGACAACGCCTCGCCCCCAGGCAACGCGGGCGCGGTCAGCTACCGCGGATTCTCCGGCGGCCAGGTCTCGCAACTGTTTAACGGCATTTCCGTGCAGTACGACTCGATCGCGGCGCGGCCGGTGGATAGCTGGATCTACGACCGGGTCGAAGCGATCGGCGGTCCCTCCACCTTCCTGTTCGGCGCGGGCGCGGTCGGCGGCGCCATCAACTACGTCACCAAGCTGCCCGAACGCGACACCTTCTACGACGGCCAGCTGCGCGTGGGTTCGTTCGACAGCCGCCAACTGTCGGTGGGGCTGAACCAGCAACTGGCGGGCGAGCCCGGCGGCCGCGGCCACTATCTGCGCATCGATGCCAACACCGGCTCCAGCCACGGCTGGGTCGACGGCAACCATTCCCGCGCCAGCCAGGTGGCCGCCTCGCTACTGTCCGATCTGGGCGCCGACGTGACCCAGACCTTTGCCTTCGAGTACCAGCGCGAACAGGTGGACCGGCCCTACTGGGGCACGCCGCTGAAAACCGACGCCAACGGCGTGGTGCAAGGCACGGGCCGCATCCTGGATGGCACGCGCTTCAAGAACTACAACGTCAACGATGGCCTGTACGAGCAGTCGGTGCTGTGGGCGCGGTCCCTGACCGAATGGCGCGCCGGCTCCAATCTGACCTTCAAGAACACGCTCTACTACTATCGCGCCGAGCGCGATTACCGCAATCTGGAGAACTACCGCCTGAACGCGGGCAACAGCCTGGTGCTGCGTTCCGGAGCGCTGTTGCAACGGCACGAACAAAGCCTGATAGGCAACCGCGTCGAGGGCCTGTACCGCTCCACCCTGGCCGGCCTGCCCAGCGACTGGTCCTTCGGCGTGGACGTCAGCCAGAACAAGATCACGCGCTATCCGACCAGCCTGCCCGGCCAGGTCGACGCAGTGGATCCCTACGACTTTTCGGCCGGCGATTTCTACGACATCCCCGGCATGAAGCGCGGCCACGTCGCCGACCGCGACAACCGCATCCGCACGCTGGCGCTGACGATGGAGAACCGCACCACGGTGCTGCCGGGCGTGGCCATCGTGTCGGCATTGCGCAAGGACTTCATCGACATGGACCTGACCAATCGCCGCGCCGTCACCGCCGCCTCGCCCGCCAGCGCGCAGCGCAGCTACTCGCCGCTGACCGGACGGCTGGGCGTGAACTGGGAGCTGAGTCCGGAGGCCTCGCTGTACGCGCAGTACGCCACCGCGGCCGATCCTCCCTCGGGCATCCTGGCCACCGCCTCGTTCGCCGACGTGCTGAACAATGACAAGCTCACCACCGGCAGGCAGGCCGAGGTGGGCGGCAAGTTCAACTTCTGGGACGGCCGCGGTTCAGCCACCGTGGCGCTCTATGAGATCAAGCGCAAGAACATGGCGACCTCGGACCCCAACAATCCCGGCGTCAGCGTGCCCGTGGGCGCGCAATCGGCGCGCGGCATCGAGCTTGCCGGCGGCCTGCAGCTGACCTCCCAGCTATCCCTGCAGGGCAATGTCGCCTTCGTCGATCCCAAGTACGACGACTTCTCGCAGTCCGTGGGCGGCGTGGCGGTCTCGCGCAACGGCAACGTGCCCACCAACACTCCGCGCCGCCTGGCCAACGTCTGGCTGGACTATGCCTTCCTGCCCGACTGGACCGCCAGCATGGCCGCGCGCTACGTGGGCCGCATGTACGCGGATGCCGCCAACACCGTTTGGACGCCGTCCTACACCGTGTTCGACGCGGCGCTATCGCACCGGATCAACCGCAACCTCAGCGTGACGGCGCGCGTGCGCAACCTGACCGACAAGGTCTATGCCGCGAACGCGACGCCGACCATGTACTACCTGGGCGCGCCCCGCTCGTTCGAGCTCACCTTGCAGGCCCGCTTCTGAGCGGCGCGCCAGGACAGACCGCCATGAACACGACGCTACCCTCCTCCGCCCGCCATCGCGCCGGGCCGCCGCTGTCGGCGCGCGCCAAGCGCTGGCTGTACCTGATCCATCGCTGGGCGGGCATCGTGCTGTGCCTGTTCTTCGCCATGTGGTTCATCTCCGGCGTGGTGATGATGTACGTGGGCTATCCCAAGCTCACGCCGCAGGAACGCCTGACGCACTTGCCCGCGCTGGATTCCGGGGCGATCAGTGTCACACCCGCGCAGGCGCTGGCGGCGGCGGGAGCCAAGGACGCCGCCGGCATGGCGCTGGCCGCCGCCCGCGGCGGCGCGCCGGTCTACGTGATTCCCGGCGAGGCGCGCCGCGCGCCCAGGATGGTGGACGCCGCCAGCGGCGCTCTGTTGCCCCCGGCCGATGCCGCGACCGCGCTGGCCACGGCCCGTGCCTGGTCGGCAGGCCAGTATGCCGCCCGCTACCTGGGTACCGTGGACGAAGACGCCTACACCCATTCACGCGCGCTCGGCCCCGACCGGCCGCTGCACCGGGTGGACCTGGACGATCCCGCGCATACGCGGCTCTACATCTCGTCCGCCACGGGCATGGTGGTGCTGGACGCCACCCGCGCCGAACGCGTCTGGAACTACGCGGGCGCCTGGATCCACTGGCTGTATCCGTTCCGCGGCAATGCGTTGGACGGTTGGTGGCACGACATCGTGGTGTGGCTGTCGGTCGCAGGCGTGCTGCTGGCCGTGACGGGCACGGTGGTCGGCATCCTGCGCTGGCGCTTTTCGCGGCCCTATGCCAGCGGCAGCCGTTCGCCCTACCGCGAAAACATGATGCGCTGGCACCACCTGAGCGGCCTGCTGTTCGCGGCCATCACCATCACCTGGATCTTCAGCGGACTGATGTCGATGAATCCGTGGAAGCTGTTCAGCAGCGGAGCGCCGCCCTTGGCCCAGGGAGCCTATGCCGGCGCGCCGGGGAACACGCTGGCCACGCTCCGGGAACTGATCGCAGCCCTGCCCGCCGCCCCGCGCGAATTGCGCTGGGCCCGCGCCGACGGCCAGGACGTGGTGCTGGCGCGCAGCGCCGCAGGCGCCCCGCTGGTGCTGTCGGCCGGCAACGCGCAGCCCTACACGTTCGACCCGGCGGCCCTGCGCGCCGCCGCCGCCCGGCTGGTCCCCGGCGCCCGGCTCGCCAGCGCCGAAACGCTGCAGGCCTATGACTTCTATTACTACGCCCGCGACGAGCACGCGATGCTTGGCCATGTCGAGAAGCCGCTACCCGTATGGCGGCTGACCTATGACGATCCGCAGGCGACCTGGGTCTATCTGGACCCGCGCACGGGACAGATCGTGAGCCGGCAGGACAGCGGTTCGCGCACCAGCCGCTGGCTGTTTGCCTTTCTGCATAGCTGGGACTGGACCGGCCTCTTGTCGCGCCGTCCGCTGTGGGACGCCCTCCTGGTGTTCCTGAGCCTGGGCGGCGCGGCGCTCAGCCTGACCGGCGCGGTGATAGGCTGGCGGCGGCTGGGCAAGAAGCTGCGGGCCTGAAGCGCCGGCGCGGATGCACTATGCTCACAGCCTTGCATGACGATCTACCGGAAAGAGGAGCTTCCATGTCCGACGTAACCATCTATCACAACCCCAAGTGCGGCACCTCGCGCAACACCCTGGCCATGATCCGCAACGCCGGCATCGAACCGGAGGTCGTGCTGTACCTGGAAACGCCGCCCTCGC
Organism: Achromobacter sp. ACM03; assembly: GCF_014851665.1. Taxonomy (NCBI): domain Bacteria; kingdom Pseudomonadati; phylum Pseudomonadota; class Betaproteobacteria; order Burkholderiales; family Alcaligenaceae; genus Achromobacter; species Achromobacter sp. ACM03. Next base: position 1,235,494 of record NZ_JACVAD010000002.1, on the reverse strand, counting down.
GCGCCACCTTGAAGGCACTCTTCAAGAAGGCCGGCGTCAGCGTGCGCGAGGCCCTGCGCGAGAAAGGCACGCCTTACCTGGAACTGGGCCTGGATGACGCTTCCCTCTCGGACGACGCGCTGCTGGACGCGATCGAGCAGCACCCCATCCTGCTGAACCGCCCCTTTGTCGTTACGCCGCTGGGCGCGCGCCTGTGCCGCCCGTCGGAACTGGTGCTGGACATCCTGCCCGCCCCGCAGCAAGGCGCCTTCGCCAAGGAAGACGGCGAAGCCGTGATCGACGCGCAGGGCAAACGCATCCAGAAGTAAAAGGACGCAGTCCGCGGCCTTTTGTAAGCGGACTGACGGCTGGGATCATTACCATCGCGGCAATCGTTTCATTACGCCGCGATGACAAGTCATGAATTCCCTTGAAAGCCTCAACCAGTCCCTTTTTCTCTCGATCAACGCCGACCCGGCCACTCCGGTTTGGCAGATCCACGCCGCCATGCTGGTGGCGAACCGGCTGATCCTGCTGGTGCCGGTCGTGTTGGCCGCCCTGTGGCTGTGGGGCGGCCGGCCGCAGCGCGAGGTCGCGCTGAAGGCGCTGGCCAGCATCGCCGTGGCGCTGTTCGCAAGCTACCTGTGCGGCGCGCTGTGGCCGCATGCGCGGCCCTTCGTCATCGGCCTGGGACACGCCTTCTTCCCGCACAAGGCGACGTCGTCGTTTCCCAGCAACCACACCATCATCATCGCCACGCTGGCGTTCGCGCTGATCTATGACCGGCGCTGGGCCGGCTGGGGCTGGCTGGCGCTGGCCGCGGCCGTGCTGGTGGGCGCTTCCCGCGTCTACCTGGGCGTGCATTTCCCGCTGGACATCCTGGGCGGACTCCTGCTGGCGCCGGTGGCCGCCGCGCTGACCGCAATGGCGTGGCGCCGCTGCGGCGAACCTCTAACGGGCCTGACGCAGGGGCTGTACCGCAAGGTCCTGGCCCTGCCGATCGCGCGCGGCTGGATCCGCGCCTGAACGAACGCCGCGCTCAGTTGATCGCGACCTTGGCGTCCTTGACCAGCTTGGCGTAGTTCTCGGTATCCGTGCCGATGCGCGCCTTCATCTCGGCTGGCGTATCGCCGATAGGCACAGCGCCGATCTCGGCCATCCGCCGCGAGAAGTCGGGCGAACGGATGATCTTGACCATCTCGGCATTCAGGCGCCCGACCACGTCCGCAGGCGTGGCCGCCGGCGCCAGCACGCCAAACCAGGTCCCCATGTTGAAGGGCTTCAGACCGGCCTCCTCCATGGTCGGCACATCGGGCAACGCGGCCGAACGCTGATTGGTGGTGACAGCCAGCGCGCGCAGCTTGCCACTCTGGATGTGTGCCAGCACCGGCGTCACCGTGTCGAAGGACATGTCGATCTGGCCGCCCAGCAGGTCGGTGGTGAGCGGCCCGCTGCCCTTGTAGGGCACGTGCAGCAACTGCACATGCCCTTCCTTTTCGAACTGCGCGCCAATCAGGTGTTGCCCCGTGCCCATGCCGTTCGAGCCATAGGTCAGCTTGCCCGGCTGGCCTTGCGCCAGTTTCAGCAAGGACTTCACGTCCTGCGCCGGCAGCTTGGGATTGACCACCAGCACGTTGGGCACCAAGGCCACCGTGGTCACCGGCGCGAAATCCTTCTGGAAGTCGTAATGCAGGCTCTTGTAGACGCTGGTCGCAATGGTGTGGTGCACGGCACCCATCAGCAGCGTGTAGCCGTCGGGCGCGGCCTTGGCCACGTAGTCCGCGCCCAGGGTCGAGCCCGCGCCTGGCTTGTTCTCCACCACCACCGGCTGGCCCAGGCTCTTGGCCAGCTCCTGGCCCAGCGCGCGCGCCAGCACGTCGGTGGTGCCGCCGGCCGGAAACGGCACGACCAGGTTCACGGGCCGGGCCGGATAGCCCTGCGCCTGCGCGCCGCCGGCGAAGGACAGGCCCGCCAGGCAGGCCAGCGCCAGGATGCGCGCAGGGTTCGTTCTCTTGTGCATGCTTGTCTCCTCGGTACGAATGGAATTCGCTTGTTCTCGTGGATCCCGCAGCGGGCCTGGGGTCTTGCGCCCCGATCCCGCTTCGGGTTTGCTTCGCCTATGCGGCCTTGGCCCTGTCCGCAGCCGCCAGCTTCGCGCACACGGCCGCCGTGACTTGCTCCGTGGTGGCGGTTCCGCCCAGGTCGCCCGTGTGCAGAGAAGGATCGGCAGTCACGCTTTCGATCGCCTGCATCAGCCGCGCGGCGGCCTGCGTTTCGCCCAGGTGCTCCAGCAGCATGACCACGGACCAGAAGGTGCCGACCGGGTTCGCCAGGCCCTTGCCCATGATGTCGAAAGCCGATCCGTGGATGGGTTCGAACATGGAGGGATAGCGGCGTTCCGGGTCGATGTTGCCGGTGGGCGCGATACCCAGGCTGCCGGCCAGCGCCGCCGCCAGGTCGCTCAGGATGTCGGCGTGCAGGTTGGTGGCGACGATGGTGTCCAGCGAGGCGGGGCGGTTCACCATGCGGGCGGTGGCCGCGTCGACCAGTTCCTTGTCCCAGGTCACGTCCGGGAACTCGCGGCTCACCTCCATGGCGATCTCATCCCACATGACCATGGCGTGGCGCTGCGCATTGGACTTGGTGACTACCGTCAGCAACTTGCGCGGACGGGATTGCGCCAGCTTGAAGGCGAAGCGCAGAATGCGTTCGACGCCCGCGCGGGTCATGATGGACACGTCGGTCGCGGCTTCCAGCGGATGGCCCTGGTGGACCCGGCCGCCCACGCCGGAGTATTCGCCTTCGGAGTTCTCGCGCACGATGACCCAATCCAGCTGTCCCGGCGCGCAGCGCTTGAGCGGCGCGTCGATGCCCGGCAGGATGCGCGTCGGACGCACGTTGGCGTACTGGTCGAAGCCCTGGCAAATCTTCAGCCGCAAGCCCCACAGGGTGATGTGGTCGGGGATGTGCGGATCACCGGCAGAACCAAACAGGATGGCGTCCTTGCCGCGCAGCGCATCCAGGCCGTCGGCCGGCATCATCACGCCGTGCTTGCGGTAGTAGTCGCCGCCCCAGTCGAAATCCTCGAACTCGAAACTCAGGCCGCCGTCCCGGGCCAGTTCCTGCATGATGCGCTGTCCGGCGGGTATTACTTCCTTGCCGATGCCGTCGCCGGGGATGGTTGCGATGCGATAGGTCTTCATGTGCCGACTGGGCTCCTTGCTGGTGAGATGCTGTCGGCACTGTACTGAGGCCCGCGGCCTGCGGGCGCCGTGGAATTCACAACATCTTTTACCTGGAGTTGAAGGTGGCAGACGGAGAAACCGGACGCACATGAAAAAACAGCGCCCGCATGGGGCGCTGTGTCAGGTTGCGGCCATGAACCAGCCGCGGGCGCGCTGCGATCAGCAGCGGCCGATGTTCAGGTCGGAGATCAGGTTGTTGAAGTTCTGGCGCAGGCTGTTGGCGTCGTCTTCGATGGTGGGACGCATCATCTTGAACGCGCCGGTGCGCGCGGCGTCTTCCTTGTAGCGGCCATTGTTGGTGTGTTCCAGGATCTTGCGGCCGGAGGCCAGGAAGCCGTTGACGTTCATCATCATGCCGGAGCAGCCCTTGGCGTCGGCTTCACGCGTCTTCTTGTCGAAGCCCAGCGCCATTTCGTTCATCTTGTCCAGCTCCTGCTTGAACGCGTCCTGGTCGGCGCCCAGGCCCTTGCCCTCAAACACGCCCGAGGCCTTGTCCATCGTGGCCTTGCCGTAATAGACCATGCCGGCGCGGTAGTAGGCGACCGTGTCCTTCTTGGCTTTCTCGAAGGCTTCCTTGGTGTTGGCCGTGTCCTTGATGGAGATGCCGCGGTAGAAGCCGTTCTCCGCCTTCACGACTTCGGTCAGCGCCGCGACATAGGCCGGACTCTTCTCGCGCGCCAGCGCGCCGTTGTCGGACAGGAAGGTCTTGGCTGCGGCATAGTTCTGCAGTTCGTGGCTCAGCGGCGCCAGCTTGCCCAACGCATCCGAGAATTCCTTGGCCGGCCCGTCGATCTCGGCGATGGGCGTCGTCATCGCCAGCGCGCGGTCGAGCTTCTCCTTGGTGCGCTGGATCGTCGAATCATTGCTGATGACAAAATCCTTGAGCGGCTTGCCTTCCTTCAGCGCCGGGACGGCATAGGCCTCGTAGCGTTCCAGCGCCTGCTCGAAAGTCGTGGAAATACTGTTGGCGGTGTCGACGTACTGGTTGTACTTGGTGATCTCGGCCTGGGCGGTGGCCGCCTCGGGCGCTTTCGCTTCCTTCTTGGCGCTATCGTCGCCGCACGCGGCGAGCGCCAGCGTGACGGCCAGAACTGCGGACATGCGCAAGGGGCGCGGCATAAACATCTTTGTTTCCTGTTGCGGGTTGCTCTGAAGGGGACGCATGATATGCCCATCAGATGCTTAACAAGCTACAAATCTATTCAACCCTGTCACAAGAATTTTCAAGCCATCTCTGCTCGTGATCCAGCAGCCAGCGCTTGCGGTGCAGTCCGCCGCCGTAACCGGTCAGGGCGGCGTCAGCGCCCACGATGCGGTGGCAAGGCACGACGATGCCTATGGGATTCGCCCCATTGGCCGCGCCCACCGCTCGCACGGCTGCGGGACGCGCAATGCGATGCGCCAGCGCGCCATAGCTGATCGACTGGCCGCCCGACACTTCGCGCAACGCCCGCCACACTTCCCGCTGGAAGTCCGTGCCGCCCGTGGCCACATCCAGCGCGTCGATGGCGCGCACGTCGCCGTCGAAGTAATCCAGCAGCGCGCGCCGCGCGGGCGAGGCCTGGGCCGCATCGCGCAGCGCCACGTTCTGATGGCGGTACTGCCTGCGCAGCAACAGATGCATGCGCGCTTCGTAGTCCTCCCAGTCGACCGCCCGCAGGCGCCGCTGCTCGTCGCTCAGGACCAGCATCAGGCCGATGGGCGTGGGTACGCGTTCAAGCAGAAATGTCTGGGTACGGGCTGGCATGGGATGGCCTCCTGCGATGATCGACGCAAACAATATAGGCGGGGGAGCGAGCCATGCGCTGGCGGTTTTCGGACAGGAATGCCGCATCCACAACACTGTCCGAAAACCGCTAGATCCGACGCCCGCCGCGGCGTTAGCATGATTCCATGGACCTGAACCACGACGCCTGCTACAGCGCCATCCAAGTGCGCGACTCCCGTTACGACGGCCGCTTCTTCACGGCAGTGAAGACCACGCGCATCTATTGCCGCCCGGTCTGCCCCGCGCGCACGCCATTGTCGAAGAACGTCACGTTCTACGCCACCGCGGCGGCGGCGCAGGAAGCCGGCTATCACCCCTGCCTGCGCTGCCGACCCGAGACCGCGCCGGAAGTCGGACCCGGGCATGAACTGCCCGACAGCGTGGCGCGCGCGCTGCAACTGATCGAACTGGGCGCGCTGGACGAGGACGGGGTGGACGCGCTGGCGCAGCGCCTGGGCGTGGGCGAACGCCAGTTGCGGCGCCAGTTCCGCCAGCACCTGGGCGCCTCGCCCGTGGCCGTGGCCCAGACGCGGCGCGTGCTGCTGGCCAAGCAGCTGATCCACGAAACCCGGCTGCCGATGGCGGAGATCGCTTTCGCGTCGGGCTTTGGCAGCATCCGCCGCTTCAACGAGATCTTCCATGACCTGTTCGCGCGCGCCCCGGGCGAGCTGCGGCGCTCCGGCAAGCCGGAAGTTTCCGCGGCGCAGGAAGGCGAGATCAAGTTGCTGCTGCGCTACCGTCCGCCCTACGACTGGGACGCCATGCTGGCTTTCCTGCGGCTGCGCGCGATTCCCGGCATCGAACACGTCACGGACGACAGCTATGCGCGCACTGTCCTGCTGGACGGCTGCCAGGGCACGGTGACGGTGCGCCCGGGCCGCGGCGATGCGCTCGAGGCCACGGTGCGCTTTCCCCGGCTGCAAGCGCTGCCGGCCATCATCGCGCGCCTGCGCCGCGTCTTCGATCTGGCCAGCGATCCGGTCGCCATCGCCGCGCAGTTCGCCAGCGATCCCGTCATGACCGAACTGATCCGCGCGCGGCCCGGCCTGCGCGTGCCTGGCGCCTGGGACGGCTTCGAGCTGGCCATGCGCGCCGTGCTCGGGCAGCAGATCACGGTGGCTGCGGCCATACGCCTGGCCGGCAAGCTGGTGGCCGCGCACGGCGCCGCCATGACCCGTCCCGAAGGCGCGCTGACGCATGTGTTCCCCTTGCCTGAAGCCGTGGCGCCGGCCGAGCTTGCGTCGCTGGGCATGCCGCGCAGCCGCGCGGCCACCTTGTCGGCGGTCGCCGCGGCGGCAGTGGCGGACAAGCATCTGTTCGATGCCGCCGGCGGCCTGGAAGACGCAGTGCGCCGGCTGCGCACGATACGCGGCGTGGGCGAATGGACGGCGCAATACATCGCGCTGCGCCAGTTGCGCGAGCCGGACGCGTTTCCGTCCGCCGACATCGGCCTGATCCGCGGACTCGAAAGACTGGAAGCGCGGACCTATACCCCGGCGCAATTGCTGGCCCGCGCCGAAACCTGGCGGCCTTGGCGCGCATACGCGGCGCAGCACCTGTGGACGGCCTGAGCGCGGCCCGGGTTCACCACTGGTCTTCCGCGCCCTTGCGGAAATACGCCACCAGGAAGTCCACGAACACGCGCACCTTGGCCGACAGGTGGTGCCGTTCCGGAAAGACAGCGTAGATGTCGGCTTGCGGCAAGGCGTAGTCTTCCAGCACCTGCACCAGCCTGCCGCTGCGCAGATAGCGCGCCAGATCCCATTCGGCGCGCTGCAGGATGCCCAGGCCGGCCAGGCCCCAGGTCAGCGTCACTTCCCCGTCATTGCTGCTGAGGTTGCCGCGCACCTTCACGGTCTCGCTGCGGCGTCCCTTGGTGAAACGCCACAGGCCGTACGCGGCTTCATTCTGCCGCAGCACGATGCACTGGTGCCGCGCCAGGTCGTGCGGCGTGGCAGGCACTCCGTGGGCCTTCAGGTAGCCCGGCGACGCGCAGACCAGGCGCCGGTTAGGCGCGATCTTGCGGGCGATGAGGCGGGTGTCGGGCAGGTCGCCGAAGCGCACGGCCACATCGACGGCGTCCTGCACGAAGTCGGCCGGGCTGTCGGTCAGCTGCAATTGCAGCGACACCTCGGGATATTTCCGAGCGAACTCCGCAATCGCGGGCGCGATGTAGCTGCGGCCGAAACCCAGCGGCGCGTTGATCTTGAGCAGGCCGCGCGGACTGTCCTGGCGGCTGGCGATCAACTGGTCCAGGTCTTCGATCTCGCCCAGGATGCGGCGGGCGTTCTCCAGGTAGACCTCGCCTTCCGCGGTCAGGCTCAGGCGTCGCGTGCTGCGATTGACCAGCCGCACGCCCAGCCGCGCCTCGATCTGGGCCAGCCGCTTGCTGACCGCGGCCGGCGTGACGCCCAGCTCGCGGGCGGCGGCGGACATGCCGCCGGCGCGCACCAGTTCGACGACCAGCTGCAACTCGTTGGAATGTCCCATGGCCCCTCCAGGTCCGCAGGGTGCGCGGCACCCTGGCGCGGGGCGGATCAGTCGCGGAAGTTTTCGAACTGCAGCGGCAGGTCGACGTCGGTCTTCTTCAGCAGCGCGATGGCGGTCTGCAGGTCGTCGCGCTTCTTGCCACTGATGCGCAGCTTGTCGCCGTTGATCTGCGATTCCACCTTGAGCTTGGCGTTCTTGATGGCGGCGATGAGCTTCTTGGCCACCGGCTGCTCGATGCCTTGCTTGATGGTGACCTTCTGGCGGGCGCCACCCAGGTTTTCAAGGGGATCGGCCACGTCCAGGCAGCGCACATCGATGCCGCGGGCCGACAGGCGGCCGCGCAGGATGTCCAGCATCTGCTTGAGCTGGAAGGCGCTGGAAGCGACCTGGGTCACGACAAATTCGTCGAGCTCGAACTTGGCGTCGGTGCCCTTGAAATCGAAGCGGGTGGCCAGTTCGCGGTTGGCTTGATCGACAGCGTTGGAGAGTTCGTGTTTGTCGACTTCGGAGACGACGTCAAAAGTAGGCATGACACGGGGTCCTGTTGGGTAAATGTTGAAAAAGGCGAATACCAGCGTAACGCCTATTTTACCGGCCCCACAGCCCGAGTCACGCCATCAGCACCAGCAGGCGGCCGGCCTGCAGGGGATGCGCGATCACCTGCGCGTCGATACCGTAGGCCAGATACAGATTGGCCGGCGTCAGGACCTCTGCCGGCGTCCCCTGGGCGATGCCGCGTCCGCCGCTGAGCAGCAGCAGGCGGTCGCACCAGCGGGCGGCCAGATTCATGTCGTGCAGGATCACCAGTACACCCGTATTGCCGGCATGGGCCAGCTCCCAGGAGCGCCGCAGCAGGTCGCCCTGGTGCTTGGGATCCAGGCTGGCGGTGGGTTCGTCCAGCAAGAGGTAGCGCGGCTCGTCGCGTTCGCGCGCGGCATGGCATTGAACCAGTACGCGGGCGAACTGGACGCGCTGCTGTTCGCCGCCGGACAGCTCGGGATAGCGCCGCCCGGCAAGATGCGCGGCGTCGGCCTCGCCCAGCGTTTGCGTCACCAGCGCGTCCACCACGGATGGCGCCAACTCCGGGAACGGATAGGCGCCCATGGCGACCACCTCGCGCACGCTCAGGTCGAAGGTCAGCCCCGGCTTTTGCGGCAGCACGGCGCGGCGGCGCGCCTGCTGCCGGTGCGGCATGGCGGCAAGCGAGGTTTCGCCCAGACTCAGCTGGCCCGCATCGGCAGGCAATTCCGCTGACAACACGCCCAGCAAGGTGGATTTGCCGGCGCCGTTGGCCCCCAGCAGGCCCACGACTTCTCCCGGACGAATGTCCAGCGATACATCGGTGAGAATGCGCACTGCGCCGCGATTCACCGTCACGTTTTGCGCGGTTAGCGTCATCCTATCCTCCGTCCGCGCGCCAGTAGCCACAGAAAGAACGGCCCGCCCACCAGGCCCGTCACCAGGCCGATAGGCAGCTCCGCCGGCACCACCACGGTACGCGCCAGCCAATCCGCGAGGATCAGCGCCAGGCCGCCGGCCAGGATGGTCGCAGGCAGCAGCCAGCGGTGATTGGCGCCCAGTGTCATGCGCACCAGGTGCGGCACCACCAGGCCGACGAAGACAATGGTGCCCGTGGCGGCGACCAGGGGCCCGACGATGAGCGCGCTGGCCAGCACCAGCCTGGCCCGCACGCGCTTGAGCGTGTAGCCCAGATGCTGGGCCTCGCGCTCGCCCAGCAGCAGCGCGTTCATGACGCGCCACTGGCTCATCAGCCACAGGCTTACCAGCAGCACCCAGGGTCCCAGGAAGGCCAGCACCTTCCAGTTCGCGCCGCCCAGGCTGCCCATGTTCCAGAACGTCAGGTCGCGCAGCTGCGCGTCGGTGGCGACGAAGGTGAACAGGCCGATCAGGCTGAACGCCATGGCCGTGATGGCCACGCCTGCCAGCAACAGGCCCGCCACGCCCGGCACGCGCCGGCCCACCGCGTAGGCGCAAAGCGTGGCCAGCAGGCTGCCGGCGAAGGCGGCAGGCGCGGTGATCCAGAAGCCGCCGGACGTCAGCACGATGGCGGCCACCGCCCCCAGCGCGCCGCCCGCCGAGATGCCGATCAGGCCGGGTTCGGCCAGCGGATTGCGGAACAGCGCCTGCATGGCCGCGCCGGACACCGCCAGGCCCGCGCCCGCCACCAGCGCGAACAGCACGCGCGGCAAGCGGATGTCGATCAGCACATTGCGCCACAGGGCAGTCTCCGGCGTGGGCGCGCCCCACAGCAGGGACGGCAGCTCGCGCAAGGGGATCGCCACCGCGCCGTTGGCGGTGGCGGCCACCACGGCCAGCATCAGGGCCGCTGCCAGCAGGCCCAACGCCAGCGGCGCGCTAACGCGCCATGACATGCGCAACCTCCTGCTTGAGCTGGGTCAGCGCCAGCGGCAGGCGCGGTCCCATGCCCAGGATGAGCAGGTCGTCCATCACGACGACGCGCCGCTTCGCGGCCGCCTGGGTGGATGCGATGCCCGGCATGCGCAGGAAGGCGTCCATGCCGCCGCCGGCGTCCAGCGATGCCTGCGTCACGATGATCAGGTCGGGCGCCAGCGCCCCCATGGCCTCGGCCGACAAGGGCTTGTAGCCATGCTGGTCTTGCAGCACGTTCACCAGCCCCGCCAGGTGCATGACTTCGTTGGCGGCGGTGTCGCGGCCGGCGCCTTGCGGCGAGCCTGTGCGATTGATCAGCAGCAGCGCCCGCGCGCGCGTCGCGGGTACCGCCTCGGCGCGCGCGAGCTCGCGCGTGACGTCTTCCACCATGCGTTCGCCCGCCGGCGCCACGCCCAGCGCATCGGCAATGCTGCGGATGCGCGACTTGAGCGAATCCACCGACGGCGCGTCCGACACGGTGACGACGCGCACGCCGACATCCGCCAGGCGCTTGAGCGCGTCCGGCGGTCCGGCCTGCTCGGAAGCCAGCACCAGATCGGGCTTGAGCGACAAGACGCCTTCCACCGGTACCGAACGGTAGTAGCCGACGCGCGGCAGCTTGGTCGCGGCCTCGGGATAGAGGCTGGAGAGATCGTCTCCCACCAGCTTGTCGCCCTGCCCCAGCTGATACACGATCTCGGTCACGGTGCCGCCCAGGGTCACCACCCGGGCGGGCGGCGCCGCGTACGCGCCGAGCGCGATTGCCCAGCCCGCCGCCATTGCCAACCATTTTTTCATCGCTACGTCCTTATGGGCTCAGGCGGCCAGCGGCACGCTGCACAGGCTGATCATCAGTTCGCGCCATTGCGCCAGCTCCGGCTTGCCGGGCTTGCGCTCGCCGAAGAACTGCGCGATCAGGTCGCCGGTGGCGGAATACAGCTCCAGCGAGGTGACCCAGCCGTCCGTGGTCGGCTTGTTCACCACCCAGGCGGACGCGATGGCGGTCGTGTCCAGGTGCAGGTTGAACTTGGGGTCCAGCACGTTGTACCAGGGGCCGGTGCGGCGCAATTGCTGCACCGGGCCGGTATGGATCTGGATCATGCCGCGGTTGCCCACGAAGCACATGATGGACAGCCCGGACTGCGCCGCGGATTCCAGCATGCGTTCGACGGCATCGGCCGGCACCTGCTGCGCCAGGTCCTCGCCCGCGGCCGCCAGGGCGGCCAGGCGCGACACCTTGAACTTGCGCAGCAGGGGGAAGAATTCGTGCGTGTCCTGCATGCCCAGCCAGGCCTCGCGCCACTGCGCGCCGTCCTCGACCCGGTCGGCGTCGGCGGCGGGCGCATAGGGCTGGGTCTCGGGCCATTGCGCCTCGCCCGCGAACTTGGCGACCAGGGCATCGTAGGCGGAGGCATCGGTGGCGTCGGTGCGGTAGACCTTGTGCACCGCCACCCCCGCGCCGTCGAAGAACTGCAGGCTGTGGCGGCCGTCCTGCTCGACCGCCCAGGCCGACTTCCAGGCCGTGAAGAAAACGCGCAGGTCGATGTCCGGCCCCAGCACCAGGCCTACCGGACCGTCGGCCTGGATGTCCTCATACACGCCGTGACGCTCGTGCACACACCAGTCGTTGCGCGTCAGCGCCATGACCGGGCCCAGCGTGCCCAGTTCGCGGAAGATCTCCTGGGGCGTGCCGTGCAGGGCGGTGGCCTTCAGGCCGCTGCATTCGGCCGCGACCCACTCGGCTTCGGACACTCCCAGCGATTGCGCCAGGTTGCGGGCGCGCAGCTTGGGTTGCGAGGCGGCCAGGGCCTCGTTGCGAGCGCGCAGTTCCTGGGCGCGGGACATGAAATCGGTGTTGCTCATCGTGGGCCCTCCGGCCGTTGCTAAGGTTTGCGTAGACCGCCGCCGTCCCGGCATTGCCCGGACCGGCGGCGGGTCAGGATCAATACTGGTATGTCAGTGAGACGCGCAGGCTGCGTCCCGGTTCCGTGTACCAATCGACCGGCCGCGGAATGGCGATGGCGCCGGCGGTCGGCACGTTGATGGCCTCCCAATACTTCTTGTCGAACAGATTGAAAACGCCTGCCTGCACCTGCAGCCCCTTCACCGCGGCCGGACGCCAATAGCCCATCAGGTCCACCACGCCGTAGCCGGGCGCCTGGAAATCGGGATTGCGCGCCGTGGCCGTGGCCTCGGGATACTCGACCTTGTCGCGCTTCAGGGCGGTAGTCAGCATGGCGTCCACGCCCCACACGTCGCGGCCGTAGCCCAGGCCCAGCACCGCCTTCAGCGGCGCCACCGAGTTCAGGTACTGCCCCGTGCTCTCGTCCTTGCCCACGGCCCACGCCAGCGAGCCCCAGGTGCGCCAGCCTGGCGAAAACTTCCAGTGCGCGCTGGCTTCGGCGCCATAGATGCGCACCTTGGCGCGATTGACGTTGCCGGTCACGCCCAAGGGATACTGTCCGGCCCAGCCCGGCTGCCACTGGGGCGAGGACGCGTTCAGCGGCACGTCGCCATCGATGAAGTTCTGGTAGCGGTTGTCGAACAACGATACCGCGCCGCCCAGGGAATCGGAACCGATCTTGGCGCCCAGCTCCCAGCCCTTGCTGGTTTCGGGCTTCAGATAGGGATTGCCCACGCGCAGGTAGGTGCCGGGGCCGCCGTAGTTGGTGTAGAGCTGGGTCGGGCTGGGCGCCTTGAAACCGTAGGCGTATTGCGCGTAGAGGCTCAGCTCATCCGCGGCCTTCCAGGTGGCCAGCAGCTTGGGCGAGAAACGGCTGCCGCTGTTGGACGGCGGCAGCGCGCCTGCGTTCGGGTTGCTTTCGTAGCTGGCCGTGGACTGCGGCTTCTGTTCGTAGTGGTCGTAGCGCAGCGCCGGCATGATGGTGTAGCGGCCGTCGGCGAAGCTGAATTCGTCCTGCACCCACAGGGCCCATTGATTGCCCTTGGATTGCGGCACATCGGCCTGGTTGGTGTGCAGCATGTCGCACAGGCGCGGGCCCATGGGCGCCGGCGTGCCCGGCCGGATCACCGGGCAATTGTCGTAGCCGCTTGAGTACTGCTCGGTCTTGTTGCCATACCACTCCCCGCCTACGGTCCACAACTGCGACACCGAGGCGCCCGCCAGGCGCTTGGTGACTTCGGCATTGGCGCCGAACATGGTCTGCCGGATGGAGTTGCTGCGGCCGTAAGGCCCGCTGGGATAGCCGTAACGGAACGGATCGCCCGGTATGGCGTAGGCCCGGGAATCGACGCTGCGCACGCCGCTCAGCGAGCTGTCCAGCTGCAGGCGCTGCCAGTAGACGACCGCGGTGGCCGTGTCGATCAGGCTGTCCGCACCGGGCGCCTTGTACGAGTAATCGAGCGACACCCGTTGGCGCTCGGTTTCCTTGCGGGTGCTGTTCTCGCCGTACAGATAGCTGGTGCCCGCGCCCTGCTCGAACATATTGTCGATGTCGGCGTTGCGCTTGAAGTATTCGCCGGTCAGGCCGAAGCGGTGGCCGCCTTCGACGCGCTGCTGCAGCTTCAGCAGGAAGCTGCGCTGGTCGTAGTCTTCCGGGCTGGGTTCGCTGCGCTTGGGTCCGTAGCCGCCCACGTCGCCGCGGTTGTCCAGGGCATGGCCGTTGCGTACGCCCGCCTGCACCAGCCAGAACGTATTGCTGTGGATCTGGCCCGCCAGGGCGGCGTTGGCGCCCCAGCTGCTGTCGGCCGTGTCGTAGTCGGTCTTGGCCAGCGCGCCGAAGGTCTTGCCGTCTGTCAGCAGGTCCGACGGTTGCAGCGTGTACAGGTCGGCAGTGCCGGAAATCGCGCCGGAACCGCCGCCGCTGGCGTCGGCGCCGCGCACGATGTCCAGCCGCGACAGGCTGTTGAAATCTACCGCTTCCAGCCCGCCCTTCAGGCCGCGCGCGCCGTCGTCCAGCCACGGCAGGCGGATGCCGTCCACGCGTGTCAGCACGCGATCCTGATCCAGGCCGCGGATGTTGATGCTGTTGGTCGTGCGGTTGAAGCTCACGCCGGGCTCGGCGCGCTTGCCGAAATCGCTCCAGTTCTTGACCTGCAGTTCGTCCAGGCGCTTGCGGTCGGTGCTGGTTTCCCAGGCCGGCGCGACCGGCGCGCCCTCGCCTTCCACCTGGACGGGCGCCAACTGCGTCACATCCGCGGGCATTGCCTGCAACACGTAGACGCGGGCGCTGCGCTCCTGCACGCCCAGGCCGCTGCCCGCCAGCAAGCGCGCAAAGCCCTCATTCACGGAATAAACCCCATCGAGCCCCGCCGTGCGGCGCTGGCCCACCAGCGCCGCGTCGAACAGCACCGTCACGCCCGCGCTGTCGGCAAAGCGCGGCAACGCCTCGGCCAGCGTGCCCGCGGGAATTCGATAGCCGCGCGCCTGCGTCTGCTGCGCGGATTGCGCCCACGCGGCGCTTGCGGGCAGCAAGGCGGCGGACAGCGCGGACAGCGCCAGGGCGGCCTGCACGGCGGCGGCTAGATGCGTCATGCGGCATTGCAGGCCTCGGGCTGGTCGGGAGCCGCTTGCGCGGCCGGCGGGGAGATAAGCCATGGTCGTCCTTTCGATCCAAAAGGTGTCGGCATTCGTTTGCCTCTACAGACCATGACCCTCGTGAAATCCGAATCGGACAGCTGGCCCTCCACTTTTTTGTAACAGCGCGGGTTCAGGCCTCGGCTGCCGCGCGCAAGGTGATCGTCACCCAGTAAGGCGTGCGATAGCGCACCTGCACCGGCAAGGTCGCGGGCAGTGCCGCCAGGACCGCATCGGTGTCGCGCACCTGGAACGCGCCTGAGATGCGCAAATGCGCCGCCTCGGGATCGCAACGCAGGATGCCGGAACGGTAGCGGCCCAGTTCGGCGGCAAAGGCGTCCAACCGCATGCGGTTGGCGTACAGCACGCCGCGCTGCCAGTCGCTGGCATGCGGGTCCGCGGGGGATGGCGGCGATGCGCCCTCGTCCGTCAGGCTGCTCTGTTGGCCAGCTTCCAGGCTGATCAGGCTGCGCGGATGCGCGGCGCTGCCGACGCGGACCCGCCCTTCCTGCACGCTGACGCGGCACAGGCCGCCTTCCTGGCGCACGCAGAAACGCGAGGACTGCGCCTCGATGTCTCCCTGGCTCGTGCGCACCACGAAGGGCCGCGGCGCAGGCGCCGTGTCGGCCACGGCATGCACCGCGATCTCGCCGGCGCGCAGGCGCACCAGGCGAGCCGTGGAGCTGTACATCACGTCGACGGCGCTGGCTGTGTTCAGCAGCAGCGTGGATCCATCCGCCAGCGCCACTTCGCGCCGCTCGCCCGGCGCGCTGCGGTAGTCCGCGGTCCAGTCGAGCGGATCGGCGCGCCAGGCGGCCCAGCCGACAGGACCGGCCACCACCAGCGCAATCAGTGTCTTGAGCGCGGCGCGGCGGCTTCTGAGCTCGGGCCGGTTCAAGGTCGCCATACCCAGCGCCGCCGGGATCAGGCCGAAGCGTTCGTTCACGCGCTGCGCGCGCTGCCAGGCGTGCTCGTGCTCGGCCTTGCTGGCGCGCCACAGTTCACAGGCCCGCTGGTCGGCGTCGGTGGCGCGGCCCGAACTCAGCCGCAGCAGCCAGCGCGCGGCCTCGCGCGCCACGCTGCGTTCGACGGCGGGCAGTTCGGACGCCGCCTCGGCCTGGGCGCTCAGATCGACGCCATGATGCATTGTTCGAATCCCTTGGCGATGTAACGGTGCACGGTACGCAGCGACACGTTGAGGCGGGCGGCGATTTCGCCATGGCTCAGTCCTTCCAGCTGCGCCATCAGGAAGGCCTGGCGGGCCGGCAGGGACAGGCCAGCCAGCATCTCGTCGATTTCCTGCAGTGTTTCCAGGATGATCAGGCGCTGTTCGGCCGAGGGCGCCAGCGCCTCTGGCATCAGGGCCAGGGCTTCCAGATAGGCCTGCTCCACCGAGCGCCGCCGGTGGTGATTCAGCAGCAGGCGCTTGGCGATGGTGGTGAGATAGGCGCGCGGTTCGCGCAGGGCGTCCAGTTCATGGCGGTGGCGCAGCACCCGCACGAAGGTGTCCTGCGCCAGATCGGCCGCGTCGAAGCTGTTGCCCAGCTTGGCGCGCAGCCAGCCATGCAGCCATCCGTGATGAGCGCGGTACAGCAGTTGGACGTTGTCGCTGGCGGCGACCGCGGGATTCGGCACGGGTGGCTCCCTGAACTTTCAATCACAAATAGAAATCAATCTCATTCTAAATGCAAAACCATGATTCCGGTCAAGTCCGCGCGCCGCGCTTGACGGCGATATGATGGGGACGGATTCCTCCCTACAGGCCTGCCCCATGCTCTATGCCGCGCTCAAATTCATCCACCTGATGGCCGTGATCCTCTGGGTCGGGGGCATGCTGTTCGCGCACTGTTTCCTGCGGCCGGCGGCCGCGCAACTGGAACCGCCGGTCCGGCTGCGGCTGATGGCGTCGGTGCTGGGGCCATTCCTGAATGCCGTGCTGGCGGCCATCGTGCTGATCCTGTTTTCGGGCGCGCTCATGATCGGCCAGGAAGCGAGCCAGGCCGCGCAGACGGGCGGCTCCTTCTTCATGCCGCGCAGCTGGACCCTCATGGCCTCGGGCGGCCTGGTCATGACGGCCATCTACGCCTACATCCGCTTCGTGCTCTACCCGCAGTTGCGAGCGGCGGTCGCCGCATCCGACTGGCCCCAGGGCGGCCAGGCCATGGGCGGCATACGCCGCTGGGTCGGCATCAACCTGCTGCTGGGCATCGCCATCGTGGCCATCGTCTTTTTTGCGTAGGCGGATATCAGCCGGCGCCCGCCAGCTATCGGGCATGCGCAGGCTGGTATCGGAATTCTTTTGCTTGGTGCAATACGCATTACATCCGCGCTGGCCACACTGCGGATGACTCTCGCGGGCCTACACAAACAAAAGGAATCTCCATGATCAAGCGTGTCTTCCAGCTGGCCGCCCTCGGCCTGTTCGTATCCGCCTCGGCCGCGCATGCCGCCGCCCCCATCGACAACAGCGCCCTGGACCAGACCGGGTTTCGAGAACACAAGGCAACTTATGGCGTGGTCTACCGTCTGCCACAGGACGTCAACGCCATCCTGGACGCCAAGATCAATGGCACGCTGAAAGCCGACCTGCTCAAGCTGGGCCTTAAGACCGAGGCCGAAACGCCCAACATGCCGCACGTGACGGTGGTGCACATCCACAGCGCCGACCCGCAAACGCCCGCCCGCATGCTCAAGGCCCTGCCCAAGCCGCCGGCCCCGCTGCAGGTCACGCTGAAGAACTTCTATCCCACCGAAGCCGCCAAGGGCGCGGGCCATCCGTGGTGGCTGGACCTGGGCGTGGTCAAGAGCGGCCAGGGCTTCGAGGACATGATGCGCTACAACACCGTCACCACCGCCGCCCTGGCGCCGCTGCGCGACGGCCCCTTGCCGCGCGTCACCGGCCCGGTCTACGCCAAGATGGGCGACGCCGGGAAAGACCTGGTCAAGACCATGGGCGTGAGCGGCGTGAACATCATGCAGGACGGCAAGGAAGTGCGCGCGCACAATCCGCACACCACCCTGGTCTACAGCATGGCGATGTACGACACGCGCCTGCAGGACGCCATGAAGCAGGAGTCCGACAAGTTCAACGCCGTGCTGCCGGACGGCATCAACACCACCTTCAAGGACGTGTCCATCGTCGAGATCGGCTTCGCCGGCAACGTGGTGCGCGAGATCTACCGCGTCAGCCTGGAAGACGGCTCGGCCATCGACGTGGCGACTGGCAAGAAGGTCGGTTCCTAAGCCGCACTGGCTGCGGGAGCGTCCACGCGTTCCCGCAGCACCTCGCGGATCTGCCCGCGCAGCCAGGCCTGCAACGGCGACGTATGCAGGCGCCGCGGCCACACCATCACCAGTTCGATCTTGCGCAGGCTGGCAGGCAGTTCCAGCGTCGCCAGCGGGAAATGCCGGCCATGCACCTGCGCCACGCTGGCCGGCATGGTGGTGGCGTAATCAGTGTCCAGCAGCACATAGGGCGTGATGCCGAAGCCGGACAGGTAGGCCGAAAATTCCAGCCGGCTGGCATCCGGCTTAAGCGCGCGGTCGAAGTTGGTTTCCCGGCCATACATGTGCGCGAAGGCGAACCACTTGATGGACGGCAGATCCGCCAGCGCCAGCGCGCGCTTGCCTGCCCAGGGATGCCGCGCCGACACCACGCACACGCGCCGGTCCTTCAGCAGCGTATCCCGATGAAAACGCGCCGGCACCTTGCCGAACAGGCCGATGGCCATGTCCAACCGCTCCGCGTCCAGATCGTCCGGCACGAAGTCTCCGTGCACCGACTGGAAGCGCAGTGTGATGCCTGGCGCGGCGCGGTGCAGACGTTCGATCAGCGGCGCTGCCAGCAGGATCTCGCTATGCGCGCCGGTGCCGATATTGACCACGCCGCTGGCCTTGGCCGGGTCGAAAGCCTCGGCCGGACGCAGCGCCGCTTCGATCTGCGCCAGCGCGTCATGCACCGCCGAATGCAGTTCCAGCGCCCGCTCCGTCGGAATGAATCGGCCCTTCACCACCACCAGCAAGGGATCTTCCAGCCGGCGGCGCAGGCGCGCCAGGTCACGGCTGATGGCGGGCTGCGTCTTATGCAGCAGGGCTGAACTGGCGGTGGCGCTGCGAGTGCGCATCAGGACGTCGAACGTCAGCAGCAGGTTCATGTCCAGCCGGCGCAGATAGGGCAGGGATTGGGCGTCGCTCATGCCGCCCATACTATGCCTGAAATGCATGCATTGAAAATTCCATACCGTTTTCGACATATACAGCTTGCGCAGCCAGCATTGGGCAAGGCGGTCAGCCTTGGCTACAGTCCGCGGCAGATCGGGGCCTTCCGCACCCGACCCGACTTTCCGGAGACTGCCGCAATGATCCCCCTGGGCCCCACCGCCGCGCGCTGGCGCGCTTCCCCCCGCCGCTGGATGGCGGCCGCGCTCACCGGAGCTGCGCTGCTACTGGGCGCCGCACAGCCGGCCGCTGCGGCGGGCTTTCCCGAACGTCCCGTGACGCTGGTGGTGCCCTTCCCCGCCGGCGGCACGCCCGACATCCTGGCCCGCATCCTCAGCGACAGCCTGGCCAAGCGTCTGGGCCAGCCTCTGATCGTGGAAAACCGCGCCGGCGCCGGCGGCAATATCGGCGCGCAGGCGGTGGCGCGCGCCGCGCCCGACGGCTACACATTGCTGATGTGCGCCTTCGGCTGCACGGTCGCGCCCTCGCTCTACCAGCCCGCTCCCTACGACATCGTCAAGGACTTCGCGCCCGTCGCCATGGTCGGGACGGTGCCCAGCGTGCTGGTCGTCAATCCCAAGGTGCCAGCGCAGACCGTGGCCGAGCTGCTGGCCTACGCCCGCGCCCATCCGGGCAAGCTGAACTCGGCCTCGTCGGGCGTGGGCGGCTCGGCCCACCTGGCCACCGAATTGCTGAAGCTGCGCACCGGCATCGATGTGGCGCACATTCCCTACAAGGGCGCCGGGCAGGTCGCGGCCGACCTGCTGGGCGGCCAGGTCGACATGTATTTCGACAACCTGCCGGCTTCGCTGGCGAACATCCGCGCGGGCAAGCTGCGGGCGCTGGCCGTGGCCAGCGCCAAGCGCGCGCCGGCCATTCCAGACGTGCCGACCTTCGCCGAAGCCGGCGTGGCCGATTTCCTGATCACGCCCTGGTTCGGCATCATGGCGCCGGCCGGCACGCCGGACGCCACGCTGGCCGCGCTGCACCAAGCCTTCAACGACGCCTTGCAGGCGCCGGAGGTCGCCGCCAAGATGCGCGAATTGGGCGTGGAGACTGCCGCCGGGCCGCGCCAGGCGCTGGGCGACTTTGTGGTGGCCGAGACCGCGCGCTGGAAAGACGTGATCCAGGCCAACCGCATCCGGGCCGAATGATGACGGACGAACCCGGCCGCGACGCATCGGACGCGCTCGCGCCGATCCGGCTGCGCGACATGGGCGCCTTCCACGTGGGCGGACGCGAGGTCAGCCTGTCGGGCCTGCCGCGGCGCGAGGTGGTGATGGCCGAAGGCGGCCAGCCCGTCGCGCTGGACCCCAACGGCACCTACCGCGTCGAGCAGATGTATGCGCAGTACTTCCTGGCCGAGCCGGCCAGTGGCCGCCCGCCGCTGGCCTTCTGGCATGGCGGCGGCATGACCGGCGCGGCGTGGGAGACCACGCCCGATGGCCGCCAGGGCTGGCTCCATGCCTTCCTGCGCCGCGGCTGGGACGCCTATCTGTGCGATGCCGTGGAACGCGGCCGCTCAGGCTACGCGCCGGTCCCCGAGATCTGGACGGAAGGGCCCATCGTGCAGGCGCAGGAAGACTGCTACACGCGCTTTCGCATCGGCCGCCCGGGCACGCGCCCCGGCCCCGGCAGCGCCTATGGCAACACGCAGTTCCCGGTGCAAGCCTTCGGCGAGCTGGCCGCGCAGATGGTGCCGCGCTGGGTGCATACCGACGCCGCCGTCCTGCGCGGCTATCTGGCCTTGCTGGAGCGGGTCGGCCGCATGATCGTCATCTGCCATTCGCAGGCGGGCGTATTCGGCATCCGCGCGGCCGCCGCCCGGCCCGATCTGGTGCGCGCCGTGGTGGCGCTGGAGCCGGCCAGCATCCCGCAACTGGACGCCGGCTACCGCACGCCCACGCTGGTCCTCATGGGCGACAACATGGACACGGACCCGCGCTGGCCGCGCATGCGCGAGCGGGTGCGCGATTTCGCGCGGCGGCATCCCTGCGTCACCTTGCTGTCGCTGCCCGAGCTGGGCATCGCCGGCAATTCGCACATGCTGATGATGGACCGCAACAGCCTGGACCTGGCCGCGCGCGTGCACGAGTGGCTGATGGCCCTGCCGCCGGCCTGAAATCCCGTTGCGGACGGAGCCCCGCCTGCTGACATTTCGTGGCAGCATTATGGATCCTCCATCCCCGCCCGCCCCCATGTCCCGCACCGAACGCCTCCTGGGCCTGATGCAGACCTTGCGCTGCCATCGCCGCCCCGTCAGCGGCCGCCAACTGGCCGCCGACCTCGGCGTCAGCATACGCACGCTCTACCGCGACATCGCCACCCTGCAATCGCAGGGCGCCGAGATCGAGGGCGAACCGGGCGTGGGCTACGTGCTGCGGCCCGGTTTCATGCTGCCGCCGCTGATGTTCAGCACCGAGGAGATCGAGGCGCTGGTGCTGGGCACGCGCTGGGTCGCGGACCGGGCCGACCCGCGCCTGGCGCAGGCGGCGAGCAACGCGCTGGCCAAGATCGGCGCGGTGCTGCCGGCGGAAATGCGCGACGGGCTGGATGCGATACCGCTGCTGGTCGGGCCCAGCGCGATGCAGGTGGTGGACCGCGTGGACCTGTCGCTGATCCGCCACGCCATACGCTGCGAACAGAAGATCGACATCACGTACCGCGACGACAAGGGCGCCGATTCCGCGCGGGTGATCTGGCCGTTCGCGCTGGGGTTTTTCGACAGCGTGCGCATCGTCATGGCCTGGTGCGAACTGCGCCAGGACTTCCGCCATTTCCGCACCGATCGCATCGCCACGCTGACGCCCGGTGAGCGTTATCCCAAGCGCCGCCATGCGCTGCTGAAGGAGTGGCGCGCGATCGACCGATCGCCCAAGCAATGCGGATGAAAATGCAGATAAAAGCTACTGCCAAAAACTGACAGTACCCCTGTCTAAGATGAGCGCGTCTACCACCCGGAGCGCATCATGTCAGACACCAATTTCGTGATTTTCTACGTCGAAAAGCCCGCCGCCAGCGCCGCATTCTACAGCGCCCTGCTGCAGCGTCCGCCCCTCGAAAGCTCCCCCACCTTCGCACTGTTCAGGCTGGATTCCGGCCTGATGCTGGGCCTGTGGTCGCGCTATACCGTGGAGCCGGCCGCTGCCGGCCGCGGCGGCGCGACCGAACTCGCCTTTACCGTTTCGGACGCGCAGGCGCTGGACCGCCGCCACCTGGACTGGAGCCTGCGCGGCCTGCCCATCCTGCAAGCGCCCACCGATATGGATTTCGGTCGCACCTTCGTGGCGCTGGATCCCGACGGCCACCGGCTGCGCGTGTTCGCGCCGGCGCCGCAGGAACAGGCTGCGCAGCAGCCTGCGCCCGCCTTGGCCAGCGCCTGAAGCCCGGCCATGAAATACGGGCCTGAGGCTTGCGCCTCAGGCCCGCGTCTGAACCGGGCGCAGCTATGTCAGGAACGCTGGCCGCGCGGGGTCAGCGCAACGGCTTCGCCGCGCCGACGGAACAGCAGCTGATAAAGCACGGCCAGCACCAGCAGGAAAGGCACACCGAACACCAGCGTCATCTTGAAGACGCTGGTGAAGTAGGTGGTGGCCAGGATCGCCAGCATCGCGCCCGCGCCCAGCAGGGTCAGCACCGGAAAGCCCGGCATGCGGAACGACAATTTACCGCCCCCTTCGCGCGCCCAGCGGCGGCGGAAGCAGTAGTGGGTGACGAAGATCATCATCCACGTAAACAGCGCGCCGAACATCGAAATCGCCATCATCAGCGTGAACGAGGTCTCGGGGTACAGCACGTTCAGCACCGCGGCGATGGCAATGCCGCTGGTCGACAGCAGCAGCGCGTTCAGCGGCGTGCCGCTGCGCGTCAGCTTGCCGAACGCGGACGGCGCATGGCCGGCGCGCGACAGGCTGAACATCATGCGCGTGGTGATGTAAAGCTGGCTGTTCATGGCCGACAGCGCCGCCACCAGCACGATGAAGTTGATGACGCCCGCCGCCCCCGGAATCTCCAGCGCCTGCATCACCTTGACGAAGGGACTGCCGCCCTTGCCGGCCTCGTCCCAGGGCACGATGGCCAGGATCAGCGCCAGCGTCAGCAGGTAGAACACCACCAGCCGGACGATGGTGGCGCGGAACGCCTGCTTGACCGCGCGTTCGGGGTCTTCGGCCTCGCCCGCGGCCACCGCAATCATCTCCACGCTGAGGTAGCTGAAGATCGAAATGACCACGGCGATCCACATGCCCCAGACGCCGTTCGGGAAGAACCCGCCGTGCGAGGTGTACAGGGCGGTGCCGTACTGCGGATTGCCCCAGACCACGTAGGCGCCCAGGATGATGAAGGCGACGATGGCGGTGATCTTGATCGTGGAGAACCAGTATTCGACCGTGCCGAAAGTCTTGACGCTCATGGCGTTGATGAAGATCAGCACGGCCGAGAACAGGCAGACCCACTGCCAGCCGGGCACGTCCGGAAACCAGAACTTCATGTACTCGGCCACGGCGGTAACTTCGGTGCCTACCGCCAGCACCACGCAGGACCAGTACGCGTAGCGCACCAGAAACCCCGCCAGCGGGCCGACGTAGTGCTCGGCATAGGCGCCGAAGGAACCCGAGGTGGAATGCGCCACCGTCATTTCCGCCAGGCAGCCCATCAGCAGCAGCGTGATCAGGCCGCCGATGGCGTAGCTGATGATCACGCTGGGTCCGGCAAAGCCGATGGCGAACTTGCTGCCCAGGAACAGGCCCGTGCCGATGGCGCCGCCGATGGCGATCATGCTCATCTGCCCCGACGTCAGCCGCCGCTTCAGGCCCTGCTCGCGTTCGGCGATCTGGCCGAATCCTTTTTGTTGTTGCATTGTCTCCTCCAGGTCCTGCGCTCTCTTTGTGGATGTAGGGCCGGTTTGGCCCGCGCAATGGGGTTGTGTTGCGGCGCTCAGGTCACGGCGGCGCGGTGCTTGAATTCCGGCTTGTCCCAGGAACGCGTGTCCAGCACGTCCTTCAGGATATCCACGGCATCCCAGACGTCGGCGTAGCCGAAGTACAGCGGCGTCAGGCCGAAGCGCAGAACCTCGGGTTCGCGATAGTCGCCGATCACGCCGCGCGCGATCAGGGCCTGCATCACTTCGAAGCCGTTGGGGTGGCGGAAACTGACATGGCTGCCGCGGTCGGCGTGCTTGCGCGGCGTCACCAGCGTGAGCGGATGGCCGGCGCAACGCTCTTCGACCAGCGCGATGAACAGGTCGCCCAGCGCCAGGGATTTCTTGCGCACCTCGGCCATGTCGGCGGCGTGCGCCACGTCCAGGCCGCATTCCACCAGCGACAGCGACACGATGGGCTGGGTGCCGCACAGGTAGCGGCGCACGCCGCCGGCCGGCTCGTAGGCCACGGTCATATCGAATGGCCGCGTGTGGCCCCACCAGCCGGACAGCGGCTGCCAGAAGTCCTTGGTGTGGCGCGGCGCCACCCAGATGAAGGCGGGCGAACCGGGGCCGCCGTTCAGGTACTTATAGGTGCAGCCCACGGCGAAGTCGGCGTCGGCGCCGTTCAGGTCCACCGGCACCGCGCCCGCGGCGTGCGCCAGGTCCCAGATCGCCAGCGCGCCGCGCTCGTGCGCCAGCGCGGTCACGGCGGCCATGTCGTGCATCTGGCCGCTGCGGTAATTCACGTGCGACAGCAGCATCACCGCCACGGACTCGTCCAGCGCCTTTTCCAGCGGCAGTTCATCGTCGATCAGGCGCATTTCATAGCCCTGCTGCAGCAGGTCGATCATGCCCTGGATCATGTAGAGATCGGTGGGGAAGTTGTCGCGTTCGGACAGGATGACGCGGCGCTTGGGGTGCTGGTGCTGCTGGATGCGCAGGGCGGCGGCCAGCGCCTTGAAGATGTTCAGCGAGGTCGTGTCGGTCACGACCAGTTCGCCTTCGCGCGCGCCCAGCAGGCGGCCCAGCTTGTCGCCCAGGCGGGTGGGCAGTTCGAACCAGCCCGCGGTATTCCAGCTGCGGATCAGGCCCGCGCCCCATTCCTGGCCGATCACGGCGGCGGCACGGCCGGCGGCCTCCTTGGGCAGCACGCCCAGGGAATTGCCGTCCATGTAGAGGACGCCGGGCGGCAGGTCGAAACGGTCCTTCAGGGGCGCCAGGGGGTCCTGGCGATCGGCATTTACGCAGGCTTCACGGGTGTTCATTTTGTGCTCCGGGGGGCTATATTCTGGATACATACTATCAGCGCGATCAGGCTGATAAATTGCAAATTCAGGCGCGGATTACCCTAGGTTTCCGCATTGAATTGCACATAATCAACTTTTTTGGAATTTGATTGCACCATGCAGATCGACGCCATAGACCAGCGAATTCTTTACCGGCTGCAAGAGAACGGCCACCTCAGCAACCAGGACCTGGCCGAGCAGGTGGCGCTGTCGCCCTCGGCCTGCCTGCGGCGGGTGCGCGCGCTGGAAGAAAGCGGACTGATCCGCAACTATCGCGCCGTGCTGGACGCCGAAAAACTGGGTTTCGAGCTGGAGGCCATCGTCCACGTGTCGCTGGACCAGTCGCGTCCGGGCTGGCATGAAGAATTCCTGGCCGGCATCGCCCTGCATGACGAGATCACCGAGGCAAGCATCGTGACTGGCGCCTCCAACTACATCCTGACGGTGTGCACGCGCAACCTGAAGGCGTTCTCGCAGTTCGTCGAAGACAAGCTCAGCAAGATCCCGGGCGTGCGGAACCTGTCCTCGCATATCGTCATGCGCAAAGTGAAGAACCGCGGCGGCATGCTGCCGCTGGCAAGCTGGCGCTAGCGGCCCGCTGAAGCCCCGCTCAGGCCGGGCTCAGCCGCAGGAAGCCGAACACCGTCACGAAGTGGCAGGCGGTGCCGCCCATGACGAACAGGTGCCAGATGCCATGGGCATGCGGCCAGCGCTGGTCGTTGGCGTAGAACAGCGTGCCGGCGGTGTAGACCGCCGCGCCCGCCAGCAGCCAGGCCAGTCCGGCCGCGGACAAGGCGCCCGCGATCGGCGCGGCGAACATCACGCCCAGCCAGCCCATCGCCAGATACAACGGCAGGGCCGGCGCCGCGCCGCGCGCCCACCACAGCTCGCGGCTGATGCCCACCGCCGCCAACAGCCAGATCGCCACGCCCATGGCCGCGCCCCAGCCGTGCTCCACCGGCCCGTAGGCCAGCGGCGTGTAGGTGCCGGCGATAAGCAGGTAGATCGCGCAATGGTCGGCCTTGGCCCACCAGGCCTTGCGGCGGCCGCGCGAGCAATGGAACAGCACCGACGAGGCATAGACGGCGATCATCGAAGCGGCGAACACGGCGCAGGCGATGACCTGCCGCGTATCCACCTTGAGTTCCGCGGCGCGGGCGATCAGGGCGCTCGATGCGGCCACCGCCAGCGCCAGGCCGGCCAGGTGCGTCGCGCCGTTGAATCGTTCGCCCTTGTACATGCACGCCCTCCGCCAGCCGGCCACGCGCCGGCGCCATCCATGATGGCGCCCTTGTGTGACAGGCCGAGGTCAGGCCACGCGGCCATCAGGAAACGAAGTCCACCGCCGCCGGATAGCCCTCCAGCGCGCGCGCCGACAGGATGGCGCGCTGCACCGCGATCGCCATCGCCTCGGCCGCCATCACGCCCAGCAGCATGACGTTGCCTGGCTTGCCGGACGTGCCCGTGCCCAGCGCAAAGATGGTGTCGCCATCCAGCATGGTGTGGATGGGATTGATGGTGCGTGCCAGGCCATCGTGCGCCATGCCGGCGATCTTCTGCGCCTGCGCCTTGGTGAGCTTGGCGTCGGTGGCGACCAGTCCTATGGTGGTGGCGGTGCCCGGGCGCATGGACTTGGGCAGATCGCCCGCCAGGATCGCCGCGCGGGTATCCAGCAACATCTTGCCGTCGGCAGTGCGCGCGCCAGCCAGGACGCGCCCGGTGGCCGGGTCCACCACGTCGCCCACCGCATTGACCGCGACGATGGCGCCCACCGTCACGCCCGCCACGGTCAGCGAGGCGCTGCCGATGCCGCCCTTCATGGCGCGCTTGGGACCGTACAGCTTGCCCACCGTCGCGCCCGCCCCCGCGCCCACGTTGCCTTCCTGTGGCGCGGCGTCCGTGGCCGACTTGCAGGCCTGGTAGCCCGCGGCCGCGTCAGGCCGGATCGAGGCGTCGCCCACGCCCAGGTCGAACAGGATGGCCGAAGGCACGATGGGCACGTGCGCCACGCCCACGTCGAAGCCGATCTTCTTTTCCTCCAGATAGCGCATGACGCCCGAGGCCGCATCCAGGCCGAAGGCGCTGCCGCCGGACAGCACCACGGCATGCACTTTCTCCACCATGTTGACGGGATTGAGCAGGTCGGTCTCGCGCGTGCCCGGCGCCGCGCCGCGCACGTCGACCCCGGCGGTCGCGCCAGCCTCGGCGATGATGACCGTACAGCCCGTGGGCCGGCGCGTATCGGTGTAGTGCCCCACCCGCAAGCCCGCCACCTGCGTGATGCTGCCGCTGCCCGGCATCAGCCGCGTACCGTCCGCGGCCTGGGCAGGCATTGCACTTGCTGCTGCCGCGCCGGCGGCCGCCATCATGAAAGCCCGCCTGTTCCATTGCTGTTCCACACCGATCTCCACTGAAGTCCTGCCTGGATGGACCCCGGCGGCACGCGCCGGAGCGAGGGTATCGCCATATGACTTGCCGCTATATTTTTACTATTCCTTATGCTTTGTGGAAAAATAGACGCGTTGTTAGAGTGCGGCTACGCCGGAGGGCATTGCAGGCACGGATGCTCTCCACCCGAGATATCTGCCATCCGTGGAGCACCGCCATGAAACTCTTCCGTACGCTGTTCGTCGCCGGCCTCGTCCAGGTCGCCGCGTTGTCCGCGGCCCATGCCCAATCCGGACTGGACCAGATCAAATCCGCCGGCGTGTTCAAGATCGGCACCGAAGGCACCTACGCCCCCTTCACTTTCCATGACGCATCCGGCCAGCTTACCGGGTTTGACGTGGACATCGGCCGCGCCATCGCCGAACGCCTGGGCGTCAAGGCGCAATTCGTCGAAGGCAAATGGGACGGCCTGATCGCCGGCCTGGACGCCAAGCGCTACGACGCGGTGATCAACCAGGTCGGCATCACCGACGCGCGCCGCGCCAAGTACGACTTCTCGGATCCCTACATCTCGTCGGCCGCCGTGCTGATCGTGCGCGACGACAACACCAGCATCAAATCCTTCGACGACCTGAAGGGCAAGAAATCCGCCAACACGCTGACCAGCAACTTCGGCAAGCTGGCGCAACAGCATGGCGCGGAAGTGATTGCTGTGCAGGGCTTCAACGAAGCCATCGACCTGCTGACCTCGGGCCGCGTCGAAGCCACGGTGAACGACAACCTGTCGTTCCTGGACTTCAAGAAGCAGAAGCCCAATGCCAAGGTGAAGATTGCCGCCACGGACAAGACCGCCGAGTTCAGCAATTCGGGCGTGCTGATCCGCAAGGGCAACCCCGAGCTGCAGGCCGCTATCAACAAGGCGCTGGCCGACATCAAGGCGGACGGCACCTACAAGACCATCTCGGTCAAGTATTTCGGCACGGACCTGTCGGCGCAATAAGCGAGCGGAGCGCACATGACGCTACCCCCCTGGCTGCAATCCGTCCTGCCCGACTGGCTGCTGGCGCAACTTGGCAATTGGGCGGTGCCGGCCTGGGTGCAGCTGATGCTGGACTCGTTCTGGCCGCTGCTGCACGCGGGGCTGATGTTCACGGTTCCGCTGACGCTGATGTCGTTCGCGCTGGGCCTGGCGCTGGCCTTCGTGGTCGCGCTGATCAGGCTGTTCGGTCCGGCGCCGCTGGTGGCCGTGGTGCGTTTCTACGTCTGGCTGATCCGCGGCACGCCGCTGCTGGTGCAGCTGTTCGTGATCTTCTACGGCCTGCCCAGTGTCGGCATCGTGCTGGATCCGCTGCCGGCCGCGCTCATCGGCTTCACTCTCAACGTGGGCGCGTACAACTCGGAAGTGATCCGCGGCGCCATCGAGTCCATCACCAAGGGCCAGTGGGAAGCGGCGTACTCGCTGAGCATGACGCGGGCGCAGGCGCTGCGCCGGACCATCCTGCCGCAAGCGGCGCGGGTGGCGGTGCCGCCCCTGTCCAATTCCTTCATCGCGCTGGTCAAGGACACTTCGCTGGCGGCGGTGCTGACCGTGCCCGAGATATTCCAGGCGGCGCAGCGCATTGCCGCCGTGACCTATGAACCGCTGATCCTGTACACCGAGGCGGCGCTGATCTACCTGGTGTTCAGTTCCGTCCTGTCCGCCGCGCAGGTGCGCCTGGAACGGCGCTTCGGCCAGCACGCGGTCTTTACCGAGAAAAACCGATGATCCGCCTGGAAAAGATAGAAAAGGCGT
The DNA here is from genome assembly GCF_014851665.1 of Achromobacter sp. ACM03. Lineage (NCBI taxonomy): Bacteria > Pseudomonadati > Pseudomonadota > Betaproteobacteria > Burkholderiales > Alcaligenaceae > Achromobacter > Achromobacter sp. ACM03. The sequence goes on along the minus strand of NZ_JACVAD010000002.1, from coordinate 1,206,458 downwards.
TCGGCGGCAATCCCGTGCTCAAGCAGGTGGACGTGAGCATCGCCGAAGGCAGCGTCACCGCCCTGATCGGCCCGTCCGGCAGCGGCAAGAGCACCTTGCTGCGCTGCGTGAACCTGCTGGAAGTGCCGGACCGCGGCACGCTGGAGATCGGCCCGGAAACGGTGCATTTCGAACCCGGCCACAAGCTCTCGCGCGATCAGGTCCAGCGCGTGCGCAAGCAGACCGGCATGGTGTTCCAGAACTTCCAGCTGTTCCCGCATCAGACCGTGATCGGCAATGTCATGGAAGGCCTGCTGACCGTGCAGAAGTGGCCGCAGGACCGCGCGCGCGCCCGCGCCGAGGAACTGCTGCGCAAGGTCGGCATGCTGGAAAAGCGCGACGCCTGGCCCGCCAACCTGTCGGGCGGACAGCAGCAGCGCGTGGCCATCGCCCGCGCGCTGGCGCCCGCGCCGCGCGTGCTGCTGTGCGACGAACCGACCTCGGCGCTGGATCCGGGCCTGGCCGCCGAAGTGGTGGACGTGCTGCGCCAGCTCGCCGCCGAAGGCATGACCATGCTGATGGCCACCCACGACCTGCGGCTGGCGGCCAGCGTGTCGCGCGAGGTGGTATTTCTGCTGGACGGCACGGTGGTCGAATCCGGCGATTCGCGCACGCTGTTCAGCCAGCCGGCCGACCCGCGCACGGCGGCGTTCATCTCGACGTTGACGCAGGAAGCCGCGCTGTAGATCAGGCTACTTCGGCGGCAGAGACCCCGCCGGATCGACCGCCTGGCCGTCATAGCGCAGCTCGAAATACAGCCCGACCTGCTTGCTGTCGCTATTGCCCATTTCAGCGATCTTCTGTCCCTGGCTGACGCGCTGCCCTTCCTTGACCAGCAGCTTGCTGTTGTGGGCGTAGATGCTCAGGAAGCTGGCGTTGTGCTTGACGATGACCAGGTGGCCATAGCCGCGCAGGCCGCTGCCGGAATAGGCCACCGTGCCCGGTGCCGCGGCCACCACCGGCGTGCCGGAGGAATTGCTGATGACGATGCCGTTGGAACCCGATCCGTCGTAGCCGCGCGTGACCTTGCCCTGGGCGGGCCAGACCAGCGAGATTGCGCCCGGCGGCGCGGTGCGGCGCTTGGCGGTCGAGGTCGACGACTTGGGCGAAGGCGCAGGCTTGCCGCGCGCCTTGCTGGGCGCGGTGGACGTGCTGGCCTGCCCGGCCGGCGGCTCGACCCGCAGCAATTGTCCGACTTCGATGGAATTGGAATTCGACAGCTTGTTCCAGCGCACCAGATTGCTCACGCTGGTGCCCTGCTTGCGCGCGATCTGGGTCAGCGTGTCGCCCGATTGCACGCGGTAGTAGCCGGGCTGGACCTTGGTGGTGCCGCAGGCGGACAGCAGGGCCAGCAGCGCCACGGCCAGCACGCACATCCACAGGCGGAAGGACGGCCTGCCCTGGCGGACGACGGCGGGCAACGTGGGAAGAGGCAGGGTCTGGGCGGACGAGGAAAGCACTGAAACCTGGGGCACTGAGTGGGATGTCGGGGATTTGAGTGCGTTCAAGGGTACCAAGATTTTGGCGCGCCATGGGCGCTGGCGTCAGATGCTTGCGCCCGTCGCGCGGGATAGAATGCCGCCATGACCCGCCTGATCCGCCTCCAGCACCTCGGCAGCGCCGCACGCGCGCGGGGCGTGCTGTGGCTGGCGCTTCTGGCCCTGGCGCTGCGCGCGCTGGTGCCGGCGGGCTACATGCCCGACGCCCGGGCGCTGCACGACGGCCGGCTTGAAGTCACGTTCTGCTCGGCCGCCGGCGATGTCTCGACGCTGGCGCTGGCGTTGTCGCCCGAAGACAAGGGCAAGGCCGGCCACGACACCGCCGATGCCGGTGCGCTCTGCCCCTTCGGCCTGCTGGCGCACGTGGCGCCCGCACCCGCCCCCGCGCTCACTCCCCTGCTGCTGGCCGCTGGCCGGCACGCACTGCCCGCGCCCGCCAGCGCCACCCCGCCCGCGCCCGCCGCCGCGGGTCCGCCGCTGGGTTCGCGCGCCCCGCCACGCCTCGTCTGACTCCGCCACAACGCGCGGCTCCGCCGCGCCCCTGGACGAACCGTCAAGCGACGAGGTTTTCATGCATTCCCCCCTTCTGCGCGCGCCCGCCGGCGCGGCGCGCTCCCATGCGCCCGATCCGCGGCGCCGCCTGCTGCTGTCCTCTTTCGCCCTGCTGGCCCTGGCAGGCTGCGGCCCCGATGCGCCCAAGCTGCACGGCATGGATCTTTCTGGCATGCCGTCCGGCGACTTCCAGCTGCAGGACACCGAGGGCCGCGAACGCAAGCTGGCCGACTACGCCGGCCAGCCGATCATGCTGTTCTTCGGCTTCACGCAATGCCCGGACATCTGCCCCACGGCGCTCACCCGCGCCGTCGAGATCAAGAGCCTGCTGGGCGCGGACGCCAAGAAGCTGCGCGTCCTTTTCATCACCGTCGATCCTGAGCGAGACACGCCGGAAATCCTGCGCGCCTATACCCAGGCCTTCGACCCGGACTTCGTCGGCCTGCGCGGCGATGCCGAACAGACGCGCGCCGCCGCACAGTCATTCAAGGTCTTCTACCAGAAGGTCGCCACCGGTTCGTCCTACACCATGGACCACACCGCGCTGACCTACGTCATCGACGCCAGCGGCAAGCTGCGCATCGCCCTGCGCCATCAGCAAAGCGCGCAGGAATGCGTGGACGACCTGCGCACCGTGCTCTGACCTGAATCCATATATAGAGAGGCAACCCTCATGAAAAACACCGCGATCAAATCCCTGGCGGCCGCCGCCTTGGCCTTCTGCGCCCTGGCCGGCGCCAGCCCCGCCGCATTGGCCCAGGACGCCGCCCTGAAGGTGGACGACGCCTGGGTGCGCTCCACCGTGCCCAGCCAGCACGCCACCGGCGTCTTCATGCGCCTGACCTCCGTCTCCGGCGGCCGCCTGGTCGGCGTGGAATCGCAGGCGGCCAAACACGTGGAAATCCATGAAATGGCGATGCAGGACAACGTCATGAAGATGCGCCAGGTACCGGGCATCGCCCTGCCCGCGGGCCAGGCCGTGGAGCTCAAGCCCGGTGGCTATCACGTGATGCTGATCGACCTGGCCGGCCAGATCTCGCCCGGCGAGCACGTCGCCCTGACGCTCATCGTCGAGGATGCCGACAAACGCCAGCGGCGCGTGCCGGTGGACGCGGTGGCGCGTCCGCTGAACGCGGCAGCCGCCCCGGCCGCCGGCCACGGCCACTGAGCCCGCGGCGTCCCCATGAAAGTGGCTTGACAGCTGTGCTGCACGCCTGAAACAGCTTCCTTGCAACAAGGCCGTCCTGCGTGCAACGCCGCGCCGCGCGCCGGGTCGAATTGGAAAAGGCCCGGCGCGCGCCATCGCGGCGCGCCGGGCCAGGCTTTCCCGCATCCAGGAATCGCCCGCGGACAGCATCGCGGGCGTAGGCGCGGCCCGCAACGGCCGCAAGCTTTGATTGCCAGGAGCGTTTCATGAAGACCCTCAGCAAGACCTTATTGCTATGCGCCGGCATTGCAGCCGCCGGGGCCGTCCAGGCCCAGACCACGCAGTACACCCACGACCTCTATGGCGACTGGCGCGTCACCTATGCCGCCCCCGCCGCCAAGACGGCGGACCAGGTCAGCGCCGAACTGGCCCAGGCCAAGGCCAACGGCCAGTACACGTTCGGCGACGAGGACTATCCCCCCCCCGTCATGTCGCACCAGTCTGAAACCCGCGCCCAGGTTGAACAGGAGTTGCAGCAGGCGCAGATCCAGGGGCAGATGGCATCCGACCAGGAAGACTACCCTCCTCCCGCGATGGCCCACAGCGGCACCTCTGACATCCATTAATACAGAGGCTGCAACCGCGGCGGATCCGGGCGTCGCGCCCAAATATCAGGGACACACCAATTCCCCGCCGACCGGCGGCGGCGCCTGATTCGCCATACAATGCCTGCACATCCACCGCCGGCCAGCCTGAAGGCGCGGCGGGGCAGCCGGCCTCCCAGCGCCGCGCCCCGGATGCCAGCGTTCCGCGCAGCCGGGCGCGTACCCGCCGGCAGCCTGCCGGCACCTCTGTGTCTGGATATGCCCGGTAGTTCCGCCTTTTCATTCCTGCGTACCCTCTGCAGCCTGCGCTGGCTCGCCATCGCGGGCCAGGCCGCCACCATCCTGCTGGCCAGCAGCGTCCTGGGCCTGGCCCTGCCGCTGGAGCCGCTGTGGATCGGCGTAGGCGCCCTGATCGGCTTCAACGTCTACGCCAGCCTGCGCCTGCGCCACCGCCGCGACCTGTCCCACGCCACCGCCTTCGGCCACCTGTTCGTGGACATGGCGGTGCTGGCCTGGATGGTGGGCTGGAGCGGCGGCATCAGCAATCCCTTCGGCATGATGTTCCTGATCCTGACCGCGCTGGCGGCTCTGGCGCTGCCGCGCAACTGGGCGCTGGCCGCGGCGGTGGCAGGCATCTCGGGCTACGTGGCGGCCGCGATCTTCGGCCAGCCCCTGCGCGGCGACGTCGACACCCATACCCTGCTGCTGTGGGGCATGGGCGCCAACTTCCTGATTTCGGTGGTGGTGGTGCTGGTGTTTTCGACCCGCCTGGCCTCGGACCTGCGCGACCGCGAGCGCGAATTGGCACGGTTGCGCGAACGCTTCACCCGCAACGAAGGCATCGTCGCCCTGGCCACCCACGCGGCGGCCATGGCGCATGAACTTAACACCCCGCTGGCGACCATGACCCTGCTGGCCGACGAGATCGCCGCCGAGGTCAAGGACGAAGACCTGCGCGCCGACGTTTCCACGCTCAGCCAACTGTTGGCCCTGTGCCGGGAACGTATCCGCAATCTGGCGGTCCCAACCGCGGTGGACCTGGTCCGCGTGGTGGGGCAATGGCGTCTGATCCGGCCGACCATCGATCTGCAGCGCTCGGGCACCCTGCCCGGCAGCCTGCGGGTCGATCCGGCCATCGCCCACTTGCTGCAGGCCCTGCTGAACAACGCGGCGGACGCCGGCGAAGCCGCCGATGTCCCGCGCGTGGACCTGCATCTGGAATACGGTTATGGCGCCCTGCGCGGCGAAGTCAGGGACTACGGACGGGGTTTCGATCCCGACCAGACCCTGCTGCCGGCGACCAGCCTGTTCAACAGCGGCAAGCCGGGAGGGCTGGGCGTGGGCCTGGCGCTGTCGCACGCCACGGTGGAACAGATGGGCGGCGAAATGACCATGACCGCCGCCGAAGACGGCGGCACGCGTATCCGCTTTTACCTCCCGCTGGGGAGTACCGGGACTTGAGTGCAATGAACCCAACCGATCTTGGCCTGCTGATCGACGACGACGAGCTGTATGTGCGCACCTTGCAGCGCAGCCTGTCGCGTCGCGGCCTGGAAACCCGAACCGCCACCGGCATCGCCGAGGCGCTGCGCGTGGCCGAGGAAATCCGCCCCGCCTTCGCCCTGGTGGACCTGCGCCTGGGCGAAGACTCCGGCCTGACCCTGATCCGCCCGCTGCGCGCCCTGCGCGCCGACATGCGGATCCTGCTGGTCACCGGCTACGCCAGCGTGGCCACCGCGGTCGAGGCCATCAAGCGCGGCGCGGACGACTACCTGCCCAAGCCCGCCACCGCGCCAATGATCCTGCGCACCCTCGGCCTGGTGAAGCCGGAAAACGTTACGATCGAAACCACCATGACGCCGTTGCACCGCCTGGAATGGGAGCACATCCACCAGGCCCTGCACGAAACCGGCGGCAACGTTTCGGCGGCGGCGCGCCTGTTGGGCATGCACCGGCGCTCCCTGCAGCGTAAACTGGCCAAAAAACCGGGGCCGGAACGCGAAGTCCTCATCGACTGATTTGTGCAGATGCGACAAATCGTCGCATACCTTGCATGTGCGGGTGCGACATATCGTCGCACCCTGGAACCTTGCAGCAAGCCCCTGCCCCCCTAGGAAAACCCTGTATCTGCTCCCCTTGGGGCGGAATCCTCCCAGGCAATGCGACCATTCGTCGCATGCTTGACCCATATCAAGCCGATAGGATGGACGTTGCTGCCTAGCAGCATTCCAGTCTGCTGCTATGCAGCATTTTCCACCTTCCATCCAAGGCTGTACGTGAAACACCCCCTCCTTGCGACCCTTACGCGCATTCTCAGCGTCGGCGCGGTCATGCTGCTTGGCGGCTGCAACATGGAAATCCTCTCCCCCAAGGGAGATATTGGCATCCAGGAAAGGACTTTGCTGTTCACGACGACCGGGCTCATGCTCATCGTCGTGATTCCGGTCATCGTCATGATCCTGGTTTTTGCCTGGAAATACCGCGCATCCAACACCAAAGCTGACTACCAGCCCAAGTGGGCCCACTCCACGGCGATCGAAATCGTGGTCTGGACCGTCCCTTGTATCATCGTGGCCATCCTGGCCGTGATCACCTGGCGCTCGACGCACGCGCTGGATCCCTACAAGCCGCTCGTGTCCGAACACAAGCCGGTGACCATCGAGGTGGTTTCGCTGGATTGGAAGTGGCTGTTCATCTACCCCGAGTACGACATCGCCACGGTCAACGAGATCGCCTTCCCGGTCGATGTTCCGGTCAATTTCCGGATCACCTCGGCCACGGTCATGAACTCGTTCTTCATCCCCCAGCTGGGCAGCCAGATCTACTCGATGGCCGGCATGGAGACCAAGCTGCACCTGAACGCGCGCGAAGCCGGCACCTACGCCGGCATCTCGGCCAACTACAGCGGCGCCGGCTTCTCCGGCATGCGCTTCAAGGCCATCGCGATGTCCCAGGACGGGTTCGACAACTGGGTCAAGGAAGCCAAGGCTGCCCCGACCGCGCTGACCCCCGAGGTCTATGCAGAGCTGACCAAGCGCAGCGAGCACAACCCGGTCGTCAAGTACTCCTCGGCGCCCCCCGCCATGTTTGATTTCATTCTTGGCAGCACCATGACCAAGATGGCCGGCGTGGACTCCGCCACGTGCACCCCCACGTCGAACAATCTGATCGCAGGAATTAACTAACAATGCTCGGGAAACTCACCCTCGAGGCCATTCCGTACCATGAACCCATCGTCATGGTTACGCTGGCCGCCGTGTGCCTGGGAGGCCTAGCGGTCTTCGGCGCCATCACCTACTTCCAGAAGTGGAAGTACCTCTGGACGGAATGGCTGACCACCGTCGACCACAAGCGCATTGGCGTGATGTACATCATCGTCGCCCTGATCATGCTGCTGCGCGGCTTCGCCGACGCCATCATGATGCGTACCCAGCTGGCGGTCGCATCCGCCGACTCGGCCGGCTTCCTGCCGCCGCATCACTACGACCAGATCTTCACCGCCCACGGCGTCATCATGATTTTCTTCATGGCGATGCCCTTCATCACCGGGCTGATGAACCTCGTGGTGCCGCTGCAGATCGGCGCCCGCGACGTGGCGTACCCGTTCCTGAACTCGCTGAGCTTCTGGCTGTTCGGCGCCGGCGTCGCGCTGATGATGATCTCGCTGTTCGTGGGTGAATTCGCCGCGACCGGCTGGCTCGCCTATCCGCCGCTCTCCGGACTGGACTACAGCCCGAGCGTGGGGGTGGACTACTACATCTGGGCACTGCAGATATCCGGGCTGGGCACCACGCTTAGCGGCATCAACTTCATCGTGACCATCCTGCGCATGCGCGCGCCGGGCATGAGCCTGATGAAGATGCCGATCTTCACCTGGACCTCGCTGGTCACCAACGTCCTGATCGTCGCCGCCTTCCCCGTGCTGGCTGCAACGCTCGCGCTGCTGACGATGGACCGCTACCTGGGCACGCACTTCTTCACGAACGACATGGGCGGCAACGTCATGATGTACGTGAACCTGATCTGGATCTGGGGCCACCCCGAGGTCTACATCCTGGTGCTGCCGGCGTTTGGCGTGTATTCGGAAATCGTCGCCACCTTCGCCCGCAAGACCCTGTTCGGCTACAAGTCCATGGTCTACGCCACGGCCGCCATTGGCGTGCTGTCGTTCCTGGTCTGGCTGCACCACTTCTTCACCATGGGCGCGGGAGCCAACGTCAATGCCTTCTTCGGCATAGCGACAATGATCATCTCGATCCCGACGGGCGCGAAGATCTTCAACTGGCTGTTCACCATCTACCGCGGCCGCCTGCGCATCACCACGCCGGTGCTGTGGACGCTGGGCTTCATGATCGTGTTCGTCATCGGCGGCATGACCGGCGTGATGCTGGCCATCCCCGGCGTGTCGTTCGTGCTGCACAACAGCCTGTTCCTGATCGCCCACTTCCACAACACCATCATCGGTGGCGTGGTGTTCGGCTGCATTGCCGGCATGACCTACTGGTTCCCCAAGGCCTTCGGCTTCAAGCTGAATGAGCGCCTGGGCCGCTACTCGTTCTATTGCTGGTTCGTCGGCTTCTTCCTGGCCTTCATGCCCCTGTACATCCTGGGCTTCAAGGGCATGACGCGTCGCCTGAACCACTACGACAACCCCGAATGGCAGCCGTACCTGCTGGTCGCCCTGGCTGGCGCCGCGCTGATCATGCTGGGCATCTGGTTCCTGCTGCAGCAAGTGTTCGTCTCGATCCGCCAGCGCAAGCAGAACCAGGACATCACGGGCGACCCCTGGGATGGCCGCACGCTGGAATGGGCCATCTCTTCGCCCGCTCCTTTCTACAACTTCGCCCACGTGCCGCACGTTGACTCGCTGGACCAGTTCTGGGAAGACAAGCAGAACGGCAAGGCCTACAAGCGCCCGGCCAAGTACGAAGACATCCACATGCCGAAGAACACCGCCGCCGGCGTATTCATCGGCGCCTTTGGCCTGGTCATGTGCTTCGCGCTGATCTGGCACATCTGGTGGCTGTCCATCGTCGGTTTCGTCGGCATGATCGGTTCGTTCATCGTCCGCGCCTATGACCGCGACGTCGACTACTGGGTCCCGGCCGCGGAAGTCGAACGCATCGAAAACGCTCACTTTGACAAAATGCAGAAGGCCGCCTGAGCCATGATTCAAGCCGTAGCCACTCACCCCCACGCGGGTCACGACGATCACGCGCATCATGACGATGGATCCAAGACCGTATTCGGTTTCTGGGTCTATCTGATGAGCGACTTGCTGATCTTCTCGGTGCTGTTCGCCACGTTCGCGGTGTTGTTCAACGCCACCGCGGGCGGCCCGACGGGCAAGGAACTGTTCGATCTGAAGTTCGTGCTGGTCGAAACGCTGTTGCTGCTGTTCTCCAGCTTCACTTTCGGCATGGCCAACCTGAACGTGCACGCCAACAACAAGAGCCGCGCAATGGGCTGGTTGATGGTGACGTTCCTGTTCGGCGCGGGCTTCATCGCGATGGAAGTCTATGAATTCCATCACCTGATCTCGATCGGCGCCGGCCCGGGCCGCAGCGCGTACCTGTCGGCATTCTTCACGCTGATCGGCACGCACGGCCTGCACGTCACCTTCGGCCTGATCTGGATCATCGTCCTGCTGGACATGATCCGCCGCCATGGCCTGGACTCGATCAACAAGCGTCGTCTGGCGTGCCTGAGCCTGTTCTGGCACTTCCTGGACATCGTCTGGATCTGCGTCTTCACCTTCGTCTATCTCATGGGAGCCATCTGATGTCGCACTCCGCTGCGGCCGCACACGGCCACGACGATCACGCCGCCGACCACGGCAGCCTGAAGTCCTACATCATCGGTTTCGTGCTTTCGCTGCTTCTCACCTTCGGCTCCTTCGGCCTGGTGATGAACGGCGGACTGTCCCACGCCATCACCATCGCCGGCGTGGTTGCGCTGTGCGTGCTCCAGTTGCTGGTGCAACTGGTGTACTTCCTGCACATGGGCGCATCGAAGTCGGCCCGCGACAACCTGGCCACGTTTGTCTTCACCGTAATGATCATCGCCATCATCGTCGGCGGTTCGGCATGGGTGCTGTACAACATGAACGTCAACATGGGCCACGCCATGTAATGACGGCTTGCCGTTGAAGCAAAGACAGGCGCCTGCGGGCGCCTGTCTTTTTTTGTGCGCCGGCCTGTGGGGCCAGTCTTGCGGCCAGGCAAGGATTGCGGAGGCATTTCGTTATATATTCAACACCATAACGATTTCATTAACAGTTTAATTACTGCTCCTGGCCCAACCATGCACGTCGTTTCCATCGCCACCGCAGCCCCCTCGGCCGACAGCGCCGGTCCCACTTTGCGGTTCGCCGGCGCGCTGCTGCGCCATGCGCCGCCCGGTCATCCCGACGCGGGATTCTTCGCCACGGTCATCGGCAAGAGCCTGGCCTGCGGGGACCTGGGACGCTGCGGCCTGTCATCCCGGGAACTGGAAGGCCTGATCGCGCGCCTCTTTCCCGGCGCGCTGACGGGCCATGACCCCGCGCTCGCCGCCTTGCGCGAGCAAGCCGCCATCTACCCGGCCCGCGCCATGGATGCGGCTCAAACCGAATTCACGCGCCTGCTGCGCGCGCTGCTGGACACCTGGGCCGCTCCCGGCGCGGGGACCACGCCCTGGGTCAGCAGCGTGCTGACCCAGGCCTGTCTGCGGCCCGACCATCTGTGGCGGGACCTGGGTTTGTCCGGCCGCGAGGACGTGACTTTCCTGCTGGCGCGCCACTATCCGGGACTGGTGGTGCGCAATGTGCGCAACCTGCGCTGGAAGCAGTTCCTGGCCTATTCCGCCTGTGAACAGGCGGGCCTGCCGCCGGCCGCCGCACCGGGCTGTCCGGCCTGCGAGGACCATGGCATCTGCTATCCGGAAATGCCCGACTGAAGTCCGGCTTCAGAACCGGTACGTCGCGCCCAGGCCCGCTCCCAGGCTGCGCCCTGCCGCCGGTTCGTAGTAGCGCCCATTGGTCTCGTTGACGATCACGGAGCCGGCGTAGCGGCGGTCGAACAGGTTGTCCACGCGCCCATAGGCGTTCAGTTCCCAGGCCCCCGCCTTGAACACATAGCCCGCGCTCAATGCGGCCACGAAGTAGGCGGGCGCATCGCCGTCGTTGGCGTCGTTCACGTAGATCTTGCTGAGGAAACGCCCTTCCACCGTGGCCTGCCAGCCCTCGGGCGGCGCCCAGGCCAGCGAGGCGAAGGCGGCCTGGGCTGCGATGCCGGGGATCTTGTTGCCGGCGCGGATGTCGCCGGGTCCGTCATCGGCGTAACGCGCATTCAGCCATGTATAGGCGAACTGCGCACGGCCGTGACGGGCGAATTCGCCGGACCAACCCAGTTCCACGCCGTCGCGCCGCGTGCGGCCGGCGTTCTGGTACGTGGTCCTTCCGCCCGAGCTGCCCGCGGACACGATTTCATCGTCGGTGCCGGTATGGAACACCGCGGCCGTCAGCAGGCCGCCAGCCAGGTTCGCCTTTACGCCGGCTTCCAGGTTGGTGCTGAGCGCGGGCGCCAGCCCGAAATTCAGGCCGGGCTGGCCGCCGGGCCGATACGAGATCTCGTTGAGCGTCGGCGTCTCGAAGCCCCGGCCATATGAAGCGTAGAAGCTCAGGCCGGCGTTCGGCGCATAGCGGATGGCCGCCACCGGCAATGCCTTGCGATAGCGCGCGTCGCCGCTGTCGTCGGCATTGCCCGGCGCGATGTAGTGGTCGCTGGAATCGAAGCTGACGGTGCTATAGCGCAGGCCCGCATCCAGCGTCCAGCGTTGCGACACCTGCCAGGAAGCCTGCAGATAAGGATCGGCGTTGTAGACGGTATTGGTTTCGTCGCGCCGCAGCGCCCCCTGCACGCCCAGTTGGCGGCTGGCGCCCGTGCCGGTGTAGTTCTGGTAGCCCTTGCGGTCTTCGCGCATGGAATCGTAGGCAAAGCCGCCGATCAGGGTCAGCGGCCGGCCTGCCGCCGCCAGCTCGGAGGTCCAGCGCAGATCCGCGCCGCCGTACTGGCGCTTCAGGTCGATGACCCCGCCGGCCTGGGTGGGCGCCATCTGCGCGGCAGGGGGAATCGCCTGGTACTGCGTGGTATCGCGCTGGCCGTAATAGACCATCACCCGCAAGCTATTGCGGCTATCGACCTGGCGCTCGTAGATCGCGCCGCCCTGGGTCTGCCTGACCGTCTTGCGGGTGTCGTACTGCTCGGCCAGCGGCGCCGCGCGCGGGTCGTCCTGGAACTGTTGATAGGTCAGGCCCAGCGGATCCTGCGCCTTGAGGTCCACGCTGTTGGCCACGAGGGTCAGCCGGCTGGCGTCGTCCAGCTGCAGGCCAAGCTTGGCGTTGCCCAGGTTCTTGCGGGCGGCGCTGTGGTCGCGGTAGCCGTCGGTGGTGAAGCGGGTCAGGTCCAGCACGTAGTCCAGTCCGCCGCTGGCGCCATTGGCGCGGGCGCCATTGGCGCGGGCGCCGTAGCGCCAGGTGCCATAGCTGGCGCCCCAGCCGCTGGCCGTGAGCGACGGCGGCGCCACGCCATCCTCGGTCGACACCTGGATCACGCCGCCCGAGGAATTGCCGTACAGCGCTGAAAACGGCCCCCGCAGCACTTCGACGCTGCCGATGGAGCCTATGTCGATGTTCGAGGTCTGTCCCTGGCCGTCCGGCATGGTGGCCGGAATGCCGTCCACGTACAGCCGCACGCCGCGCACGCCGAAGGTGGAACGCGCGCCAAAGCCGCGGCTGGAGATCTGCAAATCCTGCGCGTAGTTCTGGCGGTTCTGGATCTGCAGGCCGGGCACGCCGGCCAGGCCCTCCGACAGGTTGATGCCCGGCTGCTGCAGGCGCATGGCCGCGCCCTCCACCACATTGACCGAAGCGGGCGTGTCCAGCACCGCGGTGCCCAGGCGCGTGCCGGTCACCACTACCGCAGGCAAGAGCGGCTCAGCCTCCTGGGCCCAGGCAGTTCCGGCCGGAAACGACGCCAGCAGGCCATGCACGGCCCAATGCCCCACGCCCGTACGCCACCATCGCCGCTGCGTCAAACACGCCTCCTGTAGGGGCCGCGGCGGGAATCGGTTCTAATACCCGCCATGGATAACTTGCAAGACATCGAACGCCGCCTGCTGGAGCTGGAGGTCAAGGCCAGCTTCTCGGACGACATGCTGGAACAGCTCAACCAGATCATCGTGCGCCAGCAACAGCAGATAGACCGGCTGATGCGCGAAGTGGCCGACCTGCGACAGCAGGCGCCCGAGGGCGGCGCGCCCTTCCGCAGCCTGCGCGACGAAATACCGCCGCACTACTGACGCTGCGCCTGCGGTACTGGCGGCGCATCCACGCTGCCCTTCTCTCCAAGCCCCCAAACCGCATGGAATCGCCGTATTCCAGGCTTGCGCACGCCTGATAGTCCGTCCCCAGTTCCATCAATGGAAAATATATCCTAAGAAATTCGCTATCTTTCCACTGATGGGAATATCTTTTACCAATATACGGGTTTATCCCTAGTCCGATTCAGCGCACTATTGAGCCATCGGGAAACAGCAACGAACCAGACGGATAGGCCGCCGATTCGCTCCCAAAGCTCTTGAAATCGGAGATTTACCATGAAGACCCTCGCTACCGCTTTGATGATGTCCCTGGCCGCGCTAAGCGCCGGCGCCTACGCCGCCTCGCCCAACATCGAACCCAACAACGTCCCGTTCCAAGGCGTCTACGGCACCCCTTATGAAGGCCCGACCCGCGCCCAGGTGCAGGCTGAACTGGCCGCCGCCAAGGCTGCCGGCCAGATGGCTGAAGTGGAACCGAACAATGTGCCTTTCCAAGGCGTCTACGGCACGCCCCACACCGGCAAGACCCGCGCTGAAGTGCGCGCCGAACTGGCCGCCGCCCGCGCCGCCGGCCAGATGGCCGATGTGGAACCGAACAACGTGCCCTTCCAAGGCGTCTACCACGGCAACTAAGCGCACGCAGATTTACCCCTCCCCTTGTTGTACCTTGGCCGCCAGTGTCTGGCGGCTTTTTTTCGCCTGTGCGGAAAGCGCCGGCCGCGCTTCATATGGCGGGACGCTCCGGGCTCAAGTGTGGCCTCAGGGTAAAAACCGCGAGTTTCAACGCCCCCCGCAAAGCACTGTTCCATCCGTTCGCGTACTATCGCCCCAAGATCAGGCATAACACTACGACTCAACAGGGAGCCCATCTTGAAACACACCCGCGTTCTCGCCTCTTTGCTGGTGGCTTGCGGCATCGCCGCGCCGGCCTTTGCCGCGCCTCCGGTGATGCTGAACAATGCCATCATCACGCAGATCCCCAAGGCCGATCAGCCCTCCTTCCATGAAGCCGTGGCACAGTCGCTGAACAGCTCGGCCGACGGCCAGCGCACCCAGTGGAGCAGCACGCACCAGCCGCGCAAGGCGCCGCCCATCACGGTGCAGCTGACCCCCACGCAAACCAGCAAGGTCAAGGACGACCGCGTCTGCCGCTTCCTGGTTGGAGATTTCGCCCGCGGCGCCACCACGGAAAAATGGCAGTTCTGGTTCTGCAAGCAGCCGGACGGCACCTGGAAGGCCAGCAGCAACTAAGCGCGCCGGATTCCAGCGCCCGAGCGCATAAAAAACGCGCCGCTCCATCCCGGGATGGAGCGGCGCGTTTTTTCTCGCCTTGTCTGCGCGCCGCAACGGCGCGCAAGCTGGATCAGGCCGAGGCTTCGACGCGGTTGGCGTCCAGCACGGTCATCGCGGTCATGTTGATGATGCGGCGCACGGTGGAGCTGGAGGTCAGGATGTGCACCGGCGCGTTGGCGCCCAGCAGGAACGGACCCACTGCAACGTTGCCGCCAGCGGCGGTCTTCAACAGGTTGTAGGCGATGTTGCCCGAGTCCACGTTCGGGCACACCAACAGGTTGGCCTCGCCCTTGAGCGAAGACGAAGGCAGGATGCGCATGCGCAGCGCTTCGTCCAGCGCGCAGTCGCCGTGCATTTCGCCGTCGATCTCGAGTTCCGGCGCGGCCTGGCGCACCAGTTCCAGCGCGCGGCGCATCTTCGCGCCCGAGGCCGAACTGCCCGAACCGAAATTCGAGCGCGACAGCAGCGCGACCTTGGGCGCCAGGTTCATGCGGGCCATTTCCTGCGCCGCCATCACCGTGAACTCGGCGATCTGCTCGGCCGAAGGTTCATCGTTGACGTGCGTGTCCACCAGCACCACCGTGCGCTCGTTGAGCAGCAGGATGTTCATGGCGGCATACACGTTGTGGCCGGGACGGCGGCCGATAACCTCGTCCACGAAGCGCAGGTGGTCGTGGTACGCGCCCACCGTGCCGCAGACCATGCCGTCGGCGTCGCCCAGGTGCACCATCATCGCGCCGATCAGGGTCAGGCGGCGGCGCATTTCCACGCGCGCCATTTCCTTGGTGATACCGCGACGGCACATCAGTTCCCAGTACGTGGTCCAGTACTGGTGGAAGCGTTCGTCATATTCCGGGTTGGTGACTTCGACGTCCTCGCCCAGGCGCAGGCGCAGGCCGAACTTCTCGATGCGCGACAGCAGGACCGCGGGACGGCCCACCAGGATGGGACGGGCCAGGCCTTCATCGACGATCACCTGCACCGCGCGCAGCACGCGCTCGTCTTCGCCTTCCGTGAACACGATGCGAGACTTGCCGCCTTCGCGCACGATGCGCTTGGCCGCCGAGAACAGCGGCTTCATGAAGGCGCCCGAGTGGTACACGAACTGCTGCAGCTGCTCTTCGTAGGCTTCCAGGTCCGCCAGCGGACGCGTCGCCACGCCGCCTTCCATCGCGGCCTTGGCCACCGCCGGCGCAATGCGCACGATCAGGCGCGGATCGAAAGGCTTGGGGATCAGGTATTCAGGGCCGAACGAAATGTCGTAGGTGCCATAGGCCGCCGCCACGACTTCGTTCTGCTCTTCTTCCGCCAGCTCGGCGATGGCGTACACCGCCGCTTTTTCCATTTCACGGGTGATGGTGGTGGCGCCCACGTCCAGCGCGCCGCGGAAAATGTACGGGAAGCACAGCACGTTGTTGACCTGGTTCGGATAGTCCGAACGGCCGGTCGCCATGACCACGTCGTCGCGCACCGACTGCGCCACTTCCGGCAGGATCTCGGGCGTGGGGTTGGCCAGCGCCAAAATCAGCGGGCGCGGACCCATCGCCGCGACCATTTCGGGCTTGAGCACGCCGCCCGCCGACAGGCCCAGGAACACGTCGGCACCCTGGATCACTTCGGCCAGCTTGCGGGCGTCGGTCTTTTGCGCGAAGCGCGCCTTGTCCGGATCCATCAGCACCGTGCGGCCTTCATAGACCACGCCTTCGATGTCGGTGACCCAGACGTTTTCCAGCGGCAGGCCCAGGTCCACCATCAGGTCCAGGCAGGCCAGCGCGGCCGCGCCTGCGCCCGAGGTCACCACCTTGACCTGCTTGATGTCCTTGCCCACGACCTTCAGGCCGTTAATGAAGGCGGCCGAAACGGTGATGGCCGTGCCGTGCTGGTCGTCATGGAAGACGGGGATCTTCATGCGCTCGCGCAGCTTGCGCTCGACGGTGAAGCACTCCGGGGCCTTGATGTCTTCGAGGTTGATGCCGCCGAAGGTGGCTTCCAGGCCCGCGATGATCTCGACCAGTTTGTCCGGGTCGGTCTCGTTGATTTCGATGTCGTACACGTCCAGGCCGGCGAACTTCTTGAACAGCACCGCCTTGCCTTCCATCACCGGCTTGGAGGCCAGCGCGCCGATGTTGCCCAGGCCCAGCACCGCGGTGCCGTTGGTGATCACGCCCACCAGGTTGCCGCGGCCGGTGTACCGGTACACATTGGCCGGATCGGCCACGATTTCTTCACAGGCCGCCGCCACGCCAGGCGAGTACGCCAGGGCCAGGTCGCGCTGGTTGACCAGCGGCTTGGACGCCACGACGGAGATCTTCCCCGGAGTGGGGAACTCGTGATAGTCCAGTGCTGCCTGGCGATCCGATTGCGTATTCATGGGGCTGAGCCTCCTAGTCTTGATATAGGAAAAATTCTAGGCTCCAATACATAAGCAGATCATTCAACTTTAATATCGTCCCATAATCTTTACCTTATGCATCGCCTATGACAGCCTTTGATCCGGACCTGGTTATCCGGAAACTGACCTCGCGGCTGAAGATGCGCCACCTGGTGCTGCTGCTGCAGATCGAGCAGCACGGCTCGCTGACCCGGGTGGCCGAGCACATGGCCACCAGCCAGCCAGCCGTGACCAATGCCCTGGCCGAACTGGAAAGCATGTTCGACGTGCCCCTGTTCGAACGCTCGGTGCGCGGCATGACGCCCACGCCGCTGGGCGCGGTGGTGCTGGCCCGCGCCCGCGCCCTGGTCCACGACCTGGGGCATCTGGTCCAGGAAATGGAGGCCGTGGCGGCCGGCCACGCCGCCCATCTGCACATCGGCGTCATCCCCTTCGTGTCCGGCCAGATGCTGTCGTCCGCCATCAGCCGCACCCTGCCCCAAGGCCGCCGCATCACCGCCACCATCCACGAAGGCCAGGGGCCGGCGCTGCTGCGCCAGCTGCGCGACCATACGCTGGATATGGTGGTGGGCTGGGCCACTCCCTCGGTGGACATGGACAACCTGGGCTTCGAGGTGCTGTACCACCAGCAGCCGCGCCTGATCGCCAGCCGCAGATTGGCGGCCCGCCTGGGCCGCTCGCGGCTGGAATGGAACCGGCTGGCCGACCTGGACTGGATCCTGGGCACGCCGGACAGCCCGATCCGCGAACAGGTGTCCGAGATCTTCCTGCGCGCCGGGCTGGCGCCCCCGACGCCGTCGGTGCAAAGCGACTCGTCCAAGCTGATCGGCGAAATGATCGTGGCCAGCGACCGCGCCGTCGCCATCCTGCCCGCAGACATCGCCGACGAGCTGGTGCGCATCGCCGGCGCCGCCATCGTGCCGTATTCCTTCGACTGGACCCTGCCGCCGATCGCGCTGTTCACGCGCGCCGAGGGCCTGCGCCGCAACGTCGACGCGCTGTTCGCCGCCGCGCTGCGCGAGGCCTACACCAAGGGCGCGCGCCTGCCCGCCTGATCCGCGCGGCAGGAAAATTGCCAACAAATGCAAATACGCTCGCGCCGCGGCGGCGCGCCCTCCTATACTTCCCGCGCCAAGCAACAAGCAGGAGGGCACGCAGTTTGTTCACACTTCCGCCTATCAACCCGGGCCGCGGCGCAATCGCCCTCCTCACCCTCGCCGCGCTTGCCGGATTGTCCGGCTGCAATTCGCTGCTGAACGAAGGCACGGGCGCCGCGGCCGGTATCGCCGGCACCGCCATCGCCAACAAGGTCACTGACAACGCCACCGTCGCCACCGGCATCGGCCTGGGCGTGCAGGCCGGCGCCAAGGCCGCGCTGGCCTACGCCCAGCGCAAGACGCGCGGCGAAGAACAGGACGCCATCGCCATGGCCGCCGGTCCGCTCGCGGTGGGCAAGGTGGCCAACTGGCAGGTCAAGCACCAGCTGCCCATCGAAAGCGACGCGCAGGGCCAGGTCACGGTCAGCCGGCTGATCGGCGGCGTGAACCTGGAATGCAAGGAAGTGGTCTTCTCCATAGACACGCCGGCCGACAAGGCTGGCGTCGATCCGCAACGCGAGTTCTACGTCACCACCGTGTGCCGCGACGGCGAGCACTGGCGCTGGGCCAGCGCCGAGCCCGCCACGGCCCGCTGGGGCTCGCTGCAGTGAGGCGCGCCGCAAGCCTGCTGGCGCTGGCCGCCTGCCTGGGCCTGGCCGGCTGCCAGAGCTCCTCGATCGGCGGCGCGGCGGGCGCCGTGGTCGGCACCGTCAGCGGCGCAGCCACCGCCAATCCGGTGGCGGGCTACGCCATTGGCGTCACGGTCCAGGCGGCGGTGGATGCCACGGTGAAATACGTGCTGCGCGAGTGGAAGAACGACCAGCAGAACGTCATGGCCAACGCGGCGGGCGCCCTGCCCATCGGCCAGGTGCGCCAGTGGGAAATCCGCCAACCGCTGTCCATAGGCAACGAGCGCGGCGGCATCCAGGTGGTGCGCGACATTGCCACGCCGCTGACCCATTGCCGCGAGGTGCTGTTCACGGTGGAGCAGAAGGACGCACCCGCGCCCGCCTACTCCAGCATGATCTGCCAGCAGCCTGGCGGCCAGTGGAAGTGGGCCGCGGCCGAGCCCGCGGTGGCACGCTGGAACGGGCTGCAATAGCCTGAGCGCCGGGCCGCTGGCCTCTTGATCGCGCCGGGGCGGGCGGGTGATACTGCCTGCAAGCCCCTTGCCCCAGACTCCCCATGAACTCAGGCCAGTTCGTCATGCAGCGCAGCGCCCTCGCCGGCGTGCAGGCCGTGGCCGCGCACAGCCGGCATGCGTTCGCGCGCCACACGCACGAGCAGTTCGGCATCGGCGTCATGCGCCAGGGCGCCCAGGTCTCGCATAGCGGCCGCGGCCAGGTCGAGGCCGGCCCCGGCCACGTCATCACGGTGAACCCCGGCGAAGTGCATGACGGCGCCCCCATCGGCAATGGCGAACGCGCCTGGCAGATGCTGTATCTGGACCCCGATGTGGTGGCACAGGCCGCAGCCGAACTGGACGCAAGCGGCCTCGGCTACGAATTCGAGCACCCAGCACAGGACCGCCCCGCGCTGGCGCGGGACGTGCTGGCGTTGTATGCCCAGGCCACTGCCGGCGCGGCGCCGCTGGCCTGCGATGCGCTGCTGCTGCGCATCCTGGCGCAGGCGCGCGACCGCGATGCCGAGCGTCTGGCCCGGCCCGCGCGCGCCGCCCCAGACGCCATCCGCCATGCCCGCGCGCTGATCGACGACGACCCGGCGGCCTCGCTGTCGCTGGCCGACCTGGCCGCGGCCAGCGGCCTGAGCCGCTACCAGGTGCTGCGGGCGTTCGCCCGCGACACCGGCCTCACGCCCCACGCCTACCAGGTGCAGCGGCGCTTGCTGCTGGCGCGCAGCCTGATCCGGCAAGGCTCGGCCCTGGCCGATGCCGCGGCCGCGGTCGGCTTTGCCGACCAGAGCCACATGACCCGGCTGTTCGTGCGCGCCTACGGCGTATCGCCGCGCCGCTACGCGCTGGCCGCAAGCTGAGCCCTGCAATTTCGTTCAAGACCCGGCCACGCCCGGCCGCTTAGCCTGGGCGCCTCTCTCTGAACAGGCGTGGGTCGGGTAATGAACAATCGGATGCAGGGCTATTGCTATCTGGCGGCCGCCATGGCGCTGGTGGGCAGCACGGTAGCCGCCAGCAAGATCATCGGCACGGGCTTGCCGCCCTTCACCGCGACGGCCTTGCGCTTCGCCATCGCACTGCCCTGCTTCGCCCTGCTAATGGCGTTGACCGGCGCGCGCCTGCCGCGGCTGGCGCCGCGCGACTGGCTGCTGCTGGCCGTCCAGGCCATCGCCGGCAGCGTCGGCTACACCGCGCTGCTGATCGCCGGGCTGCAACGTGCGTCGGCGGTGGACGGCGGCATCATCCTGGGCACCTTGCCGCTGGTCTCGGCTGCCATCGCCATCCTGCTGCTGGGCGAACGCCCGCGCAAGGCCACGCTGGCCGCCATCGTCGCCGCGGCCTTCGGCGTCTGGCTGATGATGCGCCATTCGGCCGATCAAGGCGGCGCGCGCTCGCTGGCGGGCAACGCGCTGATCCTGGGCGCGGTGCTGTGCGAAGGATTATTCATCCTGTTGAACAAGCGGCTGCGCCAGCCGGTGGCGCCGCTGGCGCTATCGACGCTCATGACGGGCTTTGGCCTGGCATTCTCGGCCGTGGCATGCGTGGCGGAAGCGCCGTGGGATCTGAACTTGCCCGCTTCGGCGGTGGCCGCGGTGGCCTACTACGC
The DNA here is from genome assembly GCF_014851665.1 of Achromobacter sp. ACM03. Lineage (NCBI taxonomy): Bacteria > Pseudomonadati > Pseudomonadota > Betaproteobacteria > Burkholderiales > Alcaligenaceae > Achromobacter > Achromobacter sp. ACM03. The sequence goes on along the minus strand of NZ_JACVAD010000002.1, from coordinate 1,185,736 downwards.
GCTGGTGCCCACCGTGGGCGGCTTCCTGCTCTGGTATGCGGGCGCGGCCCGCGTCAACGGCGCCGAAGCCGCCTTGTTCACCGCGCTGGCGCCGGTATCGGCGGTAGCGCTGGCCGCCGGACTGCTGGGCGAATCCTTGGCTCCCGCGCAGCTGGCCGGCATGGCTTGCGTGCTGGGCGCGGTGCTGGCGCTGGGCGGGTCCGGGCTGCGCTCGCGCGGCCAGCGGCTACCCGCTGGACCCGCAGCCGCTGCCGACGACGCCCCCAGCGGCCCTAGCCGCGGCTGAAGGCCAGCGCAAACTCGTCGGAAAAAATATCGGCCAGCGAGCGCCGCAACGCGGCGGCGCGTTCGGCCCCGTAGGCCGCCTCGAAGCGGCGCTGCGCGTCTTTCCACAGACGCTTGGACTCCGCCAGCTTGGCGCGTCCCGCGTCAGTCAACGCCACGCGGCGGCTGCGCCCGTCCAGCGGGTCGCGCGACATCTGCACGTAGCCGTCGCGCTCCAGCGGCTTGAGATTGTGCGCCAGCGCCGACCGGTCCAGCACCATGTTGCGCGCCAGGTCGGTCATCGACGGCGTGCCCGCGCGCGCGATATGCACCAGGATGGAATGCTGCGACACCTTCAGGCCGCAGGGAGCCAGCACCGTGTCGTACAGCTGCGAAACGCGCCGGGTCGCCTTGCGCAGCGCCGCGCCGTTGCAGATGAGCGGATCGGGTGCAACGGAAGCGGCGGAAACGGAAGGCTGTTCGTCGGGCATGGCAGGCGCAAGAAGTGGAGGACGGCGAGGACTCAACGCTACCGCCGGCGTGGAATCGAGTCTAGCGCAATCTTGACTTTTATTGGCATATGCACGTAAATATTCGAACGCCACCCAAGGGTTCCTTCCCATGTCCGCGCCACCGCCGCCCCGTCCCGCCAATGCGCGCCTGCAGGCCATGCTGCATGCGCCCATCGCCCCCACGCTGGCGCGCCTGGCGTGGCCGAACATCCTGATGATGCTGGCGCAGTCCTCCACCGGATTGATCGAGACCTGGTTCCTGGCGCGCTTGGGCACGCCGGTGCTGGCGGGCGTGGCATTGGTGGTGCCGGTGCTGATGCTGATGCAGAACATGTCGCAAGGCGCGATGGGCGGCGGCATCTCGGCCGCGGTCGCAAGATCGCTGGGCGGCGGCCGGCAGCGCGAGGCGGACCAGTTGGTGCTGCACGCCGTGGTGCTCAACGGCCTGCTGGGCCTGGCGTTTTGCGCACTGCTGCTGCTTGGCGGCCCGTGGCTTTACCGCGCGCTGGGCGCCGAGGGAGAGGCGCTAGAGGCCGCCCTGGCCTATTCCGACGTCATCTTCGGCGGCATCGTCCTGATGTGGCTGATGAACGCGTTCGCCAGCGCCATCCGCGGCACGGGCAACATGCTGGTGCCTGGCGCCGTGATCTGCGGCGGCGCCCTGCTGCTGATCCCGCTGTCTCCGTGCCTGATCTTCGGCTGGGGGCCTTTTCCCGCGCTGGGCGTGGCCGGCGGCGGCTGGGCGCTGGTGATCTACTACGCCCTGGGCGCGCTGATCCTGGGGCTGTACTGCGCCAGCGGACGCAACGCGGCGCGGCTGGTGCCCAGCCGCCTCTATCCGGGCCTGATGCGCAATATCCTCAGCGTGGGCGCCCTGGCCACCATCAATCCCCTCCTGACCAATGCCCTGGTGGCGCTGACGGCGGCCCTGGTCGGCGCCTATGCCGGCACCGCAGCGGTCGCCGGCTATGGCATCGCCGTGCGCCTGGAGTACCTGCTGATGCCCATCGCCTTCGGCTTGGGCGCGCCCATGGTGGCAATGGTGGGGTCCAACATCGGCGCGGGCCAGCCCGAACGCGCGCTGCGCATCGCCCTGACCGGCGGCGCGATGGCCTTTGTGCTGGCGGAGGCCATCGGACTGGCGGCGGCGTTCTTCCCCGAGGCCTGGCTGCGCCTGTTCGGCGCGCAGGACCATATGCTGGAAGCCGGCGCCAGCTATCTGCGCACCGTCGGCCCGGTCTACGGCTTCTTCGCCCTGGGTTTCTCGATGTACTTCGCTTCGCAGGGCGCCGGCCGCCTGAAATGGCCGCTGATCGCGGGATTCCTGCGTCTGCTGCTCGGCATCGGCGCCGGCGCCATTGTCTTGCGCCTGACGGGATCGCTGAGCCTGTTCTTCGCCATCGCGGCGCTGGCGATGTGCGTCTATGGCCTGGTCATCCTGGGCGCCGTCGCGTCGGGCTCCTGGTTCGACCGCCCGGTCCAGGGCTGGCGCCGGCTGTTCGCGCGCTCCTAGCGGTCCGGGCGCGCAGGCGCGTCGCGCAGCGCGTATTCCACCAGCGCTGCCGCGTAGGCCGGCAGCGTGTCGCGCACGCATAGCACCAGGTCGCGCGCGGCCCAATCGTCGGCCAACGCCACGCGCCGCACGCCCGCGGCCCGGCCATAACGCGCCGCCGCCACGCGCGGCACGATGGCAATGCCCACACCCTGCCCCACCATCCGGCACACGGCATCGAAACTGCGCAGCCGCACGCGGTACGACAAGGCCTTGCCGCCACGCCGCGCGTGATGGGCGATGTGTTCCTGCAAGGCGCTGCCCTCGACCAGCCCGACGAATGCCTGGTCGGCCACGTCGGCCAGCAGCACCGACTGGCGGCCGGCCAGCGCGTGGTCCGGCGGCACGATCAGCGTCAGGGGATCATGCCGGAAGGTCTGCGTATGCAGGCCGTGCAGATCGGCCGAATCGGCCAGCACGCCGATGTCGCAGGCGCCTGCCCGCAACGCGTCGGCGATCTCGTGGCTCAAGCGTTCTTCCAGGTCCACCGAGACGCGGGGATGGTCCTTGAGAAATGCGCCCAGCACCGGCGGCAGGTATTCGCTCAGGGCCGTGGTGTTGCACAGCACGCGCACCAACCCTTTCAGCCCCAGGCCGTAATGGTCCAGCTCGCCGCGCATGCGATCCATCTGCGCCAGCACCACGCGCGCATGGTGCGCCAGCGTGCGGCCCGCCGGCGTGGGCTCGACCCCGCGCGGCTCGCGCAGCAGCAGCGGCACGCCCAGCGTATCCTCCATGCCGCGGATGCGTTCGCTGGCCGATGCCAGCGTCATGTGGGAGCGCTTGGCCCCCGCGGTGATGGAGCCGGTTTCCTGTACGTTGAGGAACAGCCGCAGATCGGTGAGGTCGAATCGCATGCAAAAAGCGTAGCACGGCAAGCCTCAGGCTGTGCCATAGGACAACTACGCGAGATCCCGATGCAAGATCCAAGGCGCTGCGGATGACAATGAACTCCCGCCCTTCCAATCCAGGGAAATTCCATGAAAACCATCATATCGCGGCGCCCCCGGGTCCATTGGCCCGCTCTTGCCCTGCTGGCCCTGAGCCTGCAAGGCTCAGGTTTGGCCGTAGCCGCCAGCCTGGACCCTCACACCACGCCAGCGCAGAAATACGCGCTGGCGCTGGAAGCCCAGACCCAGGGCGACTATGCCGCCATGACGCAGTGGCTGCGCGCGGCCGCCAGCGACGGCCACGCGCCCGCGCAGCGCATGCTGGGCATCGCCCTGCTGGGCGGCCCGACGCTCTACGGTGAGTCCCTGCGCGCCGACCTGTGCGAGGGACGGCGGTGGCTGCTGCGCGCCGCCCGCCAGGACGGCAAGGGCGCGGACGACGTCGCCTACGCCCTGTTCGGCCGTCCGCGCGACGGCCTCACCGTCCGCTGCGAGCCCGCATGAACCTCCTGGACCTGTTTCCCGGCGGCACGCCCGTGCTGCTTGCCGTCACCGTATCGGTGTTCATCCTGGCCGGCGTGGTCAAGGGCGTCGTGGGGCTGGGACTGCCCACCATCTCCATGGCCATGCTGGCGCTGGTCATGGCTCCCGCCCAGGCCGCGGCATTGCTGATCGTGCCGTCCCTCATCACCAACCTCTGGCAGGCCCGGCCTTGGGTCACGCTGCCCCAGGTGCTGCGCCGCATCGGCGCGATGCAGGCCGGCGTCTGCGCGGGCACGATAGGCGGCGCGTTGTGGCTGGGTCCGCCTTCGGGACACTGGGCCAGCGTGTGCCTGGGGCTGGCCCTGGTGGCCTATGCCGCCTGGGGCCTGTTCGGCTCGCCGCCCAGGGCGCCGCAGCGCCATCAAGGGCTGGTGGGCGTATCGGTCGGCGCCATTACCGGGGTCATCACCGCGGCGACCGGCGTATTCGTCATCCCGGCGGTGCCTTATCTGCAAGCCCTGAACCTGGGCAAGGACGGCTTGATCCAGGCCATGGGCATCTCGTTCACGGTGTCCACTGTGGCGTTGGCGATCGGCCTGGGCGTCACCGGCGGCTACACGCCCGAAGCCGCCGGCGCATCCCTGCTGATGTTGCTGCCGGCGCTGGCCGGCATGGCGCTGGGCACATGGCTGCGCGGCAGGATGTCGGCGCAGGCCTTCAAGCGCTGCTTCATGGTGAGCCTGGCGCTGTTGGGCGCCTACCAGGCGGTGCAGGGCTGGACGGCCTGAGCCCGGCTCTCAGCCGGAGCTTCAGGCGGCCATCCGCCTTTCGTCCACGAAGCCGATGGACACGGACATCTCGCGCCAGCGCGCCAGTTCCTGCTGCACCGACTGGATCTTGGCGCGCGCCTGGTCGAAGGCGTCGCGCCCCAGGAACAGGTGCAGGGGCGCATATTGCGCCTGCGCCGCGTTGATCAGCGTGCGCGCCATCTTGGCCGGATCGCCGTCCGCGTCGCGCGCCTGCGCATTGCGCGCCGCCAGTTCGGGCGCTTGCTCGCCGTCCGCCGTGCGCAACGCGCCCGGGTAGACCAGCGACACCCGGATGCCGAACGGCGCGGCCTCGGCGGCCAGGGCTTCGGTCAGGCCGCTGACGGCGAACTTGGCGGCGCTATAGGCGCCCCAATCGGCCCTGCCGCCATCGAAGCCCAGGATCGACGAGATGTTGAAGACGTGCCCGCTGCGCTGCGCGCGCATGCGCGGCAGGACCGCGCGGATCACGTTCAGCGTGGCAAACACATTGATGTCGAAGGTGCCTCTCAGGTCCTCGTCCGGCAGGCTATCCAGCGCGCCGCGCAGGCCATGGCCCGCGTTGTTCACCACCACGTCCAGGCCGCCGAAGGCGGCCACCGTGGCATCCACCGCGCGCTGCACCTTGCGCTCGTCGGCCAGGTCCACCGTCAGTGGCAGGAACTGCCCCTCCAGCTTGGCGCCCACCGCGTCCAGCAGCGCATCGCCGTCCTGCGAGGTCGCCGCAACCTTGTGGCCCAAGTCCAGCAGCATCTTCACCAGGACCAGGCCCAGCCCCGCGGATGCGTCCGTCACCAACCAGATTTTTTCGGTATTCATGCGATTCCCTTCCCTTGCGTGTGCTGCCGGCAATGCGCCCGGCAGCGTGGCAGAGCCAGCGCATCCGCATTGGACACGCCGTCTCGACCCTGGAAGAGATGGTAAGAATCGCGAGCCTGCGCGTACAGGCTCGTTCTTGCGTGAATCCTGCCTATTCCTGCAACGGTGTGTTCCGCTGGCGCTCAGCCCAGCGCGCTGCGGTAGTGCTCGCTGTCGAATGCGGGCGCGCTTGCCGCCTGCGGCGCTGCTGACGGTTCCTGCGCCGCGCCAGGCGTCTCGACGCCGAAGAGAGAGAGTTCCGCGTTGACCAATGCCAGTATGAAATTTGCCATGATGACTCCTAGGATTTCGCGTCCGGACCGGCGCGGGCCGCGCAGGTCTTATAGAGGACATGGGTGTCATGGTGCGGGCCTGGCCGCGCGCCGTCCATTTGCTTTGTTCAATGGCGCCGATTGACGGCATGCAAGCCTGGAAGCGCCCGCAGCTGGAATGACGGATAATTCGGGTGTTTCCTGCGGCGCCGCGGGGAACGGCACAGTTTTTCCGGGCCACGTGCCCGCCCGCATTCGGAGTCAGTCATGCATCGCGGTATCGAGGCGATCGAAAAATTCATGGAATCCGTCGGCCTGGCCTGGCGCCCCGGCTCGACCGAGCGCGCCGAACTCAAAGTCAGCTACCGCATCGGCAATACCCGCCCGCTGGGCATAGACCGCACGCTGGTCGAGTTCCACTGCGATCCCAAGCGCGCCAAGGTCTGGGTGCCGGAATTCTCGCGCACCAGCTTTCACCAGTGGTTCGAGGTTCCGTACCAGGAATTCGAATTCACCCCCGGCGGCTCGATGCTGAAGATCAAGGCCCCGGCGCGCGGCAATGCCCCGCCTTACAGCGTGGGCATCAAGCCCCTGGGCTAAAGCCCTGCCGCTGCCGCCCGCGGCGGCAGCGTCCGCTACAGCTGCTTGTACATGATGGTGGTGCCGTCCAGCTTGGCGGCATCATGCGGATCGCGGCTGAATCCCGGTATCACTCCCACGGTCTGATAGCCCTGCGACGCGTACAGCGGCTCGGCGCTATCGCCCGTGCGCGTGTCCAGCGTAATCAGGCTGCGTCCCTGGCGCCGCGCCATGGCTTCCGCTTCGGCAAGCAAGGCGCGGGCCAGGCCGCGGCGGCGGAAGTCCGGATGCACCAGCAGCTTGCGCACCTCGGCGCGGTGCGGCTGATTGGGCGGCGTGTCCCAATCCAGCTGCACCGATCCCGCGACGCGTCCGTCCTGCCGCGCCACCCACAGCGCCGACTTGCCGCCGGCGACCGCCGGCAACACCTTGGCCCGCCAGAACGCCTGCGCGTCGTCCGACGAATACGGCAGCACGAAGCTGACGCTGGCGCCGCCTTGCACGCAGGCGCGCAGCAGTTCGCCCAGCTCGGGCACGAGAGCGTCGGCGGCATCCGCTGACAGCAGGATCAATTCAGGATTCGGATGGGACATGGCAGGCTCAGACGATGAAGAGCAGATAACGGGCGCCGCAATGCGGCGGGGTTGAAAATTCGCTCGCGCCGAATAGCTGGTAGCGCAGGCAGTCGCCCTGGGAAAGGCGGTGCGCCTGCCCATCGACGGTGATGGCCAGCTCGCCGTCCAGCATCAGCAGGTGGTGTTCAAGCCCTGGCCGGGGCGACCGCTCGTAGGCGATGCGCGTACCAGGCTCCAGCTCGCACGCCAGCACCTCGCCCGCCAATTGCTGCGCGGGCGGGGACACAGAGCGGCGGCGGAATCCCGCGCTGCCGTCCACCCACACGGCCTGCGCCTGCTGCGGCACCAGCGGCACGAAGTCATCCTCGACCATCAGCATCAGGCGCGACATGGTCAGACCATAGGCCGCGCACAACTTGCCCAGCGCGCTGGCGGTCGGGCTGACTTCGGCGTTTTCCAGGCGGGACAGGGTGGCGCGGCTGAGACCGGCGCGGGCGGCCAGCTCGTCCAGCGACCAGTTACGCTCCTGGCGCAACGCCTTGAGCCGGGCGGCGATGCGGCCGTCCAGATCGGCCTCGGCGGTGATGTTGTTTTCCATATAAGAGAATTTCTCTCAAATACGGAAAATCGTCAAGCTTCCCAGGGGAAGGTGGCTGCCGGAACCGGCCCGCGCCGCGATTTCGGCACAATACGGGTCATGTACCTGGCCAAACCCTTGATGATGACTGCCCTTTGCCTGAGCCTGCTGAGCGGCTGCGGCTTGCCGCCGCTGGATAACCGCAGCGAATCCCATGCGCTGACGCCGGAGGCATCGCAGGACACCCCGCTGGGCCGGGCCATCGCGCCGCTTGCTGCCCAGCACCCGGGCAAGTCCGGCATCCACCCGTTGCCCGACGCCTATGACGCCTTCGCCGCCCGCATGCTGCTGGCGCGCGCCGCCGAACGCAGCCTGGATGTGCAGTACTACATCTGGCACAAGGACATGACGGGCACCATGCTGCTGGAGGCCCTGCACGAAGCCGCCGACCGCGGCGTGCGGGTGCGGCTGCTGCTGGACGACAACGGCACCTCGGGGTTGGACGAGGAGCTGTCCGCCCTGGACGCGCATCCCAACATCGAAGTGCGGCTGTACAACCCCTTCGTGCTGCGCTGGCCCAAGCCCCTGGGCTACGTGACGGACTTCAGCCGCCTGAACCGCCGCATGCACAACAAGTCCTTCACCGCCGACAACCAGGCCACCATCATCGGCGGGCGCAACGTCGGCGACGAGTACTTCGGCGCGGCCAGCGGCGTGCTCTTCACCGACCTGGACGTGCTGGCCATCGGCGCCGCGGTCAATGACGTGTCGACGGATTTCGACCGCTACTGGGCCAGCGACTCGGCCTACCCGGTCGACCGGCTGCTTAAGAAAACCGACCCCGGCGAACTGGACGAACTGGAACAGGCCGCCGCCCGGGTCGAGCGCTCTCCCGAAGCCGCCGCCTATGCCGACGCCATGCGCAAGCTGCCCTTCATCCAGCAGCTGCTGCGCGGCGAGCTGACGCTGGAATGGGCCGACACGCGCATGGTCAGCGACGATCCGCGCAAGACGCTGGGCACCGCGCCGCCCGAGGCAATGCTGCCGCATCAGCTGCATGAAATCATCGGCACCCCCACCACCGATCTCGAACTGGTGTCGCCCTATTTCGTGCCTACCGCCGTCGGCACCGAGTCCTTCGGACAAATGGCGCGCAGCGGCGTCAAGGTCAAGGTCCTCACCAATGCGCTCGAAGCCACGGACGTCGCCGTGGTGCATTCCGGCTACGCCAAGCGCCGCAAGGATCTGCTGGCCAGCGGCGTGGAACTTTACGAAATGAAGCGCATGGGCGCCGAAGTCGAGCGCAACAAGAGCATGGGCCCCTTCGGCAGCTCGGGCTCGAGCCTGCACGCCAAGACCTTCGCCGTCGACGGCAGGCGCATCTTCGTCGGCTCCTTCAACTTCGACCCGCGCTCGGCCAAGCTCAACACCGAGCTGGGCTTCGTCATAGACAGCCCCACGCTGGCGCGCCACATCGCCGACGCCTTCGACAAGGACATCCCCAAAGCCGCCTACCGCGTCTGCCTGGACGACAAGGGCCAGCTCTATTGGCTGGAACAGCGCAACGGCGACACCATCCGCCACGACACGGAGCCCGGCACGACCGTGTGGCAACGCCTGTCGGTCTGGTTCGTGTCGCTGCTGCCGCTGGAACCGCTGCTGTAGGCCGGCATGGCTACCAACCTGAACCTGTTTGGGGAGGACGGCGACGACGGCGCCGCGCAAGGCGGACGCGTCGCGCTCGGCCCGCAATCCGTGGTGCTGCGCGGTTTTGCCCTGCCGTTGGTGGACGCGCTCCTCGCGGGAGTCGATGCCGTGACCGCGCAGGCGCCCTTCCGGCACATGGAAACCCCCGGCGGCTACACCATGTCGGTGGCGCTGACCAATTGCGGACAGCTGGGCTGGACCAGCGATGCGCGCGGCTACCGCTATGCGCGCATCGATCCGCTCTCCGGCCAGCCCTGGCCCGCCATGCCCCAGGCCTTCATGCAGCTGGCGCAGGCCGCCGCGGCCGAAGCCGGCTTTCCCGGCTTCGAGCCAGACGCCTGCCTGGTCAACCGCTACGAGCCAGGCTCGCGGCTGTCGCTGCACCAGGACAGGAACGAACGCGACTACGGCGCGCCCATCGTCTCCGTATCGCTGGGCATGCCCGCCATGTTCCTCTTCGGCGGCGACCAGCGCGCGGACAAGGCCAGCCGCACGCCGCTGTTCCATGGCGACGTGGTCGTGTGGGGCGGGGTCGACCGGCTGCGCTACCACGGCATCATGCCCATCAAGGACCTGCCGCATCCGCGGCTGGGCAGCCAGCGCATCAACTTCACCATCCGCCGCGCCGGCTGAGCGCGGCATGAGGGTTCCCCGCGTCTGGCCGGGCGCAAGCGGCGGCTCTACTATTGCGCACCCCTCACGCTCCGCCTACCGGATTCCCATGCGCACACGCACCGCCCTGGCTTTGCTCTGCACCCTCGTATCGGCGCCTTCCTGGTCGGGTGAAGCGCCCGCCCTGATCGAAAATTCGCTGGGCATGACCTTTGTCCGCGTGCCGGCCGGCAGCTTCCAGATGGGCAGTGACGAGACGCCCGAGGCGCTGGCGCGCGACTATCCGCTGTACCCGCCGGACCGCTACGCTCAGCTGTTCGATGAAGCGCCGGTGCATACGGTGCGCATCACCCGTCCGTTCTACCTGGAACGCACGGAAGTCACCGTGGGCCAGTTCCGCCGCTTCATCGAGGCGTCCGGCTACGTGCCGGAGTCGGAGGCCGACGGCACCGGCGGCTATGGCTACAACCCGCAGTACGACCCCGACAAATCCGAGCGCGGCGACGCCTTCGAAGGCCGCGACCGCCGCTATTCCTGGCGCAATCCAGGCTTCGCGCAAGGCGATGACCATCCCGTGGTCAACATCAGCTGGAACGACGCCACGGCGCTGGCCCGCTGGCTGACCCAGACCGAAGGCAAGGTCTACCGCTTGCCCACCGAAGCCGAATGGGAATACGCCTGCCGCGCCGGCGCGCGCACCCGCTACCAGAACGGCGACGATCCCGCCGCCATGCCCGACGTCGGCAACGGCTTCGACGCCGACGCCGCGCCGCTCTGGCCCAAATGGCAGGCGCATGCCTCCGCCCGCGCCGACGGCAACGCCTTCACCGCCCCGGTCGCCAGCTATGCGCCCAATGCCTTCGGCCTGTACGACATGCACGGCAACGCCTGGGAATGGGTCTCGGACTGGTATGGCGAGGACTACTACGCGCATTCACCCGTGGACGACCCGCAAGGCCCCGCCAGCGGCAACGTGCGCGTACGGCGCGGCGGCTCCTGGCATACCTGGGCGTTGTACACGCGCGCCTCCTACCGCAACTGGAACACGCAGGAAACGCGCTATCCTCTGGTGGGATTGAGGCTGCTGCGGGAGGCGGATTGAAACAAGACTGGATATTGCGAGCCGCGCCCTCGGGCCAGCTGGAGCGCATCGAAGCCTATTTCGGCGGTCCAGGCTACGGCATGCACCGCCACGACACCTACGCCATCGGCCGCACGCTGTCAGGCGTGCAGAGCTTCCACTACCGCCGCGGGCTGCGGCACAGCCTGCCCGGCGGCACCATTGTGCTGCATCCCGACGAAGTCCACGACGGCCAGGCCGGCACCGAAGCCGGTTTCCACTACCGCATGATCTACGTCGAGCCGGCGCTCATCCAGCAGATCCTGGGCGGACGGCCGCTGCCATTCATCCCGGGCGGCATCTCCGCCGATCCACGCCTGTACGCCGCCAGCGCCAGCCTGCTGCAGGACACGCATGATCCGATCGACCCGCTGCAGGAAGACGACGCGCTGTACGAGCTGAGCCATGCCCTGTGCGCCGCGGCTGGCGGCAAGCCCGGCCGCCGCAGCGCCGACTACGCCGCGGCCGAGCGCGCCCGCCAATACATCCACGCCTCGCTCGAACGGTCCATCACCCTGGAACAGCTGTCAGCGGCCGCGGGCACGGACCGCTGGAGCCTGTCGCGCGACTTCCGCGCGCTGTTCGGCACCAGCCCCTACCGCTACGTAATGCTGCGCCGCCTGGACCAGGCCCGGCGCCTGATCGCCGCGGGCATGCCGCTGGCGCAAGCGGCCGCCGCGTCGGGCTTCACCGACCAGAGCCACCTGACGCGCCGCCACGTACAGACCTACGGCATGGCGCCCGACCGCTGGCGGCGCATGCTGCGCCGCTGAACGCGGATTCGCGCAAAGCTGCTCGATCGTACAAGACGGCGTCGGCGCAGCCTTCTATGCTGGGGTTTGCTCAACCCTATGCGACAGTCCTCCCCATGCCCGAAATCCGCACCATCAACTTCGCCGACAAACTGGCGCTGATCTCCGAACACTGGATGCCCAAAGTCGTCGCCGAGATGAACGACTACCAGTTCAAGCTGGTGAAAATACAGGGCGAATTCGTGTGGCACAGCCATGCCGACACCGACGAGACCTTCATCGTCATCGAGGGCCGTCTGCGCATCCAGCTGCGCGACGGCCACATCGACCTGGGCCCTGGCGAAATGGCCGTGGTCCCCAAGGGCGTGGAGCACAAGTCCTGTGCGCCCGAGGAAGTCAAAATGCTGCTGATCGAGCCGCGCGGCGTGCGCAACACCGGCGACCAGGGCGGCGAGCGCAGCGCTCCCAACGACGTCTGGATCTGAGCCCGCCGCCATCTGCTAAGGTGTAATCCCATCAGGAGCAAGCCATGTCAAAGATCATGCTCGTCACCGGCGGCGGCCGCGGCATCGGCGCCGCCGTCGCCAGGCTGGCTGCCCGCCGCGGCTACGCGGTAGGCGTCAACTACCATTCCAATGCCGACGCCGCGCGCGCGGTGGTCGAGGAAATCGTGCGGGGCGGCGGCCGCGCCGTCGCGCTGCAGGCCGACGTCTCGCAAGAGGACCAGGTGCTGCGCATGTACGGCGAACTGGACCAGCAGCTGGGCCGCATCGACGCGCTGGTCAACAACGCCGGCATCCTGGAGCAGCAGATGCGCGTGGACCAGATGAGCGCCGACCGCCTGCTGCGCGTGCTGTCCACCAATGTGGTCGGCGCCTTCCTGTGCGCCCGCGAGGCAGTGCGCCGCATGTCGACGCGCCATGGCGGCCAGGGCGGCGCCATCGTCAACGTCTCGTCCGTGGCCGCCCGGCTGGGCTCGCCCAACGAGTATGTGGACTACGCCGCCTCCAAGGGCGCCATGGACACGATGACCATCGGCCTGTCCAAGGAAGTCGCGCCTGAAGGCATCCGCGTCAACGGCGTACGTCCCGGCACCATCTACACCGACATGCACGCCAGCGGCGGCGAACCCGGCCGCGTCGACCGCCTGAAGGGCGCGATTCCGCTGCGTCGCGGCGGCACGGTCGAAGAAGTCGCAGGCGCCGTGATGTGGCTGTTCTCGGATGAGGCCGGCTACACCAGCGGTTCGTTCATCGAGGTGTCCGGCGGCAATTGAAACGCCGCTACGGCTTGGCGTCGGAAGCAATGACCTTGTGCTCGTGCCTGGCGGCGATGCGCGCCTCGACGCGCCGCAGCACTGCCAGCACGAACAGCGCCATCACGGTGCTGACCACGGCAGTGGCTTCGCGTCCCATGCCCGCCGCCACCCCGATCGCCGCCGTCATCCAGATGCCTGCCGACGTGGTCAGCCCGCGGATCTCGCGCTCGTCGCTCAGCTTGATGATGGCGCCCGCCCCCAGGAAGCCGATGCCGGCGATCACGCCCTGCAGCACGCGGCTCAGGTCGCCGACTTCCATGCCGCCTTGCAGCGGCACCAGCACGAAGATCGCCGCCCCCAGCGCCACCAGCATATGGGTGCGCAAGCCGGCGTCCTTGCCGCTGCGCTCCCGCTCATAACCCAACAGGCCGCCCAGCAGCATGGCCATGCCCAGGCGCAGCACGATGCGGGTCGCCTCGCCCACATCGGGGATGTCGGCGAATTCGCTGCGCACGGTGGACCAGATTTCCAGCCAGATTTCCGTCATCGCCGTCCCCTCATGGGAAATGGTCGGACCAGCATAGCAGGCGCCGCGCGACGGCTGCCATGCTGCGCACGCACTGGCACATGTGGGCACAACTGGTTTACAACCGACCTGGCGTCGCGCGGCATCGCGGACGGAAACGACCGGAGGGTTACATGGATTTGCAGCTAGACGGTAAACGCGTGCTCATCACGGGCGCATCCAAGGGCATAGGCCTGGCCTGCGCGCTGGCCTTCGCCCGCGAAGGCGCCGAACCGATACTGGTGGCGCGCGACGACGCGGCGCTGCGCACGGCGGCCGAGGCCATACGCGATGCGACCGGGAAGCAGGCGCGGGCCGTCACGCTGGACCTGGCCCAATCCGGCGCGGCGCAACGCCTGAGCCAGGAAGCGGGCGATATCGACATCCTGGTGAACAACGCCGGCGCGGTGCCGGGCGGCGCGCTGGACCAGGTGCAGGACGAGCGCTGGCGCGCGGGCTGGGAACTGAAAGTCCACGGCTACATCGACCTGGCCCGCCACTACTACCCGCGCATGCGCGACGCCGGCGCGGGCGTCATCGCCAACATCATCGGCATGGCGGGCTCCGCGCCGCGCGCCGACTACATCTGCGGCGCGGCAGGCAATGCCTCGCTCATCGCCTTCACTCGCGCCCTGGGCGGGGATGCGCCGCGCCACGGCGTGCGCGTCTTCGGCGTGAATCCTTCGCGCACCCGCACCGACCGCGTGCTGACGCTGGCCAAGCAGCGCGCCCAGGCGCGCTGGGGCGACGAAAACCGCTGGCAGGAGACGCTGTCGGACCTGCCTTTCGGACGCCTGATGGAACCCGGTGAGGTGGCCGACATGATCGTCTTCGGCGCCTCGCCGCGCGCGGGCTACCTGAGCGGCACGGTGATAGACCTGGACGGCGGCGAGCAGTACGCGCGTTGAAGCCCGTCCCGCATGTCTGGCCCTAGGCGGCCTGGCGCCAGCCCGCCAGCAGACCGGGCAAGGCGGCCATGTCGGTGAACACGTGGGCCACGCCCACGCCGCGCAAGGCTTCGGCGCCGCTATGCCCATTGGCATCGGGGCTGTAGCCGAACACAGTAGCGCCGGCGGCCACCCCAGCCGTGGCGCCGGTCACCGTGTCTTCCACGATGGCGCAACGCCGAGGGTCCACGCCCAGCGCCTGCGCAGCGGCCAGGTACACGTCCGGATAGGGCTTGCTGCGCGGCATTTCGTGGCCGCTGAAGACCCGCTCGCGAAAGCAGTCGGCAATGCCGACCTTGGCCAGCTGCAGCTCCACCTTGCGGCGGTCCGCGCCCGAGGCCACGGCGATGCGGCCGTCCAAGGCCACGTGCAAAGCCCGCACCGCGTCCGGCGCGCCGGGGATCTCGACCAGGTCGCGGTCCAGCGCGGCATTGCGGCGCTGGCGGAACTGATCGAACCAATCCGGCGTGATCGTGGCGCCCGTGCGCGATTCGATCAGCGGCAGTTCGTCCCTGACGGCCTTGCCCGTGAAGATCTGCATGGTTTCCGCATGCGTGATGCCCCAGCCCAACTCATTGAGCATGTCGGTCAGCACGCGGCTGGTGATGGGTTCGGAATCGACCAGGACGCCGTCGCAGTCGAACAGCACGGCATCGAAGGGAAAATCAGTCATTGCAGCAACGTCGGGAATGTCCATGAAGCCGGTAAGCATACTGCAGGCCTCCTGCGCGACGCAGGAGGCTCGCCTGGCATCAAATTCCGACAGACCTGATCCGCAACGGCGGGCCATGATCCCGCCGGCGCCGAGCGCACTGGACGCCGTCATGCGCTGAGCCCGCGACGGACGGGCTCCAGGCGACTTCGGCGCGGAACCTCAAACCATCCGTCCCAGTTTTCTATAATTGCATTTTGACAACTCAATATGCAAAATGACGGTCATGCATATCCCTGCCGTCACGCCCCGCCACGCCGCCTTCACCCTCAATGGCGTCCTCCATACCTGCCTGGACCTGCCCGGCATGTACGGCGCCCAGTACTTCCGCCTGCCCGTAGTGCTGCGGCTGCTGCTGGAAAACGCGCTGCGCAACATGCACGACGCGGAGCGCGACGTGGCCGCCGCGGCGCTGTTCGGCTGGCTGGAGCACGGCACCAGCGAAGCCGAGATCGCCTTCCAGCCCGGACGCGTGCTGATGCACGACACCACCAGCACCCCGGCCCTGGTCGACATCGCCGCGATGCGCGATGCGCTGGCCGAGGCCGGCGTGGATCCTTCCGCGCTGAATCCCGTGCTGCCCGTGGACGTGTCGGTAGACCATTCGCTGGCGGTGCTGTCCTATGCGCGCGCCGACGCCGCGGAATTGAATCTGGACCTGGAGCTGCGCCGCAACGCCGAGCGCTACCGCTTCCTGCGCTGGGCATCCAAGGCCCTGTCCAATGTGCGCATCCATCCGCCAGGCACCGGCATCATGCACACCATCAACCTGGAACAGCTGGCGACCGTGGTTTGCGGGCAGGAAGAGGCCGACGGCATCGCGCTGCATCCGGACATGATGATAGGTACCGACAGCCACACGCCCATGGTCAACGGCATCGGCGTGCTGGGCTGGGGCGTGGGCGGCCTGGAGGCGCAGACGGTGATGTTCGGCATGCCCACGCTGCTGCGCATTCCGGACGTGATCGGCGTGCGGCTGACCGGCGCGCTGAGCGCGGGAGTCAGCGCGACCGACCTGGCGCTGACCGTGACGCAGCGCCTGCGCGAGATCCAGGTGTCCGGCGAATTCGTGGAGTTCTTCGGACCCGGCGTGGCCACGCTGCCGGCCGGCAGCCGCTGCGTGGTGGCCAACATGGCGCCCGAGTACGGCGCCACCACGGGCTACTTCCCCATCGACAGGCAGACGCTGGCCTATCTGCGCCAGACGGGCCGGCCCGAGACGCTGATCGCGCAGGTACAGGCCTACGCCGAGCGCGCCGGCATCGCCTATGACCCCGCTGCCGCGCCGCGCTACACCCGCGTCGTCGACATCGCGCTGGACCGCGTGCAGATGCATGTGGCCGGGCCGCGTCGGCCGCAGGATCTGCATCCCTACGGACACACCAAGGCCATCCTGGCCGGCTTGGCGGACGCGCCGGCGGTCCCTGCGCGCGGCCTGCCCCGCTACGCCGTGGCGATCGCAGCCATCACCAGCTGCACCAATACCTCGGATCCACGGCTGCTGTCCGCAGCTGGCCTGCTGGCCCGCAAGGCGCGCCAGGCCGGCCTGCGCGTGCCCGCCTGGGTGAAAACCTCATTGGCTCCCGGCTCGCCCGCGGCGGCGGCGTATCTCGCGCGCGCCGGGCTGCTGGAAGATCTGGCCGCCGTGGGCTTCGACATCGTGGGCTACGGCTGCACCACCTGCATCGGCAATTCCGGCCCCCTCCCCGAGCCCGTGCGCGCGGCCATGGCGGCGGGCGCGGTCCATCCCGTGGCGGTGCTGTCCGGCAACCGCAATTTCGCTGGCCGCATCCATCCGGACCTGGACCTGGGCTTTCTCATGTCGCCGGCGCTGGTCATCGCCTACGCGTTGGCGGGCGACGCCGAACGCGACCTGAGCCGCGAACCCGTGCAGACCGCCCCCGACGGCCGCGCCATCCATCTGCGCGAGCTCTGGCCTGACGACGCGGAGATAGACGCCGCGCTGGCCGCCGGCCAGCAGCCCGCCGATTACCGCCAGGCCTTCCGGATCGCCAGCGCCAACCCGGCATGGCATGCGCTGCAATCGCCGGACTCGGCGCGCTTTCCCTGGGACCCCGCCTCCACCGCGCTGCGCCGCCCGCCGTTCGCCAGCACCGAAGCGGCCGGCCAGTTGGGCCGCTACACCGCGCATCCCCTGCTGGTGCTGGGCGACGACGTGACCACCGATCACCTGTCGCCCGCCAGCGCCATTCCGCCGGACAGCCTGATCGCCGACTTCCTGGTCGAACGCGGCGACGACCGCAACGACCTGAACGTCTTCGCATCGCGCCGCGGCAACTGGCAGGTCATGCTGCGCGCCGCGTTCTACAGCAAGAGCCTCGTCAATCTGCTCATACCCGAAGCGCCGGTTGGCCACACCCTGCATGCGCCCAGCGGCCGGGTGGAGCCGATCTGGGAGGCCGCCGGCCGCTACGCCCGGGCCGGCCAGCCCGTGGTCCTGGTGGCAGGCGAACGCTATGGCACGGGTTCCTCGCGCGACTGGGCCGCCAAAGGACAGCGCCTGCTGGGCATCCGCTGCGTGCTGGCGGTCAGCTTCGAACGCATCCACCGCTCCAACCTGATCGGCATGGGCATCCTGCCCTTGCGCCTGCCCGCCGGCGTCACGCCAGCAACGCTGCGCATCCGGCCCGGCGACCGGATCGAGATCGATGCCCCGGCCGCCGCGCTGACGCCGCGCATGCCCGTGGCCGTGCGCCTCTTGCGCGCCGGCGGCACCGCCGAGACGCTACAGGCGACGGCGGCGGTCGAGACCCGGCTGGAAGTCAGGCTGCTGCGCATGGGCGGCGTCATTCCCGCTATCCTCTCGGACACCATCCATTCCGCCGTCCGCAACACATGAGCGCCCAATCCAATACCGCCGCGAAAATCCTGGCGCTGATCCAGGCAGACCGCCTGCCCGCGGGCGCGCACCTGACCGCGCAGAAGATCGCCGACCGGCTGCGCCTGTCGCGCTCGCCGGTCAACGACGCGCTGGGCATCCTGGAGCAACGCGGCATCGTCTCGCGCAAGCCCAACCGCGGCTACTTCCTGGAACGGGATCACGCCGCGCTGGCGGACTTGCACGGGGACCTGGCGCCGCCCTCCGTCGACGACATCGTCACGCACAGCTACTTCAAGCTGGCCGATGAACTGCTGCGCGGCGAACTGCCCGTGCAATGCAGCGAAGCGCTGCTGCGCGCCCGCTATGGCCTGACGGCGGCGCAGACCCAAGCCCTGCTGGGCCGCATCGCGCAGGAAGGCTGGGCAGAGCGGCGGCCCGGCTATGGCTGGGAATTTTCATCCATGATGACCACCCCTGACAGCCTGCTGCAGTCCTACCGCCTGCGGCTGGCGCTGGAACCGGCCGCGCTGCTCGAACCGGGATTTCACATCGACAAACAGGTGCTGGCGCGTTGCCGCGCGGCCGAAAAGCACCTGCTGGACGGCGGCATCGCCACCGACACCGCCGACCAGCTGCACGAGCGCGGCGTACGCTTCCATGAATCTCTGGTGGAGGCCTCGGGCAATCCCTTCTTCATCGACGCGATCAAGCGGGTGAACCGCGTGCGCCGGCTGCTTTCGTACCGATCCATGCAAGACCGCAGCCGCTACAAGCAGCATTGCGAACAGCACCTGGCCATCCTGGACCTGCTGGAACACGAACGCAACGAAGAGGCCGCGGCGCAGCTGGCGGAGCACCTGCGCAGCACGCTGGACAACCTGGCCCGAATCAGCGGGCTGCTGGCGTCCTAGCGCCGATCAGAAGTCCATCGACGCGGATAGCATCAACGTGCGCGGCACCCCTTGGGAGATCGTGCCATACGAGGCCACGCCCGACCAGTAAGCCTTGTTGAACACGTTCACCACGTTGGCCCGCAGCGTGAGGTCCTTGCCATAGACCTTGGTGGCATAGCGTGCGCCCAGATCGAAGGTGGTCCACGATGGCACCGACTGGGTATTGGCCTGATTGATGTATTCGCTGCCGGTGTGCATCACGCTGCCGGTCAGGGTCAGGCCCGCGACCCAAGGCGTATCCCATTCCGCGCCCAGGTTCACCGACACCTTGGGCACGCCCACCGGCCGGTTGCCGACCAAAGCACTATTGCCGGCGCGCGTCAGCTCCGCGTCCAGCCAGGTCACGCCGCCCAGCAGGCGCAGGCCGCGCCACGGTTCGCCGGCCAGGTTCAGTTCCAGGCCCCGATTGCGCTGCTCGCTGTCCGCGCCGTACACGCCGTTGGTCAACTGGCCGCTGGGCTTGGTGATCTCGAACGCGCTCAGGGTCAGCATGGCGCTGTCCAGGTCCACCTTCACGCCCACTTCCTTCTGCCGGGCCTTGTAGGGCTTGAACACCTGGCCGGCGTTGGAGGCGGTGGCCGGCGCCACGTCGCCCTTGCTCAGGCCTTCGATGTAGTTGGCATACAGCGAGACATTGCTCCAGGGCTTGATGACGATGCCCGCCAGCGGCGTGGTCGCGCTTTCGTCATAGCTGACGGTGCGCGCGCCGGTCGTGGCATTGAAATTGCGGGATTGGATGCGCTGCTGGCGCACGCCCAGCGTAAGCTGCGCGCGCTCGTCCAGGATGCTGAGCGTATCGGCCAGCGCCAGGCCGGAAAGATCGGACGAGGAAATCTTGGGCACGTTGGCCGGCGCCGGGATATCTTGCTGCGGCCGCGTGATCGGATGGTAGATGTTCGACGTGAGCGGCGTACCCGTCACGCTGGCCTGCGAATTCCGGTCGCTGTACAGGCTGCCCATGAAGCTGATGGCATGGCGCACCGGGCCTGTGTCCAGCTTGGCGCGCAGGCCTGCGTTGTAGGTGCTGCGGTTGACTTCGAACCTGAAGTTGTTCGGCGTGACCACCGTGTCCCCCGCCGCGTTGACGATGGTGGGCGTCTGGTCCGACAGGCGCGCCACGTTCGTGTCCGAGCCGCCCGCGTCGGCGAATACCGTCAAGCGGTCGCTGATGTCGTACTCGACCCGCAGCAGGGCCGATTGCCCGTCTGACTTCCACCAGCCCCAGGGCTGGGTGGCGTTGCGCCGTCCATCTGCCGCATGCGGCACGTCGATGCCGGCGGCCACCAGGAACGGCCGCGTGGGCGCGTCGATCTTTTCATTCTGCGTCAGCAGGTCCAGCGAGGCGCGCAGCCGCTCGCCCTGGTAGTCCAGCGACAGCGCGCCGATGTCGGTGCGCGAATACAGATTGTCCAGCGGCGTATCGCCCTGGCGGTGCATGCCGTTGACGCGCACGCCCCATTCCCCGTCCTTGCCGAAGCGACGGCTCAGGTCCGCGCGCGCGCCGAATTGCGAGTCGCCCACATAGTCGGCGGACACGCGGCTCAGGTCCTGCGGCAGCGCGCGCTTGGGCACCATGTTGATCACGCCGCCCACGCCGCTGTTGGGCGACATGCCGTACAGCAGCGCGGCCGGCCCTTTCAGCACTTCGACCCGCTCGATGTAGTCGGTGAAGACGTGATAGTTGGGCGCCACGCCATAAACCCCGTCAAAGGCGATTTCGCCCAAGTTGCCTTCGCCGATGGGAAAGCCCCGGATGTAGAACGAGTCGGTCACGCCGCCGATCTGTCCGGTGAAACGCACCGAGGGTTCAACGTTCAGCGCGTCGGCCAGCGTGACCGCCTGACGGTTCGCCAACAGGTCCGAGGTGTAGTTGGTGACGTTGAACGGCGTATCCATCACGTCGCGGTTGCCCAGCAGGCCCAGGCGTCCGCCCCTGGCCACCTGGCCGCCCTCGTACTCCGCCGGCAGCGCGAAGGGAGCCGCAGCGGCGCCGGCGACGGTGACCGCGGGCAGCACGGTGGCCGACTCGTCGGACCCCGACGGCAGCTTGCGCAGCGAATAGGCGCCGCCGCCCTGCTCCGACAAGCCATAGCCCGACCCCGACAGCAAACGGGAAAAGCCTTCCTTCACGGTGTAGTCGCCGTCCAGTCCGTTGCTGTGCAGTCCCGCCACCATGGCCGGATCGAACGACAGCGGCACGCCCGCGACGGCGGCGAACCGGGCCAGCGCATCGCCCAGCGGGCCTGCCGGGATCGCGTAGGACTTGCGCGCCGCCGCGCTGACGGCGTCGGCGGCCAGCGCTGGCGGCGTGGTCCCCGCCCCAGCCAGCAGGGCCAAGCCCATGCCGGCGGCCCGCAGCAGCGCCGCCAGCGGCGGCAGGACAGCTGTTCCACGGGCCGGGCATGGCGGACGGGAGATTCGGGAAACCATGAAGCTATCCTTCGTAAGGGTCTGGGTGGCGCGCGATACGCGGCGGTTCACCCGGTACACCGGACGAAGCGGAAAAAAGGTTCAGCCCGACTGCGATTAATTTGTAACGCCGGCACGGGCGGCAACCGTGGTCCAGTACGGCGTGATCCGGCTCACTCTCACGGGCAGGGTCTTTTCCAGCAACCGCAAGCTGGCATCGGTGTCGTTCAAGGGAAATGCCCCCGATACCCGCAGCCCTGCCACCGCCGGATCACAGCGCAACACGCCGCGGCGATACCGGCCCAGCTCATCCACCAGGTCCGCCAGGCGCCAGTCGCGCACGGCGAGCATGCCCTGCTCCCATGAGGCGGCCGTGGCGTCCACCGCCGCCTGGGGCCGCACCTCGCGCCCATTGAAGACGGTCTGCTGCCCGGCCGGCAGCACCATGGCGCCGGCCCCCGCCGACTTGGGCCGGATCTCCACTGCGCCCTCGAACACCGCCACGCGCACGGCGTCGCCTTCGTCGCGCACCAGGAAGCGCGTGCCCAGCGCGCGTATCGCGCCTTGCGCGGTCTGGACGACAAAGGGCCGCTGCAGCTGTGGCGAGTCGCGGCCCGTGGTCAACAGGATTTCGCCCGCCCGTAGCCACAACGTGCGCTGCCTGGCGGTGTATTCGATATCGACCGCGCTGGCCGTGTTGAGCACCAGCTGCGTGCCGTCGGTCAGGTTCATGCGGCGCTGTTCGCCCGTCGCAGTGCGCGCATCCGCGCTCCATTCGCGCCAGGGCAGCTCGCGTCCGGCCAGCCAGGCCGCCGGTCCCAGCACCAGCAGGCCAGCCAACGCCCGCAGCGCCTGCCGGCGTCGCGGGCGATCCAGCCGCCGCAAGGTATCGGCGGCGACACGCGGCGGCACCTGGCCGAATCCGCGCAGCATTTCTTCGGCACGCTGCCAGGCCGCGGCGTGCGCGGCGCTACGGCCGCGCCAGCGGTCGAAGGACTCGCAGTCCGCCGGCGACAAGGTCTCGGATTGGAAGCGCACCAGCCAGCCGGCCGCTTCCTTCAGGATGGCGGGATCGATCACGCGTCGGCCTGGCTTGCGATCAGGCATGCGGCCAGCGCCGCCTGCACATGGCGCTTGACCGTGGACAGCGACACGCCCAGGCTTTGCGCGATCGCGTCGTAGCCCATGCCGTCGAACTGCGACATCAGGAAGATCTCGCGCGTTTTGGCGGACAGCGTCCGCAACGCCGTATCGATGGCGCGCAAGGTTTCCAAAATCAGGGCGCGCGCTTCGGGCGAAGGCGCCTGCTGCTCGGGCAATTGCGCCAGCGCGGCCAGATAGGCCTCTTCCAGCGCCCGCCGGCGCCAGTGGTCCACCACCAAGCCCTTCGCAATGTGGGTCAGCAACGCGCGCGGCTCGGCGCCCACGTCCGTCCTGCGCCGCCCGGCCATCAGCCGCACGAAGGTATCGTGGGCCAGATCCGCCGCGTCGAAAGAGTTGCCCAGCTTCCTGCGCAACCAGACCGACAGCCAGCCGTGGTGGTCACGATAGAGTTGCGCGACGGGATCGGCGGGCGGCGAGTCGGACGTAGGCAAGGCGCACCTGGCTATAGAATCTAAATAGGAACTATTTATATTCTAGCGTGTCCCCCCGCCCGCCATGGACACGCCCGCGGCTACAGCGGCATGCCAGGCGCCGCACGGGTAATGCTTGGTAGCGGACAGGCCTGCCTATCCCGTCAGTAATCCATGGGAACGTGGCTTTGCGCCTCTCGCAGTTCCTGGATGTGGCGTTCGGCTTCCTGTCTTTCGACGGCTGGCGGCAAAGGGCGCCAGCTCACCATGTTGCCGGGCGTTTTCACCGGCATCCAACCCAGCACGCTGTACAGCGTGATGGCCGTGCATCCTGTGTCGTATCGCGTTTCGTAGTACCCCTGCCGGTCCGGCTTGGTATCGCCGGACGTCCAATCCAACTGAGACATCCACGTCTCCTCTTTCTGAAGCTTGTAGTCCCGCCACCGGGCGAACGACGCTTGATCGTATAGCGTCCCCGTGTACCTGTGCTGCCACCTTGCGCCCGCTTTGCAATTCTTGATAGAGGGGAATCCCTGACATTCTGTTAGGCGTCGATTGCTAAACCGGGAAAAGCGGGGCTAGGATGTAGCAAAATATTCTTACAAACACGGGAGCGGGGGTCTTCGCTTGCACGGACTATTGGGCGAACCGCCATGCCGAAACTGGCCCTGATGCGTTATCCAAAAGATCGGCTGGCTGCGCTGGCGGGCGCGAGCGCGCTGCGCGCCATACGCGAGGGCCTGCTCTGGACCCTGCCGTGCCTGCTGGTCACGGCGCTGTTCCTGGTGCTGTCCGTCGTCGCCCGGCAACTGGGCCTGCCAGCCACCGTCGTGGAACTGCTGACCGCCGTCCACGACAAGCTGACGAACCTCATGCCTATCCTGGCCGGCACATCCATCGGCTACATGCTGTCGTTCCGCCACCGGGTGCCGCATCTGCCCACCGCGTTCCTGTGCCTGTCCTACGTGATGATCGCCGACGGCCTGATGGCGCCCTACCCCCAGGCCGCCGCCACCCTGGTTCTGTTCATCGCCATCGTTTCGCCCTTGTTGACCGTGCCATTGATGGCGTGGCTGCACCGCCGCCGCTGGACCCAGCTGGCGCCCGACGGCGTTATCAGCGAAAACGTCCGCGACACGCTGAACATGGTCGTGCCGGGCCTGCTTACGGCCACCCTGGTCGTGCTGGCGTTGTCCGCCGCGCTGCAGATTCCCGCCGTGGCGCAATTCAACATCCCCTTGAGCCTGGCCTCGCTGGACAGCCCCTTCACCTCGGGCGCGCTGGTCGCCGGCCTGAATTCCCTGCTGTGGTTCTTCGGCATACACGGCTACCACGCGCTGGCTCCCCTGATGAGCGTCATGGACCAGGCGGTCATGCTGAATGCCGCCACCCAGTCCGCCGGCTACGAAGGCATGTATGCCTTGAACAGCACCCTTCTGGGCGCTTTCGTCTTCATCGGCGGATCGGGCGCGACGCTGTCGCTGGCGGTGGCCATGCTGGTGTTTGCGCGCGGCGAATCGCTGCGCCTGCTGGCGCTGGCCAGCCTGCCAGTGGCGCTGCTGAACGTGAATGAAATCCTGCTGTTCGGGCTGCCCCTGATCCTGAATCCGCGCCTGCTGGCGCCGTTCATCCTGGCGCCGGTGACCAACGCCATCCTCGCTTTGGCCGTCGTGCAGCTGGGCTGGCTGCCTTCCGCGACGACGACCCTGCCGCTGACCTCGCCGGTGCTGTTCAACGCCTACATCGCGGCCGGCGGCAGCCTGGGCGGCGTGGCGCTGCAGCTGGTGCTGGTGGCGCTGGGCGCGTGTTTGTACGCGCCCTTTGTCGTCGCGCTGGAGCGACAGCGCCAGGAAAGCGCCACCGTCTACTTCAAATCACTGGACACGACCTTCACCCGGTTGCAAGAAGAATCGCTGCTGTACGCGCACGATCCCGTGGTGCAGACCTACGCCGACCGCGCGCGCCGCAACGCCGAAAACACCCGCATCCGCGCCATCAGCCAATACGACTTCCATCTGGAGTTCCAGCCGCAGGTGTCATTGCGCAGTGGCCTGTGCACGGGCTGCGAAGCGCTGCTGCGCGCCACCGGCCCCGACGGCGCGCGGCAAACGCCGGTGGAATTCCTGCGCTGGCTGGCGCAGGCCGACCTGATGCGGGAGGTGGACCTGTGGGTGGCCAGGCAGGCCGTGCAGCAATGCCTGCAATGGCGCAAGCGCGACTTCGCCTTGCCGATGACCATCAACGTCACGGCCGGCACGCTGACGTCCGGCGACTACCTGGAGAAACTGATCAAGGTGCTGGCGCAGGCTGGCGGCCAGGTCTCGGTCGAGCTGACCGAGGACGCGCTGGTGGAGGACACGCAGGCGCTGCACACCGCCTTCGACCGCCTGCACGCGATAGGCGCCCGTATCTACATCGATGATTTCGGCACCGGCTATTCCGCCCTGAGCTATCTGCACCAGTTCGAAATCGACGCGGTCAAGATCGACCGCAGCTTCGTCGTGGCGCAAGACAGCGCCCGCGGCGCGCTGGTCCTGAACGGCCTGCTGCGCTTTTGCGAAGCGCTGAACCTGCAGATCGTGGTGGAAGGCGTGGAAACGGACCAGCAGCTGATGGCGCTGGAATCCCCCGCCGAGATCGTCGTGCAGGGGTGGTACTACAGCAAGGCATTGTCGGGCGACAGCCTCATGGACTACGCGCGGCAGCGTCAGGCTGCACCGCCGCTGCGGGCGCAGCCTGCGCCCGCGGCGCCTACTTGATGCCGATGAACGGCAGGGCCGCGTTCGGCACCTGCGTGGTCGGCAGCACGCCGTCCCACTTCTCCACCGCGTTCAAGCTCACAAGATTGGTGTTGGCGGCCAGGGCCTCGGCCTTGGCGCGGATCGCGGCCGCTTCGGCGTCGCCGCGCATGCGGATGCCGTCGGCCTCGGCCGTGAACTGCTGGCGGCGCGCGTCGGCTTCCGCCTTGGCCTTCACCACCTGGATTTCGGCGTTGATCATCGCCGTTTCCTTCTGCTGGCGGGTCGTCTCGATCTGCACCTGCGCCAGCATGCGCTGTTCGATCGAATGCTCATAGGCCTGCGAGAAGCCGACTTCCTCGATCTGCACGCCCACCACCTGCACCGGCGCGCCTTCCATCGTCTTGAGCACGGCAGTGTTCACGTCCTGGCCCAGCTTCTGGCGTTCCTGGATGGCGCGCACCGCGGTGTACTGGCCGAACACGTTCTTCACCGAATCCGGCGTCTTGCGCTCCAGCACGCGCATCTGCAGATTGCTGATGGTGCCGTACTCCGAGTACAGCTCGGCCACGTGCTCGGGCGGCACGCGATAGGTCACCGACACGCGTAGCGTGGCCGGCTGTTGGTCATAGCTGTAGGCTTCCAGCTTTTCAAACACGAACGTGTGGTCGCGCACCGACACCGTCATCACGTTGTCGATGAACGGCGTCTTGAAGTCCAGGCCCGGCTCCGACACGCGCACCAGCTTGCCGTTGCGCAGCACCACGCCGCGCTCGCCCTGATCGACCTGGAACCAGGAATCGAAAGCCAGGAACAGGATCAGCAAAAACAACACCGCCGTGATCAACGCGATCTTGAAACTACGCGGCTTTACGGCACCAATCGTCTTGACCATCTGGATATCTGTCGGCTTCACTTCGAATCCCTTTCTGATTTTGAACGTTTACGGTCCGAGAGCACGGCGGCGATGCCGCGCGCCAGCAAATAAGCGACCACGGCCGCCCCAACCAAGATCAGGAAATACCTCATCGTGCGTTCCCCCCCGGAAAATAAGCAGGGGATTCTATCGCGAGTGGAACATCAAACGAATTGTGGCGATTGTTGCGATGGCGACGGCAACAGACAGTGGCGCGAGTCCAACGACAGCGCTACGCTAGGCACCTCTACACTGCAGGAGCCGCAACCATGCACCGCACACCCTCAATGATCATTGCCATCCTTGCCTGTGCCGCCGCGCTCGGCGCGCCAGCCCAGGCCGCGCCGCCCGAGGGCAAAGGCAAGCCGGATCACGCGGGCCAAGGCAATGGCAACGGTAACGGCAATGGCAATGGCAAGAACAAGGGCCAGCAGAGCCAGGACGGCGGGGTCAGCGTCACGCTCAGCACCGCGGGCATCACCGTTTCCACCGCGCGCGGCTATGCCGTGCAGGCCGGGGCGACGGGCTATGGCTCGCTGCCGCCGGGCATACGCAAGAACCTGGCGCGCGGCAAGCCCCTGCCTCCGGGCATCGCCAAGAAGATGGTGCCCGGCCCCATGCTGGCGCGCCTGCCCGTGCACCCGGGCTACGAATGGCGCGTCGCGGGCAGCGACCTGATCCTCGTGGCCATCGCCACCGCCGTCGTCGCGGACGTCCTCACGGGCGTGTTCAACTAGGCTCCGCGCGTCATGGACGCCGCCACGCGGCGTCCATAGTTCCTAGCATCAGGCCGCACACTGTTACGTCCCTGCCGCGGATCTATCTGCTACCGTTGAATCGCCTCGCGCCGCGGCCCTGGCCCGGCGCCCACGACGGAGACCGCGCATGCCACGTCCTTCCGAGTCCGCGCCGCTGATCGGCGTGATCCCCCCCTACATGCTCGATCGCCTGGCGCAACACGCCGACGCGCGGGTCAGCATGCCCGCGGTCAAGACGCTGATCATCGACCAGCAGCAGCGCAGCCTGCGCGAGATGGCGGTGCAGCCGCCGCGCGCCAAGCCAGCCCGCCCCAAGAAGGCGGCGCCCGCCGGCACACCCCAGCGCGCCGTGCACGACGCCGCCAACACCACCACGCTGCCTGGCAAGCTGGTGCGCGCCGAAGGTGCCCCCGCCAGCGGCGACGTGGCAGTGGACGAAGCCTATGAACATCTGGGCTCGACCTACAAGCTGTTCTGGGATGTCTACAAGCGCCACTCCATCGACGGCCTGGGCCTGCCGCTGGTGGGCACCGTGCATTACGGCGAAGACTACGACAACGCCTTCTGGAACGGCGCGCAGATGGTATTCGGCGATGGCGACGGCGAAGTGTTCAACCGCTTCACGGTGGCGGTGGACATCATCGGCCATGAGCTCACCCATGGCGTGATCGACGCCGAGGCCGCCCTGCTCTACCAGGGCCAGTCCGGCGCCCTGAACGAATCCCTGTGCGACGTCTTCGGCGCGCTGGTCAAGCAGCACACGCTGGGCCAGGACGCGCGCGACGCCGATTGGCTGGTGGGCGCCGGGCTGTTCAAGCCCAGGATCCGCGCTCGCGCGCTGCGCTCCATGGCGGAGCCCGGCAGCGCCTACGACGATCCCCTGCTGGGCAAGGATCCGCAGCCCGCGCACATGCGCGACTACGTGGACACGCCAAACGACAACGGCGGCGTGCACATCAATTCCGGCATTCCCAATCGCGCCTTCTATCTGGCGGCCACAGCGCTGGAAGGCCCCGCGTGGGCCGGCGCGGGCCGCGTCTGGTACGACGCGCTGTGCGACAAGCGCCTGCGCCACGACGCCGACTTCGTGCAGTTCGCGAAACTGACACTGGCCGTCGCGGCGGAACGCCATGAGGCCGCCGTGCGCGACGCCGTCGCCCGGGCGTGGGCCGGCGTGGGAGTCCAGACATGATCGAGCTGCCGTCCCTGGACCTTGCCATGCTGGTGCGCCTGACCCGCGAAGGCGGGCTGGCCTATGTGCCCGCATTGGCGCAGCCTCGCAGCATCGACCTCGTCACCTGCCCGCCGGACCTGCGGCAGGAGGTCTGCGACGCCCTGCAACGCGCCGCGCCGGTGGCCGTTCCGCGCTGCGCACCGGCGGGCGGCGACCAGCGCTACTTCCACGTCGAGGTCGTGTACGAAGGCGACGGCGTCGCGGACGTCAGCTTCGACGTGCCGGAGACCGACGCGCCCGAGCCGCTGGTGCGCTTGTGGAAAAGCCGGGCCGGACAGCCTTGAGCGCGGCGTCCCGGTATTGCCCGATCTGGATGGCGCGGCCCGCGTAAAGACCGGTAGCCGCCATCGCCAGGCACAAGACCGCGCACAGGGCCAGCGCCAGGCTCCAGTCTCCCTGCGTGTCATGCAGCGTGCCCGCCAGCGCAGGGCCGCTTGCCGCGAACAGATAGCCCACGCATTGCGCCATGCCCGACAGCGCCGCCGCCTGCTGCGCATGGCTAGCGCGCAGGCCCACGAATGCAAGGCCGAGGATGATGCCGCCGCCCGTGCCCAGTCCCATCAGGACGATCCATAGCGTCGCCCAGCCAGGCGCGACGATCAGGCCGGCAAACGCGACAAACGAGGCCGCGGCCGAGCAGAACGCCGCGCCGCGCTGGTCCTTCAGACGCCGCACCACCGGAGCCAGGAACAGGGCCGGGACGGCCGACATGAGCTGCAGCAGGCCATGCAGCGCGCCGGCGCGTTCCGCCGTGTAGCCGGCATCGCGCAAAATGGCCGGCAGCCAGCTTACGCCCACATAGAACACGAAGGAATTGATGCCCAGGAACAGCGTCACCTGCCACGCCAGCGCAGAACGCCACAAGCGGGGGCCGTGCGGCGCATGCGCCGTGGATGCCGCAGGCGCGGTGTGGTTGGCCAGTTGCGGCAGCCATAGCAAGGCGCTGAGCACGGGCACCACCAGCAGGCAGCCCGAGGAAAAGCGCCAGGTCGCGTCGGACAGGCCGGCCAGCGGGATGGCGATGGCGGACGCCAGCCCCGCGGCCAGGCTCATGGTCAGCACGTAGGCCGAGGTCAGGCCCGCGACCTGCTGCGGGAAATCGCGCTTCAAGAGGCTGGGCAACAGCACGTTGCCGATGGCGATGCCCGCGCCGATGACCACGGTGCCCAGGAACAGGCTCCAGGCCGGCCCCAGCGTGCGCACGACGATGCCCGCCGCGACCAGCAGCATGGCGGCAAACAAGCTGCGCTCCAGCCCGTGGCGGCGCGCCAGGCCCGCGGCGAACAGCGACACCACGGCAAAGGCCAGCAGGGGCAAGGTGATCAGCATGCCCGCGGCGGTGGCGCTCAGCCCCAGCTGCTCGCGGATCATGCCGGTCAGCGGCGGCACGCCGGTAATGGGCGCGCGCAGCGCCATGGACATGCAAAGAATGCCGGCGATCAGCAACACGGGATGGCCGGCGGGACGTTTGGAAGTAAGGGGATGCGAATTCATGCCATCAGCTTAAGCATCGCCGCCTTCGCCGAATTTCGACATAATGACAAATTATCCCTAAATTCGGTCAAGGTGATATTCAATGCACCGCCTGGACGATCCCGCCCCGTTCTTCAACCCCGATATCGACTCGCAATGGACCTATGCCATGCGCGTGCACGCGGACGAGAACGATCAGGAATCCCCGCCGCACCGGCACGCAATGGGACAGCTGGTGCTGTCCTTGCAGGGCGGGGTGACCTGCTCCGTGCCGCAAGGCCTGTGGATGGTGCCGCCGCAATGCGGCGTCTGGATTCCTGGCGGCGTGCCGCACAGCAACCGCGTCACGCAGAACGGCCGGGTGTGTTTCCTGTTCGTACCGCCAGACGCCGCGGGCCTGCCTGGACAGTGCTGCACGTTGGCGATCTCGCCGCTGGTGCGCGAACTGGTCGCCTATCTGGCCGACCTGGCTCCGCAGGACACCGCCACGCCTTCCAACCGGAAGCTGGCTGAAGTGCTGGTCGAGCAGTTGGCGCGCATGCCGGCCGAACAACTGCACCTGCCCATTTCGGAACACCCGCGCCTGCGTGAAATCGCCGATGCCCTGCACGCCGATCCCGCCGACCGCAGCACGGTGGCGCAATGGGGCAGGCGCGTCGCGATGAGCGAGCGCACGCTGGCGCGGCTGGTGCAGCAAGAACTCGGCATGAGCTTCGGCCGCTGGCGCCAGCAGATGCACATCATCCAGGCCTTGCAGCGCCTGTCCGCGGGCATCTCGGTGCAGCGCACGGCGGAAGACCTGGGCTACGAGTCCGTCAGCGCCTTCATCACCATGTTCCGCAAGACGCTGGGCAAGACGCCTGCCCGCTACTTCGCGGACAAGGCCGACGGTATCAATTGACGGCGGGCGGATAGTCCAGTTCGCCCGATTTCATCTGGCCGCGCAGGCGCGCCTCGCGCAGTTCCGCGACCGTCTGGTCCCGGGTCTTGTCCGATTGCGACGGCAGCGCGGGCGGATAATCCTGTTCGCCATACGTGACCAGGCCGGCAGCGCGCGCGGCGTCGAGTTCTTCGCGCACCTGCTGGCGGGTCTTGGTGCTGACATGAGGCAGATCCACCGGGTATTGCTGTTCGCCGTAAGTCACCAGGCCGGCGGCCTTGGCTTCCATCAGTTCTGCACGCACCTGTTCACGCGTCTTGCCTTCGGCATGCGCGGCGGCGCCCACGAGCGCCATGCTCAGCGCCAGGACGGAGAGTCGAAATGTATTCATGAAATCCTCTGCGGTTAACGAGTGCTGCAATATTCGTTCGCCTGCCCGCCGGGATAAATCCCGCGCGGCGCAATCGAAGGTTGCCCGCCGCGCAAGCCTCGCCGCACGCCCGCGCAGCACCCCGCGCACCCTTGCGTCGGGCGCAAGGGTGGGTTGATCCAGGGATGGTTTTTCCGCCCCCCGCATCTACCTAGACTGAATAGCTCCTGTTATCCAAGGACGCTATTCCATGTTGTCTTCCTCATCTCCGGGCAGGGGCGGCCCACGATCATGACGGCCGCCGCTCCCCCCACCCCGCCCGCCGCGGCGGCCTTCGGCTGGCGCATCCTGACCGGATTGCTCGGCGTGCTGCTGGCAGTGATCCTCGCCGGGCTCAACGAAAACGTGACCAAGATGGCGCTGCCCGACATCCGCGGCGCGCTGGGCATCAGCTACGACCAGGGCACCTGGTTCGTCGCCGTCTACGCCGCGGCGTCGGTATGCGCCATGGCGTTCGCGCCCTGGTGCTCGGTCACGTTTTCATTGCGCCGCTTCACGGTCACGGCGCTGGCCGCCTTCGCGCTGTTCGGCGCGCTCTGCCCGTTTGCGCCCAACCTGCCCGTGCTGCTGTTCCTGCGCACGCTGCAAGGCCTCGCGGGCGGCGCGCTGCCGCCCATGCTCATGACGGTGGCGCTGCGCTTCCTGCCGCCAGGCATCAAGCTCTACGGCTTGGGCGGCTACGCCCTCACGGCCACCTTCGCGCCCAGCCTGGGCATACCGCTGGCGGCCTTCTGCACCGAGGTGCTGGGTTGGCGCTGGGCCTTCTGGCTGATCGTCGCTCCCGCGGCGCTCGCCGCATGGGCCGTCTGGCGCGGACTGCCCCAGGATCCGCTCAAGCTCGAGCGCTTGCGCTTGTTCGACTGGCGCGGCCTGCTGCTGGGCGCCCCGGCGCTGTCCATGCTGGTCATCGGCCTGTTGCAGGGCGACCGGCTGGACTGGCTCAACTCGCCGCTGATCTCCGTGCTGCTGGGCGGCGGCGGCGTGCTGATGGTGCTGTTCATGGTCAACGAATGGTCGCATCCCCTGCCGTTCTTCAAGATCCAGCTCCTGCGCCACCGCAATCTCAGCCATGCCTTGCTGACGCTGGGCGGCGTGCTGATCGTGCTACTGGGCGTGATCCTGATTCCCTCGTCGTTCCTAGCGCAATTGCGCGGCTACCGGCCGCTGGAAACGGCGCCGGTGCTGCTCACCATGGGCCTGCCGCAGCTGATCGCGCTGCCGCTGGTCGCGGCGCTGTGCAACCTGCGCCAGGTGGATTGCCGCTGGGTGCTGGCCTCGGGCCTCGGGCTGCTGGCCGTGTCGTGCCTGCTGGGGTCGCAACTGACGCCCGTCTGGTCGCGCGAGCAGTTCTATCTGCTCGAAGCCGTGCAGATCTTCGCCCAGCCCATGGCCGTGATCCCGCTGCTGATGCTGGCCACGGGCGGCCTGGCGCCGCAGGACGGCCCCTGGGCCTCATCGTGGTTCAACACCATCAAGGGTTTTGCCGCGGTGGCCGCCACCGGCCTGCTGGACGCGCTGACCACCTCGCGCCGCAATTACCACTCCGGCATGCTGGCCGACCAGCTGGGCAACTTTCCGCTGAGCACGGCCGGCGAAAACGCTGCGGCGCTGTCCCGCCGCATCCAGGAGCAGGCCGCCGTGCTGACCTCCGCCGACCTCTATCTGTGCATGGCCGGCGTGGCCGTGCTCCTCATCCTGCTCATCCCCTTCGTCGCGACCCGGATCTACCCTCCGCGCGCCGCGGCCTGAAATCGAGTCCATATCATGCCATTCCCTCTTTTGACTTCTCCCCTTCCCCGCGCCGGCGCCCTCGGCGCCCTGGTCCTCCTGGCCTATGCGGGCTGGTCATGGTCCGCCACCGGCGCCGCTGAATCCACCGACGACGCCACCGTCGTCGCCGATCACACCATCGTCGCGCCGCAGGTGTCCGGCTTCATCGACGCCGTGCTGGTCGAAGACAACCAGGCCGTCAAGCAGGGCCAACTGCTTGCCCGCATCGACGACCGCGACCATCAGGCCGCGCTGGCTGCCGCAAGCGCCGAGCTCGCGGTGGCGGCGGCGCGCCTCTCGGACGCGGCCGCCACCCTGGAACGCCAGCAGGCCGTGATCGAGCAGGCCGTCGCCGTCACGCGCGCCGACCTGGCGGACATCCGCTATGCCGAAAGCGAGGCCCAACGCCACCGCAGGCTGGCCAGCGAGGGCGCGGGCACCCAGCAAGCCTATGAACAGGCCCGCAGCCGGCTGGACATGGCGCAGGCTCGGCAAGCCGAACATACAGCCACCTTGCAAGCCGCTCGCAAGCAACGCGACGTGCTGGAAGCCAACCGCGAGGCGGCACAGGCCGGGCTGCTGCGCGCGCAGGCCCTGAAGGACCGCGCGGAACTCAATCTGTCGCATACCCAGGTCGTCTCCCCTATCGATGGCATCGTCGGCCGGCGC
This sequence comes from Achromobacter sp. ACM03, assembly GCF_014851665.1. NCBI lineage: Bacteria > Pseudomonadati > Pseudomonadota > Betaproteobacteria > Burkholderiales > Alcaligenaceae > Achromobacter > Achromobacter sp. ACM03. The sequence goes on along the minus strand of NZ_JACVAD010000002.1, from coordinate 1,152,049 downwards.
TCGCTGCGCGTGGGCGCCTACGTCAGCCCGGGCACGCCCATCCTCGCAGTGGTGCCGCTGCAGCAAGCCTATGTGGTGGCCAACTTCCGCGAAAAGCAGTTGACCCGCATGCGTCCGGGCCAGCTCGCAACCATCACGGTCGACGCCTATCCGGATACGCCGCTGCGCGGCCGCGTCCAGAGCATCGCGCCAGCCACGGGCCTGAGCTTTTCACCGGTAGTCCCCAGCAATGCCACCGGTAACTTCACCAAGGTCGCGCAGCGCCTGCCCGTCAAGATCGTGCTGGATGCGCCGGCCGAAGGCGCGCCGCCGCTGCGCGCCGGCATGTCCGTCGAAGCCGTGGTCGATACCGGCGCCGCGGCAGAGGAGTCCACACAATGATCCCGCGCCGCTTGATCAATGCCATGCTGGCCTGCACACTTTCCGCCTTGGCAGGCTGCGCCGTGGGCCCCGACTTTCAGGCTCCCCAGGCGCAATTGCCCGCGCAGTGGCGAGTACCCGACGCCTCCGCCGCGGACAGCGTCCCCGTGCCGCAAGATGTGAACACGTCCTGGTGGGACAGCTTCGGCGATCCCACCCTGAGCGCCTTGATCGCCGAAGCGACCGAGGCCAACCTGGACATACGTATCGCCCACGAACGCCTGCTGCAAAGCCGCGCGGCCTTGCGCGTGACCGAAGCCGACGGCCTGCCCGCCGTCGGTGCGGGCGCAAGCTACAAGCGCGGCCAGAACAGCGAGGTCGGCCTGGCCGACCCTTCGGGCCACGGCGGCAAGTCCTCATTCAACCTGTGGCAAGCGGGCGTGGACGCCAGCTGGGAACTGGACCTGTGGGGTCGCGTGCGGCGCGAAGTCGAACAGGCCGGCGCCCAATCCCAGGCGGCGCTGGAGGCGCAGCGCGGCGTGGTCCTGGCCATCCGCGCCGAAACGGCGCGCAACTACATCCTGCTGCGCGGCACGCAGAACCAGCTGGACGTGCTGCGCCAAACGCTCGCCAATGCCGAACGCAACCTGGCGCTGACCCGCCTGCGCCAGCGCGAAGGCGTCGCCACCGAACTGGACGTTTCACAAGCCGATGCGCAGGCCGCCTCCATCGAAGCCGGCGTGCCGCCGCTCGTGCTGCGCATCGAACAGCTGATGAATGCGCTGGCGCTGCTGCTGGAGCAACCGCCCGGCGCGCTGCAACCGCGCCTGGCGGCGGTGGGCCCGATACCGGGCGGTCCGCTGCAAGTCCCCGTCGGGCTGCCGAGCGAACTGGCCGAACGCAGGCCCGACATCCGCCGCGCCCAGGCCAATCTGCATGCGGCCGTCGCAGCCATCGGCGTGGCCGAGGGCGATTTCTATCCGCGCATCACGCTATCGGGCAACCTCGGCCTGCAAGCCCTGCAGTTGCGAGACCTGGACTCCGACAATGCCGGCGTCTTCGGCGTCGGCCCCGCGTTGCAGATTCCCATTTTCCAGGGCGGCCGGCTGCGAGGCCGGCTGCGGCTGCGCGAATCGCAAGCTCAGGAAGCCGCGCTGCTGTACCAGAAGACCGTGTTGAATGCCTGGCATGAAGTCGACAACGCCATGACCGCCTACCAGGCGCAGCAACTGACCCGGGTGAGTCTGGAGCGCGCCTCCGAGAGCGCCCGCCAGGCGTTGCTCAACGCGCAACGCCAATATGCCGCGGGCGCGTCGGACTTCGTGAACGTGCTCAGCGCGCAGAACGCGGTGCTGGCCAGCGACCAGGCCCGCGTGTCGACCCAGGCCGCGGTGTCGCTGGTGCTGGTGGATCTGTACCGCTCGCTGGGCGGCGGCTGGGAACCGCCCGCTGCGGGTCTCAGCCCTGCTTCGGCCCCGCGATGATGAACAGCCGCGGGAACGGCAGCAGCACCGTGCCGTCGGCCAGCGCCGGATAGGCCTCTTCGATCAGCGATTGGTAGCGGGCCAGGAAACTGGCCTGCCCGGCAGCGTCCAACCGGTCCAGATAGGGCCGCAACGCCGTGCCCTTGAACCACTCCACGACCGCCGCCGCGCCTGCCAGCGGGTGATGGTAGGTCGTTCGCCACACGTCCAGCAGGCCGCAATGCGGCTTGAGCAGTTCGTAGTACCAGGCCGCGCTGTACCGCGGCGGATGCTTGAATCCGCCGATGGCGGCGGCCCAGGGCGCTTCGCCTGCCACCTGGCGCGCCAGGCGGTGGGCCGGCTCCTCCAGGTTATCCGGCGTCTGCACCGCCAGGCTGCCGCCCGGGGCCAGCTTGCCGACCAGGCGCGGATACAGCGTCGCGTGGTCCGGCACCCATTGCAGCGCGGCGTTCGCCAGGATCACGTCGTAGGTCTCGGGCGGATTCCACGTGGCGATGTCGGCCAGTTCAAATTGCAGCCCCGGCAGGCGCTTTCGCGCCGACTGCAGCATGTCCTCCGAGCTGTCCATGCCGCTGATTTCGGCGTCGGGGTAGCGGCTGGCGAGCACTTCGGTGGAGTTGCCGGGGCCGCAGCCCAGGTCCACGGCGCGCTTCACGTCCTGGTTGGGCAAGGCGGCGACCAGGTCCCGCACCGGACGGGTGCGTTCGTTTTCAAAGGCGGAATACTGTTTGGCGGACCAGCTGGTCATGACGGCTCCTTGCGGCTTTTGGACTGTCCAGCACTCTACGCCCGCCGCACAGGCGCGACAAATCCCAAAAAATGCGCCCGCCATATCCGTTGGATATGGCGGGCGCTTTGCCTCTGGTCGCGGGATTATTCAGCCGCGAGTTCCTGCTTGGAGGCGTCCGAGCGGGTTTTCCACAGCGAGAACAACACGCCGCCAGCAATCAGGCCGAAGGTTACCGACAGGGACAAGGCAGCCGGCACCTTGCCGATGAAACCGACCAGGAAGATCTTGCCGCCAATGAAGACCAGGACCAGAGCCAGGGCGTACTTCAGGTAATGGAAGCGGTGGATCATCGCAGCCAGCGCAAAGTACAGCGCACGCAGGCCCAGGATGGCGAAGATGTTGCTGGTGTAGACGATGAACGGGTCAGTGGTGATGGCGAAGATCGCCGGCACGGAGTCCACCGCGAACAACAGGTCCACAAACTCGATCAACACCAGCGCCAGCAACAGCGGCGTAGCCCAACGCACCTTCTTCGACGTGGCGGGATCGGTCTCCATCACCCAGAACGCGTTGCCGCGCAGCCCTTCCGTGACGCGCATGCGGCGCTTCAGGAACTTCAGGATCGGATTGGACGCGATATCCGGCGTCTGGTCCGCAATCATCCACATCTTGATGCCGGTGAACACCAGGAATGCGCCGAACAGATACAGCAGCCAGCCAAAGTTGCTGACCAGCGCCGCGCCCAGGCCTATCATGATGGCGCGCAGCACGATCACGCCGAGGATGCCCCAGAACAGCACGCGGTGCTGGTACTGGCGCGGAATCGCGAAGAAACTGAAGATCAGCGCGATCACGAAGACGTTGTCCATCGACAGCGACTTCTCGATCATGAAGCCCGTGTAGTAGGCCATGCCGCTGGCGGAACCCATCTGCCACCAGACCCAGGCGCCGAACAGCAGCGCCGCGGTGATGTAGCCAGCCGAAAGCAACAGGCTCTCGCGCACGCCGATCTCACGGTCTTCCTTGTGCAGCACGCCCAGGTCAAAGGCCAGCAAGGCGACCACGATACCGATGAATAGCAGCCAGCTCCAGGCCGGGGTGCCGAAGAAATCGGCGGAGAGTAAGGTGAGCAAGGTGTCCATGATGTTCCCGCTTGTGTTCGAAGGGGCTCATGATCCGGATCCGGGGCCGATGGAGAAATCAGCCTGAAAGTGAGTTAAGGTTCGAAAAAACCGAAGTGATTCCTGCCATGCTCAATTATCGACACCTGTATTACTTCTGGATGGTCGCCAAGGAAGGCGGCTTTTCCCGCGCCGCCGAAAGGCTGGACATGGCCATCCAGACCATCAGCGCGCAAGTGCGCGAACTGGAAAAAAACCTGGGCCACCAGCTGCTCAAGCCGGCCGGGCGCGGCGTGGCGCTGACCGACGCGGGCGAGGCCGCCTTCGCCCGCGCCGAAGAGATCTTCCAGATCGGCCAGATGCTGCCCCAGGAAGTCCGCGCGGCCGCCACCAAGCCCGTCATACGCCTGTCGGTGGGCCTGTCGGACGGCATTTCGAAGCTGGCCGCGCAGGCCCTGCTGGGCCCGGTGCTGCACACGCCGGACCTGCGCCTGACCTGCCACGAAGGCGAGGTCGAGGAACTGCTGGGCGAACTTGCCCAGCATCACCTGGACCTGGTGCTGGCCGGCCAGGGCGCGCCCGCCAACCCCAACCTGCGCCTCACCAGCGACCGCCTGGTCTCGTCGCCAGTGGACTGGTACGGTCCCGCCAAGCTGGTGCGCAAGGCCGACACCCTGGACTTTCCACGCTGCCTGGAACGCCTGCCGGTGCTGCTGCCCACCGGCCATTCCGTGCTGCGCCAGACGCTGGACCGCTGGTTTTCCGAACAAGGCATCTATCCCAACGTGGTCGGCGAATTCGAGGACAGCGCCCTGATGTCGGTATTCGCCGCCCGCGGCCTGGGCGTGTTTCCGCTCAGCCGCCTGGGCGGCGGCGATATCGGTGTGCTGCGGGGCTTGCGTCCCCTGGCCCGCTGCGACGACGTGCACGAGGAAATCCACGCCATCCGCAATCGCCGGGGGCAGCACCATCCGCTGGTCCAGATCGTGCTCGCCAAGGCAAAAACTTCGGTTTTTTCTTAATGTTTGTCACAACCACGCTGGTTTTTCAGAAATAGAATCCGCCTTATCGTGGACCCTCTTTTGAAACATCGGAGTACCACCTCAATGAAAAAGATCATCTGGCTCGCCTTCGCCGTGCTTGCAGCACTCTGGACCGGGCTGGTTGCGCTGACGCTGCAGCTGACCAACTGGGTCCTGTCGACCATCGCCACGACCCAGGTTCCCGGCACGGCGCTGGATACCTCGCAATGGGTTCCGCCCGCCTGGGCGGCGGCCTGGGTCGACCCCGCCTGGCTGCAGACGCTGCAGGGCGGCCTGGTCTGGGCCGCACAGGGCCTGAACCAGATGCTGCCCTTCGCCGGCAGCCTCGGCACGCTGATCTCCGTACTGGCCTGGATCTTCTGGGGCTTCATCATCGTCGGCCTGCTGGTGCTGGCGCTGATCCTCCACTGGCTGGCCGGCAAGCGCGAGCAAGCCGCGGCGCCCGGCCGCCAAGTGGTGTAATAGGGCAGGCAACGCGGCAACCCGGCGCGCTGCCCCTTACAAGAGGAGCGTGCCGTGCCCACCGTTCATTCCCCTGCCCCGAAGCTGTTGCTGGCGGCCCTGCTGGCCATGGCCGCCACGGCGGCGCAGGCGCACCCCGTGCGCTCCGCCTACGGCGTCGAGGTCTGCACGGTCACGGGCACTTCCGGGGAATACAGCGTGCGCGTGCGCAACACCGGCACGGCGCCCCTGGCCCGCGCCGAAGTCAACGGCGTCAGCCTGGATTCCAGCGGCCACGCGGCCGGTCCTCTCACCGTCAATCTGACCGACATCCCTGCCGGCAAGTACAAGACTGCCGTGCTGGGACGCCCCGGCAATGGCGCCGCGCTGGTCAGCATCGCCACTTATGTCACCGCCAATGGCGCGGAAACCCATCAGCAGGATCTTTTCGCCGGCAAGGTGGCGCACGTTTCGCCGGGCTCAGCCCTGCAATACACCCTGGCTCCGCTGGCCGTACGCGGCTGGACAGTGGCCTATGGCACCAAACAGGATCCCAAGCTGGAAGCCGGGAGCGCCGTGCTGCTGATCTACGCCGTCACCCTGGGCAAGAAGCGCGACGCGACGCGCCCGGATGCCGGCCGCACGCCGGCCGACGTGGTGCCGCTGGCGCCCTGCGGCGCGGCCGCCGGAGCAAAGAAATCCTGAACGCGTTCAGGTGCCGCTGAGCAGGTCGCGCTCGTTCAGGAGCGCATAGACGATCTCGGGCCGGTTATCGAAACCGCGGCGAATGGCGGCGGGAATCGCCGTGCGCGTCTTGCGGCACAACCCCAGCTGGTCCTCCAGCTGGATCGCAATGCCGCGCGAGGTGCGCACCTCGTTCTCGCTGGGCGTGATGTGGATCACGATGCCCAATTGCGCATGGATGCGTCCCTGCATGGCGCGCAGGTCCTCCAGGCTGGAGATGTTCTCCAACCGCGCCACAAGGCGCTTTTCCTCTTCCTTGGTCAGCCGCAACACGCGGACGTCGGCAGACGGATCGGCCAGCAGCCGGTCACGGTCACACATACAGGCGCCCGGCGGACATTCTTGGCGGATGGGAAACGGAAAATTCATGGCGGGCGGAGCGCGTCGCGGCAATCTTGCGTATCTTGGAATTCTACCCAGGATCCTGCGCCGCCCGCCGGGCGGCAAGTCCTGGTTTCCCCGCAAGCCGCTGCGGCATAATGCCTCACCGAGTTCACGGCGCGGAGGGCGCCCGCATGAAAGGATTCCTGTCGCTGGCGGCACTGGCCGCGCTCTTCATGCCCGGCCAGGATGCCGCCGCGCGCGACTACTCGTACGCTGTCCGGCCCGGCCTGCCTGCCGTGGTGACCATTACCGAGCTGCCGCAACAGCGCCTGAGCGTACGCGTGGGGGACGGGTCCGCTCAGCAAATCGCGGACATCTCCGGCGACGAGGAGGTGGACCAGTTCCAGGACGTGGACGTCGACCATGACGGCTACCTCGACTTCGTCATCGGGCAGACTGGCGGCAGTACGCAAGCGATTTCGCGCATCTTCCTGTACCGCCCCCAGGACGGGCGCTACCAGGAGATCCCGTATCCCGATGCAGTGGCCAGCCCATGCCGCGGCTTCGTCAATCCCGAATTCGACGCGGCCAAGCCCATTATTTCCGTGGCGTGCCGCTACAGCGCAGACACCTATGGCTTCGAGCAGTACCGGGTGTGCCCGGACGGCTCGGCGCGGATCATTTCCTGGACCCGGCGCGAAGGCGAATCGGAGCGCAAGATTCCGCATCCCGGCGCCAAGGGCGCGACATGCGCCGCGCGGACTGGCCGCTAAGGCGCCAATCCCCCCCGAATCCCCCCTGCGCCATGGCGCCGCAAACGCCGCGGCCGCTATAGTTGCGCATCCGCCCACCAGGCTCTACGTCCGAGGACACCCCCGCCGTGCTGATTTTCCACAACCCTGTCCACGAAAAACACGCTGGCCGACAGGAAATGTTCCGCGGCAAGCTGGTGCCCTGTCACGAAACCCCGGCGCGCCTGGAGTACGTGCTGCAAGCGCTGAACCAGCGCGGCATCGGCGCATTGCGCACGCCATCGGCGGCGGACCTGGGCTTGGTCAAGCGCGTGCACGCCCCGCGCTACGTGGACTTCCTGGAAACGGCCTGGCGCGACTGGGTGGCGCTGGATCCGGCCAATGCCGGCCTCGACATCCTGCCTTCGGTCTGGCCCGTGCGCGGATTCCGCCACGACATCGAACCGACCAACTTCGCCGCGCGGGTCGGCCTGTTCTCGTTCGACAGCGGCTGCCCGCTGACCGCGGGCACCTGGGAGGCCGCCACCGCAGGCGCCGCCTGCGCCATCGACGCCGCGCGCGCCGTTTCCGCGGCAGGCGGCCCTCGCGTCGCCATGGCGCTCACGCGCCCGCCCGGCCACCACGCGGGCCCTGACTTCTTTGGCGGCTACTGCTTCCTTAACAACGCGGCGCTGGCCGCGCAAGCGCTGCGGGAAGCCGGCGCCGAACGCGTTGCCATCGTGGACGTCGACTACCACCACGGCAACGGCACGCAGAGCATCTTCTATGAACGCGCCGACGTGCTGACCGTATCGGTGCACGGCGACCCGACCACCGAGTACCCCTTCTACCTGGGCTACGCCGATGAGCGCGGCGCAGGCGCTGGCCTGGACGCCAACCTGAACCTGCCGCTGCCCGCCGGCACCGGTTTCGCCGCCTGGACGCGGGCATTGGAACAAGGGCTGTCCGCCGTGCGCGCCTTCAAGGCTGACGCAGTGGTGATCGCGCTGGGCGTGGACACCTACGAAGGCGATCCCATCTCCAAGTTCCAGCTCAAGAGCGCCGATTACCTGCACGTGGGCCGCCTGCTGGCAGGCCTGGGCCTGCCGGCGGTGTTCACGATGGAAGGCGGCTACGCCGTGGCGGACGTGGGCGTCAACGTCGCCAACGTGCTGGAAGGCTACGCAGGCTGAACGGCAGACGCTTTCAGTCGCGCGTTTCGAGCACCTTGTTGATACGCAGCGCCAGCAGCGTGCAGGCAGCCCCCGACAACAGGTAGACGCTGACCGCCACCAGCCCGAAACGCGCGGACAGGCCCAACGCGACCAGCGGCGCAAATGCCGCGCCGATCAGCCATGCCATGTCGGAGGTCAGCGCAGCGCCGGTATAGCGGAAGCGCCGCGTGAAGTTCGCGGTGACAGTGCCCGAAGCCTGGCCATAGGACAGCCCCAGCAGCACGAAGCCCACCAGGATGAACGCATCCTGCGCCTTGGGCCCGCCGCCCAGCAGCCAGGGCGTGAACAGCGCGAACACGGCAATCAGCAGGGCCAGCAGGCCCAGCGTGGTGCGCCGTCCGATGCGGTCGGCCAGCCAGCCCGAGGCAATGGTGCCCAGTATGCCCAGCACCGCGCCGACGATCTGCACGATCAACACGTCCTGGATCTGCTGGGTAGCGCTGACCGCAATCCAGGACAGGGGAAACACCGTGACCAGATGGAACAAGGCATAACTGGCCAGCGCCGCGAATGCGCCGATGAAGAGGTTGTAGCCTTGCTCGCGCACCATCTGCGCAACGCTGATCGGTTCGAGTTCGCCCTCTTCCAGCAGCTGCGTGTATTCCTCGGTGACGACCAGGCGCAGCCGCGCGAACAGCGCCACCACATTGATGGCGAACGCCACGAAGAAGGGATAGCGCCAGCCCCATTCCAGGAAATCGGCTTCGGTCAGCGTCACGTGCAGGAACAGGAACAGCGCGCTGGCCACCATGAAGCCCACGGGCGCGCCCAGCTGCCCCAGCATGGCATACCAGCCGCGGCGGTTGGGCGGCGCATTCAGCGCCAGCAGCGACGGCAAGCCGTCCCATGACCCGCCCAGCGCCAGCCCTTGCAGGCAGCGGAACACCGCCAGCAGCGTGATCGCATGCGCGCCGATGACGTTGTAGCCCGGCAGGAAGGCCATGCCCACCGTAGCCGTTCCCAGCAGGAACAGGGCGATGGTGAGCTTGGTCGCACGCCCCCAGCGCCGCTGCGCCGCCATCGAGAGCGCCGTGCCGATGGGCCGCATGATGAAGGCGAACGAGAAGATGACAAAGGACCAGAGCGTGCCTTCCAGCCGCGGTTCGAAGGGGAAGAAGACCTGCGGAAAAACCAGCACGCAGGCGATGCCGAAGACGAAGAAATCGAAGTATTCGGAAGCGCGCCCCACCACCACGCCCACCGCGATTTCCCCTGGCGCCACCTTGGCGTGGCTACCGCCGCCGGCCGCGGGGAGTGAGGGAGCATGACCGGGATATTGCGTGGTGGTCGCCATGTGAATGCTCGCTGAAAGGAGGTTCGGAACAGATCCTGAAACACACCCGCGCGCCTGCAGCCCATATCGCGCAGAGCCGCTCCGTCATTGGGATGCAGCCCTGGTCTGCGCGCGTCGCCCTGCACATTTTTGTTCTTTTTACCCTAGATTTTTCGCGGCTTCCAGCGTAGTGTTGCGTTTACTTCCCACGGTTACGTTTCGGGGTATGGTCATGCCGTCCTTCCCAAGGTTCCGCGGATTGGTCCTGGTTGCCGCGCTGCCATTGCTCGCCGGATGCAATGCAGTCCTGCTCTCGCCCTCGGGCGACATCGCCTTGCAGCAGCGCAACCTGATCATCATTTCCACCGGCTTGATGCTGCTGATCATCGTGCCGGTGATCCTCCTGACTTTCGTGTTCGCGTGGCGCTACCGGGCCAGCAACAAGGAAGCGCACTATGACCCTGACTGGAATCACTCCACCATGCTGGAGCTCCTGATCTGGGCCGCGCCGCTGCTGATCATCATCGCGCTGGGCGCGCTCACCTGGGTCAGCACGCACCAATTGGATCCTTACCGCCCGCTTGTGCGCCTGTCCGAGGGCCGCGAAGTGCCCGCCGGCACCAAACCGCTGGTCGTGGAGGTCGTGGCGCTGGACTGGAAGTGGCTGTTCATCTATCCCGAACAGGGCATCGCCGCGGTGAACGAAATGGCGGCCCCGGTGGACCGTCCCATCCAGTTCAAGATCACTTCGTCCACCGTGATGAATTCCTTTTTCGTGCCCGCGCTCGCGGGCCAGATCTACGCCATGCCGGGCATGCAGACCACCCTGCACGCGGTGATCAACCATCCCGGCGAATACGAAGGCCTGTCCGCCAACTACAGCGGCTCGGGCTTTTCCGGCATGCGCTTCAAGTTCCACGGCGTGGATCAGCAGGGCTTTGACAAATGGGTGGCTGACGCCCGCGCCTCCAACGCCACGCTCAGCCGCGAAACCTACCTGAAGCTGGAGCAACCCAGCGAACGCAACCCGGTGCAACGCTATGCGTCCAGCGCGCCCGGCCTGTTCGAGGCGATCGTCAACCGCTGCGTGGAACCCAACCGCATGTGCATGCGCGACGCGATGGCGATCGACGCGCAAGGCGGCATGGGCATACCCGGCGCGCTCAATGTCACCACGCTGGACGCCGGAACGCGCGAGCGCCTGGGCCTGACCGGCGCGCCGCGCAAGTATGTGGGCGCGATGTGCACCGCCACCGAAGGACTGGTCCTGTAGCGGATCGCTGGCGCACGGGGCTTCGTGAAATTGCGGTCTTTTTGCTGGAATCGAGATGCCTGATCAACCAGACCTCACCAAGCTGATCTTCGGTAAGTTGACCTGGGAAGCCATTCCCTACCACGAACCGATCCTGCTCTTCACCTTCATCGCGGTCGCCATCGGCGGCATCGCGGTGGTGGGCGCCATCACCTACTTCGGCAAATGGGGCTATCTGTGGCGCGAGTGGTTCACCAGCATCGACCACAAGAAGATCGGCATCATGTACGTCATCCTGGGCATCGTGATGCTGCTGCGCGGCTTCGCCGACGCCATCATGATGCGCCTGCAACAGGCGGTGGCGTTCGGCGATTCCATGGGCTACCTGCCGCCGCACCACTACGACCAGATCTTCACCGCGCACGGCGTGATCATGATCTTCTTCGTGGCCATGCCGCTGGTCACGGGCCTGATGAACTACATCGTGCCCTTGCAGATCGGCGCGCGCGACGTGGCCTTTCCGTTCCTGAACAACTTCAGCTTCTGGATGACCACGGGCGGCGTCATCCTGGTCATGATGTCGCTGTTCGTCGGTGAATTCGCGCGTACCGGCTGGCTGGCGTATCCGCCGTTATCGGGGATCCTCCAGAGCCCCGACGTGGGCGTCGATTACTACATATGGGCCCTGCAGATAGCGGGGGTAGGCACACTGCTTTCCGGCGTCAACCTGCTGGTCACCATCGTCAAGATGCGCGCGCCGGGCATGACCATGATGCGCATGCCCATCTTCACCTGGACCGCGCTGTGCACCAATGTGCTGATCGTGGCGGCTTTCCCGGTGCTGACGGCGGTGCTGGCGCTGCTCTCCATGGACCGCTACGTGGGCACCAATTTCTTCACGGCGGACTTCGGCGGCAACGCCATGATGTACGTGAACCTGATCTGGATCTGGGGCCATCCCGAGGTCTACATCCTGATCCTGCCGGCCTTCGGCATCTTCTCCGAAGTGGTCTCCACCTTCTGCCGCAAGCGCCTCTTCGGCTATGCGTCCATGGTGTACGCCACGGTCGTGATCACGGTGCTGTCGTACCTGGTGTGGCTGCACCACTTCTTCACCATGGGATCAGGGGCAAGCGTGAACTCGTTCTTCGGGATCACCACCATGATCATCTCGATCCCCACGGGCGCCAAGATCTTCAACTGGCTGTTCACCATGTACCACGGCCGCATCCGCTTCGAGGTCCCCATGCTGTGGACCCTGGGGTTCATGGTGACCTTCGTGATCGGCGGCATGACGGGCGTGCTGCTGGCCGTGCCGCCCGCCGACTTCGTCCTGCACAACAGCCTGTTCCTGATCGCGCACTTCCACAACGTGATCATCGGCGGCGTGCTGTTCGGGCTGATGGCCGGCATCACGTACTGGTTTCCCAAGGCCTTTGGCTACAAGCTCGATCCGTTCTGGGGCAAGTGCTCGTTCTGGTTCTGGCTGGTGGGCTTCTACGTCGCCTTCATGCCGCTGTATGTGCTGGGACTGATGGGCGTGACGCGGCGCGTGAATCACTTCGAGGACATGTCCCTGCAGATCTGGTTCCAGGTGGCGGCCTTCGGCGCGCTGCTGATAGCCTGCGGCATCGCCAGCTTCCTGATCCAGCTGGTGGTCAGCTATCGCCGCCGCGAGTCGCTGCGCGACGACACCGGCGACCCCTGGGACGGCCGCACGCTGGAATGGTCGACCTCGTCGCCGCCGCCCAACTACAACTTCGCCTTCACGCCGCGCGTGCATGACCAGGACGCCTGGTGGCAGATGAAGCAGCACGGCTACCTGCGGCCGCAGCAGGGCTTCATTCCCATCCACATGCCCAAGAACACCTGGGCGGGCATCGTCCTGGCGGGTATCAGCGTGGTTATGGGTTTCGCCTTGATCTGGCATATGTGGCCGCTGGCCGTGCTGTCGTTCGCGGCGCTGATACTGGTGTCCATCATTCACACCTTCAACTACAAGCGCGACTACTACGTGCCGGCCGAAGAGGTCGTGCGCGCCGAAGACGCCCGCACAAGGTTGCTAGCGAAAAATGTCTGATACCCTGGCCCCCAACCTGCCCGGCGGCGCCGCGCCGCCCGCGGAGCCCATGTTCCACGTCCCGGGCGAACACCACCCCAAGAACGGGACCCTGCTCGGGTTCTGGGTCTACCTGATGAGCGATTGCCTCATCTTCGCCTGCCTGTTCGCCACCTATGGCGTGCTGGGACGCAACTATGCGGCTGGCCCTTCCGGCGCGGACCTGTTCGACCTGCCGCTGGTAGCGGTGAATACCGCGCTGCTGCTGCTGTCTTCCATCACCTACGGTTTCGCGATGCTGGAAATGCGGCGCAACCGCGTCGGCGCCACCCAGCTCTGGTTGGCCGTGACCGGCATCCTGGGGCTGGGCTTTCTGTCGCTGGAACTGTACGAATTCGCGCACCTGATCCACCAGGGCGCCGGCCCGCAGCGCAGCGCCTTCCTGTCGTCCTTCTTCACCCTGGTCGGCACCCACGGGCTGCACGTCACCTTCGGCATCGTGTGGCTGGTGACGATGATGATCCAGGTCCAGATGCACGGCTTGATCCCCGAAAACCGCCGCCGCCTGATGTGCCTGTCCATGTTCTGGCACTTCCTGGACCTGATCTGGGTGGGCGTCTTCACCTTCGTGTACCTGATGGGAGTGCTGCCATGACCGCGCACCTGGATCATCCGGCCGATCACGGCCACGGCGGCCACGACCACCACGACGACGATGACGGCGCCGCCCATGGCACCTTCAAAAGCTACATGACCGGCTTCGTGCTGGCGGCCATCCTGACCGCCATCCCGTTCTGGCTGGTCATGAACCAGGTCTTCTCTCAGTCCCGGACCACCGCGCTGGTGATCCTGGCGTTCGCCGCGGTGCAGATCGTGGTCCACATCATCTACTTCCTGCACATGGACACCAAGTCCGAAAGCGGCTGGAACATGTTGGCGTTAATATTCACGCTGGTGCTGGTCGTAATCACGCTCAGCGGATCCATCTGGATCATGTACCACCTCGACTCCAATATGATGCCCATGTCCACACACGACATGCGGAAAATGCCCTGATGGCCGCAGTAAACGACTCCACTTCCCGCGACACCTCCTCCCGTAATCCGCGCAGCAAAGTTACCCTGGTCATCCTGGGGGTGCTTGCTGTTGCCATTTTTGCGGGCCTCTGCGCCCTGGGCACCTGGCAGGTGCACCGGCTGGCCTGGAAACGCACCCTGATCGCGCAGGTCGAACAGCGCGCCCATGCGGCGCCCACGCCGGCGCCGGCCCAGGCCGAATGGCCCGCGCTGACTTCCGACAACGCCGAATACCGCCGCGTCACCGCCAAGGGCACCTACCTGTACGACCGCCAGACCCTGGTGCAGGCCGCGACCGAGCTGGGCAGCGGCTACTGGGTCATGACTCCGCTGCAGTTGCCCGAAGGCGGCACGGTGCTGGTCAACCGCGGCTTCGTGCTGCCCGAATGGCGCAAAAGCAAGTCGGCCATACAACAAACGCCCGAAGAAGCCACCGTCACCGGCCTGCTGCGCATGGGCGAGCCCCCTCATGGTTTCCTGCGCAACAACGATCCGGCGACCAACCTCTGGTACTCGCGCGATCTGCCCGCCATCGCTGCGGCGCGCGGCCTGACCGACGTGGCCCCCTACTTCATCGACGCCGATGCGACGGGCAAGGACGGCAGCGGGCGCACCGCTCCCGTCGGCGGCCTGACGGTGCTGAACTTCCCCAACAATCACCTGAGCTACGCCATCACCTGGTACGCCCTGGCAGCCATGGTGCTGGTCGGCGTTTTCATCTTCGTGCGCGAGGAAAAGCGCGCGCGCCGCAAGGGCTGAATCCGCCGGCTGCGGCCGGTGTCCTACAATGAGGGCTGGGAACAGCGCTGAGCTACATGCTCGCGTGCTGTTCCCTTTTGTTTTTTCCACCCCTCAACCAGGAGTCCCCAAGGATGAAAAAGACGCTGCTCGCCGCCGCAATGTTCACGACTTTTGCAGGCGTTGCTCAGGCAGAATCGTCGGTAACTCTCTATGGTGTCATCGACACCGGCATCGGCTACAACAAGATCAAAGGCGATGGATACGACGGTAGCAAGATAGGCATGATCAACGGCATCCAGGCCGGCTCGCGCTGGGGCCTGCGCGGCGCCGAAGATCTGGGCGACGGCCTGCGCGCCACGTTCAAGCTGGAAAGCGGATTCGACTCGGCCAACGGCCAGCGCGGACAGTCCGGCCGCCTGTTCGGCCGCCAGGCCACCATCGGCCTGGCCAACGACGCCTGGGGCTCGCTGGAGTTCGGCCGCCAGGCCACGGTGGGCTCGAACTACCTTGCCGACATCGACCCCTTCTACACCAGCTACACCCAGTCCAACATGGGCCTGGGTTTCAGCGCCGCCAACACCATGCGCTGGGACAACATGGTGATGTACAAGACGCCTTCGGTGAACGGCTTCGAACTTGGCATCGGCTACTCGTTCAATGCGGACGACACGACCGCCGACCAGACGGGTTTTCGCACCGCCGACAATACCCGCGGCATCACCGCCGGCCTGCGCTACGTGCAAGGTCCGCTGAACGTCGCGCTGACCTACGACCAGCTCAACGGCTCCAACCGCGGCTCCATCGACCATGACGCCACGCCGCGCCAGTACGCGCTGGGCGTGTCCTACGACCTGGAGGTCGTGAAGCTCGCCGCCGCCTACGGCCGCACCACCGACGGCTGGTTCGTCGGCCAGGACCTGCCGGCAGGCACGCCCTTCAGCGATGAATTCGGCACCAACCGCTTCGTGGATGGCTTCAAGGCCAACTCCTACATGCTGGGCGCCACTCTGCCCCTGGGCAGCGCAAGCAGCCTGTTCGCGTCGTGGCAACACGTGTCGCCGAACAACGACAAGCTGACCGGCGGCGACACCAACATGAACGTCTGGAGCGTGGGCTACACCTACGACCTGTCCAAGCGCACCAACCTGTACGCCTATGGTTCGTACGGCAAGGACTATGCCTTCATCGACGGCCTGAAGAGCACGGCCGCCGGCGTCGGCGTGCGCCACACGTTCTAAGCAGGTCAGCGGAGCGGCTGCGGGGCCGCTTCCGCTGTCGGCGAATCCGTCCGATTCGAAGCCCCCTGGTATCGGGCTTCTTTAATATCGCCCGAGAGCCTGACGTCATCCGCATGTACGTCCAGGAGGCTCTCATGCACAAACCGCTCCCCCATACTTCTGCTTTCCCCGCCGCGGGTACGCTCGCGGTATACGCCGCGCTGGCGCCGGATCACCGGCAACTGGTCAAGGACACCATGACCCAGGATCTCGATGCGCTGGAGCAAGCCGCCGAGAAACCCGACGCCCTCGCCACCGCCCAGATGCTGCACCGCATACAAGGCGCGCTGCTGGCCCTGCAGATGCGCGCGCCAGCCTCGCACTTCGAGGCGCTGGAAGAAGAACTGGCAGAAGGCCTGTCCGCCGCCGCAGCCGCCAGAATCCGCCGTCAGGCCACCGTCGTGCGCGGCCTGATGGACAGGCTGCATGCGTGGCAACCCGTTCCGGTGCAATCTGCAGGAAACACGCGTCCCTCATGATCGGCTATCTTTGAAACCAGATCCTGAAACGGACCATGCCCTCTACCTCTCTTCCCGCGCGTCGCGCTTTTCCCGCCCGCCGGCAACGTTTGTTGCATGCGTTGGCCGCGGCTTTGCTGCCGCTGGCCCTCGCAGCCTGCAACGGCGGCAGCGACGACCATGACGACGAACCCGTCACCGTCGCGCCGCCTCCCGTCGAAGAAACGCCCCCCGCAGAAACCCAGCCGCCGCGCAATACGGCCTATCTGCAGGCCAAGCCGGGCGACGTCATCCAGGTCCGCATCGAGGAACTGCATCCCACCCAGGCCGCCATCGGCTACGACCAGATCTACTACAAGCTCGGCCGCTGGCAAGGGGACTTCGAACGCCCGACCTGGGCGGACAAGCCGGCACTGCAGCTGGACTACCTGAACCGCACGGTCGGCAAGAAGTTCGACGACTACTGCGAAGACATGGGCGGCGCCGAGCGCGCGCAGGAATTCCAGAGCATCGCCGAGGCGCGCGTCGCCCGCCTGGACCAGCCGGCCACCTATGCCTGCAAGAACGCCCCGGGCACCAACGCGGCCAACCTCAAGACGGTGGTGGTCGGCTGGGACGGCAACCTGTATCTGACCGACGGCCACCATACCTTCTCGTCGCTGCGCGAAATCGCCGATGGCGGCCCCAAGCTGCCGGTCTGGGTCAAGGTCGACGCCAACTACAGCATCCTGCCCAATGCGGCGGCGTTCTGGCAGCGCATGGTCGACGAACGCCGCGCCTGGCTGCGCGACGGCCAGAACCAACCCATCACCGTGGACCAGTTGCCCGCCCGCCTGGGGCTGGCCAGCGCCCAGGAAGCCGGCGGCATGCAAGAGGACCGCTACCGCTCGCTGGTGTACTTCACCCGCGACATCGCCTACAGCAATGGCAACCTGCCGGAGTTCGCGGAGTTCCTGTGGGGCGACTGGCTGCGCCGCCAGGCCGCGGGCGGCCAGCTGCCGGGCCTGGACCAGTACAAGATGATGGCGCCCGCCGCGCCGGCGCAGATCCTCGCTGTCAGCACGCTCGACAAGAGCCTGGCGCCTGCCGGCTCCAATGACAGCTATGCCGCCGCGGTGCGCGACGCCTCCCTGAAGATGAGCGCATTGAAGGACACCGACATCGTCTTCGATGACCGCGACGCTGCCGGCCTGGGACGTATCGCGCTGTCGCCCGACGCCGCCAGCGGCTCGCCCACCAAGAAGGCGCGCGACACCCTGGAAGAACTGCCGCGCAACGACGCCAAGAACGATGGCAGTCCGCGGGGCGCAGGCAAGCTGTGGTTCGCCGTGAACTACCGCAACTGCGGCAAGCCCGCGACCGGCACCTGCTGGGGCTGGTAAGCCGCGGCGCCCGCCCACGCGCGCTAAGCGTCGATCTGCATGGCGGGCCGGGCCTGGACCCGGTCCATCCATGCCCGCACATGCGGATGCGACGCCACTCTGGCGCCCAGATAGGCGCTGTAGCCGACCACCGAACCGACCACCAGGTCGGCCAATGAGTAGGCCGCGCCCAACATCCAGGGCTGCCGCGACAGATGGCCGTCCAGCACAGCCAGCAACGCGTCCACGTCATCCAATACGCGTTCCGCCTCGACGCCGCCGGGCGCGTCTGCGCCCTGCGTGGCGAGATACAGGCGCATCACCGCCGCGCCGTAGCTGACATAGGACCAGGCGCACCACGACATCGCCAGCAGGCGTTCGGGCGTGCCGGCGGCGGGCCACAGGCCGCGCTCCACGCCGTAGCGCTCTCCCAGCCATAGCTGTATCGCCAAGGTTTCGAACAAGGGAGCGCCGTCCACTGTCAGCGTGGGGACCTTCCCGTTGGGATTGAGCGCCAGGAATTCGGGGCGATGCTGTTCCCCCGTCCTGATGTCCACCTTGATGCGTTCATGCGGCACTTGCAGTTCAGCGAGCGCGCTGGCAACCGGGGTTGCGCTGGACATGGGGTGCCAATAGAAGACGATAGACATGGGCAAATCTCCAATTCGATCAAGGGATGTGCGTCGCGGCCCCTGCCGCTGACTACGGGGGCCACTGTAGAATCCATTGAGGACAGATTCCGCCCTCGATACGCGCTATCGTGCCGCCATGCTTACTTCCAGCAACCGCCTCCTGCGCCTGCTGTCGCTGCTGCAGACCCGCCGCCATTGGGCCGGGACCGAACTGGCCGCGACGCTGGCGATCCACCCCCGCACCCTGCGGCGCGACATCGACAAGCTGCGCGAACTGGGCTACCCCGTCCATGCCAGCAGCGGCGTGGCCGGCGGCTACGCCTTTCGCGCGGGAAAGGCGCTGCCACCCCTGTTGTTGGACGACGATGAAGCGCTGGCCGTGGCGCTCACGCTGCGCACGGCGGCCACGGGCACGGTGGGCGGCATCGAGGAAACCGCGCTGCGGGCGCTGGTGAAGCTGGAGCAGGTCATGCCGCAGCGCCTGCGCCACCGGGTCGACGCGCTGCGATCGGCCATCGTGCCGATCCCGCGCGACGGCGCGGCCGTCGACGCCACCCTGCTGGCCACGCTGGCAGCCGCCTGCCGCGACCAGTTGCGGGTCGGCTTCGACTATGCGGACGGCAAGGGCCGGGCAAGCACCCGACTGGTGGAGCCGCAAGGCTTGGCGCATACCGGATACCGCTGGTATCTGGTGGCCTGGGATCCCGCGCGCGAGGACTGGCGCACCTTCCGTATCGACCGCATCGCGGGCGCCCCGGAAGTCGGCGCGCATTTCGCGCCGCGCCCTCCGCCCGAAGGCGGCGATCTGCGCGCCTATGTCTCGCGCTCGGTCAACATGGCGCCGCATCCGGAGCCCGCGCGCGTGATCCTGCACGCGCCGCGCGCCGTCATGGCCACGCGCATCCCGCCGGGCGCCGGCCAGATCGAAGCGCTGGACGAAGCACGTTGCGTACTGCAATGCGCCGTGCCCAGCCTGGACGCGCTGGTGTACTGGCTGATGGCGCTGGACGTCGAATTCGAGGTGCTGGCGCCTGCGGCGCTGCAGGACCGCCTGCGTCTGGCCAGCGAACGGCTGGGGCGCAGCCTGGAAAAAATGGCAGTTCCCAAAGCGCGCGGATAGCGGTCGGATTTGGCTGTTTTTCGGCCTATCCCATTCTGTGTATTTCGCCCGCGATTCGAGTATCTTGGCTGCTTTCCAAACATTTCCAGAAATCACGCCATGAGCAACGTTCCCGACGCCGACGCCTTCCTGCAATTCCTCGTCAACCTGGTGAACAACGGCAGCCAGATCGAGAGCATCGGCGTCACCCTGCAGATGGGCGGCATGCTGGTGTCGGGTTCCATCGTGTCCGGGGCAGAGTACTTCGACAGCTTCGCCGCCAGCTTCACGGGATCCCTGGACAAGGTGGACGACGCCACTCGCAAGGCCGTGCATGCCTCGCTGACGGAACTGGGCGACGTCTTCCGCGTGCCCCAACCCGCTGACCCGCTGCCGAACTACATCCATCTCGCCGACGCCCTGTTCTTCACTGCCGACGGCACCCCCATCGCCGGACAGCCCACGCTGTGGCGCGGCCGCACCAGCGCGGTCGACGGCTTCGTGCTGGGCCGCCTGCAGGAAGAAGCGGCCGGCTGAGGCCGCCGATATCCCTATTGCGCATAGATCCCCGCCCCGGTTCTCGGGCGCGGGGCGCGCCGCTACGCAAAAACCACTACGCTATGGGTTTGCCTCCGCCCCCAACCCTGAGTCCGCCCGCCTTCTCTCCACTTGAAGCAAGGGCTCGCTTGAAGTCACTCCCCCGCATGGAAAGACTCCGCATCGTCCTGGTCGACGACCATCCCCTGGTCTTGATGGGGATGCGCGACCTGCTGGAAAAGGACCTCAACTTCGAGGTCACGGCCACCCTGCCCGGGCCGACCGCGCTGATCCAGCACCTGCAACGCGATATGCCGCACGTGGTCATCACCGACTACTCCATGCCCGGCGACGACACCTATGGCGACGGCATCCGCCTGGTCAAATACCTGACGCGGCATTATCCGGACGTCCAGATCGTGGTGCTGACCATGGTGTCGAACTCCATGATCATCTCGGCGCTCTACGACGCCGGGGTGGCCGCTGTGGTGCTCAAGCGCGACAACCTCACCGAAATCATGACCGCGCTGGAAACGCTGCATGCCGGCCGCAAGTACTATCCGCCCGGCTTCCAGCGCGACGGCGCGGCCGATGAGCGCAGCAAGTTCATCGGCGAACGCATCAACAGCCTGTCGCCCAAGGAATTCGAAGTGCTGCGCCACTTCATCCGCGGCGAATCCATGATGCAGGTGGCCGAGGCCTTGAAGCGCAGCGTCAAGACGGTCAGCGGCCAGAAGATCTCGGCCATGCGCAAGCTCAACGTCCGCACCGACCAGGAACTGATCGCCTTCTGCGTCGAAAGCGAAATCTTCCAGTAGGCTGTCCGTTTTCCGGAAATTCAGGCAGGAACGCGCAGCATGACGCAAAAAGCAATCGAGACGGTGGCGGGCCAGGAAGTGGACCGCAAGCTGATGCAGGGCTTGATCGAACAGTCGGCCGGCCGTCCGCTGTCGTTCCATGACTGCGACTTCCAGGACGCGGATTTTTCGCGCGTGGATCTGCGCGGCGCGCAAATGACCGCGTGCGCGATCGCTGGCGCTTCCTTTCAGGGCGCCACGCTGGCGGACTCCGTCTGGCTGCGCTGCCGCGGCGGCCAGGTGGATTTCGCCTCATGCGACGCCAGCGATGCCGTCTTTGAAAACTGCGACCTCAACAATGCCAACTGGCGCCGCGCCCGGCTGGCCGCCGCCCGTTTCCAGGGCTGCAAGCTCACCGGCAGCGACTTCGACGGCATCGCCTGCCTGGGTTGGTCGCTGGAGGAATGCCTGCTGGTCGGCGCGCTGCTGCGCGGCGTGTCGTTTCGCAAGACCGACGTGCGGCACCTGGACTTCTCCGATGCCGACCTGACCGGCAGCGATTTCCGCGACACCGTGTTCCATGGCGGCAGCCTGCGCAACGCCATCCTGAAGAATGTCCGCTTCGAAGGCGCCGACCTGCGCGAAGCCGACCTGGGCGGCCTGGACCTGAATTCGGCCGCGCGCCTGGCAGGCGCCACCATATCCAAGACTCAGGCGGCAGCCCTACTGGCCGAATTGCGCATCAGCGTGATCTGAAGCGCGCCGGCTGCGGCGGACAAAGCGCTGCTCGACCACCACGCTGCCCCACTGCCGGCCTTCGGACTCCTCGGCCAGCGTGAAGCCGGCAGCCTCGTAGAGATGCCTGGCTGCATCCAGCCCCTTGAAGGTCCACAAGTACGTCTCGTCGTAGTGGGCGTCGACAAACGCCATGGCCCGCTCCAGCAGGACGCGGCCCACGCCCATGCCGCGCAGCGACTCGTCGACGATGAACCAGCGCAGGTGCGCTTCACGGGCGGCAAGATCGCCATCGATGACGATGGAAGCCAGCGTCCTGCCGTTGTCCACGTACAGCCAGATGTTCTTGCCGGTGGCGGGCAGGCCTTCTGCGAACTCGGCCAGCTCGCTCGCGACCTTGCGTTCGAAGTACACGCCGAATCCCGAGGCCTGCGCGTAATAGCGCGCATGCAGGCTGGCCACGTCGCCGATGCAGCCGGGCAGGTAGCCCGCGTGGATCTGCTCTGCGATGCCGCCCGTGACGGCGGGCGCGGTGTTGGGGTTCTCGTGCGACAGGGCGTCGGCGTAAAGGGAAAGAAAGCGGATCAGCGACTGCTGGTCCTCTGGCGCCAGTTGGCGCAATGCCCGCGAAACCTGGTCGGTGGCGAACTGGTCTATCTGCGTACGCAGCCGGGTGCCGGCTTCGCTCAGGTACAGCCGCGACGAGCGCGCATCGTCACTGTCGGCCTCGCGCGTCAGCAGCCCGGCTGACTCCAGCTTGGCGACCTGACGGCTGGTATTGGACTTGTCCAACCTGAGGATGGCCGCCAGATCGCGCGCCTGGATGCCCGGCTGCAGGCCGATCTCGATGATGGCGTGGACGGCGGACGGGGCCAGCTCGCTGCCGGCCAGCGAGCTGCGCATGAAGCCCAGCTCGCGCACCAGTTTGCGTGAGAACTCCCGCAAATCCCGGATCGTCTGATCGCGGGACTGGATGGGGGTATCGATCAGATCCATGGCGCGCCCTTAAAGTTGCGATTCGCAACCAATATACTTGCGGATCGCAACCAATTCAACATTTTTCGCGTCAGTCGCTGCCGCGGCCTATTTCGGCCGCTTGAACCCCGCGCGCGCGGCCTCGACCGTCTGGCGGCAGACGCAGCCGCTCATGTGATCGTTGACCATGCCCACGGCCTGCATGAAGGCGTACATGGTTGTCGGGCCCACGAAGGTCCAGCCGCGCTTCTTCAGGTCACGCGACAGCGCCGCCGACGCCGGCGAGGTCGGATTGCCATTCCAGTAGTCCAGGTCCACGGTCGCGGGACGGTCCTGGGCCGGCGGCTCATGGCTCCAGAGCCAGGCCGACAATGAACCCGTCTCGTCGGCCAGGGCGCGTGCACGCCTGGCATTGTTGATGGCGGACACGATCTTGCTACGGTTGCGCACGATGCCCGCGTCGCCCATCAGGCGCTCGACGTCGCGCTCCGTGTAGCGCGCCACCCGCTCGAAGTCGAAGTCATCGAAGGCCGCGCGGAACGCCTCGCGCTTGCGCAGGATCGTGATCCAGGCCATGCCGGCCTGAAAACCCTCCAGGCAGATCTTCTCGTACAGGCGACGGTCGTCCGCCACCGGCCTGCCCCACTCATGGTCGTGATAGTCGGGCATGGACGGCTGCCAGAAGCAGCGCGCCACGCCCTGCTCGTCCGTGATCAGGCCCGGATCGTTCTTGTTCATCTCATCGGTCTTCATGCGGCGACTTACTGCTTGCCCGGCACCGGGCAGCTCAGGTCGCCTTCCTCGCACTTCAGGTAGGCCTGCAGTTCCTTGGTGCGCGCCTGCGTCAGTTTGTCCAGGCACAGGCTCAGCGTCATGGGATAGGCGCTGCCGCCGGACGTGCTGCTGGACGCGAAGGCGCACTCCGCATCGCGAAAGAACAGCCAGGCCTTCTGGGCGGCATGCAGCTGGGTCGTCGCGTCCCGGTCGTTCTTCAGGCGCGCGGTCACTTCCTTGTAGGCGGCGTTCAAGGCGGCGTCGGACTTGCGGTACGCCTGGTCGGCGCACAGGCTCATGTCCGTCTGCGTGGCCGCGTTGCCGCAATCCAGCGGCTGCGCCTGCGCGCTTGCGGCCAGCGCAAGCGCGGCAGCGGCGGTCATGATGGCGATACGCATGGGATTCCTCCTGTGTGGCTGGTGAACCAGGAAAGTGTCGCATGGAACAATGGCCTCCCGCAGCGGCGGCTGCGCCGCCAGTGGCCTAAGATGGCGGCTATGAAGATCCAATTGCTCTCCGACCTGCATCTTGAAACCGACCCGGATTTCCTGGCCCGGCCCGCGCCCGGCGCCGATCTGCTCGTGCTGGCCGGGGACATAGGCTCATACCGCCGCGGTTCGCTCATGACCGGCGACGACTTCGGCCTGGGCAACTATGCGCCGAACAAGGGCTGGCCCACGCCCGTGGTGTATGTCCCCGGCAACCACGAATACGACAACGTCGATTTCGACGAGACCCACGCACGGCTGCGCCAGCTTTGCGGCGAACTCGGCATCCACTGGCTGGAACGCGAGACGTTGGTCATCGATGGCGTGCGCTTTGTCGGCACCACGCTGTGGACGGATTTCGACGCGCTGGCCGCGCCCGGCGACACCGTCGGCGCGGCCCTGAAAAAGCGCGAAAAAGCGTTTCGCGCGGCGGACTTCTATCTGGAAAAGGCCGAAATGCGCCGCAACGGCGCGCCCTTCATGGCCGAGCAGATGCGCGAGCAGGGGCTGCTATGCCAGCAATGGCTGCAAGACGCCCTGCGCGCGCCCCACGACGGGCCGACCGTGGCCATCACCCACTTCGCCCCCACCTTGGCGAGCGCGGATCCGCGTTACGGCGTCACCCCCGGCACAGCAGGGTTCTGCAATGCGCTGGACGCCCTGCTGCCCCTGGCCGACGTCTGGATGCACGGCCATCTCCACTGTCCGCAGGACTATGTGAAGAATGGCTGCCGCATCGTGGCCAATCCGCTGGGCTACGCCAAGAAGGGCGAACAGCAGGACTTTGCGCCTGACCGCCTGTGGGACGTGACGGCGTCTAGAACTTGAGGCTGGCGCTCAAGGCGTAGGTGCGCGGGTCGCCCGCCTTCACGTAGTCCGGCGACTGGTATAGCCAGTAACGCTTGTCGGCCAGATTGTTGATGCCCGCGCGGAACGTGGTTTCGTAGCCGTAGATGCGCGTGTCGTAGGTGGCGCCGATATTGACGATGGCGTAGTCGGACACCTGGACCGCATTCGAAGCGCCCAGCATGGTGCTGCCGGTGTACTTCACGTCGGCCCTGAGTTTCAGACCCGGCAGTTGCGGCACCGAATACGCAACCTGAGCCGCGGCGACGAACTTGGGCGCGCCCGCCACCCGGTTCCCGGTGAAGCTGGAACCCTTCTTGTATTCCGAATCCAGGAACATCAGGCTGCCGCCCACGTTCCAGTTCGTCGCAATGCGCGTGGAGGCTCCCAGCTCCAGCCCTTGGTAGATCGACTTGCCGTCCTGCACCAGCTCATTGGCGGCGTTGGTGTATTCCGCCTTCTTCTCGATGCGGAACAGCGCCGCCGTGGCAGCCCAGCCGTCCTGGTTGGTCTTGATGCCCAGTTCGTACTGCTTGCTCTTGAGCGGGTCCAGCAGCGCGCCGAAGTTGGCGTAGGTATTGCCCACCGACGACCCCGGCTCCAGCGACTCGATGTAGCTGGCATAGGCCATGGTCTGCGGCGTGATGTTGTACATCAGCGCCACCGTCGGCGTCAGCACGCCGTTCTTGTCGTAGCGCGAATTGCGCACGCCCGCCGCGTCGAAACCGACCTGTTCGTAGTCGGTATAGCGCAGGCCGCCCAGCACGGACCAGCCGCCGGTCAGGTCGATGGTGTCGCTTGCGAACAGCGCCTTCTGCGTGATCTCCGCGGCGCGGTACAGGTCCAGGCTGCCCTCGCTGTAATAGGTGTTGGTGTTCTGCGTGCGCAGATTGCCCGTGCCTTGCAGCTGGTACACGCCGTTGGCGCTGTAGTCGTTCTTCTGCTTTTGCCAGGACGCGCCCGCCACCACCTGGTGTTTCAGCGGGCCGGTGCTGAACCTGCCTTCGAGCATGCCCTGCCATTGGTTGTAGGCATAGGCCTCACCGTAATCCGAGCGATAGTCCTGGTAGTCGCCCGCCTGGTTCTGCAGGAACAGCACCGATTCATTGCGACGGGTGCGAGTGGAGCTGTAGCTGTAGTCGGCGCGCACTGACCAATCGGACGACAGCTGGTACTTCAGCCCGGTCGAATAGAAGCGGAATTTATTGTCGGCATACGGGCCCTGGCCCACCAGCCTGCCGTTGTCGTTGCGCACCGGCGACGGCAGCTCCGAGCCCGCCATCTGGCCAGCGTAGATGGTCGGCTCCTGCCCGATCGCCTTGCGGTTCTGGTAGATGGACTGGAAGTCCCAGGTCAGCTTGTCGGTCAGGCGCGCGTCCAGCGCCAGCGACACCGAATCCCGATACAGCGAGCCGCCGTTATAGGTATTGCCCTCTTCATGCGTGGCGTTCAGGCGATAGCCGAAGCGGCCGTCGCCGCCCACGCGCCCGCCCAGATCGACGTGTTCACGCAGGAGGCCCTTGGACACATAGCCCAGCTCGATGCTGCGCACCGGCTCGTCGGTCGGCTTCTTGGTGACATAGTTGATCAGTCCGCCCGGCGAACCGAAGCCGTACATGAAGCCGGATGCGCCCTTGAGCAGGTCGATCTGTTCGAAGTGCTCGTAAGGCAAGGTGGTGACGTAGCTAAGGAAGGGCTTGCCGTCGATGCGGTAGGAATTCTGCCAATCCAGCGGCAGGCCGCGCACGCTCAGATAACTGGCCCAGGCGCCGTAGGAGGCGCTGTTGTCGGTGACGGATGCGTCCAGGGCGAACGCGTCGCCCAGCTTGCGGACCTGCCGCTCCTCGATATCCGCGGCGGTGACCACGGCCGTGGAAAACGGCGTCTCCAGCTGGCTGCGGTTGCCCAGCGCCCCGCTGTTCACCGGCGCGGACAGATGCTCCAGCGTGTCGTCCAGCGAGGTCGCGTTGACGGTCACTGCCGGCAACTGGGCCACGCCTTGCGCATCCCCCCCGACCGTCGGCGGCGGCGTGCCGGCGGCCTGGGCCTGGACGCCCCCGGAATGAACGATGCCCAGGGTCAGGGCTAGGGCATAGGGTGCAACGGCATGCCGCGCGTGCTTGCGCGCGCGGCACTTCCTGGCGGAAGCGGGACGGACCACGTTGAATTCTCCAGAGCGGGAGGGGAAGAAATGTCGACTTCTTATAAATAAGACTGATTCGCAATTATATTAATAACTGCGAACTTCCCCATGCCGCTCTGGCCCTGCGGTCACTGCTTGGACGCTTTCTCCAACTGATCGCGCAGCCGCTCCTCCTGGGCGCGCAGCTCCGCCGTGAACTCCTCGCCGAAGTCGTCGGCCTCGTACAGCGGGCGGATCTCGATGTCAGACGGGCCGGGCATCGGATTCGGACAGCGCTTGACCCATTCGATGGCCTCCTGCAGCGAGGCGCACTCCCAGAGCCAGTAGCCGGCGATCAGCTCCTTGGTTTCCGCAAAGGGGCCGTCTATCACCTGCCGGCTGCTGCCGGAAAAGTGCACCCGTGCGCCCTTGGAGCTGGGTTTCAGGCCGTCGCCCGCCAGCATCACGCCCGCCTTGACCAGTTCCTCGTTGAACCGCCCCATGTCGGCCAGCAGTTGCTGGGTGGGCATCACCCCTGCTTCGCTATCGGCGGTGGCCCTGACTTGAACCATGAATCGCATCTCGGTCTCCTTGTGTGGATGGTGGAACTTGCATGCTCCATCCACACGACGAACCGCGCCAGTCGAAATCGACAGCCGCCAGGAAAAAAAGTGTATCCGTGGCCGGGTCGGCGTCCTCCATGAAAAAACCCATGACGCCCGGAAAGCGTCATGGGTTCTTGCCGCCATGGCTGACGGGGCGATCAGCGCATCACGGCGCCGGATTCGGCTGGCGGGCGTGGATCTTGTCGATCGCCTCCAGCACCTCGGCCGACAGGGTCACGTCCACGCTGTCGATGTTCTCCTTCAGCTGTTCCAGCGTGGTCGCGCCGATCAGGTTGCTGGTGACGAAGGGGCGCTGGTTGACCCAGGCCAGGGCCAGGTGGGTGGGCGAAATGCCGTGCGTGCGCGCCAGTTCGACGTAGGCGCGGGTGGCGGCCTCGGCCTGCTCATTGCTGTAGCGGGTGAAGCGCGTGTAGAGCGTCAGGCGGGCGCCGGCCGGGCGCGCTCCGTCCAGGTACTTGCCGCAAAGCATGCCCATCGCCAGCGGCGAATAGGCCAACAGGCCCACGCCTTCGTGGTGCGAGTACTCAGACAGGCTGATCTCGTAGACGCGGTTCAGCAGGCTGTAGGCGTTCTGGATGGTTGCGATGCGCGGCAAGCTCTTGTTCTCGGCATGCCGCAGGAACTGGCCGACACCCCAGGGCGTTTCATTGGACACGCCGATGTGGCGCACCTTGCCGGCGCGCACGAAGTCCTGCAGCACCTCCAGCGTTTCCTCGATCGGCACGGTGTACTCGTCCTGGACCCAGGGATAGGACAGCTTGCCGAAGGTGGCCGTCGTGCGGTCGGGCCAATGCAGCTGATACAGGTCCAGGTAGTCCGTTTGCAGGCGCTTCAGGCTGGCATCCAGGGCCGCGGTCAGATTCTTGCGGTCCAGGTGGGTCTTGCCGTCGCGGATGTGGCCCGGACGCTTCGCGTCGCGCACGGGGCCCGCCGCCTTGCTGGCCAGCACGATATCCTGGCGGCGCTTGCTGCGCGCCAGCCAGGTGCCGATATAGGTCTCGGTGAGGCCCTGCGTTTCGGGCTTGGGCGGCACCGGATACATTTCGGCGACGTCAACCAGATTGATGCCACGCTCCAGGGCGTAGTCCAGCTGCTGGTGCGCCTCGGCTTCGGTGTTCTGCTCGCCCCAGGTCATGGTGCCCAGTCCGATCAGGCTGACATCCAGGTCGGTACGGCCGAGTTTGCGGTATTTCAATTTCTGCTCCGTGCGGTGTCGCTTACTAGGGAAGCGACACCTTACTCCAAGAAGCTTTTCAAATACCTGGCAACGATCCGCGGCTGCGGGTTATTCGCCCCTTGCCCGCCGCGCCGCACTCGGCATACGCTCTATCCCCAAATAACCACCGGAAATCAACGTGCTGCGCGAAATTGATGAAACCTACGTGTTTTTCATCTGCGTAATCGCTTGCCTGGCCATCATCGAGCTGGGCTTCCGGTTGGGGCGCAGGCAGCGCCGCGCTTCCGACGACGCCGCCAAGACCCATATCGGCGCGCTCCAGACCGCCTTGCTGGGCCTGCTGGCGCTGCTGCTGGGCTTTACCTTCGCGATGTCGGTGACGCGTTTCGAAACGCGCAAGAACCTGGTGCTGGAAGAGGCCAACGCCATCGGCAACGCCTATTGGCGCTCGCAGCTGCTGCCTCCTGCGGCCCGCGATCCCATCGCGAAGCTCTTGCTGGAATACACGACGACGGCGCTGGAGTTCAGCGACGCCGACAACGACAAGGAGCGCCTGGCCGCGGCCAGCGTGACGTCGCGGCGCATCGAGCGCCAGATCCGGAGCACGGCTGCGAGCGTCCTGGAGAACCCGCCGTCGATATCCACGGTCATGTTCATCCAGGCCATCAACGAAATGGCCCAGGTCAATGAAAAGCGCCGCGTCGCGCTGGAAAACCACGTACCCGAGCCCGTCTTCTATCTGCTCTTCATCGTCACCGGCGGCGCAATGGGCTTCATCGCCTACGGCACCGGGCTGCACAAGCGCAGGCGGCTGATCTCGACCGGCCTGTTCGCCACGCTTATTTCCCTGGTGCTGACCTTCATCCTGGACATCGACCAGCCAGCCAGCGGCGTCATCATGGTCAGCCAGGAGAGCATGGTGCGGATGAAGGCGACGCTGGAGCAGGAGCGCTAGACGCGCGGCGCCTGCGCCCCCGGTCCTGGCACGCGTCAGTACTGGTAGCGCATCGTCAGCATGGCGCTGCGTCCCGCCCCCCACGCGCCCTGGCTGTAGAACCCGATCTGGCTGTAGTACTTGCGATCGAACAGGTTGTTCACATTGAGCTGGGCGCTCAGGTTGCGATTGAAGCGGTAGCGAGCCATCAGATTGGTGATCGCATAGCTGCCCTGACCGACTCGCTCTTCTCCGTTCGGGCCGCTGGCCATCGTGTACACATGGCTTTGCCAGTTGACGCCGCCGCCCACCGTCAGACGGTTCCAATCGCCAGGCAGCGTATAGGTCGTGAACACGCGCACCAGGCTGCGCGGCTGGTCGGTCTGTATGGCATTGCCATCGCCGTCGCGCGCAGTCCAGTGCGACCAGCCCGCGGCAAGGTTCCATCCCGGCATCACTTCACCCGAAACCTCCAGGTCAAAACCGCGGCTGCGCGTGCCCTGCGCAGCGGTGTAGGCCTGGTTGATGGTGCCCGGCACCATGTAGCCCGGATCGACCTGGGCCACATTGTCCTGCTCGATCTGGAACACCGCGGCGCTGGCGTTCAGCTTGCCGTCCAGGAACTCGCCCTTGATGCCCGCTTCGTAAGACTTGCCCTCGAGCGGATCGAGCCAGTTGCCGCTGCGGTCCTGATAGCTCTGCGGATTGAAGATGCCGGTGTAGCTGACGTAGGCCGTGTAGGTCTCGTTGATGTCGTAGAGCAGGCCGGCATAGGGCGTGAATTCGTTCTTCTTGAAAGACTGGCGGCTGCCGCCGCCAAAGCCGACCGAATCCGTTTCCCACGTGCTGTAGCGGCCGCCCACGATGAGCTTGAGCGGATCGGCAAGATTGAAGCGCAAGGCGCCGTACCAGCCCGTTTGCTTGGTGGTGTACCGATTGGCGGTGACCGAATCGCTGCTCCATTCCGGCTCCGGATACGAGCCGTCCCAGTCGAGGAAATTGCCCACGGCCGCGCTCGACAGGGCCGAGCGGTAGTCGAAGTCGCCGTGCTGGCGGTTGAAGCTGGCGCCCACGACAGCCTCGTGGCGGCGGCCGAACAGCGTGAACGGACCGGATGCCTTGACGTCCAGGCTGTTCTGCTTGCGGTCTCCCACGTACCACGCCGGCGATGCGTTCACACCCAGGCCGGTGTCGCGGTCGGGCCAGCCATAGAGATAGAGAAGCTTGGCATCCATCTCGTTCTTTGAATGCGATCCCACCGCGTTGACGGTCCAGCCATTGTCGAAGCGGTGTTCCAGGCTGGCGAAAGCGCCCTGGGTCGTGCTACCCCACGAACTCCAGTCCGCCCCGGTGTTCAGCGAACGGCGCCAGTCCGTGCGGCCGCCGTCGGCGTACCAGAGCGGGAAGCCGCCCCAGCTGCTGCGTTTCGGGTCGTTGTCCTGGTAATTGAAACCCACACTCAGCGTCGTGCGGGAGGTGATGTCCGCGTCCACCACGCCATAGAACACCTTCTTGCGGTTCTGGTAGCCATCCAGGTAGGAGTGATTGTCCTGATAGGCCGAGACGATGCGTCCGCGCACACTGCCGGCGGAGTTGAGCGGCGTGGAAAGATCCACCGTTCCGCGATAGGTGTCCCAGTTGCCAGCGCTGACGCTCATGTCCGCCTTGAACTCGCGGCTGGTGGCGTGCTTGCGTACCAGGTTGATCGACGCGGACGGATTCCCCGCGCCGGTCAGCAGGCCGGTGGCGCCCCGCACCACCTCGACCCGGTCATAGATGATGGGATCGAGCGATGACTCGCCCGCGGCATAGCCGGTGTCGAAGCTCGTCGGAATTCCGTCATACATGTAGTTGCTGACGCTGAAGCCGCGGGAATTGAACGAATACCGCTCGCTGTCATAGTTCTGCACCGAAATACCCGGCGTGCTCGCCATCACGTCAACCAGCGAAAGCATGTTCTCGTCGTCCATGCGTTGCCGCGTGACCACCGTGACCGACTGCGGCGTTTCACGCAATGTCAGCGGCAGCCCCGTACTGGCGGCGGTGGCGCGCGGCGTATACGAACCGGTGCCCTCGGTGGTGGTGCTGTCGGCGTTGCCGATCACCTGTACGGACTGCAAGGTGGCCACGCCCTCGTCCTGAGCCGTGGCAGTACCGCAGGCCAGTGCCATCAGCACCAGGCAAGGCGTGCGCCGCAGGACGAGGCGTGGACGAACGGAACGAGTGCGGCCGGCGGGCCCGGGGTGTTGCATGTTGGCTTCCTTTCCCATGTTGAAACTTCTAATGGGAAGAAAGTGTAATGCAAACAATTCTCAGGTGCGTTATTGAATAACCAAGCATCACCTGCTGGACGTCCGTATCGTTTTGGGGACGCAACCTGGTTGCAGGCAGACCGCCCAGCCGGCCGGGTAGCTTGTCGAATGGCGCGTCAAAATGAAAACTGGCGCGGCCATCGTCGCGGCCGCGCCAGAAATTCCGGCTACCCGGTAGCGGCCAAGGCCGCTCGTGGCTGTGCCTCAGCCCGCCTTGCCCGCCGACGCCAACGCCTGCGCCGCGGGCTCGCCCGCGTCCGCACAGGCCGCCGGGCTGCGCTCGGCAAGCGCTTCCAGCAACTCGGACGACGGCACGAAGAACAGGCCGCCCGTGACCGCGTGGCTGAAGTCGAGCAGGCGGTCGTAATTGCCGGGCGGACGTCCGACGAACATGTTCTCCAGCATCAGCTCGATGGGACGCGGCGAACGCGCGTAGCCGATGAAGTACGTGCCGAATTCCCCGGATCCCGGCCGGCCGAACGGCATGTTGTCGCGCAGGATCTTCAGTTCCTGGCCGTTTTCCTCGATGGTCGTCAGGGCGCTGTGCGAGGACGAGGGCTTGATGTCGTCGTCGAGTTCCACGTTGGACCACTTGTGGCGGCCGATGACCCCTTCCTGGCCTTCGACCGTCAGCGCGTTCCAGGCCTTCATGTCGTGCAGGTACTTCTGCACCAGCACGTAGCTGCCGCCGGCGAACTCGGCGTCCTCGTCGCCGATGACGGTGAAGTCGAATGCTTCCTGCCCTTCCGGATTCTCGGTCCCGTCGACGAAGCCGATGATGGCGCGGCGGTCGAAGTAGCGAAAGCCATGGACCTCATCCACGACCGTCACGGCATCGCCCAATCCGCCCAGCAACAAGGTGGCCAGTTCGAAGCAGAAATCCATCGAGTCCGCGCGGATGTGCAGCAGCAGGTCGCCCGGCGTCGCCATGGCCAGGCGCTCGCCGGAACCGAACTCGCGGAAAGGGTGCAGCGCGGCGGGACGCGGCGCGCCGAAAAGCGTGTCCCAGGCCGTGGAGCCGAAGGCGGTGACACAGGAAAGATTCTGCTCGGGCGCGCGCGTGCCCACCGTGCGGACAACGGCGGCGACATCGGCGCACCAGCCACGCACGGTTTCGGCGGCGGCGGCGCCTTCGTTGAGGGTGGCCACGATGAAAATCGCGTGGCGGGTCGTCGTATTGTGGACGGCTTGGGATAGGGGCTGACGGTCAGACATCGGATCGGGGACCTCAAGAAAGCGAGCGCGGCGGCGCGAAAGGGCTAGTCCGATTCTAAGCGCGGACTGTGTACGTGCGCACCCGATTGGTTACGGCACCGCCCTCAACCACTCGCTCACCACATCCAGCACGATGCGGCTTTGTTCGCGGTGCGGCACATGCCCGCAGTTCTCCAGCAGCACAGGGCGGCCGCCGGCCAGCGCCGCGATCTTTTCCTGGTGTTTGGGGGAACCGTATTCGTCGATTTCGCCATGCAGGGCAAGCACGGGGCAACGCACCTGGCGCAATTGCTCGTCCAGGTTCCAGGCGGCAAACTCGGGCGACAGCCAGGTGTTGATCCACGCGCCCAGCACCCATTCGGCTTTCTCGCCGTGATACTTCTTCAGCCGGTCCAGCTGGCCGGGTTCTGCGAAATTCTGCTTGGCGGCCCGTATGCCTTCCAGTGTGCGGTCTTCGGCAAACATCTGTGCGGACTCGGTGATCAGCGCCCGGCAATCGTCGGCATACACGCCGGCGCAGCAGACAGCCATGCCACCGCCCACGCTATGGCCGAACCCCACGTAGGGGCCGATGCCCAGCGCTGCGCGCAGGCTGCGGAATCCGCCCTGCGCTTCTTCTTCCACAAAGCCGGGTTCGAACACGGCGGTATTGGGATCGGAGCGGCCAAAGCCCAGGCGGTCATAGGCGATGACGCTGCGCCCGGTGGCCTGCGCCAGTTGTTCAGGGAAATCGCGCCACAGCTCCACGCAACCCAGCGAATCATGGAACAGCACGATGGGCGCTGCGGCAGCGGTCTCACCGGCGGGATCCCAGCGCCGCGCGAAAAGGCGGCCCTGGCTGGTGTTCACGTAGACATCCTGGCTGGTAACGGCAAGCATGAAAAGTCCTGGGGAGAGTATGCGACGATGCGCCATCGCACCGCGCTCCGATTATAGGAAAGCCGGCGGCCTCACCGCAGTCCGGACACCACGCCTGCGGCGATGATGAGCAGGACCAGCGCGGAAATCGCCGTGTAGGCGTAGTCGCGCTCGCGCAGGAAAATGGCCAGCATCAGCGCCACCCGCGCCACTGGCAGCAGGATGAACAGGGCCACCCCGACCTTGACGAGTCCAAGGTCCCGCAGGCCGCCATGCGCGGGCAACAGGAAATCCACAGCCATGCCGGCGGCGATGAGGGCCGAGGCGAGCCAGGTTCCGTACCACAGCAAGCCGGCGATGGCGCGGTCGCGCCGCGCCTGTTTGTCCACCGTCTGCGTCATGCCGGGCCTCCCGGGATATGCACGCCCAACGCGCTCAGCAGCATCTGCACCGCCAGCAGGGACAGCACGATCACGAAGAACAGCCGCAGCTTGTCCGCCGGCAGGCCCATCAGCAGGCGGGCGCCGAGCAAAGCGCCCGCGACCGAACCCAGCGCGACCGGTCCGGCGATGCCTATGTCGATGTCGCCGCGCACGAAATAGGCGCCCGCGCTGGCGGCGGCGGTCACGCCGATCATGAAATTGGACGTCGCCGACGAGACCTTGATGGGCAGCTTCAGCGCGGCATCCATGGCCGGAATCTTGAGCACGCCCGAGCCTATTCCGAGCAAGGCCGAAATCAGCCCCGCGCCATACATCAGCGACAAGCCCAGCGGCACGCGGTCCACCTGATAGTGCACCTCCCGGCCCAGCGCGCGGTCGGGGAAGCTTGCGTGCAGGTGCAACGCGGTGGCCCAGCTGGCGGCGCCGGGCGCAATCGCCACGGCCTCGCGCCGGCGCGCCAGCATCTGCTGCGCGGACAGCGCCAGGATCACTGCGAACAGGCCGTAGAGAAATCCGGTCGAGACGATGCCGATGAGGAACACGCCGGTCAGCGCCCCCAACGTGGTGGCCGTCTCCAGGACGATGGCAAGCCTGACGTTGGTCAGCCGCCCTTTCAGGAAAGGCGCGGCGCTGCCGCAGGAACAGGCGATCACCGAGATGATGCTGGCCCCGATGGCGACATGGATGTCCACGCCGAACAGCAGCGTCAGGATGGGCACGATGAAGATGCCGCTGGCCATCCCCAGCACCCCGCCCAGCGCGCTGGCGCCGAAGGCGGCGGCGAACAGCCAGAAGATCGTCGAGGTCTCCATGGCCGCCGCTTCAGGTCGGCTTGCGTGGCTGGCGCGCCAGGCGGGTACTGAAGCGGATCAGGTCGCCGCGGTAGTACAGCTTTTCGTAGTCGACGGGCCGCTGCCGCTCGGTGTAGGACGTGCGCTCGATGAGGAAGATCGGGCTTCCCGTAGCGACGCCCAGCGCCTGCGCGACGCGTTCGTCCGCCGTCACCGCTTCCAGCTGGTACTCGGCCTCGATCAGAGGCAAGTCGTAGCGCAGCTCCAGCAGGTCGAAGATCGGCTCGGCCTCCAGGTCGTTGCTGGCGACTTTT
Source organism: Achromobacter sp. ACM03 (assembly GCF_014851665.1). Classification (NCBI taxonomy): domain Bacteria; kingdom Pseudomonadati; phylum Pseudomonadota; class Betaproteobacteria; order Burkholderiales; family Alcaligenaceae; genus Achromobacter; species Achromobacter sp. ACM03. The sequence goes on along the minus strand of NZ_JACVAD010000002.1, from coordinate 1,116,664 downwards.
TCGCCCACGTCCAGCGGCAGATAGGTTTCATCAAACGACATGGCCACGCCGTCCGCCAGCCGCACTCGCTCGATCCGATAGACCAGCGCGCCGCGCGCCACGCCCAGTTGGCGGGCGACGTCTTCCGTGGCCGGCACCGGGCGCTTGTCCAGCAGGCGCGCGGTCGCCCGGCGGCCGAGCGCGGTCATGTCCTCGACGAAACCGCTCAGGGCCGTCAGCGGCTGCATCAGCTTGGGCTCCGTGACGAACGTGCCTTTGCCGCGCCGGATTTCCACCAGCCCGCGCGCAACCAGGTTTTCCACCGCCTTGCGCACCGTGCTGCGGCTGACGGCGAAGCGCTCGATCAGTTGATCTTCCGTCGGCAACCGGTCGCCAGGCGACAGGCTGCCGGACGAGATTTCCGCAGCCAGGGCCATTTCCACCCGGGCATAAAGAGGAGCGTATTCGGTGTCGTTTTGCATGAAATCATCATAACATCATGATGTCATGATGACGCAAGGGCGAACATGCATTACGGATGACGACGCCGGCAACTGGTAGTCTTCGCAGGCCTGCCCGGCGCCTTCCGCGCCGGCGCCACTCTCAAGCGAGACACGATATGAGCAATTTCATGCACAGCGCCTCCGTTCCCGTCCTGACGCAAATGCTGTCGGCCCTGTCCGACGTGCTGAAGAAAGCGGAAGCCCACGCCACGGAAAAGAACATCGATCCGGACGCCTACCTGGGCGCCCGCCTGTTCCCCGATATGTTCCCGCTGTCGCGCCAGGTGCAGATCGCCGCGGATTTTGCAAAGGGCATCGCCTCGCGCCTGGCTGGCGCGGAAGTGCCTTCGTGGCCGGATAGCGAAGCCACCTTCGCGGGCCTGCAAGCCTTGATCGCCAAGACGCTGGAGCACCTGGCTTCGTTCGGCCCCGAACAGTTCGCGCAGAGCGAAGCGCGCGAAATCGTGCTGCGCCCCGGCACGCCCAAGGAAAAGAAACTGAGCGGCAGCGCCTATCTGCTGCACTATGGGCTGCCGCAGTTCTTCTTCCATGTGACCACGGCCTACGACCTCCTGCGCCACAACGGCGTGGAAATCGGCAAGCGCGATTACATGGGCAAGTACTGATCCGTGTCAGCGGGCCTCAAGCCATTGAGGCCCGCGCCCGGCGGCTACTCCGCGTAGCCCGGGTTGCGGCGGTCCAGGCGGCGCAGCAGTCCCGGCCAGGCCAGCATGGCCTTGTGCGCGCGGTCGGCCTGCGATTCCACCGTGGCGTTCTTCAGGATGTCAGGCGGGATGTAGGTCAGTTCGCCACCGGCCTGGGCCCGCACCTGCACCATGCAGGCGGCCTCCAGCCGGTGCATGGCCTGGAACGCTTCGGCCATGCTCTGCCCCACGGTCAACAGGCCATGGTTGCGCAGGATGAGATAGCTGTTGCTGCCCAGGTCCCGCACCAGGCGAGGCTGTTCCTCGGGATTGAGCGCCAGGCCTTCGTAGTCGTGGTAGCTGAGCGAACGCAGCACGATGAACGCGAACTGCGACAGCGGCAGCAGGCCGGCCTTCTGCGCCGACACCGCCACGCCGTTGATGGAGTGCGTATGCAGCACGCACATCGCGTCCTTGCGAGCCGCGTGGATACAGCTATGGATGGTGAAGCCGGCTGGATTGATGTCGTACTCCGACTCCATCACCTTGCGCCCGTCCAGATCGATCTTGACCAGGCTCGATGCCGTGATTTCGTCGAACATCATGCCGTAGGGGTTGATCAGGAAATGTTCGGTCCCCGGCACCTTGGCCGTGATGTGGGTGAAGATCAGATCGTCCCAGCCGAACAGCGCCACCAAACGGTATAGCGCCGCCAGATCCTTGCGGACCTCCCATTCCGTCGCGCTGACCTGTTCGCGCACGCTGGCGCCCTTGCCTGCCGTATCCATGTTGTCTCCGTGTCTTGATGATTGCCCGCCGCGATCGGGCGGACGCTGTCTGGCACTTTATTCGTTTTGGCGGCGGCCGGCACGGGGCGCGGCCAAGGAGCGGTCACCCCGTCTCATAAAAAAAGGCGCCCGTCGGACGCCCTGTTCGTTTCCAGCCGTTTATTGCGGTTCGATCACTGCGGTTCGATCTTCGCGTCGATCGCGCGCTGGGTCCAGACCTGGCGCTGCGACTGCGCGAAGGCCTGGTGTTCAGCCACGCTGTTGGGCGAGACCTGCATGCCCAGGGATTCGAAGCGCTGCAGCACGTCCGGCTCGCGCAGGATGGCGGCGACTTCCTGGTTCAGTTTCTGCACGATGGCGTCGGGCGTCCTGGCCGGCACGGCCACGCCGACCCACACGACCAGGTCGAACTTCTGGTAGCCCAGCTCGGCCAGCGTCGGCACGCTGGGGAACTCCTTGGCGCGTTCATGGCCCGTGTAGGCCAGGCCACGCAGCTTGCCGGCCTGCATGAACGAGGTCACGACAGAGAGGTCGGCGAACAGGTAGTCGACGTGGCCGCCCAGCAGGTCGGTCACGGCCGGCGGCTGGCTCTTGTACGGCACGCCGTTGGCCGCGGCGCCCGCCACCGTGTTGAAGGTGGCGCCGGCGATCTGGCTGGTGGGCGAGCCATACGCGTAGTTCAGGGGCTTGGCCTGCGTGGCCTTGACCAGTTCCTGCAGCGACTTGTAGGGCGCGTCCTCGCGCACCACCAGCATCATCGGAATGGTGGCGATGCGCACGACGTGGGTGAAGTCGCCGGTGGGATCGAACGGCAGCTTGCGGAACAACGCCGGCGTGGCCGAGTGCGTCGAACTGCTGGTGAGGATCAGCGTGTAGCCGTCGGGCTGCGCGCGCGCGACGAACGAGGCGCCGATGGTGCCGGACGCGCCGGGCTTGTTCTCGATGACGACAGGCACGTTCAGGCGCGGGCCGAGCTTCTCGGCAATGATGCGCGCGCTGGTGTCGGTGGCGCTGCCCGGAGAGAACGGCACGACGATGGTGATGGGCTTGTCAGGATAGGCGCCCTGCGCCAATGCCACGGACGGCAGTGCGCCAGCCAGCGCGGTCAGGACGGTGAGGCTGCCAGCGGCCAGCAGGCGGCGGCGGACGCCGAACGGTCGGATCATGCTTGTCTCCTGTGAGGGGCCGCGGGTCGGCCTCTTGAACTCTGACCGTATGATGCTTGCGACCCGTTTATCCCAACAAGGGACTAATTTTCATAGACTTATTCCAAACCAGGATTAATTCTCTGAAGCCTGGCGCTGCCGCAGATATTCCTCGGTCGCCTGCAGGAAGGCTGAAGCCGCCAGCGACAGCCGCGCGTTGCGGCGCTGGATGAGCCAGAGTTCGTGCCCGTGCTTGCGAGCGCCGTCTATGGCGAGGATGCGCAGGCCCAACTGCCGCGCCAGATCGCAGGCATAACCGGGCACGACCGTTATCCCCAGGCCCGCACCGACCAGCTTCAACGCCGAGGTCAGCATGCCGGCCTCGATGCGGTAGCGGAATTCCAGGTTCAGGTCGGCCGCCACGCGGTCCAGGCTGCGCCGCACGCTATACACGTTGCGTAGCATGATGTGATCATGGGCGGCCACGTCGGCCCATGACACCGAACGCTTGCGCGTCAACGCATGGCGCGGCGCGCACACCGCGTACATGGTGTCGCGATAGATGACCCGGGTGGCCAGTTCTTCCGAAGGGATCTCGACCGAGACGATGCCGAAGTCGGCGTGGCCGTTGCGCACGTGCTCGATGGTGTCGTCGGTGGAAAGTTCGAACAAATCCAGCTTCACGCTGGGATGGGCGCGGTGATAGTCGGCCACCACCTCGCCCAGCAGGCCAACCATCATCAGCGGCGAAGTGGCCACGCCCACCGTGCCGCGCTCCAGCGTGCGCAGGCCCGACATGCTGCGCTCGGCGGCGCGCACGGTGCCCAGGATTTCCTGGGCATAGGCGTAGAAATCCGCCGCGCCGTCGCAGGGCGTGACGCTGCGGGTGGAGCGCTCGAACAGCGGCTGGCCGACCTCGGCCTCAAGTTCGGCGCAGAGCTTGCTGACGGCCGATTGCGTCACGAAGGCTGCGCGCGCGGCCGCCGTGAAACTGCGCAGTTCGTATAGCGCGCAAAACACGCGCAATTGCTTGAGAGTGATGTTCATGGTCGAAGTCGCCGCCAGGCGCCGCCGGCCATGCCGGCCTCAGCGCGCAGGCTCGAGCATATCGCGATCGGCATCCTGGCGCGGCGCCTGGCGCCTGATCTCGCCCGGCGTGCGCGAGAAGCGCACCGGGATGCCGGCGGCCACCAGCGGCCCTTCGGTCGGATGTTCCACGCGCTGGAAGAAGCCCGTCGCCTTCAGGTGCGGATCCTCGAACAGGGCTTCCGGCGTGTTCACCCGCGAGTGCGGAATGTCCGCGTCCGCCAGCAGCGCCAGCCATTCCTCGGTACCACGCAAGGCGACGATGTCCGCCAGGTCCTGATAGAGCTCGTCGAAGTGCCGCGCGCGCGCGCTTGCGTCGACATAGCGCGCGTCCGCCGCCAGGTCCGCACGTTCGGCCAGGGCGAAGAAGCGCCGCCACTGCGCGTCGGTGTAGGGCAGCAGCGCCAGGTAGCCGTCGCGAGTACGGTAGGGACGCCGCTGCGGCGACAGCACGCGGCTGTAGCCCATGGGTCCCCGCGGCGGCACGAAGCTGTGGCCGCTCATGTGTTCGATCAACGTGAAGGAGACCAGGGTCTCGAACATGGGGACCTCAACCGCCTGCCCCTGACCCGAACGCTCGCGCTCGTACAGCGCCATGGGTATGGCGTAGGCCAGCGTCAGGCCCGCCACCTTGTCCGCAAGGATGGTGTTCACATAGGCCGGCGCGCCGCTGTTGCGCCCCTGCAAATCGGCCAGGCCGCTCATGGCCTGGATGATGTCATCGAAGGCCGGACGCGCCGCATAGGGGCCGTCCTGGCCGAAGCCCACGGCCGAGCAATGGATCAGGCGCGGGTTGCGCGCGCGCAGCGTGTCCGCGTCCAGGCCCAGGCGCGCCAGGGCCGCCGGACGCACGTTGGACACGAACACGTCCGCGCCATCGATCAGGCGCAGCAGGCTTTCGCGATCGGCCGGCGTCTTGGCATCCAGCGTCACGCTGTACTTGTTGCGGTTGAGGTTCAGGTAAGCCGGCCCCATGCCCGGACTCGCGGCCGGAGCCGAGGTGCGGAACACGTCGCCTTCGGGCGCCTCGACCTTGATGACATCCGCGCCCATGTCGGCGAGGATCTGCGTGCCGTACGGCCCCATGGCCACCGACGTCAGGTCGATGACGCGCACGCCCGCGAGCGGACCGGCCATTACTTGGCCTCCTGCTGCTTCTTGCGATTGACGAAGGGCGCCATGTAGCGGCGCGGCTCGTCGGTGGTGAAGGCCTCGCCGAACGCCGCCACGCTGCGATCCAGGCCGGCCTCGACAGTCGACTCGCTCCAGTAGCGCAGCAGGGCCTTCTGCGAACGCACGGCGATCGGACCGCTTTCGGCGATGGGCGCCACGGTGCGCTCGACCAGGGCGTCCAGCGCGCCGGTCTCGCTGACGAATTCCAGGAAGCCCCACTGCCGGGCCTGGGTCGCGTCCACGGTCTCGCCGGTCAGCAGCAGCCAGTTGGTGGGGCCGGGACCGATGATGGCCGGCAGCAGCACGGCGTGGATCACGGACGGAATGCCCACGCGCACCTCGGGCATGCCGAAAACCGCGTCCGCCGAGCCCAGGCGGATGTCGCAGGCCGCGGCCAGCTCCATGCCGGCGCCCAGGCAGAAGCCCGGAATGCGGGCGATGGTGGGCACCGGAATCGCGGCCACGGCGTCGCACAGGTCGCGCAGCCGGGTGATGAACTCGCGCGCGCCCTGCGGGTCGAGTTCGGCCATTTCATAGATGTTGGCGCCGCCCACGAAGGCGCGCTCGCCCGAGCCGCGGATGACGACCGCGCGGGCATCGTCCTGGGCCGCGATCCAACGGGCAGCCTCGGTCAGGCTCAACGTGACCGCCGAGGCCAGGATGTTCAAGCTCTTGGCGTCGTGGATCTGCAGGGTATAGACGCCGCGCTCGTCGCGGGTCACGAGGGCATGGGAAAAGGCGGGAACAGGCGCGGTCATGGAAACTCCAGCTAGGGTTATGGCAACGATGCTAAGGGCGAGGTTTCATCACAACAAACGAGTAATTTTCATGAAATAAGTCTGGAATGGAATAAATACCGAAGCACGGGCGGCTTGGGTACGATAGCCGCCTCTTGCGGGAGTCGCACCATGGGTATCACGCTGCGCCAGCTCCGGGCCTTCTGCGCCGTGTACGAGTTGAAGAACTTCACCCGCGCCGCCGAGGCGCTCAACCTGACGCAGTCCACCGTCAGCAAGCTCTGCTCCGAACTGGAGAAGACGATAGGCATGGCGCTGTTCGAGCGCTCCGCGCGCGGCGTCGAGCTGCTGGAGGGCGCGGCCGAGCTGTATGCCTACGCGCAGGAAACCTTCGGATCGCTGCGCGCGGCCGAACGCAGCCTGAGCAGCCTGGCCGGGCTGGAGCGCGGCGAGGTCTCCGTCGCGGCCTCGCCCATCATGATGCACACGCTGATCGCGCCCGTGGTGGCGCAATTCCATGCGCGTCATCCCAACATCGTCTTCGACCTGCACGAGCTCACCGGCGACGAGGCCACCGAGCATGTCCTGCACGGCAAGGCCGATCTGGGGCTGGTGGCGCTGGAAAGCCAGGATCCGCGGCTGGACTGCCGCGTCGTCTACCGCGGCCCCATGTATGCCGTGGTGCCGGCCAACCACCCGCTGGCGCTGCACGAAGAGGCGCGTTGGCGCGAACTGGCGCGCTACCCGCACATCCTGCTGCGCGGCACCTACACCGTGCGCCGCAAGATGGACCAGATCCTGCGGGACCAGGGGCTGACGGTGCGCAGCGTGGCCCAGACCGGCAGCCTGACCACCGCCTTTGCCATGATCCGCGGCGGCATGGGCATCACGGTCATGCCAGGCTACGTGCGCCATGTCTGCCAGGAAATGGGGCTGAAGGCGCTGTGCATCGCCGACCGGCCCCAGGCGCTGCACGAACTGTCCGTCCTGCGCCGTGCCGACTACCGGCTGTCGCGCGCCGCTGCCGCATTTCTCGCTGCTTTCGAAGCCCATCTTGCAGAGCAGGGGCAGCCCGCTGCCGCCGGCCATTCATCTCTTTCTTGAATGCCTTCATGACAATTAATCAATTGTTTGCATGATGGGCCGCTTCCATCATTAGCGCGTCGAGGCACACCGCCCTACGCGCCATCCGGAAGGTCACCTCGACGCCATAACCAAGCAGGGCAAACCAGCCCGCAGGACGAGGAGACCTCCGACATGAAACTCAAGCCTGGCCTGAAGCAGCTGCTGACGCTGCTGGCCGCCCTTCCCGCCATTGCCGCCGCCGACACCTATCCGGCCAAGCCCGTCACCCTGGTGGTGGCCTATGCCCCGGGCGGCATGACCGACATCCTGACGCGCCGCATCGCGGCCGATCTGCAGACCCGCCTGGGCAAGCCCTTCGTGGTCGAGAACAAGCCGGGCGCAACCGGCCAGATCGCCACCGAGTACGTGTCGCGACAGAAGCCGGACGGCTACACCATCCTGGTGGGTGCGACCAGCCACGTGATCAACCCTGCGATGAAGAAGCTGCCCTACAACGCCCGCAAGGACTTCGCTCCCGTAGCGTTGCTGGCCGTCAGCCCCAACTTCCTGCTGGTCAACGCCAACCAAGGGATCAAGACTTTCGCCGACTTCAAGGCCTATGCGCAGAAGCAGGCCTCGGTGCCCTATGGCACGGCCGGCGCCGGCGGCGCGCCGCACATCGTGGGCGAACTGCTGCGCGCGCAGAGCGGCCTGCCGCTGATGCACGTGTCCTATCGCGGCGCGGGTCCGGCGATGACCGATCTGGTGTCGGGCCAGGTGCCCTTCGGCATGGCCGAGTCCGTGACCGCCAACGCCTATCTGCAGTCTGGCAAGATCGTGCCCCTGGCCATCGCCTCGGCGCAGCGCCAACCGCGCTACCCGGACGTACCCACTCTCAACGAGCTGGGCTACAAGGGTTTCGACCTCAGCACCTGGGTGGGCGTCTATGCTCCGGCCGGCACGCCCGCCGACATCGTGCAGACGCTGAACAGCGAAATCCGAAAGTCGGTGATGCAGCCGGCCACGCAGGACTACATCCGCTCCACCGGGTCCGAGCCCGGCGACATGGATCTGGTCCAGTACCAGAAGTTCGTCAGCGACGAGATGGACAAATGGCAGGCCGTCATCAGCCAGGCCGGAGTCAAGGATGAGTGAGGTCCGCATCGGCTCACTGTCGCCGGAGGCCTATTTTGCCGAGGCGCTGCGCGCGGGACGCCTGGAGGTCCAGGTGTGCCGCAGCTGCGGGCTCTCGTTCTTCTTCCCGCGCACGCACTGCACCCACTGCCGCTCGCAGGAATACGCCTGGCGGCCCATGCGCGCCGGCGCCACGCTCTATTCCTATTCCGAGATTCCGGCCACGCCGCAGGCGCCCGCGCGCAACGTGATCCTGGCTGATATGGACGAAGGCTTCCGCATGATGTCCACGCTGCTGGACGAAGGCGAGCCGCGCATCGGCATGCGGTTGACGGCCCGACCCGACCCGCAGCGCGCCCGCGTGGTATTCGGCAAGGAAGCGCCATGACGGACTGGAACAAGAACCTGCGCGGCGCCATCGCCATCACCGGCTGCGCCACCGCCGGCATCGGCGACGCGGGCGGTCTGAACGACCTGGAGATCACCTCGCTGGCCGTGCACGCCGCCGTGCGCGACGCGGGTTTGCGCATGGAGGACATCGACGGCCTGATGAGCGCCAGCCTGTCTTCGTCGATGTGGCTGAACAAACTTTCCGAGTACCTGGGCCTGTACCCGCGCTTCATGGACAGCACCCAGATCGGCGGCGCGTCCTTCGTCGGCCACCTGCTGACCGCCGCGGCGGCGATCCAGGCCGGCCTGTGCCGCAACATCGTGATCGCATACGGCGCCGCCCCGCGCGGCGGCAACGGCGTCTCGGCGACCTCCGGCGCCCGCGCGCGGCTGGACCCGTTTCCCTACGAGGAACCGTTCCAGCCCTTCAACCCTCCGACGAGCTACGCGCTGGCGACGCGCCGCCACATGCATGAATACGGCACCACCCGCGAGCAACTGGCCGAGGTCGCCGTGGCCGCGCGCGCCTGGGCGCGGCTGAACCCGGAAGCCTATAAGCGCGAACCCTTGTCCATCGACGATGTGCTGGGCGCGCGCGTGATCTCCTCGCCGCTGACCGCGCGCGACTGCTGTCTGGTGACCGACGGCGCGGGCGCCATCGTGGTGACGGCGGCGGACCGCGCCGATGCCGCCCGGCCGGTGTATGTGCAAGGCACGGCCATGGCGCACTCGCACCGGCAGATCGCCTGCATGGCGGACCTGACACGCACCGTCGCCGGCCAAAGCGCCGACCTGGCGCGCGAACGCGCCGGCGTGGCGCTGGCCGACATCGACCTGGTGCAGCTCTACGACGCCTTCACCATCAATCCCATCCTGTTCCTGGAAGACATGGGGTTCTGCGCCAAGGGCGAAGGCGGCGCCTTCGTGTCCGGAGGACGCATCGCTCCCGGCGGCGAGCTGCCTGTCAATACCAACGGCGGCGGGCTGTCCTGCGTGCATCCCGGCATGTACAGCATGTTCGGCCTGGTGGAAGCGGTGCGCCAGCTGCGCGGCGAATGCGGCGAACGGCAAGTTAAACAGGCGCGCACGGCGCTCGTGCACGGCAATGGCGGGGTGTTGAGCGCCCAGGCCACCACCGTGCTGACCAATTGGATGGACTGAAGGAGATTCGACATGCTGGAAGGAAAAGTAGTGGTCGTCACCGGCGCGGCCAACGGCATCGGCCGCGCCGCGGCGGTGGCGCTGGCCGCGCAGGGCGCGCGGGTGGTGGTCAATGACCTGAATGTATCGCTGGACGGCACCAGCGCCTCGCAGAGCACGGCGGCGCAGGTCGTGGAAGAGATCCGCGCCGCCGGCGGCGAGGCCATCGCCAATGGCGAATCGGTGGCCGAGTACGCCAGCGCGCAGCGCATCATCGAGGCCGCCGCGGACACCTATGGCCGCGTGGACGCGGTGGTGAACAACGCCGGCATCGTGCGCGACAAGATGTTCCACAAGCTCACGCCCGAGGATTTCGACGCCGTGGTCAAGGTGCATCTTTACGGCTGCTTCAACCTCAGCCATGCCGCTGCGCGGCACTTCCGCGAGCAGGGCAGTGGCAGCCTGATCAACATGACCTCCAACTCGGCGGTCATCGGCAACCGCGGCCAGGCCAACTATTGCGCGGCCAAGCTCGGCATCGTCGGCCTGTCCAAGGCCATGGCGCTGGACATGGCCGCCTTCAACGTACGCTCGAACTGCATCGCCCCGCTGGCCTGGAGCCGCATGACCGAAACCATCCCGGCCAAGACCGAGGAACAGGCGCGCCACGTCGAGAAAATCCGCCGCATGGGACCCGAAACCATCGCGCCGCTGATCTGCTACCTGGCCTCCGATGCGTCCGCCGATGTCTCCGGACAAGTATTTGCCATCCGTCTGAACGAGATTTTCCTGATGAGCCAGTCGCGCCCGATACGCTCGGTGCATCGCTCGGACGGCTGGACCACCGAGAGCATTGCCGAACACGGCATGGCCGCGCTGCGCGCCTCCTTCATGCCGCTGGACACCTCCGCCCAGGTATTCGCCTGGGATCCGGTCTGAGGCTCCCATGGCGTTGGACTACCGCAGCCTGAAGGCCCATGCCTTCGCGCCGGAACGCCAGGCCTACGGCGAGGACGACTGCATCCTCTATGCCCTGGGCGTGGGCGCGGGCCTGGCCGTAGACGACCCTGTCGGCGACGAAACCCGGTTCATCTACGAACAGGGCCTGCGCGCCCTGCCCGCCATGGCCTGCGTGCTGGCCTATCCCGGCTTCTGGATGCGCGATCCGCGCCACGGCCTGGACTGGAGCCAGGTCGTGCATGGCGAACAGCGCATGCGCTTCCCGCGGCGCCTGCCGCCGCACGGCGAGGTTCTGTGCCAGATGGAAGTCGCGCGCATCGCCGACAAGAGTCCCGGCGCCTTCGTCGTGACGCGGCGCACGCTGTGCGACGCGGCCACCGGACAGGAATTCGCCGTCATCGAGCAACTGAACATCTGTCGCGGCGACGGCGGCTACTCGGGCGGCGACGCCGCGCTCAGCGACGCGCTGGCCGCTCCGATCCCCGCGCCTCCCGCGACGCCGCCGGACAGCATCATCGTCCTGCCCACCAGCCGCAACCAAGGCGCGCTGTACCGCCTGAACGCGGACCGCAATCCGCTGCACGTTGATCCGGCCAGCGCCCGGCGGGCGGGCTATGACCGCCCCATCCTGCACGGCGCGGCGCTGCTGGGCATGGTCAACCGCGCCCTGGAAGCCTGCCTGGGCCAGCTGCCCGGCCTGCGGCTGGGCGAACTGGACCTGCGCTTCATGGCGCCGGCCTATCCCGGCCTGGACGTGGCGGTATCGCTATGGCGTCAGCCTGATGGCATGGCCTTGGCCTGCCATCAGGCCGGCGGCCTGTGCGCCCAGGGCCGCGCAGCCTGGGCCAAGGAGGAACAATGAAAGACAAGACTTGTGCAAGCGTGGAAGAAGCGCTGCGCGGCATCGAATCCGGCGCCGTGATCTTCGTCGGTGGCTTCGGCGGCTCGGGCATTCCCGCGCGCCTGCTTGCCGGCCTGCTGGCCAAGCAAGGCGTGGATAACCTGACCCTGATCAACAACAATGCCGGCGCGGGCGAAGCCAGCTTCCTGGCCCTGGTGGCCTCGGGACGCGTCAGCCGCATCGTGTGCTCCTATCCGCGCATGCCGGGCAATGACGTAATCCGCGAGCGGGCGCAAGCGGGCAGCCTGGCCGTGGAGGTCATGCCCCAAGGCACCTTGGTTGAACGCATCCGTGCGGGTGGAGCGGGCATGGGGCCGTTCTACTCGCCCACGGGCTATGGCACGCCGCTGGCCGAGGGCCGCGAAACCCGCGTATTCGGCGGCCGCGGCTACGTGCTGGAAGAGCCCCTGCGCGCGGACTACGCCTTCATCCGCGCCCATCGGGCTGATCAGTCGGGCAATCTGGTCTATCGCCGCGCACAGCGCAACTTCGGTCCCGTCATGTGCATGGCGGCCCGCCACACCATTGTCGAGGTCGAAGAGATCCTGCCCTGCGGCGCGCTCGATCCCGACGCCATCGTCACGCCCAGCCTGTTCGTGCACCGCCTGTTGGGGAGTCCGCAATGAAACGACTGTCACGCGAGCAACTGGCCGCCTTGGTGGCCGCCGACCTGCCCGCCGGCGCCGTGGTCAACCTGGGCATAGGCATGCCCACCATGGTCACCGACCGCCTCGACCCCGCGCGCGGCGTGCAGCTGCACAGCGAGAATGGCATCCTCGGCATGCGCCTGCTGCAAGACCACGAGACCGCCGACGGCGATCTCATCAACGCCAGCAAGCAGTCGATCGCCCTCACCGAAGGCGCGGCCATCTTCGATCATGTCTATTCCTTTTCCATCATGCGCGGCGGCCACATCGACATCACGGTGCTGGGTGCGTTTGAGGTCTCCTGCCAGGGCGACCTAGCCAACTGGTCGCTGGGCGTGGACGATCCCATGCCGTCCGTGGGCGGGGCCATGGACCTGGCCGTGGGCGCGCGCAACGTCTGGGTCATGATGGAAGCCTTGACCCGCGAGGGCGCGCCGCGCCTTCGCGGCCGCTGCGCCCTGCCCCTGACCGGCGCGGGCGTGGTCGGACGCGTCTATGCAGACATCGGCATCTTCGACGTGCGCGGCGGGGCCTTTGTGCCGCTCGCCCTGGTGGACGGCCTGGCGCCCTCCGAATTGAACCGCTGGATCGATGCGCCCGTCCGCATCGAGGACACGCCGCGCGCCCTCCATCCCAACTTCTGATTGTTCCCAACCATGATACGCACCGAACATTTTCTCGAAGACGCCGAGGCATGGCTGCGCACCGCGCTGGTCCAGCTGCGCGAGCGGTATCCGGTCACCGCCTCGCACACCCAGGAATGCCGCCAGGCCTGGAACCGCATGCTGTGCGAGGCCGACCTCATCGCGCTCACCTGGCCGCGCGAGTACGGCGGGCGCGAACTCAGCACCGCCACGCTGATCGCCTTCCACGAACTGTGCGCGCGCCTGCATGCGCCGCAGCCCATCAACAGCATCGCGCACGCCATCCTCGCCCCCACCCTGTTGCGCTTTGGCACGCCCGCGCAAAAGACGCAATTCCTGCCCGGCATCCGCGACGGCAGCGAGATCTGGTGCCAGGGATACTCCGAACCCCAGACCGGTTCCGATCTCTCGTCCGTGCGCACCCGCGCCAAGCCGGATGCCTCCGGCTGGCGCGTCAGCGGCCGCAAGATCTGGACCACGCAGGCGCACCTGGCCAAGTGGTGCTTCGCGCTGGTGCGCACCGATCCCGATAGCCAGGCTCACCGCGGCCTGAGCTTCATGCTCATCGACATGCAGGCCCAGGGCGTGCGAGTAGAGCCCATACGCCAGATGACGGGCGAGGCCGACTACAACGAAGTGCTGTTCGACGCGACGCCGGTGCCGGAAGGACGCATCCTGGGCGAGTGCGGCGAAGGCTGGCGCATCGCCATGGCCGCCGCCGAGTATGAGCGCGGTATCTACTTTCTGCCGCGCGTCGTCCAGCTGGAAGACGAACTGCGGCAACTGACTGAGGCGCTGGCGCAGACCCCGCTGGACGCAGACGAACGTGCCGTGCAAACGCGCCGCGTGCGCGACTTGGCGGACCAGTGCCAGGTCATACGCTGGCGCGTGGACCGCGTGCTGCGGCAGGTCGCCGCAGGCGACACGCCCGGTATCGACGGCGCCATGCTCAAGCTGCTGTGGAGCGAAACCCGCCAGCGCATCTGGGAACAGCGCCTGGAGCTGCTGGACGAAGCCGCCATCCTGGGCCCGCAAGCCGCGGCGCCGCATGCAGCCACGGCTTGCGTGCTGCGCGAATTTTTGTGGTCGCGCGCCGAGACCATCGTCGCGGGCACCTCGGAAATCCAACGCAATATCGTGGGCGAACGCCTGCTCGGCCTGCCCAAGGACAGGGGACAACATGCATAGCGAAATCAGGACACTGCTGTCCTCCACCTTCGGCCGCCTGCTGGAACAACAGCATCCCGCCGCCTACGCCCGCCGCGCGCTACCTGCGGACGACGCCGCCCAGCGCGCCCTGTGGAAGGAGCTGGCCGAGGGCGGCTGGCTGGAAGCGGGATCGGAAGCCTTCCAGGCCGAATACGGCCCAGGCACACAGCTCATGGGTGAATGGGCGGGACGCGCGCTGCTCACCCTACCCTATGGCGCGTCGGCATTCCTCGCCAGCGCGCTATTGGAAAAGGCGCCTGCCCTGTCGGAAGTCGTGCTGGACCTGGCGGCACATCCTGCCAGCCTCCGCTGCGACCGTGCCGGCGACGAACAAGGCTGGATAGACGCCTACGGGGCCACGGCCCAGTACCTGCGCCTCACCCGTCAGGACGAGGGCTGGCTGCTGGCGCGTTACAACCCGGCAATGCTCGAATCCGTACAGGGCCTGGATCCCACCACGGCATTGGCCCGCCTGTGCGGCCCCGCGGTTGCGCAGGCCGCGCTGCCTTCGACGTTGGCTCTGCCCGCGCTGCAGAATCATCTGGCCTTCCTGCTGGCGCAGCTGGTCGGCACCGCCAGCGCCTCGCTGGACCTGGCTATCGCCTACGCCAAGGAACGCGAACAGTTCGGCCGGCCCATCGGGCAATTCCAGGCGATCAAGCACGCCCTGGTCGACGCCTGGACCGGGCTCGACAACAGCCGCTACGCCGTGGAGGCTTTGCTGGCCACGCGTGGCTCGGCCGATGCCGAGCTGGCCGCATTGGCCGCCCGCCTGGCCGCCGGCGCGGCGCGGCGCGCGGTAAAGCTCTCCATTCAAGTGCACGGCGGCATCGGTTTCTCCTGGGAGCACGACGCTCAGCTTTACCTGAAGCGCGCCTACCGCCTGGCGGTCGAGGTCGAGCGGCTGGCCGCGCTGATGCGGAACTAGGGTGTACGCCCGACGGGGCGCCGATGATGGGCTGTGGGCTACAGGGCCGTTAACATAGCGGCTTTCCACAGCCGCTTCCCTTGCGGGTTCCGGCGCGGCGCATCCCGCCCGCCAGTATCCTCCGGTCCGATGAATCACGTTCCGCACCCGCGCCACACGCCCGGCCGCCTGACATCCTTTTACTGGAGCGGCGACGCCATGCGCAGCCGCTGCGTCAGCGGCACGGTGCTGACCGCCACGTTGGACGTGCCCGCGCCGCCCGCGCGCGTGCAGTCGGATTGGGAGCGCGAGATGGCCACCCGCCTGTATCTGGAACCCGGGGACGTGGAGCAGATGCCGCTGGCGCGCACGCAGGCGCGCTGGCCCGAATACGGACTATGCCTGCAAGCCATGCGCGACTGGACGCACGACCGGGGGCTGTCCGACGTGCTGGCGAGCGCCGACATCGCCCTCATGGCCTGCCGCGGCGCCCGCTACCACCATGACGGCGGCCAATATGGCGGCGCCGCCTTCTGCAATCTGTTCCTGAGCGAAGACCGGGGCCTGGACGTGCACTTCCCGGCCGCCGGCCTGCGCATTCCGCTCGTGCGCGGCACCGCCATGATCTTCGATACCTGCCAGCCGCATGCCGTCATCCCGCGCGACGGCAAGGGTTTTCGCGAGGCCGACTTCGCGGCCGGCCTGGAACTGGCGCAATTGTTCCTGACGTGGGAACTGCCTATTGAAGACGCCCGCATCGCAAGCGCGCTCGGCATCGCCTTCGATGTCGATCCGGCTACCGCCGCGCGGCTGGATGAGGAACAAGTGCGGATGGATGGAGCCCGGGCGGCGATCGATCCGGAATCCGGGCGGTGGCTCGCTGAGGACTGAAGCGGCAACGCAGCACGCCGGCGATCAAGACCCCGGCAGCGCCGCCCCCATGGCGGCAAACAAACCGCCGCACACCTTGTTGAAACGCCGGCCGGCGCGCTCCAGCCAGGGGCGCACGCGATGCGCCAGTCGCGCCAACACGTACTCGACCAGGAACTCCACCACCACGAAGGTCCCGGCCATGATCGCGAACTGCGTGTACAGGCTGCGCGCAGGATCGATGAACTGCGGCAGGAAGGCGCCGTAGAACAGCAGGGCCTTGGGATTGGAAATGGCCGACAGCAGGCCCTGGCTGAACATGCGCATGCCACGTATGCGCGGCATGTCAGGGGCCGGCTGCAACTGCACGCCCGGGGCGCGCCAGAGCTGGATGCCGAGCCAGATCAGATAGGCCCCGCCCGCCCACTTCAATACCGTCAGCGCTGGGCCCCAGGCCTTGAGCAAGGCGCTGATGCCCAGCATCGACAAGGCGATGAGCGCGACAAAGCCCACTGCGCCGCCCGCGATGGTGCACAGGGCCTTGCGGTGCCCATGCAGTGCCCCATGGGTCAGCGCGAGCAGCGTGTTCGGTCCGGGGGTTACCGACAGGCCGATGACCGCGACCAGATAGATGAGCCAGCTATGCAGCGCCATGGCGGAGTGCGTGAAAGAAGGGAAAGCGGCCAGTCTAGACCGCGGCGCCAGAGCTGCGCAAATGCGGCCGGAATGGAAGCGGACCGGCAGGCGCCACTCCCCCCTTCCGCGCCGCCTGCTCTGGCGGCCTGCCGCTCAGCGGCGGAACCCTCCACCATGGAATCCGCCGAAGCCGCCGCCCCAGCCTCCCCGGCCGCCCATGCCGCGCCCCTGCCAGCCGCCGCCTTCCGCCCCCCCCATGCCGCGGTCGCGCCAGCCGCCGCCCTGCATTCCGCGGTCCTGCCAACCGCCGCCCTCCATGCCGCCCATGCGGTCGTCGGAATAGTCGCGCGCCTGGCGCTGGCCGTTCAGGTAATTGCCGCCGGACTGCGCGCTGGGCTGCACGGGCTGCCAGCCCGAACTGGTGTGCTGCTGCCAGCCGTTGTCGTTGTGCTCGTAGACGTTGCCGTTGTGGTCCGCGTACACGTTGCCGTTGTTCCACGCCATGCCGCTGTTCGTGTTGCGGTCGTACGTGGCGCCGCGCCGGTCCACGCTGCTGACGCCGTCGCCCGCCGTGCCGGTCGCCGTGGCCGACGAGATGGTGCTGCGGCCGGTGTTGGCATTGGTGCGCACGTCCTGGCGGCCGGCAGCCCATTGGCCGTCGTCGTTGGCGACCACGCCCGCCCGGCCAGCGCCCGAGGCGCCGGTCGCCGGGTTGGTATAGGCGTCGCGCCGCCCGGCAGCCGCATTGCCGGTGTACTCGTTATAGGCCGCGCCGCGCGTGCCTTCGAAGGCTGCGCCGGTCTGGGGGTTGTAGCCCTCGGCGTGGGTGCCCTGCCATTCGGTGCCGGTCCAGCCGTTCCAGCCGGCCGCGTGCGTGACCACGCCGGAGCCGCCCCAGGCGCCATAGACGTCGACCTGGTTCACGTTGACGCCGCCCCAATAAGGCGCGCCCCAGTATGGCCCCCAATAGGGCGCCGCGCCGCCCCAGGTCTCGCCGGCGACGAAGCCGAAGGCGAAACCGGTCGCGGTGGCGAAGGCCGCGTCGTAGCCATAGCTGGGCGGATAGCCCACCCAGGTGTCCTGCACGATGACCGGCGGATACGCGTAACCCGTGCCGTACACCACGGTGCCGTCGGGACTGGCCACCACGCCCATGTAGCCCGGCGTGTAGCCGAACACCACGCTCTGCGGGGTGGATCCGTACACCTGCACGTAGGTGACGTAGTGCAGCGGCGAGCTGACGGGTATGGCGTAGATGATCGCCGGCACATGGTCAGCCACGCGCCACGGCCCCATGGGCGAATCCGATACGAACCAGACAGCGCGCGACAACGCGTAGTAGCGGCCTTCGGCCTGGATCACCGGCACCTGCGAATTGGCGGCGTAATACAGCGCCGTACCCTCGATGGGCCGCAGCGTCGGGGAGCCGCCGGCATATTCCACCTGCAATTTCGCCGCGCTGCGCGACACCGTGGCGGTCTGCGGAATGGTGGAGGCAATCAGCGCCTCCTTGGCCTGCGGCGTGCCCGGCACCGAAGCCAGCACGCCCGACTGCGGATCCTTTGACGGAATCTTGGCGAAATCGCGCGGCAGCTGCTTGCCCGGCACGTAGGACCAGGGGCCGTCCAGGCTGGCGCCCCGGAACCAGCGGCCGGACACCAGCACGTAGTAGCGGTTGTCGCCCGGATTCATGAACAGGGCATGATCGGCATTGGCCACCGACAGCAGCGAAGTCCCTGGCACCGGCCGCATTTCAGGCTGGCCGACGGTCACCAGCAACTCGGCCGGCGCGGTGGACACCGCAATCGCGGGCGCGCGGTGCGGCGCCTTGCCGCCATGCGGCAGCATCGGGTCCGGCTCGGCCTTGCGGCGCGCCGCAACAGCGGCGGCCTGCAGGGCCTCGGGCGGCTGCGCCAGGTCCGTCCACGGCCCGGTGGCGGTGCGCGCTTCGTACCAATGGCCAGCGGCCTGCAGGAAATAGCGGCCCGCGTTGTCCGCCAGCATCAACGCGCGCGTGTTGACGACCCGGCGCCAGCCTGCGGCATCAGGCACCTCGGCCAATACAGGTCCGCCGTCGATCAGCACCAGCACGGTCGGCACCGTGCGGTAGATGATGCGCGGCGGCGCGTTGTCCACCGGGACGGTTTTCGTGGCCGGGTTGTTCTGGGACAGCGTATAGCTCAGTTGCAGTGCATCAAGCCGCGTGACCACGCCCTTGGCCGGCAGGCGCGCTTCAAGCTGGCTGCGCAGCTTGGCGGCGGCTTCCGGCGAGGTGGGCACCTGCACGCGCTCGATCCGGATGTCCGACAGATGCACCAAACCCGCCGGCTTGTTGACCTCGGCACGGGCGGAAAAGTCTGCCACGCCGTAGGTGGGATTGCCCTTGGCGGCGCCGACCGCCACCGCCATGCGGCCCGTAATGCGGTCGGCAGTCCAGGTATCGATCTGGGGTTGATAGAGCTCCACGCGCGTGCCGTCGGCGGCCTCGAAACTGCGCGGCCATTGCAGCGAACGCGCGGCCTCTTCCTGCGCATCGGATTGGGCGGGCGCCGTTTGCGCCGGGGTCTGTCCCTGGGCTTGCGCCTGCGCCGCGCCGGTTGGCGTCAGGCCCGCGCCGGCAGCCATGCCGGCCACGGCAAGGGCGAGAGCGAGGCGAGAAAGGCGCCCGGGCGGGTCCGCGGGCGCTGACGATGTTGTCGGGAAAACATGCACGCGCCACAGTCGGGTCAGGCTACACATCTCGCGCTCCTCGTTGAGGGCCGCGGCCGCCAGTCGGGCCCCCGGCCACTCTGATTTCCCGCAGCGCCGCCGCTACGGGCCAAGCCTCGACCGGCCTGCCTGCAAGGCGTCCTGCAAGGGCCGGCTTCTGAATAAGCAACAGAACGTTAACACCGCTGAAAAGCTATTGCCCGCTTTTATCAGACCTTCTATAAAACATCTCATCAGGGCTGCTGCTTATGCCCGATTGCCTTTCCGCTGCAATCCAACTAGAAGCGCGGCGCAACGCCCGCCAGACGCCCGCGCTACGGCGTGTCGCGCCCACGCCCGGCCCTCTGTCCGCGGCGCTTCGGCCGTCCCGCGAAGACTCTCCTGCTGCAGGTTCACGCCATCAAGTCGCCGTGGAAAGGAGCAGTTCATGGTCCCTGCCCTGACTCATCCCGGGGTGTATGTCCAGGAAATTCCCGCAGGCGTGCGCACCATTGCCGGCGCGCCGACCTCGGTTGCCGCGTTCCTGGGCACGGCCATGCGCGGACCGCTCAACCATCCCGTCCACATCCAGGATTTCGCCGACTACGAACGCGAGTTCGGCGGGCTGGCCGAGGGCTGCGAACTCGGCTACGCGGTGCTTCAATTCTTCCTGAACGGCGGCGCTCAAGCCTGGGTCGTGCGCGTGGCGCAGCCTGCGCAGAACGATCCGCTGGAGGCGCATGCCGCTTTCATCGGCCAGCGCGCGCAGCGCCGGGGCCTCTACGCGCTGGACGATGCCCATGCCTTCAACCTGCTATGCCTGCCCGGCATCACGCACAGCATCGTGCTGGCCGATGCCGTGTCCTACTGCAAAGAGCTGCACGCCTTCATGATCATCGATGCGCCGCCCGCGGCGGCCGATGCGGCCTCCATGGCGGCCGCAGTCATGGGTGCGGCGCTGCCCAGGTCCGATCATGCCGCGCTGTATTTCCCTTGGACCCGCGCGGCCGACCCGCTGAAGAATGGCCTGCCGCGCCTGACCGCGCCTTGCGGCACGATCGCGGGCCTGTATGCGCGCACCGACGCCGACCTCGGCGTCTGGAAAGCGCCAGCCGGCATCGACGCGGGCCTCGCTGGCGTCCTGTCCCTGGCCGCGGCGGTCAGCGACGACGAGAGCCGCAACCTGAATACCCTGGGCGTCAATTGCCTGCGCACCTTTGCCGGACGCGGCGCGGTCTGCTGGGGCGCGCGGACCCTGCAAGGCACGGACCACTTCGCCTCGGAATACAAGTACGTGCCGGTGCGCCGTCTGGCGCTGCACCTGGAACAATCGCTCTTGCGCGGAACGCAGTGGGCCGCGTTCGAGCCCAACGACGAGCCGCTTTGGGCGCAGATCAGGCTGAACGTCAGCGCCTTCATGAATGCACTGTTCCGCCAGGGCGCCTTCCAGGGCGGCACGCCCCGCGATGCCTATCTGGTCAAGTGCGATGGCGAGACCACCACGCAACAGGACAGGGATCGCGGCATGGTCAACATCCTGGTGGGATTCGCTCCGCTCAGGCCGGCCGAGTTCGTGGTCATCCGGGTCCAGCAACGCGCCGGGCAAACGGAAGGAAGTCCGCCATGAACGCGCCCACGGAACCGCGCATCCTCGCGTTTTGGGACACCGGCGTCCGACATGACCCGCGCGCTCGGGCGCAGGCCTTCGAGGCTGCCGAGGAACTGGCGCGCGATACGGGGCTGGCGCTGCATCGCATCGACCTGTCCAGGATCGTCAGCAAATACATCGCCGAAACCGAGGAAAACCTGAGCCGCCTGTTCGAGTCGGTCGAGCAGCGCGGCGCGGTCCTGTACTTCGACGAAGCCGACGCTCTCTTCGGCAAGCGCGCGAACGTCAAGGACAGCCATGACCGCTACGCCAATATCGAGGTCAGCTACCTGTTGCAACCCATGCAGTCCTACCGCGGCCTGGCGTCGCGGGCCGCCAGCCTGAAGTCCAACCTGGACAGCGCATTCCTGAGGCGGCTGCGCTTCGTGGTCCAGTTTCCGGCGCCCGCGCCGGATCAGCGCGCGCGCCGCTGGAGCCGCGCGCTCTTTACCGCCGACACCGGCGCCGAAGTCACCATGGCGCGCCTGCTGCAAGCCGTCCGCGCCGATGCAAGCCAACACGCCCGGCCCCTGCCTGGCCTCAAGACGAGAGAACATCCATGAAACCCGTGATCAACGAATACGTACGCGAACTCAGCCACCCCGGTTACAACGCGGCCCAACGCAATGCCTTCGTCGCCGCCATGGTGAGCAAACGGCTGATGCGGCGCACGGAGCAACAGCCCGCAGCGGACGAGGCCGCCCCCGCGCTGGCCAGCTCATTGAACGACAGCGCCGGCGCCGCTGACGCGCGCGCCGGCAACGACCCGACTTGAGCGCCGCGCCGCCGCAGAATGGCGCTGCGTGCGATGCGGGCGCGGCGCGCGCAGGAAAACCTGGCCGGCCGCCACGGTATCATCAGGCCTGTTGCGCCGGCTTGCCGCTTTCCCGCGGCAAGCCGGCCATGCCACTCCCGCCCACATTCTGCATGACGCGATGACCCCCTATATCTCGGCCGGCATACTGCTTCTAGGCGCTCTCGCCGCCATCGCTTACCGCCGCAGGCGGCAACACACAATGGGCACTGCCGGCCGGCGCCTGGGCAGCGATCTGGTCGCGGGCGGCGCACTCTACGGCGTGGCCGCGCCGCCCATCGGCGGCGCAGGCGTCATCATCGCGCTGACGGCCGTGACCCGGGATCCCGAGAACCTGCTCATGCTGGTCTACGCCCTGCCCTGGTTTTACATTTTCGGCTTCGTGCCCGCCCTGCTGTGCGGCATCGTGGCCGGCGCGTTGCGGCCGGCGCATCCGTCCTGGCGCGCCTATGCCGCGATGGCGCTGGTCGGCGCCGTCTATGGCTTCGTTTTCCTGACGGGTTTTATCTCCCAGGGCAGGCCCTGGCTGGAAGAGCTGGGCTTCCCCCTGACCGTCGGCGCGGCGCCCGGCGCGCTCAGCGCGTTCCTGTGCGCGCGCCTGCTGTATGGCAAGCCTGGTCGCCGCGGCGAGCCGGGCGCAAAGACGCCGCAAACGGCTTGAAGCCGCAACTGCCTGGAGCGGCCGCCAGCCTCACGGCTTGCGTCCGCTGACGCGCCCTGGCGGCTCGGCGTGCAGGTCGCGCGCAGCGCCGCCGCCGAACGCCGTCAAGGCGCGAGGCGTGGGTGGCGACGTGGAGATTTGCCTGGCCGTTTCCAGCATCATCGGAACGAAGCGCGACACCGCGCGCTTGACCGTCCACTTGGCCGCCGACACGGACAGCTGCAGGCCCGCCACCACACGCTGGTTCAGGTCGTAGACCGGCACCGCCAGCGCCAGATCCCCGCGGTAGTACTCCTCTTTGCAGCAGGCGTAACCCTGCTCGCGCGACAGGCGGATCTGCGCCATCAGTTCATCCAGGCCGGTCAGCGTGTTGGCCGTGTACTTCACGCGCTCGCTGGCCTCCAGGGCCTCGCAAGCTTGCTCGTCGCTCATGCCGGCGAGGTACACGCGCCCGGTGGAGGAGCAGTACATCGGGATGCGCCGGCCCACGGGCATGTGCACCAGTAACCGCAAGGGGCTGGGAAAGCGGCCGATGTAGATCATGTCCTGCCCGGCCGGCTCCGCCAGGTTCACGGTTTCGCCGGCATTGCGATTGAGTTCCAGCAGGAAGGGATTGGCGCGGTCCAGCAGCGGATGCGATTCCAGGTAGCGGCAACCTGCGTCCAGCGTGCGGGACGACAGCGAATAGCGCTTGCTGACAGGGTCCTTGTTGAGCAGCCCCAGCGCTTCCAGCGTGAACGCGAAGCGCTGCGCCGCGCTGCGGGTGATGCCCGCTGCGGCGGCAATGTCCGGCAGGCTCATGGAGGTGTGTTCGGCATCGAAGGCATCGAGCACGGCGATGCCCGTGGCCAGCGATTGGACGTACAGCGTGGAGGTTTCCGGATTCATGGCTGGGCTGGGCGGCGCAGGCCGCCCAGTCTATTAGTGTTCGATACGCAGAGATTGCATTCCAATTCAAATGAATGCAAGAAAAAGCCGCGGTTCTTTTGATGCATTCTACCTTTTTCGCATCAGGTAATCTCGGGAAAACCCTTAAATAAAAAGCGCTTAGCTAAAACCGGAGTTGATTGACAGGCTTTCCTTGGCCGGATTATAAAATCTACATGCGATAGAAGCTTATCGCTATTCGATACGATAATGCGCACCTGACAAGGACGAAATCGGACGTCCGGTACACCGTGCAGGCGCGCGATTCCAGCTTCCAAGGGGATTCCGATGCTGCACAAAGTGTTGAAAACGTTGTTGGCGACGGCGCTGTGCGCCGCCGCCCTGTCGGGCGCGCACGCCCAGACCGTCAAGGTAGGCGCCACGCCGACCGCGGTGCCGTTCAACTTCCTGGATCCGAAGACCAATACCCTGCAGGGCGTGATGATCGACATCGCCCACGCAGTGGGCAAGCAGGCCGGCTTCACTGCGGAAGTCATGCCCATCCCGTTCGCCTCGCTGGTGCCGGCCCTGCAGACCAACAAGATCGACATCATCGCCTCGGCCTTCGCCAAGACGCCGCAGCGCGCCGAAGTGGTCGATTTCACGCAGTTGGTGGTGGAGTACGGCGAGGCCCTGATCGTGCCGGAGAAGGACAAGACCGATTACAAGAGCATTGCCGACCTGAAGGGCAAGACCGTCGGCGTGCAGATCGGCACGCTCTACGTCGAGCCGTTGAAGGCCGCGCCCGGCCTCAAGGAAATCAAGATGTACGAAACCATGTCCGACCTGGTGCGCGACGTGGCGCTCGGACGCCTGGACGCGGCCTTCGGCGACGGACCGGTGATTTCCTACCAGGTCCGCACCCAGGGCGTGCGCAACGTGCGCTACGTCGAAAGCTATCAGCCTGCCATGCCCACCAACATCGCGCTTGCCGTGCGCAAGGGAGACGCCGAACGCGTCAAGCAGCTCAACGCGGCCATCGATGTGCTGCGCCAGGACGGCACCCTTGCCGCCATCATGAAGAAGTGGGGCGTCGCGCCCTGATCCCGAGCGCCGCGGCCCGATCCGCCGCGGCGCGCCGCCTAACAGGTATCCAAGATGTTCCAGTCATTTTTCAGTGACGCCGCGGAGTTCTTCCCGGTGCTGATGCAGGGGGTGCTGACGACCATCGCCATTACTGCGGCGGCGCTGGTCATCGCCACGGCGCTCGGCCTGTTCTGGGCTCTGCTGCGGGTCAGCGGCGTTGCGCCGCTATCGCACGCCAGCCGCATCCTCACCAACATCATCCGCGGCGTTCCCATCATCGTCGTGCTGTTCTACATGTACTTCGTGCTGCCCGAAATCGGTATCAGCCTGACCGCCTTCCAGGCCGGCGCGCTGGGCCTGGGCGTCGCGTACTCCTCGTACATGTCGGAGGTGTTCCGCTCGGGCATCGACGCGGTCGATCCCGGCCAGTTCGAAGCTGCCCAGTCACTGGGCATGTCGCGCGCCAAGCTGATGCGCCGCGTGGTGCTGCCGCAGGCCTTCAAGGTCGCGCTGCCGCCCTACGGCAACAACGTGGTCATGATGCTGAAGGATTCCTCGCAAACAGCGGTCATCACCGTGGTCGAGCTGTCCATGCAGAGCAAGCTGATTGCCTCTTCCACCTTCAAGAGCGCCACCATCTTCACGCTGGTAGCCCTCATGTACCTGGCCATGAGCCTGCCCATGATGTACTTCATCGGCAAACTTGAACGCCGACTGGGGCGCCGCCAATGATCAAGATCGAAAACCTCAGCAAGTCGTTCGGCGCCCACCGCGTGCTGGAAGGCATCGACGCCGAAATCCGGCAAGGCGAAGTGGTCTGCCTGATCGGACCGTCCGGCTCCGGCAAGTCCACACTCCTGCGCTGCATCAATGGCCTGGAGCGCTACGACGGCGGCCGCATCACGATCGACGGCATCACCGTGGACGCGCGCCGCAAGGACATCCAGAACATCCGCCAGCGCGTGGCCATGGTGTTCCAGCGTTTCAACCTGTTCCCGCACCGCACCGCGCTGGAGAATGTCATTGAAGGCCCGGTGCATGTCAAGGGCGAAAGCGTCGAGTCCGCCACCGCCCGCGGCCGCGAGATTCTGGCGTCGGTCGGCCTGGCCGAGAAGATGAACCACTATCCGCAGCAGCTCTCCGGCGGCCAGCAGCAGCGCGTGGCCATCGCCCGTGCGCTGGCGATGGAACCCGAGGCCATCCTGTTCGACGAGCCGACCTCGGCGCTGGATCCGGAACTCGTGGGCGAGGTGCTGTCCGTGATGCGCACGCTGGCCGAGAAGGGCATGACCATGGTCATCGTCACGCACGAAATGGACTTCGCGCGCAACGTCTCTGACCGCGTTCTGTTCCTGGAAAACGGCCGTATCGCCGAACAGGGCCCCTCGCGCGAAGTGCTGACCAATCCCCGCAACGAACGCATGCGTGATTTCCTCAAACGCGTCACCCACGCCCAGTAGCTCCGGCACCATGAACAACGATCTGTTTTCGCCCGCAGCCACGCTGTGGGCCGCGACCGCGCCTGCGCGCGCCGCCTCGCCGGCGTTGGCCGGTCCGCTGCATGTCGACGCCGCCGTGGTCGGCGGCGGCTTCACCGGCCTGTCGGCCGCCTTGCATCTGGCCGAAGCCGGCTTCAAGGTGGCGCTGTTCGAATCCCATGAAGTGGCCCACCGCGCCTCCGGGCGCAACGGCGGCCAAGTGGTGCCGGGATTCAAGCCCGGCCCTGCCGCGCTGATCCGCCGCTTCGGCGCGGACACGGCCACGCGCATGATGCGCTTTGCCTACGGCAATGCCGATTACCTTTTCGAACTGGCCGAACGCCTGCGCATCGATTGCTCGCCCACCCGCAATGGCTGGATCCAGGGCGCGTTCTCGGCGGCGTCGGGCAGCTATCTCAAAAGCCGCGCGCGCGAGCTGAACGCCCACGGCGGCGACGTCGAATACCTGGACGCCGACGCGATGCGCGCGGCCACCGGATCCTCGTTCTGGCCCGCGGGCCTGCGCGAAAAGCGCGCAGGCGCGGTGCAGCCGCTGGCCTTCGCCCGCGGACTGGCGCACGCGGCGCAGGTCGCAGGCGCGGCGGTGCACGACCACTCGCCGGTGTCCGCCATCGCGCCCACGCCGGACGGCGGCGCGACGCTGAGCGTGAACGGCTTTGCGGTCCAGGCACGCCACGTCGTACTGGCGACGGACGCCTACACCGACCGGCTGTGGCCGGCCGTCGCGCAGTCGTATGTCAACGTATCCAGCGCACAGATCGCCACCGATCCCCTGCCGCAAGCGCTGCAGGAGCAATTGTTGCCGCTGCGCGCCGGCATCTCCGAAACGCGCAAGATTACCTACTACTGCCGCATCGACCCGGAAGGTCGCTTCGTCATCGGCGGCCGCGGGCATTCGTCCGAGCGCCTGGATCCGTCCACTGGCGAACAGTTGCGCCGCGCCGCAGTCGCGCGCTTCCCGCAGTTGGCCGACGCCGCGTGGCGCCACGGCTGGGCCTGCCGCGTAGGCATGACCATGGACGACCTGCCTCGCGTGCATCGGCTGGCGCCGGGCATCTGGACCGCCTACGGCTACTGCGGACGCGGCGTGGCCATGGGCACGGCGCTGGGCCGCGTGCTGACCGACGCCATCCGCGGCGTGCCGGCAGGTGAACTCGACTTCCCCGTCACGCCCATCGAGCGCATGCCCTTCTACCCGGCGCGGCAATTCGGCGCCAGGCTGGCCATCAACTGGTACCGCCTGCGCGACGCGCTGGGCTACCCCGCCTGACCCCCTGCCCTGGCGCTTCCATATCGTCATGACGACACAAACGCAATTTCCAGCCACGGTGGACGTGGCCATCATCGGCGGCGGCATCATAGGCGTGAGCACGGCGCTCGCGCTGGCGCGCGCAGGCGTGCGCTGTGCGCTGTTCGAAAAAGGCACGCTGGCCTGCGAGCAGTCCTCGCGCAACTGGGGCTGGGTACGCACCTTGGGACGCGACCTGCCCGAAGTGCCGCTGGCGCTGCGCGCCAACCAGCTCTGGCGCGAGATCCAGGCCCAGGTCGAAGTCGGCTACCGCCGCAA
Organism: Achromobacter sp. ACM03; assembly: GCF_014851665.1. Taxonomy (NCBI): domain Bacteria; kingdom Pseudomonadati; phylum Pseudomonadota; class Betaproteobacteria; order Burkholderiales; family Alcaligenaceae; genus Achromobacter; species Achromobacter sp. ACM03. Next base: position 1,089,276 of record NZ_JACVAD010000002.1, on the reverse strand, counting down.
CGGGCTGGTCTACCTGCAAGAAAACGAGACGGACGCCGCCGAGCACGAAAGCTGGCTGGCCAAGGCGCGCGCCTATGGCGTAGAGGCCGACATGCTGGGCCGCGAAGCAGCCCTGCGCCTGCTGCCCAGTTCCGCACGCGCCTGGACCGGCGCGCTCTACAGCGCCGCCGACGGCGTGGCGGAGCCGCAGATCGCCACGCAGGGCGTCGCGGCGCTGGCTCGCCAGGCCGGCGCGCTGATATACGAAAACTGCGCCGTGCGCGGCGTGGAGACCAGCGCTGGCCGCGCCGACACCGTCATCACCGAACGCGGTACGCTGCGCGCGCAGGCGGTGCTGGTGGCCGCCGGCGGCTGGTCGCGCCTGTTCTGCGGCAATCTGGGCGTGGACTTTCCGCAGTTGAAGGTGCGCGGTTCGGTGTTGCGCACCGAACCTTTCGACGCCGGCGTTTCGCTGGCAATCAACGGCAAGGACTTCACCTGCCGCAAGCGCGCCGACGGCGGCTATACCGTCTCGCAGTTCTCGGCCTCGCTGGCCGAACTGGTGCCGGACAGTTTCCGCCTGATGGGCAAGTTCCTGCGCGCCTGGATCGCCAACAACTCGCTGGTCCGGATCCGCTTCAGCAAGCGCTTCTTCGAAGAACTGGCGACGCCGCGCCGCTTTCCGGCCGACCGCGAAACGCCTTACGAGCGCTGCCGCGTGCTCGATCCCGCGCCTTACAAACGCGGGATCGACCAGGCCTGGGAGCGCCTGCTGCGCGCCTTCCCCGTGTTCCAGCAGGCCCGCATCGCGCAATCCTGGGGCGGCTACATCGACGTGACGCCGGACGCCATGCCTGTCATCGCGCCGGTCGCCGCCGTGCCGGGGCTTTACTTGGCATCCGGCTTCTCCGGACACGGATTCGGCATCGGTCCCGCGGTGGGTGAAACCTTGGCCGCCCTTATCCAGGGGAACGAAACGCCCGTCGACATCAGGGCGTTCCGGCTGGAGCGGTACGCCTGAGGCATGCGCGCTGCCCGGCCTTCCAGGACGGCGCACGCGCCGTTTACCCCCGCAGCGCCGCCGCCAGCCCCCGCACCTCGTCCAGCGCGCCCGCCACGCCCTGCTCCGCCAGCACTTGCGCAAGCCGCGAGCCGACCACCACCAGATCGGCATGCCGCGCGACGAGCCGGGCTTCATCAGGCGAACGCACGCCGAAGCCCGCAGCCACCGGCAGCCTGGTATGCGAGCGCAGCCGGTCCAGATCCTGCGCGATGCGGCGCTCGTCAGGCAAGTCCGCACCCGTCGTGCCGGCCAGCATGATGTGATAGACAAACCCGCTGGCGTCGCGCAGCAAGCCCGCCAGCCGCGCGTCCTCGGACGTGGGCGCGGACATCCGGATCAGATGCAGGCCATGCGCGCGCGCCGCGCGGCTGATCTCGTCGGCATGTTCGAGCGGCAGGTCAATGAGGATCAGGCCGTCCGCGCCCGCCGCGGCCGCGTCCTCGATGAAGCCTTCAACCCCATGCCGCAGGATGGGATTCAGATAGCCCATCAGCACCAAGGGCGTATGCGCGTCCGCCTCGCGGAAATCGCGCACCAGGGTCAGCGTGCGCTTCAGGGTCTGGCCGCCGGCCAGCGCACGCACGTTGGCCCGCTGCAGCACGGGACCGTCCGCGACCGGATCGCTGAACGGCATGCCGAGTTCGATCACGTCCGCGCCCGCCGCGCGCAAGCCGCACAGCAGCTCCAGGCATGCGGCAGGATCGGGATCGCCCGCCGCAAAATAGGTCACCAGCCCACTGCGTCCAGATTGGCGCAGCTCCGCCAAGGTTCGATCAAGCCGGGTCATGCCGCCACCTCGCCAAATTGAGTCACCGTGTCCATGTCCTTGTCGCCGCGTCCGCTCAGGCACACGACGAGAATCTCGTGGGGCGCCATCCGCGGCGCCAGCTTGCGTACGTAGGCCAGCGCATGCGCGCTTTCCAGCGCGGGCAGGATGCCTTCCTTGCGCGTCAGCCAATGGAAGGCCGACACGGCCTCGGCATCCGTGACCGACACGTAGTCCACGCGCTTGCGGTCATGCAGCAAGGCGTGTTCGGGCCCGACGCCCGGATAGTCGAGGCCGGCCGATATCGAATGCGCGTTGACGATCTGGCCGTCTTCGTCCTGCAGGTAATAGCTGCGGCAGCCGTGCAGCACGCCCTCGTGGCCCGCGCTGATGCTGGCCGCGTGCGCCCCGCTGGCCAGGCCCAGCCCGCCGGCTTCGACGCCGTACAGACGCACGTCTGCCAGTTCCAGAAAGGGGTAGAAAAACCCCATCGCGTTGGAGCCTCCGCCTACGCAGGCCACCATGGCGTCGGGCACGCGGCCGGTCTTGGCCGCGATCTGCTGGCGCGTCTCCTCCCCGATCACCTTCTGGAACTCGCGCACCAGCCAGGGATAAGGATGCGGTCCGGCGCCGGTGCCCAGCAGGTAGTACGTGTCGGCGGGATGGGCGATCCAGTCGCGCAAGGCCTCGTTCATCGCGTCCTTCAGGGTGGCGGTGCCGGCGTGCACCGCGCGCACCTCGGCGCCCAGCATCCGCATGCGGCGCACGTTGATGGACTGGCGCTCCATGTCTTCGGCGCCCATGTAAACCACGCACTGCAGGCCGAACAGGGCGCAGACGGTGGCAGTCGCCACACCATGCTGGCCCGCGCCGGTTTCGGCAATGATGCGGCGCTTGCCCATGCGGCGCGCCAGCAGGATCTGCCCCAGGCAGTTGTTGATCTTGTGCGCGCCGGTGTGGTTGAGGTCTTCGCGCTTGAGGTAGACCTGCGCGCCGCCCAGCTCCCCGGAAACGCCGCGCGCCAGGAACAGCGGGCTCGGCCGGCCCACATAGTCGGCCAGCAGGCCGCGGTAGGTCTGCCAGAAGTCCTCGTCCGCCAGCGCCGCCTTGAACTGGCGTTCAAGTTCGTCCAGGGCGGGGACCAGCGTTTCGGGCATGTAGCGGCCGCCGTAGGGGCCGAATTGGCCTCGGCTGTCGGGCGCGGCCGGATGGATGGCGAGTGGCATGGATAGGTTTTCCGTGACAGGATGAGTAGGATTTTCCTTATGCTATCGTCACAAAATACTTATTTGAATCAATGATTTATTTCCCATATATGTAAGTTCAGCTAACAGCCATGAGACGTCTGCCATCCCTCAATGCCCTGCGATTCTTCGACAGCGCGGCCCGCCAGGCGAGTTTCACGCTGGCCGCCAAGGAACTCTGCGTGACCCATAGCGCAGTCAGCCAGCAGATCCGGCAACTGGAAGAATGGCTGGGCTGCGCCTTGTTCGAGCGGCGCGCGGGGCGCGTCCACCTGACCGCGGCGGGCCTGGACCTGCAGCGCGCGGCGCATGACGCCTTCGACCTGCTGGAGCGCCGCTGCGACGAACTCAGGCGCGGCACGCAGCCGGCCGAATTGGCGGTGGGTGCGCCCGCCAGCTTTCTTTCCAACTGGTTGATCCCGCGGCTTGAACAATTCGAAGCCCTGCATCCGGACATCCGCATCAGGCTGCAGACAGCCGCAGATGCCGCCCTGTTGAACACGCAGCGCGTGGATGCGCTGATCCTGGCCGGGCGCGCCTGGCCGCAAGAATGGGGCGTCACCCCGCTCTTCGCCGAAACCATAGGCCCGGTCTGCACCCCGACCCTGGCCGCGCATATCCGCGATGCGGCCGACGTGCTGGATATGCCGCTGCTGCACACCAGTTCGCGGCCCGACGCCTGGAAGGATTGGGCGGCGCGCCAAGGCATCGCGCTGACGCCACGGCAAGCGGGGCGCGAGTTCGACCATCTGGGCCACATGCTGGAGGCCGCCGCGGCCGGGTTGGGCGTGGCCATCGCGCCGGCGGTGCTGGTGGAGGCCGAACTGCACCGAGGCAGGCTGGCCGCGCCGCTGGGCTTCATCGAAAGCGGCGCGGCCTTCAGCCTGTGCCTGCGCAAGGATGCGGTCCGCGCCGACGCCGCGCATGAACGCCTGCGCGACTGGCTGCTGGCCAGCGCCGGCGCGAACTGACGCCCTCCACGCTGCGCGCGCAAACCGGTTACCCTTGCGCGCCGAACCACACTGCCGCAACGTATCCATGAAAAAACTCTGCGCGATGTTGGGCCTGCTGGTCCCCACGCTGGCCAGCGCCGCCTACAGTCTTTCCGCCACCGAGGCGGCCGTGCTGGAAGCCGTGCTGCGCGACGAGCTCGACACCTACCTGCAAGGCGGCAACAGCCTTATCGGCGCAAGGCTCGGCCTGCCCGCCGCGACCGCCGAAACCGTGTCCCGGGCTTATGCCAACGGCCCGACTGCGCGCTTTCCTGCGTCGCTGGATGTGACCATGCTGATCGCCGGCCCGGTCGATGCCGGCAAGCGCACGAACGGACGGATAGTGTCGTTCGCCACCTCGGGATCGCCGACTGTCCGGGCCCAGTTGCCGGCGGGCCTCCTGCCCGCTCCACGCCTGGCCTTGGCATGCAGCCGCATGGAATTGATCGACGAGTCACCCACCTTCATGGACTGCCGCGACGGCGCGCTTGCCGGCAAAGAGGAGACTGCCCGCCTCAAGCGCGACCTGGACGACTTCTACCTGGGCAAGCCGACCGCCGTCCAGGTGTCCCAGCTGGCCGTCAACATATCGGTGTACGCCAGCCTGCTGGCGCCCGGCCACGGCTGCCCGAAGGACATCGAAACATGCCGCCAGGCCATCCAGGCCGTCGACGGCGCAAGCCAAAGCAAGCAACTGCCGGCAATCGTGCGGCGCTTCCAGCAGGCGGGGCTGGATCTCAGCCCGTACCAGGGCGATAAGGCCATGGCCGCGCCCAACCGCTAGCGCGGGCGGACCGGCCGCGCCATGCCGGAATGAGGGCCACGGGGCCGTCTGTACCGCCCCCATTTACCGCCATCCCGCACCGCTATACTGGTCCCACCTCAATACCCCTTACGCGCCGCGCCTTTTCTGCTGCGCCCCGTTATGCACGTCTTGTTGGCCATGCTGCGCCCCCTTGGCCGGGCGCTACTCTGTACCGTCGCCACTCTGCTCTCCGCCCAAGCGTTCGCCGCTCCGCCGACGCTGGCGCAATGCCATGGCATCAAGGACATGGCTTTCGTCGCCCACCTGGACGACGACCTGCTGTTCATGAACCCGGACATCGCCTCTAACATCCAGGCAGGCGGCTGCGTGCGGCTGGTCTACCTGACCGCAAGCGATGCCGGCGAAGGCGATACCTACATGCTGGGACGCGAGCGCGGCGTGCGCTCCGCCTATGCCTATATGGCGCATCAACCGGACGAATGGAAGGAAGACGCCGGCATCGCGGGCGGACGGCACATCGCGCGCTTTACCCTCAAGGGCAATCCGCGCGTGCAGCTTTGGCACATGCGCCTGAAGGATCCCTGGCTGGGCAAGGGCTGGGGCAGCCTGACGCCGCTGAGCCGCACTGAATCCGTACCCGGCCAGAACGTCGACACGCTCGGCCCCTATGCCGAGTCCTACACGCGCGAACAGTTGATCGACACCCTGGCCGACCTGATCCGCCAGTACGCGCCGACCACGGTACGCCATCTCGACGATACGATCGCCGTGCCTTACACGCAGCTGTGCTGGCGCTGCGCCGGCCATGGCCATCCCGACCATATCGCCAGCGCGCGGCTGGCGCGCGAAGCCATGCTGCGCGCGCCCGGCAACTACGCCGAGATGGGCTACGTCGATTACCCCAGCCAGGAGCGCGCCACCAACCTGACTCAGGCCGAAATCGCCAGCAAGTCGCTGACCTTCCAGCACTACGCCTGGAACGACTACCACTATTGCGCCGGCCCCACCGGCTGCAAGGAGCCCGCCGGCCCCGCGGCCGCCTGGGTGCAGCGCGCCTATTACGTGTCGCGCCAGGACATCGCGCCGCAGCTTTACCCGGACGGGCGCGGCGGCCTGGTGGTGTTCGCTGCCGGCGAAACCAATGGCGCCGTCAACCGCTGGGACGCGGACCAGCGGCGTTGGCAAAGCCTGGGCGGGCGCACCAACGGCCCGCTGGTGTCGTACACCCATACCGACGGCACGGCTGGCCTGATGGCGCGCGACCCGCTGGGCGGCGTGTGGGCCAACAAACAGCGCCACGACGGCACCTGGCAAGGCTGGCAAGCCTTGGGCGGCCTGCGCGTGACCCAGATCCCGGCGGTTGCGCCGCGCGGCGAAGCCGCCGCCGTGGCGCTGGGCTACGACGGCCTGCTGCACTGGATCACGCCCTCCGGCGTCGACGGCAGCTGGGGCGCCTGGCAGGACCTGCCGCCGCTGGAGGGCGTGACCGGCGCCCCCGCTGCGGCGCTGGGCGGCGACGGACGCTACATCATCTTCGCGCTCACCGGGACCGGCGAGCTCCACTACACCCGCCAACTGCCGGCCGCCAAAGGCCAGCTCCCCGAATGGCAGGACTGGCGCCGCGTGCCCGCGCCCCAGGCCGCCGGCGGCCTGGCAGCGATCCGCAATCACCAGGACCGCGTCGAACTCTATTTCCGCCAGCGCGGCAACAACCATCTGACCCGCCTGATGGAGACCGGCGACACCACCGATCTCGACATGGAATGGAGCGCGCCGACCGACATGGGCGTGCCCTATATCGGCCGCCCGGCCATTAGCGCCGACGCCGGCGGCAACGTCATGATTGCCGTGCTGGAGCGCGCCGGCGGACAACTGTGGCTGGTGGAACACGGCAGGCCGTCCAAGCTCGACGCCCAGGCCGCCTCGCCGCCTGCGCTCAATCTGGTCAATGGCACGCTCTACATCGTCGCCCGCGCCACCGGCGCCCCGCAGCGCTACGAGGTGCTGTCGCGCCACGATGGCAACTGGACCCGCGGCGTGACCCTGGAGGGCGTGCCATCGGCCGGCGGCGGCCCCTTCGAAACCGTGGCCGCGCGCCCCATCGACCTGCCCAAGCTCGGCGCCAACGACGCCAACAAGGCGGCGGTGGTGCGCCCGTCTGCAGAGGATCCCGGCACGCTCAGCGTGGGCCGCATGCCGACGCAGGCCTCCCAGGCGGCGACGCCGACCACGGTGCGATGATGATTTCAGATCTTGTCATCCCTCGTTACCAGAGGGAAAATCCAGCCTAGCCGCGGGGCCCGGCCCGCGAGCGCGCCAAGCGCCATGTCGCCGCAGGGGGGAATCGCAAGTGAAGGATGCAGTCCAGTACCAGACTCACCCCGCCACCCTGCTTGAACCCGATCCCTCGTCGGACTGGCTCTACCACTGCGCGATGAGCCTGCTCAAGCTCCCCGCCGACGACGCGATCTCCGAACAGCTGGCCTACATGGGCGAGACCTCGGACGTGGACCGGTCATGGATGATCGAGTACCGCCCGGACATGCTGCGCCTGCGCAATACCCATGAATGGTGTCGCGGCAAGACCGAACCCTTCGTCGCCGAACTCCAGGACGTGCCGACCACGCTGATCGCCTGGCTGCACAAATTCATGGTCAAAGGCCAGGCGGTCGCCATCCACGACGTCAACGACCTGCCCCGCACCGCGCGCGCCATCCAGGTCGAATTCCAGCGCCAGGGCAACAAGAGCGTGCTGAGCGTGCCGGTTTTCCATGACGGGAAGCTCTACGGCATCATCGGCTTCGACACCACCGTGCGGCACCGGGCCTGGTCCGCCGCCGAAGTCCGCGCCCTCTACCAATGCGCCAACCTGATAGGCCAGGCCAAATACGGCAACAGCCGCGAGCGCGGCCGCGCGCCGCGCTACGACAGCGCCACATCGGTGATCTATCTCAGCATGCGAGGCGTGGTCCGCGGCGTGCAGCCTGAAACCATCGTAGGCGTGCGCTCGGCGGGCAACTACAGCGAAATCTGGCTGGAAGACGGGTCGATGGTGTTGGACTCGCGCGCGCTGGGCATATGGTCGACCCTGCTGCCGGAACAGACCTTCTTCCGGGTGCACCGCACCGCCATTGCGAACGCGTTGCATGTCATGGACGTGGACCGCCGCAGCGTGGACAAGTGGCTGATCCGGATGCGGGCCGTGGACGAGACCTGGCCGGTGTCGCGCTCCTACCGCAAGCCGCTGCGCGAACGCATGGGCATCTGAACCCGGCGCACCTCTGAAATATGCAGTTCGTCATGCCGGCATGTTGTTTCGTCCTGCCGCAAGTGGCCGCGCAACGAGTTTTTGGGATCATCGCAGGCGAAGGAACATCCGTTCCCAAAGTCCCGCAGAGAGAACCGCATGCTGACGTCCCGCATACTGCCGCGCATCACCTCCCTAGCCTTGAGCGCCGCCTGCGCACTGGGCGCCAGCCAGGTCCGCGCGGCCGACCTGGCGCTGCAGGATGCCGTCTCCATGGCCGGCATGCAGCTGTACCTGAACTCGGGTGCGCCAGGAATGATCATCGCGGCCGTGCGCGGCGACGAGGTCGTGATTCAGGGCTATGGCGAAACCGCGCCCGGCAGCGGCGTGGAGCCGGATGGCCGCTCCATTTTCAGGATCGCTTCAGTATCCAAGGTGTTCGCTGGCGACGTGTTGGCGGCGTTGGCAGCCAAGGACAAGCTCAAGCTGACGGATCCGCTGGCCAAATATGCGCCGGAAAACGCCAAGGTCGAAACCAACGGCCGCCCGCTGACGCTGCTGGACCTGGCCACGCATTCGGCCGGCCTGCCGCGTGAACTGCCCAACCCTGACGCCAAGCCTTCCGACAATCCGTTCGCCGCGTTCGACCGCGCCTATTACTGGAAATGGATCGGCAGCCATAAGCCGGCCTATGTGCCCGGTACCACAACGCTGTACTCCAACCTGGGCTTCGGCCTGCTGGGCGATGCGCTGGCCAAGGCCGGCGGCGCGGACTATTCCACCGTGCTGGCCAACGAGGTGCTGAAGCCCGCCGGCATGACCGACACCACCAATGCGCTTGACGACGCGCAGAAAAAGCGCCTGATGACCGGGCTGGATCCCTTCGACAAGCCCGATCCCAATGCCCCGGTGCCGGACGTGATGTACGCCAGCGCCGGCATCTACTCCACCGCCGACGACATGGCGCGCTGGATGCGCTGGCACCTGGACGGCGCCAAACAATCGAAGCAGGCGTCGTTGCTGGCGCACACGATGTGGCTGCCCTATGACGGACTGAAGTCCGTCGTAGGCACGGAAGTCACCGACGCCGACGGCATGGGCCTGGGCTGGGTCGTGACCCTGCCGCGCAATGGCGCGCCCTTGCTGCTGGGCAAGAGCGGCGGCCTGGGCGGCTTCATGTCGTATGCCGTGCTGTCGCCCAACCGCGGGCTGGGCGTGTTCGTCGTCGCCAGCCGCGTGAATTTCGCCATGTTCAACAATATCCATTCCCAGGTGCGTGAACTGGCGGCCGAGCTGGCGCGGTGAACGGACCCTGCCGGCCGCTGCGCCAGGCCGCAGCGGCCGCGCTGCTGGCCGTGGCCGCGCAAGGCGCGTGCGCGCAGGAAGCTCGGGACATCTTCAAGACGGAGATCTTCCTCACGCCCTACAGCGAGCTGGGCGAGGGCGGCGAAACCTATCCGCAGCTGAATGGCCGCTTCCTGCTGATGACCGGCTACACCGGCTTCTTCGGCGTGCAGGACGACAACGGCCAGCTTCCCCGCTCGCACTGGAGCAGCGTGCAGCCCACGGCGGAGGCGGCCCTGGTGCTGCAGCTGACGCGGCAGTTTTCGATCCGCACCAAGGCGACCTTCAACTCGTCCACCAACGACACCAAGGACAATGCGTTTTCCGACCTGGGCGTGGACCTGGACAACCTGTTCGCCGCCTATACGGCGGACAACTACGCGCTGTACGGCGGCAAGATGGACCTGGGCTTTGGCGACGCCTGGCACGTGGTCGACGGCTTGTACACGGGTTTCAACGAGAATTCGGAGTTCCGCGGCTCGATCGGGGTGGGCGGACGCTACACCCTGGATACCGCGGGCCGCGGAACGCACTCCGTGGCCGCCATGCTGTTCAAGCGCGACAACACCGCGATGAACCGACGCTTCAGCCTGGATGGCGGCCTCATCGGGCCCGATCAGCCGCCGATCTTCAGCGACCAATTGAAGTCCTTCATCCTCTCCTACGATTTCCGCGATCTGCCCGGACTGGAAGGATGGTCGGGCGGGGTGGACGCGGGCCGGCTGCATCTGGATCCGGATCAAGGAAAAAGCGCCAACACGGTATCGGCCCGCTTGCGCTACGACGCGCCGCTGGGCAACTCGTGGAACCTGAGCTGGTTCAACGAAGCCACCTATTCCAGCGCCTTTCGCGGCGCCCCCGTGTCCAACGGCAACGGCGTGACCTCGGTCTCGTTGTCGCGCGACCGCTGGCAGCTGACCGCGACAGCAGCCGTGCGCAAGCTTTCCGGCAGCGGCCAGAAGCTGGCGCAGTACGGCCTGCTGGACGATACGGATTGGGGCATTTCAGGCGCGGTTACCTACGTCACGCCCATGGGCTTCATCGTGCAGGCCGGGCTCACGCATCAGCGCGACCAGGCCCTGCGCATCAACCAGGGCGTTTTCCGCATCGCTTACCAAGCAGGATTCTGAGGCCATCATGAACCGCAAACACACGCTCGTCACCGGAATCATCCTTCTTGCGCTGGGCGGCGCCACGGCAGCCTGGTCGCAGTCCGTGCCCATTGCCAGCGCACCGAATCCGCCCGCGGACGCCGTCGCCATCCCTGCAGGCAGCAAGGAACGCGCGCTGCGGGAACTGCCGCAAATCATCGCGGACATCATGCAGCGCAGCCGGGTTCCGGGCATGGCCGTGGCCGTGGTCATCGACGGCAAGACCGTGCTGGCGCAGGGCTACGGCACGCGCGAGGCTGGCAAACAGGCGCCGGTGGATGCGCAGACCGTGTTCCAGATCGCATCGATCTCCAAGTCGCTGTCGGCGACGGTGGCGGCCATTGAAGTGTCCAAGGGCCGCGCAGCCTGGGACGATCCGGTCTCGCGCTACCTGCCGGACTTCAAGCTGAGCAATGCCTACGTGTCCGAACGCGCCACGATCGGCGATTTCTTCGCGCACCGCTCCGGCCTGCCGGGCACGGCGGGCGACGATCTCGAAGACCTGGGTTTCAGCCGCGACGACGTGATCGCCCGCCTGCGCCTGCTGCCGCTGGACGCCTTCCGCACGTCCTACCACTATGCCAACTTCAGCACCACCATCGGCGCCCAGGCTGTGGCCAAGGCGGCCGGACGCCCTTGGGAGCAGTTGGCCGACGAACAGCTTTTCAAACCATTGGGCATGAAGTCGACCAGCTACCGCTACGGCGACTTCGAGGCGCGCGGCAATCGCGCCGTGCTGCACGCCTACCAGAACGGCCGCTTCGTTCCCACGGGCCAGCGCGACGCCGACCAGCAGGCGCCCGCGGGCGGCGTGTCCTCCACCGTCGTCGACCTGGCGGAGTGGCTGAAGCTGCTGCTCGCCGACGGGCAATACCAGGGCAAGACCCTGATCGCCCCAGGCGCCCTGCTGCCGGCCCTGTCGCCCCAGGCATACAGCGCCCGTGCGCATGACCTGGACTCGCGCTCCGGCTTCTACGGTTATGGTTTCAACGTCAACACCGAACTGGGCGGACGTCCTTCGATGGGACATTCCGGCGCCTTCCTGATGGGAACGGGAACAACCTTCCGCATCGTCCCTTCCGCCGGCATCGGCATCGTGGTGCTGACCAATGGCGCGCCAGTGGGCGCGGCCGAATCCGTCGCGGCATCGTTCACAGACACTGCGTTGTACGGCAAGCCCACGCGCGACTGGTTCGCGGCCTACAACGGCGCCATGAAGGCGTTCTTCGAACCCCAGGCCGATCTGTCCGGACAGGCCGATCCCGCCAAGCCGGCGGCGTCGAAAGCGCTGTCGCAGTACACCGGCAGGTTCGACAATCCCTACTACGGCCCGGCCGAGATCCAGGAGGCCAACGGCGCGCTGACCCTGGTGCTGGGGCCCAAGGGCATGCGCTTCCCCTTGCGGCACTGGGACGGCGATACCTACGCCTTCTCGCCCGCGGGCGAAGCCGAACTGGTCGCCTCGCTGGCGTCCATCGTGTTCAAGATGGGCCAGGGGCGGGCCCAGGGCTTCGACATCAAGTTCTACGACGACAACGGCCTGGGCCGCTGGGTCCGCAAGTAGCCTTCCACCCTGCCGCGCCGCTTGCTTAGAAGCGGTAGGCGGCGCGCAGGGTCAGGGACTGGTCGCGGTATTCCCCGTTGCCGCGCAAGGCGTATTCCGTCTTCAATTCCACGCCCTTGGGCGTGACGTATTCCAGGCCGGCCGACAGGTTGCCGTAGGTCCTGGGCATGCCCGACCGCAACGTGAAGGGCGTCGCGCCCTGTCCATTGAGCTGCATCGTCGTGACCACGTCGCCGCCGCTCAGAAAGCTCATCCCGCCGGCCACGTATGAGCGCAAAGTCGCGCCGTTGGCCAGGTCCTTGCGCCCGCCCAGCTCGATCATGGGCGAAGCCATGAACGAGGTCGTGTCGTTGCCGCGCACTTTCAGGTTCAAGGCGCCCGCGCCCTGTTCGCTATAGCCGTCCTGCCGGATATGATTCACGTCCAGATCCACATAGGGCCGCAAGTACCAGGACGGCTGGCTGAACTCGTAGGCGGTGCGCAGCCTGGCCGCAAGAAAGGACGACTCCGGCTTGCTCCTGGCCGTGCCGTCCAGCGTGCCGCGCGACATCCTGCTCTTCTCCACACCGCCGTGCACGGCAAGCGAGACCTGCCACGGCGCATTGTTGTACTTCAAGGCCAGGCCGCCCGCGTAGGTATCGCTGTTGCCAGAGAAGTCGGCGGCCGACGTGGTCTTGCCATACGCATAGCTCAACGAACCGCCCAGGAACCAATTGGTGGCGAACTCGCGTTGCGCGCCCAGCGTGAGCGTGCTCTGGCGAACGCGGTACCCCTCGTCGTCCGAGGTGGCCTTGCGCTCGGTCCAGTTCGTGTCCAGGCGGGTCCAGACGCAATCGCCCTCGCGCAGGATCGTGCTTTCGCCGACGAAGGCCGGGCAGCTCATCATCCGGTTCATCGACGCGTAGGAGGCATGCATCTGGTTGGCGGCGCGGGCGAACTGGCCGTCGTGGGCGATGCGGTTCAGGGCGTCGCGGTACTGGTCCGCGTTCTGGACTCCCGTGAACTTGTCGAAGGTGGACGCATCGCTCGCTTTCCCCTGGTCCCACAGCGTCTGCAGGGAATTCGCGATCCGCGCGCGATCCGCGGAAAGCGGCAACGCCGCGGGCGTGAAATTGGCATCCACGGAAACGAGCGGGTCGCGCAGGGAGCCCGCGCCATTGTTCTTCAGCGCGTAGCTGAACAAGGGACTGTCGCTGGCGGTCGCGGGCATGCTGGTTTGCGCAGCGGCGAAATGGCCTATTCCCAGCCATACATTCTTCACGGGATTGTGCAGCACCGGCTTGACGGTGCCTGCGAAGGTCGATGCGCCCGTCACCGAAATGAAGTCGCTGTTATGGCCGCCGAAATTCAGATCGGGCCGGTAGGTTCCCGTATGGTTCAGCGCGCCCGTGATGCGCGTGGTCGTGTACACGCCCGGTCCGCCCGGATTCAGGAGGCCGGCGCTGTCCAGGTTGCCCTGGAAGCGGGCGCCGCTGTACAAGGCGCCGCCCGCGTTGTTGTGGAAGAGGCTGCCGCCGCCCATGAGCACGTCGCCCGCCACGGTTCCGTTGTTGTTGACGACGGCTGCGCCGGCCACGTCTATGGCGGTCTGCGCCTGGATGACCCCGGCGTTGGTGATGGTGGCGCTGGCCAGCGGCGCGATCGCCAGGATGCCCGTGCCGGATGCGCTGCTGGCGCTGACCAGGGCGTTCTGACCCAGGTTGATCGAGATGGCCCGGCCTCCGCCATAGGCGCCATTGCTGATGGCGACCACGGCCGGCGAATTGGCGCCGGTGGCGACCACCTGCGCCGCGTAGCCGATGTCCACGCTTACCGGCCCGCCATAGGCCGGTTCGTTGCCGGGAGTGCTGTACTGATAGAGGCTGCCGTCCTTGAACACGCCGCCCCCGCCCACGCTCATCGCCAGGATCGCAGGCGCGTTCGCGCCCGAGGTCTGGACCGTGCCTCCCGTGCCGATGGCCACGTTGACGGCCCCGCCATTGCCCATGCCGCCAGTGAGGCCGGCGTTCTGTATGAGACCGGTCGTGTAGTGCGCGGCTGACTGGTCGCCCGCCAGCCCGCCGCCGCCGCCCACGCTCTGCGCCAGTATCCCGGCGGCGCCGCTGCCCGAGGTGACGATCCGGCCCGCGATCGACAAGCTGACGACGTTCCCGTCACCGCCTTGCGCGGGAGACGAGACGGGCTTCAAGGTCACCAGCCCGGGCCGCGTTGCCAGGCCGGCGATGCCGCCCCCGCCGCCTATGCTTTGCGCGACGATGCCGTGCGAATTTACGCCAGCGGTGACGATGCTTCCGCCCACGTCCTGCGTCACGCTGACCGTTCCCCCCGGGCCGGCCATCGGCGCGCTGGAACCGAACGTGATGTTCGCCACGCTCGAGGCGGGCCCCGAGCCGTTGTCCATCGTCACCAGGCCGCCGCCGCCGCCCACGCTCTGCGCCAGCACGCCGAAGGAAAGCGCGCCGTGGGTCGCGATGCTGCCGCCCAGGTTCGACACGGCAACCGTGCCGCCCGCGCCGTTCACGCTGCTCGAAAAAGGGCCACCCGTATCGGTCGCCGCGCTTCCCACCCGGATATCGACGCCGCTAAGCGCCGCGCTGGACGACACCGCCGCCATGCCGCCCCCGCCGCCCACGCTTTGCGCCAGAATTCCCGGCGCAAACCACCCTTGCGTGGCGATGCGGCCGATGTTGTTGGCGACGCTGACCGTACCGCCGGCAACTTGGGCCAGGCCGAATCCGCTGCTGTTGTTCGACGGATAATCGCCGCCCAAGGTGATCGACAGGGACGCGTTCTGCTGGATCGCGGCCAGGCTGGCGTTGCGCAAGGCGAGCGTGCTGACGCCGCCCCCTCCCCCCACGCTCTGCGCCATGATCCCGGCGGAGCCGCCCGCGCCAGTCGCCAGCGTCCCGCCATGGCTGACGTTGACCGCGCCGCCCATACTCGTCGTCATGCTCTGCCACGAGTCGCCCGTGGCCCCCAATGCGACGGTGGCGGCGGTCTGGCTCCACAGGAACAAGGGCCGGTCGACCATCGATATGCCGCCGCCTCCGCCCACGCTCTGGGCCAGGATGCCGGGCGCCTGATAGCCCTGCGTGCTGATCCGGCTGGCCGAGGCGCCGGCGTCGACCGTGACCGCGCCGCCCGCGCCGCTGGCCCCGGCCACGCCGCCGTTGCGCACATTGATCAGGGATCCCAGCAGCAATCCGCCCTTGGTTCCCAGGATGCCGACGATGCGGGTGATCTTGTCGATGATCTCGGGCGCCTGGCTGCCGGCGCCCGCGGCCACGACAGCCTGCAGGTCCTGTCCGCTGGCCGCGCTTCTGCCGCCGCCACCGCCGATGCTCTGGGCGACAATGCCTGCCGAGCCGCTGCCTTGCGTGGCGATCGTTCCCGTGTTGGTGACGATGGCCGGATTGGACGCGCTGCCTCCGCCCGCTCCCGCCGCGCCGCCGTTGCCGCCGGTCTGGTGGGTGATGCTGGTCTGCGGCAACGCGACCGTGAACAGGTCCTGCGCGCCGGACTCGGCGGCCTTGATCAGCGCATCGATGCTGGACAGCAGCGTGGACGCCCCAGCCGAATCTATCGCCCCGGCATTGCCGCCACCACCGCCGATGCTCTGCGCCAGGATGCCCGGCGCCTGGTCTCCCGCCGTCGCGATGGCGCCATCGTTGCGCACGTCGAATGCGCTGGCAGCGCTACCCGCGCCGCCGTTGCCGCCGGTCGTGACCCCGACGGACAGGCTGACGGCCTTGCTGAACGCCAACTGCGGCCCTTTTTCCAGCCAGTCCGCCGCCTTCTCCAACAGGCCGGCGAGACTACCCGGCGCGCCCAGGATGTCGTTGAAACTGGCAGCGTCGTGCATCTGGACGATGCCGCCATTGCCCCCGCCCCCGCCTATGCTTTGCGCGACGATGCCCGCCGACCCGGCCCCCGCCGTGGCAATGGCGCCGGTGCCGGCGTTCGCTGCCTGCACCCGGCCGCCGCTGCCGCCTTGCCCACCCTGCCCGCCATGCCGCACGGACAGTTGCAGATCGATCAGCGAATTGCCGATGACCGGCGTCTTGACCGGCGCCAGGACCCCGCCGCCATTGCCCCCGCCCCCGCCTATGCTCTGGGCCACCACGCCATTGCTTTGCGCGGCCGAGGTACGGATGCCTCCTTCATTCGTGACCAGCGCCGTGCCGCCGTCGCCGCCCCCTTGTCCCACGCCGCCGTTGGACACTGCCAGCGTGACCGCGCCGCTCGGGTTGTCGCCCAGCTGCGGCGCGATCGTGACGACGCGGGAATTCGCCAGCCCGCCGCTGCCGCCGCCCCCGCCTATGCTTTGCGCCAGCACGCCATTGCTGTGCGCGCCCATGGCCGTGATCGTGCCCTGGCGGGCTTGCGTGAATGACACGGTGCTGCCGGAACCGCCGCTGCCGCCCTTGCCGCCCGTCGCCACCGTCACGTTCAGCCCCACGCCCACGCCGACCGCATTGGCCGAACCGCCGCTGCCGCCTCCGCCGCCTATGCTCTGGAGGATCACGCCCGAAGCATTGCCCGCGCGGGTCAGAATCCTGCCTTGCGAGGAAAACTGGATCAGGCCGCCGTTGCCCGCCGCGCCGCCGGTGCCGCCAATGGCGACCGACGCGATCACGCCGGTGCTGTTGGCGTCGCCGCCCACGCCGCCGCCTCCGCCTATGCTTTGCAACAGCACCGCCGCGCTGTTGTCGCCCGAGGTGTCGATGCCGCCTCTGTTGGCCATGGCGATGCCGCCTCCCGCGCCGCCCGTGCCGCCATGCCCGCCGCCCACGGCGATGATGCCGTTGCTGGACGAAGCCAGCCCGCCGCCGCCGCCCGCACTGTTGGCAATGACGGCGGCCGCATCGTTGCCGAAGGTGCTGATGACGCCCGCATTGGTGATGGAGATCGCCTGGCCCGCAACCGCGCCCGCGCCGCCGTCCCCGCCCCGTCCAAAAGCGCCGCTGGCGCCCCCGGGGCCGCCTTCTCCGCCCAGCACGCTGGCCACGATGCCTTTCGCGCCGACGCTGCCGTTGCTGCCAGCCGTGATCTTCCCCGTATTGACGATCGAGATGGCGCCAGGCGATCCGCCCGCGCCGCCGTCGTGTCCGCCGGACCACGAACCGTTGCCGCCGTTGCCGCCATTGCCTCCCTGGGTCAGCGCATAGACGCCGATCCCCCGGTTGCCGTCGGTCCTGATGGCGCCGCCGTTGGTCACGCTGACCTGGCCGGCATTGCCGCCCGCCGCGGCCTTGGTGTCAACGCCATTGGACGTCGACGCATTGCCGCCGATGGAACGGGCGATCACGCCGTACACGCCGTCGCCGTGGCCGCTGACTGACGTTCCGGCCGAGGACGTGAACATGACCGTCGAGGCATCGCCGCCCCGGCCCGCATCGCTATGCCCGCCGAAATCGCCCGTGTGCTCGGCCGCGCCCGCGGGTCCGCCCGACGAGATCAGACCCACCGCGGCACTGACATCACCCGGCCCCGGTCCGCGCGCCGTCACCGAACTCGTCCCTTGCAGTATCACGGACGCGAGTCCGGCGCTGCCGCCGTGGCCGGACGTGTAAGCGCCGCTGAAGCCGTCGGCGATGGCGCTGTCAGTCCCCGCGCCGCCCCAGGATTGGACCGCGACGCCGAACCCCGTGCCCATTACCGTAGCGTTGTCGAGCGTGATGCGCGCCTGATGCCCGTCGCCGCCGATGCCGTAACCGCCATTGGGTCCGTCCGCATTGCCCCACAGGCCGCCATTGCCGCCCGCGGAATACAAGTCTATTCCGCGGCCAGCAGCGTTGACCGTGCTGGCCGACAAGATGTAGTCGATGATCCGCCCGCCGCCGCCATTGCCCCCCCAGTGATTTTGGTTGGCATCCCTGCCGTTGCCGCCATGGCCGCCGCTGACGTCGATCAGGATGCCGGTCTGGCCGGCCCCATTGGCGCTGATGCGCTGGTTGCGGTCCGTCTGCACGAAGTCGCGCTGGCCCCATTGGCCGTCATGGCCATTGTTGGGATGATTGCCGCTGGAACAACAGGCGCCGTCGGCGCCGCGCAGTTGATAGGACAGCGGCGCGGTCTGGGAGAACGCCGGCCGCCCGAAGACGTAGAGGACGGAGATTCCCGCATGCAAAAGCAATGCCAGCCTGGAAAGCCGCAGGCCGTTGCGGCCGGGCTTTGGAATATCTTGCGGGGAGATCATGGCTGCAGCGGCGGAATTGGGCAAATTGAGAAATTCGCCGTTCACCGCGCGCCGTACAAGTCCAAGATGACGAATCAACCATCCCGGCTGACGAGTCGCCGCTTCCGGCCCCCCTATTTCGAATCGCGCACCGCCGCGACCACCTTGATCTCCACCGCCAACCCGGGTCGCGCCAGCGCGGCGACGCCGAGTATGGTCCAGGCCGGGAACTCGGACCGTATGTACTTTTCCTTCACCGCGCGGAACCCGGCAAGGTCCGCGCCGATGTCGACGTGATACGAGACCATTTCGACCACGTCGGTAAAATCGAGGCCCAGATGGCCGAGCACCGCGGCGATGCGCCGGAACGCCACGTCGGCTTGCTCCGCAGCCGATTCGGGCACGGAACCGTCAGCGCGCAATCCGATCTGCCCGGCGATGAAAACCAGCCCATTGGCCGTGACCGCAGGCGAGTACTGGAACAGGTCGAAGATCCGGTTGCCGCCAAAGGCGGGATCGTCATCGGGAAGGCGCAGGCGCTCGATCTTGCTCATGGAAGTCCTTGTGCAACGCGGGCGTTGCTCGCTTATCGGGATTTGCAACTCTACTAGGGAACGCCGCGATGTCCACCTCCCCCGCCGACAACGTGATCACGCTGTATCGCGAACATGCCGACGCCTTCGAGAAACTGCGCGGCACGCAGCTGGCCGAACGCGCCTGGCTGGACGCGTTCCTGGATCTGCTGCCCGGCCCCGCTCCCCAGGTGCTGGACATAGGCTGCGGCAACGGCGTCCCCATCGCCCGCCATCTGATCGAACGCGGCTGCAGGCTGACCGGCGTGGATGCCTCGGACGCGATGCTGGCGAGGGCAAGAGCCTCGTTCCCAGGACACAGCTGGATTGAAGCGGACATGCGCAGCCTGCCGCCCTTGCGGCCCTTCCAGGGGCTGATCGCCTGGCACAGCTTCTTTCACCTGCGGCCTGAAGACCAGCGGCCCATGTTCCAGACCTTCGCACGCCTTGCCGCGCCGGGCGCGGCGCTGATGTACACCAGCGGAACGCATCTAGGGGAAGCCATCGGCCGGTTCGAAGGCCAACCGCTCTATCACGGCAGCCTGGACAGCGCGGAGTACCGCGAACTGCTGCGCCAGGCCGGCTTCGAAGTGGTGCGCCACGTGGAAGGCGATACGACCTGCGGCGGCGCCAACATCTGGCTGGCGCGGCGGCATACATAAAACCTTTGAGTTACATCAAGGTTTGACCGGCCGACAACGCCGGCAAACGCCGCCCCTGCGCCATAATCAGAATGCCGCGGCCCCATTGGGGCTGCGCGGGGCCCACCCGGCCTCTTCGGTTTCCCTTACCTCGATCAGGCGGACCCGGCATTCATGCAAAGACTTATCCTCCCGCTCCCCGGCAACGAAGGATTCGCCAAGCGCCTTGCCGCCCTGTGCCAAGGTGAACTCGGCGCCGTCGAGACCCGCCGTTTTCCTGACGGCGAAAGCTACGTACGGCTGCATGGCGACCCGCGCGGACGCGCCGTCGACATCGTCTGCACGCTGGCCCGGCCGGATCCCAGCTTTCTCGGCCTGATCTTCGCGGCCGACACCGCGCGCGACCTGGGCGCCACAGAGGTCAACCTGATCGCGCCCTATCTGGCCTATATGCGCCAGGACAAACGCTTCCAGGACGGAGAAAGCGTGAGTTCGCTGTCGTTCGCGCGCCTGTTGTCGTCGACCTTCGACCGCCTGCTGACGGTCGATCCGCATCTGCACCGGCATCCGTCGCTGGCGGCGCTGTACACCATCCCGACCACCACGCTGCATGCCGCGCCGCGGCTGGCCAGCTGGATCGCCGGCAATGTGCAAGCGCCGCTGATCGTCGGCCCCGACGAGGAAAGCGAGCAATGGGCCGGCTCCATCGCCGCGCGCATTGGCGCGCCACACGTGGTGCTGCGCAAGACCCGTCACGGCGACCGCCAGGTCGACATCGAAGCGCCCGACCTCTCCGCCTGGCGCGACTGCACGCCGGTGCTGGTGGACGACATCGCCTCGTCCGGCCGCACCCTGGTGACGGCCGCCGGCAAGCTGGCGGGCATGCGGCCGCCGCAATGCGTGGTGGTGCATGCGCTCTTCGCCGAGGACGCCTGGTCCCAGGTATCCGCCTGTTTTGAACGCGTCGTTTCCACCGACGCAGTGCCCCATCCCAGCAACCGCATCGAACTCGCGCCCTTGCTGGCCAATGCACTCCTGCGCGACCTGCGCGATTGATCACCCGATTTGAAAGGAACCCGCGATGACGCTACGCGAGCATTGGCTATCTGGCTACGGCCCCATCCAGCACCGCGCTGAAACCGTCGAGCGCATCGATGCGCTGGTGCAACGCCTGGCGGCGAGCGGCCGCATCGCCAGCGCGGACGATGCCTACGCCATGCTGGCCGCGGCCGACCGCCTCAGCTGCGCCGCCATGAACGTGGTGGCGCACATGACCTACGCACGCCGCATCGACCTGAACGGCGCGCCGCTGGCCGCCGAAGACTTCAAGCCCAACCCCGAAGGCCATACGGGCGGTTCGCTGAACATGGCGCCCGCCTTCGTCGCCTACCTGCTGGCCAACGCGTTGAGCGGCAAGACCCGCGGCTGGCTGATGGGCCAGGGCCATTGCGTGGCCGCCATCGAAGCCGTCAACGCCCTGACCGGCGACGTGTCGCCTGCGCAGCGCGGCCGCTATGACCGCAGCGAAGCCGGGCTGGGACGCCTGATCACGGACTTCTATTCCTACGCCATCGACGCCCGGGGTTTGGCAGCCGTGCCGCTGGGCAGCCACGCCGGCCCCAACACGGCGGGCGCCGTGTCGGAAGGCGGCTACCTGGGCTTCGCCGGCCTGCAATACGTGCACATGCCGCTGCCGGGCGAAAGCCTGGTGGCCTTTCTGAGCGACGGCGCGTTCGAAGAACAGCGCGGCTCCGACTGGGCCACGCGCTGGTGGCGCGCCGAGGATTGCGGCCAGGCCGTGCCGGTCATGATCCTCAATGGCCGCCGCATCGAGCAGCGCACGCAGATCGTGCAGGAAGGCGGCGCGCATTGGCTGGCCGAGGACCTGCGCCACAACGGCTTCGATCCGCTCATCGTCGACGGCCGTGATCCGGCGGCCATCGCCTGGGCCATCCTGGCGGCGGAAGACGCGCTGGCCGCAAGCCTCGCGGCGCCAGGCTTCCAGTACCCCGCCCGGCTACCCTACGTCATCGCCGAAACCGAAAAGGGATTCGGCTTTCCCGGCGCCGGCACCAACGCCGCGCACAACCTGCCGCTGGGCGGCAACCCTCATACTGACAGCGCGGCCCGCGAAGCTTTCAACGCCAGCGCGGCCCGGTTGTTCGTCCCGGGGCCGGAACTGGACGCGGCGCTGGCGGCGCTGGCCAATCACGGAGCGCAGCAACGCCCGCTGGAAAGCGGACACCCCATGGCGCACCGGCATCCCGATGCGCCTGCCCTGCCCGAACCCGCCTGGGAAACCGCAGGCGCCCAAGGCAGCGCCATGGCGGCGCTGGACCGCTGGTTCGTCGAACTGGTGCGGGCCAATCCGCGCCTGCGCGTGCGCATCGGCAATCCGGATGAACTGGCCAGCAACAAGATGGGCGGCACGCTGGCCTTGCTGAAGCACCGCGTCGACCATCCGGAGGCCGGCGTGGCCGAAGACCAGCACGGCGCCGTCATCACCGCCCTGAACGAGGAAGCGGTGGCAGCCGCCGCGCTGGCGAACAAGGGCGGCCTGAACCTCATCGTCAGCTACGAGGCCTTCGCGGTGAAGATGCTGGGCCTGCTGCGCCAGGAAATCATCTTCGCGCGCCGCCAGAAGGAACTGGGACAATCCCCTGGCTGGCTGTCAGTGCCGCTGGTGGTCACCTCCCATACGTGGGAGAACGCCAAGAACGAGCAATCGCACCAGGATCCCACCATAGGCGAAGCCCTGCTGGGTGAAATGTCCGATACCTCCCGCGTGCTCTTCCCGGTGGACGGCAACAGCGCCGCGGCGGCGCTGCGCGCGGTCTACGCGCAGCGCGCGCAGGTGGCCTGCATGGTCGTGTCCAAGCGCGAGGGCACGCAGCGCTTCGACGCCCAGGCCGCGCAGACGCTGATCGAACAGGGCGCCGCGCACGTCGCCGGCGACCCGAAGACCAGCGTGCTGCAGTTCGTCGCCATCGGCGCGTACCAGCTCGAAGAGGCGTTGAAAGCCCGCGCCCATCTGGCGCGGCAGGGACGCGAGTGCTGCGTATCCGTGGTGCTGGAACCTGGCCGACTGCGCACACCGCGCGACGAGCTCGAATCCGCTTTTGTCCTGTCCGACGAAGCCGTCCACGCGCTTTTCCCGCCCGGCCTGCCGCGCGTGCTGCTGTGCCATACGCGCCCCGAACCCATGCTGGGCGTGCTGCGCCGGCTGGACGGCGGCCCGGCCCGCACCCGGGCGCTGGGCTACATCAGCCGCGGCGGCACGCTGGACGTGGGCGGCATGCTGTACGCCAACCGCTGCACCTGGGCGCATGCAGTAGATGCGGCCGCTGCCGTCGCGGGCTGGCGCCGCGTAGACGTGCTGGACGCGCCGCGCCTGCAAGCCCTGGACGGCAAGGGCAATCCCGCCGACCTCGCCTGATCATTCTGATGCTGCACAAGGAAACCATGCTCACACTGACCTGCCTGGGTGGAGCCGGCACCGTTACCGGCTCCAAGCACCTCCTGAGCCACGCCGACACGCACCTGCTGATCGACTGCGGCCTGTTCCAGGGCCTGAAGAACCTGCGCGAACTCAATTGGCAGCGGCTGCCGCTGTCGCCCGCCGACATCGATGCGGTGGTGCTTACGCACGCGCATCTGGATCATTGCGGCTATCTGCCGCGGCTGGTGGCCGAAGGCTTCAAAGGCAAGATCCACGCCACGCCCGCAACCCGCGACGTCGCCGAGCTGATCCTGCTGGACAGCGCCAATCTGCAGGAAAAGGACGCCGACTTCGCCAACCGCAAGGGCTTTTCCAAGCACAAACCCGCGCTGCCGCTCTATCGCGTGGTCGACGCCGAACGCGCGCTGACGCATTTTTCCGATGTAGCGCTGCACCAGGAAACCGCCTTGCCCGGCGGCGCGAAGCTGACCTTGCGCCGCGCCGGCCACATCCTGGGCGCAACGACCGCGCAGATCGATATCGGCGGCATGCGCGTGGTGTTCTCGGGCGACCTGGGCCGCTACAACGATCCAGTGATGCACGATCCCGAGCCCGTGCCACGGGCCGACTACATCGTCATCGAGTCCACCTACGGCAATCGGCGTCACGACCCGGCCGATCCCGTCGAAGCCCTGGGCGCCGTGATCGAACGCACGGTGCAGCGCGGCGGCACGGTCGTCATTCCAGCCTTCGCCGTCGGGCGGGCGCAGACCCTGATCCATGCGCTGTGGAAGCTGCGCCAGGCCGGCCGGCTGCAGAACATCCCGGTCTACCTGGACAGCCCGATGGCCACCAGCGCCACCGAACTGCTGGACCGCCATGCCGGCGAGCACAAGCTCTCCCCGCGCGAATACGAGGCCGCCTGCTCGGCCGTGACCTATGTGCGCGACGTCGAAGAATCCAAGGCGCTGTCGGCCAACCGCTATCCCAAGGTCATCATCTCGGCCAGCGGCATGGCCACCGGCGGCCGGGTGCTGCACCATATCGCCGCCTTCGGCAGCGACCATCGCAATACCCTGCTTTTCTCCGGCTTCCAGGCCGCCGGCACGCGCGGCCGCAAGCTGCTCAATGGCGCGACTGAAACCAAGATCTACGGCCAGTGGACGCCCATCAATGCCGAGATCGCCGAACTGCCCATGCTGTCGGCGCATGCCGACAGCGACGAACTGATGCGCTGGCTGTCCGGCTTCCAGGAAGCGCCGCGCCGGGTCTTCATCGTCCATGGCGAACCCGAGGCCTCCGAAGCGCTGCGCGAACGCATCGAGCGCGAACTCAGCTGGCATGTCACCGTCCCGCTGCAAGACCAGAGGTACGAGCTGTGAGCAGCGTGCCGGAACTGAAGCCGCCCGCGCTGCGCGCCACGCGCATGCGCCTGCACGCGCAGCATCAGCCGATAGCGCTGATGCGCGCGGACTGTCACGTCTGCCGTTCCGAAGGCCTGGCGTCGCGTTCGCAAGTGCTGATCACCTCGAACGGCCACGAAGTACAGGCCCAGCTCTACCAGATCGACAGCGACCTGCTCGCGCTCGACGAGGTGGCGCTGTCCGAGGAAGCCTGGGACGCGCTGGACATACGCGACGGCGACAGCGTGCAGGTCCGCCACCCGCCGGTGCTGGAGTCCCTGGCCGGCGTGCGCCAGCGCATCTACGGCCGCCGCCTGGGCGAAGAGGATCTTGCCGCCATCGTCCGCGACGTGGTGCGCGGCCGCTACACCGACGTGCACCTGTCGGCCTTTCTCACCGCCACGGCCACGCTGCCGCTGAGCGTCGACGAGACCATCTTCCTGACCAAAGCCATGGTCGAAGTCGGCGACCGCCTGAGCTGGCAGGCGCCGATCGTGGTGGACAAGCATTGCGTGGGAGGCCTGCCCGGCAACCGCACCACCCCGCTGGTGGTCGCCATCGCCGCGGCCAACGGCTTGGTCATGCCCAAGACCTCGTCGCGCGCGATCACTTCGCCGGCGGGCACGGCCGACACCATGGAAATGCTGGCGCCGGTGGACCTGGGCATCGAGCAGCTGCAACGGGTGGTCCAGGCCGAGGGCGGCTGCATCGCCTGGGGCGGCGCCATGCACCTGAGCCCGGCCGACGACATCTTCGTGCGGGTGGAGCGCGAACTGGACATCGACACCGAGGGCCAGCTGATCGCCTCGGTGCTATCCAAGAAGATCGCCGCCGGGGCGACGCATGTGGTGATCGACATCCCCGTCGGGCCCACCGCCAAGGTCCGCAGCCGCGAGGCTGCGGAACGCCTTGCCGGCCACCTGATAGAAACCGCCGCGCATTTCGGCCTGACCCTGCGCTGCCTGTATACCGACGGCAGCCAGCCCGTCGGCCGCGGCATCGGCCCCGCGCTGGAAGCCCGCGACGTGCTGGCCGTGCTGCGCAACGACGCCGATCAGCCGCAGGACCTGCGCGAACGCGCCGCTCTGGTTGCGGGCGCCGTGCTCGAAATCGGCGGCGCGGCGCCGCCCGGGCAAGGCATTGCGCTGGCGCTACGGACCCTGGACAGCGGCCAGGCCTGGGAGAAGTTCGCCCGCATCTGCGCCGCCCAGGGCGGCCTGCGCGAACCGCCACAGGCCGCGCAGGTCGAACCTCTGGTCGCGTTGCAAGCCGGCCGCGTGACCCATATCGACAACCGCAAGCTGTCGCGCCTGGCCAAGCTGGCCGGCGCGCCGGAACGGCCTGCAGCCGGCGTGTCGCTGCACGCGCGGTTGGGCGATGAAGTCGCGCGCGGGCAGCCCTGGCTCTATCTCCATGCGCAGACCCGCAGCGAAATGGCCTATGCGCTGGAGTATGCGCGGCACGCCGGGGATATCGTGACCATCGAAGCCTGAAGCGGGCGGCAGCGCCGCCCGCCGTTCAGCCGCCCGCCTAGAATTCCATCGAGGCAGACAGCATGAAGGTGCGCGGCGCGCCCAGCGCCAGGCTCGACAACTGCGGCATGCCCCAATAGGCCTTGTTCGTCAGATTGTTGATGGCGGCTCGCAGCACGATCGGGCGCTCAGCCACCTTGGTGGCGTAGCGCGCGCCTACGTCGTAGGTGGTGCGTCCCGCCACCGATAGCGAATTGTCGGCGCTGATGTACTGTTTGGACACGGCGGTTGCATTGGCCGTCAACGTCAGTCCCTGCACCGCCGGCACATCCCATTCCACGCCCAGCTTGCCCTGGAGCTTGGGAACACCGGTCGCCTGCTTGCCCTCGTTGGCGGCGATGGCGGTCTTCGTGACCTTGGGGTCGATGTACGCCACACCGCCCATCAGGCGCACACCACGCATCGGTTCGCCGAAAAAGCCCCACTCCACGCCCTGGTTGCGCTGTTCGCCGCCGAACGAGAAGACGTTGGTGACGGGGTCCGTATAGCTGCTGGGCCGCTTTATCTCGAACAGGCTCACGGTATGGGTGAAATCCCCCAGATCGACCTTGACGCCGACTTCCGTCTGCTTGGTCTTGTAGGGCGGGAACACCTGTCCCGCGTTGGCGGCGGTGACCGGCGCGGTCTGGCCCTTGCTCAAGCCTTCGATGTAATTGGCGTACACCGAAACGTTGTCGGTCGCCCTGATCAGCAGCGCGGCGGCGGGCGTCGTGGCGCTGGCGTCATAGCGGCTGGTCCGCGCCCCGGTCGTGACGCTGTAGCTGTCGGTGCGCACTTCCTGCCGCCGCGCGCCCAGCGTCAGCTGCACCCGGTCCTCTGCGAAGGACAAGGTATCCGCCAGGCCGTAGCTCACCAGGCGCGTCTTGCTGTGCAGGATCGGCGGCCAACTGGTATCGGGGGCCGGCCCCCACACAGGGTGGTAGATGTTGGTGACCCAGTCCGCCCCCGGCACCGTTCTGCGGCCGTAGTCCCGCTGGTTGTCCGAGTAGTACGTGGCATTCAACACCCACTGGTGCTTGATGCCGCCGGTCTGCAATTTGCCGCGCAAACCGGCTTCTCCGGACGTCTTTTTCACGTTCATGTTCAATTGGCCCATCGAGGTGCGATAGTCCCCCGCCTCATTGAACACCTGCGCCACCATGGCGCCGTTGTAGGTGTATTCGGACCGGCTGGTGCCGATGGCGGCGTAGGCCATCAGGTTATCGCTGACATCGAATTCGCCGCGGATCATGGCTGCCTTGTCCTGGTTCTTCACATAGGCCCAGTCCGGATTCAACAGGGTTTCAGGCTTGGGCGGCTTGGGCACGCCTATGCCAGGCGCCAGATTGATCCCTCGGGTCACGCCGTCCACACGCTCATCGCTGTCATACATGTCTATGGAAACGCGCGCGCGTTCGCCGCGCCAATCCAGGCCCAGCGCGGCCAGCTGCGCCTTTTTCTTCTGGTTGTCGACCGGGCCGTCGCCGTCCCTATACACACCATTGAAGCGCAGGCCGAACTGCTGGTTCTCGCCGAAGCGCCGTCCCAGGTCTATGTGCCCGCCGAACTGCGAGTCCGACATGTAGGTCGCCGTCAGGCGCGTCAGGGGATCGGCGCCCGCGCGCTTGGGCACCAGGTTGACGGTACCGCCGACGGAACCGCCTGGCGGCATGCCGTTGAGCAAGGCGGACGGACCTTTCAGGACTTCGATGCGCTCGAACATTTCCGGCGTGGTCCGGTAGTACGGCGCCATGCCGAACAGTCCGCCAAACGAAATATCGGTAGTGCTGGAGCTGAAGCCGCGGATCGAGTAGTTTTCGCTCCAGGCGCCGGTCACGCCGTTGCTGAACACCGAAGGATCGGTCCGGGCGATTACGTCGGTGATGTCCTGCGCCTGCAAGTCCTCGATGTACTTTTCCGTGTAGCTGATGACGGAAAATGGCGTCTCCATCGAATCCTTGTCGCCTAGAAAGCCCACGCGGCCGCCGTAGGTCACCTGTCCGCCGGCATAGGGCGCGGCGGGCGCTTCGGCCTGGCCCGTGACAGTCACTGCCGGCAGTGTTTTCACTCCTGCCTCGGCCGCCTGCTGGGCCCACGCCGGCGATGCCGCGCCGACGCTCAGTCCGAGCAGCGCCGCGGCGAGATGGTTGAGGGAAAAGCCAGAATGCGCGTGCCGCACCCGCGATGGCAGGCGTGCGGCGCGGCCGCTATGGCGACGTTTGCTCATGAAGTGCTCCGTTCGGTTGAGCTTGGGGCCGCCTGCGAAATAAGGCGACTGGGAATCATTTACATATGGACCGGCAATTTCCCCCGATCCCCGGACTGCATCAGTTCTGATAGGCCTTGAGAACGTCGTCGATCATGAGCGCCAGCGACTGTGCGCTGGCAGCCATGACGTACCAGGCTTGCGCATCGGCGAAGACCACGCGGCCGTTCTGCCAGGCGGCGGTCTGGCGCAAGAGCGGATTGCTCAAGCTCTCGGCGTTCAGCGTTGGCCGGCGCTCCATCACGGCAGTGCGATCCACCACGTAGATGATGTCGGGGTTGGCCTGCTGGATGAATTCGCTGGATATCGGCTGGCCATGCAGGCCGGCCTCCGCGTCGGGACTCGCAGGCTTCACGCCCAGGGCCCTGAAGATGAAGCCGTAGCGCGACTGGACGCCGAAGGAACTGAAGGCGCCGTTGTTGTGCAGCACGATGAGCGCTCTTTCGGGGCGGTCCTGGATGAGGCGCTTCGCCTCCTGAACCTTGGCGTCCAGCGCGGCGGCCTTGTCGCGTGCCAGGCTTTCCTTCTCGAAGATCCGTCCCAGCGTGATGAGGTGATCCTTGATGATCTCGATGTGATTGGCTTCGCTGTCGCGGTAGTCCACGTCGAAGTGGATCGTCGGCGCGATCTCGCTCAGCTCCTTGTAGTGGTTCGCCTGCAGCGAGGTGATCAGGATCAGGTCAGGCTTGGCCGCGTGCACCCGTTCCAGATTGGGCTGGACGATCGCGCCCGTGTCCTGCACATCCGCGGCGTTCTTGTATTTCTCCAGAAAGTGAGGCACGAAGTCCTTCGGCATGCCGGCGACCGGAACGTCCAGCTGATCCAGGAAATCCACCTCGTTCATGTCCAGCGCGACCACGCGCTGCGGCAGCTTGCCGATCACCGTGGTTCCCAGCTTGTGCTGCACAGCGACGGGTTGATATGCCCGTTGCGCCGCGGGGCTGGTGGCGGCCGGCTGCGCCGCCTTGGACGATTCCGCCGCCTCCTGCCCGCAGCCCTGCATCACGGCCGTCGTGGCGGCCAGCAGGGCAAGCGCCCATGCCCTGCGCCCGTGCTTGAGGATCATTTCAGTTCTCCTGATGGATTGAAGTAGTTGCACAGGCGTCCGCGTGCGCCTTGCGTGATCTCGAAGTCCAGCCCATAAAGTTCCCGCAACCGGTCCTCGGTCACGACTTCGGGCACACTGCCGGCGCAATGCACCGCCCCGGCCTTCATTGCAACGATGTGGTCGGAATAGCTGGCCGCAAAGTTGATGTCGTGCACCACCAGGATCACGGTGCGGCCGTGCTCGTCGCACAGGCGGCGCAACGCGCGCATGATCTGGACCGCATGCTTGATGTCGAGGTTGTTGAGCGGTTCATCCAGCAGCAGGCAGTCCGTCTGCTGGGCGATCGTCATGGCCAGGAACGCCATCTGGCGCTGCCCGCCGCTGAGTTCGTCGAGATAGGCCGTGCGTAGCGGTTCCAGCGAGAGGAACGCAATCGCCTCGTCGATCACGCGGTGGTCTTCCTGCGTCAACGCGCCGCGGCTATATGGAAACCGCCCGAAGGCGACGAGATCCTCCACCGTCAGGCGCAGATTGAAATCGGGCGATTGACGCAACGTGGCCACGCGCTTGGCGTAATCGCCGATACGGATACCCGATGCCCTGGCGTCCTCGATCAGGATCTCGCCCTCGCTCGGTTCCAGCAGCCGCCCTGCCATCATCAGCAAGGTGGTCTTGCCCGCGCCATTGGGGCCGATGAGCGAGGTCATCCGCCCGGCGGGGAACTGCAAGCAGACATCGCGCAGCACCGTCTTCGGGCCATAGCTCTTCGAGAGATTCTTGATCGTGATCATGCGGTGCCTCGCGAGCGCGCCATCAGCGCCAGGAACCAGGCGCCGCAAACCAGGTTGACCAGGATGCCGACGCTGGTCCGGTAGTTGAAGAGATGTTCGACCGCAAGCTGCGCCAGGATGAAAATGCCGACCGCGATAGCGCAACCGGCCGACAGCGTGGCGCGGTGCCGGCGCGTGCGCGTCAGGGCATAGGCGGTGTTGGCGACGAAGATGCCCATGAAGGCGGTGGGTCCCAGCAGACTGGTCGACACCGCGACCAGCACCGCAATCAGCGCCAGATGCAGCCGCAAGACGCGCTGATAATCCACGCCCAGGGAGATGGCCTGATCGCGTCCCAGCGAGATCACGTCCAGCGCCGGCAACGTCTTGACTCCAGCCAGGCACACGCCCGCGACGACGATCGCGGAAACCAACAACTGGCCCGGCTCCGCCTTGTTGAAGGAAGCCTGGGTGAAGCCGAGCAGAATGGAGAATTCGCCAGGACTGGTCTTCAATTGCACGAACTGCGTGAAGGTGCCGATCACCATCGTCAGCACCAGCCCCACCAGCAGCAGGAAGTACACGTTCTGCCTGCCATCGCGGAACAGCCAGCGGTGGATGATCCACGAATAGCCCAGCATCAGCAGCACGGACAGGAAGAAGTTGCCGTTTGCGCCCAGCAGGACCAGGCTCTGCGCCCCCATGGCCAGGACCATCAGGGATTGCAGCAACAGGTAGACGGCTTCGTAGCCCATGATGGCCGGCGTCAGGATCCGGTTGCCGGTGATGGTCTGGAACACGATGGAAGACCACGCGATGCAGATCCCGCCGACGAGCATGGCCGCAAGCCGGGCAAGCCGCTTGGGAATGATGTAGTCGAAGTCCAGGTTGGAACGGAACAGCAGGAAAGCCAGGGCCAATGCGATGACCGTCACCCATGCCGCCTGCCGGGGAACCGCGCGCATCACCGGTGCCTCCAGAAGATCAGCATAAGGAACAGGATGCCGCCCACGCCGCCCGCGGTCAGGCCGATAGGCACTTCGAACGGATAGATCAGAAGGCGGCCCAGGATGTCGCAGGCCAGCAGCAGCGTCGCGCCTCCCAGCGCGACGACGGGCAAGGTGCGACCCAGGTTGTCGCCGTAGCGCAGCGCGACCAGATTGGGGATGACCAGCCCCACAAAGGGAATAGCCCCAACGGTAATGACCGTGGCGGACACGGTGACGGCCACCAGGATCAGCCCCAGCGCCACGGTGGCCCGATAGTTCAGGCCCAGGCTCGCCGCCATGCCTTCGCCCATGCCCAGGACGGTGAAGCGGTGCGCGTACAGATAGGTCAACACGACGATCGGCAGGATCAGGTAGATGATCTCGTAGTTGCCCTGCACGATCTTGGAAAAGTCGCCCAACATCCAGCCCTGCATGCTCTGCATGATGTTGTTGCGATACGCGTAGAACTCCGCCAGGGCGCTCAGCACGCCGCCATACATCAGGCCGATCACGGGCACGAGCACCGTATTCTTGAACTTGATGCGGCGGACGACTGCGACGAAGAGCAGGCTGGCCGCGAAGCAGAAGCCCAGCGCAAACAGCATCCGCGCCGCCGGCCCGGCGGCAGGCATCGACAGCATCGACACCAGGATGCCCAGCTTGGCGGCATCCAGTCCGCCCGACGTGGCGGGCTCGACGAACTTGTTGCGCACGATGTGCTGCAGGATCACGCCGCAGACGGCCAGCCCGATGCCCGTCAGCACCAGCGCCGCCAGGCGCGGCAGCCGGCTTGCGGTCAAGGTGAGCCAGGCATCGCCCGACAGCGAGTACAGCTGCGGCCAGGCGATCTGGCGCGCGCCCACCAGCAGCGACGCGCCGCAAAGCACGATGAACAGGCCGACCAGGCTGGCACGCATCAGGCGTGCGCCCCTGCAATGCGCCAGCCGCGGGCAGCCTTGCGCTGATCCAGGAACTGCGCGTACCGCCCCTGGCTCTCACGCAGCGCTGCGGGCGTGCCTTGCTCGGCGATCCGTCCGTCCTCCATCACCACGATCTGGTCGGCCATCGCCACGGTGGAAAGCTGGTGCGCGATCACCACCAGCGTGCGCTTCCCGCGCAGCCGCGCCAGCGTCCCGGTGATGATGGCCTGGTTCTCCGCGTCCAGCGCCGCGGTCGCCTCGTCCACCAGCATGATGGGCGCAGGGTTGAGCAGCGCGCGGGCGACGGCGATGCGTTGGCGTTCGCCGCCGGACAGCCGCGCGCCGCCCTCGCCTACCGGCGTGTCCAGCCCTTGCGGCAGGCGCGCGGCGATGCCGTCCACGCCGGCCTGGTTGGCGGCCTCCATCAACTCGGCATCGCTGCAGCCCGGCCTGCCGGCGCGGATGTTTTCGGCGATCGATCCCGTGAACAGATAGTTGTCCTGGAAGACCTGGCTGATCTGGCCGGCCAGCCTCAAGCTGGAAATCTGCCGCACGTCCACGCCGCCGACCAGCACGCCGCCCTGGTTCACGTCGAAGAAACGCGCAATCAGCCGCGCCAGCGTGGTCTTGCCGGAGCCGGACGCGCCAACCAGGGCAACCATGCTGCCCGGTTCGATACGCAGATTCACACCTTGCAGCACCTCGGGCGCGTGATCCGCGTAGCGGAAATGCACGTTGCGCAATTCGATCGAAGCATCGCGCGGTTCCTGCGGCGCATCGGACTCCGGCAGCGGCGGGACGGCATACAGCGCTTCGATGGCGTCGAGTTGCCCGCGCGCGCCGCGCAGCACCTCCCCATAGCCGACCACCTCCAGCAACGCATCGATATAGCGGACCGCAAGCATCAGCGCGACGATCGCGGCCACGATCTGTCCGGTTGCCAGCGGGTTGCCCAGGATGCCGTCGAGCCACCAGGCTGAGGCGGCCAGCAGGACGGCAAAGACGGCCTGCACGGCCCAGACGTTGAGAACGGCCGCCCCGGCCGACAGCCAGATCACCCGCGCCCCGGACGCGCGCTGTTGTTCCACTGCCTGTTCGAGCAGTCGCGTGCCTCCGCCAGCTCCGTTGAACGCGCGCAGCACCGACTGGGCCTGCGCGAATTCGACCATGCGCTGGCTGGCATCGGCAAAGCGCTGCTGGAAAGCCTCATCCGCGCGCCGCGCCAGTCTTGCCGTGAGCGCCAGCAAGCCTGCCAGCAACGGCAGCGCCGCCAATGCGATCAGGCCCAACAGCCAGTGCTGCGCAAACAGTGCGACGACGAGCACCGCTGGCGTCACCACGCCGGCGATGACGGGCGTGAAGACATGCGCGGGGAGCTGGGCCACAGACATCATGCCTTGCGTGACGACGTGCCCGAGACGGGCCGTATTCTGCGGCGTGAACCAACCCACGGGCAGGCTGGCCACATGGTCGCCGAGGCGATGGCGGGCGTCTTGCAGGATGGCGACGCCCACGCGCACGCCGGCCCGCTCCACATGGCGCCGCAGGCCCCAGCAGACCGCTACCCCGGCCAGCAGCGCGGCCAGCCACGGGGCGGCAGCCTTCACGTCCGCTTCAAGCAGATGCGTGAGCAGCGGCGCCAGCGCGGTAATGGTCAGCCCGCAAAGCACTCCATAGGCCACGGCCATCCAGCCGTAGCGGCGCAGGACAGGCGCGTCCTGGCCCAGCAACAGCATGAAGGTCTTCAGCATGCGGCCACCTCTTTGTCATCGGAGTTTTCGTAGCCGCCCTGCGCCCACAGCCGGGCATAACTGCCGCCTTGCGCCAGCAACTGCTCATGCCGGCCTTGTTCGACGACGGCGCCGTCCTCGACGACCAGAATGCGGTCGGCGTGCATCACCGTATCCAGCCGGTGCGCGATCACCATCACCGTGCGCCCCCGGGCGAAGCGCGACAACGCGCCCTGGACCGCCGCCTCGTTGCCGGCGTCGGCCGCCGCCGTGGCCTCGTCCAGCACCAGCACGGGAGGATCCAGCAGCACGGCGCGCGCAATGCTGGCGCGCTGGAGTTCGCCGCCGGAAAGCTGCGCGTCCTCGCCGATTACCGAATCGTAGCCGCGCGGCAGCGCCAGGATGCGCTCATGGATATTGGCGGTGCGGGCGGCGTCCTCGATCTCTTGCTGGGTCGCGGAGGGCCGGCCCAGCGCGATGTTGTCGCGCACGCTGGCATGGATCAGGCGCACTTCCTGCAATACGAAGCCCACGCGCCGGTAGAGCTGCGCGCTCGCGATCCGCCTGAGATCGGCGCCGCCCAGCGTGATGCGCCCTTCGTCGGGGTCGAAGAATCGCAGCAGCAGCCGCGCCAGCGTGGACTTGCCCGCGCCCGAGGGCCCGACGATGGCGGTGACCGTGCCGGGTTCCAGCGTGAAGCTGATGCCCGACAGGGTCCGGCGCTCCCCGCCATAGGAATAACCCACGCTCTCGAACCGGACTTCATGGCCCTCGGGGATTTGTTCCTGGCCGGGCGCCAGCGGTTCCAGCACCGGCGTCTCCAGCAGCGCCTGCACGCGCTGCGCGGCGCCCGCGGCGCTGCCCAGGTCGTGCAGCAGCGTATGCAGCAACAGCACCGGCGCGCATATTCCCGGCGCCACCAGCGCGAACGGCAGCACATCCACCGGCGCCATCCAGTCCAGCCCGACGAACAAGGCGCCAAAACCCAGCACCACGCCCAGCACCGTGACCGGCGCGATCATTGCATGGGCATGCGCCATCGCCGCCACCAGCGGACGGGTAAAACTGGCAAACGCCTCGGCGAAGGCGTCGACGGCCTCGCGATAGCCGCGATGCGCCTTGCCTGCATCGCCGAATGCCTTGACCACGGGGATGCCGCCGACGAACTCGACCGTTGCGCCATTGAGGCGCCCAAGCCGCTCGACGAATTCCTGCATGTTCGCCCCGCCGGCCTTCATGGCCCGGCGCAGGAACAGGAAGAAGCCGGGGAACGGCAGCAACGCCGCCAACGCCATGCGCCAGTCCTGCGCGAACAGGTAGATGACCGAAATCGCAATAGCGCCCGCGGCGCGCCCCACCGCCGTGTAGAAATGCGCGGCCAGGCTGTGCAGCGTGCCGATGTCGTCCTGCATCGCCTGCTTGACCTCGCCCGACGCCCTGCTGGTGAACCAGCCCAGCGGCACCTGCGACAGCCGCTGCGCGGCGGCCAGGCGCAGTCGATGCGTAAGGCGGTTATCGGCCAGATGAGCCGTCAATTCGCCGGCCGAGATCAGCGCCATGCCGGCGAACATGCACGCCAGGCTGGCGACGACAGTCCACCAGATTCCTGGCCAGGCTTGAGCGGTCGCGGAAGGCTCGGCGCCAGCGAGGACGATACGGGCAATGTGCGCGATCCCCGCCAGCGGCGCCAGAGTAAGCATGGTGCCCACCGCGGCCAGCGCTGCGGCGGCCATCAATTGCCCGCGTACGGGGGCCAGCACCAAGCCTAGCGGACCGGGTTTCCCAGGCTTGGCCGCGGCTGCTCCTGAACTGCTCATGAAATCGACTTACCCAGATGTTGGTGATAATTATTTGCATCACTATAAACTAAATTCTCGAATTAGTTTCATGTCAATAAACTAAATAAATCGGGCCGGGTTAAAGTGAAGGCTGAATGACGCCAAGGAACCAGGAACAGCCATGACACCGCCAGAGCGCCGACCAGCGCGGGGACGCCCTCCCACCATCACCCGGGAGCGGATTGCCGATGCCGGCATAGCGATGGGCCTGCCGAACATCACCTTCGTCGGGCTCGCGGCGGCACTGGGCGTCAGCCATATGGCGCTGTACAAGCACGTGCCCAGCCTGGAGGAACTCAAGCGCCTGGTCGCCGAGGAGATCTTCAAGCGCTGGCAGATACCGCAAGCCTGTAGCAACGACCGCGGCGAACTGAAGGAATACCTGACCACTTTCGCCGCGTCCGTGCGCGAGTTCGTCAAGGCGCACCCAGGCGTCACGCCCTACGTGATCCGCAGGCTGGCTGCAACGCCTTCCATGCTCGCCAAGATCGACGACCAACAGCGGCACATCGCCAAGGCCTACGGAATTTCCAGGGAACAGTCCCGCATCCTGCTGGCGACGGTGGCCTTTCACGGCATGGCGGTGGCCGACACGGTGTATTCGGTCGCCGGGCTGGAGCCGGTCGTGGAGGCGGAACGCGCGGCTGAAGAATCCGAGATGGAAGTGGAACTGGACCAGGGCATGCAGGCGCTGATCATCGGCCTGCTCGCCATGCTGGATAACGGCCCCCCGCGGTCCGACGCCGCCGCGCCCAAGAAGCGCGTCCCCGGACAGGAAAGAAAGCCGTCCAAGGGCTGAGGGCCGGCCGCGCGGCCCATTGCCGGAATGGCAATCCCGCTACGCAATCGGCCACTTCGGCAGCCTGGCCTTGCGGTACGGCAAGCTGCTCCAGTCCGGACTGGCGGAACCGGGCGCGGCCACGTACAACACCGCCTTGGCCAAGGGTGCGTACCTGGCGTGGAAGTGGTGCGCGGACTTCACCACGATCAGGCGCTGCGCCGTCAGGTCGCAGCCCAGCTGGGTAAAGAGGTCCGTGTGATAGGCCTGTGTACGCAGCGAGACCAGGACGACCAGGATGCCGTCCACGTCGACCAGCGCGCAGTCGCCCAAGGCGATGCGGGTGTTGGAGTTACCCGTCATGTACATGTCCGCATGCGTCGCCACGACCCGGCAGCGCGCGTCCACGGGGCTGCCGGACAACGGACCGACCTTGCCGCCGATACGCAGGTCCAGCTCCGCGCCGGGGCCGGCGTCGAACGCAATGCGCGCCGCAACCGGATCCCACAAGGGACCGATGGCGGCATTGCGTATGCCGCGCTCGCGCATCCTGGCCAACAGATAAGTGGAGTCTCCGGCTGCGCCGCTGCCGGGATTGTCCGAACGGTCGGCCAATACGATCGGCCCGTCGCCATGGGCCAGCGCTTCATCCAGCGCCTGGTCCACGCTGCGGTAGGACACCATGAGCTGCTCGCGCATGCCGATGAGTTCATCGGCCAGGCGGCGCGCCAGCGCTTGCGCGGCGCTAGCGTCGCCATTGGCGTAGACCAGCACCTTGGTGCCCATTTCCGGCACGTCGCCGGTGGCGAAGCCCTGCGCCGCCGAGATCGACAGGATGCCGTCGCGGCCTTCCAGCGCCTTGATGCGGCTGACGAAGCCCTGCGCCGGTTCGCGCGTGGTGTGCATGGGCACGATCATTTCGCAGTCGACCAACGCCGCGACGGGTCGCGTGCGCCCGGCCTGCGCGTCCAGGCACAAGGCCAGCAGGTCCTCGGCGCGCTCCAGTACATCGGTGTGGGGATATTCCTTGAACAAGACCAGCACCGTGGCCTGCTCCACCATCAGCGGCGTGAGATGCGCGTGCGGATCCAGCTCCGCGCCCACCACCACGTCGGGGCCGACGATCTCGCGCACGCGGCGCAGGATGTCGCCCTCGCAGTCGTCGTAGCCGTCGGCCACCATGGCGCCATGCAGACCCAGCAACACCATGTCCACCGGCAGCGCCGCGCGCAGGTCGGCCAGCAACTCGTCTCGCAAGGTTTCGTAGGCCGCGCGCGTGGTGGTGCCGCCCGGCTGGGCCGAAGCCACCAGCCCTTCGACCAGCGTCCAGCCTCCTGCGCTTGCGCCTTGGCGCGCAACCCATAGCGGTCCGGCGTAGAACGTCATATGGTCGGGATGCGTGCCGCCGGGAAGATACTCGCGCGACTTGAACGCTGCGAGGCCGGTAGGCAAAGGCGAGAACGTATTGGTTTCGGTGGCGAGGGCGCCGGTGAATATGCGCATGGGGCGACTCCAGGGCGCGGCGCGCCGCTAGCGGTTGAAGGGCGACGGCCTTGCGGCTTGCCCGCCGGCCAGGAACAGCTCCAGATTCTGAGCGCCGCCAGACCCGCCCACAAATTCCAAATCATGAACTGTCCATAACCTTTCATATGCGCGTGGAAAGGCTTTCGGCCGGCCTATCGTTTTCCCTTAAAAGCAGCCGATCTGCGCGCTTTTCGCCGCGATTTTCCCCGAAAAAGCGCACACCATAACCTTGGGTTATCCATGGGAACACGTTAGCTATTTGTGCCTCGCTGGTGTGCCGCCGATCATCCGCGATACGGAACGCAGTGCCTCTCTCATGTGGCGGCAATGACGGACATCCGATCCATACAAGGGGAAAACTATGTCGTCGACCTGGACCGCCGCGCGCGCCGCGGCGCATGCAGCAGCCTGTCCGGAGGCCCGGCCATGAAGATCTTCAGCGCCGGCCTGGGCACGGAAACCAACACCTTCGCGCCCATGGCCACCAGCCTCGCCTCCTTCCAGGACCGCGACTACTATCCGGCGGGCACGCATCCGGACTCGGTGACCTTTGCAGGCGCGCCGCTGTACGTGGCACGGCAGCGCGGCCGCGAGGCCGGCTGGACGCTGGCCGAAGGCCTGGTCACGTCCGCGCAGCCGGGCGGCACGACCACCCGCGCCGCCTACGAGACGCTGCGCGACCAGATCCTGGCCGACCTGCGCGCGGCGATGCCGGTGGACATGGTGTTGCTGGGCCTGCACGGCGCCATGGTGGCC
Organism: Achromobacter sp. ACM03; assembly: GCF_014851665.1. Lineage (NCBI taxonomy): Bacteria > Pseudomonadati > Pseudomonadota > Betaproteobacteria > Burkholderiales > Alcaligenaceae > Achromobacter > Achromobacter sp. ACM03. The sequence goes on along the minus strand of NZ_JACVAD010000002.1, from coordinate 1,050,797 downwards.
GACGGCTACGACGACTGCGAGGGCGACATCCTGCGCCACGTGCGCGAGGTCGTCGGCCCCGATGTGGTGGTGGGCGCCGAACTGGATCCCCATGCGCACCTGAGTCCGTTGATGGTGGAACAGGCCACGGTGCTGGTCCTGTTCAAGGAATATCCCCACACCGACATCCGTGAACGCGCCGAGGACCTGCTGGCCTTGTGCCTGGACGCGCAGGCCGGGCGCACGCGACCCGTCGCGGCGTTGGTCGACTGCGACATGATCGTGCCCATGCACACCACCCGCGAACCGGCGCAGGGCTTCGTCAGCCGCATCAAGGCGCTGGAAGGCCGCGACGGCATCCTGTCGATCTCGGCGGCGCAAGGCTTCGCCACCGGCGACGTGCCGGAAATGGGCACCAAGGTGCTGGTCTACGCCGATGGCGACGCTAGCGCCGCGCAAGCGCTGGCGCGCCGCCTGGCCGATGAACTCATCGGCATGCGCGAGCAGCTCATGGTGCCCTACCGCAGCGTGGACCAGGCGCTGGACGAAGCGCTGGCCTTCGGCGACGGTCCGGTGGTGCTGGCCGACCGGCCCGACAATCCCGGCAGCGGCGCGCCCGGCGACGCCACGTTTGTCCTGAGCCGCATGCTGGAACGCGGCGTGACGAACGCGGCGCTGGGTCCCATGTGGGATCCGGTTTCGGCGCGCATTGCGTTCGACGCCGGTCCCGGCGCGGTGCTGGACCTGCGCATTGGCGGCAAGGTCGGTCCCTTGTCCGGCGACCCTCTGGACCTGCGCTGCACGGTCAAGGCCATCCATGCCGACATGATCATGACGGGCCTGTCCGGCGCGCCGGCAGCGATGGGGGACTGCGCGCTGGTCGAGACCCAGGGCATCGAGATCGTGCTGACCTCACTGCGCAACCAGGCCATCAACATGGACCTGTTCACGCAGCTGGGCTGCGATCTTTCTTCCAGGAAGATCGTGGTGGTCAAGTCCGCGCAGCACTTCCATGCATCGTTCTCGAAAGTCGCGCGCCACATCATCTATGTCGGCGGCAAGGGCGTCGCCACGCCCGACTGGAAAACGCTCACGTACCGCAATATCCGGCTGCCCAAGTGGCCGCTCTAAGAACCTGCCGGCGCGCGGACGCCGGCGCCTCCACCAACAAGATGGGAGCCTAGCGCGATGAAAAAACGCCTGCTTTGCCTGTTCTCGACGGCCACCCTCGGCCTGGCCTTCACCCTTGGCGCCGCGCCGGCGCACGCGCAGCAGGCCAAGACCCTGCGCATCGTGCCGCACGCCGACCTGAAGGTGCTGGATCCGACCTTCACCACCGCCTACATCACGCGCAACTTCGGCTACATGGTGTACGACACGCTGTTCGCGATGGACTCGCACAGCAAGCCGCAGCCGCAGATGGTGGAAAAGTATTCGGCCAGCGACGACAAGAAGACCTGGACCTTCACGCTGCTGCCTGGCCTGAAGTTCAGCGACGGCCAGGCGCTGACCACCGCCGACGTGATCGCGTCGCTGCAGCGCTGGTCCGCGCGCGACAACATCGGCCAGGCCATCACACGCGCCGGCGGCAAGTGGGAAGCCGTGGACGCCAACACCTTCAAGCTGACGCTGGACCAGCCGTTCGACCTGGTGCTCGAAGGCCTGGCGAAGGTGTCCAGCTATCCCGCGTTCATCCTGCCCCAGCGCCTGGCCTCGCAGCCGGCCGACCGCCCGCTGACCGAGGTCGTAGGTTCCGGCCCTTACCTCTTCAAGCGCGCCGAATGGGTGCCCGGCAGCAAGATCGTGTTCGAGCAGAATCCGAACTACGTCGGCCCCAAGGCCCAGGCCGACGGCCTGGCCGGCAACAAGACCCCGCACATCCCGCGCGTGGAATGGCGCGTGCTGCCCGATTCCAACAGCGCCACGGCCGCGCTGACCAACGGCGAAGTCGACATGATCGAACAGGCGCCGGCGGACTACATCGACGCCTTGCGCGGCAACAAGAACGTCAAGATCGGCGTGATGGAGCGCGCCCAGGGCTACATCATCCTGAACCAGTCCATGCCGCCGTTCAACAACGAGAAGGCGCGCCAGGCCGTGGCCCACCTGGTGGACCAGGACAAGTTCACCGCCGCCATGGGCTACCCGGACGACCTGCGCATGAAGTACTGCGCCACGGTCTTCATCTGCGGCGGCCCCAACGACACCACCGCCGGCGCGGCGCCCTACGCCAAGCCCGATCCCGCGCTGGCCAAGAAGTTGCTGGCCGAAGCCGGATACAAGGGCGAGAAGGTCGCGATCCTGCTGCCCACCGACCTGGCCTACCTGAACTCCGCCACGCTGGTCGCCATCCAGGCGCTGCAGGACATCGGCGTCAACCTCGACATCCAGTCCATGGACTGGGCCACGCTGACCGCCCGCCGGGCCCGCAAGGAACCCATCGACAAGGGCGGCTGGAACATCTTCCTGTCGGCCGCTTCCGAGTTCAACGTCGACTCGCCCATCAGCAACACCTACCTGGGCGCGGTGTGCGGCAACAGCCTGCCGGGCTGGCCCTGCGACAAGAAGCTGGACGAACTGCGCGCCCAGTGGATCGCGGCCACCAGCTCGGACGAGCGCAAGCGCGTGCTGGACCAGTTCCAGGAGCGCGCCTATGAAGCTTTCCCCGCAATCTCGGTGGGCCAGTATTCGCGGGCATTCGCCTCGCACAACAGCCTGAAGAATGCGGAAAAGATCTGGAGCCTGCCGAACCTGTGGGTGCTGGACAAGTAATCCGCAGCCAGCCTAATCGATACGCGAGACAACCATGGGTTACATCATCCGGCGAGTGCTTGCCATCGTGCCTGTCATGGCAGTGGTGGCGGTGATCGTCTTCCTGCTGATCCACCTGTCGCCGGGAGACCCGGCGGCGCTCATCGCCGGGGATTTCGCCTCCGCCGACGACATCGCCAAGCTGCGCGTGGCGCTGGGCCTGGACGAGCCGCTCTGGCGGCAGTTCGGGCTGTGGGCGGGCAAGCTGCTGCAAGGCGACCTGGGCACGTCCATCTTCACCCACGTGCCCGTGACGCAGCTGCTGGCGCAGCGGGTGGAACCCACGTTGTCCATTGCCGCGCTCACGATGCTGGTCTCCATCATCGTGGCCGTGCCGCTGGGCGTGCTGGCCGCCTACCGCGCCGGCACCTGGATCGACCGCCTGGTGATGCTGTTCGCCGTGCTGGCGTTCTCGGTGCCGGTGTTCCTGGTCGGCTACCTGCTGATCTACGGCTTCGCCATCAAGCTGCAATGGCTGCCGGTGCAGGGCTATGTCAGCCTGTCCGAGGGCGTGGGCCCGTGGCTGCGCAACCTGACCCTGCCCTGTATCAACCTGGCGCTGGTATACATCGCGCTGATCACCCGCATGACCCGCGCAACCGTGGTGGAAGTGCTGCACGAGGACTACATCCGCACGGCGCGCGCCAAGGGCCTGGCGGTGCTGCCCGTGCTGGAGCACGCGCTGCGCAATGCCGCCATCCCGATTGCCACCACGGTGGGCGTGGGCATCGCGCTGCTGATCGGCGGCGTGGTCGTGACCGAGACTGTGTTCGCCATTCCCGGCATCGGCCGGCTGGTCATCGACGCGGTCCAGCACCATGACTATCCGGTGATCCAGAGCGTGCTGCTGCTATCGGCCGGCACCTACGTGCTGATCAATCTGCTGATCGACCTCAGCTACCGGCTGTTCGATCCTCGCATCCGTTACTGAGCCGCCGCAGGAAAGAATCATGTCAGAAAGCTCGATTTCCACCAGCCCGCCCGTGGTGCTGCACGAGGCGCTCAGCGCCAGCGGCCGCCGCTGGCGCTGGATACGCAAGCACCCCACCCTGATCCTGGGCCTGGCGCTGCTGTTGATCGTGGCGGGCCTGGCCATCGCCGCGCCCTGGATCGCTACGCACAACCCTATCAGCATCAATCCGCTGCAACGCATGAAGCCGCCGTCGGCCGAACATTACTTCGGCACCGACGCGCTGGGCCGCGACGTGTTCAGCCGCGTGGTGTGGGGCGGCCGCGTGTCGCTCGTGGTGGCCATCGTGGTGGCGCTGATCGCGACCGCGGTCGGCGTGGTGCTGGGCCTGATGGCGGGCTTCGTGCGCTGGGCCGACGCGATCATCATGCGCATCATGGACGGCATGATGGCCATTCCCGACATCCTGCTGGCCATCGCCCTGATGGCGGTGATCCGCGCCAGCCTGACCACGGTGATCATCGCGATCGCCATTCCGCAGGTACCCCGCGTGGTGCGCCTGGTGCGTTCGCTGGCGCTGACGCTGCGCGAACAGCTTTACGTCGAAGCCGCCCACGCCGTGGGCACGCGCCTGCCGGTGATCCTGCGGCGCCACGTGCTGCCCAACATGGTCACGCCGCTGGTGGTGCAGGCCACGTTCATTGCCGCCACCGCGGTGCTGACCGAAGCGGTGCTGTCGTTCCTGGGCGTAGGCGTGCCAGCCCAGGTGCCCAGCTGGGGCAACATGATGGCCGACGCCCGCAACTACGTGGCGGTGGCGTTCTACACCATCCTGTATCCGGGCATCCTGCTGGCCGTCACCGTGCTGGCGATCAACCTGATGGGCGACGGCCTGCGCGACGCGCTCGACCCCCGCCTGACCAACCAACGCTAGGAGCACGCCATGGCAATCTCTCCCGCCGCCGTCGCCCCTGGCGATGTGCTGCTCGAAGTCGACAACCTGCGCACCTACTTCGATACCGTGTCCGGCACCGTGCGCTCGGTGGACGGCGTGTCCTACCAGGTGCGGGCAGGCCGCACGCTGGGCGTGGTCGGCGAGTCCGGCTGCGGCAAGAGCGTCACCGCGCTGTCCATCCTGCGGCTGATCCCGACGCCGCCCGGGCGCTATGCCGGCGGCCAGATCCGCTACCGCGGCACCGACCTGCTGGGCCTGACCGAAAAGCAGATGCGCCAGATCCGCGGCAACCGGATCTCGATGATCTTCCAGGAACCGATGACCTCGCTGAACCCCGTGCTGACAGTGGGCCGGCAGATCGCGGAAACGGTGATGCTGCATCAAAAGCTCGGCCGCCGCGAGGCCTACCGCCGCGCCGAGGAAATGCTGCGCCTGGTGCAGATCGCGGAACCCGAACGGCGCGTGCACGAGTACCCCTACCAGCTTTCCGGCGGCATGCGGCAGCGCGTGATGATTGCGCTGGCCCTGGCCTGTAATCCCGAAGTGCTGATCGCCGACGAACCGACCACGGCGCTGGACGTGACCATCCAGGCGCAGATCGTGGACCTGCTGCGCAGCCTGCAGCAGAGCTTGGGCATGGGCATCGTGCTGATCACCCACGACCTGGGCGTGGTGGCCGAATGCTGCGACCGCGTGGCCGTGATGTACGCAGGCCGCAAGGTGGAAGAAGCTCCCGTCACCGAACTGTTCGACCGCCCCCTGCATCCGTACACGCGGGCGCTGATGGCGTCGATGCCGTCGATGAACGCGTCGACGCAACGCCTGGCCGAGATCCCCGGCATGGTGCCCGCGCCCAGCGAGCTGGGCAAAGGCTGCAGCTTCGCGCCGCGCTGCGCCTACGCCACCGACCGCTGCCGGGCCGAAGCGCCGCAATTGCTGGAACATGGCAGCGACCACGTGGTCGCCTGCCACGAAGCGGCGCGCGTCGCCGCGCAACCGGCCCCGCAGGCGGCCGCTTCGACGCCCCCCGGCGCCGCCCTGACTGGAGTCCAAGCATGAGCGCCCGCAACCAGCCCGCCGCCCCGACCACGCCCTTGCTGGAAGTGCGCGACCTGAAGATGCACTATCCCGGCGCGGGCGGCTGGTTCAAGCCGCGCCGCAAGGTCATCCAGGCCGTGGACGGCGTGTCGTTCTCTGTCGCCCGCGGCGAGACCCTGGCGCTGGTGGGCGAATCCGGCTGCGGCAAGACCACCACCGGCAAGTCCGTGCTGCGCCTGATCCAGCCGACCTCGGGATCCGTACGGCTGGAAGGCGAGGAAATCCTGGCGCTGTCGGCCGAGCAGATGCGCAGTCGCCGGCGCGACATGCAGATCATCTTCCAGGATCCGTACGCGTCGCTGAATCCACGGCTGACGGCAGGCGACATCGTCGGCGAACCGCTGCAGAACTTCCCGACCTCGGGCGGCCGGTCACGCGCCGATGAGATCGCCTGGCTGTTCTCCAAGGTCGGCCTGCGTCCGGAGGCGATGAAGAAGTTCCCGCACGAGTTCTCCGGCGGCCAGCGGCAGCGCCTGGGCATCGCGCGGGCGCTGGCCCTGCGGCCCAAGCTGATCGTGTGCGACGAACCGGTGTCCGCGCTGGACGTGTCGGTGCAGGCGCAGGTAATCAACCTGCTGATGGACCTGCAGGAAGAGATGGGCATCGCCTACCTGTTCGTCGCGCATGACCTGGCGGTGGTGCGCCACATCAGCCATCGCGTGGCGGTGATGTACCTGGGCCGCATCGTCGAGGTCGCCGACCGCGACACGCTGTTCTCGCGCCCGCTGCACCCGTACACGGAAATCCTGCTGTCGGCCGTCCCGGTTCCCGATCCGCACAAGCCCGCGCAGCGCAAGCTGCTGCAGGGCGATCCGCCCAGCCCGGCGAATCCTCCCAGCGGCTGCCGCTTCCACACGCGCTGCCCGCTGGCGCAGCCAGTGTGCAAGGAGAAGCAGCCGGTCCTGACCCAGCGGCCAGACGGCTCGGACGCCGGGCAGCACTGGGTGGCGTGCCACTTCCGATGAGCGCGCCGCGCCTGCTGGCGGGTCCTCTGCCGGGCAGCGACCCGGTCTTTGGCCGCGGCATCGCCGAGCTGCGGTCGGCCATGGCAGCGGGCGCGCTCAGCGCCATGGACCTGGTGCGCGCCTACCTGGCGCGCATCGCCGCGCACGACCAGGCCGGGCCAGCGCTCAACGCGGTCATCGCGCTGAACAGCCAGGCGCTGGCCGAGGCCGCCGATCGGGACAGGGAAAGACAGCGCGGGGCGGCGCTGGGGCCGCTGCACGGCATTCCCCTTCTGCTCAAGGACAACATCGATACCGTGGGCATGCCCGCCACCGCTGGCTCGCTCGCGCTGGCCGGCCGCCGCCCGCAGCGCGACGCCGACGTCGTGCGCCGGCTGCGCGAAGCCGGCGCCGTGGTGCTGGGCAAGACCACGATGCACGAACTGGCCTGCGGCATCACCAACGTTTCTTCACTATCCGGCCGCACGCGCAACGCCTACGACGCCGCCCGCGTTCCCGGCGGATCCAGCGGCGGTAGCGCCGTCGCGGTGGCGTCCAGCTTCGCGGCGGCCGCGATAGGCACCGACACCAGCGGCTCGATCCGCATCCCCGCGGCCTTCAACCAGGTCTGGGGCCTGCGGCCCACGGCCGGACGCTACAGCAACGCCGGCGTGGTGCCGCTGTCGCCGACGCTCGACACGGTCGGCCCGATGGCCCGCAGCCTTGCTGATATCTCAGCCCTGTGGTCGGTGATGGCGGGACAAGGCGAAGACGCGCGCGGCGCGGACCGGGCCTGGCGCATCGGCACGCTGGAAGCATTCTTCGGCCCAGCCGGCGCGGAACTGGAGGTGTCGCGCCACGTCCGCGCGGCGCTCGCCGGTTGGCAAGCCGAGGGCGCACAGATCCAGCCAGTCGCGCTGGCGCTGGAAGACGCGCGCCTGACCGCCGCCAACGTCACCGGCCATGAATTCCGCGACGCGCTGGCCCTGTGCCTGCGCGATGCGGGTCTGCCCGTGCGCAGCCTGACCGACATCCTGGACGGCGGCTATCCCCACCCGGAAGTCGCGCCGCTGCTGCGCGAGCGCGATGCGCTGCGCGATCCCGACGGCAGCGCGCGCCTCGCGGTGCTGGCCCGCGCCCAGGTGCTGCGCGACGAATTGTTGACTGCCATGGACCAAGGCCAGCTGGACCTGCTGGCCTATCCCAGCGTGCGTGGCGCGCCGGCACTGCTGGGCCAGGCCCAGCGCGGCGGCAATGGGCTGCTCGCGGCGGTGACGGGGCTGCCGGCCTTGAGCGTGCCCATCGGCTTCACGCCCAGCGGAATACCCGTCGGCCTGGAACTGCTGGGTCGCGCGGGCAGCGAGCGCCAGCTGTTTCAGGCTGCGCGGCGCTTCCAGGCTTGAAAACTCCTTGCCGCGTAAGCAGCCGTAGCGGTCACGCCCTGGCCTCCTCGACGATCCAGTCGATGAAGGCGCGGACTTCCGGACGCTGGACCGCGCCGGGCCTGCTGACGGCGTAGTAGGCGAACCTCGCGGGCCAGGGCTTGTCCAGCGCCTGGACCAGGCGTCCGGCCGCGATCTCTTCCTGCGCGTGCGCGGCGGGCACCAGCGCAAGTCCCTGGCCCGCTTCCGCCGCCCGGATCAGCAGGAAATCGTCATCGAACGCATTGCCGCGCTGCGCCCGGGCATCCTGGGCCACGCCATGCGCGCTTAGCCACAGCGGCCAATCGGCGCGGTCCGCATCGTGCAGCAGCGGGTAATCCAGGCAGTCCGCCGGTTCGGCCAGCGCCGCTGCGAAGCCTGGCGCGGCCACCGGCACGAGCACCGGCGCCATCAGCGGCACCACATCCAGTCCCGGATAGTCGCCCAGCCCGTGGCGCAGGGCGACATCGACGTGGTCGCGCCGCAGATCGACCAGGGCAGGCGTCGCCTCTACCCGGATTTCGATGTGCGGATGCCGTTCCTTGAACCGCCCCAGGCGTGGAACCAGCCAAGACGCCGCGAACGTCGCCACGGTGCTGACGGTCAGGCTTTGCCGCGCCTGCTTCGCGGCCAGCATGTCCACTGCCTTGTCGATCTGCGCGAACGCCGCGCTAAGCATCGGATACGCCTCGGCGCCCGCCTCCGTCATGCGCATGCCGTGGCGTTCGCGCACCAGCAGGGCGATGCCGAGCCGGTCCTCCAGCAGCCGGATCTGCTGGCTGACGGCGCCCGGCGTGACATGCAAGGCCTGCGCCGCCGCGGTGATGCTGCCGCGCTGGCTTACCTCGACAAAAGTGCGCAGCGCCTGCAGGGGAAGCGTTGCCGTCATTTTAGATTTCCTAAATTTAAAAGTGAGAAATGATCGCTGTACCGGATCCCGCTCAACAAAGAAAATTTCAATGCCGCCGCGGATCCTGAATATTTAGCTAATCTTAAATGAGCAAGCCCATGCTGAATCTATACACCGATAGTTCTCCCAATGGCTACAAGGCCACCATCGCGCTGGAAGAACTGGAACTGCCCTACCGCCTGCACCATGTGCGCATCGCGCAGGGCGAGCACCGCCAGCCGGATTTTCTGGCCCTGAATCCGCACGGCCGCATTCCGGTACTGACCGATGATGAAACCGGCGTGGCGCTGTTCGAATCGGCGGCCATACTGCTGTATCTCGCGGAAAAGACCGGGAGGCTGCTGCCCACGGACATCCAAGGCCGCTGGGAAGCGATCAAGTGGCTGCAATTCCATTCCAGCAGCGTCGGTCCCATCATCGGGCAACGCGTGAACTTCGAGGTGTTCGACAAGGCGCGCAACCCCGCCGCGCTCGAACGCTACCAGCGCCTGACCGAGGATGCGCTCGCGGTGCTGGACCGCAGGCTGGCCGATCAGCCCTACCTTGCCGGCGACGCCTACTCCATCGCCGATATCGCGCATTTCGGCTGGAGCCACATCGCACGGATCATCGATTTCGATTTCAGCCATCACCGGCACCTGAGCGCATGGCACGAACGCGTGGCAGCGCGGCCCGCGGTCGCCAAAGGCATCACCCTGCCCACGCCGGCAACGGGCGCTTGAAGGAAACAAGGACAGTCGGAATGGACACCACCCTCTCTCTCCATGGCACGACGGGAGCGTCGTACTTCGCTTTTTCCGCGCACCCCGGCTATCGGCGGATGTTCGCGCCCGACCGCCTGACGCTGGGCATCTTCCTGCCGCTGCGCTTCTATGAAGGCAGCATGGCGGTCCTTGCGGGGCAGGCCGAACTTGTGCGGCAGATCGACCGGCAGGAGTTTGCCGCCGTCTGGGTGCGCGACGTACCCTTGTACTCCCCTTCGTTCGGCGATGCCGGCCAGGTCTTCGATCCGTTCACCTACCTGGCCTTTCTGGCGGCGCAAACGAAGAAGATTGCACTGGCCACGGGCAGCGCGATCTTTTCCCTGCGCCCCCCCATCGATCTGGCCAAGGCGGCGACAACCATCGACCAATTGTCGGGCGGCCGGCTGGTGCTGGGGATTGCGTCGGGAGACCGTCCGGTCGAGTTTCCTGCCTATGGGCTGAATCACGACGAACGCGCTGCGCGTTTCGCCGAGGCGGTTTCGTACTTCCGTCAGTTGATGCGCCCAGGACGCCTGGAGATCGATTCGCCGCTGGGGCGCTTCAGCAACGCGGAATTCCTGCCCAAGCCCGCCGCGGGCGTCATTCCACTCATCGTCACCGGTTCGTCGGGGCAGTCGCTGCCGTGGATCGCCGAACACGCCGATGGCTGGCTGACCTATCCCGACGCCACCGATACGTCGACAGGACCCAAGCGCCTGAGGGCCAAGATCCGCGCCTGGCGCGCCCAGATTCCCGACGGCGGCTTCCGGCCGCACATGACCAATGAATGGCTGGACCTGGCCGAAGACCCCGACCATCCCCGCACGCCCTTGCATAACGGCTTCGTGCTGCGCACGGGCAGGAAAGGCTTGATCGCGTTGCTGGAAGAATGGCAGGAGGCCGGCGTCAATCACGCCGCGCTGGGCATCCAGTTCTCGCAACGGCCCGCGGCGGACGTGCTGCAGGAACTGGCGGAGGAAGTGCTGCCGCATTTCCCCACGCATGAAGGGCCTGGGACTTTGCCGGACGCTTGGTAGCTCACGCAGGCGGCTACGCTATCCTTGACGGTTTTCATCCTCCAACCCCGTCATGGCGCAGCCCTCCGCCCGCATACTCGAAGGAACCATCGACCAGATCCGCCTCGCGGTGCCGCTCGTGCGGCACGATGCGTTCCTGCGCGTAGGAACAGAAAGCGTGATCGCCGCCGGGCTGGAAGCGCCGCAGATCAATCAATTGCAGCGCCTGCATCAGCAGGGCATGCCGGCGCGCCTGGGTGTGATGGACGGCGAAGAGGGGCCGGCCGTCTTCTCCTGGGCGGTTCCGGCGCGTGGAGAGCCCATCCCGCCGCGCTACTACCAAACCCTGAAACGGCGCGGCTGGCGCGAGGTCGTCATCGGCGGCGCGGTCTGCGCGGCGTTCGTGTGGCTGGCTTGGCTGCTCGGCATCGCCAGCCTCACACGCGTGTTCCTGATGGTCTTCTCGCTGGTCGTCGCCCTGGTGGCGCTGGTGGTGGCGGGTTCGGCCATGCACGGCCTCTGGCACAACCGCCGCCACCGCCCGCTGATCCTGGCAACCGAAGCGCTTTTCGATCCCGAGCAAAAGCCGGTTGCCGGCATACCTGCCCCGCCGCCCGAGCCGCCACGCCTGGAGCCGCTATCGACGCAGGACGAGGGCGAACCGCCCATCGGGTACGTGCGGGGCCGCCTTACCGGCCTCACGCATGAGATGCGCCAGGTTCACAAAGGGCCGAACTATGGCATCTACCGCTACACGGTCAACGGCGTGGACTACGCGATGATCGCCCAGGAAGCGTTCGGCGACGCGCTGCCCTTCCTGGCCGAGGGCGACCGCGTCGAATTGGCAGTGCGCACGGCCTCCGTCCACCAGGATGGCCGGCGCGCCGTCTATGCGCTGCGCAATCTGGAAGATGGCCGCTGCTATATGTGCCACCGCTACTACGGCGGCGAGCAAGGCAGGGACACGCCTATCCGCGTGGGCATGAGCCAGCGCGCGCGCCTGCTCAAGCTGATAGGCGCGTTGATGCTGACGGCCTGGCTGTTCGTGGTCGGCCTGCAGTTTTTCGCCGGACCGGACGACGGTTCGTTCCGGGACTTTCCCGAACTGGCCGTCTTCCTGCTGGCGCTCTTCTTCATCGTGTGGCTGGGCTTCGCCCTGCCCCTGCTATGGCTGGACACGCGCTGGCGCATGGGCAGGCCCACGCGGCGGCAGCGTTTCACGCAGCGGATCTACGCCATGCTGGACCTCGGTACGCCCCTTGCGCCCTCGCAGCGCATCGAAGACGTGTAGCGCGCGCAGGCCTCAGTTGCCCAGCAGCTTCACCGTCTGCGGGTTGTAGCCGGAATACGCGCCGCCGCAGCCCGTATAGGCTTGCGCGGCGGCGGGCAGGCCGGTAGCGCGGACGGAGAGTTCGCCGCGCGCGCGGATCTCCCTGTAGCGTTCGGCAGCCACCGTCTCATCCGGCAGGAAGTACAGCCGCACGCGCTGCAGGCCCTTGCCTGGGTCCTTGCCGCTCGCCGCGCTGAAGGCCGGGACGTTCACTGTCGCCTCGCGCCAGGTCCCGGGTTCTTCCAGCGTCTGCCAACGCACCCGCAAGGGCTGCTCCAGATCGAGCAGGACCGGGCTACCGCCACGCACCGGATCGCAAGGCTGCCGCAGCACGCTGCGCGCCGCCTGCGAGCCCATGTCATAGGCCTGGCCGTTGATCTCCACCCGGGCGATGCTCTGCGGCGTCAAGTTCTGCAGGCTGAAAATCGCCACCCCGGGCATCCCGGCCGCCTCCATCCGGTCGTCGGTGGTGCCAGCGAAGCGCGCGATGCCCGGCGCCACCTCGACGTGATCGGCATAGTGGTAATAGTGATAAACCACCAGCTCCGCTTCGCCCTGCGCGGACGCCAAGGGCAGCTTGCCCATATCCGGATACGGCTGGCGTTTCAGCGGCACGGACGCGCCTGGCGTTCCGTCCTGGCTGGAGTACACGTAGCGATCCACGCCGTCCTTCAGGCGCGCGCCGTCGTAGGGGAAATTCTCGCTGGCCGCGGCCCCCTGGTTCGGATAGCGGCGAAAGCGCGAAAACATGTATTGAGCCACCGACCCGGGCTCCAGGTACGGCGACGAGCCCGACGACACGCTCCCGCCGCTCCGGTCCGTCCAGATCGTGCGCCCGCTCAGATTGACATGCGCTTCCTCGATCGCTGGGTGCGACGCCTGGAAACGGTCCCACCTGCCCTGCTCGATGGAGTCGCTGACGGGCACGATGGCAAGTGCCAACACCGTGGGCAGGAACATCAACGCGTGGACGCGCCCCGGCACCTGGCCTTTATCGCGCACCATGTAGATGATCCAGCACAGCGCCAGCACCAGGGCCAGAGGCCCGCCGAACAACACGCCATAGCTCAACAGCGCCTGCGCGCCCCAGCCCAGATTGGGGCTGGAGACGAACACGATGCCCAGGAACGCCAGCAGTCCCGCCAGCAGGAAGGAGACGATGATGCCAAACAGGTAGTGCCGGATTTGCTTCAAGTGCGCAGTCCTCGCCGGTCGCGGCATCGGCGCCATCCCGGTAGGCATGGCAGCCGACGATCTAGTCTGGCGGCAGGATAACGCTAATTCCAGTTCCGCTCTGGATCGGGAAGCGGATTTTGCCTGTCAATCCGCCAGCGCCCGCCCTGTTCTCTACGATGACGGGCGGCCCTTCCAGCGCCCCCCGAGGCTCGTCGCCTACTTGCCCTTGCGCAGCGACAGCGGCACACCCCAGATCGGGTCTTCCATGCCCTGCTTGCCCAAGGGCGTGATCTGCATCGGTGTCATCTTGGCCAGAAGCTGACGGTGTTCCGCGCTTACGTTCTCAAGCCGCTCGATGTACTTCTGCGTGAACTCCATGGGCGCTGGACGCGTGTAGACGGTCAGATCTTCGAGCGGGCATTCGATCATCTTCGGATCGACCGCGCGGCAGGCGGACTGCCGATACTTGTAGCTCGGCGTCTTCAGGTGCATGCGCTGGCTCAGCACCAGTTGGCCGCTCTTGAGCGTGAAACTTGCCAGCGCCTGCTGCGGCGGGATGCGGGCCTGCACCTTGATCGCGGGGATATCGCGGGAATCGGTCTCTTCGCGATAGCCGGCCGCACCGAGCTGCGTGGTCTCGCTGTATTGCTGCTCGCCCCAGCTCACGCAGGCGCCCGAAGCCGCGTGCACGGCGGTGCAGACCGTGCGCGTCTTGGTCTCGGTGCCATAGGTAGCGTCGCGCCAGTTGGTTTCCCGGTAGAACTCGCGATAGAGCTCGGGCGACAGATAGGCGGTGCCGTTGGCGCCGCGGCCCGAACCCTCCTTGCCGCTCGCAGCGCCGACCTGGTCAAGCAAGGCATTCAGCTTGTAGTCGTCGCCACCGGTCAGCAGATATTTGCCCGGCGGCAGGATATGCACCTCGAAGGCCTGGAACAGATAGGTCGTCTTCTTGTCCCGTTGTAGCGAGTTGGTCTGAAAGCCGCGGCTGAAAGTTATGCGCGGATCCTTTTCGTACATCCAGATGACGCGCGAGGTCCATTTAGTCATTTCCAACGCGTCGCTCAGCGAACGATGCGGCATGATGTCGGCCACCAGCACCACGGCCATATCGTCCTTCAGCGCCGCGTCGATCAGATCCAGCAGCTGGGCATAGCGCGGATCGTTCCTGGTGCCTTCGGCGCTCAGGAACGGATGAGGCGCGCAGCCAGACAGGGCCAGCGCGAGCGCCAGGGCGGACAGGGCAAGTCGCGGACGCGTCAGGGTCATGGATCAGTCCTTGGTATGAGCGGGATCGGTCGGTTGAGCGCGCATACTACTGGCTCGGGGCCAGATCGCAATCCTTGCATAGCGGCTGAAACACACGCCGGCCGGCTCCGATCCGGCGTTCATGCGGACCCGCGCAAGCGCCCGGCCATGCATCGCAGCCGCCAGGCCAATAACGGCGGGAGCCGCGGCCCCCCGTACTGCCGCGCCGCCTCGCATGGGCGCTCGGATCGCTGACACAAAAGGTTTGAAATTATTTGTTGCGATTGTTTCTCGTCTCGGCGACGCTAGGCGTCGTTCATCGCGATTCCGCCCGGAGACCCCCGCCATGTCGCTCGCCCTTTACGGCCATCCCTTCTCCTCCTACACGCAGAAGGTGCTGATCGCGCTGTACGAAAACTGCACTCCATTCGAGTTCCGCTGCATCGGCCCCGACACGCCAGAGCACGCGGCCGAATGGCTGCGCCGCTGGCCCCTGCACAAGTTCCCGCTGCTGGAAGACGGCGGCCGCAACATCGCCGAGACCAGCATCATCATCGAGCATCTGCAGCTGGATCATCCCGGGCCGCAGCGCCTGCTGCCCGCCGATCCCAGGACAGCGCTGCAGGTGCGCTTCCTGGATCGGTTCTTCGACCTGCACGTCATGAACTGGACGCAGCATGCGGTAGGTGGCGCGCTCTCGGGCGACGAGAACAAGCGGCGGGAAACCCTGGCCCTGGCGGTGGAAAAGCTGGAAGTCGCCTATGCATGGCTCGAAACGCATCTGGCCGGCAAGACCTGGGCGGCTGGCGAGGACTTTACCCTGGCGGACTGCGCCGCCGCGCCCTCGCTGTTCTATGGCGACTGGACGCACCGCATCGCCGAATCGTATCCGGTACTGCGCGCTTATCGGGCGCGGCTGCTTGCGCGTCCATCGTTCGCGCGGGCCGTGGAAGAAGCGCGGCCGTACCGGCCGCTGTTCCCGCTGGGCACGCCGGACCGGGATTGACCCCGGGCCGGCAGACGCGTCACTCGTTGCCGGCGGCCATGTCCCACACCTTCTGGGCGATGGGATTCTTCTGTTCCTCGATGATGTGCGCCATCAGGCCCACCGAACGGCCGATCATCGTCAAGGCCTTGCCCAACTCCGGCGTCAGGCCCATATCGAGCACGATGGCGCCCTTGGCCCCGGTGGCATTCAGCGGAATCTTGCGGCCCGACTGGCGGGCGGCCGCCGCGGCCAACTCGACGGCAAAGCGCGAGTAATTGCCGTAATAGCCGCAGTCCCTGGCGATCTCGAACATCTTTTCGCAACGGGGATCGCCGTCCACGTGTATGGGATGCCCCACGCCGGGAATCTTGCGCTTGGCCGCCTTGTTGGCCGCGACGCATTCCTCGGCATAGCGGCGCAGTTCCTCGTCCGTGTAGCTATCCTGCTTGGGCAGGGCGTCGCGCAGAAAGCGCGCGGCGTATTCGATCACGCCAAGAAAGCGGCTGCCTGCGCCCAGCAATCCCGCCGCCAGGGCGCCCTGCATGGCCTCGGGCGCGCCGTGCAGGGTCAGCCGCGCCGACAAGGCGCTGGGCGTGAGGCCATGGTCGGTCGCGCTCACCAGGAACAGGTTGAGCATGGTCTTGAGCTGCGGCGTGGGGAACTCGCCCAGCAGCTCCAGGGCCAGCACGTCGATGAAATCGCGCTGGAACAGGTCCTGCACCAGGTCATGGCCTCGCACCAGGATGGTATGGGCGTCGCCGCCTCCGATCTTGCTGTCGAACATCTGAAATCTCCGTGTTTTTTTCCGGGCAGCGGACGGCCGCTGCGCCGGCCTGCTATTCGATGACGGCGTCCAGCGCCACCACGCCGCGCCCTTCGTCCAATACCACCAGCGGGTTGACCTCCAGCGATTGCACGTCGTCTCCCAGCGCCGTGAACAAGGCCGCGATGCGCAGCACGGCATCCACCAGGGCCGCCCTGTCGCGCGCCGGCAGGCCGCGATGGCTGGCCAGGCGGCGCGCGATGCGCGTTTGGTCCAGCGCGCGCTCGATCTGCTTGCGGCTGGCCGGCAGATGGCAGCGCGCCACGTCGGCCTCGACCTCCACCCACACGCCGCCCGCGCCCACGCTCAGCACCGGGCCGAAGACCTCGTCGCGATGCAGGCCCACCAGCATTTCCACGCCGTCGACCACCATCTCCGACACCAGCACGCCGCGGATGGCCGCGACGGGCACCTGATGCCGCGCCGCGTTCGCGACAATGTTCTCGAAAGCCTGCCGCACTTCGGCTTCATCTCGCAGCCGCAGCTGCACGCCGCCGATCTCGCTCTTGTGCAGCACGCCGTCGGCCACCAGCTTGAGCGCCACCGGAAAACCGATGGCGCACGCGGCTGCCGCCGCCTCTTGCGCCGTGGCCGCCTGGGATTCGCGGGGCGCGCGCACGCCGTACTGCGCCAGCAGCGCCTTGGCCTGCGCTTCATTGCAGGGCAGCGTTACGACAGGCGCGGCCGCCGGCAGGCCTGCGGGCGGCGCGTCCGGCGCCTCGTCGGCCCCCAGGTCCGCGTACGCGCTGACGCGCTTGAGCGCCTGCATGGCGTTGCGCAGGCTGTAGACCGGCGCGAATCCTTCCTGGATCAGAAGGTCGTGCGCCGGCCCGCGGCGGCTGCTCATCCAGACGGGCACGAAGGCCTTGGCGCCGCCCTGTGCGACCGCCAGCATGTTGCGCACCAGCCCTTCGGTACTGGCCGAATAATTGGAGGTGATGGGATAGAGCACGGCGTCCACGCCCGGGTCCGCAAACAGCGGCGCCAGGCAGCGCCGCGCCAGATCCGGGTCGGTCAGCGCCTTGGTGGTCAGGTCCACGGGATTGGTCAGGGCCGCGTAGGCGGGCGCGTGCCGCGCCATCTCGGCCACGGTTTCATCCGCCAGCGCGGCCATGGCCAGCCCGGCTTCGCCCACCTTGTCGGCCGATAGCACGCCCGCGCCGCCCGACGATGAATACACGCAGATGTTGCGCAGGCGGCGCACGCCCACGCGCGATATCAGGCTGGCGACGTCCAGCAGTTCGTCCAGGTCTTCGACGCGGATGACGCCGTACTGCGAGAACACCGCGTCGTTGACGGCATCCTCGCCCGCCAGCGAGGCAGTATGCGATTGCGCCGCCTTCTTGCCGAAATCCGAGCGGCCGATCTTCAGCGCGATCAGCGGCTTGCCCGCGCGGCGCGCGGCCGCCGCCGCCGCAATGAAACGCGGGCCGCTGCGTATGCCTTCCATCACGGTGCAGATCAGGTCGGTTCCCGGGTCATGCGCCAGCCAGTTGATGAAGTCCGCGCTGTCCAGGTCCAGTTCGTTGCCGGTGGAGAACCAGCGCGAAAAGCACACGCCGCGCTCGTTGCCCTGCATGAGCGAACGGCCCAGGCCGCCGCCCTGCGTCACCAGGCCGATGCGCGAGAGTTTTCCCGTCCTGCCGTCGTTGCGGAATTCGGTGGAAAAGGTCAGGCCCAGGCGCGGCGCCAGCATGGTCATGCCCGCGCAGTTGGGACCGTACAGGCGCATGCCGCTGCGCTGCGCCAGCGCCAGCATCTCGGCCTCGACCGTGCGCCCCGCTACGCCCAGCTCCGCGAAACCGCCCGTGAACACGATGACGTAGCGCACGCCCTTGGCGGCGCAGGCGCGCAGCGTGGCGACGGCGGATTCGGCCGGCACCAGCAGCAAGGCCACGTCGATACCTTGCACCGGCACCGCGTCCACGCTGGCATGCAAGGGTTTGCCGAAGAGTTCGCCGCCCTTGGGGTTGACCAGGTGCACCTCGCCGTCGAAATCCGAGTGCTCCAGCACGTTGACCACGGTGGTGTGGCCCAGCGTGCCAGGCTTGCTGGAGGCGCCCACGATCATGACCGAACGCGGCCGCGTCAGCTCCACCAGATCGTCGAAGCGGACGTTGGGATCAAACTGGGAAGGACTGGCGCTCATGCGGCCTCCGGTCGGCATTTCATCAGGGTGGTCCATTCCGACTCCACCACGACCTCGCCGTTCTGGTTCTTCACCGTGCGCAGCATGGTCACGCGGCCCGTGCCGGGGCGCTTCTGCGACAGCGTCTTCTCGCCTATGCTCAATTCGACATGGATGGTGTCGCCGATGAGCACGGGCTTGCGCCACACGCAGCGCAGTTCGGTCAGCGCCAGCCGGGTGCCGTCCATCAGGCGGTACACCGGCATGCGGGTGGTCAGGCCCGACGCGATGGCCAGGGTCAGCATGCCGTGCGCGGCGCGCTGGCCGAAGGGATGGCTGGCGGCGAATACGGCATCCGTGTGCAGCGCGTTGTAGTCGCCGGACAGCCCGGCGAACTGCACCACATCCGCTTCGGTGACCGTGCGGCGCGGACTTTCCCAGGACTGCCCGGACGCCAGGTCCTCGAAGTACAGGCGGCGGCCCAGATGTTCGTCCAGATCGAATGGCGTGCTCATGCGTAACGCCCTCCCGTCACGTGCACGGTCTCGCCCGTGGTGAAGCCGGCCAGGCGCGATGCCAGGAAGGCTACCGTCGCGGCCACATCGGCCGGGTCGCCCAGCCGGCCGACCGGCGTGTTGGTCTTGGCGCGTTCGGTCAGCTCTTGGTAGTCGGGGCGCTTCTGCATGCGCGGCGTCGAAATGACGCCCGGGGCGACCGCGTTGGCGGTGATGCCGAACTTGCCGGACTCCAGCGCCAACGAACGGGTAAAGCCGATCAGCCCGGCCTTGGCGGCCGAGTAGTTGGTCTGCCCGGGATTTCCCAGATGGGCGCGCGAGGCGATGTTGATGACGCGGCCGAAGCGCTGTTCCATCATCAGCGGCAGCACTGCGCGCGAGCAATGGAATGCCCCTTGCAGCGTCACGTCCAGCACCGCGTGCCAATCTTCCTCGGACATCTTGGTCAGATAACGGTCGCGCGCGAAGCCCGCGTTGTTGACCAGGATATCCACCTTTTTCCAGCGCTCGACCGCCTGCTGCACGGCGCGGCCGACCTCGTCCTTGTTGGTCACGTCGGCGCGCACGCCCAGGACGTTCCCGCCCAAGGCAGACAATTCGGCGCAGGCGGATTCGATCGCCTCTTCATTGGCGTCGCACACCACCACATTGCAGCCTTCCTGCACGAAGCGCCTGGCCATTGCCATGCCCAGCGTGCCCGCGCCGCCCGTGATGAAAGCGGTGCAACCCTTCAGTTCCAGATCCATGATGCCATTCCATTCGAGTTTCATTGTTCCTGCCGCGCCGGGCCCGCCCGGGCCCGGCGTTCAATCGACCTGCAGCCGCGCCTTCTCCACCAGAGCCTGGGCGCCGGCCCTCTCCTTGGCCCAGAAGACCGCGAAGGCTTCGGGCGTGCTGCCCACCAGCGGCGTGTAGATGCGCGCGAAGCGTTCCTGCACTTCGGGCATCTTCAGGGTGTCGCGCAAGGCCTTGGAGAACTTGTCGACGATGGGTTGGGGCGTGCCCGCCGGCATGACCACGGCCTGCCAGGTCGTCACTTTGAAGCCGGGCACGCCGGACTCGGCCACCGTGGGCACGTCGGGCATGTCCGCCACGCGCTGGTCGCCGCTGACGGCAAGGGCGCGCAGCGCGCCTTCCTTGATGAAGGGCGCGGTGGTGGAGCGGCTGTCCACCATGAAGGACAGGCGCCCGGCGATCAGGTCCTGCAGCGCGGGCGCGCTGCCCTTGTAAGGCACGTGCGTCATGGGCGCGTTCAGGGCCAGCGACAGCGCGGCGCCCGCCACGTGCATGGAACTGCCGTGCCCGGCGGACCCGTACGACAACCCCGCGTCGGGCTTCTTCGCCGCCTGCACCAGGTCCTGCATGGTCTGGAATGGCGACGACTTCGGCACCACCACAACCAGCGGCGAATCGGTCAATTGCGTGACCGGCACAAAGGCCTTGCCCGGATCGACCTGCACGCCCTTGTAGAGATAAGTGTTGATGGCCAGCGGCCCGACGTTGGCCCACAGCGCCGTGTAGCCGTCGGGTTCGGCCGTGGCCACGGCCTGGTTGGCGATGTTGCCGTTGGCGCCGGGCTTGTAGATCGGCACCACGGGCTGGCCGAGCTTTTTGGATAGCTCGTCCTGCACCATCTTGAACGCGATGTCCGAAGCGCCCCCGGGCGCGAAACCGATGACCATGCGCAGCGGACGGTCGGGCCATTCCGCGTGCGCGCCGGCCGCCAGCATGCAGGCGGCCAGGCCCGAGGCCAGCTTGACGATGAACTTCATGTTGTCTCCTGTGGGCGCCACGCTAGATCGTGGTGTCGTACTTGACGTTCTTGAGCTGGGTGTTTTCGTAGATGGCTTCCAGCCCGCGTTCCTTGCCGATGCCAGACTGCTTGTAGCCGCCAAACGGCGCATCGAACGACGTCCGCAGGCCGGTGTTGATGGCCACGCTGCCCGACTGCAGGCCGCGCGCCATGCGCAGGGCGCGGCCGCCGTCGCGCGTGTACAGCACCGCGGCCAGCCCGTAGCGCGTGTCGTTGGCGATGCGCAAGGCGTCGGCTTCGTCGCGAAAGCCGATCACGGATTGCACCGGGCCGAAGATCTCGTCCTGCGCGCTCTGCATGCGCGCATGGGAGTTCAGCAGCAGCGTGGGCGGCACGAAGTAGCCCTTGGCCGTGTCGCCTTCCAGCTTCATGTTGCCGTAATGGACGGGCTGCGCGCCCTCTTCCCGCGCCAGCGCCACGTACTTCTCGACGCGCTGCTTCTGGGCCGCGCTGACCAGGGGGCCCATCTCGGTCGCTGGGTCCGCGGGCGAGCCGATGCGCACGGCGTCCAGGCGCTGCTGCAGCAGGCCAAGGAATTCCTCGCGCACGGAATCCTGTACCAGCAGGCGCGTGCAGGCGATGCAGACCTGGCCGGAATTCTTGATGATGTCGCCCGCGGCCACGGCCGCCGCCTTGTCCAGCGGCGCGTCCTCGAACACGATCAGCGGCGACTTGCCGCCCAGCTCCAGCGTGACGCGCTTGACGTCGGCGGCCGCGGACGCCTGGATACGCGCGCCGGTCACGGTGCCCCCGGTGAACGACACCCGTGATACCAGCGGATGAGTGACCAGCCGTTCGCCCACCGTGGCGCCGGGACCGTTGACCACGTTGATCACGCCGGGCGGAAAGCCGGCTTCCTCGAACAAGCGCGCCAGCGCCATGCTGGACAGCGGCGTCACTTCCGAGGGCTTGAGGATCACCGTATTGCCCGCGGCCAGCGCCGGACCGAGCTTGTTGACGGTCAGCGTCATCGGGTAATTCCACGGCATGATGAGCGCGCACACGCCCAGCGGCTCGCGTATCGTGAAATTGAGCACGTCGGCATTGCCCACCGGTATGGTCTCGCCGCGCAGGGCCGGAATGATGCCCGCGAAGTACTCCAGCGACGCCGGCATGCCCTTGAGCGAATCCAGCGAATGCGTAATGGGCTTGCCCACGTTCAGCGTTTCGATCCAGGCGAGCTTTTCGCGGTCGCGCTCGAACAGGTCGGCCAGGCGCCGCAGCAGCTTGCCGCGCTGCGCCGGCGTGGTCTTGCGCCAGTGCGTTTCAAAGGCGGTGTGCGCAGCCTGCACGGCGGCGTCCACATCTGCCGCCGAGGCTTCGTGCACGCTGGCGAGCACCTGCGCCGTGGCCGGGTTGCAGGTATCGAACGTGCGGCCTTCGGCGCCAGCGCGCCAGTTTTCCCCGATCAGCAGTTCATAGGGGCGGGAATCGATGACATCCATGCGGGCGCTCCTTACGCGGCCATTTGCAGATATAGGGATTGGATTTCTTCCGGCGCGAGTACGCGCGGATTGATGGGCATGGACGCGCTCAGCATGGCCTGGCTGGCCAGCTGAGCGGCGTCCTGCTCAGACAGCGCCAAGCCGGAAAAGCGCAGGGGAATGTCCGCCAGCCGCGCCAGCGACTCGACCGCCTCGATCAGGGCCAGGGCGTCCTGTTGTTCGTCGCTCGTCGCGGCTATGCCCAGCGCGCGGGCGGCCTCGGCGTAAGGCGCGGCGGCGGTCTGCGCCGTGTGGCGCGCCACCACGCTGAAGATCGGACCCAGCACTTCCGCATGCGCCATGTGGACGCGCGACTCCAGCGGCGTGCACATGGCGTGCACGGCGTCCACCTTGCTCATGCCGATGGCCAGGCCCGCCATATATGCGCCCATCTGCATGTCGGCGCGCGCGCGCAGGCTGTCCGGGGCGCGCAGCACGTCGGGCAGCGCCCGCATGCACAGGCGCAGGGCCTGCAAGGCCATGGCCTTGCCGACAGGGGAAGGATCGGTATTGATCCAGGCGCCCAGCGCATGCAGCACGGCGTCGAAGCCGCCCTGCGCGGTGGGGCGCGGCGGCAGGCTGAGCGTAAGCTCGGGCTGCAGCGCCACCAGCGCCGGACGGGCGCGCAAGGAACGGTACAGGCGCTTGCGCCCGTCGTCGCCCTGGATCAGCGCGGCCGAGCTGCTTTCGCTGCCGGTGCCCGAAGTCGTGGGCACGGCGATGAAGAGCGGATCGGCGGGATCGGCGGCGGCGTTCAGCCAGGCTTGCCCACACGGCGCCTGCAATTCGTCGGCATCGAACCCGCCCGCCAGGCAGGCGTAGACCGCCTTGGCCACGTCGATGGCGCTGCCCCCGCCCACCGCCAGCACGCTGGCGCAGCCCTGCTCGCGCGCCACGTGCAGCGCGGCCCGCACCTGGTCCATGGCGGGATTGGGCACCACGCCGTCATAGACATGCCATTGCAGTCCCGGCATGGCGGCAAGCGCCGCTTCGACCGCGGCGCCCGTTGCGCCCCAGGTGCCGGCATCGGTCACCACCAGCGGCAGGCGCAGGCGCGCGCCCGCGGCCGCCAAGGTTCTGGCCAGGGCCTTCCCGCCCCAATGGCAAACGCCAGGCCAGGACATCACGCCCTGGGCCTGTGGCGCACAATCCTGCTGACCGCTCATTCGTCCTCCTGATCTTGCATAATTTGCTATGCGAATTTATAATTCATTTAGTGAATTGATCATAAAAAAGGAGCTTGCCCATGTCAAGAGCCTCGCCTCGCGCGCCCAAGAACGACGCCACCGAAGATTCCGCGGAACCCGACCGCCAATTCGTCACCGCGCTGGCCCGCGGGCTGGACATCCTGCGCTGCTTCAGCGCCGAACGGCGCATGCTGGGCACGACGGAACTGGCCCATCTGACCGGCCTGGCCCAGCCCACGGTCTGGCGGCTGTGCCATACCCTGCAAAAGACGGGATTCCTGGCCGCCGTGCCAGGCAAGGACAAGCTGCAACTTGGTATCGCCGCCATCGCGCTGGGCGGCGCGGCGCTGGCGGGGCAGGAAGCGCTGGACATCATCCGGCCCATGTTGCAGGCGCTGGCCGACCGCTATCAGGTCGCGGTGGCGCTGGGACGGCGCGACGGCGACAGCATCGTCTACCTGCTGCGCTGCCAGGGAAATTCGCCGCTGCTGATGAATCTGCGCGTGGGTTCGCGCATACCGCTGTTCCATAGCGCGATCGGCTGGGCCTACCTGGCCTGCTGCTCGCCCGAGGAACGCGAGGCCCTGCTGCAAGAGGCCCGCGCATCCGGCAAGGCCGGCGATGCCACGGAGCAACAGGCCATTGCCGACGCTATCGCCCGGTATCCGGAGCGCGGCTTCGTCTATCACGAGCGCCCCGCCTATCAGATCAACACCGTCGCCGCCGCCATCGAGCTGCCCGCCGGCGAACGCTACGTGGTCAGCTGCGGCGGCCCGGCGGCGCTGCTGCCCCGGCAACTGATGCTCGATGAAGCCGGGCCCACGCTACGGCAGTTGGCGCATGAACTGCAGCCCATCCTGCTGATGGGGAGGCACGTGTGACCCAGCCTCTTGCTCCGGCCATTCCGCAACGCTGGCCCACCCGCATCACCGAACTGATGGGCATACGCTGGCCGTTGCTGCTGGGCGGCATGATGTGGCTGTCGGATGCGCGGCTGGTCGCCGCCATGGTGCGCGCAGGCGGCATGGGTTTCATGACCGCGCGCAGCTCACGCACGGACCAGGACTTCCGGCAGGCGCTGCGCGATTGCGGCGAACTGACGGGCGGCCTGCCGTTCGGCGTCAACCTCACGCTGTCGCGCCGCGCGGCCAATAACGAGTCCATGCTGACGCGGCTGCGCATCGCGCTCGACGCGGGCGTGCGCCTGTTCGAAACGGCGGGCCTGCCGCCCACGCCGCTGCTGCCCGCGCTGCGCGAGGCTGGCGCCATCGTCATCCACAAGTGCGCGCATGTACGCCATGCCGTCGCGGCGCAGAACATGGGCGTGGACGCAGTCACGCTGGTCGGCATGGAAGAAGGCGGCCACCCCGGCAGCAACCAGCTGCCCACCTTCCTCAACGGCGCCTATGCCCTGGAACAGCTGCGCATTCCGCTGGCGCTGGGCGGCGGCATCGGCCACGGCCGGCAGATCGCCGCGGCGCTGGCCCTGGGCGCCGACGCCGTGGTGATGGGCAGCGTCTTCACGCCAGCGCAGGAGACCCCGGCGCACGCCGCGTACAAGCAGCGCGTGGTCGACACCAGCGAGCACGGCACCCGCGCCGTGCTCGGCAGCCTGGGCGACACCTGGCGCATTCTCGACAACGAAAACGCCCGCAAGGTCGCCGCGCTGGAACAGGCGGGCGCCAGCAGCTACGCGGACTTCGGCGAACTGATCAGCGGCGAACGCACCCAGGCCCTCGCCTATCAGGCGGGCCAGCATGAAGAAGGCATGCTGTCCATGGGCCCGGCGGTGGGCTTTGCCCGCGGCATAGAACCCGTGGAAAGCATCGTCCTGCGGCTGCAGCGGGAATGCGTGCAGGCCAGCGCGCGCTTCATGCGCATGGTCGATTCCGCCTGATTTCCCGCCCGTGCCAACGGGCCGTTCCACACCCCTCGCATCCCTGCCCCGCCCTGCGCGCGGCAGGGATTTTTCATGCGCCTGCGCGAACAGATCTGGCATCGGGCCGCAAGCCCGTTATTGCGGCGCTCCCGAGGCCGCAGTATCATCAATTCATTAAACGAATTATTAATTCGCAATGCGAATAACAAACGGATCACCCAAGAATCCGTCCGCGCAACGCAAGCGCGCTCAACCCAGAAAAACAGGAGACAGGAATGAAGTTCAGCAAGATGGTTGCGGCAGCCCTGCTGGCCGCGGGATTCGCGACGGCGGCCTCGGCCGCGGAATGGCCGGACAAGCCGATACGCGCGGTGATCGGTTTTGCGCCCGGGGGACCTTCCGACATCGCGTTCAAGATGATGCAGGACGAGCTGAGCAAGAAGCTCGGCCAGCCCGTCATCCCGGAATACAAGCCTGGCGCCAACGGCAATCTCTCGCTGCTGGCCGCGGCCAGCGCGCCCGCCGACGGCTACACCATCCTCTGGACCAATGCGGCCACCATCGCCGTCAACCAGTACCTGTACAAGGACCTGAAGATCGACCCGGCCCAGGCCTTCGCGCCCGTCGCGCAACTGACCGATTCGCCGCTGGTGGTGGTGGTGCCCAAGGATTCGCCCTACCAGACCATGGCGGACCTGATCAAGGCGATCAAGGCGGACAAGCAGGCGACGATCACCTACGGATCGCCGGGCTACGGCAGTTCGGCGCACACCGCGGCGTCCTCGCTCGCGCTGGCCTTGAACACCAAGCTCACGCACGTGCCGTACAAGGGCAGCGCGCCCGCGCTGCAGGACCTGGTCGCCGGACGGTTGACCTTCATGATCGACAGCCGCTCCAGTTCCCTGCCCTACATCAAGGACGGCATGCTGCGCCCCCTGGCGGTCAGCGGCGCCACCCGCGTCAAGGATCTGCCGGACCTGCCCACCATCGCCGAGTCCGGCGTCCCGGGCTTCAAGGTCACCACCTGGCAGGCCGTGGTCGTCCCCGCCGGCACGCCCAAGCCCATCATCGACAAGCTGGCCCGGGCGCTGGAAGAAACCGCCGCCATGCCCATCGTGCAGGAACGCTTCGAACGCATCGCCACCCCGCTGGTCAGCAGTTCGCCCGAAGCGTTCGCCAAATTCTGGGCGGAGCACCGCGAGGTCACCCGCGACCTGGTGGAACGCGCCAACCTGAAGCTGGAGTAAACGCATGAGCAACATCGACCTGACGCCCGAACAACAGGAGCTGCAGCACAGCATCCGCCGCTTCATGCTGGCGGAAGTGGCGCCCATCGTCGCGCAGCACGAAAAGGCGCGGACCTTTCCGTTCGAACTCATGCCCAAGCTGGCGGAGCTGGGCTACCTGGGCGGCAACCTGCCCGAAGACCAGGGCGGACACGGCATCGACATGCCCACCTGGGCCATGATGATGGAAGAGCTGGGCTACCACTGGCTGTCGCTGCGCACCATCGTCAACATCACCAACGGCTCCATCAAGCGCCTGGCCGCCCACGGTTCGCCGGCGCAGAAAGAGAAGTACCTCAAGCCGCTCATGGCCGGCCGCCTCAAGGCCTGCACCGGCCTGACGGAGCCGAACACCGGCTCCAACATCGCCGGCATCCAGACGCGGGCCGACCTGGTTGGCGACGAGTGGGTGCTGAACGGCCGCAAGCTGTGGATCACCAACGGCTGCGACGCGGACTTCGCCATGGTGGTGGCGCGCACCTACAGCCCCACCTGCGAAGGCAAGCTGTCGACCTTCATCGTCGAACGTGCGTTGGCCAACTATGACGTGCGCAAGCTCGACACCATGGTGCTGCGCTGCACCGGCACGGCCGAACTGGGCTTCGCCGACGTGCGCATCCCCAAGGAAAACCTGGTCGGCGTCGAAGGCGCGGCCCTCGCCGGCACGCTCAAGGGCCTGGATGCCGCGCGCCTGAACATCGCCATGGGCGCCGTCGGCGCCGCGCAGGCGGCCCTGGACATGTCCATCGACTACGCGAAACAGCGCGAACAGTTCGGCCGCCCCATCGGCAGCTTCCAGCTGGTGCAGAAGCACATCGTAGACATGACGCTCCGCGTCGAAGCGGCGCGCGCCCTGGGCATGCGCGCGGCCCATGCGCTGGAAGCGGGCAAGGACGTGCGCCAGGCCTGCTCCATCGCCAAGCTCTACGCCACCGAGGCCGCCCACGAAGTGGCCAACATGGCGCTGCAAGTGCATGGCGGGCTGGGCTACTCGGAGGAATATCCGATCGAGCGCATCTTCCGGGATACGCGTGGCGGCATGATTCCCGAAGGCACGACGGAGATCCAGACGCTGATCGCGGGGCGGGAGATCCTGGGGATGAACGCGATAGCCTGACGGGCGGAGCGCCAGCCCTCAGCCATCCCGCTCATGATTGGTGATGAAGTCCGGCGGCAACGCCGGGCCCCACACATACAGCGAATCCTCCGGCGGATAATCCCCCGACGGCCACTTCTGCCCTTCGGCGATAAAGTCGATGTCGTACGAATACTCGGCGTAGCTGCCCCAGGGATCGCGCACGTAGCGGAAATAGTTTGAACCCAGCACATGCCGGCCCACGCCCCAGCCGTCCGCATACCCCGCCGCGCCCATCTGCTCCATGCCTTGCCCCACCGCATCGATGGACGGCACGCACCAGCTGCTGTGATGCAGGCCCAGGCCATGCGACTTGGCCAATGCGATCAGGTGATGGTCGCTGCCGTGCGGACTGTGGATGAAGGCGATGGCATCGCCCGAGGTATCCGACACGCGCAGTCCAAGCGCATCCACGTAGAAGCGCGTGGCCCGAACCACGTCGGCGCTGAACAACAGGATGTGCGACAGATACAGCGGCCGCACCTGCCGCACCTGGCTGCGCGCGGGCGCGCGGCCGGCGCCGCCGCTGGCCTGTGGCGGCTCTTGCGGCGCGGGGGCCGACGGTGAAGACTTGGCTGCAATCCGCAATTGCAGAGCCAGCCCGTCGGGCGCCTCAATCCAGAGCCCTGCGGGGTCGGCGTCCTGCGGCGCATCGCGGCGGGCGATACCCAGGCGGTCCAGATGCACGGCGAACCGTTCCAGGTCGTCCGCGTGGATCCCCATGCTCACCCACAGCAGACGCTTGCGTACGCCCTTCAAGATGCGCGCCCAGCGGTGCGGATGGCCATGGGTGTACAACGCCAGGCAGCCGCCTTCATCCCGCACATCCAGGCCGAAACTCGAATAAAAGCGCCTGGCCTCTTCGAGATCGGGAACGCTGAACACGAACTCGTCCACCGAGTGCACGGCGAGCGGCGCTGTCTGCGCATTGGATTGCATGTCTGTCTCCAAGAATCTTGTTCTGGTTGCGGCAGGCTGCCCTGCGCTCATTGCTCGACGGCGACCTTCTGCGCCAGACCCTGGTACAGCGCCGTCTCCGTCTGGTAAAAGTCCCGCATGTCCGCCACCGAGTTCTGCGCCACCAGCTCCATACCCGTGGAAACAACATACTCGCGAAACGCGGCATCTTCCATGGCCTGGACGATCGCGCGGTTCAGGCTGGCAACGGTCGCGTCCGGCGTCTTGGCCGGCACCAGAAAGGCGATCCACGTGCCGTACACGAAATCCCGCAACTTTTCGCTGGATGCGGACAAGGGCGGCACTTGGGGCAGCCTGGGACTAGGTGCGGCGCCGG
This sequence comes from Achromobacter sp. ACM03, assembly GCF_014851665.1. Taxonomy (NCBI): domain Bacteria; kingdom Pseudomonadati; phylum Pseudomonadota; class Betaproteobacteria; order Burkholderiales; family Alcaligenaceae; genus Achromobacter; species Achromobacter sp. ACM03. The sequence goes on along the minus strand of NZ_JACVAD010000002.1, from coordinate 1,021,727 downwards.
TCGTTGCGTAGGCCCGTATGCGGCCGGACTCGATCAGGTCCAGCGTCGACCCGCCCAGCGGCAGGAAGCTCAGTTCTATCTGCCCGCCCATCAGGTCCTGCGTGACGGGCGGAACGCCCCGGTAGACGACGTGGTTGAGCTTGAACTGGCTTTGCCGCGCCCATTGCTCGCCCAATAGGTGGATCATCGAGCCCGGACCGATATGTCCGAAGTTCAGTCCCTTGTCTCCCTGGGCCTGCGCCAGTTGGGTCAGTTCGCCCAGGTTCTTGGCCGCGACCGCGTTGCCGCCGGTCAGGATGTAGGGCAGCCGCGCCACCACCGCCACCGCGCGCAGGTTCTCCGCCCGGTACTTCACATGCTGCATCGTGGCCGGGGTCAGGATGGGTTCGGTCTGGGACGCGATCAACAGCATGCGTCCGTCCGCAGGCGCATTCAGCACCCGTTGCGTGCCGATGGAACCGCCCGCCCCGGGTTGGTTCTCGACGATGATGGTCCTGCCCAGCGCGGCCTGCAGCAGCGGCTGCAGCTTGCGCGCCACGCCGTCGGTGGGATTGCCCACCGGCTGCGGAACGACGATGGAGACGGGCGGCGCGTCGGCCTGGGCTTGCGCGTTCGCGCACGCCAGGATGCCGATCAGGAACTGCAGACTCGCGGCCACGCCGCTACGCAGTGCTTTCATTGCAGGCCTTTCTGGTTGGACTCGTTGGAAAGCCAAAGCTGCCGGGGATCTGGAATCCCCGCCACGGCATCACTCAAGTTGCAGGCGCGACACCATGGGGCCGAACTGGACGAACTGACTTTTCAGCAAAGCGCTCATCTGCTCGGGACTGGAACCGCTGGCCTCGGCGCCCAGTTCGGCTAGGCGCTGGCGGATGGCGGGCTGCTGAACGGCCTTGGACACCGCCTGGCCGATACGCGCCACGACGGCGTCGGGCGTCTGCGCCGGGGCGAGCAAGCCGTTCCAGCCCTCGGTATCGATGCCGGTAAAACCCAGTTCGCTGACAGTGGGCGTGTCCGGCAGGGACGGCGAGCGCTGCGGCGAGGTGACCGCCAGCGCGGTCAAGGATCCGGCCCGGATGTCGCTCAGCGACGAAGACAATTGGTCGCCGCCCATCTGGATGCGGCCCGCCAGCATTTCGCCCTTCAAGGGCGCAGCACCCTTGAAGGGCACGTGCGTCATCGACGCGCCCGTCTGTTCCTGGAACCACATGCCGAACACGTGAATGTACGAACCGGGTCCCGTGGAACCGTAGGCGTAGTGGGTCGAAGGATTCTTTTTGAGCAGTTCCGCGAATTCCTTCAGGTTGCGGGCCGGCACCGAAGGCGTGGAAGTGATGACCAGCGGCACGTTGGCCACCACGCTCACGCTGCGCAGGTCGGCCAAGGGATCGAAGTTCAGCCGCTTCGCGCCCTGCGCCACCAGGGCGGCCAACGGATAGGAGATGTTGGCCATCAATACGGTATAGCCGTCGGGCGCCGCCTTGGCGACGGCATCGGCGCCCAGCAGCCCGCCCACGCCCGGACGGTTCTCGACCACCACCGGCTGCCCCAGCTCTTGCGACATGGGCGTTGCGATCAGCCGCGCGATCAGGTCGGTGGTTCCTCCGGCGGCAAACGGCACCACGATCTTCACCGGCCGCGCCGGCCAATCCGCCGCGCTGGCCACGCCCAGGCTGGACGCCAGGCCTGCGGCCAGCAACAGCCTGGCCCAACGACGCCGGGCGGGATTGCTCACGGACGACTTCACAAAAGCAGTTGCGATTCGCATGTCTGGAGTTCCAAGAGTAGATCGTGGCCGTGCGCCCCGGCGCGCGGATGGCGCCGGGGCCGCTGGATGCGTGGTGAGAAACCTAGGCGGACGGCGCCTCGTCGCGGATGCGGTTGCGCAGCGTACCGATGCGCTCGATGTCTACCTCTACCGTGTCGCCGTCCTTCATGTAGAGCTTGGGCGTGCGCCCGAAGCCCACGCCGGCGGGGGTGCCGGAGAAAATGATGTCGCCGGCCTGCAAGGTGATGGCCTCGCTGACGGTCGAGATCACGGTGGCCACGTCGAACAGCATGTCGCTGGTGTTGGACGATTGCATGGTTTCGCCATTGAGGCGGGTCTCGATCCGCAACCCGCTACCGCCCGCCGGCAGTTCGTCAGCCGTGACCACGTATGGCCCCCAGGTGCCCGTGCCGTCGAAGTTCTTGCCCACGGTCCACTGCGGCGACTTGAACTGGTATTCGCGCACCGAGATTTCGTTGCCCACGGCGTAGCCGAACACGTGGTCCAGCGCCTGTTCCTTGGCGATCCGGCGTCCGCCCTTGCCCAGCACCACGACCATTTCGCCCTCGTAGTCCAGCGTATCGCTGATGGCCGGACGCTCCACCACCGCGTCATGCGCGCCCAGGCTGGTCGACACGCGCAGGAACAGCGTCGGGTAATCGGGCTGGTCGTACGGGCTTTCCTTGGTGTGGTCGGCATAGTTCAGGCCGACGCACAGGATCTTGGGAGGTTCGATCGACGGCGACAGAAAGGTCGCGGCAGCCGGATCGATGAACTGCGTGGCCGCGGCTGCCATGCGCTCCAGATCGGCCAGCGTCTTGCCCTGGCGCAGCAGCGTACCCAGATCGACGCCTGGAGCGGACAGCAGCGCCAGGCGGCCCTGCACGAGTGCGGCGGCGCGAGGCGCGCCGTCGATTTGTAGGGTGGCCAGTTTCACGTGATCTCCTGATGGATGAGGGTTGAACGAAGAATATGTAATTCATAAAAATATATATATTCTGGTTTTCCCTGGATAACTTGAGCTTCATAGATAAAAACCTTATCGTTTCGCATGACCTCCGTTTCCACACCTTTCCGGACTGCGGCATCGGCCCTGGCCAATGACATCCGCGCAGACATCATCACGGGCAGCCTGCCCCCGGGGGCACGCCTGCGCATCAAGGATCTCTGCGAACGCTACGACAGCGGCGCGATCCCGCTGCGTGAGGCGCTTTCGCGCCTGGCCACCAGCGGATTCGTGGTCGCGGAAGACCAGCGCGGCTTCCGCGTGGCGGACGTGTCGGCGGAAGAACTGCTGGACATCACCGAAACCCGGATCCACATCGAATGCGAAGCGCTGCGCCGCGCTATCGCGCTCGGCAGTCTGGACTGGGAAGAGCGGCTGGCCGGCGCGCACTACCGTCTGAGCCGCCTGCCCCTGCACGCTACGGACGGCTCCGGCTTGTCGGCTGAATGGGAACAAGCGCATTCCGCTTTCCATTCGGCGCTGATCAGCGGCAGCGATTCAAAGTCGCTCATCGCCATCGCCGAGCTGCTGCGCGACCAGACCGCGCGCTACCGCTACCTGTCGGTGCAGCTGAATTCCGGGACCAAAGCCGCCTCCGGCTCGAAAAAGGGCAAGGAACGCAACGTCGCCGACGAACACCGCAAGCTGCTGGAAGCCGCGCTTGCCCGCGACGCCGATACCGCCGCCAAGTTGCTGGCCCAGCACCTGCGCCAGACCACGCAGCTGGTGCTGGCCCAAATCCCCAGCCATTAGAAAGCTCCCCGCCTTGCGCCGGGCTGTCGGTCTTCCCAGGGAGCCGCCTCGCTACTCACGTCAAAATCACAACCTACCAAAAGTAAGTTACTATCGGTAGGTTAATTATTTTGATGGAGTGTAGACGCCATGCATGCGCTAATCGTTGTTGCACATCCCGATCCCGCGTCGCTGACCCACGCGGTGGCGCGACAGGTCGCTGAAGGAATTTCCGCTGCCGATGCCGGGCATACGTTCGAAGTCGCAGACCTGGCCGCCGAAGGTTTTGACCCTAGGTTCACCCAGCCGGACGTCGCGCTGGCCATGGGCAAGGGGGAGCCCCTGCCGGAAGTCGCCGCGGAACATGCGCGGCTTGAACGCGCCGATGCTCTGGTGCTGGTCTACCCCGTGTACTGGTGGTCCTTCCCGGGCTTGCTCAAGGGCTGGATCGACCGGGTGTTCACCCAAGGCTGGGCCTACGAAGATGCGGACGGCAAGCTGGTCAAGAAGCTGCAACGCCTCAACGTGCATCTGGTCGCTCTGGGCGGCGCCAACCAGCGCACCTATGCGCGGCACGGCTACTTCGGCGCCATGAAGACGCAGATCGACCACGGCATCTTCGGCTACTGCGGCGCCAACGTCGCCACCTCGGAATTGCTGCTGCCCTCCGACGCGGGCTTTCCCGCCGCCCATCTCGACGCCGCCCGGACGATAGGCCAGAAGATTTTCTCCTCGCGTGCTGTAATCCACGAGGAGGAAGTCCAACAATCATGACCGCAAAGATGCCAAGCCCCGCCAGAGCCAACCCGCAGCGCCGCCTGTCGCGCGACGAGCGCCAACGCCAGTTGCTGGACGTCGCCTGGAAGCTGATCAGCGACGAAGGCACGGACGCCCTGACCCTGGGACGGCTGGCCACGGAAGCCGGCATCACCAAGCCCGTGGCCTATGACCACTTCGGCACGCGCAACGGGCTGCTGGTGGCGCTGTACCAAGACTTCGACGTCCGCCAGACCGCGCTCATCGACGCCGCGATCGCCGCCAGCAAGCCGGCCTTGAAGGAAAAGGCCCGGGTCATCGCAGCGGGCTACATCGAATGCGTCATGACGCAGGGCCGCGAGATTCCCGGCGTGCTGGCCGCGCTGGGCGGCTCCCCGGAACTGACTGCAGTAAAGCATCAATACCAGCAGGCCTTCATCAAGAAATGCCAATCCATACTTGCGCCTTACGCCGGATCCACGGGAATATCGCCGGCCAGCATGTGGGCGATGCTGGGCGCGGCTGACGGCCTGGCGCACGCGGCCGTGGCTCAGGACATCAGCGTGGATCAGGCGCGCGACGAGTTGATGGATACCATCATGGCGATGGTCAAACGCAGCAAGTGAATCAGCGCAGCGGCATCGCCACCGGACGCAGCGGCGCCGCATCGCCGCCGCGGATCTTCAGCGGCCCGCCGATGAAGGCGAATTCATAGACCTGGTCGCGCGACAACTCGTCCAGCGCCGCCAGCTCGATGATGGGCACGCCCTTCTGCGCCAGCAGATAGGTATGCAACGGCACATAGTCGTCGGACACCTCTGAAGGGAAGGTCTCGAAACTGAGGTTGTCCGCCCCCAGAATCATGGCGCCGCCCTCCTCGACCAGATAACGCGCCGCGTCCAGGCCCATGCCCGGCGGCTTGGCCATGTAGGCCGCCGGATCGTTGTACAGCTTCATGCGGCCAGTGCGGATCAGGACGATGTCGCCTTCGCGCAGCTCGGTCTTCTGGCGCGCCAGCGCAGCTTTCAGGTCCTGCCGGGTAATGCGGTACTGATCGGGAAGCATCTCCACGCCCTTGAGCGCGGCCACGTCGATCAGCACGCCACGCGCCACCAGCGGCGGGAATTTCTCGATGCCCGTGCGCTTCCAGCCGCGGTCGCCCAGATGCTCGTCGGCCCGGAAGCCGTTCCAGATCTTGCCATGGATGCCGAAGTGGTTGAGCGCATCGATATGCGTGCCGGTGTGGCTGTACATCGAGAACGCCGTGCCGGTGTAGCTGCGCATGGCGTTCATGTCGCGGCCCATGCCCATGGGATCGTCGACTTCGGTGCCGCGCGGCGTGTGCGTCATCCAGAACTGGTAGTGCGGATCGCCCGCGTCCTGCCAGCTGGGCATGCCCACGTAGTATTCCGTGGCCAGGTCATAGACCTTGCCGCCAGCCACGCGCGACATTACCGCGGCGCGCGATTCGGGCGTGATCAGGTTGAGGCGGCCGATCTCATCGTCCGGTCCCCAGGGGCTGATGCCCACCTCCTGTCCGGAGGCCGGCGCCCGGGCGGGCGCGCCGTGCGCGAGCGCGTTGAAGCTGAGGGTGGCGCCCAGCGCCAGGCCGAGCAATTTTTGGGTGTAACGGGTAGTCATGATGCACCTTGTGCGTTTGGCTTCCGTCCCGCGGACGGAAAAATGGAAAGAAGGAAGACGTGGGCGACGCGCCGATACCCGGCGATCAGGCCTCGACCGCGGCGGGCATCAGCGCCCGCAGCCTGTCCCGCAGATCGGCCGTGGACATGGTGTGCAGACGGGCCCGGTGCGGCCCGGCTATCAACGTGGGTATGGAGTCGATGGCCAGCCGCGCGGCGGCGGCGCGATCGGCCTGTACGCGTAGCAGGGCTTCGTCGCCCTGCATGAGGGCGGCGAATTCGGCCCGGTCATGGCCCAGCCCTGCTGCGATGTCCAACAGCACGGCGTGATCGCCGACATTACGATGCTCGCTCAGGTGGGCATGCTGAATCGCGTCGAACATGTCCCAATGGCCCGCGTCGCCGGCCAGCAGATGCGCGGCCTGGCAAGCCAGCGCGCCGGCCATCCCGCTGGGGTAATCGAATGATTCGGCGCGCATGCCCTCGACGTCGATGCGGGGTTGGTCCTCATGGCGGGCGCAGGCTTCCCAATGGCCCAGGATCACCTGCTTGGCGCGCGGCATCGAGCCGAACACCTGGCACATCTGTTCAGGCGATTCCTGCAGCACGAAGCTGCGCTGGCGCACGGCAATGCCCAGTTCGGCCGCGACCTGGCGCAGGCGGGGAGACATGACATAGCACCAGCCGCAAACCACGTCATGGAAGAAGTCCACGGTCAGCGGCGCGGCGGGTGCGTAATTGGAGGTCGAAGTCATGATGGCGTCCATCTCGTTTCAATGGACGCCAGCTTAAGGACGGGCCGGCGCGAGAATAAGGGGTCCGCCGGCAGGACTTTATTCGCTGCGCGTCAACAATCGCCGCGCATGGCCGCCGGCAGATGGTCCGCCATGAAATCCACAAAGGCCTTGACCTTGGGCTGCAAGTGGCGGCTGGTCGGATAGACCGCGTAGACATGGCGAGGCGCGGCGGGCTGTTGGGGTAAAACGCGCACCAGCCTGCCGCTGGCGATGGCGGGCGCGGCCAGGAACGACGGCAAGGCGCCTATGCCCAGCCCCTCTTCCAGCAGGTCCCGCAGCATCAGGCTGTTGTTGACCTGCACCAGCGCGGGTCCGGCCAACGGATCCGCCTGCTGGCCTGCATCCTCGTCCGCAACCGCGCCAGGGCTTTCGGCCAAGGTATAGCTGAGGATGTCATGCCCGCGCAGCGCGTCCACGCTTTCCGGAGTGCCGCGGCCGTCGAGGTAGGACGGCGCCGCGCACAGCACCTGCGTCAGCGACGCCAGCCGGCGCGCAATCAGCGAAGAATCGTCCAGTTGCGCGCGCAGCCGTATGGACACGTCAAAGCCCTGTCCCACCGCATCGACCAGCCGGTCTTCCATCGCCAGGTCCAGGCGCAGTTCCGGATATTGGCGCAGAAAGCGCGCCAGCAGCGGCGTCAGCACGCTCAAGGCAAAGGAGACCGGCGCGTTCACGCGCAGCCGCCCCGACACCAGGCGGGACTCGCGCCTGACGGATTTTTCCAGGGCGTCCAGTTCGTCCAGCAGCCGGCAGCATTCGGCGTAATAGGCCGCGCCCGTGTCGGTCAGGCTCATCTTGCGGGTGGTCCGCTGGATGAGCACGGCCCCCAGGTGGGCTTCCAGCGCCCGCAACTGCTTGCTGAGCCCGGCGGACGACATATCCAGCGCCTCGGCCGCCTTGGCCAGGCTGCCCAGTTCGACGATGCGCCGGAAGGCGCGCATGTAGTTGAAGGTGTCCACCTGCGTTCAACCGCCGTCCGGCCGCGCCGCCTCGACCAGGTTGTCGCGCAGCGCGACAACCTGCTCCCTCAACGCCGCGAACTGATCGCCCGTGAGACCGCAAGCATCGCTCAGGTTGATGCTTGCGGTCTTCTCGCGCAAGCGCCGCCCTTCGTCGGTCACGCGCACCCGGACCAGCCGCTCGTCCACCGAGTCGCGCACGCGTTCCAGATAGCCCATGCCTTCGAGCTTCTTGAGTATCGGCGTGAGGGTGTTGGATTCAAGAAAGAGCTTTTCGCCCAGGCTGCCGACCGTCTGATCGTCCTCTTCGAAGAGGGCAATCATCGTCACGTACTGCGTGTAGGTGAGCCCGAGCGCGTCGAGGATGGGGCGGTACACGCGGCCGAACGCCAGGTTGGTCGAATAAACCGCGAAACAGAGGAATTCCGCCAGCTTTCTCTGGGACGGATCGTTTGGGGTCTTGGGCTTCATGTGCACCTCGGTATCTGGTCTGCCTGATGGCGCCACTTTACATCGCATGCGATGCAGTCGTAAACGATTTGATACGAATTTCCTCGCTTCAGCCTCTTGACGCCGGGACTCGCGCTTCTTACCATGCGCTTCAATCGCATTCGATTTAATCGAATCCGATTTAAATTCCAACTGACAAGGAAGTTCCCCATGCCCGCCCGTATCCAGAAAGTCCTTTTGACCGGCAAGACCCATACGACCCTCTCTCGCAACTATGTCTCGCAGGGCGGCGAGGAACGGCTCGATATCCGTCTTTCGACTCCCAACAACCCGGGCCTGGTCCAGGCTTTCGAAGACATCCAGCCGCATCCGACCGCCGAGCAGCTTTTCGCGGGCGCCTGGTCCGCCTGCTACACCAGTGCGCTGGACGTCATTGCCAAACAGATGAAGGTGCAACTGCCGAACGATCGCGCGGTGGACGTGGAAGTGGATCTGGGCATGGCGGGCAGCGCCTACCTGCTCCAAGCCCGCTTCAACGTGTTCCTGCCCGGATTGGGCCAGGCGCTGGCCGAGCAGATTGCCCACGCGGCCGATGAAATCTGCCCGTACTCGAAAGCCACGCGGGGCAACATCGATGTGACCCTCAACGTCCATGCGGCCTGAAGGGGAACCGACATGCGCAAGCTCCTGCTCGTACTCATCCTGTTTGCCGGCGGACTGGCGCATGAGCTGCGCAACCCGCTGAGCTGCCAGACCATCACGGCGCGCAACGACAGCGGCGCGCGCCGGCAAAAGCGCGAGTCCTGACTCTCGCGCCCCTCTCTCCTTGCGTCGCGGTGCCTACCCATGCTGATCATTCTTGTAGCTTTTCTTGGCGGCGTTCTCACCATCGTGAGCCCCTGCATCCTGCCCATCCTGCCCTTCGTGTTCGCACGCGGATCAGGTTCATTCCGGACCCATGCCTTGCCGCTGCTCGCGAGCATGGCCGTCGCGTTCGCGGCGGTCGCCAGCCTGGCGGCGTTCGGCGGCGCCTGGGTCGTGACGCTCAATGAGGGCGCGCGCTACGCCGCGATGGCACTGTTGGCGCTCTTCGGACTTGCGTTGCTGCTGCCCGCCGTGGGCGACTGGATGAGCCGGCCGCTGGTTGCGCTGGGCAATCGCCTGGCAGGAGCGCCTCCCGGCTCGCCGCGCGCGGCCGGGCTGCTTTCCATCGGGCTGGGCCTGGGCACCGGCCTGCTGTGGGCGCCGTGCGCCGGCCCCATCCTGGGACTGCTGCTTACCAGCGCGGCGCTCAACGGCGCGAACATCCAGACTTCCTTGCTGCTGCTGTCATTCGCCTGCGGCGCGGCGGTGGCGCTGGCCGCGGCGCTCTGGCTCGGACGCGGCATGGCCGCGACGTTGCACCGCTTCCTGCCTGCGGCCCAAGGCCTGCGCAGGGTGGCCGGCGCCGCCGTCATGGCCGCGGTTGCCGTGTCCGCGCTCGGATGGAACCCGGCGCTTCTCTCCAGCGCCTCTGCCTCGGGCGCAGCGCGGCTGGAGCAGCAATTGGTCGAACAGCTACGCCCGAACAATCCGGCCAAGACGTTCGCAGCCGCGAACGGTCCGCTGGCATCCCTGCAGGATGCCAACGGCTGGCTGAATTCCGGACCGTTGGGCGCCGCCGATCTCGATGGCAAGATCGTGCTGGTCGACTTCTGGACCTATTCCTGCATCAACTGCCTGCGCACGCTCCCCTATCTGAAGGCCTGGCACGACAAGTACAAGGATGCCGGGTTGGAAGTGATAGGCGTGCACTCGCCCGAATTCGCATTCGAGAAGAGCGCCTCCAATGTGCGCCGGGCGGTCGCGGACCTGGGCATTCAATACCCCGTCGCCCTGGACAACGGGTTCCGGATTTGGCGAGCGTTCCGCAATCAGTCCTGGCCCGCCTTCTATCTGCTCGATGGCCAGGGCCGCGTGCGGTACACGGTCGCGGGCGAGCACGATTACCAGCAGACGGAACGCGTGATCCAGCGCCTGCTTGCGGAAGCGGGCCGGACGCTGCCCGACGCCGATGCCGCCCGGCCCGCGGCGCGCGGCGTGGAAGCGCCGCCGCAGTGGTCGACGCTGCGTTCGGGCGAAAGCTACCTGGGCTATGGCAAGGCCACGAGCTACGCGCCGGGCGGCACGCCGATCAGGCAGCATAAGGACGCGGTCTACCAGCCCGCGGGCGAACTGGGCGCCAACCAATGGACGCTGGCCGGATCATGGCGGCTGGAACCGGAACTTGCGGTGGCCACAGGCGCCAACGGCCGCGTCATCCAGCGCTTTCATGCGCGCGACCTGCACATGGTGCTGGGCCCTGCGGCGGACGGCCGGCCGGTGCGATTCCGCGTCACGCTGGACGGCCGGCCGCCGCTGGCGGATCACGGGGCCGACATCAATGAGCAGGGAGAGGGCGTCATCGAGGGGCACAAGCTTTATCAGCTGGTGCGGCAACAGACGCCGGACCGCGACCGCGTCTTCCAGATCGAGTTCCTGGAGCCCGGCGTTGAAGCCTACGCCTTTACTTTCGGCTGATGGCGATCTGGGGTTGCTTCGGAACGCCCTGCAGCAACCCCTTGAATGTGTCCAGGAACGCCTGGGCGCGCGCGGAGACCACGCGCGTCTGAGAGAGCGCATACAGGGTCGTGGGAGGCAGTTCCCACTCCGGCAACACACGCTCCAGCGTGCGCCGCGCCCCCCTGTGGTCCAGCAGCAGATCACACGGCATCCATGCGATGCCCGCGCCTGCCATCGCCAGCTGCACATTGAGCAAGGCGCTCTCGGTCACCACCGTCGATGAAACCGGAATGCGGCGACTCTCGCCGTTTCGGCGCAGTTCCCAGTCCGTCTCGGTCGCGACCACAAGCAACTCATGGTTGTGCAAATCCGCCGGGTCCCTGGGGCGCCCCGCGGCGTTCAGGTAGGCGCGCGATGCGATCAGGACGCGCCTGAGCTCCAGCACCGGACGCTGGATAAGCAAAGAATCGCGCTGAGGACCGCCCCGGATCGACAATTCAAAAGGCATCGGATTGTGCCCCGTTTCCCCTCCCCCCACCACGATGTCGAGCCTGACCTTCGGATAATCCCGGCGCATCGCCGCGACCAGGATAGGCAGCAACGCAGTGAGACTGGAAGGAATCGAAACGCGCAGCGTTCCTTCGGGTCGGCCGACATACGATTGAATGACCTCGTGCGCATTGAGCGCGGCCTCGACGTGGCCGACGCATTCCTCGAAATAGCGGACACCGGCCGTCGTGGTGGACACCTTGCGCGTCGTGCGTACCAATAGCTGAGCGCCCAGCTGGCTCTCCAGTATCGACAGCCGCCTGGACACCGTGGAAACAGGCATGTCCAGCATCGCAGCGGCGGATGTGAATCCGCCGTGCTTGACCACTTCCACGAAGATGAGAATGTCCTGCAGGGATATTCCGCGATTTTCCATGAGCGTCCTCGGCGGCCCTTGATTCGAACAGCCCGACGCGCTTCCCCAGTTCGATCCCGCCCGCCTTGCGCCGCAGCTCTTTGCAGCTGCTGTCATGCTGCGGGGCGAGTGAGCCAATTCTGGAAGCGCGTCGGTCCGATGTGCGCATGCGCGCCCGCGACCAGCGAACGGTCGTCCAGCTCGCTGCCGTAGTAGCGCGCGTGCACGTCGGCAACAACGGTGCGGGCATCGCCGCGCGCAGCCAGGAACTTGCGGCCCAGCTCGTCAAGTGGAAAGCGGTCCGGCCCTCCCACTTCGACCGTGCCATTGACCGGAGTCGCGACGGCCAGGTCGGCCAGCACCGCCGATACGTCGTCGGCCGCGATGGGCTGGATCAGGGCGGGAGACAGCCGGATCATGCCATTTTGCGCACCCGCGCTCACGATGCCCTCTACGAACTGGAAGAACTGGGTTGCGCGCAGGATGGTGTAGGGAATCTTCGATTCCCGGATCAGCTTTTCCTGGGCCACCTTGGCGCGCATGTAGCCGCTGTCCGGCAATCGCTCAGCGCCGACCACGGATAGCGCCAGGTAATGTTCCACGCCAGCCCGGGTTGCCGCCGCCAACAGATTGCGCCCAGCGGTTTCGAAGAACGCCATCACTGCCTGATCCTCGAACGACGGAGAATTGGACACGTCCAGCACTGCCTGCGCCCCGGCCAGGGCCTCGGCCAATCCCGCGCCGGTCAAGGTGTCCACGCCCGTCCTGGGCGATGCCGCAACGGTTTCATGACCGTTTGCGCGCAGCCGTTGCACCACATTCGACCCGATCAGGCCGGTACCGCCGATAACCACGATTTTCATGTTCCGCTCCTTGCTTGATTGCCGTCCCGTCGCACATCCCGACCGGGTGCTTGCAGTATGCTTAGCACCCGGGCGGAAGGCTTTGCGGCCGCCTTGTTTTTCCCTTGGATTTGGCTTGCGCATTCGTCCAGCCGACTGACCTGAAGCCAGGCGCACAAGAACGGCACAAGGAGTACGGAATGCAATTCTCTTTTGACAACTGCGTGCTGGACCTGGACCGGCGCGAGCTGCTGCGCGCGTCCAGCGCCGTTGCCACGGCGCCCAAGGTTTTCGACGTACTCGCGTACCTGATGGAGCACCGCGACCGCGTCGTCAGCCGCGACGACCTGGTCAACGCCGTGTGGCAAGGCCGGATCGTGTCGGAGTCGACCTTGGCCACCCACATCAACGCGGTGCGCAAGGCTGTGGGCGACGACGGGCAACAACAGCGCGTGATTCGGACCGTCGCCCGCAAGGGCTTTCGCTTCGTCGCGGCAGTGACAAGCGAACAAGCGCCGCAGGCCGCAAGCCTTCCGACGGCTTCCGCCTCCGCGAGCCAGCCGGTAATGCACGCCACGCCTGCTGAAGTTTCCGCTTCCGCGCCGGCGGTTCTCGCCAAGCCCTCCATCGCCGTGCTGCCGTTCGTCAATCTCAGCGGCGACCCGGAACAGGACTATCTGTCGGACGGCGTGATCGAGGACATCATCTCGGCCTTGTCCCAATACCGCTGGCTTTTCGTCGTCGCCAGGAACTCGAGCTTCGCGTACAAGGGGCACGGCGTGGACGCCAAACAGGTGGGCCGCGAACTGGGGGTACGCTATGTGCTGGAAGGCAGCTGGCGCAAGTCGGCAAACCGCGTGCGCACCTCGGCGCAACTGATCGACGCGACCACGGGAATACTGCATTGGGCGGGCCGCTTCGAGGGCGTGCTGGGGGACATCTTCGAACTGCAGGACCAGATCACCGAAAGCGTGGTGGGCGCCATCGCGCCGCAGCTGGAGCGGGCCGAGATCGACCGCGCCCAGCGCAAGCCTACCGGCAACCTGGACGCCTACGACTACTATCTGCGCGGCATGACCAAACTGCACCAGGGCACCCGCGAATCCGTCGACCAGGCGCTGCAACTCTTCCATACCGCTATCGCGACCGATCCGGATTACGCGTCGGCGTATGCAATGGCGGCGTGGTGCCACTGCTGGCGCAGGGTCAACAACTGGATGACGGATGTCGGGAAGGAGACCGCGGAGGGTATACGCCTGGGTCGCAAGGCCGTCGACCTGGGGCCGGACGACGCGGTTGCGCTGACTCGGGGCGGCCACGCGCTGGGCCAGCTGGGCGGGGACACCTCGGGCGCCATCGCGCTGCTCGACAAGGCGCTCAGCCTCAATCCGAATCTGGCCGCGGCGTGGTTCCTGGGTGCGTTCCTCAGGCTTTGGCGGGGAGAAGTCGAGGACGCCGTGGAGTTCTTGAAGCATGCGATGCGGCTCAGTCCCCGTGACCCGGAGCTCTACCGCATGCAGGCAGGCATGGCCACCGCGCATCTCTTCCTGAAGGATTTTGACGCGGCGGCGTCATGGGCGGAGAAGGCCTACCAGAACCTGCCGAGCTTCCAGATGGCGGTCGCGATAGGCGCGGCCAGCCACGCGTTGGCCGGACGGACGACGGACGCGCAACGCGGGCTGCAGAACCTGCGGCAGCTCAATCCCAGCCTGCGTCTGTCCACGCTTGCGGAATGGGTGCCCATCTGCGCGCCGCAGCATCTCGCAACGTTGACGGAAGGCCTGCGCGCGGCGGGCCTGCCGCAATAGCGGCGGCCGTCCCCCTCGATTCCATCAGTCATCGACCAGGATTTCTGGCGTGACCGACATGCCCACCTTCAGATTGGCGGCTGCAGGCTGATCCGCATTGATGCGAATCCGCACCGGCAGCCGCTGGACGATCTTGGTGAAGTTGCCGGTGGCATTGTGCGGCGCGACTGCGGAATAGCTCACGCCGCTGGCGGGCCCCAGGCTTTCCACCGTTCCCGCCAGCACCTCGCCCGCCAGCGCATCGACCTCGATAGCCACCGCCTGGCCCGGCCGCACGCGCGCCAGCTGCGTTTCCCGGAAGTTTGCCGACACATAGACAGCGTCCAGCGGGACTATCGCGAGCAAAGGCTTGCCGACAGTGACGAAGGCGCCGACACGCACCGATTTCTGCCCCACGGTGCCGTCCACGGGCGCGGTGATGCGGGTGTACGACAACTTGAGTTCCTCCGCGGCCTGCACCGCCTGCGCCTGGGCGAAGGCGGCGCGGGCCTTTTCCAGGTCCGCCTGCAGGACATCCACCTGCTGGCGGGCAGCCAGCAGGCTGGCCTGGGCCTTTTCCAGGCTGGCCTGTTGAACGCTGGCCTGCATTTCGGCTTGCTGGCGCGCCTGGACGGTTCCCGAGCCGTCCGTCGCCAGGTTCCGATAGCGCGTCTGGTTGGCACGGGCCAGCTTCAGCGCGGCCTCGTCCACCGCCACCGCCGCCTGCGCCTGGCGGATGGAGGACTCCTGCTGGACCAGCCGGGCTTGCAGGCCGGCGACGCTGGCCTGGGCGCTGGCCGCCTGGGCCCGGGCGGCATTGGCGGCGGCGACGAAATCACGGTCGTCCACGGTGGCGAGCAGTTGCCCCTGCCTGACGGGCTGGTTGTCCTCGACCAGCACCTTGTCGATCCGGCCCGCGACCTGCGGCGCCACCATCGTGAAATCCGCGTGCACGTAGGCGTCGTCGGTGGACTGGGTGGATGCCCGGGATTCGGAACGGTTGAGATACAGGCCGCCGCCGATCAGCAGCATGAGCAGCAGCGCCGTGGTCGTGATCTTTGCTTTCTTCGGTAATGCCATGATGGACTATCCCTGAATGGAAGATGGAACTGTGGAAGGACGCGTGACCGGGCGCAGATCGGGAGGGGGGATGTAGTTCAGCCTCAACACGATGGGAATCAGCAGCAACGCCAGGACGCCCAATACGCGGTAGGCATCGGCGATCGACAGCACCAGCGACTGCTGGCTGACGATGCGCATGAGCTGCCCGGGCTCCAGGCTGTCCGGGACGTAGTTGCCGACCAGCGCCGCCTGGCCCAGCAACATTTCCGCATGGAAGCGGCCGCGCACGGTCAACAGCTGCCCGACCACGGCGGCGCCCAGCACCGAGCCCAGCGCGCGCAGCGTATTGATTGCCCCCGAGACATAAGGCCCTTCGTGCGGTTGCACCACGCTGGTGATCAGGAACAGCATGGACACCACGGCCATGGGCTGCCCCACGGCTTGCAATGCCTGTGCCAGCACGAACTGCTCGCGGTTCCACGTGACCGTCAACTGCGCGCCTGCCAGGCAGGCGAGCGCGATCAGGACCAGCCCCGCCGAAAACACCATCCGCGCATCCACCCATTTCCGATACAGCAGCAACGCCACCGCAAAGCCCAGGACCAACTGCGGCAGCGCCACGATCAGCCCGATGGATGCCATTTGCGCGGGTCTGTAGTCCTGGATCGGCGCCAGATAGCCGGCCGGCAGCAATGAGCCGGACAACAGCACCACCAGCAGGAAAACGAACAGCGTGAAACCCAACACCAGATTCCGGCGACCCAGAACCTGCAGCTTGATGAACGGCATGGGGTGATACCACTCCGTCAGCAGATAGACGACCAAAAGAATCACGCCCGCTGCCAGCGCAAATGTGACCAGGGGCGAGTTGAACCAGTCCAGCCGGACGCCCTGGTCCAGCGCGACGGCGATCAATCCGAAAGCCGGCACGCCGCAAGCCATGCCGAACCAATTGGCCTGACGAAAGCGCCCTGCGTCCACAGGCTCGCGGTGCAGCCCCCAGCCGACCAGCGCCGCGGCGATCACGGCCAGAGGGATGATCTGCCAATACACCCAACGCCAGTCGAACAGCGCGTCGGTCCACAGGCCAGCCAGCCAGATGGAGAGATTGGGGGCAAAAGTGGCGGTCATCGCATACAACGCCAGGCCGTACAGCCTGATGGGCGGCGGCAGGAACTTCAGCGCCGCCATCATCAACAGGGGAATCGTGGTGCCGCTGGCGAGACCCTGCAGGAACCGCAGGGCCAGCAGCAGATGCAGGTCCTGGACAGCAGGCAGGACCAAGGCCAGCGTCGTGCACGTGCCCAGCATCCAGAGTTCGAAGCGGCGCACCGACAGCGTGATGGCGAACCACGCCGCGAACGGCATGGCAATCAGTTCTCCCGCACTGTATGCCGTCGTGAGCCAGGAACCCCCGTCAAAGCCGGCGCCCAGCGCGCCGCGCAAGTCCGCCAGCGCCAATACGCCGACACGGTTGTTCAAGCCAGCCATCATGGCCGCGAGAAAGATGCCCAGAAGTCCGGCCATGGCGCGCATCGAAGGCTTGGGCTGGCCGTGCGCCGCTTGAGCGGATGGCGTAGCGCTCATGGCGTGGCCTGCTCTTGCGAATTCCAGCCGCCGCCCAGCGACTTGTACAGATTGACCACCGTAAGCGTGCCGTCGGTGGCGCTGGCGTTCAGACGGGTCTGGCTGGCAAGCAGGTTGCGCTGCGCGGTGAGCACGGTGAGATAGTCGGACGCCCCCTGTTCATAGCCGCGCTCGGCGGCCCGCAGCGCCTGCAGGTTCTGCTCATACGACACCAGCAGTTCATCGTGTTCGCGTTGCTGCTCGGCCCAGGCATCCAGTGCATTGTCCACCTCATGCCAGGCCTGCAGGACCGTCTGCCTGTAGGCCAGCGCTGCCGCCTTCTGCCGCGCTTCGTTGAGCGCCAGGCGCTGCACCAGCCTGCCGCCCTGGAAAATGGGCAGGTAGACCGTCGGGCCGATCGAGAAAAAGCGGGAGTCCCAGCTGGCCAGGTCGCTGCCGTCGAACGCTTCCACTCCAAGTTGGCCGACCAGGGCGATGCGCGGATAGAAGTCGGCCTTGGCCACTCCTATCGCCGCCGTGGCGGCATGGAGCCGGGCCTCGGCGCGCTGGATGTCGGGCCGCCTGTGCGCCAGCTGCGAAGACACGCCGACTGGCACGCTGGCGGGCAGGGAGGGCAGCGGCATCGTGCCGCGCAACGTTTCGTCCAATGCGCGCGGCCGCTCACCCAGTAGCAGCGCCAACGCATTCAGCAGCGCATTGCGGCGCTTGTTCAGCTCGGGCAACAAGGCCCGCACCGTCGCCAGCTGCGCGCGGGCCGTAGCGGTTTCGAAACGGGTGGCCACGCCATTGCGTTCCCGGCTCTGCGTCAAGCCCAAAACCCGCTCGGCGACCGCCAGGTTCTGCCGGGCGATGTCGAGCTGGGCCTGGGTGCCGCGCAGTTGCAGGTATGCGCGGGCCACCTCGGCCGCCAACGCCACCTTTGCGGCCTCGCGGTCGTACACGGTGGCTTCCAGGGAAGCCTCGGCGCCTTCGCGCAGGCGCCGGGCGCGGCCCCACAGGTCTATCTCCCACCTGGCGTTGAACCCCAGCCGCCAGAAGTCGTCGGGGGTGCTGGACGCGCCCAACGCGACGAACTTGCCGTTTTCGCTGAGCGCTTCGCGCGCATAACTGGCGCCCGCGTCCAAGCTGGGCAAGAGTTCCGACGAGGCGATCCCCAACTGCGCCCGGCTTTGTTCGATGCGCGCGGCGGCCATCTGCAGATCGAGGTTGCCGGCGGCGGCCTGGGCCTGAAGCCGGGCAAGCACGGGATCTTCGAACAGCAGCCACCATTGCACCGGCACCTCGGCGTCGGACAGCCGCGCGTGACCGGCAGGCTCCTGCCTCGGCGCGAGATCCACCTCGGCCAGTCCATCGGCCGGCCGGACGAAGTCGGGCCCGACCGCGCAGCCCGCCAGCATCGCGGCGCACAACGCCGCGCTGGCGCAACGCCATAGCGGCGAACGGATCGGTGTCAACATCACGGCAGTTCCTTGTAGGTGAGCAACGCATTCGTCGGGACAAGCGACGAGGCCAGTATGCTCAGCCCCTTACGGGAACGCTTCGCGTACACCTTGGATTTCCATTGAGTTTGGCTTGGGGATTCGTCCAATCCACCCGTAATCCTGGACAACCGCTGTCGGCCCGAAGTTGTGTCTTTTCATTTCGGTTTTGGCTAGAGAACGGAACAAAGATCCGCTATGTCTCAGCAACGGCCCAAACCGGCTTCAGCTGGCGCCGAAAATTCGCGCCTGGGACAGCAACCGAAGAAGTTAGAAATAATGCGAAATAAATTGCACTGCCCCCTCCGCTAAGGTCGAGCTAGCCATTGACTTGGAGGAGAGCGAGCATGAAGGCCATCGGTTCTGCTGCGATTCTGTCCGCGACTATCGGCTTATCCCTGCCCGCCGCGGCCCCCGCTCAGGTCTACCAGAACGGGACCGCGACGGCGACTTTCAATGTTTCCCTGACGGTGCAGGCAAACTGCACGATTGCGGCCGATCCGCTGGTCTTTCCCTCTACCGGCCTCTTGAGCGCCGCGGTGAATCAGGAAACTACAGTCAGGGTCACCTGCACCAACACCACGCCCTACAACGTAGGCCTGGACGCCGGCACGGCGGCGGGCTCGACGATCGCGAATCGCCTGCTCGTGGGCACCGCGCCAGGCAACACCACCACCAGCGTGGGTTATCAGCTCTACCAGAATGCAGGCCGCACGACGATCTGGGGCAACACGCAAGGCACGGACACGGTGGGCGGCACCGGCACGGGCGCGGCCCAGACGCTGACCGTCTACGGCAGGGTGCCGCCCCAGGCCGCCCCCAAGCCGGATACGTACCAGTCGACGGTCACGGCCACCGTCTACTTCTGACCGCGGATCGACATGACGACGCTTGGGATCGTACGCCAGGCGGCGGGGGCCTGTTTGTTCGGCATGGCGCTGCAAGCGCATGCCGCCAGCCTGCAGATCTCGCCGGTAATCCTGAACCTGGACGGCGCGGAACGCGCCGCCAGCATGACCTTGCGCAACGAAGGCGCCGAACCCATCTATGGCCAGGTCCGCGTGTACGCATGGAGCCAGACCACGACCGAAGACGTGCTGCAGGAGACCTCGGACCTGGTGGCCAGCCCCCCGATGATCCAGATCGCGCCGGGCGGCACGCAAGTCGTGCGCCTCTTGCAGCCCGAGGCCGCCAAGCGGCCCGGCGAAGCGTCGTACCGCCTGATCATCGACGAAATCGCGCCACCCGATCCTTTGCGCGCAACGGGCGTGCAAGTGCGGCTGCGCTATTCGGTGCCTGTGTTCGTGGGCGCGGCCCCGCAAACTCCCGCGCAGCGGCACCTGACCTGGACCCTGGTGCGCAACGGTCCCGACTGGGCCCTGCGCGTCGACAACAGCGGCACGCACCGCGCGCAGCTCAGCGACGTGGCACTGATCTTCAACGGCCAGCGCCGCAGCCTGCGGGATGGCCTGCTCGGCTACGTCCTGGGCGGCAGCGCGCGCCAGTGGCCCCTGCCCTTCCAGCCCGCCATGCACGGGGCGGTCACGGTCAACGCGCGGGTGAACAGCGTTCCCGTCCAGGCCGACGTGCAAGCCGAAACAGGGAAGTGAAACATTGCACGCGCGCCATGCAGCTGACTCTGATGCTCGCCGCCGCAGCGGTTCATGGCGGCGTGCGTGCACAGGCCGCGCCTGAGACGGCCGTGGGATTGGCGGCCATCGACGTCTATCTGAACGTCAGCATCGGCGGCCAGCCCAGCCATCGGATCGCGCGATTCGAAGACGAGCATGGCCGCCTGTCGGCTCGCGGCGCGGACTTGCGCAGCCTGGGGATCGATACCCATGCCTTGGGAATAGCAGACGATGCACGGATTCCCCTGGAAGAGATCCCCGGCCTGAAGTACCGCTACGACGCGGCCGCGCAAGACGTCGATCTCGACCTGCCGGACCGGTACCGCATCGCGAACCGTATCGATGCGCGGGGCTTGAATCCCGTCGCAGCGGCCACGGCGGATCGCGGCCTGCTCATCAATTACGATCTTTATGCACGCACCGACCGCGACAATCCGCTGGCGATCTGGAGCGAACAACGCTATTTCGACCAATATGGGGTCCTCAGCAATACAGGCACGGCTTACCTGTATCGCGACCTGCGGCGCTATGTCCGCTTCGACTCCAGCTGGACCCACTCCGACCCCGCCACATTGACGGCCACCCAGGTGGGCGACACGATTTCCGGATCGCTGGCCTGGTCGCGCTCCATACGCATGGGCGGCCTGCAATGGCGGCGCAATTTCTCATTGCGGCCCGACCTGGTCACGTTCCCCATGCCGGACTTCGCCGGCAGCGCCGTGGTGCCGTCCTCCGTCGATGTCTATATCAACAACATCCGCCGCTATTCGGGCGACGTCCCCAGCGGCCCCTTCGTGGTCGACAACGTCGCGGGCATCACGGGTTTCGGGCAGGCAAACGTCATCACGCGCGACGCCCTGGGCCGGCCCGTGTCGCAGTCGGTGCCCATCTACATCGATACGCGGCTGCTGGCGCAAGGCATGTCCAGCTATTCGGTCGAAGCGGGCTTTCTGCGCCGCGCGTATGGCTGGCGCTCGTTCGACTACAAGGACGATCCCGCCCTCAGCGGCACCTGGCAATACGGCGTCTCGAATGCACTGACCGTTGAAGCGCATGGCGAAGCCAGCGCCGGCCTGTACAACGCGGGGGCCGGCATGCTGGCCAAGCTGGGCATGGCGGGCGTCGTCAACGCGTCGCTGGCCGGCAGCCTGGGCAGGAACAGCGGCCTGCAGGTGGGCCTGGGCTATCAGTACGTGGACGAGCGCTACTCCATCGACATACAGAGCCTGCGCGCGATTTCCGACTACGCCGATCTGGCGGCCAACGACGGCATCCCCGTATCGCGCGCCAGCGACAGGGCGACGCTGGCCGTGCCCCTGGGTGGCGGGCAGACCGTATCGCTGAGCTATATCGGCCAACGCTATCCGGGCGTCGACGCCGCCCACATCGGTTCAGTGGCCTACACCACGCGGCTGGGCAACCGCGCCACGTTGAGCGTGAGCGCCTACCAGGACTTCAACGACAGCGACAGCCGCGGCGCGTTCCTCAGCCTGGGCATCACCCTGGGCGAAACCTCGTTCAATGCCATGGCCGGACGCCAGGACGGCGGCTCATACACCAACGCCAGCGCAATCCGCAGCCCCGATTACGGCGGCGGATTCGGCTGGGGCGTGCAGGCCGGCACCTACGAGGCGGGCCGCTACGAGCAAGGCTGGGGCCGCTACCTGGGACGCTACGGCGAGATCACGCTGGGCGCGCAGCGCTACGACGGACGCACCACGGGAGAGCTCGACGTGAATGGCGCCTTCGTGTTCATGGATGGCGCGGCGCAAGCGTCCCGGCGCATCGACGACGGCTTCGCGCTGGTCTCCACCGGCGAACCCGGCCTGCCCATCCTGCATCAGAACCGGGTCATCGGCCATACGGGCTCGAACGGCCGCCTGGTGGTGCCGGACCTGAACAGCTACCAGACCAACACGCTGGAACTCGACGGCATGGACCTGCCACCCAACGCGCAGGTGTCGGCCTATGCGCTCGACGTCGTGCCCCAGTCCCGATCCGGCGTGCTGGCGGAGTTCGGCATCACCCACGAGGCCGCGGCCACCGTCGATCTCGTGGACGGCAACGGCAAGCCGCTGCCGGTGGGCGCGCGGGTCGTGCACAGGGAGAGCGGGTCCGAGGGCGTGGTGGGCTACGGCAGCCAGACCTTCGTGCGCAACCTGGGCAAGCGCAATCATCTGGACGTCCAAGGTCCCGATCTTGCCTGCACGGCGCGGTTCGACTTCCAGGCCCCCGCCGACGGCAGCCTGCCGCGCCTGGGGCCGGTGGCATGCGTGGAGGCCCGGCCATGAAAACACTGATGGCCGCATTGCTGCTGGCGGCCCTGTGGCTGGGCGGGAACGGCGCGCATGCGCAAACTTGCACCGTGTCCATGACACCCATCACGTTTCCGAACTTCAATCCGGTGCTCGGCGCATCGGTAACGCAGACCGGCACGCTGACGGCGACCTGCACCTGGGGCCTGCTTACCCCGGGATATGCCCGCGTGTGCGTGAATCTGGGCATCGGCGGCGGATCGACCGTGCAAGACCCGCGGCAGATGGCCAATGGCGTCAATCGCCTGCAATACCGGCTATCGCCGAACTCCTCCATGAGCCCGCTGTGGGGCTCGGCCGCCAACGGATCCACGCCCGTCATCATCGACCTCACCCAGCCCCTGCTAGGCAGCCAGGCCACCGTCAACCAGCCCATTACCGGGCAGATCCTGTCAGGCCAATACACGGTACCCACAGCCAACAACGCCACGACCGCGTACTCGGAAACTTTCACCGGCGTGGCAACCTTCGACTACGGATTCTCCATCCTGGTCCGGCCCGCCTGCTCGTCGCTGACCACTCGCGGCAGCTATAACTTCACGGTACGCGCCAACGTGACCAACAACTGCACCATTTCCGCCTCCCCGTTGAACTTCGGGTCGATGGCTGACTTTCGCTCGGCGCGCCTGGCCAATACGACGCTGGCGGTGCGCTGCACGAACAACGACGCCTACCGAATACGCCTGAATGGCGGCCAGAACGGCACCGTAAGCCAGCGCTACCTGCGAGACGCCACCGGCACGCGGCTGGTAAGGTATGACCTGCACACGTCGGCGGACCGCACGATCCCCTGGGGCGACGGCACCGCGGGCACCGCCTTCGTCACCGGCACGGGAACCGGCAACATCCAGCAGGTGCAAGTCTATGGACGGGTGCCCGCGCAGACGGCGCCACCCCCCGGGCAATACAGCGACGTGGTGACCGCGACCATCGAATTCTGAGGGTCAGAACACCACTGTCCAGTATTGGTCGCCCCCCGTGCGCTGCGCATGCCAGGGAGTTCCCTGGGAACATCGCACCGCGGGACGAGCCGGTCCCTGGCTGACCGTGCAGAGACTGGGAACCGTGAAGCGCACGAGCATCGGCGCAAGCGGCGCGGACTTTGCCTGCTGGGCCGCCAGCCCGATGCTGCCTGCAAGCAAGAGTCCCAACGCCGGGAAGACAAATTTGGAGGTCATGAAAAAGCTCCAGACCAGAGTTGAGCCATCTGCACTAACGGCGACGCGCCGGATTTCTTAAGCGCGGCACGACTTCGCCCCCAATTTTTTGCCCAGATCGCACAGGAGATTCACTAGTGGTTAGATCCGCAACGACAGCATCGGTTCATTTCCCGCCTGCCGTCCTGGCAGCCCCATTGCGGCGGCGCCGACGGCCCAGGCCCTGGCTGGCGGCCCTGCTGCTGGCGACAATGCTGTGTTGCCTTGCCCTTTCCTGGCAAGCCCAGGCCGCGGGGCTGCTACAGCCGCAAGCCGCGGCGGCGTCTTCCTCGGCGCTGACTCCGGCGGCCCTGGCGGACTTGCTGGAGAATCCCGAAGCGCGCAAGGCGCTGGTGGATGAGTTGCGCGCGCAGGCCACCGGCGCAAAGCCTGCCGCTTCCCGTCCCGCAGGCGCGGCCCCTGCGTCCGCGCAGCCCGCCGAACCCGGGTTGCAGGAACGCATGGCCGACAACGTCCAGCGCTTCCTGACCGGCCTTGCGACCGACATGGGGCAGGGCGTGGAAGACATGCGCGCACTGGCCTCGGGCAGCAGCCTGCGCATGGACGGCGACGCCGCGGGCCATGCCCTGAAGCCTCTCGCCCTGGCCGCGGCCGCCACCATCCTCGCCTTCATCCTGCTGCGGATGATCGCCATGTACGTCTACGGACGCATCGACCGCTGGGTCGCCGAACAGCGCCACGCTCCCGAAGCGCCGCCCAAACGCGGCGCGCCTGCCTCCATGCGGGTGCTGTACCGGCGCGCCGGAGCCATCGTGGGCGCGCTGGCCATCGATGCCGGCGTGGTGGTGCTTGCCGCCATGGCAGGCGGCGCCGCAGCCCTGTGGAGCACGCCTGGCCGCGGCACGCTGGACACGCTGGCCGCGGTATTCCTGCGCGCCTTCGTCTCGGTGGAAATCGTCAAGGTGCTGGTCCGCACGGTGTTCGCCGTCAAGCATCCGCACCTGCGCCTCTTGCCCATGACGGATGACAACGCCAGGTACTGGAATGCGTGGCTGCTGCGCATCGCCACCGCGGCCGGCTACGGCACGCTGCTGATCGATCCCGTGGTCTCGGCCTCGCTGTCGCCCGCGCTGGGGCGGCTGGCCAACCTGCTGATCATGCTGGCCGTGTACGTGTATGCGGTGCGCGTCATCTGGCGCAACCGCCAGACCGTGCGCGGGCACCTCGACCGGCGCGCCGCCAGCGCGACGACGTTCATGGGCTCGCGGCTGCACATTCTGGCGCGCGTGTGGCATGTGCTGGGCATAGGCTACTTCACCATCCTGCTGGTCGTCAGCCAGGTAGACCCGACCAACGCCCTGCCCTTCATGGCCCGCGCCACCGCGCAGACCCTGCTGGTCATCGGCGTGGGCAGCCTGCTGATCCTGCTGCTGAACACCGTGCTGGCCAAACCCATCAGACTGCCGGACGACCTGCGCAAGCGCCTGCCGCTGCTGGAGGCGCGCGTCAACGCCTATGTGCCCGCCACCTTGAAGCTGGTCGGCCTGATCATTCGCATCGTGCTGGTGCTGCTGGTCCTGGACGCGTGGCGCGCTTTCGACCTGTCGCGCTGGCTGGCCTCGGATGCCGGCGGCGCCGCCATCCGGATGACGGTGAACATCGTCATCGTGCTGCTGATCGCGGCGCTGGCCTGGACCGTGATCGCCAGCATCATCGAGCATCGCCTCAGCCAGAGCGAAGGTCGCGGCATGCCCAGCGCGCGCGAGCGCACCCTGCTGGCGCTGTTCCGCAACGCGGCGCTGATCGTCATCGTGACGATGACGTTGATGGTGCTGCTGTCGCAGATCGGCATCGACGTCGGACCGCTGATCGCCGGCGCCGGCGTGGTCGGCCTGGCCATCGGTTTCGGCGCGCAGAAGCTGGTCCAGGACATCATCACGGGCGTCTTCATCCAGCTTGAAAACGGCATGAACGAGAACGACGTGGTGCAGGTCGCGGGCGTATTCGGCACGGTGGAGAAGATGACGATACGCTCGGTGGGCATCCGCACGCTGGACGGGGGCTACCATCTGGTGCCATTCTCGTCCGTGGACGTCGTCGCCAACCACATGCGGGACTTCTCGTACCACCTGGGCGAATACACCATCGCGCATCGCGAGAGCGTGGACGACGCCATCGTGCATCTGCGCGCGGCCTTCGCCGAGCTGATGACCGACACGGTGCTTGGGCCCGAGATCCTGGAAGACATCACGGTCGCCGGGGTCACCGCGGTCAACGAGAAGGGCGTGACCATCCGGATCCTGATCAAGACCACGCCGGGCATGCAGTGGGCCGTGCAGCGCGGCTACAACCGCCTGCTGAAGAAGCACTTCGACGCCGCCGGCATCGAACTGCCCTACCCGCACACCGTGGTGTACTTCGGCCAGGACAAGCGGGGCTATGCGCCGCCGGCGAATGTCTTCGTGCAAGCCGAGCGGCCCGACGAAGGCGAGGACGCCCGCGCCGCCGGCCACACCCGGCGCCCGCTGGAACCCGCGCCGCGTGGCGAGGACTCGGCCGAGGTGCTGGGCAACGAGCTGGAGGCGCGCGAGGAAGGCGAAGCGCCGCGCACGTAGCCATACGCCAAGAGCATCCATGGGCCCGGCCAGGCAAGGAGCGTCCGCCCCTTGTCGCGGGCGCGCTTACGCATTGACCGCGACGTCATATTTTGATAATTTCTTAACAAATTATGTCATCGCCGAATTGCCCTGCGCAGGGTGCTCCGCGGCGCTCCGGAGCCAGCACCGCCCCCGCCGGCAGCTGGCCACCCTACCCGGAGATTCCCATGACGGCTGTGCTGATGGTCGACGACCACGCAATGTTTCGCGAGGGTCTGCAACTGACCATTGCACGGCTGGCGCCCTCCCTTGAAATCTGCCTGGCATCGAACGGCAACGAGGCCATCTCGATGCTTGCAGCCCGTGCGGATATCAGTTGCGTGATCATGGATTACTACCTGCCGGACATCGGCGGCAGCGCGCTGCTCAAGCGCCTGCGCCAATTGCGCCCCGGCATACGCATCCTGGTGATGTCCGCCTCCGAAGACCAGAACGACCGCGACCGCGCGCTGATGGCAGGCGCGCGCGGCTTCCTGCACAAGTCCGCAAGCAGCCAGATGCTGCTCGCAGCGCTGGAGGAAATGCAATCGCCGCAAGGAACAGGCGCGCAGCCGCCCACCGCCGCGGCCATACCGTGCGCGGCCATGACCGATGAAATTGCCTTGCTCAGCGAATTGACTCCCAGGCAAAGCGACGTGCTGCGCCTGATATGCGCCGGCATAGGCAACCGCGAGATTGCGCTGCAACTGGACGTGGCCGAGAAAACGGTCAAAACTCACATCACCGCCATCCTGTCTGCGCTCGGCGTGCAAAACCGCACGCAGGCCACACTATTGGCGCGCCGGGGCGGCTTGCTGGGCAAACCCAAGTAACCGTTCCGCTATTCGTTCAACAGCGACAGGTACCGCGCCATTCCCCCCTCTTCCTGCGCGACTTCCTGCATCAGGTCCGCCAATGACATGCCGCCCCAGGCCACTGCCTTTCGCAACAGGTAGGGCGTGGGGCTGTGCGGTTCGATCGCCGCCAGGTAATCGGCGATGCGCGATAGCTGGCGGTAGGCTTGCGCGCGATTGGTCAGCGGACCCAACGACGCCACGACACCGGCGTCCACAGGATCATGAATGGCCGCGGCCTCCTGATCCGCATGCGCCCGGCCGGGCATTGTCAGCGCCGGCGCTTTCCTGGCATCGCCGGCGATGGTTTCGCCCTTTCCCCCTGACCGGATGCTGTGTTCGGCCAGCAGGCCGCCGGCCACGCGCGCCAGCCGGGCCAATACATCGGGAGTACGCCGCAGCCCCGGCGCGTCGCGCCCCAGCCGTTCGTCCAATCTGCGTTCCAGCCCTTCCCATGCGGCTGCGGCCGCGTCGACGAACCTCACCATGGACTGAAGTCCCGCACGGTTGGCCGGTAGCGCCGCATACGGCATCAAGGCATCCCGGCTGAGCGCAGGCTCGGCAGGTTCAGATTCAGATTCCGCATCCGTTTCGATGCTGGAAATCGCACGGGACGTATTGCAGGCGCGCTCCCAATCGTAGAGATTGATCTCGGGCGGCTCCCTGTCTTCGGCGCGCAGCAACGGCAGATGCAGCGTGCAGGCCAGCGACAGGGTGGTGTCCAGCCAGATGAACGGCGCACAACGCGCGTCGGCCGCGTCTTCGTCTTCCATCCGCGGCCAGGCGGTTTCCCAATAACGCTGCAGCAGGCCGTCCAGCACACGGATCCCCGCCGCCAGGCCTTCCAGGCCATGCAAGCGCGTCCAGGCTTCGCATAACCATGCCGCCACCTGCAGGTCCTTGCCCTGCGTTGCCAGAGCCTCCTGGCACAACGCGGCAACCAGCGGCCAATCCGCTTTTTGCAACGGACGGTCCCAGTCGCCCATCGGCAGACTGGCGTCGTCATGCCGGCGCGCATCCTGGATCTGCTGGTACACGGGTGCATAGCGCAGCGCGGCACCCGCGCCGCCTTCCAGCGGCAACGGCGCCAGCAGGGCTTCCAGTACCGCCCCCTCCAGCGGCATTGCTTCGTGCTTGCTCATTGCGCGCTCCATTCCGGCGCGCGCGCCGGAAAACTGTTCGGCCATTGCAGCGGTGTCTTCCTGCCTGCCGGCATCAGGGCGATGCGCAGGAACACCCGCCCCTCTTCCAGGTCCGGCACCCGCGCCATTCCAGCCGCGTTGGCCATTCCCAATGGAAAGTCGAAGCGCAGCAGCGGGCCTGCTCCGCGTGGCCCGGCGTCGGCGGCCTGGTGGCGCTGCATCATGGAGATCAAGGCCCAAGGATCGCTGAATTGCCACGTCAGGATTCGCCCGTCGGTCGTCAGGGCGGGCTGCCGCGGGTCCGCCATCGCGATCAGCGGCGAATCCTTGGCGAACCGCAGCGTCAGCGTGACCGGCGTGCCGTAATTCCAGTGCAGGGTCCTGGACGCGTCGCCCAGAGCCAGGCTCTGCCCCCCTATGTTCAGCGTCCAGTCGATCAATTGGTTGGCGGCCAATTCATCGCTGCGGTTGGCCCGGAACTCCACATTCAGGTCATAGCCGGCCACCCCGGCATCCTCGGACGGGTACAAGGGCGCGAACAGGGCGCGGACCTGCGCGAAATTGTCGATGAACCTCATGACCGATCCGGATGGAGTCGCGCCCCTGGCTTCGCCGTCCGCATCCCGGTATGTTCCGGCCACTCCGTCATAACGCTTCAAGGTCTGGCCAAGTTGCCCGTAATCCGCCGACGCCAGCCCCGCGGAGCCTTGTGCGGCAATGGCTCCCACGCTGGCATACCGCGCAACCGCACCCACCTCGCCCGGATTGAACGGCGCGCGGCCCGCCACCAGCACGTTGAAGGTCGCGGAGAAATCCTCCCACTGCTGGCGCAGGTCGGACACATACCGTTGATTGCAACGCCCCTGCAGCGCGCTGTACAGACGTGCATACACGGCGCCGAAGTAATCGTCGCCGCCGGCCGGCGGCGGACCCGCGGGGCGCGCCCTGCAGCCGCCCGAAGCCGGGTCCGCCACTGCCTGCACGAACTGTTCCAGGCGCAGCAAGCTGCTGTTTGGATTGCGCAACCGATACCGCTCCAGATCCTGATTGATGGCGCGCCACCGTTGAGCCAGCGGCGAGGCCGCGCTGATGGGATCCAGCGCCACCAGGTACACCCCGGCCTCGGCGCCCAAGGTCAGGGCGCGCGCCGACTGATGGTCCAGATAGGGTCCGAGGCCGGCGGCGTCAGCGACGCCGAACATCGCCAGCACGGAAGTGCGCACGGCCGGCGCGGCGGCTTCCGCATCGAACCGGGTCGCGTACAGCTCCGAACGCTGCAGGCGCCGATCCACCTGGCGCAAATGCTCCATCGCGTCGCGGGACACCAGGGCATCCAGCGTGTCCGACTGCCGCGTCGCGCCCAACTCGGCCAACAAGGCGCGGATCCGCAGCAAGCGATTGCGCGCCGCCGTGAAAGCAGCGCTGTCTTCTCCCGCATCGGCCTGCGCCGGCGTGGCCGCTGCCATGGTCTGGTCGAACACCAGCCTGCCGAACTGCACGTCCAGCGTCCGTTCCACCACCGGTGACAAGGTGGGCGGCACGCTCTTCATCCCGTCCGCGAGAAAGCGCTTGCGCACCTCGCCCAACGCCAGGGCCTGATCCAGCTGCACGCGGTTCCAGACGATGACCGCGCCGCCGTCCAGAACGGGCGGCTGCAGGTCGCGTGGCGGGGCCATGAAAGGCTGCGCCAGCAGGCCCGCGAACGCGTCGCGCAACGCCAACCGGGAAGGAGACAACACATAGCGCGCCTCCTTGTCCTGCCACAGCAGGCCGCTGTCCGGCCCGTCCAGACGCAGTGCTCTTTCGCTCTTGAATCCCTCGAAGTCCGCGCGGTCGCGCTCGCGCGCCGCCGCTGCGGCCTCCGGCCCCAGCAGACGGTTCTGGGCAGCGCGAGCCATCGCGCGGTCATAGGCGGCGCCTGGCGTGAACGCGGCCTGACGCATCCATCCTCCCTTGCCGGCCGCCAGCAGATCCTGTTGAGCGGTGATCGCGGTAACCAGCCTGCGATAGCTGCCGCTCACCTGCGCCGCGTCTTCCGCGTTCATGGCGGCATCCGTGATCTGGCGCGTGGACTGAGCCACGGCGCGCTCCGTGAGCAGCAGCGGATTATTCGCAAAGAGGCGCCGGTTCAGCTGCGCCGACGCCTTCTCGAACGCGCAGCCGAATGCCTGCTGCAAGCTGGCCAAGCCCTGCTCTGCCGTCGGCGTCATGCCGTAGAGCACGTTTCGATCGTGGCCGCGGCTGAAGTACGGAAGCACGTTACCCAGATCGCCTTGCAGATCGGCGCCTAGCGCGTAGCGGACCACCTGCCGCAGCGCGTCGGCGTTGCCGCCGCCCGGCTGGCGCAGATGCTGAAACGCCCGCAGCGCCGCATCGAACTGGTCGGCGCCCGCCACGTACCGTTGCAATGCACGCAGTTCGGGCTGTTCATCGATGCTCAGACTGCCGGCGCTGCTTTCATCGCCCTCCAGACTGGCGGACGGAGCGCATATGCCGTCCGACGCCAGCAAGCCGCTCACCGGGTCCAGTCCTACCCCCGTCAGCTGCGACGCGCGCGCGGCCAGCTCACGCTGGATAGCCGTCACGGCAATTTCGCCGAACTCTCGGGCAAAGCGCGCACGCACGCGGGGAGTCAGATCGTCGATGCGCGACCAGGATCCCGGCATGAAGACGGTCCACCCGGAATCCACCTGCAGCCCCTGATCCAGCGTCAGCAAGGCCAGGGCGCGCCGCCGGTACCATTCCGCCGGCAGCTCCTGGCCCTGTTGCAACGCCACGGCGCGCTCGCGCGCATCGCGCCGGGTATCTTCCAGCGCTGCGACCAGAGGCGCGTTGTGCCGTCCCAGTTCTACCGTGGCGATGATCAATCCCCCGCCCCACACCCCGAGCAAGGCGATGCCGCCCCAACGTACCGCCCGGTGCAGCACGGGCCGGGTCAGATGTTGCGAGCGCGAAGGCCGGGTCAGTCCGTACTCCTGGAAGATCTTGCGTTCGAAAAGGTCCCGCAGGAAGGCCGGTTGGCGCAACAGGTCCGCCAGCGCCGGATTCGCGGCCTCACGGCCGTCGCCCAGGTACGGTTCGGCGTCACCGGCATCCACTCGCGGCCCGGACTCGGCTTGCCGCCCGATCGTGCGCGCCGCCAGCTCTCCGCTGTCTCCGGTCAGATAAATGCCGCGAAAGAAAAAAGGCTCGTGATAAGCGCTGGGCCGCAACAGCTCGTCCACGTATAGCTGCAGCTGCGCCTGCATAGCCTGGATGCGCGCCGGCAGCAGCAGGAAGCCGCGCGCGTCCGCGACGCCCGCGTCGACCGCGAACAGTTCCGCGCTGGCGTCCGACACGGCGCCAGTGATGGAGCGCATCGCCGTCTCCACCCAATCCGATTGATATGTGGTGGACAGGTCGTAGGGGGAAGACCAGCCCAGCATGCTGGCCCGCAGCGGTTCCGGCAAAGCTCCCGCGAACTCGCTGAAGCCCTCCAGGGCTTCGCAGTCCGTCACCACCACATAAACGGCAAACCGCATGGCGAACCGGTTCTGCGCCAACCACAGCCGCCGATGCGCCAGCTTGGCCCGCCGGGCAAGTTCCAGCTGGGAGTCCGTATCGGCGGAGAGCAGCATGCCAGCAGGCACCGTGATCACCACCGAATCAAAGGGCCGCTGCGGACGATAATTCCGGCACAAACCCAGGAATTCGTCCCAGGGCTTTTCGTTGCTGTCCTGCCCCGGCGCGTCCAGATAGGCCGCCTTGATATCAATGACAATGCCGCGGTCGAAGAAATTCCATGAAATCCCCTGCGTCGACGTCGGCCCCGCGGCTTCCGAGCCCAGCACGCTGGGTACGCCCGCCTGG
This sequence comes from Achromobacter sp. ACM03, assembly GCF_014851665.1. Lineage (NCBI taxonomy): Bacteria > Pseudomonadati > Pseudomonadota > Betaproteobacteria > Burkholderiales > Alcaligenaceae > Achromobacter > Achromobacter sp. ACM03. Next base: position 989,834 of record NZ_JACVAD010000002.1, on the reverse strand, counting down.
GCTATCGGCAGTCCGCCGCTGCCGTCGCCCTCGTTGAGCACCATGATCCACGGTATGCGGTAGCGTTCGCCGCGCGCGGCGATGTTGGCCTCGATCAGCTCGACCGCCTGACGGAAGGCATTGCGCAAGGAATCGGAGCGCAGCCGCACGACCTTGCGGTCCTGCTCGGGTTTCTTATGGGCGCCATGCCTGGCGAAGTACAGGACTATGCCCAGCACGGCAAACACAACCAGGGTCAGCACGACGACCGACAACAGGAACAGATTGCTCGTCAGCATGGCAAGGCTCCCTGGATCACGTCACGGATGATCTGCATGGCGTCAGTCCCGGGCAACATCGGCGTGCAGCGCCTGACGCACCGGCCATGACTGCCAAAGCCAGGCGATCTCCGACACGGCCAGCAGCGACGCCATGCCCAGCAGAAAGATGAAGGTCCATCGGCTGACCGTCGGCAGCTTGCGCGGCGCGACGTGCGACAGGATGTTGGAGTACGCCGCCGGCGCCAGGACCCGGTCCCGGCCTCCCAGGTCCGCCCGCCGCTGATAGACGAATTCGTACAATTCCTCGCGATAGCCGCGCAGCCGTTGCGCCGCATCCGCACCGCGATAGCGGCCCTGAAACCCCACCGCCAGCGCAAACAGGTACAGGCGGGCGATGCTGCGGCGCGATGGCTCGCGCCCCGACAACAATTGCTCGATGCGCTGGAAAACCAGATCGCCCGCCACGTTGGTGCGGAACAAGTTGGATTCGAGCAGATAGGCGGTCCAGCGGTCACGCCCCGCCCACTCGGCATTCAACAGGATCTCATCGGCCAGGACCGCCTTCAGGTAGCGCGCGTCGGCCAGGTTCTCGGCGTCGAACCGGGTGCTGTCACGGCGTGCCTGCAATGTCTGGATCTCAAGCAGGCTCAGCATGTGCCGGCTGAGCTCCTGCGCCGCAGCCTCGGCCGATGGCGCCTCGCCTGCCGACACCCGCATCCGCACTCTCTCCAGTTCGTCCAGAAACCCGCGGAACTGGCTGGTCACCAGGTCGTCTTCGTCCCCATCGGGCCGATTGCGTGTCAGATTCGCCATGATCTCCCTTCCCTCAGCCCTTCACGAACAACAGCATTTCCTGGGGCCGCTGCGCACTTTCGCCCTCGTTGGAATTGGCGATCAGCAATGGCTCATCGCCCTGCACCAGGCCCGAGGCGGCCTGGATCTCGAACAACAGGTATCCCGAGCCCGAACGCAGGCCCAGTTCTTCGGCGTACTCGACATTGCGCCGTACAGCCCCCAGCACGCGACGGCTGCGCAACGATGGATAGACAGGCTGGGACCCGATGACCGCCCCTGCCATCCACGCCAGCAGGTCGCGGTCCGATTGGCCCCGCACGCCGATCACGAGCCGCTCCCCTATCCATTCCGGGCGCAGCTTCAGTGCGAAGGCGCCGTGGTCGAAGTCGAACTTGTACTGGCGGAAATCCTCGTTGATCTCGGAGCTTGCTTCCCGCAGAAAGCGCAGCATGGGCGTAAAGACGGAAAGCGGATCCGCATGGTCGTAGTCGGGTGGCGGCGGCGATATCGCGCCAGGCTTGAGCAGGCATAGCGATCCCGCCAGGGACGCCAGCGCCAGATACAAGGTCCAGGGGTGCAGATGCGGCGTGCGCAGGACGGCCTCGGCCATGGGCAAGCCTGCGAGCAGGCTGCGCAACCTGTCCCTGAGCTCCAATTGGGTCAGCCGGTCATCCACCCGGGACGATGGATTGGCCGTCTGCCGGGCGATGAAGGCAGCCTTGCCGCGCAACTGGCCCAGCAACGCCGAGGCCGCGACCCAGAGCGGGTTGTCGTGTTGCACTTCCAGCAGCGGCGGCAGGCGTTCGCCAACCCTGACGACCTCATTGTCCTTGTAGAGCGATCCCAGGCGCAGCGCCACGAACTGCGCGGCAGGCACGTCCCCGGCGGACAACGCCAGGTTGGGCAGCAGGCGCGAGATATCCGCCGCAGGGGCGTCGGACACCTGGTCCTCTACCGGCGCCCCGGCCACGGAACGGAATCGGCGGACTTGCCCTTCGCGTCGGGCCAGGGTCGCGACGGGCAAGGTCACGTAAAAGTCGATCGGACCGTCGGCCAATTGCGCCGCATGGGAATCCAGCGCCAGTTCCAGTCTTTCCGCCGTGTCCGTTCGCGCGGCATAGGCAATGGCAGTGCCGTCCGGCATGATCGCTTCCAGCTCCAGAACCCGCACGATGCCGGCGGGTAACAGTCCGCTGTCCAGCACCAGCCGGCGCACGCCCCAGCTGAAGGGCGCCGCCGCCAGCGTCTGCCACGCCACCAGCGTGTCGACGCGCGAGGCCAGCAACTGGAAGTGCTGGGGCGCCAGCAGCATGCCTTCATGCCATTCCACGGCATCCGTCACCACAGTTTGAAGGCGGGTCATGCGGCGGCCCTCCTGGCATGCGCACAGGGCGCGCCGGGCAAGAATCGAAACCTATTCATCATTGGCCCGCCGTCACGGTAAATCCCTTGTTCTCCAGGCGGATCAGCAGCCGGCCGCTGAACGCGTCCACCCGCGCCCGATGAGCGCCCGGCGCCGCATAGCGCGCAAACACGAATGCCCCCGCCACGCGCGGGCCTTCGAGTTTGTCTCCGGGTACGCTCAGATGCTGGCCCGGAACCACCTCCCAACCTTCATATCGCAATCCCTGCGGATAGGTGTTGAGCAGGTCGTCCTTCCCGGCGAACCACTTGGCTGCCGTCAGTTCGGCAAAGCGCGCCAAGAGGGCTTCGTCCTTGACCAGCACCAGGTCGACCGCCACCGGACTATCGCCATTCGCGTCCGTGGCCGCGGATACCACCACCTGCTTCCACGCCGGCTTTTCGCCCTTGAAATAGTCCAACCCCAACGCGGAACATCCCGTCAGGGCCGCCATCAGCATCAATACCCCGCCTCGCGCAGCGCGCCATGCCCACCCCGTCGCTCTCATCACCTGGCTCCCAACCCGATACCCAACAATACGATCAGCAATCCCGCCAGCACCATGCAACTTCCCATCAGCATCAGCTGCATGCCGGAAAAGGCCAGTTGCAAAGGAGCGCGCCCCGCCGTCCCGTCGCGCCCGGCCGCCCGTTCGGACGAAAGGCCGTCCGACACCCAGGCCACGACCACGCACACGCATAGCAGGCTGAGCACCGTCCGCAATCCATCGCACAGCAGGTCAATGGCCACGAACAACACGCCTGCAGCTTCCACCGGCAGCTCGAGCAGCCCCAGCGTCAAGCCCGCGAACGCCACGTTCGCCGCCCCGCCATGTCCTGCCGACACGAAGGCCGCCGCCATCGAACCCGCCGCGACCAGCACGAGTTCCGCGCCGCCCAAAGGCCTGCCGTAAAGATTCGCGACGAATAGCGTCACCAGCGCGAAATACAGCGCCGCCCCGCCCCTCAGGAATACCGCACCGAAGGGCAAGGCAAGCTCAGCCACGCCGCGGCTGAATCCCAGGCGCGCGCTCATGACTTCGATGGCATGCGGAACTGGCGCTGTCGCGCTGCCGGAGGCCAGCCCGACCAGCAGCGGTCCTTTCATCTCCGCCAACACGGACAGGAACGGCAGGCCTGCGCGGGCCGATATGACGGCCATCGCCGCGATCGACAGCACGATCGCCGACAACATGAAGCACAACAGGAAGCCGCCCATGGCGCCCAGCGTGGCCGCCTGCGCGTTCGACGTCAGATACGCGCTGGCGCCAAACGCCAGGACCGGAATCAGCAGATTTGCCCGGTCGATGATGATCCCCAACGCCCGGTACGAGCTTTCAAAGATTCCATCGAGCAACGCGGTACGCTCGCGCGACAACGAAGCGAAGGCCAACCCGAACAACAGCGTCGCCACCAGAATTCCCAGCGTGTTCCCCTGCGCCAGCACGCGAAAGAAGTTGTCGGGCAGCAGCCCACGCATCACGCTCTCCCGCCGCGATGCGCCATCGCCCATTGCCGCGCCGGCATCCGGCGATTCCATCAGGCTGACGCTGTTCTCGGACAGCGCATTGCCCTCGTTCCAGACCAGCTCGCCCAACTGGGCATGTTCCTGCGGGCTCAGGTGCTTGCCCGGCATGACGGCCGCGCCCAGCAGGGTGCCGCTCACGGCGCACGCGCCCACCAGCGCCACCGCCAGGGCCGCGGTCAGCGCAATCCGCCTGCCCGGGCGCGGCATATCCAGCACCTGGCGCAAACCGAAGAAGATCGCCACCACCAGCAAGGGCATAGCGGCCATGTTCACCACCACCAGGTAGAGCTTGCCGACCAGGTAGGCGGCGTGCCCCAACGGCTGCGCCATGACGCCCGCCAACGCCCCGGTCGCCATGCAGAAGGCCAGCAATACGGTGCTGCCGGAGAGGCGGTTCAAGGCGCTCATGCGGACACGTTCCAACCGCGCGTCAACGCATAGCGGACGGTTGCCGCCGCCAGCTCCTGCGTGCTGTCGATCAGCGGCATGGGCGCGTGCGCGATCGCCCCCGCAGCCAAGGGAATCTCCGTGCACCCCATCACGGCCGCCGTCGCCCCGCCGGCTTCGAGCTGCCGCAACGCCAGTTCCAGCTGGCTCGCAGCCGCCGTCAGGTCTCCCGCCTTGACCTGCGCGATGCAGGCGGTGATCCGCGCCTGCTCCACGGCGCCCGGCACCAGGAAATCGATACCTCGTTCGCGCAGGCTCGCCTGGTAGAAGCCCGACACCAGCGTGCCGCGCGTGGCCAGCACCGCGACCTTGCCGCCTTGCGGCACGGCGTCGGCGCAAACCTCGCCGATATGCAGCATGGGCGCCGCGCTGCGCCGCTGCATTTGCTGGTACCAGTGGTGTGCCGAGTTGCACGGCACCACCAGCAATCCGACGCCGCTGCGATTGAGCAGGTCTACGCCCGCGTACAACGCCGGCAACGGATCCAGGCCATCCCCCAGGATCGCGGAAGAACGGTCTGGCGTATGCGGCAGGTTCGCCACCACCATGGGCAGATGATCCTGGTCGCGCGCGCCGTGTGTCAGGCGAACAATGCGTCCCATGAAGTCCACCGTCGCCAACGGCCCCATGCCCCCAAGCACTCCGATCATCGTCATCGCGGCCTCCTATACCCGCAGCGGCCGCGGGCAAATGACCGACACCGCCGCCGAGTTGCCGATCACCAGGATCAGGGTGCGCAACATGTCGCATAGCGGATCGATGGCCAGGAAGAGAATGAAGGCGGCCTCGAACGGCAACCCCAGATAGGCGCAGGTGATCCCGATGAGCGACACGGTCACCAAGCCCGTCATGCCGGCCGACGCAAAGCCGGCCAGCACCGACACCAGCAACACCGTGGCCACCTCGCCTACGCCCAGCGGGCGTCCATACAGCTGCGCAATGAACAGCGTCGCGCATACGTAATAGACCATCGGCCCGACCCGCAGCAACGACACGGCCAGAGGCACAAGCAGTTCCACCCGCGCCCGGGCGAATCCGAGCTTGTCGGCCAGGCTTTCGATCATGCTCGGCATGCAGGCCGCGCTGTTGCGCGTCGCCAGCGCCAGCGCGAACGGCGCGCGCAGGGCTTCCAGCGTCACGGACAGCGGCTGGTTCGAACGCTTCCAGATGACTACCACCGCCAGCGACAACAGCAGCACGGCCACCGCAAAAAAGGCCAGAACGAACTGTGTCATCGCCTGCAGCGGCTCGATGCCAGACTTGGCCATCTGCGAGGCGCTCATGCAGAACAGGATCAGAGGCAGGGGCAGGCTGAGCCAGTGCATCAGCTTCTGGCAAGCGCAATACACGGTCTCGAGCACCTGGCTCAAGCCTACCGAAATGCGCTCAGGCACATAGCCCACCGCGATCCCGAACAACAACGCGAACACCAGCGACTTCAAGGCGTCGCCGCTGGCCAGCGCGGCGAAGATATTGGTCGGCACCAGGCTGCCGAGCAGGTCGGCCAGGGTCAACGTCTTGGCGGGCACATCGGCGCCGTACAGATTCATCACAGTGACGCTGGAGGCGGAATCGCTGCCGACGATGAGGCCGAATGCCTGCAACGTCGCGCTGGACAGGTCGGCGCCGGGGTTCAGGATGAGCAGCACGGCCGCCCCGACCAAGGCCACCAGCGCGGCGGTGCCGGCGAAGACCGCCAGCACGCGCAGAAAAAGACGCGATGCGCCGCCGTCGCGAAACAGGCGCTGCAGGCTGAATATCACCGCCGAGATCATGAACGGCAAGGTCGTCATCTTCAGGAAATCGACGTACACCTCGCCGATCAGCGACAGGCTGCGGGAAAATGCCGGCAGGTAAAGCCCGGCAAGGCCGCCCAGCACCAGGCTCCCCAGCACCAGCCAGGGATTGAGGACGATCGCGTAGAGTCGTTTCAGAGTCATGATGGTCCAGCTTGCGCCTGCCTCAGTGATTGGTGGCCTGCAAGACCACGTTGACGTCGAACCGCTCGCTGCGGTCCGCCAGGTACAGGTTGATAAAGCCCAGCAGCGCCTGATCCGACGCATTGACGGCCATGCCGAGCGTGTCCTCCAGATCCTGCAGCGTCACGACCCGCAACCGCAGCGAAGCCGTGGGATCGATCTTCAGCACGCGCTTGACCTCGAATTCGTCACGGTAGGCGGCGGTGACCTCTCCGCTGTCCAGCGCGGCCAGCACGGCCTGCCAGGTGGGGTATTGCCGCACATCGGCCTGCGGAAAGTTGGCCGTCACGTAATCCGCATAAGAGGATTTGGCCACCACGCCGATCGTGCCGGTATAGGCGCGTATCACCTCCGGCACCGAGCGGCCCCGCGCCAGTTGCGCGAACTTGACGCGGTTGAGCAGCAGGGCGCGCTTGAGCGACAGGTATGGCGCGCTGAAGCTGACGACCCGCGCCCGCGATAGCGTGCGCGACAGCTTGCTGATGGCAAGGTCCGCCTGGCCTTCGGCCAGCAGGGTCACCACGCCGTCGAAGGTCTGGGCCTGGCGGTTGAAGCGCACCCGCACTCCCAGCTTCTGCGCGATCTCCCGCGCGAAATCCACGTCAAAGCCACTCAGCTTTCCATTCCGTTCTTCGAAGAACGGCGGCTGGTCCACGCCCAGCAATGCGACCACCAGTTCCCCCCGGTTGATGATCCGGGCAAACTCAGGCGCCAGCAGGGCGCCGTTGTCCATCCGCACCACGCCGGTCTGCGCCTGAGCGGCCGCGCCCCAGGACATGGCCGATGCCGCGCAGAAGAACGTCGCCAGCACGGCGAGACGAACGGACCGGAACAGGGTTTTCAATAGGTGCAACATGCAAGGCTCCGGCCTGTCAGTAGCCAAAAGGAAGAAGCGGGGAACTCAGTCATGGCGGTCCGCCTTGGGCGCCGCGGCCTCTACGGTGGCGGGCGCGGCGGCGGCGATACCCGGCGGCGCGGCTGGCGGTTCCGACAGGCGGGCTCCGATCTGGAAGCCCAGCAAGAACAGCAGCACGCAGAGCAGGACGGCGCAGGCCAGCGTGACGGTCAACATGCGGGGAGTCAGGGAGAATACGTAAGACATGCGTTCACATCCTCAGGGAACCAAAGTCGTGACCTGCGCGGGCGCCGTGATCCGGATCAGTCCGCCCCAGGTGCAGAGCAGCATCGACGCGTCCTGCAAGGCGGGCTTGCCGCCGATCAGCACAGTGGGTGAACCGGGCAGCCAGGGGCCGGGCGTAGCGGGCATGCAGGGCATGGGCGTCAAGGCGCCCAAGGCCGCGGCGGTGGCCGCGGCAACCGCCGGATTGCCCAGGCAACTGCACATGCCGAAAGGCGCCACATTGGCGACTGGCGCATGGTCCATGATGGTGGCAGCGGGCAACGCCCCCGCCAGCACGCCCGCAGGCATTACATTCAGCACGGACGGCGCCGCGCCAAAGCTGCACATCAGGGCCGAACCCGTGGTCACTTGCAGGGCCATGGCTATCCTCTGATCCACTTTTCCAGGCGCGCGCCGAAAGTGGGAGATGACGGTTCGGAGTCTGCCGGCTCCAGGCGGCGCCAAGGTTGCTCCGGCGCACCATTCACGTAACGGCGCTCGGCCAGCGCAGCGCCATCAGGCGCGTAACGGCGGGCGATGCCGTGCAATACCCCCGCGCGGTACGGAGACGCTGCCAACAGCGTGCCGTCCGCAGCGTAGTCACGCGTTTCGCCATCCAGGAGGCCCAGGCGATAGCTTTCGCGGCGGACCACGACACCATCTTGCAGGTATTCGGCCATGCCATCGAGCCTGCCCATCAGGTAGGTCTGCCGCAACGTCTCCAGGCCCGACTGCGCATATGCCACGCAGGGTCCGTGCAATAGCCCGAGCTCATACTGCTGGCGCGACGCCAGCTTGCCATCGCGATAGGACAGCGCTTCGCCATGCAACCTGCCCTCGGCGTAAGACGCGACACGCAGCAACGCGCCAAATTCGTCGTGTATCCGAAGCGAGCCGGACAGGCGGCCCTGCCGGAACTCCGCCTGCAGCAACACTTCTCCGTCAGCGCCATATCGCGTCATCGGGCCTTGCGCCACGCCGGCCTGCCAGGAACTGCGCGCCGAGAGGCGGCCGGCCTCGTCCAGCTCTTCCATGATCTGGATCTCGGGCAAGGAGGTATCGGAGCTATGCATGGCGCGCCTCAGTTGATCTTGACCAGGCCGCCCTTGAGCGCCAGCAGGCCGCCGCCATCGACGGTCTGCGTCGCCGTCGCCTTGTGTTCGATCGTCAGCGCCTTGTTGCTCAGCGTGGTTGCGGCTTGCGCGGTCAACGTCGACGCGCTTTTGATGCTGATGGAGCCTGTGACGTCGATGACAAGATTGCCGCTGACTTTCAGCGTGTAATTGCCGGCCACGTCCTGGGTGAATGCCGCCCGGTTGGCGTGCGTTTCCTCGCCATGGACCTCGACGCTGCGCGCGCCCTGCACCACATGCGATTCCTTACCCTTCTGTACCTCGATGCGGCGGTCTCCCCGCTTGACGATGCGGCTTTCATTACCGCCGACCTCCGTCTCAAGCGCGTCCTCGATGACGACCCGCATGTCCTTCTGCGCATGCAAGTACAGTTCTTCCGCATCGAGTTTGTCCTCCATGCGGATCTCATTGCCCGCCACGCCGCGCTTGGACGAGCGCGACCGCATGACGCTCTGCGTCTGCTCCGCCGGCAGCTGCACGGGCAAGGTCTGCTGCTTGTTGTAGACCGTACCCGTCACCAGAGGCCGGTCGGGGTCGCCATCGACGTAACTCACCACCACCTCCTGGCCGACTCGGGGCAGGAACCAATGCCCCCACCCCTGCCCCGCCACACTCTGCGATACCCGTACCCAGCAGGAGCTGTCCTGGTCTCGCGCGGGGCCGTCATCCCAATGGAACTTCAGCTTCACCCGCCCATGCGCGTCGGTCCATATCTCTTCACCCGCCAGCCCCACCACCTGGGCGGTATGCGTCCCGGTGACCATGGGCCGGGGCGTCACAGGCCTGGGACGGAACGGCACGGCCTCCGGCAGCACGTCAAAGCGGTTCCGGTATCCCTCCTGGGTCGCGTCGTGCGTGACGGCCCGCAGAACGTAGGACACATTCAGAGCGCTGTCCGGGTGACCGGCCAGTTCAAAGCGGGAACCGGCCGACAGGCCATGGCATCCGCTGACGCCGCTGCCCACCTGCCCGTCGGCCTGTTGCGCGGCCAGCCTGATGGCGGCCTTGCGGTCGCCGTCCGCGGCGTCGGCGTACTTGCCGGGATAGACATAGTGCCGGGCGTCGGGCAACAGCGCCGGCTTGCGCGATGCGGCAAGGGAAGTGCTCGCCGTGAGATAGTCATAGTCCGCCAGCACATGCCCCGGCGCCACGATGCCGTGCGCCATCTCGAACGCATGCACGCGGTCCGGGTCCGCCCCATCGTCCTTGTCCAGCGCGCACTGCAGGCGGGCGGCATGCGCATTCACGGAATGCGCGGCGGGGCTGTCGGCCAGCACCAGCGTATGCCTGCCATCGGCGCCGTCGAAGAAATAGAAGATTCCCTCTTCTTCCATCAGGCGGGAAATAAAGTCGAATGGACTTTCGTCGTACTGCACGCAATAGGGACGCCGCGGATAGGCGCCCGCTCCCAGCCGGGTCTCGAATGCCACCTCGTAGCGTCCCAGCGTTTCCTTGACGATGTCCAACGCGGTCTTGTTCTGGTGTATGGCACGGTCCCGCCCCAGCGTCAGCAGCCACAGGCGCGGCTGCAGTTCTGCCAGGTAGTAGGCATGCCCGCGGTCCGCGCCCAGGTGCACGAAGCGCGTGACGATTCCGTTGAAGTGCCGAGGCCGCTGACGCGGGCGCTGCAATGTCACCGTGACGGCCTTGCCGACGATCGCTCTCGCATCCAGCGCCTTGTTGGCCGACCTCATTCTGAGATCAAACCGGAACAGCTCCGACATCGCCTCGCGCCCGCTGAAGGATTCCAGCAACAGGACGTCCTTGCCGAACGGCGTGGATACCGAGGCAAACCAGTGGGCTTGGGTCTGATCGGCGGCCATGGGCTTATCCGGTCTCCGCGTCGCGGAATCGGAAATCGATCGCACCCGCGGGCGTCAGGCCCAGATGGACGCCGCCGAACGGCGCGGCCACGGAAATACGTTCCAGCACCTGGCGCGCCAGCTCCGGCAACACCGCCTGCGTCAGGATATGGTCCACATTGCGCGCCCCGCTGTCCACTTCCTTGCAACGCGCCGCGATCGACTGCGCCACGGCGTCGTCCCAGCTCAGGTTCGCGTGGTGGTTGCGCGCGAAACGCCGGGCCAGGCGTTCCAGCTTCAGATTGACGATGGCATTGATCTGGCTATCCCCCAACGGGTAGTAGGGAACCATCACCAGGCGGCCCAGGAACGCCGGGCTGAACTGCCGCAACAACGGGGCGCGCAAACGCTCGGCCAGGGCCTCTGGAGGGGGCCGCGCCCCGCCCCGGCAGGCATCGGTTATGACGTCCTGCGACGCATTCGACGTCAACAGGATCAGGGTGTTCTTGAAGTCGATGGAAACGCCCTCGCCGTCCTCCATGGTCCCTTTGTCGAACACCTGGAAAAAGAGCTCGAGCACGTCGGGATGCGCCTTCTCCATTTCGTCCAACAGCACGACGCTGTAGGGACGGCGCCGCACCGCTTCGGTCAGCACGCCCCCGCGGCCGTATCCCACATATCCTGGCGGCGCGCCTTTCAGGCCGGAAACGCTATGCGCTTCCTGGAACTCCGACATATTGATGGTGATCATGTTGCGCTCGCCGCCGTACAAGGTATCGGCCAGCGCGCACGCGGTCTCGGTCTTGCCGACGCCGCTGGGACCCAGCAGCAGGAACACGCCCACCGGTTTGCCAGGATCGTCCAGGTCCGCGCGGAAAGTACGGATGCGCCGGGCGATGGCGTCCAGGGCTTCGTCCTGTCCCACGATGCGTCCGGACAGTTTCTCCTGCAGATACAGCACGGTGTGCAGCTCATCGGCCAGCATCCGGCCCACCGGAATGCCGGTCCAGCCGGAAATCACTTTCGCCACGACCGAAGAGTCCACGCACACCGGCACGATGGGCTCGTCGTTCTGCATTGCCTCAAGGCCTTTTTCCAGGCGGGTCAGATTGGCGGTCAACGCGTCCAGGTCCTCTTCGTCCGCCGCCTTGTCGCTGCCGGCCACGACGCGGTCGGCGATACGGCGGCGCCAAGTCAGGATTTCAGCCACCGCGCTGCGTTCGGCTGCCAACTTCTCTCCCAGTCGGCGGTGCTGTTCGCGTTGATCCTCTATCTGACGCTGCGTCGCCGCGATCGCGTCATGACGGTCCGTGCCCGTGGCGGCCTCGTGGCGCAGTATGCGCAGCTGGTTCTCGGCCGCCTCTATAGCGCGCCCAAGGGCCTCGATTTCTTCCGGCTCCGCGCTCTGGCCGATCGCCACCCTGGCGCAAGCCGTATCCAGCACGCTGATCGCCTTGTCCGGCAACTGCCGGCCGGAGATATAGCGGTGCGACAGCTTCACGGCGTCCCTGACCGCGGCATCCAGGATCTCGACGCCATGATGGGCCTCCAGCCGTTGCACCATGCCGCGCAGCATTTCGACGGCCGCCGCCTCGGTGGGTTCTTCCACCTTGACGACCTGAAAGCGCCTTGCCAACGCCGGATCCCGCTCGACGTAACGCTTGTATTCGGCCCAGGTCGTGGCGGCGATGGTGCGCAATTCGCCGCGCGCCAAGGCCGGCTTGAGCAGATTGGCGGCGTCGCCCTGCCCTTCGCTGCCGCCCGCGCCTATCAACTGGTGGGCCTCGTCGATGAACAGGATGACCGGCGTCGCCGACGCCTTCACTTCACTGATCACCGATTTCAGCCGGTTCTCGAATTCGCCGCGCACGCCCGCCCCGGCCTGCAGCAGCGCCAGGTCCAGGGAGCGGACCGATACATTGCACAAGGCCGGAGGCACGTCGCCTTGCACGATGCGCTGCGCAAAGCCCTCGACCACGGCGGTCTTGCCCACGCCGGCCTCGCCCGTAAGAATGGGATTGTTCTGCCGGCGGCGCAGCAGCACGTCGACCAACTGCCGGATTTCCGCATCCCTGCCACGCACCGGGTCGATCGCCCCTTCGCGCGCCAGGGCCGTCAAGTCGATCGTATACAGCTCCAGCGCCGATTGGCGCGTCCCGCCCTCGCCCGGCGTCGGCATGGCAGGCGCGCCGCCGGCGGGCAAGCCCGCGGCTCCCGGCCCGGACGTCGGAGACGAGGTTCCAGCGTCTTCCGCGCTGCCCGCCAGGATGGACGGCAATGCCGCTCGCAAGTCGGCCCGGGAGATGTTCAGCAATCCCGGCGCCGACTCCAGCAGCAATCCGCGCAGGCTGTCGACCTCCAGCAACGCCAGCAGCAGGGTGCCGGACCGGATCTGCTGCTGCCCCAGCAGCATCGAACTGAGCAGCCATGCCTCCTGGAACATGGGAGGGAAATTCGGCGACAAGGACGGAGTGCGGCCGTTGCCCCGCTTGAATTGCTCCTGCGCGCGCTGCAATTGCGCCGACACGTCTTCCGCCCGGATCTGGTAATGATCCAGCACCGCTTTCAGATCGGGAGCGGCGGTTTCCAGCAGCGTCAGCAGCAGGTGCTCGACATCCACGTTGTAATGCGTCTGGCGCACGCACTGCTGCGCCGCCAGTTCCATCGCGTGCTTGCAGACCGGGTTGAGCCGGGCCAGCAGCGTGCGGATGTCGATATCCATGCCGGATTTGCCTTATGTACGGTTGGCCAATGGGGAAGCGGACGCCATGCGCGCCGTCAGGCGCACCGGCGCCGGAGCGAGGGTCTGCCGCTTAGCGGTGGCCCAGCTGGTCCACCCCAGCCGGGCTGCTGCCGCGCCGCCCAGCACGCACGCACCGGCGCGCGGCTGCGCGTGCAGCACGAAATCCACGTTCAGGTCTCTCCGGAGGTGACTGCGGATCAGCCACAGCGCCAGTTCGTGGTCCGCGCCCCCGGGTAACAGGCGCTCGAACCGGGCGGGACTCAGGTCCAGGAATTCGATACGGATCCCGGCCCCCTGGTCCCATACCCGGCGGCCCAGCGCCCGCGACGCATTCAACGCCAACCCCTTTCCGCCCAGGCGCGAATGATCCTTCGCGTCCAGCGTCCGCCATTGCCCGATGAATTGCCGGCCCAGCACCTTCAAGCCCAGACGGTCCGCCAGCAACGCCAGCAGCCCGGTCATCGATCGCGTCGCCACGCCCAGCAGACCGGCGTGCCTGACCCACAGGCGCTGGCCTTGCGGACCGGCCTCGTCGCGGGCATAGCCCAGGTCGCTCAGCGCATCCAGGCAGCCCACCAGCGCCGACGCATGCGGCGCGGACGCGTTAAGGCCCAGCGCGTGCTTCTTGCGGCTTCGGTAGAAGAAGGACAGGAAGCGGTGGTTGAAGATATCCAGGAAATCTGCGGTGGCGTGATCCCGCGACGCCCGCCGCTGCAGCACCAGTTCGGTGTACGCCAAGGGCAACGGACTGCTGGCGCCGGCAAGTGTCATCACCGGCGTAGTCAAGGCGTAGCGTGTCTGCATGGCCTGGCCCCAACGCCCCGCGTCCTGCTTCCGGGCGATGGCACGCACGTCGCTGGCCTCGAACGCGACCGACACATGCCCATGCAGGCGCACAGCCTCGCCGTCGCCATTTCCGCGGCCCAGCGGCGCGGCCGCTGGCGTCGCGCGCTCCAGCAGGGCGATCGCCTGGAACAGGTTGTAGCGTTGCGGGCGGGAGAGCAGCCGGGCGATCATAGCGATTGCTGGTAACCCGTCATGGGCTGCCACTGCTTCCATATTTCGTCGCCCCGGCGCACCGCCAGCCGCACGAACGAATTGACCGATGTATACATCGCGAAGAACCGCGCCAGCACTGCGCCCAGCAGCAGCGGCGATCCTCCCACGAACGCATCGGCGTCGAACTCCACCGTGACTTCCATGCCGTGGCAGAAGCCGCGCCAGGCATCCTTGCCCACATGCGCCGTGACTGGGCGCGCACTGACGCCCTTGAGGCCGCGGATCAGATCCTGCTCACGCGTGCTGCCAGACGCGAACAACTGCAGGATCTGCTGCAGGCGTTTGTGTCCGGTCGATGACTCCACCAGCGACTGCTGATTCAACGTCAGCAGCGACACCAGGCGCCACAGCGCGTCGCCGCCCAAGGGCGGGTTGCGCTGCGCGGTGGGCTCGTACAGGCATTGCACCGATACGTTCTGCGCCACGCGCTCGAACACCATGCGGGCGCCCACTGGCACCTGCTCGGCAAGGCGCCGGTTGGTGCAAAGCAGATTGGCGTAGACCACGGGTTCAACGGGCCGGCGAATCTCGTTGCGGGCATCCACGAAGCTCAGGAACATGTCGGTGCCGCTTACGCGGTCACGCAGGCTGTGTTCCCTTCGGGCAGACCAGAACAACGTACCGCGAGCGGCGTCCGCGTGCTCGACCTCCGCATAGCTGGGCACGGGAATCGAGCGCTCGGCCGCCGGATCGGACAGGATCACGGACAGCACCGAATGCACTTCCGTCGTCTCGTCACGGCGCTTGTCGGCCACCAGGCGATATTCGTAATGGCTATCGTCGATCGTGACCGGTTCGCTGGTCTGCGCGTACAGGTTGATCACCGGCGTGCAACCCAGGCGGAAATGCTGGGCGCCTATCGCGCCCAGGCCGCGAGCCTGCCTGTCCAGGTGCAGCGCGATCTGGCAACGGCGCCCCTTGAACGGCAGCCCCCGCGGCAAATCCAGGTCAAAGAAATGGAACTTGCGCGGAAATGCAAAGTACTCCTGCATCAGGCCGTGCGCCGGCAATCCATTCGGCGGCTGCGGCAATACGCTCTCTTCCGGCGCATATCCCACTTCCCGCCAGGCCGTCAACGGCAGCGGCACAACGCCGCCCCCTTCGGCATAGAGCGATATGCCGGCCACGCCCGCCGCCAGCAACTCGTACAGCGGCATCGTCACCATCCAGTCGCCCTGCAGGTGGATGCGCAGGGTGCGGATTTCCAGCTCCGACAGCTCCACTCCGGAATCGCTTTCCAGCTCCAGGCGCAAAGCCTGGTCTTCAGAGAAGCCGGCGCTTCCTATCCTCAAGGGCCACAGCGTGGCATCCCAGGCGGTGCGGAACCGGCAAAGTTCGCCGGCCTCGGTCCGCGCCGCCAGGCCGCTATGCCGCGGCACGGGCAGTCCGGCCGTCACTTTTCCCTGGCTGCCGTCCAGAGCCAGCTGCACCACGGTCATCGACGGGATGGGCTGCACCAGCGTCGGACAGACGTTGTCCAGCATCGCGGCGGCGATCTGGGGAAACTCCTGATCCAGGTCGCGGTGCACCCGGGCCGCCAGGAACGCAGTGGCTTCTATCAGGCGTTCGGTATGCGGATCTGGCGATTCCGTGCCATGCAGCGCCAGCCTGGATGCCACCTTGGGATAGCGCAGCGCGAAGTCCGCCCCCTGATTGCGCAGATAGGACAGCTCGCGCTTGTAGTACTGCAGGATGCCATCGGACGCCAGATCGGTCATGACCCGCCCCCCGTCCCGCTCTGCGCGCCTGCCAGCAGTTCGAATGCCACGTGGTTCACCGCGCCGCCGATCCGCATGTCGGCCCGGATCTCCAGCCGGCATGGGCCTATCCCGTTCGCGGCGGGCGCCATGTCCACCGACACATTGGACAGGCGGGGTTCATAAAGGGCGATGGCCTGCTTGACTACAGCAGCGACGGCCTCGCGATCCGACGCCGACACCGGCGACCGCGCCGAGTAGTCGGGCACGCCGTAGTCGACCACCGTTGCCGCCGAGCGTGAAAAGGCCTCGAAATCCAGGCGCGAACGCGTGTTCAGCAGGCGCTCCAGGTCCCTGGCCACCGCCAGTCTCTGCGCGTCGGCCCCCGCCAGTTGCGACTCCGCATCAGCCGCCAGGCGGTCAAACAAGGGCACGGGCGAATAAAGGGTATCGGTCGGCATGTTGCGGGCGTTCCTGTACGTGCACCGGCGCCGCGCCCGCACATGCGGGAGCGGCGTCCGGCATTACTTCTTGGGCGCGGCGGTGGACTTGTTCGTCGCCAGGTCCCAGCCGAACGATGCCGTGCCAGCCTTGTTGCCGGCGGTGGCCTGCTGGGTGTATTCGATGGAGAGCTTGCTGAAGCACAACGTGAAGCTGTCGCTGCCGCCGCCCTCGCCCAGCGCGGAGTTGATGGACGAGACCATCGCATTGCCCAGTACGTACTTCACGTGCAACAGGAACGACCCGCTCTCGTTGCGGCCGATGAGTATGGTCGCGTCGTTCAGCTTGGCGCCGGACGCGCACGCGTTGTATAGCGCGGGCGTGGACTGGTCCATTACCTTGGTAAACGCCATTTCCGAGAAGCTGGGCCGGCCCAGGGCGCGCTCGGTGTTGGCCATGTCCATCGACATCGGCAACATCACGCCATGCGAGGCGCCCAAGAGGATGATCGCGTCGGCATGGCCGTCCAGAGTGGAGTTGCCTTTGATGTTGTTGATCTTGAGCAGGATGGTATCCATGGAATTCCGTGTTCGAAGAGGATTCGGTTGGCGCGCGCCGCCGGCTGGCGGCGCGCGGTTCGAAAGTTCAGGCAGCCGCGGCCGGCAGGTCTGCCACCAGGCGGATGGACGCGGTCAGCTCTTCCATCTGGAAATGAGGCTTGATGAAGCAGGTGGCGCGGTACGCGCCGGGCTTTCCGGGCACCTCCGTGACGTCGACGCGCGCCTCGCCCAGCGGATAGCTGGCCTTCTGTTCCTGCGAGGCCGAGGGGTTGATCAGCACGTAGTCCGCAATCCAGTTGTTCAGATAGTTCTCGACGTCCGTACGCGACTGGAAGCTGCCCACCTTGTCGCGCATCATCACCTTGATGTAATGCGCAAACCGCGACGCGGCCAGCACGAACGGCAGGCGTGATGACAGCTGCGCATTGGCATTGGCGGCATCCTTGTTGTAGACCTTGGGCTTGTTTGCCGTCTGGCTGCCGAAGAACGTGGCCTGGTTCGAGCCCTTGGCGTTCACGAACGCAATGAACCCCAGGTCGCTGAGTTCCTTTTCGCGGCGGTCCGTGATCGTCACTTCCGTCGGGCACTTGAGCGCGATGTCGCCTTCATCGGTCTTGTAGGCATGCGCGGCGATGCTCTCCACCTTGCCACCGCCTTCCACCCCGCGGATCGCGGTCGACCAGCTGTACTTGGCGAACGCGTCGGTGATGCGCAGACCCAGCTGGTAGGCGGAATTCGCCCACAGATACTTGCTGTGATCCGAGCCGTCGACGTCCTCTTCGAAGTTGAACGTATCGACCGGCTTGGTCTTGGCGCCGTAGGGCAGGCGCGCCGCATAAGACGGCAGCACCAGCGCCACGTAGCGGGAATCTTCCGACTCGCGGAAGCTGCGCCACATGGCGAGCTCGGCGCTTTCGAAGACCTTGGAGAGATCGCGCGTGACGCCGAGGTCCGTGTACGATTTCAGGTCGAAGAGGCTGGGCGCGGCAGAGGCGATGAACGGCGCGTGCGCGGCGGCCGCGACCTTGGAGATGCGTTCCAGTAGCGCCAGATCCTGCGGATGCCGGCCAAATGCGTAATCGCCTATCAGCACGGAATACGGACTGCCGCCGAACGTGCCGTACTCGTCTTCATAGACCTTTTTGAAGAGCAGGCTCATGTCGTGATCGACGGCCGACTCCAGGTCTTTCAGCAATTCCTTCTTCTTGACGTTCAACAGCCGCAGCTTCAGCCGCGAGCTCGTCTCGGTGCCATGGACCATATCGTGCAAGCCGGTCCACGATGCTTCGAGCGCCTGGAAGTCCGGCGCATGCATGATGGCATTCAGCTGATCCGTCAGCAGACGGTCGATTTCCGCCACGCGCTCATTGATCATCGCCACCACCGACTTGTCCGGGCTGGTGCGCATGCCTTCGTCCAGGATCTGGGACGCCAGCTGCCCGAGCAGTTTCTTCGCGTAGGAATTCTGCGACGGCTCCACCGCCATATTGCCTTCCTGCACGATGCGGTCCAGCAGGCTGAGTTCGCCCGCCTGCGCCGCTTCCTGCGTTGCGTTGCCTCCAACCGCCGCCGTATCGGCCGTCTGTTTGCTTGCCATGTTCGTCACCCTGAGAATTGAAATTGCCCGCGCGCGGCTTCGGCGCCAGGCCTGCCCTGCGCGCGCTGACGTTGCTGTCCGCGTTAGGCCGACGGCGCCGTTGCGGCCGGTTCGGCCACATCGCCGGCCGTCCCGCCAGCCTGCGCTTCGCTCTTGACGGCCTTGAGCTCCTCGGTGCTGCGCACGATGCGCTCAAGGATGGAGTCCAGCTCGTCATTGCCGTCCAGCTTGGCCAGCAGGTCGCGCAGTTGATGCCGCGCCTCCAGCAGCTTGGACAGCCGCGGCACCTGCTCGACCAGGGATTCGGGATGGAAGTCGGCGAACTTCTCGAAGTTCAGCTCAATGCGCAGATTGCCTTCGCCCTTGGCGGTGTCGGGCACGGACAGGTCCAGGCGCGGGCGGATCTTGCCCAGGATTTCGTCGAAATTGTCGCGGTCGATCTCGACGAAGCGGCGCTCTTTCAGCTTGGGCAGCGGCGTGGCCGGCTGACCCGAAAGATCCGCCAGCACGCCCACCACCATCGGCAATTCACGCTTCTCGATCGCGTCGCCGGTTTCAACGTCATACGTGATCTGAACCCGCGGCGGGCGGTTGCGGCCCACCCATTTCTGCAAGCTATTGGACATGACCCTCTCCGAAGAAACCACTCGTACCGCACAGCGAGCGCTGCGCTTTGCTGGTGCGAACAATAGCGCCGGCCTTCGGGGGCCACATCGGACTTTAGTCGTAGTATTTTGAAATTATCAGAAATTTCCATCCTGCTTTTGGATGAGAAATGACTTAGGCGCAACCTTGAAACTGCGGGCCCGACCCGCGTCAGCCCGGCTTCGCGGGGGAGCGTGTCCTTGCCAGAAAATTTCCCGAGGGCTGTGCTGACATCCACTGGATTTTCTCGACAATTTCTTTCGGGTTGCCCGTGGTGGAAACGAATTCATTGGCCTCTGGAGTGGCGGCTGCGGCATTGGCAACAGGTTCCCGCTTCGTCACGAGCAGGCAGGAGCGCGCCATGCCCATGTCCCTCGCAGGTCGTGCCTCGCGCAGAGCTCTCAAGTGGCTGGCCGGCAGAAACTCCCCACGGTGCACCAACTGGCGGCATTCGGCCACAAGCAGCCCGACGCTGGCGGCATAGCAGACTTTCGCCACATTCTTCGCGCCATGCAGGGTCGCGTTCTCGGGCGCGCGCCGGTACTCGAAAAAGGTCGAAACGTAACGCTCTGTGCCCGGAACGGACCCCAGGCTGCCGGGACCGGCACTATCCATCCAGACCATCAAGCCCTGGAGGTTGTACGACCAGAGCAAGAGAGACTGGCCTGGCCTCAGCTTGCCTATGCGCCAACCTACCGGCGGGGCGGGTTTGGAAAAGAACTGCCCCAGCGTCTCCGGCTTGCTCCGCACCCGATTTGTCTCCACCTTGTCCAGTATTGTCCTACCCAGAATCAGACTCATGAGCCACCCCTTCCTGTGCTCTGCCCTTGGCAGCAAGCCCGCAGGATAGCTACCGTCCGCGGGCCGCGCATGGGACTTTGGTCTTACTGGGGCAAAGACCCGAGGACGGCGCACGGACAGCGGCGGGGCATTGCCGCCCGTGCGCCGGATGGGGCCGGCCGTCTACTTTCCATACGTCGCGATCAGCGTTTCCAGCGGCACATGGCCCTGGCACAGTCCCGGATAACCGGGGCTTGCTCCCTCTTCCAACGAGATCGCATATTTGACCGCCGGGTCGCTTTCCAGCCGCTGCCGCAGCGCCGCCAGCCTGGGCCAGCGGGACTGGGCAGCGACCTCATGGAAATCCAGCCAGCGCGCAACGCCCACCAGCACGGCGTCCGCCAGAGTCGGACGATCGCCCATCAGGAACGGCGTCTCGCCCAGCATCGCTTCGAGCTTGTCATGGCGTTCTATGACGCGTTGCGCCCCCCACTCCCGCAGCGTTTTCTGCAAGGCCGGATCAGGCGGATCCATTTCCAGGGCGACCCAATGCGGGGTGAAGGCGGCGGTGAAACCAGTGTTCAGAAAAGCCATGAACTGGTGCATGCGGTCGGATTCCGGCGACAGCGGGTCAAAGCTGATCCTGCGCTCGTCATCACGGTTTTCGATCCAGCGCGCAATCGCCATGGTTTCCGTGAAAACCGCGCCCTGTTCGCTGACGAATGCAGGCGTCTCGTGGCGCGCGTTGATCCGCGCATAGGAGGGCAGACGCATTTCGCTCAGCATGTCCACGCGGCACAGGCGATAGGGTTTGCCCAGCCACTCCAGCGCAGCGACGAGCCCCATGGAACTTCCCAGCGGAAAGCCATAAACAAGAATGGGTTCCAAGATTTCTTTCTCCGTAGATGAGGGTCACGCTGCGCAGCGGATTGAATTCTACGGATCTGCTAGGCTAAGTAAATTACGCACATTTTTGTCACCATGACCCGCCCATGAAAGACCTGGTTTCGCGTTGCCCCATCGAGGAAGTCATGCAGATACTGAGCGGCAGATGGCCGACGCTGCTGGTCTATTACCTCAAGGAAGGCACCAAGCGTTTCAGCGATCTGCGCCGCGACAATCCGACCATCTCGCATCGGATGCTGACGCTGGAGCTGCGCAAGCTGGAGTTGGCCGGGATCGTCCAGCGCACTGATTTCGATGGCTATCCGCGGCGCGTGGAGTACGCGCTCACGCCATCGGGAAAGACGCTGGTGCCGCTGCTGGATGCACTGGGCGACTGGTGGGATGAGCACGGCGAGGCGTCCGAAGACGCCTCCTGAGCAGGCCTGCCAGCTTTCAAGCCGGGACTATCCGCCCCCCTGCTTGCCAGTGCCGATCAGATCCTGCAGGCCATCCGACAAGGTCCCGCGCCAGACCAGGTAATCATGTCCGCCCGCCACCTCGCGGTGCGTAACCAGATAGCCCTTGGCACGCAGCACATCCCGCAGATGCCGGTTGGTCTCCAGGATGCCCGGCTGGCCGCCGCGTCCGGACTCGAACAGGCCGGCGCCAAGGAAGAAGCGCACCGGCAGCTTGCGCACCGCGACGAATTGCCGCGTCAGCCACTGGTCCTCCTCGCCCGCCGGCGACCACCAATAGGAACCTGATTGGCTGAGCACGTTGCCGAACACTTCGGGGTGGCGCAACGCCGCATAGGCCGATGCCAATCCGCCGTAACTGGAACCGCCGATGACCGTGCGCGCGGCAGGCGCGCTGATGCCTTGCTTGCGCGCCCACGGCATCAGCTCTTTCGCCAGGAAGTCCGCAAAGTCCGGGTTGGGCGGCAACTCCTGGCTGCGGGATTCCGCCGTAGGGTTGTCGATGAGCAGCGCCGCCGTCGGAGGAATGACGCCTGCGGCGATCATGTTGTCCAGAATGGTGGGCGTGGGCACGCGGCCCAGATAGGCGCCGGCGTCGAACAGCACCAGCACGTGATTGTCCGCTGCGCCAGACTGCCAGCCAGCAGGACGGTACAGGTGGATCTTGCGCGTGTTGCGCATGAGATCGCTGCGCAGCTCCATTGTCTCCACCGTTCCCTGCCGCACGCCCGCGCGGGGCTCGACCCAGGGCTGCTGCGGCGCGTCCGCCAGTTCCAGCATGGAATAGGTCTGGTACGCGTCGACGCCGCGCGCCGGGTATGCCTTGGGATTGTGCGGATCGGCCTGCGCCGTGGCCAGGATCGCGCGGCGCCGCGCCATGCCGGAGCCTGGAAGCTCGGGCACATCGGGCGCCAGGCGATATGACAGGCGCGTGGACCTGGGGACGACGAAGCTGGCATGCCAGACATCGGAGTTGCCCAGCCGCGCCAACTGAGCATGGTCCGACGACGGCCCGCCGAACAGGCGCACATTGCGTTCGGCGCCGCGCCACAGGAATGTGACGCGGTCATGTCCGGCGTCCACGGCCTCGACCAGCGGCGTGCCTTGCTGCGCCACCTCATCCCAAAAGGCATCCGTCGTGCCGCCCGCGGCCAGCGTCGCCGCCAGCGCGGTCAGGCGCGGGCTGTCGAGCGCCGCCGCGGGCGCACGTTGTTCCGCAAGGGGCAGGCGTTCCGTCACGGCCCAGCGGAACAGGCCCTGGCCCTGCGCGCGAACGGTGTAGAGGCCATCTTCCGGCGCCACCAGCATCAGGGCTCCGGCCGGCTTTTCGCCGTCGCTCAGCCGGCGTACGTGCTGCCCGGCGCTGTCCAGAAGATCCAGGGTCACGCCGGATTCGGCGGCCCAGGTGCCCGCGAGGAACTCTCCCTTCTGTAGCGAAATTCGTTCGTCCACATGGGCCTCGGGTGTGACGGCGCCCTGCCTGGACTGCGCCGCGGCCATGCCCGGCGCCACGCCTATCATCGACACCGCCAGCGCAGCCGACGACATCCAATCCCGCCATTCCAATCTGTTCTTTTTACGCATGTTCATCCATTCGTTTGTTCACGGCCCGTTCGCGGCGGTCCGCTATCCCTCGCGCGCGGCGAGCCTTCTGGGCGCCCATACGCTGTCCGCGTCGCCCCGTCCGATCCTGCGCGCGCTGGCCTTTGCCATCCAGGCAAATCCCAGCCCTGCCGCCAGGGCCGTCGCGTCCACTGCCAGCGCCGCGGCCGACGTGTGCGCCCAAAGCCCGGAGGCAGGAAACAGCCCACCCACGAGCGAGGCCGCGGGTATCGCCAGCGTCAATGCTGCCGCGACCCATAGCAGATGCACCCCTGCCGCCGCGCCTCCGCGCAGGAAGGCCCAGGCCAGGCTGGCGAAGAACGCCATGTAGTACAGCGCCCGCAGCCAGGCATTCAGATCGCCGACGTGCCCGCTCAACCCTTTGGACGCGACCATCATCAACGAAATGCCACACACGCATCCCAGGCAGACGCCCACTGTCGCCGACGCCATCAGCCGCGTGTCCAAGCGCTGCACGGGAATCTCGCCCGTCTGCCGGTTGGCGCGCTTGCGGCGGGTTTCTATCCACAGCAGGTTGCCGCTATAGAACAGCCATGCGCCCGCCAGTCCAAGCAGGAAATAAAGCCACTGCACTGCCGCGCCGCCGAAGGAAGCCATGTGCAGCGCGAAGAAACTGCTGACCCAGAGGTTGGGCGCGTCCTGTCCGCCCGGCAGATAGTCGCGGTTGAGCACCTTCCCGCTGTAGGGATCGAGCGCCACGAAGCCGCCTCGCGCCCGCGGCGATACCGCACTGTCGTCCTTGCCCCAGACGCGTACGATGGCGCGCGGGCTGGCGACCTGTTGATACTGCAACCCATAAGGCTCGAAGCCCGGGGCGAGGGCGCGCGCCTGGGCCAGCAGTTCCGCCGGCGTCAGCATGTCTGCAGGATTCCGGACCTCTCCAGCCGGCGCGCCGCCGCCGGACCGCTGGAAGACGGATTCCAGCTTGCCTTCGTACATGAGCTTGTCCTGCAGATCGTAGATTCCGTCGTGGAACGCGAACACGACGGAACTCAGCGCCATGACGATGTGAAATGGCAGCGAAACAATGCCCACCACGTTATGCGCATCCAGCCACATGCGCTTCAGGTTCTTCCCGACCCGCAACGCGAAAAAGTCCTTGACCAGCGACGGCAGCAGCACGATCACTCCCGACACCAGGGCAATTGCATAGAGCGATGCGACGATGCCCATGAACCAGCGGTTGGGATCGCTGTCGACAGGCAGGCCCACCACGCGGTGAAGCACATCGATGAACGGCATCAGCCCGCTGGGCGCGGTCTCCTCCAACCGCAGCTCGCCGCGCGCATCCAGATAGGCGACATGGTGGCGGATCGACGATTCATCGTGATCGTCGGCCTGCCCGTCACGGACTTCCCAGGACATACGGGCCGGCACGTGCTCGGCGTCCTGCAGATGGATGCTGAACCCCTTGGCCACATCCGGCCGCGCTTGCAGGGTTCTGGCGATAAGGTCGGGCGCGTCTTCCAGCGCCACGGGCGCGACGGCTGCGGGCGGCGTAGCCCAACGGGTCAGCGGCTCTTTGAATACGGTCAGGGCACCGGCGTAGAAGGCGATGAACAGCGCCATGCCTGTCAGGATGCCCGTCCAGGTATGGACGGATTTGTAGATGCGTATGTAGTCGGCTCTCATGATCGCGGACTCCCTTCAGATCGCCTTGACGACAAGCAGTCCGCCATAGAGCAGCACGCAGGCTCCGCCCAGCCAGATCCACGCGCGCAGGCCGCTGGCGAAAAAGTAGACGGTACTCGCGACGCCGAGCCAGACGGGCGGCACCAGCCACATGGCCAGCTGCGAACGCGTCGCCAACGGAATGCCGGCAGTCAATGCGGCCAGCGTTGCGCTGGCGCCCATGGCCAGCGCGAAGCCGAGCAATGCGCCCGCCAGGCTCTTCGATATCCAGTCGCGCCGGATCGGCGCGGGCTTAACGGGCTTCATGCGTATCGCTACCGCGCAGGCCCGCCAGTACGCCCAGGTACGGCATGAGACTGAAGAACAACATCAAGGCGGTGCAGAAAACGAACACGGCCGCGACGGCAGAGAATGCGCGCAGGCAACCCCAGCCGCCCAGCGCGAGCAGCAGAATGCCAGCGACGCGGGCGGGCAGGACCGGCCAGGACGTGGCGCCCCATCGCTGGTTGGGCGAAGCGCGATAGATACAGAAGCTGCCCAGGAACAGGCTCGCCAGGCTGAAAAGAATCAGGACTTCCATGGTCACCCCAGGATGAATTGCCCGAGACCTGCCTGCCAATCCCTGCTCCGAATCGACTGTCCGGAACAGGGACCGGCAAAACATCCCGCATTCAGAAACTGATGCTGGCGGAGGCGGTTACGGTGCGCGCCGGCCCCAGCGTCACGATAGGCGTCGTGTCGCTGAAACTGCCGGCGTAATAGTGCTTGTCGAACACGTTGTTGACATTCAGCCGGTACACGACGTCCCGGCCGTTGATCTGCGTGGCGTAGCGGGCGCCCAGGTCCAGTTGGCCCCAGCCCGGGATCTGCAGTTTGTTGGCCGCATCCGCGTACTGGCTCGAAGTCGCCTGCACGCGCGCGCTCAGCGTCACGCCGGGCACCCACGGCGTGTCCCATTCCAGCCCGGCATTGGCCTGCCAGCGCGGCGCGCCCACCGCGGTATTGCCGTCATAGCGGCCATACGAGGTCTTGACCTGCGTGCCTTGCGTGTAAGTGACGCCGCCCAGCACGCGCACGCCCGCAGCCAACTCGCCGAAGGTATTCCACTCCACGCCGCGGACACGCTTCTCGCCGCCGTCCGCATACGTGGGCTTGGCCGTAGAGCCCTCCGTCACCAGCATGGGTTTGTCTATCTGGAAGAATGCCAGGGTATTGGTGAAAGTGCCGGCATTCCACTTGACGCCCAGCTCCTGCTGCTTGGTCTTGTAGGGCGCGAACACCTGGCCATAGTTGCTGGCGCTGGTGTCCGTGACGCTATCGCCCTTGCTCAGGCCCTGCACGTAGTTGGCATACAGCGAGACGTCCGGTCCCCAAGGTTTGACGACGATGGCGACAGCCGGTGTCACGGCGTCCTCGTCATAGCGGGCCGTCGTCTTGCCGGTCTTGTCGAAGTTCGTCGTCTTCACGCGCTGGTTGCGCAGGCCGCCGGTCAGGAGCAGCTTGTCGTCGAAGAAGGACATGGTATCCACCAGCGCCAGGCTGGACAGCGTGTTCTCCGCCGTCTTGGGCGCGCTGCCCGGCACCGCAGGCATGACCGGCGTGATCGGGTCGTAGATATTCGACTTGAAAGTCGATGCCGGCCCGGTGGCCGACCCGTCCTCCAGCTTCAGCAAGGAAGCCTGGAGCACCAGCTCGTGCCGTACGCTGCCCGTGTTGAACCGCGTGCGCAGCCCGCCCTCGGCCGAGGTGGCATCCGTGTAGGCGCGCTGGCCGATGATGGAGCCGGTGAAATTGCCATTGGCGTCGATCTGCCGCGCGTGGGTGCCATTGATCAGGCCCGATTGATGGCTGTCGCGCCTGCCCACACCGGCAAAGGCCGATACGCTGTCATTAAAGCGGTATTCAGCCCGCGCCATGACGGCGTTGCTCTGGATGCTGCCATAGCCGGTGCTGAACTGGTTGATGCGAGGATCGGGCGCTTCGGGCACGACCGAACCGCCGAACCAGAACATGGCCGGCGTGCCGCCCGAAAACGACTCCTGGCTATGGTAGGCGTCTATCGACGCGCTCAGGGCGCTGCCGCGATAGTCCAGGCCGGCGGACAGGAACTCGCGTTTTCTGGATTGGCCGTCCAGCGTGGTGGCGCCGTCGCTGAAGGAACCGTTGACGCGCGCGCCCCATTCATTGGCGGAGCCGAAACGGCGGCCGGCATCGATGGTCGTGCCCAGCTGGCCGTCGGCCTGCCAGTTCACGCCGAAGGTGGCATTGGGCGTGTCTTCCGCCCGCTTGGGCACCAGGTTGATCGTGCCGCCCACCGCGCCGCTGGGCGCCATCCCGCTGAACAAGGCGTTCGGGCCTTTCAGCACCTCCACCCGCTCGACGAACTCCAGCGGCGTGCGCCCCATGGGCGCCAGGCCATACATGCCGTTGATCGCCACGTCGTTCTGGTTGACGTCGAAGCCGCGGATGCGGAAATTCTCGTAGGCGTGTCCGCTCGACGTCGTGAACCGCACGGAAGGATCGTTGGCCATCACGTCCGCCAACGTGCGCGCCTGCTGGTTCTGGATCAGCTCGGAGGTATAGCTGGTGACGTTGAATGGCGTGTCCATCACATCCTGATTGCCCATCAGGCCCAGGCGTGCGCCCTGCGCCACCTGCCCGCCGGCATAGGGCGCGGGCAAGTCTTCCTCCGAGACCGAACCCGCGGTCACGGTGACGGGCTGCAGCGTCGTGGTTTGCGCCGCGTTCTGGGCGGCGGCGCTGGCGGGAAGAATCAAGGACAGCGCGACTGCCGGGCTAAAGCACTGGACGCACAGCGAGATAGTCAACTGAGTTTTCTTGGCCACAATTCATCGTTCCGATATCTAAATGCGAATGCTTATCAGATGAATTATATATTTAAGAAAGCACCGTTCGCCAAGAAATCAGGAGTCCGCAGCCAGAATCCGCTCGAATTGGCACGCAATTCAATAAGAATCAAAGGCTTATATTTTTTTGATTGACATCCCAACGCAAAATTCTGCGGCCTCGGTTTGGAAGTCGCCAGCGCGGGCGCGCTTGGCAGAAGCGACAAGGCCATCCCGGCGTCCCCAAGCACAGTCCCCGCCGGTAAACTGCGCAGTCCTCTCGGCGCCGACAGGCCCATCGAACGCTTATATAACCCTGGAGAGCTACACAAGATGATCCGTCATCTGGTCCTTGCAGCATCGTTGGCCGTGGCAGGCAGCGCCGTGGCAGCCCCCTCTTTCAACTGCGCCAAGGCCGCGACTCCGGTCGAAAAAGCCATTTGCGCCCACCCGGCGCTGGCCGACCAGGACGCGGCCATCGCGCAGCAGTACAAGGCGGTGCGCGGCAAGCTCGACGCCGAGGCAGTCAAATCACTGACCGCCGACCAACGTTATTTCCTGGGCGTGCGGGACAATATCTATGCCGAGCCCTTTTCGGGCAGCACGCCGGTCAAGGAGATCGGCACCAGCATGCGCTACCGCCTGAATTTTCTGAAGTCCATCGATCCGCAGCCGCCTGCCGGCTTTGTCGGCAAGTGGAAGAACGTCGAAGGTGAAATTGAAATCACCCGCGGCGCCGACGGCCAACTGCTCGTGGCCGCCAATTCGGCCCAGCCCTACAACGGCCGCTGGGTCTGCGATCTGAGCGGCAAGGCTGTCGCCGTAGGCGACAGCATCATCGTCACCTATCAGGACGGGCCGCCGTGGACGCTGGACCTGACGCGCCGCGGCGCTGTGCTGGTGGTGCGAGAAACGCCGCCCGCCGGGGTCGAGAAAGATGGCTTCGGTCCGCCGTTCTGCGGCATGAACGGCAGCCTGGAGGGAGACTGGTTCGCGGTGCGCTGATCAAAGGCATTCCGCAGCCGCACGCAAACTCGATGCGACTGCGTGCCGCCGGACACCACGATTACACCGATGACGCAGCCGTTCCGAGGGCTGCGGCCAGCAAATCGGCCAGGCCACGCCCGGCGCCGCCATCTTCATCAAGATGCGGATTGTAGATAGTGATCTCAAGGCCGACGGCCTTGCCGCTCGACAGGGCAATCCGCAGCGCGGCCGTCAGCTCTTCCCACGACAAGCCGCCAGGCACGCGGAAATCGACGGCCGGCATGATGGCGTCGTCAAGACAGTCTGCGTCGAGGTGGATAAAGAAACCATCCAGCTCTGCTCGCGTCAGATGATCGACTGCCTGCCGCGCAGCAGCCTCGATGCCCATCGAACGCACTGCCGGGAGATCAAGCGTCTTGAGCGCTTCAGGGAGCGGCTGGCTGCCGTACTCTTCCTGGTCCTCATGATCGCGATACGCGAACGCAACAGCGTCTTCAGGGCGGACCAACGGCCCGCGCCCTTCGATGTCGGCCAATAACGGCGGACCATGGCCGGTGACGAAGGCAAGATCCATCGAAGCGCCTTCGCCGTTGGGTTCCGCCTCAGGTTGGAAAAAGTCCGCGTTGCCGTCGATGAAGAGCAGACCGTAACGGCCGCGCCTGCGCAACGCGAGCATGGAACCCAGCAGGATTGTGCAATCGCCGCCTAGCAGCACCGGAAACTCGCCCGCATCAAGCAGCGCGCCCACCGCGTCGGCAAGCTTGGGCGACCACGCCGCAATGGCCTTGGCGTTCAGGGTGCCGGTCTCGGGATCCGGCGTCGGATTCTTGGGAGGCACGGCAAGTCGCCCGGCGCGGCGTGCATGGATGCGCTCAGCAAGGCCGTAGGCCAGCAGCTGATCAGGCAGGCATTCCACACCGTCGGTCGCCAAGCCTAGCGTGGAAGGGGCTTCGAGGATTGCATAGGAGAGAGTCGGCATCAGCGCCTCCGGGGCGGCCATTCCGCAAAAAATATGATGCCAGACTACAAATTGCGGCGCGAAAGCTCAATCCGACACCGTATCTTCCGTTTCCCTACGGAGACGCGGGCGGCTCCCATGACCCGTGCGAGCCCAGGAGCAAGGCCCTCAAGCCTGCGCGCGGCGCGGCAGCCAGCGCCAGAACACGCCGGCCGCCACCAGCCCCAGCGTGCCAACACCGAACGATGCGCCGCCGAGCGACACCAGGGCGGTCAGCACCGACAGCGCCACGGGTCCGCCGCTTGAGCCAAGGTCGGCCATGAAACGCCAGATGCCAAGGAACTGCGTGCGCGCGCCCGCTGGGGCGGCGTCGGCGCCCAACGTCATGACGATGCCCGATCCGATGCCGTTGCCGAAGCCCAGCAGCGCCGACACCAGGATGAAGCTCGCCACCCCGTCGGTAAGCGGGATCGCCATCAGGCTCAGCCCCATCAGCAGCGTGCAAGGCAATGCCACCCACAAGCGGCCGCGCTGGTCCATCACTTTGCCCGCCGGATAGAACACCGACATATCGACTGCGGCGACCAGCCCGTAGATGAGCGAAGTGGTGGCGGCGTCGAGGCCCAGGTGGTCTGCCCACAGGGGAATCACCACCTGGCGCGACGCGCGCAGCGCGCTGATCAGCATCACGCCCACGCCGAGCGTGGCGTACACGCCGCGATGGTCGCGCGCAACCTCGCCCATGCGCGCGCGCGGCGCGCCCGCGCCCGCCGAAGGCTCGATGTCAGGCGCCTTGATGGCGATGAGTCCTGCGCCGAGCATGGCGCAGATGGCAATCCAATAGGCGCCATCCAGCCCCACGAAATGAATCAGGGCCGCACCCGCGAACGGGCCGAAGAAAGTACCGATCCGCGTCGTACCGCCGAGCGTGGACAGGGCGCGCGCCCTGTACGCCAGCGGCACGACCTCGATCATGTAGCTCTGGCGCGCCAGCTGAAACACCGACTGCGCGCACCCTTGCATCAGCATGGCCAACGCCAGCACCCAGAGGTTGGGCACGCCAATCACGAGCAGCAGGCCGACCACGCTCAACACCGCCGCGCCAGCCATGGCGCGCTTCTCGCCGAAGCGATGGGTGATCAGCGCGGACGGAATATTGGAAAGCAGCGAGCCAACCCCGATGAGGGCGGCTATCAGGCCGGCGGTGGCTATCGACGCTCCTTGATCGCGGGCGGTGAGCGCGATCACGGGAAGAATGGCGCCGTTGCTGATGCCATAGAGCAGCGACGGGCCGAACGCCGGCACGGCGAGCTGCTTCAGATTGAACGAATCGGGTTGCGACATGGCGGGAGAATGGGAGACCGGCCGCCTGTCCGCCGCCTTGCCACATGGCACGGGACCGGTCCGGCGGACATTGGCGCGGGATGCCGGAAGTGTAGCTGGCGCCCCTCGCGCCCGCCTGTCAGCCAGCTGACAGCCGCCGCGTCTCTCGCCAGCTGTTCAACGTCCGGCAGATACCGGCTTTCCCTTCCCGGCGAAGCTGGCCGCATCGCTTGACAATCCTTGACTGTTGAGTCCTGGCGATACATTGCAACACACTGTAATCTTTTTCCATACAAATTGTGTCGGCCGAGCATGCGCTCGACTGTGTACCGTTCCACGTATTCGCCTGTCCATGCCCGCAACCCTTCTTGAATGGTCCGTGCCTGCAGCGATCCTGATGTGCGCCATCGGACTCTGTGCTGCACGCTTCATCGGCTTCAATACGCTCCGGTGGGGCTGCGCCCTGGCCAGCCTGGGCACAGGCTACGCCATCATGCTGGTGCAGGCCAGCGCACTTTCCCCATATAAACAGGTTGTCGAGGATGCTTTCATTCTGGGCGGCGTCATCCTCGCCTGTCGCGCCCTCCAGAGCCGCAGGCGCAGCCAGGTTCCCCCCTACTTCGATGCTGCGGTCCTGCTTGCCTCGACGGCGATGGTAGTTGTCTCGGTAGTGCTGTTTGCCAGTGCGAAGCTGGAAACGTTCTTCGTGCAAGCCTGTTGCGCGCTCGTGACCTGGCGGGCCACGCTGTCCTTCGCCAGGCATGCCGTGACCACGTCGGACAGGGTGCTCACCGCCGCGTTCCTCTTCATCTCCCTCGTGTTGACGGGCCAGTGCATCCTGTACATTGCCGCCCCGATTCCGCCGCTCTCAACGGGCGAATGGAGAACGTCGGTCTGGGGCATCCTGATCCAATACACCGGACTGCTCGGGAGCATAGTCCTGACCTTCGCGGTCTTCATCGCGACGAGCTACGACGCCATAGAGAAGTACCGTCGCCACGCCCATACCGACGCCTTGACGGGCCTGCTGAACCGCCAAGGACTCGATAGTCTGCTTGCCTCCGGGCGCGCATTCTCGGATGCGGCAACGCCGACCGCGCTGATCATGGCCGATATCGACAACTTCAAGCGCATCAACGATGTCTTCGGCCACGCGTTTGGCGACATGGTGCTTGCCCGATTCGGCGCCCTGCTCAGGCCGATAGCGGACACCCGCATCCATGCGGCCCGGCTGGGAGGAGAAGAATTCCTGCTGCTGCTGCCCACGGCAAGCCTGGAAAGCGCCACCGCAATCGCCGAAGAGATCCGTGCCAGTTTCGTGGCGCAGCGCTGGACGCCACAGGTTCCAGATTCCTGCTTCACCGCAAGCATGGGAGTGACCGTCGTGCAGGCAGGAGAACCTTTCGCCAGCGCGTTGAAACGGGCAGACGACCTGCTTTACGAGGCGAAGCGACGAGGACGGAACTGCACGGTTGCGGGCATGGCGCCGGCCGAGGCCGGGCATGGCCGCCACGCGCCTGGCGACAACGCAAGCACTCAAGCGTGTTGCGCACAGGCATGAAGTCGCCGGCTCGGCCCGCGCCGCCCGCAGAGATCCCGGCAGGGTTCAATGCGGCGGGCAGCGCGCCGCGCTCATAGCGTCATGACCGGCTCGTCTTCGATTCGAAAGAACAAGGCGCTCGGCCCCATGATGCCCGTTCCGTCGAGATACTCGAAGGCAACGCGCTGGCCCGGCGCGGCAGCTTGCCCTAAATGCTCGACCCGGTACATCACGCCCCCGATGCGATAGTTGTGAACCAGCGTGGAAATGTTCGAGTTGGACGCGCGCACGCGATAGGTCACGACTTCCTCGACCAAGCCGCGTACCCCGTGCTTGTAGCGGGCCCGCTTCAGCCTGGGGCTGCGCATGCCCAGCACGAATCCCGTGAGAACGAAGAATGCGGCCAGCAGGATCAAGGGCCCCAGGAACAGGCTGCCGACCAGCGGGGCCAGGGCGAGCACGTAGAAGAACTTGCGCAGGCTCAATTCTTCCTTGCGCACGGCGTCGCGGTCGGCATTGCTGACTTCCTCGACCGAATTCCAGGCCTGCGCGCTCATCGGGTACTCGGCCAGCAACAGCACGGGTGGCGCATCGGGGTCCAGCGTCAGCAAGTGCAGGCGCACGGGTATGTCCGTCAGCGCCACGGCCGTCACAGGCCGGAAACCTTCTCGAGTGTCCCTGGCGATCTCGTTCCAAAACGGCAGAGCTACGTCCACGCGCTGTTCGCCGAAGACGTAGCAGATGCCGGGACTCCCGGCCGGACCAAAACCCGTCAGGTGTCCGGAAACGATCTGCTTGGGTACACGCCCCTTCAACACCCGATTGAAGCGGCGCCAGGCTTGCGGCAGGCGCAGCAACCTGCGTCCAAGAAAGACCGCGAAGCAAGTCATCGCCACTGTGCACAACAGGATCACCACGCCGTCAGCGCCGCGGCGCAGGCTGCGATCGGACGCGCCAAGCACGACGAACATGATCGCGCTGCTCGCCAGCAGCAGGAACATCAGCCCCGCGAACACGGCCGTCAGGAATCTGCCGCGACGGCCACGGCGCAGCAGCACGATGTCCTCATCGGCCAGGGGTTCTTCCGTGACTTGCAGCATTGCGCTCATGCTACCCCGGCAGCTTGCGCTGCTTGCGCGCCGCGCGTTCGGCCAGCCGCTGCGCCATATCCTGCTGGCGCTGCAGCAGATCGGCTATCTGCTCGGCGTAGAGGTCGGTGAGGTCGCCGGCCAGCGGCTCCACATCGGTCAGGTCATCGATCGCCACGACCGTCCCCGCCTGATCCACGCCCCAGATCCGGCTGCCGTCACCCACGACCTTCAGCACGGGCAGGATGCCGGGCAAACCGGCCTCGGCAAGCTGGCGCTGCTGCGCCGAGATGCTGGCCCATTCGGGCAACTCCGGCGCATCGATGCCCAACAGCACCAGGCCGCGCCAGAAAGTCCAGGCGGGGCCGACTTCGAATTCCTTCGCATGCGGCCAGACTTCCTCGCGCGCCATCACGCACAGGCCGTTGGTACGCTGGCAGAAGGCCGCAAACGCCGAAGGCAGCGGGAAGCCTACAGCGGCTTCCAGCCCGGCGATCGCCTCCGCATCGGGCGCGGGCGCGGCCACGACCTCGAAATGTTCGGTGTCCACGGGATCCAGGATTTCCCACATGCGTTGATGAAACTGTTCGGCGGTCATGGTCATGCAAGCATCCTGAAGCTAAGAAAAGTCCTGGTTCGCCGCGAAAGCGGGAGCCTTGAAAGCGCACCACTATATCTTTGATTGCGGCGGCAAGCGCTTCCACGACCTGCGCACACACCTCGACCTGCCTGGCCGCCATGACCGTTCAGCCCCGCCGGCCAAACAGCATCGCCAATCCGAACAGCGCTCCCAGCCCGCCAACGATAGCCAGCGACATCGACGGTTCGCGCAAGCTCAGCGCCATGACCGCCACACCCGCCCCCAGCACGATGATCAACAGGCCCACCAGGCGTCCTGCCGTGGAACCATAGAAATGTGTGCGGCGCGCCGCCTGCGTACCGGCGGGCTGGCGCGTATGCCACGCCGCCAAGGCCTGCTCAAACTCGCGCAACAGACGTTCACGTGTGGGCCGGTCCACTGCACTGACCAGCAACGTCGGCAGGCCGGGACGGACCAGCTTGAGATAATCGTCGGTGCCCCAGCGGGACAATTGGGCGAAGGCGACGGCGGAGCGGCGCGAAAACTCCAGCCCTTCGGACGTCACCTTGACGGTATTGCGTGTGGGAAAGCCCTTGAACGCCACCAGCGGCGGCGCCAGCAACCCCAGCACCGCCAGCACAACCGCCAGAACAATCGGCCCACGGTTGAACACCACCAGCATGAAGCTGCCCGCCGCCAGGGCGAAGGCCAACGGCACCGACAACTGGTGCCATCGGGTATAGACCGAGACCTGAATCCCGTCGTTGCTAGTCATGTTTGAGCCAATTCCATGTCGACTTCTCCGTGAATGACGCACGTGTCACGATCAGAGTGTAATCATGCGCCTGTGCGGAACCTGACGCGGCATTGCCTCCAAGCGCCAAGAGGCCGCTTTGGATACGGTGGCTCGGATCAGGATTCGCAGATCCAGTCCGCAGGCCGGTCATCCGCCGCGAAGCGTACGGCCGGCCAATAGCCATCCATGAACCAGGTCGCGTCGCGCGGCGCCAGATGCAGCACGTAGCCCCCGTCGGCCGCGACGATCAGGTCGGATGGCGTGAAGTGTTCCAGGAACGTCACAGGGGGATCTTCGGGGTCGCCGGTGTCGCGTCCCGCCTGCCAGAGGAATTGCAACGCGGCGTCGCGGTGCGTCGCCAGCGCTTGAGCGATCGAGCGGGCCCGCGCCAGCAGCGGCGCCGCCGCCTGCGGATCGGCTGCGAGCAGCACCACGCGCAGCCGGCCTCCGTCGGCGGTCGCGCAGTCCAGCCAAGTCTCCTGGGCCGGCATGTGGTCGTGGGTATAGGGCTGCATGTAAGGTCCGCCTATCGGCGCTGTCGCGCCTCGGCGCGACGCCGGCCGACGTGCATGATGGCCATACCCGAGATCGCAAGGGCGGCGCCGATGAACAGATTCGCGGGCGTGGCTTCGCCCAGCCAAAGGCTGGAGAACAGCACGCCGAAGACGGGCACCAGCGTGATGTAGCCCGACGCCGCGCCGGCGCCCAGCGCCTTCACGCCTTCGAAGTACCAGGCGTAGGCGATCGCGGTCGCCCCGAACGCCAAAGCCAGCAGGCTGCCCCAGGCGCTGGCCGGCGCCTGTTCCAGCTTCTGCCAGGCGGGAACGCCTTCCACGATCAGACTGGTGAGCAGCAGCATCAGCGCGCCAATCACGGTGGTCACCGTGGTGGTGGTCAGGGCGTCCACGCCTTTGAGCACCAGCCGGCCGATCAGGGTGTAGGCCACCCAGCAGGCCACGCAACCGAGCAGCAGCAGTTCGCCGATGCCTACGCCGGAGCCGGCGGCTGCTTGTGAAACCCCGCCGCCGATGGCGATATACGCACCGATGGCCGAAAGAACCATGCCGGCCAGGATGGCTGGATTGAGATGTTCGCGGAACAGGATCGCCGCCAGCAACAGCGTCGCGCCTGGATTCAGCGTCACCACGATCGCGGCCTTGCCGGCCGGCACCAGCTGCAGGCTCAACATGAAGAAGCTGGAGTAGCCAAAGACGCCCGCCAACGCGGCGGCGGCCAGGCCAAGCCATTGGTTGCGCGTCAGGGACTTCAGGCCGCGCAGCGCCGAGGCGCGATGCATCCACAGAACCAGCACCACGCTGGCGAACAGGAACCGCAGGCTGGCCGCGGCCAATGGAGCCATGGCCTGGGCGACGACCTTGCCCCAGGACCACGACGCGCCCCAGAGCGCGGCCATGCCGACCAGGCGCAGGTGCGTGGCCATCAGCGTATTTTTCATCTGTGCTTCGAAGGTGAGCTGCGGTGGTCGCGCGGGGCGACGGTGAAAAGCAATGCGTCGAGGTTGTCTATCCGTGACAGCCGTCAGCGCGCATGCGGGATTTTAGCTGGCGCAGTTTCAACGCGATATTGCAGTATGGCTTCTTCGCACGGTCAAAGGCTCCTCAGGAAATCGACGAGCGCCTTGTTGACTGCCTCGGGGGCTTCCTGTTGCAACCAATGCCCCGCGCCGGGAATGACTTCAGCAGCGCGCAGTTGGGGAACGAGGGCCGGCATGGCCGCGATGATCTGGTCCATGCCGGGAATCGCCAGGCCCGTATCCCTTTCCCCTACGAGATAAAGCGCAGGCACATCCACCGTCTTTCCCTCAAAGGCCCCCTGCAGCGCCCAATTGCGGTCCAGATTCCGGTAATAGTTGAGGCCGCCACGAAAACCGCTGGCGGTGTAGCTTTGGACAAAGGTCGCCAGATCCGATGGAGTAAGCCAGGCCGGCAACGTCTGGGGGACAGGCAGCGAATCGAGCAGGCCACGGCCAGCGGCTACCATGCCAAACGGATTGGGCGTGGCGGGGTCGTCACGCGGCCCGGCGTCGCCCGATGCCGCGAAGTAGATGGCGCGCAGGGTCGCGCTGATGTCGCGCTCGAACTCCTCTTCAGCAACTCCCGGCTCGTTGAAGTAATGCGTGTAAAACGCAGCGGACTCGGTTCTGGGGAAGAGGCGGCTGGGTGCAACCGGCGCTCTGCGCATCATGGGAACGCCCAGGGCGACGACGGCCCGAAAACGGTCCGGACGCAGTTGGGCTGCCTGCCATGCGATGCTGGCGCCCCAATCGCCCCCCACGATCACCGCATCATCGGCCCCCTCGCTTTCGATAAGCGCGACCAGGTCGCCGATGACATCCAATGTTGTGAACGCCGCCACATCCGCCGGACTGTCGCTGGCTCCATACCCGCGCAAATCCGGGGCCACGGCGCGGAATCCCGCATGGGCCAGGGCGGGCAGTTGATGGCGCCAGGCATAAGCGGTCTCGGGAAAGCCGTGGCACAGCACGACGAGTGGACCTTCGCCCTGGGCCGTGACGCTGAGCGCGATGCCGTTGACGGTCACATCGCGTGTTTCAAGGTCGATCATCGGGCAAGCTCTCAAGAAGTATCCGGTGCAGCTATAATACCGTAACATTTGTAGTTACGGTAATTGATCCCATGGCCAATGACACCCGCCTTGCCCGTCTGCTGCATGTCTTGATCCACATGCATTTGCGCGGCGGCACGACCACTTCTGGAACGCTGGCCCAGATGCTGCATACGAATGAGGTGGTGGTGCGCCGATCCATGGCGGCGCTGCGTACCGCCGGCATGGTGACCTCCACGGGCGGGCGCAACGGCGGCTGGGTACTGGCCAGGGGACTGGAAACCATCACCGCGCGCGATGTCCATGAAGCCATCGCCCATGGCACGGTCTTTACCATCGGGCCAGCCGACGACAATCCTGCCTGCCCCGTGGAACGAGCCGCGAACCAATTGGTGGCGGATTCCCTGCGCGAAGGCGAGCATGCCTTGCTGCAACGCTTGGGCGCGGTATCGCTTTCCGAGCTTGCCGCGGAGATTGCCTCGCGCGAGGAAGGATGAAGCCGTAGAGTCGAATGAGCTGCGCAGGCAGAGCGTTTATCGTTGTTCTATCTACTGTTCCTTCAGCCCCAACGACTTCATCAACGGGGCGAACAATTTCTTTTCGTCCTGCACGCGCGCGGCATAGTCCGCCACACGCAGCGGTAGCGCCTCGGCGCCCGCATCGAGAAAGCGCGCCTGGATCTCCGGCCTCGCAAGCACTTTATTGATTTCGGCGTTCATGCGATCGACCACGTCATCGCGGGTGCCAGCGGCGGCATACACGCCAAACAGGCTGTCTGCGAAAACACCGTCGATGCCGACCTCGGAAAAGGTTCGTATGTCGGGCGCCACGGCAGCGCGTTGCCGGCTTGCCACCGCAAGTACCTTCAGTTTGCCCGCTTGCACCATGGGAAAGACCGTGGCGGGTCCAAACGCGAAGTCGATCTGGCCCGCTGCCAGGTCTTGTATCGCCGGCGCCACGCCGCGATAAGGCGCATGGGTAGCCTGCATGCCAGTAGCCTGCTTGAGCAGCTCGCCGGCCAGATGCGGCGTCGTGCCGTTTCCGGCCGAACCGTAATTGAGAGGAGCGGGCTGTTTGTGCGCGTATGCCACGAACTCTTCGAGCGTATCGACGCCAAGCGAGGACCGGACAAACAGGAACAACTGGCTATTGGCCAGCAAGGCAACCGGCCGCAGGTCCCGCTGCGGATCGAACGGCATGCTGGCGAACATCAGTGGATTGACCGATTCGGTCGTCGATGGATTGAGCAGGAAGGTATGGTTGTCTCCACCGTTGCGCACAACCTCGGCGCCCGCCAAGTTGCCGCCCGCACCGCCCCGATTCTCCACGATAACGGTCTGCTTCAATGCTTCGGCCAAGTGCGGCTGCACCGTGCGTGCCAGCACGTCGACCAGCCCTCCGGGCGCCAGCCCCACGACCAGGCGCACGGGCTTGACGGGCCAGGCCTGAGATGGTGTTTGCGCATGACTGCCCGTGGCCCAGCCAGTCAGCGCCAGCACCATCATGGCCAGACAACGTCTACGCAACAGCATTCGATTCTCCCTATGGGGGCTCACCCCGCGATCCCGCGTACGGTGCGTCACATGCCGCACCACGGAGAACCGCCTCGATGCCTCATGCGGCGGCGATCCCGCGTCTGCCGCTCATTCTTCACAAAAGTTTAGGCTTAAAGAATCCCGGATTACCCTAATTTTCCAGCGGCACGGGCGGCGTATCACGCTACCTCCCACAACGCCGCTGTCACACCCAGCAACAGCAGCATCGCCGACGTAATGAACCACCGCACGGTTTTCCGGTATTCATTCTCGGCTTCATCCTCCAGACGCAAGGCGCGGTAGAGAGCAATTATCTGCAGCAGGCTGGCGAGCAACAGGGACACGCCGGGCAGCACGGACAGCGCGCTCCAATCGCCCGGCGCGTCGAAGCCCCAGTAGCGCAGGAAACCCAGCGAAAAGCCGAGCAATACCGTGATGGCCGTAATCAATCCAGCCCGAAAACCCTGGGGCAGTGGCCCGTGGTTGCGGGTCCGTACCGCGTCGTCGCCTGGCGTTTCCGGTGTCATCATTGAGATATTCCGCACTGAGTACGCTACGGCCCACCCGCTACCGGTTTATGTGGGAGCCAAAACTGAACTCCTGCCTTCACTCGAGGCCAGGTTGAATTGATTATGGCTGCTATCACAGCGTACTGGGGCTGTTTCCCTCCCCGTGTTTGCACGCCTGTCCCTTGTCGCCGTGCTTGCCGGCTGCTCGTCTAACTTCCGCCTCAATGAAGTTAGACGCCATCCAGCTCCCCAATATGTAACAACCACCCCCCTCCCCCTTGAACCCTAGAACATCATCCCTATAATTAGCACTCGACACCGGTGAGTGCTAACAAGCGTTCCCGGGCCTAACCGATCATTTCCTTCTCTTTTTTGCAACAGGAGTTCCTCATGGCCTTGCGTCCCCTGGGCGATCGCGTGATCGTCAAACGCCTCGAAAACGAGCGCAAGACTGCATCGGGCATCGTTATCCCCGACAGCGCCGCTGAAAAGCCCGACCAGGGTGAAGTCGTGGCCGTCGGCCCCGGCAAGAAGACCGAAGACGGCAAGATCCTGCCGGTCGACCTGAAGGCTGGCGACAAGGTGCTGTTCGGCAAGTACGCCGGCCAGTCCGTGAAGGTTGACGGCGAAGAGCTGCTCGTCATCCGCGAGGACGAAATCCTCGCCGTGGTCCAGTAAACCCCGCCTCAAACGAATTTTCGAAGGAAGCTAAGAAATGGCTGCCAAGCAAGTACTGTTCGGTGACGACGCCCGCGTGCGCATCGTCCGCGGCGTGAATGTTCTCGCCAACGCTGTCAAGACCACCCTGGGCCCCAAGGGTCGCAACGTCGTGCTGGAGCGCTCGTTCGGCGCCCCGACCGTGACCAAGGACGGCGTGTCCGTCGCCAAGGAAATCGAACTGAAGGACAAGTTCGAAAACATCGGCGCCCAGCTGGTCAAGGACGTTGCCTCCAAGACCTCCGACAACGCCGGTGACGGCACCACCACCGCCACCGTGCTGGCCCAGGCCATCGTCATGGAAGGCCTGAAGTACGTTGCCGCCGGTTTCAACCCGATCGACCTGAAGCGCGGCATCGACAAGGCTGTCGCCGCCGCCGTCGCTGAACTGAAGAAGCAATCCAAGCCGGTCACGACCAGCAAGGAAATCGCCCAGGTCGGCTCGATCTCCGCCAACAGCGACACCTCCATCGGCCAGATCATCGCTGACGCGATGGACAAGGTCGGCAAGGAAGGCGTCATCACCGTCGAAGACGGCAAGTCGCTAGAAAACGAGCTGGACGTCGTCGAAGGCATGCAATTCGACCGCGGCTACCTGTCGCCCTACTTCATCAACAACCCGGACAAGCAAGTTGCCGCTCTGGAAGATCCGTTTGTCCTGATTTTCGACAAGAAGATCAGCAACATCCGCGACCTGCTGCCCGTGCTGGAACAAGTTGCCAAGTCGAGCCGTCCGCTGCTGATCATCGCTGAAGACGTCGAAGGCGAAGCCCTGGCTACCCTGGTTGTGAACAACATCCGCGGCATCCTGAAGACGACCGCCGTCAAGGCTCCTGGCTTCGGCGACCGCCGCAAGGCCATGCTGGAAGACATCGCCATCCTGACGGGCGGCACGGTGATCTCCGAAGAAACCGGCATGTCGCTGGAGAAGGCCGGCCTGGCTGAACTGGGCCAAGCCAAGCGCATCGAAGTGGGCAAGGAAAACACGACCATCATCGACGGCGCTGGCGACAGCAAGTCGATCGAAGCTCGCGTCAAGCAAATCCGCGTCCAGATCGAAGAAGCCACGTCCGACTACGACCGTGAAAAGCTGCAAGAACGCGTGGCCAAGCTGGCCGGCGGCGTTGCCGTGATTCGCGTTGGCGCTGCCACCGAAGTCGAAATGAAGGAAAAGAAGGCTCGCGTCGAAGACGCCCTGCACGCCACCCGCGCTGCAGTGGAAGAAGGCGTTGTGGCTGGCGGCGGCGTTGCTCTGCTGCGCGCCAAGCAAGCCATCGCTGACCTGAAGGGCGACACGCCTGACCAGAACGCCGGCATCAAGCTGATCCTGCGTGCTGTGGAAGAGCCGCTGCGCACCATCGTCACCAACGCCGGCGAAGAAGCCAGCGTGGTCGTCAACACCGTGCTGAACGGCAAGGGTAACTACGGCTACAACGCCGCGACCGGCGAGTACACCGACCTGGTCGAGCAAGGCGTGCTGGATCCCACCAAGGTGACCCGCACCGCCCTGCAGAACGCCGCTTCCGTCGCCAGCCTGCTGCTGACCGCCGAAGCTGCCGTGGTCGAACTGGCCGAAGACAAGCCCGCTGCTCCGGCCATGCCCGGCGGCATGGGCGGCATGGGCGGCATGGACTTCTAAGTCCCGCCATCCTTGCAAGGCCTCCCCGGCTCCGGCCGGGGAATGCAGTATCCCGAAAAACCCCCGGTCCTTCGCCCCGGGGGTTTTTCTTTTTTCCGCAACGCGGCCTAGCCAAAGAACACGTTTGCGCACAATCTGCGGGTTTCGCCGCAGCGCATGCGTCCCTACAATGAAGGCTCCCCCAGAACGAGCCGAGTCCCATGCGTTTGCCCCCGACCCTGTTGCGCGCCCTGCGTCCGTCCGAAATCGGCGGGCTGTTGATGGACTCGGCCAAACAGTGGTCCACCCATCGCGCCTCCAGCAAGGGCGCGGCGCTGGCGCTGTACATGGTGTTTTCGCTTGCGCCCATGCTGATCCTGGTGATCGCGGTGGCGGGCGCGTTCTTCGGCGAAGACGCGGTGCGCTCGGAGTTGTTCTCACAACTGCGCGAGCTGACCGGCGAGCGCGGCGCTGAAGTCATCCAGACGGTGCTGGCCAGCGCCCATGAATCAGGCAAGGGCTGGATCGCGGCGCTGATATCGATCTTCGTGCTGATCTTCAGCGCCACCACGGCCTTCGCGGAACTGAAGGCCAGCCTGGACGAACTGTGGGAAGTCTCCGCCAACCAGAAAGGCGGGCTGCACGGCATGGTCCGCAGCCGCATGCTGTCGTTCGGCCTGGTGCTGGTGCTGGCGCTATTCCTCTTGATATCGCTGACGGTGAACGCCGCGCTCGGAGCCGCACGGGGTTATTACGGCGATCTCTGGACGGCTTCGTCCTTCGCCCTGGTGGCGGAGTGGATATCCAGCCTGTTTTCCTTCTCCATCGTGGTGGCGCTGTTCGCGGTCATCTACAAGCTGCTGCCAAGCGCGAAGATCTCGTGG
Source organism: Achromobacter sp. ACM03 (assembly GCF_014851665.1). Taxonomy (NCBI): domain Bacteria; kingdom Pseudomonadati; phylum Pseudomonadota; class Betaproteobacteria; order Burkholderiales; family Alcaligenaceae; genus Achromobacter; species Achromobacter sp. ACM03. The sequence goes on along the minus strand of NZ_JACVAD010000002.1, from coordinate 947,264 downwards.
CCGGACGTGATCCCGGGCGCCATCGTGACCGCGGCGCTGTTCCTGGTGGGCAAGTGGGGCATCGGCGTCTATCTCAGCCGGGGCGCGGCGGTGTCGGCCTACGGCGCGGCGGGGTCGCTGATCGCGCTGCTGTTGTGGATCTACTATTCGGCGCAGATCTTCTTCTTCGGTGCGGTGTTCACGCGCCAGTTCGCGCTGCGCTTCGGCAGGAAGAGCACACTCGCGTCGGACTCGGCGCCTGCAGCGGACGCCTGAATCAGACGCGCTCAGGCATCGTCCTGCTGCTCCAGCCCCGCCATCAGGCGCAGGCATTTCAGGAACATGGGCCGCAAATCCTCAGGGATGGGCGCCAGGACCTCCGCCTCCACCGCAGCATCCTGCGGCAGAATGCGCGCCAACAGAGCAATGCCCTCTTCCGTGATCTCCAGCGCATAGGCGCGCCCGTCCTGGGCTGAGCGCTTACGGCGCACGTAGCCCTTTTTGGTCATGCGCGCGATCATTTCAGCGAAGGAATTGCGGTCCAGCGCGATCAGTTCGGCGATGCGATTCTGGGTCGCGCCGGGATTCTGGTAGACGGTGATCAGCAGCGCCTTCTGCCGCGGGGTCAGGTCTTCGTCGGGAAAGGCCTGCGCGAACAGGGCCTCGGCCCGGAAATGGGCCCGGCGCAGCAGATGGGACGCGACCTGGGTCAGGTCGAACGCCTGCAAGGCCTGGGGTGCGGCCGGGTCGGGAGGGATACGTCGGGATCTAGCGGTCATCGGGCTTCCAAGGGATGGATGTCGGCGATCATGGCATTGCTGCGCGGGTCCATAAGATAGCTCACGCCCCTTTCAGACTTCATCATGCCCTGCCTTTCCGGTAGTCGGTCAAGCCCACGCCGGTATGGCGCTTGAAGAACTTGCCCAAATAGGAGGCGTCGGCGAAATGCAGTTCCTCGGCAATCTGCTGCACGGATTTCCTGGGCTGGGTAAGGCGCTTTTTTATCTCCAACACGACCTGCCTGTCGATCAGCGTTTTGGGCGCGTCGTTGAAGAACCTCCTGCTCAACTGCGACAGATAGTATGGAGTGATATGCAGCAGCCCAGCATAGAACGCCACCCCGCGCTGTTGTACGCAGTGCATCGAGATCAGCTCCCAGAATTTCCAGCAGACCGCTTCCGATCTGCTGAAGTCATTCCTCATGCCGGCCCCAAGGCCGTCTGTCTTTTCACAGATCCACAAGAACAGGTTCTGGACGTGGTTGACGATCATGGTCCGCTGGTAGGTGACGCACTGCTCATGGATCAGCGCCGCCTGGCCTTCCCAGGCCTTTGAATACCGCGGCGACAGCTTTTCGGCAGCGAAGAACGGCGAACGGCTCAAGAAGGAAAACAGGCTGTTGGGCAGCGCGTGCGCAATCTCCGCAGCGATGGACCGGTTCATCAAATAGCAGGCACATGAATAGTCATCCGACTTGCGTTTGATGAGCGCGATGGAATCTTCCGCCAGGACCAGGAGATCATTTTTCTTCATCCGGTGCGGCTTGAAGTTCACTTCCCACTCGGCGCTGCCCTCGCGGCAGATCAACACCACCACATACGCCAACGCCAAGGGGTGCCCCACCTGTTCGTCAAAGCTGTTGAGGCCGATGGCCAGGTCTTCGATGCCTGTATCCGAGAGCTGAGAGAGCGTTTTCATTTACGCTGAAATTTTAAATCATCACCCATGAATTCCCGCAATCTTGTTTTCAAAATTACCTAATCTGCTCAACCCTGTCTATTATCAGTTGCGCCCTCGGATCCTAGAATTGCGGCTGCTGTTTTCATTGCTGAAAGGAAGGGAAATCATGCTGCGCACCGAACGCCTCATTTTGCGGCCCTGGCACACCGACGACGCGCCGAGCCTGTTTGCGTATGCAAGCGACGAACGGATCGGCCTCGCCGCGGGCTGGCCTGCTCATACAAGCGTCGAACATAGCCGGGAGATCATCCAGACGGTTTTTTCGCGGCCACTGGCCTATGCCTTGACACAGAAGGGAGACAACACCGCCATAGGCCTGGTGGCGTTGCTCATGGGGAAGGACAGCAATTTCGACATTGCCGACGACGAAGCCGAAATCGCGTATTGGATCGGCGTACCGTTCTGGGGCCAGGGGTTGATTCCTGAAGCCGTCAGGGAACTGATGCGCCATGCGTTTGAAACGTTGAACTTCAACGCGCTATGGTGCGGCTATTTCGCCGACAACGAGAAATCGCGCAGAGCCCAGGAAAAGTGCGGCTTCAAGCACCATCACACCGAGGAGAACAAGTTCAATCAGTTCATGAACGACTACCGGACGGAGCATGTCAGCCGCATCGGCAAGGAAGAATGGCAGACGCTGACGGCTTCGGAATCGCATTGACTTGAGGCGGGGCGCTGTCTATGATCCAAAATATAGTACGTATACGTATTTATTTTGCATCCAGACCGAGCCCTGCACATGACGATCCGACAATTGCGCAACTACATCGACGGCCGCTTCGAAGACGGCGCGTCCACCTTCGACAAGCACAGCCCGGTGGACGGGCGCCTGGTCGCCCAGGTCCACGAAGCCAACCGCGACCAGATCGACCGCGCGGTGGCGGCGGCGCACCGAGCCCTGCCCGCCTGGGCGGGGCTGTCGGTGGCCGAGCGCACCGATCATCTGCTGGCCCTGGCCGACGGCATCACGCGGCGCTTCGACGACTTCCTGCAGGCCGAGATCGGCGACACCGGCAAGCCGGTGGGCTGGGCAGGCAAGATCGACATTCCGCGCGGGGCCGCCAATTTCCGCGCCTTCGCGGAACTGGCGCGCACGCTGGACATGGAAAGCTACATGACGGATACGCCCGATGGCCGCCAGGCGCTGAACTACGCCTACCGCAAGCCGCTGGGCGTGGTGGGCGTGATTTCGCCCTGGAACCTGCCGCTCCTGTTGCTGACCTGGAAGGTGGCGCCGGCGCTGGCATTCGGCAATACGGTGATCATGAAGCCGTCCGAAGTCACGCCCTCCACGGCCACGCTGCTGGCCGAGGTCGCGCATGAAGCCGGGCTGCCGGCCGGCGTGCTGAACCTGGCGCATGGCTTCGGACCTGGCTCGGCGGGCGAATTCATGACCACCCATCCGGACATCGACGGCATCACCTTCACGGGCGAGTCGGCCACGGGCGCGGCCATCATGCGGGCCGTGGCGCCGGGCGTGAAGCCGGTGTCGTTCGAGCTGGGCGGCAAGAACGCGGCGCTGGTGTTCGCCGATGCGGATTTCGATGCCGCGGTGGACGGCGTGACGCAATCGGTGTTCGCCAACTGCGGGCAGGTCTGCCTGTGCACCGAGCGCGTCTACGTCGAACGCCCGATCTATGAGCGCTTCGTCACCGCGCTGGCGGCGCGCGCGGAAGCCCTGCGCATAGGCTGGCCCATGGATCCCGCCACCGAGATGGGACCGCTGGTGTCGCGCGAGCATCGCGAGAAGGTGCTGTCGTACTTCGCCCTGGCGCGCGAGGAAGGCGCGACGGTGGTGGCAGGCGGCGGCGTGCCGGTATTCGGCGATGCGCGCGACGAAGGCGCCTACGTGCAGCCCACGATCTGGACCGGCCTGCCCGAGACCGCCCGCTGCATCAAGGAGGAAGTCTTCGGCCCGGTCTGCCACGTGACGCCCTTCGACACCGAAGAAGAAGCCATCCGACTGGCCAACGACACGCGCTACGGCCTGGCTGCGGCCGTCTGGACGCAGAACCTCACGCGCGGCCACCGCGTGGCGCAGGCCATGAAGGTCGGCCTGGCCTGGGTCAACTGCTGGTTCCTGCGCGACCTGCGCACACCGTTCGGCGGCAGCGGCCTTTCGGGCATCGGCCGTGAAGGCGGACGCCATTCGCTGCATTTCTATACCGAACCCACCAATGTCTGCATTAAGCTCTGACCACCCCACGCAAAGGAAGACGCGATGAACCAACCCCAGCCCGGCGTCAGCGCCACCGTCGTCGCCGGCAAGGCCACGCCCCGCGGCAAGTATCCGCACATCAAGCGCGCCGGCGATTTCCTGTATGTCTCCGGCACCAGCTCCCGCTTGCCCGACAACCGCATCGCGGGCGCCGAGGTCGACGCCATGGGCACCGCCATGCTGGACATCCGGGTGCAGACGCGCGCCGTCATCGAGAACATCCGCGACATCCTGGCCACGGCCGATGCGACGCTGGCCGACGTGGTCGAGATCAGCACCTTCCTCGTCAACATGAATGATTTCGGCGGCTACAACCAGGTGTACGGCGAGTACTTCGACTCCGACGGTCCGGCCCGTACCACCGTCGCCGTGCATCAGCTGCCGCACCCGCAGCTGCTGATCGAGATCAAGGCGGTCGCCTACAAGCCGCAAGTGCGCTAGCGGCGCATGTCGGACTTCCGCATCACGCCCAACGCGCTCAGCCGCAAGCTGAAGCTGCACCAATTGCAGGTGTTCGAGCGCGTGCTGGCATGCCGTTCGCTGTCGCGCGCCGCCAGCGAGCTGCATCTGACCCAGCCCACCGTCACCAAGGCCATCCACGAACTGGAGTCCTTCTTCGGCGCGTCGTTGTTCGACCGTTCCAACCGCGGCGTGACGCCGACGGAGCTGGCCGTGGTGCTGGGCCGCCGGGTCCAGGCCATGATGGCCGAGATCCGCTACATGGCCGACGACATCGACGCGGTGCTGGGCGGGGCCAGCGGCCATGTGGTGGTGGGTACGCTCATCGCTGCGTCGGCCAAGCTGCTGCCCGAGGCGATTGCGCGCCTGATGACCGCGCACCCCGGCATCCAGGTCAGCGTGCGCGAAGGGCCGACCTCCCAGTTGCTGCCGGCGCTGGCCACGGGCGACCTGGACATCGTGGTGGGCCGCCTGCCCGGCGCCGACATGGCATCGATCTCCGGCGTGGCGGTGGACCATCACAAGCTGTACCGCGAGGAGCTGTGCCTGGTGGCGCGCGCCGCCCATCCCCTGGCCGGCGCGCCGTCCGCACCGCTGGCCGCGCTGACCGATCACATCTGGATCCTGCCCGCCGCCAGCTCGCCGCTGCGCGCTTCGATCGAGCGCAGCTTCCTGGACGCCGGCCTGCGCCTGCCGGCCCGGCATGTCGAATCTCTATCGCTCCTGACCAATATCGGCGTGCTCATGCACAGCGACGCGCTGGCGCTGCTGCCTTACGACGCAGCAGCGCCATTCCTGGCCACGGGCATGCTCGCGCGCCTGCCCACCGACGCCTTCGGCGCATTCGGCGACGTGGGCTACTCGGTGCGCGCGGACCGCCCGCTGACGCCGGCCTGCCAGCGCCTGGTGGACCATCTGAAGCAGATCGCGGCGCAGCGCGCTGAAGCCGTCGGTTGACAGACAGGTCAGGGTTATCCCGCCATAGACAAGCCGCATACCCGGCGGCGTAATTTCTATTGTGCAGGCCCGCAAGGTCCCGCCTAGACTGCGGGCTATGGGGCAGCCCCGGTCCGCCCCCAGACTTCCGGAGATCCGCATGCCTGCCTATGGCCCGCCGTTGAACTTCCAGCGCTGGATAGACGACCACGCGCACCTGCTCAAGCCACCGGTCGGCAACCAGCAGATCTGGCAGGACGCCGACTTCATCGTCACCGTGGTCGGCGGCCCGAACCACCGCACCGACTACCACGACGACCCGCTGGAAGAGTTCTTCTACCAATTGCGCGGCAACGCCTGGCTGTCGCTGTGGGTGGACGGCAAGCCCGAGCGCGTGGATCTGAAGGAAGGCGATATTTTCCTTCTGCCGCCGCACGTGCGGCATTCGCCGCAACGACCCGAGACCGACAGCGCCTGCCTGGTCATCGAACGCCAGCGCCCTGAAGGCCTGCTGGACGGCTTCGAATGGTATTGCCCGCAATGCCGCAGCCTGGTGCACCGCGTGGAGGTACAGCTCAAGAGCATCGTGACCGACCTGCCGCCGCTGTTCCAGGCCTTTTATTCCAGCACCGAGAAACGCACCTGTCCCAGCTGCGGCGAGATCCATCCGGGCAAGGGGCATGCGCCCTCCGCGCAGGCGGCCCCGGCCTAGGGGCGTTTCCTTTTGCCCAATCTTGCGCCACACCGCCACGCGCCCGACCGACTTCTTTTCCTTTGCACATGACCCAGAAAATCGACATGCACGCGCACTTCTTCCCGCCGATCACCCGGCAGGAAGCGGCGGCGCTGGACCCCGTCAACGCGCCCTGGCTGCGGCTGGACGGCGACGGTTCGAGCGGCCAGATCATGGCGGGTGACCGCCCGTTCCGCCCGGTGGACGCCACCTTGTGGGCCCCGGCCCTGCGCCTGGAACAGATGGACCGCAACGGCGTAGACCTGCAGATCCTCTGCGCGACGCCCATCATGTTCGGCTACTCCTATCCGGCCCGGGCCGCCGCCGACTGGGCGGCGCGCATGAACGACCTGGCGCTGGAACACTGCGCCCATGCGCCAGCGCGCCTGAAGGCGCTGGCGCAGGTGCCGCTGCAGGATCTGGAGCTGGCCTGCAAGGAAGCGTCGCGCGCCCGCGCCGCCGGCCACCTGGGTGTGCAGATCGGCAACCACGTCGGCCCGCGCGACCTGGACGACGAGACCCTGGTGCAGTTCCTGATCCACTGCGCCAACGATCACATCCCGGTGCTGGTGCATCCCTGGGACATGATGACCGACGGCCGCATGAAGAAATGGATGTTGCCGTGGCTGGTCTCCATGCCCGCTGAAACCCAGCTGGGCATCCTGTCGCTGATCCTGTCCGGCGCGTTCGAGCGCATCCCGCGCAGCCTGAAGCTCTGTTTCGCGCACGGCGGCGGCAGCTTCGCCTTCCTGCTGGGCCGCGTGGACAATGCCTGGCGCCATCGCGACATCATCCGCCAGGACTGTCCGCAGCTGCCCTCTTCGTACACCGACCGCTTCTACACCGACAGCGCGGTGTTCGACCCGCGCGCGCTGCGCCTGCTGATCGACGTAATGGGCGAAGACCGGGTGCTGCTGGGTTCCGACTACCCCTATCCCCTGGGCGAACAGGAAGTGGGCAAGCTGGTGACCCACGCTGGCCTGCTGCCGGACGTGCAGCAGAAGATTCTGAGCCGCAACACGATGGAGTTCTTCGGCCTGGTCCGCTGACGCTTCCTGCGTAGCGGGACGGCTGCGCTCAGGCCTGGCCGTCCAGCGGTGTGAACGGCGGCAGCGCAAGCCCCAACCTGGCGCTCCATTCGGCCATTTCGGCCTTCAAGGCCGGCGGCACCGGAATCCCCGCGGCCTGGCGCTGCGCCTGCGAGGCCAGTTCGGGATCGCCCGGCATGCATGGCGAACCGGGCTGCGCCACCAGTTCGGCCGCCATGCCCGCCACCACGGCGGCCAACGTCGCGCCGCCCGCGAACCGGGCGGGATCGATGACGATGAAGAACGCCCCGAGTTCGCGTGGACGATCCAGCTGCTCGTACATGGGACCGATGTGCGGTCCATGGGGATTGCCGTTGAGCGGCCCGCACAAGAGTTCGACCATCATCGCCAGGCCGTAGCCCTTGTGGCCGTAGTCGCCGCCCAAGGGCGTCAAGGCGCGGACACGCCGCGCGTCGGTCACGCTACGTCCCTCGGCGTCCAGCGCCACGCCTCCGGGCAGTTCTGCGCCGTCGCGGCGCGCGTTCATGACGCGATTCCATGGGATTGAGGTCGTCGCCATGTCCAGGCACAGCGGCTCGCCATCCTGTCTGGGGAAAGCGAAGGAAATGGGGTTGGTGCCGAAATACGGTTGCCGGCCGCCGAACGGCGCGGCAATGGAATCGGAATGCGTGTAGGCCATGCCAATCAGCCCTTGCCGAGCGGCCGCGCGCGTGTACAGGCCGATGGCTCCGCAATGCGAAGAGTCGCTGACGCCGACGGCGCCCACGCCCGCCTCGCGCGCCAGCGCCATGGCCGTCTCGTTGGCCCGGTGCGCCACCACGATGCCATGGCCCCTGCCGCCATGCACCTGCGCACAAGCCGCCCCGCTCTGCTCGATACGGATTTGTGGCCGCGCCAGGATGGAGCCATGGACGACCCGGTTCAGGTAGTGCGGCAGCCGCGCGATGCCATGCGAGTCAATGCCCCACAGGCTGGTCTGCGCCAGGCTGGATGCCAGGCAGTGGCCGTCGTCTTCATTGAAATCCAGGACCCGCAAGCACGCTTCGCCCCATTCCAGCCAATGCGCCGCGCCCACGCCTTCCGACCTTGCCATGCTGCGCTCCTCTTATGGATGCTGGCGGCGCGCCGCCAGCGGTCAAGCGGCCGGCACGGGCTGCGCCGAGTCTTCCCTGGCCGCGTCCTGCTCCAGGGCCTCCAGCGCGCCCAGCACGCCCAGCGTGCGCAGGCGTTCCAGCTGCAGGGCCAGCGCCTCGACAAAAGCGGGCTTGCTGCCCAGATCGCCGAACACAGGCCGGAATCCCGCCATCACAGTGGCTCGCCGATGCGCTGCCTGGGAGGGGGCCGAAGCCGTTGCGGCCACCTCGGCGCGCGCCAGCAGTTTGGCAAGCGCGCCGGCCAGCGGATCCTGGATGGCATAAGTGTTGCCCTGCTCGTCGTATCCGCGCAGGTAATGCAGCCAGGCGGCTACGGACATGGCCAGTCGGCTGAAATCGTCGCCCCGTTGCTTGCGGTCGCGGATGGCGGCCAGCAGGCGCTGCGGCACCTTCTGCGAACCATCCATCGCGACCTGCCGGGTGAGGTGAGGCAGCGCCGGATTGGACACGCGCGCCAGGAAGCGCTGGCGATACTCATCCAGCCCTGATCCCGGAACGCCGCGCAGCGTGGGCGCAAGCTCCAGCCGCATCATGTCGTCGACATAGCGGCGCAGCGCCGGCGTCGCGGCGGCTTCGCTATTGGTGCGCAGACCCAGCATCGAGCCCAGGTACGCGAACGCGGAATGCGGCGCGTTGACCATGCGCAGCTTCAGGCGTTCGTATGGCGCCGCGTTGCGCACGAAGTTCGCGCCGGCCGCGTCCCAGGCAGGCCTGCCGGCCGCGAACTTGTCCTCGATGACCCAGTTGAGGAAGGGTTCACCCACCACCGGCCAGGCGTCCTCGAATCCCAGGCGCTCTGCCACGCGCGCGCGGTCTTCGTCCTGCGTGCCCGGCACGATGCGGTCCACCATGGAATTCGGAAAAGTGCAGTTGTTGTCGATCCATGCGGTCAGGCCCACGTCGACCCGCAAGGCGAAGGCCAGCACCAGGCTGCGCAGCGTGTCACCGTTGGCGTGCAGGTTGTCGCAGGACAGCAGCGTGACGGGGGGCAAGCTGCGTTCGCGCCGCAGCGCCAGGCCGTACACCAGGATGCCGATGGTGCTGCGCGGCCTGACCGGATGCGCAAGGTCGTGCACGATGTCCGGGTCATCCCAGCGCAGGTGGCCGGTGGACGGTTCGTGGCTGTAGCCCTTCTCGGTGACGGTCAGGCTGACGATGCGCGTCTGGGCGGACGCGATGCGCTCCAGCACCGCCTGGGGATCTTCCTCGGCCACCACGACCCGCAACACCGACCCGACCACCCGCAACTGTTCCCGCAACTGCCCATCCGGGCCGGCGTCGCGCAGCGCCAGGGTGTACAGGCCGTCTTGCGGCGTCAGCGCGTCGCGCGTGGCGGGGCTGCGCAGCGAAACGCCCACGATGCCCCAACTCAGGTCCCCGCTGGCGGCCATGGCCAAGTCCGTCACCACCGCCTGGTGGGCGCGGTGGAAAGCGCCTATGCCCAGATGCACGATGCCGGGCGTGACCCGGCTGCGGTCATAGGCGGGAGATTCCACGTCCTCGGGCAGATGCGCCAGGGACTCCGAATTCAAACGTTCGAGCATGGATTACCAGTGCCATAGTGCGCCATCATGCGCCTGCCGGTTGACCGGCAGGTAGGCGCGTTGGTAGGGATATCTGGCGGCGAGCTTTTCGTCGATGTCGACACCATGGCCCGGCGCGTCGCCAGGGTATAGCATGCCCTGATTGAAGCTGTAAGCATGGGGAAACACTGCGTCCGTTTCGTCCGTGTGCCGCATGTACTCCTGGATGCCGAAATTCGGCACCCACAGGTCGAAATGCAGAGCGGCTCCCATGCAGGCTGGCGACAGGTCGGTGGCGCCATGGCAGCCGGTCCGCACCTGATAGAGCGCGGCCAGGTCGGCAATGCGGCGCAGATGCGTGATGCCGCCCGCATGCACCACCGTGGCGCGGATGTAGTCGATCAGCTGGTTTTCGATCAGGTCCTTGCAGTCCCAGATAGTGTTGAAAACTTCGCCCACGGCCAGCGGCGTGACCGTGTGCTGGCGGATCAGCCGGAAGGCTTCCTGGTTTTCCGCGGGCGTGGCGTCCTCCATCCAGAACAGGCGGTAGGGCTCCAGCGACTTGCCCAGGCGGCCGGCCTCGATGGGCGTGAGCCGGTGATGCACATCGTGCAGCAGATGGGTGTCCCAGCCCACTGCGTCGCGCACCCGCTGGAACAGGCGCGGCGCGTGGTCCAGATACTTTTCCGTGGACCAATCGTGCTCGGACGGCAGGGAGCCGTCGGCGGGTTCGTAGAACATGCGGCCGCGCCCCACGCCATAGACCGAGTTCAGGCCCGGCACCCCGCTTTGCGCGCGGATGGCCAGATAGCCCATCTCGCGGTAACGCAGCACCTCGTCCACGGTTTCGTCGATGTCGCGGCCATTGGCGTGGCCGTAGACCATGACGCCCGAACGGCTCTTGCCGCCCAGCAACTGGTACAGCGGCATGCCTGCGGCCTTGGCCTTGATGTCCCACAAGGCCGTGTCCACGGCGGCGATCGCGGACATGGTGACCGGACCGCGCCGCCAATATGCGCCGCGGTACAGGTACTGCCAGATATCCTCGATCTGCTGCGGATCGCGGCCGATGAGGCAGGGAATCACGTGCTCGGTCAGGTAGGCCGCCACGGCCAGCTCACGGCCATTGAGCGTGGCATCGCCGATACCGTACAGGCCTTCATCGGTTTCGATCTTCAAGGTAACGAAATTGCGGCCGGGACTGCAGACGATGACGCGCGCTTGGGTAATCTTCATGGATGGTCCTGTGGAATGCTGGAAACCCCTGGCCGACGCCGGGCGCCTACATCACCGCGCCCAACTGCCAAGGCACGAACTCGTTCTGGCCGTAGCCATGTTCCTCGCTGCGCGTGCGCCGGCCCGAGGCTGTTTCCAGCATCAGACGGAATATGCGCTCGCCCATGCCGGCCACGCTTTGCGCGCCGTCAACCACTTCGCCGCAATTGATGTCGATGTCGTCGGACTGCCGTTGCCACAGCGCCGTGTTGGTCGACAGCTTCAAGGACGGCGCGGGCGCACAGCCGTAGGCCGAGCCGCGGCCGGTGGTGAAGCAGATCAGGTTGGCGCCGCCCGCGACCTGGCCGGTGGCGGACACCGGGTCGTAGCCCGGCGTATCCATGAACACCAACCCGCGCGCCCTCACCGTTTCGGCATATTCGTACACGTCGGCCAGGCGGGTCGTGCCGCTCTTGGCGATGGCGCCCAGGGATTTCTCCAGGATGGTGGTCAGCCCGCCCGCCTTGTTCCCGGCCGAGGGGTTGTTGTCCATTTCCGCATCGTTGCGGGCGCAGTAGTCCTCCCACCAGCGCAGCCGGGCCAACAGCTTGGCCGCGACTTCGGGCGTGGCGGCGCGCCGGGTCAGCAGGTGCTCGCCGCCATAGATCTCCGGCGTCTCCGACAGGATGGCGCTGCCGCCATGGCGTACCAGCAGGTCCACTGCGGCGCCCAGCGCCGGATTGGCGCTGATGCCCGAATAGCCGTCGGACCCGCCGCATTGCAGGCCCACGGTCAACATGCTTGCAGGCACGGGCTGGCGCTGGACGCGGTCGGCCTGGGCCAGCATGGCGCGCACCAGTTCAATGCCATGCTCCACGGTCTTGCGCGTGCCGCCGGTCTCCTGGATGTTGAAGGTATGCAGCAAGCCGCTCTCGCGCAGCCCCTCCTGCTCCATCAGGCCGCCGATCTGGTTGGTTTCGCAGCCCAGGCCCAGCACCAGCAGGCCCGCGAAATTGGGATGGCGGGCGTAGCCGCCCAGCGTGCGGCGCAAGAGGCGCAGCGGTTCGCCCTCGCTGCCCGTGGCGCAGCCGGCGCCATGCGTCAGCGCCACCACTCCGTCCACGTTGGGATAGGCCGCCAGCGCGTCCGGATGGATATCGCGACGGAAATGGTCGGCGATCGCGCGCGCGGCGGTGGCCGAACAGTTCACGCTGGTGAGGATGCCGATGTAGTTGCGCGTGGCGACGCGGCCGTCGGCGCGCACGATGCCGTCGAACTGCGCGGGCGCGTCGACGTAATCGGTGGCGCGCGCGTCGACGCCCACGGCGTAATCGCGCTCGAAGTCGGAGAACTCCAGGTTGTGCGTGTGGACATGCGCGCCGGGCGCGATGTCGCAGCGCGCGACACCGATGATCTGGTTGTAGCGGCGCACCGGCTCGCCCGCGGCGATGGCGCGCGTTGCCACCTTGTGCCCTGGCGGCACCAGGCCGCGCACGACGACGTCTTCGCCAGCCAGGCGCGTGCCGCCGGCCAGCTGGCGCCTGGCGATCACCACATTGTCCGCCGGGTGGATGCGTATGACGGCGGTATCGGTTTCAGACATGAATGCCTCCTGGCGTTCTCGCGCCGCTAACCGTCGATCAGCGCAGGATCCCAGGCGTGGACGCGCTGCTGCTGTTCGCCCAGGCCGGCAATGCCCAGCCGCATCTCGTCGCCGGCCTTCAGGTACACGGGCGCCGGCTTCTGGCCCATGCCCACGCCCGGCGGCGTGCCGGTGCTGATCAGGTCTCCCGGGTACAGGGTCATGAAGCGGCTGACGTAGGACACCAGTTGCGCCACGCCGAACACCATGGTGCGGGTGCTGCCGTTCTGATAGCGCTTGCCATTGACGTCCAGCCACATGTCCAGCGCCTGCGGGTCGGCGATCTCGTCGGCGGTGACCAGCCACGGGCCGACCGGGCCGAAGGTATCGCAGCCCTTGCCCTTGTCCCAGGTACCGCCGCGCTCGATCTGGTATTCACGCTCGGACACGTCGTTGACCACGCAATAACCGGCCACGTGCTTCATGGCGTCCGCCTCGCTGACGTAGCGGGCCCGCTCGCCGATCACCACGCCCAGCTCGACTTCCCAGTCGGTCTTGACGGATTCCTGCGGCAGCACCACAGGATCGTTGCAGCCGACCACGGCCGAGGTGGGCTTCATGAAGACCACAGGCTCGGCCGGCACCGGCAGGCCCGACTCCGCTGCGTGGTCGGCGTAGTTCAGACCGATGCAGATGAACTTGCCCATGCCGCTCCAGGGTGGAGCCAGGCGGCCCGGGCGATCCACCAGCGGCAGGCTGGCCGGGTCCAGCGCGCGCAGCGGCGCAAGGCCGGCGCGCGTGAGCGTGGCGGCGCCTATGTCCGGCAGGACCGCCGACAGGTCCCGCACCTGCCCGCGGGCGTCCAGCATTCCGGGCTTCTCCGCGCCTTTCGCACCATAGCGCAACAGTTTCATCGCATGTTCCTCATGTGTGTAGTAAATGTTCAGTTCGACCAGCCGCCGTCGATGACCTGGGCGGTGCCGGTGGTGAAGGCGGACTCGTCGCTGGCAAGGTACACCGCCAGCAGGGCGATTTCCTCGGCGCTGCCGATGCGGCCCATGGGCTGGCGGGCGACGAAGGCGGCCTCCACCGCAGCCAGCGTCTGCCCGCCGGCGCTGGCCTGCGCCTCGATGCGCTGGCGCAGCGAAGGCGATTCCACCGTGCCCGGGCAGATGGCGTTGCAGCGTATGCCCTGCCCCACGTAGTCCGCGGCCACGGACTTGGTCAGCCCGATCACCGCTGCCTTGGTGGCGCCGTAGACGCAGCGGTTGGGCGCGCCCTTGATGCTGGACGCCACCGAGGCCATGTTGACGATGGAGCCGCCGCCCCGCGCCAGCATGCCGGGCAGGCAGGCGCGGATCATGCGGTACATGGATTTCACGTTCAGTTCGAACGAGAAGTCCCAGGCCTTTTCGTCGCATTCCAGGATGGTTCCGGCATGCACGAAACCGGCGCCGTTCAACAGCACGTCCACCGGCCCCGCCTCGGCGACCAGCGCGCCGATGGCGGCTGCGTCGGTCACGTCCAGCGTGCGGCGCCGGCATCCCGCCAGCGTCTCCAGCGCCCCGCCGTTGATGTCCAGCGCCAGCACGTCGGCGCCTTCGCGGACGTAGGCCTCGGCCACGGCGCGGCCTATGCCTTGACCAGCAGCGGTGACGATGGCGGTCTTGCCTTGCAGCCTTCCAGTCATGACGTCTTCCTTTTTACTTGGCCATGCCCATGGCGGTGGGCAGCCAGAGTGTGATCTGGGGGATATAGGTAATGGCGATCAACGCCAGGAACAGCGGCACCAGCCACGGCAGGATCGCGACCGTGGTCCGTTCCACCGACAGCTTGGACACGCGCGCCAGCACGAACAGCACCATGCCCATGGGCGGATGCAGCAGGCCGATCATCAGGTTCAGCGTCATGATCAGGCCGAAATGGATCGGGTCGATGCCGAGCTTGAGCACGATGGGCAGCAGGATAGGCACCAGGATGGTGATGGCGGCGATAGTGTCGATGAAGCAGCCCACGATCAGGATCAGGACGTTGGCCATCAGCAGGAACACCCATTTGTTCTGGGTCACACTGAGTATGCCGTCGGTCAGCGCCTGGGCCGCCTGGGTGGTGGTCAGCAACCAGGCGAACACCGAGGCTGCGGTGACGATGAACAGCACCGACGCCGTGGTCTCGATGGTGTCGAAAGTCGCCTTGGCCAAGGTCCGCAAGGTCATGGAGCGATAGCGCACCAGTCCCAGGAACAACGCCCATATCACCGCGGCCACCGCGGCCTCCGTGGGCGTGAACCAGCCCAGCGTCATGCCGCCGATCAGGATGACGGGCGCCATCAGCGCCATCACCGCCGAAAAGTTGTAGCGCCAGTCCAGCGCCAGCAACACGGCAAAGGCGATGCCTGCGGCCAGGTTCGCCGACATGCCGGCCTCGGTCATGAGCCAGATCGCCAGCGGGAACGCCAGCACGATGCCGACTTCCAGCCCGGCGGCGCCCAGGCGCTTCCAGTCGAAGGACACGTCGCCGCCCCAGTTGTTGCGGCGCGCGTAATAGGCCACGGTCAGCATCATCAGCACGGTCAGGACCGCGCCGGGAATCAGGCCGGCCAGGAACAGCGAGCCGATCGACACGTTGGCCATCATGCCGTAGATGACGAAGGGCAGCGACGGCGGAATGATGGGACCCAGCGTGGCCGAGGCGGCCGTCACCCCCACCGCGAACTCGGTCTCGTAGCCGTGGTCCTTCATGGCCTTGATTTCGATGGTGCCCAGGCCCGCGGCGTCGGCAATGGCCGTACCCGACATGCCCGCAAACACCACCGAGCCGATGATGTTCACCTGCCCCAGGCCGCCGCGCATCCAGCCCACCAGCGCCACGGCGAAGTTGTAGATGCGGCCGGTAATGCCGGCGATGTTCATCAGGTTGCCGGCCAGGATGAAGAACGGCACGGCCAGCAGAGGGAAGGACTCCACCCCCGCGATCATGCGCTGTGCAACCACCACGTCGGGCACGCTGCCCGAAATCAGCACGAACAGCAGCGATGCGCCTGCCATGGCCACCGCCACCGGCAGGCCGAAGATCATCAACAGCAGAAAGGTTCCGATCAGTATGCCCATGTCTCGCTTCCGGTTGTCGTTGTCGGATTCCGGGGCCGCCCCGGCTAGTCCTGCGACTCGTAGGCCGCGGGGTTTTCCAGGATGGAGTAGCCCTGGCGCCAATTGCAGATCGACACCTGCAC
Source organism: Achromobacter sp. ACM03 (assembly GCF_014851665.1). Lineage (NCBI taxonomy): Bacteria > Pseudomonadati > Pseudomonadota > Betaproteobacteria > Burkholderiales > Alcaligenaceae > Achromobacter > Achromobacter sp. ACM03. Next base: position 931,444 of record NZ_JACVAD010000002.1, on the reverse strand, counting down.
CGAGCGCAGGAACATCAGGACGAATCCCGCCAGCGCCATCCAGTAGACATAGGCCTTGTTCCAGAACAGCGTGGTCATGGGCTCGTCGCCCACCAGCGCGATGTAGCGGTAGGTGAGCCACACCGCATAACCGAAGAACGCCGTGCGCAGCAGGTCGATGATGGTGGCCAGCGTGCGGCCGACGGGGCGCGGCAGGTAGCGGTACAGGAAATCCACCTGGATGTGGCGGCAGGCGCGCACGCACATGGCCGAGCCGATGAACACCACGCCGATCAGGCAATAGACGGCCAGTTCCTCGGTCCAGGCGTAGGAGTCGTTAAGCACATAGCGCGAAAAGAACTGCAGGAAGACCAGCAGCGCCATGGTCCAGAAAATACCCAGGCAGATCCAGTCCTCGGGCTGGTAGCCCGCCAGGCTGACCTCGTGATGATCGGCTTCCTCGAAACTCTGGACGATCTCCTGCGCCGTGGCGGGCGGCTGGTGCCCCGCGGGATGGACAGGGTTGTTGCTGGCGGCCGCCATCACGGCGGCCTTGGCATCGGAATGCATGGCGTTCCCCTTGTGCGGAGTCGGACGGGTCGATGCGGGGCCGCGGGGCGGCCCCGGGCGCGCTTACTTCACGGCCTGAATCCGTTCCCAATCCGATTTTTCGTAGCCGTACTGCTTGAACGGCACTTTCTCCAGCACGGTGTCGCGGAAGTCCTGGACGTTCACCTCCGCCACGTTCAGGCCGCGCTTGCGAAACACCTCGACCATCTTCTTCTCGCTTTCGGCGACCTCGGCGGAAGCCTTCTCGGCCGCCTGCTGCGCCACTTCGGCAAAGATCTTCTTGTCCTCGTCGGACAGGCTCTTCCACAGCTTGCCCGAGATCACCGTGTTCAGGTGATCGACGATATGGCCGGTGAGGATGATGTTCTTCTGCACTTCGTAGAACTTCTTGGCCTCGATGGTGGTGAGCGGGTTCTCCTGCGCCTCCACGGTGCCGTTCTGCAACGCCAGGTAGACCTCGGCGAAGGCGATCGGCGCGGTGTTGGCGCCGCAGGCGCGCGGCATGGCCAGATAGGCGGCCACGTCAGGCACACGGATCTTCAGGCCCTTCATTTCGGAACACTTGGTGAAGGGTCGGTTGGACGTGGTCTGGCGCGTACCGTAGTAGGTGGTGGCGACGATGTGGTTGCCGCTCTTCTCGTCGTAGCCGCGCGTGAGCTCCTTGTAGATATCGCTCTTGGTGTAGGCGATCAGGTGCTCGGGATTGCGGAAGATGTAGGGGTAGTACGTGACGCCGATGCGGGGAAAGCTCTTGGCCGCGAAGCTGGAGCCGGAGATGATCATATCCACCGTGCCCAGGGTCAGGCCCTGGTTGATGTCGTTTTCCTTGCCCAGCTGCGAGGCCGGGTATACGTCGATCTGGTAACGGCCGTTGGTGCGCTTGCCGATTTCCTGCGCCGCCCAGACGGAGGCGGTATGGAAGGGTTCGGATGTTTCGTACACGTGGGCCCACTTGAGCTTGGTTTGCGCCACTACGCTGCCGCTGGCGGCGAGCGCCAGGGCGGCAACCAGCGCCTTGACGGCGTTGCCTAGGTTCATGTCGTCTCCTCGTTGTTTTTTGAATGCCCGGCGTGGCGGCCCATGGTGAGCCGCCAGCGGGGTCACGCTTCAACTACAAGTTGCACCTTGGTACTGCGACTGCGATCCGCCGCCAGCTCGAAGGCCTCGAACGCCTGCGACAACGGCAACTGCGCGCTCATCAGGGGCCGCACGTCCAACTTGCGCGTACGCAGGTAGGACACGGCCCAATCGAACTCCACGCCCGCGCGGAACGCGCCGACGTAGTCGAGCTCCCGCGCCATGATGTTGTTGGCCGGAAACGCAATGCCCTCGGCGGGCAACGTTCCCACTTGCACGATGCGGCCGCCGCGCCGCGTCGCCGTCAGGCAGGTCGCCAGCGCCGCCGGGCTGCCGGCGGCCTCGATGCTGATGTCGGCGATATCGGTCAGATCGGCGGGCGCGAGCTGGTCGCTGCGCACGGCCAGGTCGGCGCCGACCTGGCGCGCCATGTCCAGCGGCCGGTCGGCCACGTCCGCCACGGTCACGTGGGCCGCGCCCGCCAGCCTGGCGGCGAGCACGGTCATGCAACCTATGGTGCCGCCGCCCGTCACCAGCACGCGCTTGCCCATCATGGGACCCGCCCGGTTGACGCCATGCAGGCCGATGGACAGCGGCTCGGCACAGGCGATCTCGCCCAGCGTAACGTCTGCTTCCGGCACCGGCGTGAGTTGGCGTTCGCCCATGACGAAGCGCTCGCGGAACATGCCTTGCACGTGCGGATAGATGCTGGCGCTGCCGAGAAAGCGCATGTTGCGGCAAAGATTGTCGCGGCCGGCGCGGCAGTAATCGCAGCCGCCGCAAGGATGGGAAGGATTGATGGCGACCTTCATGCCCGGCGCCACCGACCGCACGGCATCGCCCGTGCGCAGCACGACGCCCGACGCCTCATGACCGGGGATGAGGGGTTCGCGGATGACGAAGGCCCCCACGCGGCCATGCAGGAAATAGTGCAGGTCGGATCCGCAGATGCCCGCGGCGCCCAGCCTCAGCTCCACCTCGTGCGGCGCCAGCGGCGCGACTTCGTCCGGTTCCAGGCGCAAGTCGCGCGCCCCGTGGATGCGACAGGCCAGCGTCATGGCGACTTGCTCCTTGGCGTTCCGAACATCGGGCATCTGCGTGCGATGCTCATGATTCCGTCTGCTCCCGGCTATCCAAGAGCTGACCGGACGCGTCCGCGCCGGGCCAGCTTGCGGTAAGACGGTCGTGCGAGCAGGCCAGATGGTGGTGCATGGCGGCGCGCGCGCCGCGGTCGTCGCCAGCGCGGATGGCGTCGATCACCTTGCGGTGTTCAGCGATGGCGGCAGCCCAGCTGGACGGATTCTCGAAGTAGTCGCCCAGCTTCACGGACAGCGGATTGTGGCGCTCGTCGAACAGTTCGCTCACCACGCGCACCAGCACGGCGTTGTTCGCCATCTCGGCCACGCGCAGATGGAACAGGCGGTCTCCGCGGATCGGCACGTTGCCGGCCAGCGCCTCGTCTTCCATGGTACCGACGGCTTCGGCCAGCCCATCCACCAGCGCGGGCGTATTGCGCAACGCGGCCTGCGCGGCCAGCTCGCCCTCGATCACCTGGCGGGCCCGTATGGTTTCCAGAGGGCTCTCTGCCGTCAAGCTGGCGCGCGGTCCGCCGGCCAGGCTTTGCACATACACGCCCGAACCCATGCGGACTTCCACCCAGCCTTCGACCTCCAGCGCGATCAGCGCCTCGCGCACCGAAGGGCGGGACACGCCGAGCTTGAGCGCCAGATCGCGCTCGGGCGGCAGACGCGCGCCGACGGGGAACTCGCCCGACTCGATCAGCAGGCGCAGCTGGTCGGCGATCTGGCGATACAGGCGGCGGGGTTCGATGGTCTGAATGGGCATGGACTACGGTGGCGCCAGTCGGAAATTCAGGCCAAAAGGTAAAGTGGCCTTACCAATTGACCAAATCTTGCGCCCGCGCCGGATACGTCACAATTAGGGTTTGCCCAAAGATGCGTGCGATGGCTTCGCGGGCAATGCATATCTGTTAAAAAGCCGCCACACCCAGCCCATTTTCCGCACCCATGTCACAGAATCCGCATCATTCGCCCTACAAAAGCACCGGGGGCCTGCGCCGCATCCTGAATGCGCTGCGCTACTCCCTGCAGGGTCTGCAGGCCGCGATCAAATACGAGGCGGCTTTCCGCCAGGAGCTGGCGCTGGCCGTCCTGATGATCCCGGCCGCATTCTTCCTTGGCCGCACGACGGTTGAAGTGTTTTTCCTGGTGGGCACGGTCATCATGGTGCTGGCGGCGGAGCTGCTGAATTCCGCCATCGAGGCGCTGGCCGACGCGCTTTCCGTCGAATCGCACCCGCTCCTGGGGCGGGCCAAGGACCTGGGCAGCGCCGCCGTGATGCTGCTGCTGATCTTCGCCGGGACAGTCTGGGTAGGCGTGGCCATCAGCCGTTTCGTCATGCATTGACACCGCTAGTCATCTCCCGGGAGATGCGCCGCTATTTATACTGGAAGCCATGATGCCTAGATCGACGCCCGACTCCTCTGAGCGCATTGTCATCGTCGGCGGCGGCGCCGGCGGCCTGGAATTGGCGGCCAAGCTGGGCCGCGTGCATGGCCGGCAGCACATCACGCTGGTCGACAGCCGCCCCTTCCATATCTGGAAGCCCTCGCTGCACGAAGCGGCCGCCGGCACGCTGGACATCCACCAGGAAGGCCTGTCCTACCTGATGCTGGCCCACATGAACGGGTTTTCGTTCGCGCAGGGCCGCCTGGAACACATCGACCGCGAGCAGCGCCGCATCACCGTGGACGCGGTGAACGACGCGCAAGGCCAGGAAGTCCTGCCACGCCGCGAGCTCGCCTACGACACGCTGGTCCTGGCTCTGGGCAGCACGTCCAACTTCTTCAATACGCCCGGCGCGGCCGAACATGCGGTCACGCTGGATTCCACCGAAAACGCGGAGCAGTTCCGCCTGACCATGCTCAAGGCCATGGCCCTGGTGGATCAGGCCAAGGTGCGCAATCCCTCGGCCCGCCTGGATCTGGTGATCGTGGGCGGCGGGGCCACCGGCGTCGAGCTGGCCGTGGAGCTGGTCGAGGCCAGCCACGTGGTCAGCGCCTACGGCCTGCCGAATTTCCGCGCCGAACGCGATCTGGCCATCACCCTGGTGGAAGGCGCCCCGCGCATCCTGTCGGCCCTGCCCGAGAAGATCTCGGTCGCGGCCACCAACCGCCTGACGGAACTGGGCATCCGGGTGGAAGCGTCCTGCCGGGTCTCGGAAGTCACCGCCGACAGCGTCAAGACGGCCGACGGCCGCGAGTTCCCGGCCCAGCTCTGCATGTGGGCGGCAGGCATCCAGGGCCCGGCCCTGCTGGCCGGCCTGGACCTGCCGCTGAACAGGGTGGGCCAGGTGGAGGTGAACGAACGGCTGGAAACCGCCGATCCGCACATCCTGGCGCTGGGCGACTGCTGCGCCGCGCCGTGGCGTGACGGCCGCAGCGTGCCGGCCCGCGCGCAAGCCGCGCACCAGCAGGCCGACTATCTGGCCAAGAAACTCACCGCGCGCCTGCGCCATACGCCCGAGCCCACCACGCCCTATGTCTACGAGGACCATGGCTCGCTGGTGTCGCTGGGCCAGGACGCTGGCGTCGGCAGCCTGATGGGCAAGCTGGCCGGACGAGGACTGTTCGTAAGCGGTACACTGGCACGCCTGATGTACATGAGCCTGCACCTGATGCACCACAAAGCGGTGCTCGGCATCTCGCGTACCGCCTCCCTTGCCCTGGCCCGCCTGCTCATGCGGCGCACGCGCCCGCGGGTCAAACTGCACTGAACTCCCATGAATTTCCTGCAAAAACTCGAACACGCCTGGACCACCAGCAACTCGCTCCTGCAAGTCGGGCTGGATCCCGACCCGCAGCGCTTCCCCCGCGAACTGCAGGACAAGCCCGACGCCATCTTCCAGTTCTGCCGCGACATCGTGGACGCCACCGCGCCCTATGCCTGCAGCTTCAAGCCGCAGATCGCCTACTTCGCCGCCCATCGCGCCGAAGACCAGCTGGAAGCGCTGTGCCAGCACATCCGCGAAAAACACCCTGATCTGCCCATCGTGCTGGACGCCAAGCGCGGCGACATCGGCTCCACCGCCGAGAACTACGCCCGCGAAGCCTACGAACGCTACCAGGCGCACGCGCTGACGGTCAGCCCCTACATGGGCCTGGACTCGGTCGAGCCCTATCTGGCGTGGCGCGACCGCGGCGTGATCGTGCTGTGCCGCACCTCCAACCCCGGCGGTTCGGACCTGCAATTCCTGAAGATGGACAATGGCGAGCCGCTGTACCTGCACGTCGCGGGCCTGGTCGCCGACAAGTGGAACGCCAATGGCCAGTGCGGCCTGGTGGTGGGCGCGACCTTCCCGAATGAGCTGGCCGCGGTGCGCGCACGCATCGGCGACGCGGTGCCCCTGCTGGTGCCAGGTATCGGCGCCCAGGGCGGCGACATCACCGCCACCGTGAACGCCGGCGCCAACGCGGCCCGCAGCGGCATGATGATCAACTCGTCCCGCGCCATCATCTACGCCAGCGGCGGCGACGACTGGCGCGAGGCCGCCGGCACGGCGGCCAAGGGCCTGCGCGACGCGATCAACGCAGTGCGCTGATCCGGGGCATGGGGGCCGGCAGCCCCCTGCCGCGCAATCCGTTTCTCAGCGCCGGTTGACCGGCGCGCCCAACAATTCCAGCAACCCGCGCAGCGCGTAGTCCACCGCCGCCTGGCGCACCTGCGCACGGTCGCCGGGGAACACGTGCGTGACGGCGCGACTGCTGATGCCTTCGCCCGAACGCTGCGCAAAGCCGAAGCACACCATGCCCACCGGCTTGCCCGGCGTCGCGCCGCCCGGCCCGGCGATGCCGGTCGTGGACACCGCCACATGCGCGGCGGGAGACGCCAGCAGCACGCCGTTGGCCATCTCCAGCGCCACCGGTTCGCTGACGGCGCCGAAGTGGTGCAAGGCGTCGGGCGATACGTCCAGTTCAGCAACCTTGGCCTCGTTGCTGTAGGTCACGAAGCCGCGCTCGAACCAGTCGCTGGAACCGGCCACCGCCGTCATCGCGCCGGCCAGGAGGCCTCCGGTGCAGGATTCGGCCGTGCCCAGCATCCAGCCCTTGCGCCGCAGCGTTTCGCCCAGCCGTTCAACCAGCGCCAGCGAAGTGGCTTGCGCCAGTTGTTCGGCCGACAGATTGGGCCGGGTGCTTTCTTGTTGTCCGCTCATCCCAAGACTCCTGTGCGCACGACCAGCGCCATGACCAGCAGGGCGTATCCGGCCGCCACGATATCGTCCCACATCACGCCGAAACCGCCTTTGATATGGGCGTCAAAGAACTTGATGGGAGGCGGCTTGACGATGTCGAACGTGCGGAACAGCACGAACGCCAGCGCCTGCGGCAACCAGCCCGCGGGCGTCAGCCAGAGCACCAGCCAGAACGCCACCATCTCGTCCCAGACCATTCCGACATGATCCGACTGCTGGAGTTCACGCCCGACGCGATGGCAGGCCCAGCAGCCATACAAAAAAGCCAGCGCCAGGAATGCACCGATCGCCCAATCCGAGGCTGCGGGCGCGGCGGCGACCCAGATCGCCCAGGCCAGCAGCGTGCCCCAGGTACCGGAGGCCGGCCGGATCAGGCCGCTGCCAAAGCCAAAGGCGATGAGCCGGCCCGGATCGCGGCAGACCCAGGACAGCGGCGGGTATGCGGTCCGGGCTCGGTCGCGCATGGAGGTGGGACGGTTGTCGGTCGACGGCATGGGTATGCGGGTTGGGACGCGGCGGATCAGGCCGCGGGAAAGTGATCGAAACCGGCCGGCAGCTCGGTCAGGGGCTGGCCCTGGCCGTCCAGCACGGACAGGCCCGGCTGCGCCTGGATCTGCCCCACGCGGGTCACGCGCGCGCCGGCCGCAGCCGCCGCCGCAAGCACGGCCTCGCGTCGGGAGGCGGGCGCGGTGAAGCATAGCTGGTAGACGTCGCCGCCGCCCAGCACCGCGCGGCGCAGCGGCGCTTCTTGCAAGCCAGCCAGGGCGGGCGACACGGGCATCGCGGCGTAATGCAGCATGGCGCCCACGCTGCTGGCAGCCAGGATATGACCCAGGTCCTGCAGCAGTCCGTCGGAAATGTCGATGGCGGCATGGGCGATGCCGCGCAAGGCCAGGCCCAGCGCGACCTGAGGCTCCGGCCATTCCAGCGCGCCGCGCGTCGCCGCCAGCAGCGCCGCGTCAGAGGGGTATTGCCCGTCCAGCAGGCGGTAGGCCACGTCGGCCGCCCCCAGCTCGCCGGACACCCAGATGTCGTCGCCAGCCCGGGCGCCATCGCGGCGCAAGGCCTGCCCGGCCGGCACGGCGCCGAACACAGTGACGCTGATGGCAAGGTCATGCGCGCTGCGCGTCGTATCGCCGCCGATCAGCGGGCAACCGTGAGCCGCAGCCAGCGCATGGAAGCCTGCGGCAAAAGCCGCAAGCCAGGGCTCGTCCAGCCGCGGCAAGGCCAGGCCCAGCACGCAGCCGATGGGGCGTGCGCCCATTGCAGCAAGGTCGGAAAGGTTCACCGCCAGGGCCTTATGCCCCAGCGCTTGCGGATCCACATCGGGAAAGAAATGGCGGCCTTCCAGCAGCAGGTCCGTGCTGGTGGCCACCTGTTCGCCGGGCGGGACCGGGAACAGGGCGCAATCATCGCCCACGCCCAGCAGGCCGGCAGGGGCCGCGCGGGTGAAATAGCGCGCGATCAGATCAAATTCGGACGCCAAGGCAACTCCGCAGTCCGGCACGGCAGGCCGGCATTGAAACCTACGGGGGCTTGCCGCCCCCACAAATCATGCGGCGCCCCGCACAACCAGGAAGAAACCCCAACCCACTCCTCACGCGGCAAGAAACAGGTGCCCCCCAAATCCGGGCCGCGCGGATCCGGCTCTGCCGGTCCGCAGCGGCGCCCCCCTGGGGGGGAAGCGCGCAGCGCTTCGGGGGGGAGAGGAAGCTACCTCTTGTTGACTTCGTGGGCGCGGACGTCGGCCGCCAGCTTGTCGAGCACGCCGTTGACGAACTTGAAGCCGTCGGTGCCGCCGAACGACTTGGCCAGTTCGACGGCTTCATTGATGGCGACCTTGTACGGCACTTCGACGTGATGAATCAGTTCGAAGCTGCCGATCAGCAGGATGCCATGCTCGACAGGCGACAGTTCGGCCAGCGGACGGTCGACGTAGGGCGTGAAACGCTCACGCAGCGCTGGCGCTTCGCGCAGCACGCCATGCAGCAAGGTCTTGAACCACTGCGCGTCGGCCTCGGAAAAATCCTCGGTGTCGCGCAGATGGGCGTCGATCTCGCCGGCGTCCTGCGTGCCTTCGCCGCCGCGCAGCAGCCACGCGTACACGCCCTGCAGGGCGAATTCGCGTGCGCGGCGGCGCGCGCTGCGCGCGTTGGCGCGGGCCTGCGCCGCGCTATCAGCGCTGGTCGTCGTCTTCTTCGTCGTCAAAATCTTCGTCCTCGTCTTCGTCGTCTTCGTCTTCTTCCTCGGGTTCCAGGGCCGCCACCAGGTTGGCCATTTCAACGGCCACCTGGGCGCAATCGCGGCCCTTGCCGGCCGCGCGCGCCTGCGCCTGCTCGTCGGTGTCGACGGTCAGCACGCCGTTGGCGACGGGGATGCCGGTTTCCAGGGAAATACGGGTGATTGCAGTGGCCATTTCATTGCTGACCACTTCAAAGTGATAGGTCTCGCCGCGGATGACCGCGCCCAGCGCGATCAGGGCGTCGAATTCAAACGTTTCGGCCATATGGGACAGGGCCACGCCCAGTTCCAGGGCGCCGGGAACGGTGGCGACCATCACGTCGCGCTCGTCCACGCCCAGTTCGGCCAGTTCCTTCAGGCACGCTTCGAGTTCGGCCTGGCCGATTTCTTCATTGAAGCGGGCGCGTACGATGCCGATGTGCAGCCCTTCGCCGTTCAGGTCGGGGGTAAGGATGTAAGGGTTCATAGGTCGGCCTTCAGTGTGTTGCGGGAGTATTCGGAGGGTCGCAATCGTAACCCGTAATGGTGAGCGAGAAGCCCGCCATGCTGGGCATCTTGCGCGGCCGGGCCAGCAGCTTCATCTGGCCCACGTTCAGGTCACGCAGAATCTGGGCGCCAATCCCGTAGGTACGCAGGCCGTAGCGGTCGGCGTTGCCGGGGTTGGCCTGGGCCTTGGAGTCGTTCCAACCGGCGATCTGGCCAAACAGGTGTTCCGTGGACGACTGGCAGTTCATCAGCACCAGCACGCCGGCGGGCGAGGCCGCGATGGCCTGCAAGGCCTGCGCCACGCCCCAGCTGTGCGGGCTGGCGCCGGTGTCCAGCACGTCCAGCACGGAGGCCGGCTCGTGCACGCGCACCAGCGTCTCGGCGTCGGGAGTCACGTTACCATGCACCAGCGCCAAATGGGCGGAGCCGGTGGCGGCGTCTTCATAGGCCACGGCCTCGAATTCGCCCCAGGCGGTCTGCATGGTGCGCTTGCCCACGCGCTTGACGATGGATTCGTGTTCGCTACGGTACTGGATCAGGTCGGCGATGGTGCCGATCTTCAGACCGTGTTCGCGGGCGAACTGCACCAGGTCCGGCAGGCGGGCCATGGTGCCGTCCGGCTTGAGGATTTCACAGATCACGGCGGCGGGCGTCAGGCCGGCCATGGCGGTCAGGTCGCAGCCCGCCTCGGTGTGGCCGGCACGGACCAGCACGCCACCGGGCACGGCGCGCACCGGGAAGATGTGGCCGGGCTGGACCAGGTCCGCGGGCTTGGCGTCGCGCGCCACCGCCACCTGGATGGTGCGGGCGCGGTCGGCGGCCGAGATGCCGGTCTCGACGCCTTCGGCTGCCTCGATCGACTGGGTGAAGTTGGTGCCGTAGCGCGTGCCGTTGCGGGCCGCCATCAGGGGCAGGTCCAGTTGGCGGCAGCGCTCTTCGGTCAAGGTCAGGCACACCAGGCCGCGGCCGTGCGTCACCATGAAGTTGATGGCTTCGGGCGTGACGAATTCGGCGGCCATGACCAGGTCGCCCTCGTTTTCACGGTCTTCTTCGTCAACCAGGATGACGATGCGGCCGGCGCGCAGCTCGGCGATGATTTCGGCAACAGAGGCGATGCCGAAGGATTCCGGCTCGGAGCCGGGCAAAGGGGACAACTGGACGGACATGGCGGGCACGTAAACCAGGCGGGAAAGCCCGGATTTTACCGCCCCTGGAGGCGGAACCCCTATCCGGCCCTGCCAGCCCCGCCGGCCGGGGGTGTCCGGTAAACTTTCGCCCGGAGACCACCCCTAAAAAACCGAGCCAAGGAAACCCCACATGCAAGCCCTTGCGGCCATGCCTTTGACCGTCGCGGCGGCCGTCCGCGTCGTGCTGACCGACATCGACGACACGCTGACCACCGAGGGCCGCCTGCCGGCGGACGCCTATGCGGCGCTGGAGCGCCTGGAACAGGCCGGCATCCAGGTCGTGCCCATTACCGGCCGTCCCGCCGGCTGGTGCGACCACATCGCCCGCATGTGGCCGGTGCGCGCCGTGGTCGGCGAAAACGGCGCCTTCTATTACGCCTATGACCGCCAGGCCCGCCGCATGACCACCCACTACTGGACCGACGCCGCCTCGCGCCAGGCCAGCCGCCGGAAGCTGGACGCCATCCGCGACCGCGTCCTGGCCGAAGTGCCCGGCGCCGCCGTGGCCAGCGACCAGGACTACCGCGTGGCCGACCTGGCCATCGATTTCTGCGAGGACGTGCCCGCCCTGCCCGATACAGCGATCACCCGGATTGTCCAGATCTTCGAGGAAGCCGGCGCCCAGGCCAAGGTCAGTTCCATCCACGTCAACGGCTGGTTCGGCGACTACGACAAACTCACCATGACGCGCACCATGTTCCAGCGCGAGTTCGGCGCGGACGTGGCCGGCGCCCTGGACAGCACCCTGTTCATCGGCGACTCGCCCAACGACGAACCCATGTTCGCCTACTTCCCGATTTCGGTCGGCGTGGCCAACATCCAGGCCCAGCTGCACCGCCTGACGCACCGCCCCGCCTTCGTCGCCGCCTACCATGGCGGCGCGGGCTTCGTAGAAATGGCCGACCGGCTGCTGGCCGCGCGGTCCCCCCAAGCACAGCCGGCCTGAGGTCCGCATACCGTGGCGACATCCCCTTCCGCTTCCTCTCCGGCCGCCAACGACGGCCGCCGCAGCATCCAGTCGATCGAGGTGGGCGTGCCGCTGCTGGCCGCCCTGGTCGACGCCGGCAAGCCCCTGACCCTGCGCGACCTGGCCGCGGGCGCCGGCATGACCTCGGCCAAGGCGCACCCCTACCTGGTCAGCTTCATCCGCGTCGGCCTGGTGCAGCAGGACGCCATCACCGGCCAGTACGAACTGGGCCCCTTCGCTCTGCAGATGGGCCTGGTCAGCCTGCAGCGCCTGGACCCCGTGCGCGTCGCCATGCCGGAAATCGCCAAGCTGCAATCGGAAATCGGCCACACGCTGGGCATTGCCGTGCTCGGTTCGCACGGCCCCACCATGATCCACATGACCGAAGCCAGCTACCCGGTCCACGTGAACATGCGCAAGGGCACGGTGATGTCCATGCTGCACACGGCCACCGGCCTGGTGTTCGCGGCCTGGCTGCCGCCCAAGGTCAGCGAGCACTACATCGCGCGCGAGGAAGGCGACACGGCCGTCATCGCCAGCATGCCACCGCCGCGCAAGGCGTCCCGCGCCAACATCGAGGCGCAACTGGCCGACATCCGCGTGCACGGCATGGCGCGCGCCCTGGGCAACCCGCTGCCAGGCGTGGACGCGCTGTCGGTGCCGGTCTTCGACAACACCGGCAATATCGCCCTGGCCCTGACCAGCCTGGGCCCCACGGGACTGTTCGATGTGGCCTGGGACGGCGCCATCGCCCGGCCGCTGCTGGCCTGCGCGCAGGAAATCTCGCGCAAGCTCGGTTACCGGAGCTGAGCCAAACGGCGAATTTCGCGCAAAAACGAACATAAATCGAACAAATCGAACAAAAGCCGAAAAGAAACACAGGGACTTTCCCGAGTGCGTCCCCTCCTCTTCCATGTTTGAATTCAGGTTGAATTAAGTGACACGTCACACAAACAAAGAAAGAGGAGACACAAGATGCAAGCTCTGCGCCTGCTTCAAGCGGCCACGCTGGCCGCCTTCGCCCTGGGCACGTCCGCCGCGCAAGCCGCCGACGCCTGCACCAACCGCGGCGACCTGGACCAGATGTACTGCGACGCCAACAAGGACCTGGTGGCCGACACGCCCACCGATCCGGCCAAGCTGAAGACCCCGTCCACCCTGGTGTTCACCTACACCCCGGTGGAAGACCCGGCGGTCTACGAAGACATCTTCAAGCCCTTCACCAAGCACCTGTCCGAATGCACGGGCAAGCGCGTGGTGTTCTATCAGGTGCAGAGCAATGCCGCGGAAATCGAGGCCATGCGCTCGGGCCGCCTGCACGTGGGCGGCTTCTCGACCGGCCCCACCGCCTTCGCCGTGAACATCGCGGGCGCCGTGCCGTTCGCGGTCAAGGGCTATGCCGACGGCTTCCAGGGCTACAACCTGATCGTCATCGTCAAGAAGGACAGCCCCTACCAGAAGCTGACCGACCTGAAGGGCAAGAAGCTCGCGCACACCGCCCCCTCGTCGAACTCGGGCCACATGGCGCCGGTCGCGCTGTTCCCCAAGGAAGGCCTGACTCCCGACAAGGACTACAAGGTCATCTTCTCCGGCAAGCACGACCAGTCCGTCATGGGCGTGAACTCCGGCGACTACGACGCCGCTGCCGTGGCCTCGGACGTGTTCAAGCGCATGGTCGAGCGCGGCCAGGTCAAGGAAGCCGACTTCCGCGTGATCTACAAGAGCGAGAAATTCCCGACCTCGTCGTTCGCCTACGCGCATGACCTGGAGCCCAAGTTCCGCGACCAGATGCTCAAGTGCTTCTACGACTACCGCTTCCCCGCGGAAATGTCCAAGGCCTTCGACGGCGCCGACCGCTTCTACCCGGTGACCTACGAGAAGGACTGGGCCATCGTGCGCCAGGTCGCCGAATCCGGCGGCGAGAGTTTCAACCGCGCTGCCTACGACCGCGAATCCGCCAAGAGCAAGAAGTAATTCCGTATGACGACGTCGCTACGCATTTCCGGCCTGGTGAAGGAATACCGGGCCGGCCGGCCGGTACTCAACGGCATCGACCTGCAGATCGCGGGACAGGGGCTTACAGCCATCATCGGCCCCTCGGGCACCGGTAAAAGCACGCTACTGCGTTGCATCAACCGGCTGATCGAACCCACCAAGGGCGAGATCGTGCTGCAGTCGAAGGACGGGTCCGTGGACCTGGCCCGCGTGCGCGGCGCGTCGCTGCGCCGCGCGCGCCGCCGCATCGGCATGGTGTTCCAGGAATACAACCTGGTCGAACGCCTGACGGTCATGGAAAACCTCCTGACCGGACGGCTGGGCTACACCTCAGCCGTGAAGGCCTGGATGCGCCGCTTCGAGCCCGAGGACATCCAGCACGCCTACAAGCTGCTGGACACCGTGGGCCTGGCGGGTTTCGCCGACCAGCGCGCCGATGCGCTGTCGGGCGGCCAGCGCCAGCGCGTGGGCATTGCCCGCGCGCTGATGCAGCGCCCGCAGCTGCTGCTGGCCGACGAGCCCACGTCCTCGCTCGACCCCAAGACCTCCGTCGAGATCATGGAACTGCTGTCCGAACAGGGCAGCGCCACGGGCATTCCCGTCATCGTCAACATCCACGACGTCGAACTCGCCCGCCGCTACGCCACCCGCATCGTCGGCATGTCCGGCGGCCACGTGGTCTATGACGGCGACGGCCAGGGGCTGGACGCCGCCATGCTCAAGACCATCTACGGAGGCGAGTCTTGGCTGGAATGATCCCACCCAAGGGCGCCCGCCCCTTCGCCATGTCCGGGCGCGCCAAGGCCGGCGTGCTGCTGCTGCTGGCCTACACGCTGTATGCCGGCGCGCAGCTGGACTTCAGCTGGGCGCGCTTCGAAACCGGCATGGGGCACGCGTCGACGTTTCTGGCGCGCATGTTTCCGCCCAACTTCGAAAAGCCCGCCACCTTGTGGAAGGGCATCGCGGAAAGCCTGGAGATCGCGGTGCTGGCCTCGGTGCTTGGCATCATCATCGCGCTGCCCATCGGTTTGCTGGGCGCGCGCAACATGATGCCCACCTGGGTATCGTGGCCCGCCCGCGCCATCGTGGCCCTGTGCCGCGCGCTGCATCCCGTCATCGTCGCCATCCTGTTCGTCAAGGCCGTGGGCTTTGGCGCGCTGGCCGGCATCCTGGCGCTGACGGTCGCCTCGGTCGGCTTCATCGGCAAGCTGTTCACCGAGGCCATCGAAGAGATTTCGTTAAAGCAGGTGGAAGCCGTGCGCGCCACGGGCGCCTCGTTCGCCAACGTCATCATCTTCGGCGTGCTGCCGCAGGTATTCGCCCGCTTCATCGGCTTTGCCACCTACCAGTTCGACTCCAACCTGCGCAACTCCACCATGGTGGGGATCGTGGGCGCGGGCGGCGTGGGCGGCACGCTGTTCTCGGCGTTCCAGCGCTTTGACTACGATTTCGTCAGCGCCATCCTGCTGACCCTGATCGCCATCATCATGCTGGGTGAAATCCTGGCCGGCTTCGTGCGCGCCGTGTTCCTGGACAACCTGGGATTCGAACGCATCCTGCAAGGCCGCTTCGCGGGAGCGCGCGGCATCGGCAGCGGCGCAACTCCGGTCAAGCGCCGTGCGGAGGTGGACGAATGAACGCCCACGCATCCACCTTCAATCCACCGGGTTCGCCGCGCGTCTGGCAACGCTACAGCATGGGCCAGCGCCTGCTGCGCTTCGCGCTCTACCTGCTGGTGGTCGCGGCCATCGTGCAGGCGATCCGCGGCGTCGAGATCATTCCGGAGTTCCTGTACGACGCGCCCGAGCAGATGGCCGATCTGTTCCAGCGCATGTGGCCGATAGACTGGGCCTACTACCCGGAAGGCGTGCACGGCGCGCTGATCGAAACGCTGCACATCGCCACGCTGGGCACCATCCTGTCCGTGGTGATGGCGGTGCCGGTGGGCCTGCTGGCGGCCAACAACCTCACGCCCAGCAAGACCGTCAACATGCTGGCCAGGCTGATCCTGGTGTCCAGCCGTTCGGTCAATTCGCTGGTGTGGGCGCTGCTGTTCATCGCCATCTTCGGGCCCGGCGCGCTGGCCGGCACGCTGGCCATTGCGTTCCGCTCCATCGGCTTCGTCGGCAAGCTGGTGGGCGAAGCCATCGAGGAAGCGCAGCGCGGCCCGATCGAGGCCGTCACCGCCACCGGCGCCAGCAAGGCATCCGTGATCTGGTACGCCTACTGGCCGCAGATCCGCCCCGCCTTCTGGTCCATCGTGCTGCTGCGCTGGGACATCAACGTGCGCGAATCGGCGGTACTTGGCCTGGTGGGCGCCGGCGGCATCGGCATGGCACTGGACACGGCTCTGAACCTGTTCCAGTGGGACCGCGTGGCGCTGGTGCTGGCTGCCATCTTCGCGGTGGTGGTCGTGGCCGAAATCATCATCACCCAGGTCCGCAAACGCATCCTCTGACGCGTCCGCGGATCCCTACAGCGTTCCTTTGCTCCGCCCGGAAACGGGCGGTTTTTTTTGGGGGCTGATGAATCAGAACCGCACGCTCACCCCTGCCCTGACGCCGTGATCTTGCGCCCCGCTGGCGAGCTGTCCTTGGTAGGACAGATCGAACGACACCTTGCGCGACACCTGCACGTCCAGCCCCGCTTCCAGCACCGCGCTGTTCTTCGCGATGGGCACGCCGGCCACGGTAAAGGCATCGCCCGCCGCGAAAGCCTGGGTGGCGGCGGGCTTCAAGTCGCCGAAGGCGTAGCGCCAGCCCAGCGATCCGCGAGCCGTGGCTTGCGCGCCGCCCAGTTCGAAGCTGGACATGAGCCGCGAACCCAGTGTCGTGTACGTGGTCTCGGTGGTCTGGCTGTTTGCACGCAGGGCGGCTGCGCCGCCGCTCTCGCTGTAGCCGTCGGTCTTGAGGTTGACGTAGGCCAGGTTGGCGAACGGCTCCAGCGCAGCAACGCGCGTGTCGATGCGATAGCTGAGGTCGGCAAACGCCTGAACGGTGCGGCCGTCGTAGTTGGCCTTGAGGCTGTCGGAGTAGCCGGGCATGGATACCGAGCGCCGAGTCGCGATGTCGTGCCAGCTGTAGGCCAGCCCGCCGCGCAGGCCCACCGCGCCCCACTGGCCGCCGCCGTAGGCCCCGAGATGGTAGTTGTCGCTGTCGCCCGATGACGCGCGATCGCGCACGTCGAAATCCGTGCGGGTGTAGCCCGCCATCAGGCCCAGCCGCCAGGCATCGGACACCGGCGCATCCACGCCCAGCAGAAAGCCGCCGGTCGAGCTCTTGACCTGGGCAGCATTGCCGTCGCCGTCGGTCTGGCGCCAGGAACCCAGGCCCTGTATCCAGCTGGCGGGCCCCATCGCCGTTGCCGGAGCCAGGCGGGCGCCGCCCCCTGCGGACGCCAGCACCGGCGTCGCCGACGCGCCGACCGCGCCCGCGGCCGAGCGCAGGCGCTCGCTGGCGGCGTCGCGCACATAGCGGCTGTCTTCGAGCAGCACGGTCTTGGCCGACGCGTGGATTTCGCCGGATAGCTGGTCGAAGCTGGAACGCAGCAAGCCCTTGTCGTCCGGTAGCACGGCGAACGCGTCGTAAAGCCCATTGCCCGCCGCCATGCCGATGCTGTCGATGGCGCCCGCCGCCGCGCGCTGGTTGCGCGTGTCGGCGGCCGTGGCCATCGCGGTGCCGTTGCGCGCCAATTCCAGCGACACTCGGCCCGCGCCGTAGTCGTAGCCGAGTTTCGGCGTCAGGAAGGCATAGTCGGACGTCACCGTATCGAACCGGCCGGACAAGGCGCCGTCGGCCGCCAGTATCGTGTAGACGGAACGCAGCCCGTAGTCGCCGCCGATACCGATATGCGCGACCGAGCCACCATTGATCGTGGCATTGCCCGTGACATGGATAAGGTCGGCATCGGCGCCCTGCGGATTGGTTTCCACGGCGTAGCGCGCGCCGCTCTCGATGACGAGATCGCCGTCGACGGTCAGTGTGCCGATGGAATTCCCTGGCGCCAGCGTGCCGCCGGCCGCCACGGTCACCACCGAGCCAGCGCCCGAGCCCACTGTGCCGCGGCCTCCGAGCACGCCGCCCTGGCCGATATTGAGCGCGCCGCCAAGTTTGCCGTTCAAGGCCAGCCGGCCGCCCTGAATCGTGGTGCTGCCGGTAAAGCCCGAGCTGTCGCCGCTCAGCGCCAGCGTCCCCGCGCCGCTCTTGACCAGCGCGCCGCCACCGGAGATGGCGCCGCCGAACGTTGCGTTCGCGCCTTGTTCGAACACCAAGGAGCCATTGTTGTCGACATTGCCCCGGATCGACCCGACATCGCCGATTAGCGTGCCTTCCCGGATGACGGTATTGCCGTAGGCGTTGCCCGCGTTGTCCAGTCGCAGCGTGCCGGCTCCGGTCTTGATCAGGTCGGCGTTGCCCAAGACTGTGCCGACCAGCCCCAGCGTTGCGCCGCCAGCCACCTCGAAGCGCCCGGCCTGGGTCAGCGTCATGGCACGCGCGGTATCGAAGGACGCCGATGCCGCCAGTGTGCCGCCACCGAATGCCACGCCGCCAGAAGCCGCGCCCAGGTTCGCATCGCTTGCAACCTGCAACGTGCCCCCGGCGATCGTGGTGCCGCCGCTATAGGTGTTGCTGCCGCTCAGGACCAACGTGCCGGCGCCGGCCTTGAGCAGCGATCGTCCGCTCCAGCCCGTCGCGGCGTTGGCCGCCTGGTCTGCCAGATCCGCGCCGACTACGAACCGGTTGGCGGCATCGCTCAGCGTGAACGTGCCATGCGCCAGATTGTTGCCCGCGGTCCAGCTCAGGTCGTAGCTGGCGAGGTATTGCAGGCCATCGGCCGACTTGCGCGTGTTGACCGTGAGGTAATCCACCGCGCCGCTGAAGCCGCCCACGCGCACCGACCCGAAGTCGCCGCGAATGCCGCCACGGGTGTCGATCAGCACCTTGTCGAGCTGGCTGGCGCTGCCTATGCCGCTGAGGGCGAAGGCGACGCCCTCGCCCAGCGTCAGCCCGCCCGCCTGCAAGGACGGGCCGCCCGCGCCGGCTGCGATATCCAGGGCTGTGCCATCCGCCAGATTGACATTGCCCGCCACCGCCAGCGACGCCGGCCCCTGCACCGACAAGGCGCTGCCCGCTGCGCCGACGTTCAAGTCCCCTGTCAGACTATTGGCTGCGCCGGCTACGCCGTCGCCATATTGCAGGACGCCGCCCGTGACTTCGGCCGAGCCGCCCAGCGAACCTTGCACCACGAGCCTTCCGCCGGACACCGTGGTCTTGCCGAAGTAGGAGGAACTGTTGCCAGCCAGGCTCAGCGTGCCCGCGCCCTTCTTTACGAGCGCGCCGTCGCCCGAGATGGCGCCGGCAAAGCGCGCATCGGCGGTCTGCTCGAACACCAGCCTGCCGATGCTGTTGATGTCGACGTTGCCCGAGATCGAACCGGCATGGCCGACCAGGGTGCCAGCGCGCACCCAGGTATTGCCGTAGGCGTTGGCCCCGTTGTCCAGACGCAGCGTGCCGGCGCCGGACATGAACAGATCGCCGCTGCCCGTGACGGCGCCGAGCAACCCCAGCGTCGTGCCGGCGGCCACGTCAAAACTGCTTGCCTGCGTCAGTGCGACCGCCCGCGCGGTATCGAAGCTGCCCATGGTCGCCAAGGCGCCGCCGTTCAAACTCAGGCCGCCGGACGCGGCGCCGAGATTCGCATCGCTCGACACCTGCAAGCGGCCGCCCGAAATCTGCGTGCCGCCGCCATAGCTGTTGTTGCCGCTCAAGACCAGCGTGCCGCCGCCGCTCTTGGCCAGCGCGCCCGCGCCCGAGACCGCGCCGGTCAGGCCCAGCGTGGCGCCCGCGGCCACATCGAATCGCCCCGACTGCGCCAGGGCGACCCCGCGCGCGATGTCGAAGGTGGTCGTCACCGCAAGCGTGCCGTCGTCGAAGGCCAGGCCGCCGGCCGCGGCCCCCAGGTTGGCATCGCGGTCGATCTGCAGCGTGCCGCTGTCGATCGTCGTACCCCCGCCGTGGCTATTGCTGCCGCTCAAGACCATCGTGCCCGCGCCGCTCTTGACGAGAGCTCCCGCACCCGACACCGCGCCGGTCAGGCCCAGCGTGGTGTCTGCCGCCACGTCGAAACGTCCGCTCTGCGCCAGCGTGACGGCGCGCGCGGTGTCGAAGCTTGCGGTGGTCGCCAACGTGCCGTCGCCAAAATGCAGGCCTCCGACAGCTGCGCCCAGGTTGGCATCGCTATCGACCTGCAACGTGCCGCCCAGGATGGCCGTGCCGCCGCTGTACGTGTTGGCGCCTTGCAGCACCAGCGTTCCGGCGCCGGCCTTGGTCAAGCTCTTGCCGTCCCAACCGGCGGCGGCATTGGCTGCCTGGTCGGAAAGCGGCACTCCCAGCGTGAACCAGTTCGACGCATCGGCCAGCGTGAAAGTGCCATGGGCCAGGTTGTTGTTGGCGGTCCAGCTCAGGCCGTAGGTGGCGAGGTACTGCTTGTTGTCCGCGGACTTGCGTGTGTTGACGGTGAGATAGTCGACCTCTCCGGTAAAGCCGCCCACGTTGACGGCGCCGAAATCACCGTCGATGCCGCCTGTGGGCGCCTCGATCAACACGGTATCGAGCGCGTTCTTGTCGCCGATGCCGCTCAGCCTGAACACCACGCCATCGCCCAGCGTGACCTTGTTTGCCTGCAACAGCGGGCTGCCCGTGCCGGCCATCAAGTCCAGCACGGTGCCATCGGCCATTTCCATGTCGCCCGTGACCGCCAGCGTGGCGCCCCGATGCACCGCCAGTGTGCTGCCGGTGCCTGAGACATTCAGGTTGCCGCTCAGGGTGTTGGCCTCGCCCGTGGCGCCGTCTCCGTACTGCAAGACCCCGCCTGTAACGGCGGCCGAACCTCCCAGCTGGCCCAGCACCACCAGCTTGCCGCCCGACACCGTGGTCCTGCCCTTGAATGCGCTATTCGCGCCCGTCAGCAAGGTGGTGCCGGCGATCTGGTTCAGACTATGTGAACCGGCGCCTGTGCTCAACAGCGGCGTCGAAAACGTGTAGGCGGACTCGGTATGGTTGAAGTTCACGGTGGCAATGCCGGCGCCGAACTGGATTGCGCTGGCGTTGAGCGTGCCGGCGCCTACGGCCGGCTGCCCAGCCGCCGCGCCGATATTGATCGTGCCGGTGGTGGGAAAGAAAAGAAACCGGTCCTGCGCCAGGGACACGGCCCCTCCGCCGCTCGCGCCAACGCTCACTGTGCCGCCTTGCGCGATCGTCAGGCTGCCCGCCCCCGTTCCCACGCCAAATCCCAGGGTCATCGCGCCGCTGTTGTCCCAGATGGAGCCGGCGCCGCGGACAACAACGTTGCCGCTACCGCTCATGCTGCCCACATAGCTGTCTTTGTTCGAGACGAAGCCCCCCGATTCGATGGTCAGTGTGCCCTGACCGGACACATCGCCCACCCTGAGCTCGCCGTTATTGATCCAGGTTGAACCGCGCCCCGACACCAGGAAGGCGCCATTGCCGTTCTGGATGCGCCCGACAACGCCATCGACGCTGGTCGCATATCCCCCCGCCAGGATCGACACGCTGCCCCTCCCGCCTTCCGAACCAACCAGCAGCACCGCGCGATTGCTCCAGAGCGACCCGACATCGGAAACCGTCACTTTCGCCGCGTCGTTCTGCCGGGCATCCACCGTCGCAAACTGGTTCGAGACCGTGCCGCTACTGAAGATGCTCAGCTCTCCGGGTCCGGCGCCGCCGACAAAAAGGTTGTCCGTCAGCGCCCAGGTCGAGCCGGGGCTGAACACGCTGACCCGGGCCGTGGCGCCGGGAGCTTGCCCGGCATCGATACGTCCTTCGGTGGTGCCCAGAATGTTGAGAATCTGCAGGCTCCCACCCGTGACGGTGGTCTTGCCGACGAAGCCTGAACTGTCGCCGACCAGCCGCGTGGAGCCCGCATAGTGATTGAGCTGATGCGTGCCTGCATCCCTGCTGACCAGCGCCGCGCCGAAGTCGTGGAAGTTGTTGGTGTTGAAGTTCAGCGTACCCGTGCCCGCGCCGAACTGGAGTAGCGATGTCGCCAGGAAGCCAGCGCCCACGGGTGCAGCGCCGGGAGCCGCGCCGATGTTGATCGTCCCATCAGCCGAGGCCGAGTCGGCCAGAATCACCGTGTAGCCCGGCGCTATCGTCACCTGGCCGCCGTCGGCGACGGTCAATGTTCCTACACCGGATATGCCCACATATAGCGGGGTGAAGGCCACCAAATTTGGACCTGAGTAGGGTGCGAAAGTAGCATCGCCGGTAAGGGTGACCATCGGCCCCGCCTGCGCTTGGCCGGCCGCGCCCAGGGCCGCCAGCAGCATCGCCATCAAGGGCAGGCGTCTGCGCGCGGATCTGCTTGCATGGCGGCCGCCCTTGCCTTGCCCTCGCACGTGCTCGCTTACAACCTGCCACAAGCCCGCGCTGCGGTTAAAGACAATGCGATACGTACGGTTCATGGCGCTCTTCTGTAATCGTGGCCCGCTCGGGTTGGCACCAGGCGGACGCGTGTGGAATCGGATGGCGCGGGCCGCGTAACCCGCCGATTACAATTAGAAAAGCGATTCGTAACCATGCATATCACTGAAACTGGGTAATTTCAGGGGTCACGAGTGCTCCAGCACAAACGGTCGCTATTGCACCAGTCCTCTGCCTGGACCAAGGATCCGCGCCCTGCACTCCGGTTGTTGATGCGCCGCAAACACGTTTATGCTCCATGTGAAATAAATATGACCGGTCATCAAATCGCCCGCCCCGTTTGATTAAGATCTCGGCTTTTGCCGTTGGACGCCCGCCGCCATGTCGGAACAGGAATTGAAACTGCACGTGCCTGCGGCCTCGCGCCAGGCGGTGCTCCGAGAGGTCAAGCAGCGCGAGGCGACCCGCATCCGCCTGCACGCCATGTATTTCGATACGCCGGAACGCGAACTTGCGCGGGCGCGCATCGCCATCCGGCTGCGCCAGGAAGGCCGCGACTGGGTGCAGACGCTGAAGATGCCTGGCATCAATGCCATCACGCGCATCGAACTCAATCACCCGCGGCCGGGCCCGGTGCTGGACCTGTCGGTGTATGCCGGCACCGAGGTCGAAGCCGCGCTGGCAGCCATCAAGGGCGAACTGGGCCTGCGTTATGAAACCGATGTGCAGCGGCTCCTGCGCAAGGTCCGCACGCGCTACGGCACGGTGGAACTGGCCTATGACACCGGCATTCTGCGCGCCGGCGCGCTGGAGCTGCCCATCTCCGAACTGGAATTCGAACTGGTGTCGGGCCGCCCCGCCGCTATCTTCGCGGCGGCTCGCGGCTGGCAGCAGCGCCACAGCCTGGTGCTGGACCCGCGCAGCAAGTCCGAACGCGGCGATGCGCTGGCCCAGTTGGCTCAGCGCCTGGCAGATGCAGACGCCATTCCGGGCGATGACCTCGAAGCCCGCCGCGCCCAAGCCATCGCCCAGTTCTGGGCGCCGCGCGGCGCCGCATCGGTCAAGCTGCGCGAAGACATGACGGCGCCCCAGGCCATGGCGCGCATCGCGGCGGAATGCCTGGACCAGATCGCGCGCAACGCCTCGGTGCTGGCCGAGGTCGACACCGAGGGCGTCTACCGCGCCGGCAACTCCGAACACGTGCATCAGCTGCGCGTGGGCGTGCGCCGGCTGCGTTCGGCCTGGAAGCTGTTCGACGGCTGGATCGCGCCGATTCCAGACACTCTGCTGCAAGGCGTGCGCACGCACTTCGCCGCCTTCGGCGCCAACCGCGACCAGGACGTGCTGAACGAAACCGTGGCGCCCGCGCTGATGCGCGCAGGCATGCCGGTCATCCCTATGGAAGCCGCGCCCCCGGAACAGGACGCGCGCAGCATCGCCGGCGGCAAGGCCTTCCAGGCCTGGATGCTGGAGCTGCTGGAATGGAGCCTGGACGTGCCGCCGGCCCTGCCGTCCGCGGAAGGCCAGACGATAGCCAACGGCACCCCCAGCGACGCCGCGCCCGAGCCCGCCATCCGGCTGGAAGGCGGCGTGGCGGCGCCCAGCGTCAAGCCCACCATCATTCCGATGCTGGCGCCCGAACCCGATCCGCAGCGCCTGCACAAGCAGCTTGCGCGGCGCCTGCACCGCTGGCACAGCAAGGTGGCCGACCAGGGCACGCAATTCGCGACGCTCGACATTCCCACGCGCCACGAACTGCGCAAGCGCGGCAAACGGCTGCGGTACAGCCTGGCATTCGCCGAGTCGCTGCTGCCCGCGGGCAAACTGCGCGGCTATCGCAAGCTGCTGTCGCGCGTGCAGGACGTGCTGGGCGAAATCAACGACCTGGCAGTGGCCAAGGACTACTACGAGTCGTGTACCGCCACCCATCCGCAAGCCTGGTTCGCCCTGGGCTGGATCAGCGCGCGCCTGGAAGAACTGGCGGACGACGCGCAGCAAGCGTTCGACGATCTGGCCGCCAGCAAGCCATTCTGGAAGTGACGCGGGCTTGAATGCAAAAGGGACGGCATGCGCCGTCCCTTTGTTTTTTCCGGCGCATGCGCGCCGGACCCACGGACCTCAATCCGCCAGCAAAGCCCCGGCGAACTCGTCGGCCACGAAAGGCTGCAGGTCTTCCAGGCTTTCGCCCACGCCGATCCAGTACACCGGGATCGGGCGCACGCCCTGGCTGCCCGCGGCCACGGCTGCCAGCGTGCCGCCCTTGGCGGTGCCGTCCAGCTTGGTCACGACCAGGCCGGTCAGATTGATGGCGGCATCGAAGGCGCGGATCTGCGCCAGGGCGTTCTGGCCGGTATTGCCGTCCACCACCAGCAGCACTTCGTGCGGCGCGGCGGCGTCCGCCTTGCCGATGACGCGGCGGATCTTCTTCAGCTCTTCCATCAGGTGCAGCTGCGTGGGCAGGCGGCCCGCGGTATCCACCATCACCACGCCCATGCCGCGCGCGCGGCCGGCGTTGACCGCATCGAACGCCACAGCCGCCGGATCGCCGCCGTCCTGCGAGATCACCGTCACGTTGTTGCGGCTGCCCCATTCGATGAGCTGCTCGCGCGCGGCGGCGCGGAACGTGTCGCCCGCGGCCAGCAGCACGCTGGCGCCCTGACGTTGGAAGGTGTGGGCCAGCTTGCCGATGGAAGTGGTCTTGCCGGCGCCGTTGACGCCGGCGATCATGACGACCAGGGGTTGCGTGCGCTTCAGGTCGAAGGCGCGCTCCAGCGGGCGCAGGTGGTCGGCCAGCAGTTGGCGCAAGGCCGCCTTGACCTTGGCGGGGTCCTCGATGCGTTCCTTCTTGACCCGCGCGCGCAGCGCCGTCAGGAGCTTTTCCGTGGCCTCCAGGCCCGCATCGGCCATAATGAGCGCCGATTCGAGTTCCTCGAACAGGTTCTCGTCGACCTTCACGCCGATGAAGATCCCGCCGATGCTCTGGCCCGTACGCGACAGGCCTTGCTTCAAGCGGGACAGCCAGGAAGCCTTCTTGGGGGCTTCAGCGGCGGGCTCGGGGGCTGGGGCTGGCGCCGCAGCCGCAGCCACCGGAGCCGCAACCGGCGCGGGAGCGGCAACCGGCGCGGGAGCGGCAACCGGCGCGGGAGCGGCAACCGGCGCGGGAGCGGCGATCGGAGCTTGCGTTGCCACCACCGGCGCGGGCGCCGCGACAGGAGCGGGGGCCAATGCCGGGGCCGGCGCTGGCACCGGAACAGGCGCTGGCGCCGATACCGTAGCGGGTGTCGGCGCAACCGGCGCGGGCGTCACGGCCGGCGCCTCATGCGGCGCAGCAACAGGCGCCACAACGGGCGGTGCCGCCGGTGCGGCGACGCCCGGGTCAATGCTCGGTTCGCGGCGCGGTTCGGCGGCCACAGGCGCCGGCGGCGCGGGAGTGACCGGGACGGCGGCGGGCTCGGCAGGCGCGGCTACGGCGTCTGCAGCCTCCGGCGGCGGCGCGGGTTGAACCGGCGCGGCGGGCGGAGGGGATTTTTTCTTGAAGAAGCGGCTAAACATGGGTAACAAGTATATTCGTATCGTCGGGGGCCAATACAGACGCACCCCCATTGCCGTGCCCGACGTGGAGACGCTGCGCCCCACGCCCGACCGGGTGCGCGAGACGCTGTTCAACTGGCTCAATCACCTGTGGGGCGGCGAGTTCGCCGACAAGCAGGTGCTGGATCTATTCGCCGGCAGCGGCGCCTTGGGCTTCGAGGCGGCCTCGCGCGGCGTGGCGCATGTACAGATGGTCGAGCGGGACAAGACCGCCGCGTCCGCGCTGCGGACACTGCGCGACAAGCTCAAAGCCGACATGATACGCATCCACGTGGGCGACGCCATGCAGGTCGCCGAGCGCATGGATGCGTCCCGATTTGACCTGATCCTGCTGGATCCGCCTTTCGGCCAGGGCTGGCTGCCGCGCCTGTGGCCGATTCTGCCAGGCATTCTGACCGAGCATGGGCTAGTCTACGTAGAGGCGGAAAGCCCCATCGAAGCCCCCGAGGGATTCACGATCTTGCGGCAGGACAAGGCAGGCGCGGTCCACTACCACCTGCTGGAATTTGCTGCATTGCGCAAATAGGTCAATAATCCGAGCTTCGGAGGATGGTGTAAACCACAAATAACGGTACGGAGCTCGTATGATCACCGCTGTATATCCCGGCACTTTCGACCCGCTGACCAGAGGCCACGAGGATCTGGTCCGCCGTGCCGCCACGCTTTTCGACAAAGTCGTGGTCGGGATCGCCATTAGCCGCAACAAGAAGCCCTTCTTCAGCATCGACGAGCGCGTGGAAATCGCGCGCGAAGTGCTGGGACACTATCCCAACGTGGAAGTGCAAAGCTTCGGCGGCCTGCTCAAGGACTTTGTGCGCGACCAGGGCGGGCGCGTGATCGTGCGCGGCCTGCGCGCCGTGTCCGACTTCGAGTACGAATTCCAGATGGCCGGCATGAACCGCCATCTGCTGCCCGACGTCGAAACGCTCTTCATGACGCCCTCGGACCAGTACCAATTCATCTCCGGCACCATCGTGCGCGAGATCGCGCAGTTGGGCGGCGACGTGAGCAAGTTCGTGTTCCCGTCCGTCGAGCGCTGGCTCCAGGAAAAAGCCAAGGAACGCCGCGAACAGTCCTGGCCGGGCTGAGCCCCGCCGCAGGTATTGCTCCACCCTCGAAGGGCGCGCAAAGCGCCCTTCTTGCGCTGCGCGGCCCGGGCGTGCGGCGGCGGTACAATGCGCTTAGCCCTACCCGCCCCATACCGCAGCCCGCCATGGCCCTGACCATCACCGAAGAATGCATCAATTGCGACGTTTGCGAGCCCCAGTGCCCGAACGAAGCAATCTCCATGGGCGAGGACTATTACGTCATCGACCCTGACCGGTGCACCGAATGCGTGGGCCATCACGACGAGCCGCAATGCAAGGTCGTGTGCCCCGTGGAGTGCATCGAGCTGCACCCGCAATGGAATGAAGGCCAGGAACAGCTCATGGCCAAATACCGTCGCCTGACCGGTGCCGCATGAGCGACGCCGCGCAGTCCAGCATCAACCTCCCTCCTTCCCGCCACCACGCCCGCCGCGACCTGTCCGCATCGGCCATCGCCGCCGGCCTCGTCGCCGTGCTGGTCAGCTTCGGCGGCACCGCCGTGCTGATGGTGCAGGCAGGCCATACCGCGGGCCTGGATTCGGCGCACATCGGCTCCTGGATCGGCTCGCTCAGCCTGGCGTTCGGCCTGGGCGGCGCCTTGTACAGCCTGCGCACGGGCCTGCCCATCGTCATGGCCTGGTCCACGCCTGGCGCGGCGCTGCTGGTCACCGCGCTGGCCGGCGTTCCCTTCAATGAGGCAATCGGCGCCTTCATCCTGGCCGCCGCGCTGACGTTGGCCTGCGGCCTGTTCGGCTGGATCGATCCCATCCTGCGCCGCATCCCCGGCGAAATCGCCGCGGCCATGCTGGCGGGCGTGCTGCTCAACTTCGGCATGGGCGTCTTCAGCAACATCAAGCAGCAGCCCGCGCTGGTGCTGGCGATGTGCGTCGCCTATCTGCTGTGCCGGCGCTGGGCGCCGCGCTACGCGGTGCTGGTCGTCATGCTGGTGGCCATCGCCATCGCCTTCGGCCTGAACCTGATCCAGCTGGACCTGCTGGACTGGCGCCTCACCGAATTCGTCTGGACCACGCCCGCCTTCAGCGCGCAGGCCGCGGTCAGCCTGGGCATTCCGCTTTTCGTGGTCGCGATGGCCTCGCAGAACCTTCCCGGCCTGGCCATCCTGCAAGCGGCGGGCTACCAGCCGCCCGCCTCGCGCCTGGTGGCGGCCACCGGCCTGCTGGGCCTGCTGGCCGCGCCCTTCGGCGCGCACAGCGTCACGATGGGCGCCATCAGCGCGGCCATCTGCACCGGTCCCGAAGCGCATCCGGACCCGTCCAAGCGCTACATCGCCGCGGCCACCTACGGCCTGGGCTACGTCGTGCTGAGCGTCGTAGCCGGCGCCGTGGCCGTGTTCTTCCAGGCCTTGCCCGCCGCCCTGCTGGCCGCGCTGGCCGGGCTGGCGCTGCTGGGCACCATCATGGGCGGCATGGCCGCGGCCATGGCCAACCCGCAACGCCGCGAAGCCGCGCTCATCACGCTGCTGGCCACGGCATCTGGCTTCAGTTTCTGGGGTATCGGATCGGCCTTCTGGGGCCTTCTGGCAGGCCTGCTGGCCCACGCGGCTTTCGAATTCAAGCGCTCTGGCGCTCAGGCTTGAACGGCCCTTGCGCCCGGCCCGCTCAGGCCGGCCAGGCGGCCACGGGCGTATCGGGATGCACCTTCATGATGCGGCAAGGCACCTGGACGAAGTTGGAAATCCAGGCCGCGGCCAGTTCCCCTTCGTCGATCACGTCCACCACCTGCTCGCCCACCTTCATGCTGTAGCGCACGCTGTCGTCGTCTTCGATGACGTCCAGCGGAATGTCCATGCGCAGCATGCCAGGCGCCTTCAGCACCAGGTAGCCCAGCCGCAGCTCGACCGAAACGTCGGCCAGCCGCGGACACAGGCTGCGGTTCAGCCACTGCCCGGAATCGTTGGCGACCAGCCATTGCCGGTGATAGCCCGCGGCCTCGGCCTGCGTGGTGACGCCGCACTCGGCCACGGGTTGGAAGTTCTCGGCGTTCATTTGCCCAGCAGTCCCTTCAAAGCCTTGTCGACGGCAGCGCCGCTCTTGCCCTTGCCCGTCACCGCTTCGCGCAGCTTGTTTTCCAGGCTGCGCTGGAGAATGCCGCCGATGGCGTCCTTCCAGAGCACGGTATAGGTCGGCTTGTCGAACGGTCCCTTGACGTGCACGGGGATGGTCACGTCCTTCAGGTCTTGCAGTTCCTTGCCTTCCGGGTCGGCTGCCGGATTGACGACGCGGGCTCGCGCCACCAGGTCCAATTCGCTCTTGACGAAGTCAATGGTGGCCGGATCGCCCTGCGTCACGCGCAACAGGGGCGACACCACGTTCAGGCGCTTGACCGCGGCCACGCCCTTGGTGAAGGCCAGGTCGGCGTCCATCTCGGAGAATTCCGTCTGCTTGCTGGTGTCGGACGCGACGGTTTCGTTCTGCGATTCCGGTTTGAAGGCGGCCTTCAGTTCGCGCAGCGTCTGCGTCAGGTTGATGCCCTTGACCGCGCCATCGCGCAGGCGCAATTGCATGGTGCCGCCCAGGCCGCTCTTCATGGCGTAGGCATTGGCGCCGGCTGTCTTCAGGTCCAGCGCAAGGCTGCCCGTACCGCTCAGCACGTTCTGGCGCGCCAGGTCCATCAGGAACGGTTCGATGGCGATACCGGCCAGCGACATCTTGGTGGCCAGCTGGTTACCCTGCGCGGCGTCCACCGACAAAGTGCCCGCCAGCTTGCCGCCGTACAGGCCGGCAGTCAGGCTGGAGATATCCAGCTTGCCCTTGTCCAGCTTGACCGCGGCGCCGACGTCGTCGGCCTTCAGGCCGCGCACGACCAGCTTGCCAACCTTGATCGTGCCATTGACGCTGGGACCGATCAGCGCAGACAGGTCGATCGTGTCGTCGGCAGGTTTGGCAGGCGCCGCAGGGGCTGCAGGCTGCGCGGGCTTGCCGTCTTCCTTCTTGGCTTCGGCCGGCTGCTTGGGCGCCGGCTGCGCGGGCGTTGCCGCAACCGGCGGCACCAGCTTGTCCAGGTCCAGCGTATCCACCACCAGCGCGAAATTCACCTTGGGCGCATCGCTCAGCTTGGTAATGTCCGCGCTCAGATCGAACTTGCCGCCTTCCAGCACGGCGTTGATCTTGCTCGTGGCCTGATCCTTCAGCAGATCCGCGGTCACGCTGCCGATCACGGGGATCTGCAGGCTGCCCTTGGGCAGTCCGGGATCGGTGATGTTGACGTCGCCCCGCAAGCCAGACAGGCCGCCGCTGCGCTGCAACAGGTTCAAGGACAGCGGCGAGGCGAAGTTCAGCTTGACGATCCGTTCGCCATTCTTGGACGTGCTGTCCAGCTTGGCTTCCTTGATCTCCAGCTCACCGGCGTTGCCGCTGATGCCGTTCAAGCCGAAACTCGCGTCCAGGCCGCTGATGCGCACGCGGCCCGTCAGCGCCTCACCCGTGGCCGACGCCGGAGAGATATTGAGCGCGGGCGCGTCCACGGCGAATTCGAAGGGACCATCGGCCACGCCGCCCTTGGCGCGTATCGCCAGTTTCTCGATCTGCAGCTGGCTCTTATGCGGGTCGATCGCCAGCTTGGGGATGGCCACGCTGGCATCCACATTGGTCGCGCGCGCAGCGGGATCGGTGACGTCGCCCTGGAACACGACTTCCAGGCCGGCGATGTCCAACGCCGACTTCTGGCCGTTGAAGGCCAGATTGCCGCGCATGGCCAGGCTCTTGGCTTCGGCCCCCGGCAGCTTGCCGTCCATGCGCAGGTCCAGCTTCTGCGCGGCGTAGCGCTTGGCCGACGGATCCAGCGTAAGCAGGGCCTGGCCGGTCAAATTGGCGTCCACGCGCGGATCGCCACCCTCGACGCGTGCGGTCATGCGCACATCGAACGGTTGATTGAAGGTGACGCGGCCGGTGTTGGCGTTGATCTTGGTGACCGCCACCGCCATGCCCGTGATCTCGTCCTGCAGCTGCACCTGGCCGTCCTTCAGGTCCAGCCCGGCGATGTCGATCTGCATGTTGTTGCGCGGCTGCGGCAGGTTGCCGTTGGCGATGGCCTGCACCGCGCTCTGCGCCGCGCCCGCCAAGGCTTCAGCCGGATTGGCCGGCGCCGCCGTGATCGGCGCGGTGCCGCCCACGAGATTGCTGAAATTGAAATGGCCCTGCTTGTCCCGCACCACACGGGCCTTGAAACCGGTGATCGCGACGTGGTCCACCACGAAGCTGTTGGACAGCAGCGGCCACACCGCGACCGCCAGACGGGTGCTATCGATGGAGGCGAAGGTTTCGGAGCTGTCTGGCTCGGACAGCGACACGCCCTGCACCGACAGCCCGATGCGCGGGAAGAGCGACAGCTCGATCTCGCCGTCTATCGTCAGCGTGCGTTGGTAGCGTTGCTGGACAAGCTCTTCCAGCTTGTACTTGTACGCGTTGGGGTCGAATGTCAGCAAGAAGATGGCCAGGCCAACGACGGCCACGACAACCAACACTACCAGGCCTATCAAAATGCGCTTGAACCACGTTTTCATTGCTGCCCCGTCGGTACCTCGACTGGAAATCCTTGAATGCCGTCCGCTGCGCCGGGCGCGCGGAAGGTGCTTTAGCTGCGGAAAAACCGCCAGGCCCATGTAGCCACGGCCTTTCAGGGCGTGCCCGCTCTCTTGCCGAGCCTGGGGCTGCGGCGCCGAAAATGGAATCTGCCAAGGAAAGCCTGATGAAGACGCCAGCCGAGCCAGCGTACAGATAGCGCTATCGTAACAAATCGGGCCGACTTCGCGCGGATGGCCGGGCGCGGCCGCGCAAAATCAACACTATCGGTATCGATGCGGAGTCTCGAAATCCGGCCTCGGACCTGACAACTTTCTGTCTCGCGGATTGTAGGGCTAGAATGATTGATACATCAATCATTGATAGATCCAACAATGTCCGCCCCCGCTACAGGCACCCCGCACTCGCCCGGCCAAGTGCTTCCTTTCCGCCAAACCCTGCTTGCCATGCTGGGCATGTGCTTCGTCATGATGATGGTCGCCATCGATCAGACCGTGGTCGGCACCGCGCTGCCGACCATTGTGGCCGAACTCAAAGGCTTCGAACTGTATGCATGGGTAGCGACGTCTTACCTGCTTACCTCCGTCATCACCGTGCCTATCTTCGGCCGCCTGGGCGACTACTACGGGCGCAAGCCGTTCGTAGTGGCAGCCATCGTATTGTTCACCCTGGCCTCGGCGCTATGCGGCGCAGCCGACAGCATGTTCACGCTGGTCCTGGCGCGGGCGCTGCAAGGCATAGGCGGCGGCATGCTGGTAGGCACGGCGTTCGCGTCCATCCCCGACCTGTTTCCCGATCCCCACGTGCGATTGCGGTGGCAAGTCATGCTCAGTTCCGCCTTCGGCATCGCCAACGCCATCGGCCCGACCTTGGGCGGCGCGCTGACCGAGCACTATGGCTGGCGCTCGGTGTTCTACGTCAACCTGCCCATTGGCCTCCTCGGACTCTGGTTCGTCGCCCGCTATCTGCCGCATCTGCGCAACCACACGACCGGCCGCGTGCGGCTGGACTGGCAGGGTGCGCTGCTCATCGCCGTGGCGCTGGGCAGCCTGCAACTGCTGGTCGAACTGTTGCCCAAGGAAGGGCTTAGCGCATCCATCCTGCTGCTGGGCGCGGGCAGCGCGGTAGCCTTCGCCCTGCTGTTCTGGTGGGAACGGCGCTGCCCCCACCCGCTGCTGCCGCTGGACATGTTCCGCAACCGCGGCCTCGCCATGCTCTTCACGCTGGCCCTGCTGGTGGGCGTGACCATGTACTCGCTGCTGTTCTACGCGCCGCTGCTGCTGCAAGGCGGCTTCGGGCTGTCGCCCCAGGACGCCGGCCTGCTGATCACGCCAATGGTGGTTTTCATCACGGTGGGCAGCATCGTCAACGGCCGCATCATCACCCGCATCCGCAATCCCAACCGCATGCTGTATGCGGGCTTCATCCTGATGGCGCTCTCGTGCCTGGGCATTGTTACCACCCATAGCTATACGTCACATGCGCTCATCGCTGCATACATGCTGATGGCCGGGCTGGGCATGGGTTTCATCATGCCCAACCTGACGGTCTTCGCGCAGCAGACCGCCGGCCGCAGCCACCTGGGCATCGCCACGGCGCTGCTGCAATCCCTGCGCATGATCGGCGGCATGTTGGGCACGGCGATCGTCGGCACCATGATCAACCACAGCTATTTCAGCGGCGTCGAATCCACGCTGCGCGGCGCTTCCGCCCGCTGGCTGCCAGAGCTGAATGATCCCCAGATGCTCGTCAATCCCGAGGCCCAGACGCAGTTCCTGGCACAATTGGCGCATCAAGGCCAGGACGGAACCTCGCTGATCGAGATCGCGCGCGTCGCGCTCGTCGGCGCCATCCACGAAGGGCAACTCATAGCCCTGGCGGTTGCGGTGTTCGCGCTCTGGTGCGTGCGCCGCGTGCCGCCGGTCCAGTTGATCCGCCCTTCCACACCAGAGCCGGCCGGCGTCGGAGAATAGCTTTTGCCCAAACAACAACAAGGCTTGCAGGTCATCCAGCACATGGGACAGGCCTACCGCGGCATGCAGAGCGCGTTCAGCAGCACCGTCGGCCACGCCCTGCCCCGTTGGCGCATTTTGCTGGCGCTGCATGAGTGCGGCCAATGTTCGCAGAAGCATCTGGCCGAACGCTGCCGGCTCGATCCCGCGTCGCTCACACGGCAGCTGCAGGCCATGGAAAAAATGGGCTGGATCGCGCGCGCAGTGGATCCGCAGGACAACCGCCTGACCAACGCCAGTCTCACGCCGGCCGGCCAGGCCGTGGTGGATGAAGCCCTGCCCAAGCGGGCGGCGTTCTTCGAGGAGTCGCTCAAGGGGTTGTCGGCCGCGGATATCGACACTTTGAATCGCGTGCTGAGCGTGCTGGAAGCGAATTTCCTGCGGGCGGCGGACAAGGCGCCAAGCTAGCACAGGCTCCGCCGCCATAAGAAGTACGGTATCGGCCCATAGCAAAACACGATTCGCGAGCCATAAGGATCATCCAGAATACAAACCGACTCCCCCACATAAGAACAAAGAGGCGGCAATGGATTCGGTGTATTTGGTGGTGACGCTGGGTGCGGTCATCGCGGGCTTCGTGCAGGGCCTGTCAGGCTTTGCCTTCGGCCTGGTGGCGATGTCGTTCTGGGCCTGGGTGCTGGACCCGCGCCTAGCCGCGACGCTCGCGGTCTTCGGCGCCCTGGTCGGGCAGATCCTCGCCGCCATCACCGTGCGCCGCGGCTTCGATCTGCGGCGATTGCTGCCCTTCGTGATCGGCGGCCTGTTCGGCATTCCGCTGGGCGTGGCGCTGCTGCCGCGCCTGGACATGGACTGGTTCAAGACCATACTCGGCATCCTGCTTGTGATCTGGTGTCCCGCCATGTTGTTGGCCAAGAACCTGCCGAAGATCGCCGCAGGCGGGCGCGCCGCCGATGCGGCCGTCGGCATGGCCGGCGGCGTGCTGGGCGGCATAGGCGGCTTCACAGGCACGCTGCCCACCTTGTGGTGCACCCTGCGCGGATTCGACAAGGACGCGCAACGCGCCATCATCCAGAACTTCAACCTGTCCATGCTGCTGGTGACCATGGGCACATATCTGGCCAGCGGCATCGTCACCCGCGCCATGCTGCCCATGTTCGCCATCGTCGCCGCCGCCATGCTGGTGCCGGTATTGCTGGGCGCGAAGCTTTACATAGGCATCAGCGAGGCGCGCTTCCGGCAGATCGTGCTGGGGCTACTGACGGCTTCCGGAGTCGCGTTGCTGGCCTCGGCGGTGCCGCGGCTGCTGGAACGCATGGCATAGTTCCGTCCGTGACCGCAATACGGACAATCAATGCCCATGAATCCCGACCGCCGCTACCTCGTCATCCAGGCCCACGCCAGCGAGTTCCCCGAACCCATGCTGGTGCGCAAGGGAGATCGCGTCACCGTCGGCGAACGGTACGATGGCCCCGAGGGCTGGCCCGACTGGTATCTGTGCACGCCAGCAGGCCAACAAGCCGGCTTCGTGCCGGCGCAATTCCTGGACCGCCACGCCGACGGCAGCGCCACCATGCTGGAGGATTTCACCAACAAGGAACTGGATGTCGCGCAAGGCGAGTTGCTGCGCGGCGAACGCGAATTGAATGGATGGGTGTGGGCGGTCAGGCTCGTGGATGGCGAGGCGGGCTGGGTGCCGCTTGAAAACCTGCGTCGGTGCGATCACACCATCTGCTGATGCGGTCCAACTCGGCCGCTGCCAGTCATCCCGCTATTCGCCGCAACCGATTGTTTCTCATCCCTCATACCGTTCTCGCAAAGCCCTTCCTGGAGCGGCGCGCATCGCTGTTGACGCCTCACCAAAAAAAACACCCCAAAGATCGGACACAGGTCTGATCTTTGGGGTGCTTCGGGGGATATGCTGTTTCGCTTAGACGTTGAACAAGAAGTTCATCACGTCCCCATCCTGCACGATGTATTCCTTGCCTTCCGCGCGCATCTTGCCCGCTTCCTTGGCGCCCTGCTCACCCTTGTAGGTGATGTAGTCGTCATAGGAGATGGTCTGGGCGCGGATGAAGCCGCGTTCGAAGTCGGTGTGGATGACGCCAGCGGCCTGGGGCGCGGTGGCGCCGATCGGCACGGTCCAGGCGCGCACTTCCTTAACGCCGGCGGTGAAGTAGGTCTGCAGGCCCAGCAGCTTGAAGGCGGCGCGGATCAGGCGGTTCAGGCCGGGCTCTTCCATGCCCATGTCCGACAGGAAAGCCTGGCGGTCGGCGTCGTCGAGGTCGACGATCTCGGATTCAATGGCGGCGCAGATGGCGACCACGGGCGCGTTGCGCGCGGCGGCGAATTCGGTCAGGCGGTCGAGCAGCGGATTGTTGGTGAAGCCGTCGTCCGCCACGTTGCCCACGTACATCGCGCGCTTGGCGGTGATGAAGCAGAGCTGGGCGATGTCGGCCTTTTCCTCGGTGGAGAGGTCCAGCGCACGGATCGGCCTGGCTTCGTTCAGCTGGGCCACGCACTTTTCCAGCACGGCCACGATGCGCTGCGATTCCTTGTCGCCCGAACGCGCGGTCTTCTGGTGGCGTTGCAGGGCCTTTTCAGCGGTCTGCAGGTCGGCCAGGGCCAGTTCGGTTTCGATGACTTCGATGTCGGCGATGGGATCGACCTTGCCGGCCACGTGGATCACGTTGGGATCTTCGAAGCAGCGCACCACGTTGACGATGGCGTCGGTTTCGCGGATGTGCGAGAGGAACTGGTTGCCCAGGCCTTCGCCTTTGCTCGCGCCGGCGACCAGGCCCGCGATGTCGACGAATTCGACGGTGGCGGAAAGAATGCGTTCGGGCTTGACGATTTCAGCCAGCTTCTGCAGACGCTGATCCGGCACTTCGACCACACCGACGTTGGGTTCGATGGTGCAGAACGGATAGTTCTCGGCGGCGATGCCGGCGCGGGTCAGAGCGTTGAAGAGGGTCGATTTGCCTACGTTGGGCAGGCCGACGATGCCGCATTGCAGAGCCATGGGAATCCTGTGTAAGTACGGTATTGATCGTTAACGTTCTAGTTTACCCCGGCTGGGCGCTCAGGCCCCGCCGGCCGGGCCGCCGTTGCGGCCCCGGTCAGGCTGCGGCGGCGGGAACCCAGCGCATGATGATCCAGATCATCAAAATGGGGCCAGCGTTGAAAGCGGAATGCAGCAATATGGCTGCGCCGATTCCGCGACGCACGCGCATCCAGCCCAGCACGAGGCCCGTGAGCCATTGCGGCAGCACCAGCAGGGGCAGCAGCCAGTATGGCGTCTTGCCGTAGACGAAGTTGGTCAGGTGCACCGCGGCAAAGGTCAGCGCGACCAGGTGGAACACCAGGCCGAAATGCTGCAAGTAATAGCGCCGCCAGGCGGTGTCCCAGCCTCGTAGCGGTTCGGTGCGCTGGCGCGCGCCCCAGCAGGCCAGGATGACGAATGCAGCCAGCAGCAGGCCGGTCCAGACCTTGGGCCCCCACAGCACCACGGGCACCATCGCCGGGATCAGCCATAGCGCCTGTCTTGGACGGCGCAGGCCATAGCGGAACAGTATCTCTTCCACCAGCGGCGCCCAGATGACGGCGGTCAGCCAGGGGATGTTGGCGGGATCGAGCCGATGCGTAACGCCGCCGAGCCCGGCGGCGGCCACCGCCACCGGCCCCAGTGCGAACAGGTTCACGGCCCACAGCAGCGCGGCCCAGGCCAGCAGGCGTCCAGGCCCCAGGCCCGGCCACCAGTCGGCCACCAGCCCGCTCGCGGACGCGCGGCCCGGCAGGCGCGAAGCCGGATGCGGGTGCCGGATGAAGCGCCAGAAATCCGCAACTTCGCTGCGAAAGCGAAGTTTTCCGCCAGATAGCGAAGCCGATTGCCGCTGGTCCGTCATCAGGCCTCGTTGCCGCTGTGGAGTTGGCGTGTCGCCAGGGGAAAATCTCCGGCCAGCATCGCCGGCACGACCGCGCGACACCGGTCAATCACCGCTTCGATCTCTTTCTGTTCCTCGCGGCGCGGCGGATGCAGCACGAAGTCCGCCACCTGCTGGGCCAGGCCCAGCGTGCGGGGATGGCCGATGCCGATGCGCAGGCGCCAGAAGTTGGGGCTGCCCAAGGCCGCCTGGATGTCCTTCAAGCCATTGTGGCCGGCGTGCCCGCCGCCCTGCTTCAGTTTCACCTGACCGGGCATCAGGTCCAACTCGTCATGCAGCACCAGCACCTGCTCAGGCACAAGCTTGTAGAAACGAGCCAACGCGCCCACCGCCTGGCCGGAACGATTCATGTAGGTATTGGGCTTCAACAGCAGCACGTTGTCGGCGCCCAGACGGGACTTGGCCACCATTCCGAAAAAGGACTTCTCCAGCGCAAAAGAAGCGCGCAAGTCGTCCGCCAGATGGTCGGCCAGCCAGAAGCCGGCGTTATGCCGGGTCGTTTCGTAGTCAGGGCCGGGATTACCCAGTCCGACGATGAGGCGTATAGGAGTAGACATGATGGGGGGTGTTTAAACCAAAAAACCCTGCGCATGCAAATGCACACGCAGGGTTTCGGGTACCAGCCGAGGAAAGCCCGCGGGCTTTCCGGC
Source organism: Achromobacter sp. ACM03 (assembly GCF_014851665.1). Lineage (NCBI taxonomy): Bacteria > Pseudomonadati > Pseudomonadota > Betaproteobacteria > Burkholderiales > Alcaligenaceae > Achromobacter > Achromobacter sp. ACM03. The sequence goes on along the minus strand of NZ_JACVAD010000002.1, from coordinate 893,446 downwards.
GGAACTTAGGCGGCCGGAGCTTCGGCAGCGCCTTCGTCGGCGGCAGCGCCGCCCTTGACCACGGCCGTGGCGGCCAGCAGCGGGTTGGCGTCACCGCCGTGGGGCACGTACGTCACGCCCTTGGGCAGCTTGATGTCGGCCAGGTGGACCGAAGCGCCAGGCAGCAGGTCCTTCAGGTCCACTTCGATGAACTGGGGCAGCGCTGCCGGCAGGCAGGTGATTTCCAGTTCGGTCAGGACGTGGCTGATGATGGCGCCGCCCAGCTTCACGGCCGGCGAGACTTCAGCGTTGATGAAGTGGAACGGGACCTTGGTGTGCAGGGCCTGATTGGCGTCCACGCGCTGGAAGTCCACGTGCAGGACTTGCGGCTTGTAGGCGTGCCATTGAACCGAACGCAGCAGGACTTGCTCTTCCTTGGCTGCGCCTTCCAGCGCCATTTGCAGGATCGACGCGTGGAATTCTTCCTTGCGCAGGGCGTGGTAGATCTCGTTGTGGTCGAGTTCGATGTTCAGGGGGGCAGCCGTACCGCCATAAACGATGGCGGGAACGCGGCCCGCGCGGCGCAGGCGGCGGCTCGCACTCGAACCCTGGACGCTACGCGCAGTGGCATTGAATTTCATGGAAAACTCCAAAAACAATAAATGGCGAAGAGACTTCGCCGATTAGTGCACGGCACGCGAAATGCGCGCCGTGTTTGTTGCGCCTTGCCGCGACCAGCAAGGCGCAAAACTCTGTATCCGGACTACCCGTCCGAGGGCCGCTACGTCTTAATCGACGAACAGCGAGCTGACCGATTCCGCGTTCGAGATACGCAGGATGGTCTCGCCCAGCAGCGCGGCGCACGACAGCTGGCGGATCTTGCCGCTGGCCTGGCCTTGCTCGGAGAGCGGAATGGTGTCGGTGACGACCAGTTCGTCCAGTTCCGACGCTTCGATGCGGTCGATGGCGCCGCCCGACAGCACGGGGTGCGTGCAATAGGCGTAAACGGCGCCGGCGCCGCGGTCCTTCAGGGCCTGGGCCGCCTTGCACAGCGTGCCGGCGGTGTCGACCATGTCGTCCATGATGATGCAGGTGCGGCCGTCGACTTCACCGATGATGTTCATCACTTCCGACACGTTGGCGCGCGGACGGCGCTTGTCGATGATGGCCAGATCGGCTTCCAGCTGTTTGGCCAGCGCGCGGGCCCGCACCACGCCGCCGATGTCCGGGGACACGACGACCAGGTTCGAGAAATTGCGGCGCCAGATGTCGCCCAGCAGGATCGGACCCGCGTAGATGTTGTCCACGGGGATATCGAAGAAACCCTGGATCTGGTCGGCGTGCAGGTCCATCGTCAGGACGCGGTCGACGCCAGCCACTTGCAGCATGTTGGCCACGACCTTCGCCGAGATGGCCACGCGCGCCGAGCGCGGGCGGCGGTCCTGGCGGGCATAGCCGAAATAGGGAATGGCGGCGGTGATGCGGCCAGCGGAAGCGCGGCGCAAGGCATCGACCATCACCATGATTTCCATCAGGTTGTCGTTGGTGGGGGCACAGGTGGGCTGCAGGACGAAGACGTCCTTGCCGCGCACATTCTCGTTGATCTCGACCATCACTTCGCCGTCCGAGAAGCGACCGACGGTCATCTTGCCCAGGGACATATCGAGGTGGTTGACTACGTCCACGGCCAGCCGAGTATTGGCGGTGCCCGTGAAAATCATGAAGCTATCGTTTGCCATGATGGATGATGCGATGGTCGTTTTAAGACACTAACGAGATGATGCGAGGTAATGCACCAGCGGACCCGGAAAATAAAAAAGCTGCTGAACCCGGGCCAGTGTCTTACAGGCGTGTTCAACAGCTTTTTTATGTATTCGGTTGGCTGGGGAGGAAGGATTCGAACCTTCGCATGCCGGAATCAAAATCCGGTGCCTTAACCAGCTTGGCGACTCCCCAACTATCTTGCAATCCAATTCCGCAACGGATGTTCAGCTAACCCAGTACATGCCTGCACTAACCGAAACCGTGGATGCGTTTGGCTGAATGTTTTATCAGCGCCGCGCATTATAGCGGATATTTCTGCTTCTGCCAAAACGGCTTCGGAGAGTTCGGAAAATTCGGCGAATAAACACGCGCCAGATCCCGACATGCGAACTGGAGTTCCACGAAGGACCTCCTGCTCAGCAAGCCACCGCGATGCCCCAAGCACTTCTGGGTAAAGGCGGTAGACCACCGGCTCCAAATCATTCCTGCCGAAGCGGGAAGTAGGCGAAGCAAGAAAGACCGCTATTGTGATGGAAGAAGAATCTCTTGTCAAATCAGGTGCGGAAAATATTTGTGGCGTGGGCACGCTGGCGTCCGGCTGCGCCACCAGATATGCACGATCCGGCAGCGTCACCGCCGTCAGGTCTTCGCCTACACCCTGGGCGAATGCGGATTGACCGAAGACAAACACGGGCACATCGGCGCCCAGAGGCAAGGCCAGCTCCATGAGTTCGCGCCGCGACAGCCCGGTATTCCACAACTTGTTCAGCGCGATCAGCACCGATGCCGCATCGCTGGAGCCGCCGCCCAGGCCGCCGCCTTGCGGGATGCGCTTTTCCAGGCCGATCTGCACGCCCTGCTTCGTACCCGTGGCCCGCTGCAGCGCATGCGCCGCGCGCAGGGTCAGATCCTGCTCTTCGGGCACGCCAGGCAGCTCCGTGGCGCGGCTGATGACGCCGTCGGCGCGCACATCGAAATGCAAGGTGTCGCACAGATCGATAAAGCGGAAGGCGGTTTGCAGCAGGTGATAGCCGTCGGCGCGCCGGCCTACGACGTGCAGGAACAGATTGAGCTTGGCGGGAGCGGGTACGTCGTAGAGAGTCACGGCTGAACAAACAAAAAAAAGCGGTCGCCCGATTTTACCGGGCGACCGCTGATTCCGGGCCAAGACGGCCCGCCATTCAAGGCTGATTGACGACCAGACGCAGCATGATGCGCCGGCCCGGCTCCTGGCGTTCCAACACCAGCAATTGGGGACCTAGCGTGTCGTAACGTGAGAGCCGCGCGCGCCAGCCGCCCTGCTCAAAAGCCGCCAGGCGACCCAGTTCGTCGCGCGACACTTCGGTCGCTTCGGGCGTGGCCGCCAGCTTGCCCCGCAGCCAGTCACGCAGCCCGGACACGGGCATGCTGCTGCCCAGCGCTTCCGCGGCCAGGGCATCGGGATTGTCGGCGACCAGGCGGGTGCCGTCGGCCTTGGTCAGGCTGGCCGCGCCGGGCCGTCCTTCCACCCGAGCCTCGGTCGAACCCAGCGGGTTGGTCAGGTCTAGCACATAGTGGCGGCCATCGTCCGACCACGAGAAGCCGCCCTGCACGGCGTTCTGCTTGCCGCTTTCCTCGTTGACGGTAATGGCGAAGCGGCCGATGCGCGAGAACGCGTCGGCGCTGGCGCCTTCGATCGGTTTGGGCGTGGTGCAGGCCGCCAGCGTCGCCGCCAGCATTGCCATCAGGAACCAGCGCAGCGGCGCGGCGGCGCCGAGCGCACGTTGAAACACTGCGGTCACAGGCTGATCCCCAGGCGCTTGGCCACGTCCTGAACAGTCTTGTTCTTGGGATCCTTGGCCACCGCGGCGCGCAGCAACTCGACGGCCTGGTCGCGCTTGCCCTGGGTCCAGAGAACCTCGGCCAGGTGGGCTGCGATATCTGCTTCCGGACGCACACTGTAGGCGCGCCGCAGGTAGTCGGCAGCAGCTGCGGAATCGCCCATGCGGTACTTGACCCAGCCCATGCTGTCGAGGATGAACGGATCGTTGGGCGCGAGCTCCAGCGCTTGCGTGATCAGATCCAGGGCCTCGGGCAGGCGCTGGTTGTGATCGGCCAGCGTGTAGCCCAGCGCGTTGTAGGCATGCGCATGATCCGGGTCCAGCGCGATGACCTGGCGCAGCATGCGTTCGAGGTCGGCCAGACGGTTCTGGCGTTCGTACAGCATGGCCAGTTCGTACTTGATCTCGACCGTGTCGGGCAGCGCCTGATCGGCCGCTTCCAATACCGACACCGCCTGCTGCACGCGGTCGGCGTCGCGCAGGATCTGGGCCTTGGTCAATACGCCCAGCGTACGCTCTTCCTCGTCCTGCGGGCCGGCGGCGTCGATCATGGCCAGCGCGTCGTCAATGCGACCGCTCTTGGCGCGCAAGGCGGCCTGGCGCATGCGCACCGAGTAGCGCAGCGTCGGATCGTCGATACGGCCCAGTTCAGCAATGGCGTCGTCGTAATGGCCCTGGTCTTCGGCGATGCGGGCCAGCAAGACATGGGCGTCGGCCGCGGCGGCGCCGGCATCGGTTGCGCCCGGGACGGTCGCGCGCTGGCGTTGCTGCTGCACGTCCAGATACTGTTGCAACAGGCTCTTGGCCTGCGGCAATTGCCCGGCCTTGTAGGCCAGTTGCGCCTGCATGAACAGGAGGTCGAAATCTTCCGGCGAACGGCGCGACATGGCCTGCAATTCAGCCAGCGCGCCGTTGTAGTCGCCGCTGTCGGCCAACTGGCCGGCCAGCATCAGGCGCACCTTGCGGGCGTTGGGATTGCGGGCGATATAGGCGCGCGCCTCGGTCTGCGCGCGCTGCGGGTCCACTTTGTAGCCGTATTCCAGCACGCGCAGGGCCGCGGGTTCCGACTTGGGATCCGCCGCCAGGGCCGCGCGCGACTCCTGCGCGGCACGGGTGTAGTCGCCCGAGGCGGAAGCCACGTCAGCCAGCGCCAGGTGCGCTGCCGGCAGCTTGCGCACGCTGTCGCTCAGGGATTCGTCGAGGATGCGCAGGGCCAGGCGGCGGTCGTTCAGGCGGCTCAGCACGGCCAGGGCCTGGCCGATGGCGGCCGGCTTGTCGCGCGAGGAATCGATGCGGTTGCGCAGGGCCTGCGACAGGCCCTTGGTCTGGCCGTTGGCGGCGGCCAGCGCCAGCTCGGTGGAACTGGCCTCGACGTCGTTGGGAGACAGGCGCGCCCAGACCCGCGCGGCGTCCAGGGCGCCGGGCAGGTTGCCGCCGGCCAGTTGGAATTCGAGGGCTCGGCGGGCCAGGCGTGGATCGCCGGTATCCCGCGCCAGGCCCAGCATGGTGGTAGCCGCGGAACCGTACATGCCGCGCTGCGCGGCGATCTCGGAGGCGAGCACGCGATAAAAAATGTCCGCGGTCAGCGAGACATAGGGCAACTGCCCGGGGCGCAGCCGTATGACTTCGGTTTCAGGGTGGCGGCTCTGGGGCGCCATCCTGGGCCCGGTCGCATCGCGCGTCCGGCTGTCGGCGGCCTGGGCCGGCGGGGTCAGTATTGCTGCCAGCGCAAGCGCTAGCGCGGCGATCCCGATGTTTATAGGTTTGAAAGACGACTTCACGCGGCCCGTCCGGTTGATGGCACAATCTTCGTACACGCAATTAATGATCTTACACTGGCTCATGCCGGAACTGCCTGAAGTCGAAACCACGCGTCGGGGAATCGACGCCGTCATCACCGGCCGGACGCTGACGCGCCTGGTCATCCACGAATCCCGCATGCGCTGGCCGATCCCGCAGGATCTGCCGTCGCTGGTCGCCGGCCGCACCGTGCTGGAATGCGCGCGCCGGGGCAAGTACCTGCTGCTGCGATTCGAACACGGCACCCAGATCGTGCATCTGGGCATGTCGGGGTCGCTGCGCAGCGTCGCGCCTGGTGAATTCCTGCGCAAGCACGACCATGTCGAATGGATCTTCGAACAGGCCGTGCTGCGCCTGCATGACCCGCGGCGCTTTGGCGCGGTGCTGTGGCACCCTGAATCCGACGGCCCCATCGAAGCCCACCCCCTGCTGGCCAAGCTGGGCATCGAACCCTTCGATCCACGGTTCGACGGCGCCTGGCTGCACCGCCATTTCAAGAACCACAGCGCCGCCATCAAGCAGGTGCTGCTGGCCGGCATGGCGGTGGTGGGCGTGGGCAATATCTATGCGTCGGAAAGCCTGTTCCGCGCCCGCATCAATCCCAAGACGCCAGCCAACAAACTGTCGCCCGCCCGCTGCGAGCGCCTGGCCGACATGGTGCGCGCCACCCTGGCCGATGCCCTGACCTCCGGCGGCAGCACGCTGCGGGACTACGTCGGAGCCACCGGCGAACCAGGCGCCTACTTCGAGATCCACGCCGCCGTCTACGAACGCGAGGGTCTGCCCTGCCGCGTCTGCGCCACCCCGATACGGCGCATCGTCCAAGGCCAGCGCGCCACCTACTATTGCCCGAAATGCCAAAGGAATTGACCACTGCCGCCCCGGAAATCCGCGGGAAATCCCTGTAAAAACAAGACCATTTGTTTATAGCAAACGTATTGCACGAAAACTAACGTCAAGCTATATTCCTTCCACACACCCTATTCCTATAAAAGTGGAAGGAGCCTCCATGAGCAAGCAATTCGCCTCGCACGCCGACCTGGACGACAAGGTCGTCTCGTTCGAAAAACTGTCCGACAACGCCTATGCCTACACGGCCGAAGGCGATCCCAACACGGGCGTGATCATCGGCGACGAGGCCGTCATGGTGGTCGACACCCAGGCCACCCCTGTCATGGCACAGGACGTGATCCGCCGCATCCGCGAAGTCACGGACAAGCCCATCAAGTACATCCTGCTGTCGCATTACCACGCCGTGCGCGTGTTCGGCGCGTCGGCCTACAACGCCCAGGAAATCCTGGCCAGCCGCGACACCTACGACCTGATCGCCGAACGCGGCGAACAGGACAAGGCCAGCGAAATCGGCCGCTTCCCCCGCCTGTTCCGCAATGCCGAATCGATTCCGCCGGGCCTGGTCTGGCCGACGATGACGTTCAAGGGCGAAATGACGGTCAACCTGGGCAACCTGGAAGTCAAGCTGCTGCAAGTGGGCCGCGGCCACACCAAGGGCGACACCATCGCCTGGTTGCCCGAGCAGAAGATCCTGTTCGCTGGCGACCTGGTCGAATACCAGTCCACCCCCTACTGCGGCGACGCCTACTTCCGCGACTGGCCCAGCACGCTGGACGCGCTGTCTGGCTTCGAAGCCGAGAAAATGGTCCCGGGCCGCGGCCCCGCGCTGAAGAACGCCACCGAAGTCCGCCAGGGCCTGGCCGGCACGCGCGCCTTCCTGACCGACCTGTACGGCGCGGTGAACCGCGGCGTGGCCGAGGGCAAGGACCTGAAGACCATCTACCGCGAGGTCTACGACTTCATGAAGCCGCGCTACAGCGACTGGGTGATCTTCGACCACTGCATGCCGTTCGACGTGTCGCGCGCCTATGACGAGGCCACCGGCTACACCCACCCGCGCATCTGGACCGACAAGCGCGATCTGGAGATGTGGGCGCAGCTGGAAGGCTGATCCCGGCGGGCCGCCAACGGCCCATCCGAGCACCAACCGGAATCGCGCGCCGCAAGGCGGCGCGCGGCTTCGTGACATAAAAACAATATGACCCACACAGGAGACAACCGTGGGAGACATCGACTTTCAGGCGATGGAATTCGCCTATGAAAAACACGCCGACCAGGCCGCCAGCGAGCTGGCGCGCCATCAGGTGGTGGTGGTGGGAGCCGGCCCGGTCGGTCTGACCACGGCGCTGGACCTGGCGCGCCAGGGCGTGCGCGTGGTGGTGCTGGACGACGACTTCCGCCTGTCGACCGGCTCCCGCGCCATCTGTTTCTCCAAGCGCACGCTGGAGATCTGGGACCGCCTGGGCGTGGGTCAACGCATGATCGACAAGGGCGTGTCCTGGAACGTGGGCAAGGTCTTCTTCCGTGAGCAGGAAGTCTGGCGCTTCGACCTGCTGCCCGAACCCGGCCATCGCCGCCCGGCCTTCATCAACCTGCAGCAGTACTACGCCGAAGGCTATCTGTACGAGCAGGCGCGCCAGGAGCCCAACATCGATCTGCGCTGGAAGAACAAAGTTGTCGGCCTGGAGCAGCGCGATGACGGCGTGGTCCTGAACGTGGAAACCCCGGACGGCGCGTATGCCTTGCATGCCGACTGGCTGATCGCCTGCGACGGCGCGCGTTCGCCGGTGCGCAAGCTGATTGGCCAGGAAAGCCACGGCCGCATCTTCCGCGACCGCTTCCTCATCGCCGACGTCAAGATGCAGGCGGACTTCCCGACCGAGCGCTGGTTCTGGTTCGACCCGCCCTTCCATCCCAACCAGTCCGTGCTCTTGCACCGCCAGCCCGACAATGTCTGGCGCATCGACTTCCAGCTGGGCTGGAACGCCGACCCGGTCGAGGCCGTCAAGCCTGAAAACGTGCTGCCGCGCATCCGCGCACTGCTGGGCCCCGACGCTCGCTTCGAGCTGGAATGGGTCAGCGTCTATACCTTCGCGTGCGAACGCATGGACAAGTTCCGCCACGGCCGCGTCGTCTTCGCCGGCGACTCCGCGCACCGCGTATCGCCGTTCGGCGCCCGCGGCGCCAACAGCGGCGTGCAGGACGCGGAGAACCTGGCCTGGAAACTGAAGCTGGTGCTGGCCGGCCAGGCGCCCGAGACACTGATCGACAGCTACGCCGTCGAACGCGAATACGCCGCCGACGAAAACATCCTGAATTCATCGCGCGCCACCGACTTCATCACGCCCAAGAGCGACATCAGCCGCAATTTCCGCAACGCGGTGCTGAACCTGGCCAAGACCCATCCGTTCGCGCGCTCGCTGGTCAACAGCGGCCGCCTGTCGCTGCCCGCGACCTACACCGGTTCGCCGCTGAACACGCCGGACACCGACGCCTTCAGCGGCCGCATGGTGCCGGGCGCGGTGGCGCTGGACGCGCCGGTGAACGCGCAGGATTGGTGGCTGGCGCAATTGGACGGTGAATTCGTGCTGGCGTTCTTCTGTGGCGACGCCCTGCCCGACCGCAACACGCTGCTTGCCCTCCAGGCGCTGCGCATGGCGCCTGTGCCGGTCAAGGCCGTGCTGGTCGCCAGCCCGCAATGCGATCTGTCCGCGCTGCCCAAGGAGCTGGCGTCCGTCACGGACCGCGAAGGCTGCCTGGGCAAGCGCTATGACGCGCAAGCCGGCACGGCCTACCTGATCCGCCCCGACCAGCACATTACCGCCCGCTGGCGCGCCTTCGACGCCGGCGCCGTCACCGCGGCCGTCAGCCGCGCCACGGGCCGGGCCTGAACTTCGAGATCACTCCATCATGCTGATTACCGAAACCAACCTGGTCTCGCCTGACGACTTCTACGAAGCGCTGATCGAGACCCACCGCGACCTCACCAACGAGCAAAGCCAGGAGCTCAACGCGGCGCTGATCCTGTTGCTGGCCAACCACCTGGGCGACATGGAAGTGCTGCGCGAGGCGCTGCGGCAAGCGCGGGCGTCCGTGGCGCCGTAGTTCCCTTCACGCCCCGACCGCGAACGCATTGACGATCAACGCGCGCAGCCACTGGTTGCCGCTGTCGCGGTCCACCCGGCGCTGCCAGTACATGTTGGTCTGCAGCGCCGGCACTCTTATCGGCGGCGTCATGTAGCGCAGGCCGAATGGCGGCGCGGCGCTGGCGGCAAGTTTTTCGGGCACGGTGGCCAGCAGGTCGGTCGCGCTGACGATGTAGGGCACGGCCGAAAAATGCGGCACGCTGAAATGCTCGGCCAGATCGACGCCGGCGCGTTCCATGGACTGGTTGACCTGCCCGTAGGGCGCCGCGCGCGACACGATGAGGTGGCGCTCGGCCCGGAAGGCCTTGAGGCTCATGCCGGCGTGCGCCGTCGGATGCGCCTGCCGGAACAGGGTCGCATAGCCCTGGCGGAACAGCATGCGCTGTAGCGTACCCGCCCCCATTTCATCGAATGCGCCGATCGCCAGATCCACCCGCCCCGCCTCCATTTCCCGAGGCAGATCCGGTCCCTGCACCCGCACCGAATCGATGCGCACCTGCGGCGCCACCTGCACGCAGACTTCCATCAGGCGCGGCATGAAGTGGATCTCGCCCACGTCCGTCATCGCCACCCGGAAGCGGCGGGTGCTGGTGGCGGCATCGAAGACGTCCTGGTCTTTCAGGGCCTGCGACAACATGGTCAACGCCTCGCTGACTGGGCCCGCCAGGCGCTGCGCGCGCGGCGTGGGCAGCATGCCCTGCGCCGTGCGCACGAACAGATCGTCGCCGAATGCTTCGCGCAGGCGGCGCAGCGCGTTGCTGACCGCGGGTTGCGACAGGTCCATGCGCCGCGCCACGGCCGACAGATTGCGGTCCTCCAGCAGATGCTGGAACAACAGCAGCAGATTCAGATCGACATCGCGCAGCTCGGCCATACGCCCCCCTACTATTCACAAAATTTATAGTCTCTATTTTTGCATTCCCATAGCCGTAGCGGGGATTTTTTCCGACAATGCCATATGGGCTCCGGAAACCTTCCGCACGAACCACCCGCACCAGGCCGCGCGGCCAAGCACCGCGCCGCCGCTCAGGAGGAATCCATGGAACTGCAATACCAGACCGGCTTCGGCAACAGTTGCGCTACCGAAGCCCTGCCCGGCGCGCTGCCGCTGGGCCGCAATTCGCCGCAGCAATGCCCCTACGGCCTGTACGCCGAGCAGTTATCCGGCACCGCCTTCACCGCGCCGCGCAGCGAAAACCGCCGCTCCTGGCTCTACCGCATCCGTCCCGGCGCGCAGCACAAGCCGTTCGAGGCCTTTGACGGCGCCGCCGGCTGGCAAAGCACCTTCGGCCAAGGTCCCGTCACGCCCAATCAGTTGCGCTGGAGCCCGTTGCCCATCCCCGCCGCCCCCACCGACTTCCTGGAAGGCGTGAAGACCTGGGGCGGCAACGGCGGCCCCGACGAACTCAGCGGCGTAGGCATCCACCTGTATGCGGCCAACCGTTCGATGCAAGGGCGCTACTTCTACAACGCCGACGGCGAACTGCTGCTGGTGCCGCAGGAAGGCCGCCTGCGCCTGGCCACGGAGCTGGGCCTGATCGACCTGGAACCGCTGGAAATCGCCGTCATCCCGCGCGGTGTGCGCTTCCGCGTTGAACTGCTGGACGGCAACGCGCGCGGCTACATGCTGGAAAACTTCGGCGCGGCCATGCGCCTGCCGGAGCTGGGCCCCATCGGCTCGAACTGCCTGGCCAATGCCCGCGACTTCAAGACCCCGGTGGCCTGGTACGAAGACCTCGAAGGCGACTTCGAACTCATCGCCAAGTTCACGGGCGGCTTCTGGCGCGCTTCCATCGACCATTCGCCGTTGAACGTGGTGGCCTGGCACGGCACGCATGCGCCGTACAAGTACGACCTGCGCAACTTCAACACCGTCGGCTCCATCAGCTACGACCATCCGGATCCCTCGATCTTCACGGTGCTGACCGCGCCGTCGGACACCCCGGGAACGGCCAACATGGATTTCGCGATCTTCCCGCCGCGCATCCTGGCCATGGAGAACACCTTCCGTCCGCCCTGGTTCCACCGCAACATCGCCAGCGAATTCATGGGTCTGATCCAGGGCGTCTACGACGCCAAGGCCGACGGTTTCGCGCCGGGCGGCGCCAGCCTGCACAACTGCATGAGCGGCCACGGCCCCGACGCCGAGACTTTCGAAAAGGCCTCGCACGCCGATACCAGCAAGGCCCACTACATCCGCGACACGATGGCCTTCATGTTCGAGACGCGGCGCGTCATCCGCCCCACGGAGCAGGCGCTGGCCTCGGTAGAATTGCAAGGCGACTACTACCGGTGCTGGCAGGGCATCGCCAAGCATTTCGACCCCAGCAAGGCGTGACGCGCAGGCCTTCTGCCATCCACGCCCGCGGCGATGAGCGCAAGCTCATCGCCGCTTGGCATTTGTAATTTCCGGCGCCTGACGCCCGGCCACCGCATAACCACACTGAAAGAGACACGCAGCCATGACCACCATCAACGAAACCCACGACCCGTCCCTGAAGAGCTGGATCGCCAGCGCCAACACCGGCGAGTCGGATTTCCCGGTGCAGAACCTGCCCTATGCCACCTTCCGCCGCAAGGGTTCGACGGAGTCGTTCCGCCCCGGCGTGGCCATCGGCGACCAGATCCTGGACCTGGCCGCGCTGGCCGCCAAACAGCCCTTCGAGGGCCTGGCAGCGGAAGCCCTGGCCGCGTGCGCCACGGACAGCCTGAACGCCCTGATGGCCCTGGGCCAGGCCCACTGGAGCGCCCTGCGCCTGGCGCTGTCGCGCGCACTGCGCGAAGGCGCTGCCCTGCGCGGCACGGTCGAGCCCCTGCTCGTCGCGCAAGCCGACGCCGAATACACCACGCCCGCCCGCATCGGCGACTACACCGACTTCTACATCTCGGTGCACCACGCCACCGCCGTGGGCAAGCAATTCCGCCCCGACAATCCCCTGTTGCCGAACTACAAGTGGGTGCCCATCGGCTACCACGGCCGCGCCTCCAGCATCGGCGTGGACCAGAAGTTCCCCCGCCCCGTCGGCCAGACCCGTCCCGCCAATGAAGGCGAAGCGCCGCAGTTCGGCCCCTGCGCCCGCCTGGACTACGAACTGGAACTGGGCATCTTCGTCGGCACCGGCAACGCCCAGGGCGACCGCATCCCCCTGGCCGACGCCGAATCGCACGTGTTCGGCCTGTGCATCCTGAACGACTGGTCGGCGCGCGACATCCAGGCCTGGGAATACCAGCCCCTGGGCCCCTTCCTGGCCAAGAACTTCGCCTCCACGATCTCGCCCTGGGTCGTCACCATGGAAGCGCTGGAACCGTTCCGCACGCAGTGGATGCGCGGCCCGTCCGAACCGCAGCCCCTGCCCTACCTGGCATCCGATGCGAACCGCGCCAAGGGCGCCTTCGACGTACAGATGGAAGTCCTGCTGACCACCGAAAAATCGCGCGCCGACAAGCAGCCGCCGGCCTTCCTGTCGCGCAGCAACTTCCGCGATGCCTACTGGAACGTGGCGCAGCTGATCACCCACCACACCGTCAACGGCTGCAACCTGCAACCCGGCGACATGCTGGGCACCGGCACCCTCTCCGGCCCGCAACCCTCGGAAGCCGGCTCGCTGCTGGAACTGTGCAACGGCGGCAAGAACCCCATCGACCTGCCTTGGGGCGAAAAGCGCACCTTCCTGCAGGATGGCGACCAGGTCATCATCCGCGCCGAATGCGTGAAGGCAGGCTATCCGCGCATCGGCTTCGGCGCCTGCTCCGGCACCGTGCTGCCCGCCCGCGCCTGATCCGCGCCTAGTCCGCGCCGGCGCCCGCCCTGGCGGGCGCCGTCAACGCCTCGATCTCATCGTCCTTGGCCTGCCACTGCTGGCCCAGCCAGTGGTGAAAGGTTGTACGGAACGCCTTGTCGCCGGAGTAGTTGCCTTCGCAAAACTCCGGCGGCACCGGCAACTGCCGCATGCGCACCAGCACCTGCCCCGCACGACCGCAGGCCAGATCCCAGAAGCTGGGCGCACCATCCGGATAGACGATCGTCACGTCTATCATCGAACGAAACCGCTTGCCCATCGCATTCAACGCCACCGCCAGTCCGCCCGCCTTGGGCTTGAGCAGATGCCGATACGGCGATCCTTGCGCAGCGCGCTTGGCAGGACTGAAACGCGTCCCTTCAGCAAACACCATCACGCTGGTCGGCACCAGCGAAAACTTAGCGCAAGCCCGCCGCGCGGTCTCCTGATCCTGCCGCCCCAGATCCGGATTGCGGCGCAACGCCGCCTTGCCGTGGCGCTTCATGAACGGAAAATCCAGCGCCCACCACGCCAGCCCGATCACCGGCACATAGATCAGCTGCTGCTTCAGGAAGAACTTCAGCAACGGAATACGCCGGTTCAGCGACTGCTGCAACACGAAGATATCCACCCAGGACTGGTGATTGCAGTTCACCAGATACCAGTCCGCATAGCGCAGGCCGTCATTGCCCTGTACATCCCAGGGCACATCCTGGATCCGCGCCAGCCATCCAGCGTTGCAGGACACCCAGGCCGTGGCAATGCCGTTGAGCACGGGGTCGACACCCCGCCTGACCGCCGCGAATGGCAGCAGCAGCTTCAACAAGGCCAGCGGGAACAGCAGCAGGCACCAGAACACCGTGTTGAGCGCCAGCCAGACGGTGCTGATAACGCCCGTCACCCAGGCGAAACGTCCGCGCGGCAATGGCAGCACGCGACGGCGCGCAGGCGCGCGAGCACTGGATTTGTTTGATTGGGCAGGCGCAGCGCGGCCAGCCCCGGAAGACGATTCAGGAAAAGTCATGCGCCAGTTTCCTACCTTCAGCAAAAACTCGACTTGCGCAGAATCAAGCCACGATCAGCGCGCAGCGCACAGCGCCACCACCCACGGCAACACAGCGCAAGACACCGCGTATGCTCGATCAGGCCGCCCGGGCGGCCTGATCGAGCGGGCACCGCAAAATCTTCCACCGCCCCGCCGCCCGCGGCAAGCACGCCAAGCAAACCACCCACCCCCGCGACGGTAAAGTTTCAAAAACCGAAGTTTGGGGCGTTGGGGGCCTGGGGCGCGCGGGGCGTCGATAAGCCCGAGGGAATCTGAAGGAAAGGCCGAAGGCCTTGACGAAGATGACGACGGGGAAGTCCGGAGCGAAGGCTCCGGACCGCAATCGTTGCCCCGCGCGCCCCAGGCCCCCAACGCCCCAAGCGTCTTAAGAACCAACAACACCACAAAAGAACTCAAGGCAACCGATACCGCTCTTCCCGATAAGCCCAACTAGCCCACAAAGCATGCGCCAAAGCCTCTTCCGAGAGCCGAGGATCCAAAGGTTCCACCGGCGCATAAACCTCATCCCGCCCCACAGGCGCAGCCTCATACCTGAACTGCCGCGGCGCCTTCGAAGGCTCCAGCACCAGCAGCTGATCCCCCCGCAGATACCCGAAATTATCCGCGTACTGCATCATCGCCCGATCAGGATCCCGCTGCGTCAGGTCCACGCCCAGCATCGGATTCACATTGTCCAGGCCCATCAAGGACAGCATGGTAGGCGCCATATCGATCTGGCTGACCAACCGTTCATCCTGCCGAGGCGCAATCCCCGCCCCCAGAATCAGCGCAGGAATCTGGAAATGCCGCACCGGCACCGGAATGGAACCGTAAACACGCGAATCGTGATCTGCAATCACCAGGAACACCGTGTTGTCCCAGTACGGCGCCTTGCGCGCCTTGTCGAAGAACTGCCCCAGCGCCCAGTCCGCATAGCGCACAGTGTTATCCACCGTCGCCGGATCGCCCACCGGCTTGATGCGCCCTTCCGGATACTCCCACGGCGAATGGTTCGTCACCGAGAATGCCAGCGTGAACACCGGCTTGTCGCCATCCGCGCGCAGCAGCCGGTCCACCTGATTGAACATGTCCTCGTCCGACGCTCCCCACGACCCCTCGAACACCGGATTCACGAACTTGGGACGATCCACTATTTCGTCGAAACCGTTGCCCAGGAAAAAGGCCCGCATATTGTCGAAGTGCGACTCGCCCCCGTACACGAAACGCGAATGGTAGCCATGCTTGCCCAACACCTGCGCCAGCGTGAAGAAACCCGTCTGCGAACGCGGCAGCTTCACCACCGCGTCGGCCACGCTGGGCAGGAACCCCGCCGTCACCGCCTCGATGCCCCGCACCGAACGCGTGCCCGTCGCATAGGCACGGTGGAACATCCAGCCTTCCTTGCCCAGCCGGTCGATATTGGGCGTCAGGTCACGCCCGCCCAGGCTGCCCACATACTGCGCGCCCAGGCTTTCCTGCAGGATGATGACCAGATTCAGCGGCTTGTCCCGGCGCACCGTCGCCTTCTGCTCATGCAGGCTGGGATAGCGCGCATCCAGCGGCGCCCCCGTCAGTCCCGCCTTCTCACGCACAATGGCATTCATTTCGTCCACAGCCATCTTGGGATACATCGCGGCCGAGGAACGCTCATCGCGCATGCGGTAGGCGGCATCGAACACGCTATACAGCGAATTCAGCGCCAGCGCGTTGACCATGGCGTCCGAACTGTAGGCAACCTTGGCCGGATTGATCGGACGATGCTCCAGCGTGCCGCGCGCGCCCAGGAACACCAGCGCCAGGATCACGAATGAAGCCACCGGCCGTTTCCACCACGACATGAAGGGATCGCGCGTGCGGGTCGGAAACAGGCGGACCGACAGCCAGGCCGCCAGCACCAGCACCACAAAGGCCGCCAGCAGCACGCCCTTGTAGCCCTGCCACAGCATCGAACCGACTTCCTTCGGATTGAGCAGATAGATGAAATAAAGCCGGTTTGGCCGCGTATCGTATTCCGCGATGAACTGCGGCGTGGAAACCTCCAGCAGCACGAACAGCATCCACCAGGCGCGGAACCACCAGGCGGTGATGCGGGCGGCCAGCGGCCGATGCCCGAACCAGGGCGAAAACACCGCCGGCAGCGCGATCACCATGGACATCAGGCAGACGTCGATGCGCAGGCCGCCCAGCAGCAGCGGCCCCAGCCCCCCTGCCGCCTCCACCCGGTCCCACATCCAGAAGGCCAGCCCCAGCCGCGACAGCGTCAGCAGCGCCAGGACCGCAATGATGAACCGCAGAGTCAGACGGCGCATGCGAGCACCTCCCCCTGGCGCCGCAACGCCTGCTCAGATGAAAGAATGCCGCTGTATATGCCGAGCAGAGCCATGCCGCCTCGTGGTTCGAAATTGGAAAACGCGCAAAGGTTAACGCGGTTTGGGACGATCCCGCGGCCGCTCTTACTGGGCGCGCCGCAGCCGCTCGCGGCTGTTGCTCAGATGCGTGCGCATGGCTGCGCGCGCGGCCTCCGCGTCCTGGCGCTGGATCGCACTGTAGATGTCTTCGTGCTCGAGGTTCACTCGCGCCAGGTAGGCGGCGCGGTCCTCGTGTGCGAACTTCGCCGAATTGATCCGCGTGCGTGGAATGATGGCCGAACCCAGATGCGACATCAGATCCGCGAAATAGCGGTTGTCCGTGGCTTGCGCGACCAGCAGATGGAACTGGAAGTCCGGCGTGACGGTGTCCCCGTCGTTTTCCAGCGCGCTCTTGAAGGCCTCCAGCGCGCGCCGCATCTCATGCAACTGCTCCGGGCTGCGCCTGGCCGCAGCCAGGCCGGCAGCCTCGCTTTCCAGGCAGATGCGCAGCTCCAACAGCACCAGCACATCGCGCACCGTGGCGATGTCGGCAGGATCCACGCGGAAATCCCCGCCGCCGCTGGGCTCCAGCGCATATGTCCCCACGCCGTGATGCGTCTCTACCAGGCCCGAAGCCTGCAGTCGCGACAGGGCTTCGCGCACCACCGTACGGCTGACGCCGAACTGGCGCATGATCTCGGATTCCGTCGGCAATTTTTCGCCGGGCCGGATGTCCCCGCCACGGATACGTTCCGTGATGCTCTCGACCAGCCCCTGAGCCAGGTTCCGGGGACGACGCCGCGGCGTGACGGGAGTATCGGCGGGAACATTCATTGGCTAGGATCCGAAAACAGTTGAGCGCGGCCGGGGACCGAGCGTCGCCGCTCATTGTACTTTGGGCTGGTAGCGAGTCCGCGCTCCAGAATGGCGCCGGCGACGCGCAGCATGCCGCCGTTTCGCCCGGAGCAACCGTCCCGGGAGTCCCACGGCTAATGGTTCAAGCCCGAGACGGCTGGACGCGCAACGATGAGGGGATAGAAAAACAGGGCCGCCAGGAACCACATCAAGGTAGCGGACCAGAGCGTCTGACTGAGAAAATGGGCGCCCTGCAAGATACGCACCGTGGAAAAACCCACTCCTCCCGCGATACCCGCTGCCAGCCCCCACCAGCGCCATGCCGGACGCCCCAGCGCCCAGCCCAGGAAATACAGGGTCAACATCGAATAGCCCGCGCCCGCATGACCGCTGGGCAAAGCGCCGCCCCCTCCTGCCCGCACCCACGTCCACCAGTAAGACGGATAAGGGGTGTAGCCGCCCAGGGAGTCCAGATCATAGGGACGGGGCAGCGTCGTGTAGTGCTTCAGTTGGTTCACCAGCACCTGCCCGGTCAGGCAAGTTGCCGCCAGCACCAGCGCCGGTCCGCGCCACGGCCGCCAGGCCGGAATGCGATAGCTTGCCGCCGCCACGCCCACCGCGGCCAGTCCTATCCCGATAGGCAGGGCCAACACCATGCGATGCCCGATCAGATCCAGCCAACGGTTCAGACGCAGCGGAAAATCGTCCAGCGCCGGATCGAACAGCGCTCGGGCGATGCGCATATCCAATCCTGAGACATTGGCCCACCAAGCCAGGCAGGCCAGCGCAAGCGTGATCGCAAAAACATGGATCGACAGATACGATGCCGGCGTCGGCTTGCGCAACGCGGGCGGCGATAAAGGCGGCATGGTGGCGACAGGATGTCCGTCAGGCAAACGGGCAGCTTAGGCCGCCGACAGTCAAACTTTCGTCAAATTTGACCTTGCGCCCCGCCGGCCGCCGCCATCGCATGCCCCTCAGCGGCCTCAAAACGCAGCGTGAAGCAGGTGCCGCGCTGCTCGCCCTGGCGCGAAGAATCGACCGTCAGCGACCAGCCCTGCATATCGCAGACGCGCTTGGCGATCGCCAGTCCCAGACCGCGCGCCGTCTCGTCGGGGCCGCCCGCGCCCGAATCCCGCATGCGGCCGCTGTAATAGCGGCGGAACAGGAAGGGCAGATCGTCGGCGGCAATGCCTTTGCCATCGTCGCGCAGCTCCAGCGCGCCGTCGGCCGCCATGCTGGCGGTCAGCGTCGCGGGCGCGGCGTGTTCCACCGCGTTGCGGATCAGGTTGCGCAACACGGTCAACAAGGCATAGCGATCCAGCATGCGAACCTGACCGGCGGCGATCCGGTTTTCGAAACCGAGCCCGGTCAACCCCGCCTGGGTTTCGTACCCGCGCCAGGCGTTGTCCATGCATTCGCCGAGATCGACGGACTCCGCCGGGCGCAGTTCGTCCCGCGCCATGGAGCGTGCGCTCTCCAGCGACACGATCACATCGTCCACGTTGTCCACCACGCGAGTCAGCCGCTGGCGTTGGTCCGGAGTCAATACCTGGGTCAGCAGCATCAACTCGCTGTCCGAGCGGATCGCGGCCAAGGGCGTGCGCACCTCGTGGCTGAGATTGCCCGCGAACTCGCGCTCGCGCGCAATCGACCTGTCCACCTGGTTCTGCACCCGGTTGAAGGCCTCTATCAGCCGGCCCGCCTCGTCGTCGCGCGTCACTGCCATATCGGGCGACCCCGGCGCCCAGGTGGCCAGCCGGTCGGTCAGGTCCAGCAACGGACCGACCGCGATGGCCGCCACGCGCCGTGACAACGCATAGGCGCCCACCACGCAAATGGCGCCCACGCCCAGCACGATCAGGCCGAAGTCATGCACCCGCCCTTCGTTCTCGGTGGCGTCGTACAGCAGGTACACCTTGGCCCGTCCTGTTTCGGCCACCATCACGTGCCAGGTGTAGGCGCCCGGCTCCACCAAATGCAGGCCGCTATCCAGAGACTCGATTTCCGGCGGCATGTCGGCGGGCCGATTGCCGTCCAAGCTGACCCAGGCGCGCATCGAACCGCCCAGTTCGCGCACACCTTCGCGCGGCAGGAAACCGTCGCTGACCCGGGCGTGCTGCACCAGCCGGTCCATTTCGGTGTTGAGGATGTCGTTGACCAGATCGTCTTCCATCTGATCGAAGGTCAGGTAGGCCAGCAGGGCCAGCGCCGTCACGAACAACGCCACGGTTCCGGTCAACGCCCAGACCACGCGCTGGGTCAGCGTACCCCCCGCAGACGCCGACGAAATGCCGCTCATCTTGTCGCCCCGGCTTCCAGCGTGAGGCGCCAGCCGGTGCCGTGAATGGTTTCGATACCGTCGAAACCGGCATCGGCCAGCGCACGCCGCAACAAGTGGACCTGGCTGCGCAAAGCATCGGACGAAGGCGGCTCGTTGCCCCACAGCGTGGACTCCAGCTCCTCGCGCGACACCACCCTGCCGGGATCGCGCAGCAGCGCCTCGATGATGAGGCTGGCCTTGCGTGTGAGGTGCACGGGGCTGCCGTTGACCGACACCGCACGGTTGCGGGTATCGTAGGACAGGGGGCCAAAGGCCCGCACCGAGTCCACTGTCGCGCCCTTTGCGCGCTGGATAAGCGCCACCAGGCGCGCTTCCACTTCCAGCAGCGCGAAAGGCTTGGTCAGGTAGTCGTCCGCGCCATGCGAGAACCCGGCCAGCTTGTCTTCCAGGCTGTCGCGCGCCGTCAGCATCAGCACCGGAACATCCGCGCGCATGTCGTTTCGCAGCGTGTGCAGCACTGCGTTTCCGTCCATGCCCGGCAGGCCGATATCCAGGATCAGGGCGTCGAAGCGCTGCTCCTTCAGCCGCTCCAGCGCGGCCGGCCCCGAGTAGGCGGCATCGGGCAGAAAGCCGCGCGCTTCCAGGAAGGTGTACAGATTGCCCGAGATGACCGGATCATCCTCGACGATCAATACCCTGTAATTCGCGCCCGCCGCGGGACTGGTTGCCATGGTTGCGATTCCCTTTCGTGCGCGCCACCTCAGGCCCGCAGTACCTTGCCCGGATTCATCAGCCCTTGCGGGTCCAACGCTCGCTTTATTCTGCGCATCAGATCCAGTTCGATGGCGCTCTTGTAGCGCGGCAGTTCGTCGATCTTGAGCTGCCCGACGCCATGTTCCGCGCTGATCGAACCATGGTGCGCGTGCACGCTGTCGTGCACCACGCCGTAGATGTCGCCTTGCAGCGCCAGCAGCTCGGCCTCGGTCTGCCCCGGCGCATGGGCCACGTTGTAGTGCAGATTGCCGTCGCCCAGGTGCCCGAAGATCACATGGCGCACGCCAGGAAATCGCGCCTGCAGCAAGGCGTTGGTCTTGTGCACGAAGCCGGCGATGGCCGAGATCGGGATCGACACGTCATGCTTGACCGACTTGCCCAGCTCCGCTTCGGCCAGCGGAATACTTTCACGCAAGTGCCACAGCGCCTTGCTTTGCGCCACATTCGCGGCAATGGCTGCATCGTTCACGAGCCCGCTTTCGATGGCCTCGCCTAATACGGTCTCGAAGCGTTCGCGCGCGTGCGCCTCGCTTTCGCTGTCGGACAGCTCAAGCAGGGCGAACCATGGCGATGCGGCGGAATCTCCCTCGAAGGGCAGGCGCTGCTGCGGGAATAGTCGAACGACCGACTGCAGGCAGGCACCGCTCATCAGTTCAAAGCCGGTCAGCGCCGCGCCAAAGCCCGCCCGGGCGCGCGACAGCAGCTCGACGGCCTGATCGATGCCGTCCAGGGTCAGCAATGCCGTGCATGAAGCCACGGGCCTGGGAAACAGTTTCAGCGTGGCTGCGGTGATGATGCCCAGCGTGCCTTCGCTGCCGATGTACAGGTCGCGCAAATCGTAGCCGGTGTTGTCCTTGCGCAGGCCGCGCAGGCCGTGCCAGATCTCGCCTTCGGCGGTCACGACCTCCAGGCCAAGAGTCAGTTCACGCGTGTTGCCGTAGCGCAGCACCTGGGTGCCGCCGGCATTGGTCGCCAGATTGCCGCCTATGGTGCAGCTGCCTTCGGCGGCCAGGCTCAGCGGAAACAGCCGGCCCGCCGCGGCTGCGGCCTCCTGTACGGCCTGCAGCACGCAGCCCGCTTCCACGGTGATCGTGTCGTTGTCGGTATCCAGTGCGCGCACCGCTGTCAGGCGGGTAGTGGACAGGATCACCGCGCTGCCGGACAGGTCAGGCGTGGCGCCTCCGCACAGGCCCGTGTTGCCGCCTTGCGGCACCACCGGCACCCCATGGGTAGCGCACAGTTTCACGGCCGCCGCCACTTCCCCGGTCGAGCCGGGACGGATAACCGCCAGCGCGGCGCCTCGATAACGGCGGCGCCAATCCAGCACATACGTGTCGGCGTCCGTGCCCGTCAGCACGTGGGATGCGCCCAGAAGGGACTGTAGATCGCTCAGCAAGGTCATAGCGCGGCACAAGTAGCGCCTGGGGCGAGCCCAGGCTGGGAGTGTGCGGTCTATTGTAGGGGGTGAGCGCCCGGGTGACAGCACGGCGGGCATGCCGCACCCGCCGGCAGAGCCTTTCAGCCGACGGCCTGATCCAGCCGCGTACCCGTCAGGCCCGAACAATAGGCCCGCGAGGCGATGCGGTTCATCAGGAAGGCCCGGTCCACGCCCGCGGGGCCGGGCATTTCCGACAGCGCGCGGTAGGCGCGGCGCAGGACCTCGCCCCGGGTCGCGCCGCACACCAGCAGCCGCGTGCACGGCAGGCGGCGGTCCACGCAACCATCGATGCGCAGTTCCAGCGCATGGGCGGCGACCGGTTCGCAGTCATGCACGGCCGTGCCCGCATGTGCCTGCGCCTGGGCGTCGATCACGCGGAACACGCCGCTGCGATCGTCCAGCGCGAAAGCGACAGTGCCCATGCCCTGCCAGCCGCGATCTCGCGCCACGTCGGCGGCGACGGCGCGCAACGCGCTTTCCACGGAGGCCGGCAGATGAGGCGCCGGACACTCGGCGATCAGCACGCGGGCGTCGCGCCATACGCAGCGTTCCCAGGCCCGGCCCGTGGCCAGGCCGCCCGCCTCGGAAACGAACACGTGAATGTCGAGCCGGCGCTCGCGGCCTGCGGCCGGCCCGGCGTGATCCGTGGGCGGGCCCCGCCGGTTTGAGGCGCCCCTGGATGACATGACAGTAGAAACTTTGGCGCCCATGGCCCCTCCCGGTCTTTCTGCTTGCATAGCAAGCGTATCACCTTCGGAGGACGAGCAAGTTTTGTGCCATGCCCAGCCCACTGGGCAAACCCCGTAGCGCGGCCTGCCGCCGCACCGGAAACACGCGTGGGAGCCCGTGGGCGCACCAGATCAGGGCGGACGTCCCGCCACGGTGCAAGAAGGGAAAAAGCCCTACGCCGTCTGCCGGATGAAGGGGGAGCGCCAATGGGGGATAATTCCGGTTTAATCCCTAGCCAGGCGCGTTTTGATATGCGGGTTTACCAGAATCCGCTTCAGAACCCGAGCTGGAACCCAACATCCAAGGAACCGTCGTGGGCAACAACACGCAATTTCCGGGCTCGGTCTTCAAGGCCTATGACATCCGTGGCACCGTGCCCGACCTGATCGACGCCCGCTTCGCCCGCGCCTTGGGCGTGGCGCTGGCAGCCCGCGCGCGCGAACAAGGCGTGCAGACCCTGGTCGTCGGCCGCGACGGCCGCCTGAGCAGCGAGATGCTGTCGGTGGCGCTGCAGGAAGGCATGCTGGAAGGCGGAGTGGACACGCTGGACATCGGCATGGTGCCCACGCCGCTGGTCTATTTCGCCGCCAACGTCATGCAAACGGGATCGGGCGTCGCCATCACCGGCAGCCACAACCCGCCGAAGTACAACGGCTTCAAGATGATGATGGGCGGCCGCGCGCTCTACGGCGAGGACGTTCAGGCGCTGGCTGCCAGCATGAACGGCCCTGCCAGCGCCCCGGCGGCCCGGCCCGGCGTGCGCCGCCAGCTGGACTTGGTGGCGTCCTACATCGCGCGCGTCGCGTCCGGCATCAAGCTGGCGCGGCCCATGAAAATCGCCATCGACTGCGGCAACGGCGTGGCCGGCGCGGTCGCCCCGGCGCTGTTCCGCGCCCTGGGCTGCGAGGTCACCGAGCTGTTCTGCGAAGTGGACGGCACTTTCCCCAACCACCACCCCGATCCCGCCGAACCCAAGAACCTGCAGGACCTGATCAAGTGCGTGGCCGAGACCGACTGCGAACTGGGCCTGGCTTTTGACGGCGACGGCGACCGCCTGGGCGTGGTGACGAAATCGGGCCAGATTGTCTGGCCGGACCGCCAACTGGTGCTGTTCGCCCGCGACGTGCTGGACCGCAATCCGGGCGCCACCATCATCTATGACGTGAAGTGCAGCCGCCACGTGGGCCTGTCGGTCGAAGCGGCCGGCGGCGTGCCGCTGATGTGGAAGACCGGCCATTCGCTGGTGAAGGCGAAGCTGGCCGAGACCGGCGCCCCGCTGGCCGGCGAGATGAGCGGCCACATTTTCTTCAAGGAGCGTTGGTACGGCTTCGATGACGGGCTCTACACCGGCGCTCGCCTGCTCGAGATCGTGTCGCGCGACGCCGATCCCTGCGCCGTGCTGGAAGCCCTGCCGCAAGACGTTTCCACCCCCGAACTGAAGCTGGAGATGGAAGAAGGCCAGCCCTTCACCCTGGTCCAGGCCTTGCAGGAGCAAGGGCAATTCCCCGGCGCGAATCGCGTGATCACGATTGACGGCGTGCGCGCGGAATATCCTGACGGCTTCGGCCTGGCGCGCCCCTCGAACACTACGCCGGTGGTCGTGCTGCGTTTCGAAGCGCAAACGCCCGCAGCGCTGGAACGCATACAAGCCGACTTCCGCCGCGAACTGAGCAAACTCGCGCCGCAAGCCGATCTGCCTTTCTAGTTTTGCCTATGTCCTTATCGAACAGCCCAGCCTGGCAACAGTTCCTCGCGGCCACACACGCCGCGCCGCGCAGCGGCGAACAATTGCGTGTCCTCAATGCCCCCGGCCTACGCCTGGACCTGAGCGCGCAGGCGTATTCACCGGACCTGCAAAAGGCCGAGGCAGCCCTACTTGAACAACAGGGGTTCGACGCTGCCCGGTCCTGCCTGTTCGACGGCGGCAACGCAAACTGGACCGAACAACGCGCCGCCTGGCACACCGCGCTGCGCGCCCCCCAACCGCCCGCCAGGGTGGCCAAGTCCGTCCTCGGCGAACGCGAGCGCATGCGCGAATTTGTGCGCCAGGCCGACGCGGCCGGGCGCTATGGCAGCGTGCTGCACCTGGGCATAGGCGGCAGCGACTGGGGGCCCCGGCTGGTCACGCGCGCCCTGCGCCACGGCGGCGCGCGGCGCGAAGTGCGTTTCGCCTCCAACGTGGATTCGCATTCGGTCGCGGACGCGATGAGCCGCCTGGATCCGCACGACACCCTGGTCATTGTCGCCTCCAAGTCGTTCACCACCACTGAGCCGCTGGCCAATGCCGAGGTCGCCATGAACTGGCTGCGCGATGCCGGCGTAGCGGATCCGATCAGACAGGTCGTGGCGGTCACCGCCAACGTCGAGGCGGCCTTGAACCTGGGCATCCTGCCCGATCACATTTTCCAGATCTGGGATTGGGTGGGCGGACGCTATTCGCTATGGTCGGCGATCAGCCTGCCGGTCGCACTGGCGCTGGGCACAGACTCCTTTGACCAACTACTGGCGGGCGCCGCCGCCATGGACGAGCATTTCCGCACCGCGCCCATCGAGGAAAATGCGCCCGTCCAGCTGGCGCTGGCCGGCGTCGTAAACCGCAGCGTGCTGGGCTACGATTCACTGGTGATTGCACCCTACGATTCGCGGCTCTACCACATCGTACCCTGGGCCCAGCAGTTGGAAATGGAATCGCTGGGCAAGGTCGCCACCGCCGACGGCAGCCCGGCCGGCGTGCCCACCGGCCCGGCCGTCTGGGGCATGTCGGGCACCGATTGCCAGCACACCTTCTTCCAGTGGCTGCACCAGGACACCCGGGGCGCTCCCGTCGACTTCATCCTGTGCGAAAAACCCGACCACGCCTACGCGCGCCACCACGAGCTGCTGATCGCCAACTGCCTGGCACAGCGTTCCGCGCTGCTACGCGGCAAGTCCTTCGAGGAAGCGCTGGCCGAAACCTCGGCGATTGAAAGCGATCCCGACCGCGCCCGGCTGCTGGCGCAGCACCGCGTCCATCCGGGCGGACGGCCCTCCTCGCTCATCGTGCTGCCCCACCTGGAGGCCTATACCCTGGGTGCGCTGCTGGCGCTGTACGAGCACAAGGTGTTCACCCAGGGCGTAGTATGGGGCATCAACCCCTTCGACCAATGGGGCGTTGAATTCGGCAAGGCCTTGGCCAAGGGCATCATGCACGAGTTGAATTCGCAGCAAGCCAGCCAGCAGGATCCCTCCACCCGCTACTGGATCGACGCGATCACGCGCCGTCCTTAAGCGCGAACCGGCGCCTTGCCGGCGCCGGTGCTTCCATTTCAGGCGCTGAGCGCGTCGTAGATTTCCACGTGGACGCGCGCCACGCGATCGATGTTGAACTCGCGCTCGGCCAGCGCCCTGCCGGCGGCGCCCATGGACTGCCGCAAGGCCGGATCCTCGGCCAGACGGGCAATGGCGTCCGCCAGCGCCTGCGCATCGCGCACCGGCACCAGCAGTCCGGTTTCGCCCGGTTCGATCGCATCGCGGCAACCCGGCACGTCGGTGGTCACGACCGCGCGCGCGCAGGCCGCGGCCTCGATCAGCGACTTGGGCAGGCCTTCGCGATAGGAAGGCAGCACGGCGATATGCGAGGCTGCGTACAACGCGGCCACGTCGGAACGTTCGCCTAATGCGCGCACGCAGCCTTCCTGCTGCCAGGCGTCCACGTCGTCCTGCGTCGCCGAGGCCGGATTGCCTGCGTCCACGCCGCCAACCAGCTGCATCGTGACAGGCAAGCCGCGCTCGCGCAGCAGCCTTGCCGCCTGCACGAATTCCTGCACGCCCTTGTCGCGCAGCAATCGGGCCACCATGGTGACCACGACCGGCGGCGCCGGCGGTTCGGGTTGGGCCCGATACTCATTCAGGTCCACGCCCGCGCCCCGGATCATGACGACCTGGGCGTCGCGCACCGCTCCCAGCGACTTGAGCAAATCGCGGTCGCTGGCGTTCTGGAAGATCACGCGGCTATTGGGATGGCCCAGCGCCAGCCGATACAGGCGCGCCACCACGGCGCGCACCAGCTTCATCTTCAGCGAATTGGACAGGAACACGAAGCCCAGGCCGGAAATCGCCGCGACCATGCCCGGCACGCGCGTCAGACGGGCAGCGATGCCGCCATAGAGCACGGGCTTGATCGTGACCAGATGCACGATCTGCGGTCGCAGATGCCGGAACAGCCGTATCAGGGCCAGCAGCGTACCCAACTCCTGCAAGGGATGCTTGCCGCTGCGCGTCATCGGTATGGCGTGATGCGTCATGCCCAACGCCTGGATGTCGGCCACGGCCGGACCGTCCATGGTGGCGACATGCACCTCGTAGCCCGCCTGTTGCGCGGCCAGCGCCACGGGCACGCGGTGCGACATGAAGAAGGCCGGATTGTTGACGACAAACAGCAGGCGGCGCCCTGCGCTCATGCTTTGACTCCCGAGATGCGGCGCCACACCGCGATATAGCTTTGCACCATGCGAGCCAGGTCGAAATTTTCCAGCACGCGGGCGCGGCCCGCTTCGCCCGCGCGCATGCGGCCGCGCGAGGCCACTTCGCACAGGGCCGTCTCAATGCCGCGGGCCAGCGCCTCGGGCTGCTCCGGCGGCACAACCACGCCGGCGTCGCCCACGATAAAGGCCGCGTCGCCCACGTCCGTCACGACGCAGTAGACGCCGCAGGCCATGGCCTCGGCCACCACGTTGGGAAAGCCTTCCGCGCAGCTGGACAGGACATGCAGGTCCAGCCCGTTCATTGCGGCGGGCACATCGTCGCTTGGTCCCGCCAGCACCAGCCGGTCGCGCAGGCCCAGCCTGTCGATCAAGGACGCCAGCTCGGTGTTTGCGGGATCCATGCCGCGGCCGATCAGCACGCAGCGCAGTCCCGCGTCGCGTCCGTCGCGCACCAGCGCGGCGACGGCGCGCAGCAGGTTGGCGTGGTCCTTGAGCGGATCCCAACGGGCCACGCAACCAATGGCCGGCAGGTCCTGCGGCAAACCCCATTGCGCGCGCACCCGCTGCCGGGCTTCATCATTCGGCGCATAGCGCGATAAGTCATAGCCATTGGCGATGACCACCATGCGTTCGCGGTCATAGCCTTTGTCGGCATGGCGCTGCGCCGACTTCTGGGCGGCGCACACGATGGCCTTCGGTATGCGGCCCGACAGCAGCGCGCAGGCCCGCAGCACCAGGCGAGCCGAGCGGCTGCTGCGCTCCAGGTGTTCGCCCGAATTGCGGATGCCCCAGGCGATGGCGCGCACGCCCGCCAGGCGCGCCGCCAGGCCGCCGATCAAATCGGCGTGGTACATCCAGGTCTGCACCGCATCGGGACGCGTCGTCGCGATCAGCGAGCGCAGCGCCAGGAAGCCGCCCAGGCTGACTCGTCCGCGCTTCATGGCCAGCGTATGCACGGCGACGCCTGCCGCGCGCAGACGCTCGCCATAGATGCCTTCGTCCGTCAGCGACACGACGACATGCTCCACGTCAGCCCCGGGATAGGTCGCCAGGCGGAACAGCACGGATTCGGCCCCGCCCTGCCCCAGGCCGGTGATGATGTGCAGGACACGCAGCCGCCGGGCGTTCATCGTCCCTCCCGCACGGCATCGAATAATTCATCCCATTCCGCCAGGACGCTGGCCAGCGCATAACGCTGGCGCACCGCGGCAGCACCGCGCATGCCCAGTTGCTGACGCAGGGAGGCATCGCCCAACAAGCGGCGCAAGGCCTCGCGCAGGGCATCGCGATTGCCGGCGGGCGCCAACAGGGCGTCCTCGCCGTTGCGCGTCATCTCGCGCGGTCCGCTGGGACAATCGAACGCCACGCAGGGCAGGCCCAACGACATGGCTTCCAGCAGCACATTGGGGAAGCCTTCCACCAGCGAGCTCAGCACGAATGCCTGACCGCGCGCAAGTTCCTCCCAAGGCGCCTCGGTGCGGCCGGGCAGGCTGATGCGCGACTGCAGGCCCAGGCGTGCGACCTGCTCTTCCAGCGCGCCGCGTTCAGGGCCTTCGCCCCAGATGCGCAGATTCCAATCCGGAAAGTCCGGCGCCAATTGCGCGAACACGTCGATCAACAGGTCGAATTGCTTATCAGTGACCAGGCGTCCCATTGCCAACAGTTCGCGTGGACCACCGTCTTCTCGTTGCGGCACCAGCGGCGCATCCAGCAAGGGCGCGGGCAGAGGATTGGGAATCACGGCCAGACGCTTGATGCCCGGCACCTGCCGCGCGAACGGGCCGGCGGTATCCTCCGCCTGCACCGTCACCATGTCGGCGCGGGGATACAGGACGCGGCGCAGCTTGCGCCACACCGCTCGCGTCGTGGTTTCGGCCACCGGATTGGTGCGCTCGCAAACGATGAGCGGCGCCTTCAATCCCAGGGAAGCCAGTATGGCGGCCACATTGACGTTGGTCAGGAAGGACACCACCACGTCCGGTTTTGAATCGCGGATGTGTTTGCGCAGCGCGAGCAGACGCTTGAATGCGGCCATGGCTCCCGACGCACGCGTGCCTGCCAGATCCGCAAGCCAGGCCAGTTCGACCTTGTCCGACAGCGGATAGAAGCAGCTGCCCTTGGACGAGTAGGTGGGTGTCAGAATGACGGAATCCCCGCGTTCGGCCCATGCGTTGACCAGCGTGGCGGCGACCCGTTCGGCGCCGCCCGCGTGCATGGAACTGACCAGCATCAAGATTTTCATGCGTCAAAGACTCCCAACCGATCCTCCCTGTTCCTTGCCGCCGCGGTAGCGGTCAAGCCAGGCCTGCATCATCAACACGCCCCACAGATGGCTGTCCCAATTGCGATGGCCCGAGCTGTGCTCGCGCCATTTGCGCAGGATGGGCTCGGGCTCGAACCAGCCCTCCTGGCGCAGGCGCGCCGGGTCCAGCAGCGCATCGGCCCATTCACGCAGCGGGCCGCGCAACCACGCGGCCAGCGGCACGGCGAAGCCGCGCTTGGGACGGTCCACCAGCGCTTGCGGCACATGACGGTGCAGCACCTGGCGCAGCAGCCACTTGCCCGTGTTGCCGCGCACCTTGTATTGGTGCGGCAGGCTCCAGGCGAACTCATACACCCGGTGATCGATCAGCGGCACGCGCGTTTCCAGGCTGACGGCCATGGCGGCGCGGTCCACCTTGACCAGGATGTCGTCCGGCAGGTAGGTCACCGTGTCCAGCTTCATCATGGCTTCGAAAGTGGAACCCTGCATCGCCCGGGCGAATTCGGACACCGGCTCCACCCCGCCCTTCACCACGCTGGAAGGATCGGCCCAGTACGACACGAAATGGCGGTAGAACTCGCCGCGCGTATCGGTGCGCAGCAGCTCGCCCAGCTTGCCGACCTTGCCGCGCCAGGCGCCGCGCCCGGGCAGATGGGTGGACGCACTCAACAACGCGCCGGCGGGCTTGCGCAGCAGCGCCGGGACGCGTTCGCATTGCTGCCACCAGTTGTTCACACGGAAATAGCGCGAATAGCCGCCGAAGAGTTCATCGCCGCCATCGCCGGACAGCGCCACGGTGACGTGCTGGCGCGCCATGCGGGTGACCAGCGAGGTCGGGATCTGCGACGAATCCGCGAACGGCTCGTCGTACATGTCGGCCAGCGTGGGCACCACGGCCAGCGCGTCCTCTGCCGTCACGTACAGTTCGGTGTGGTCGGTGCCAAGATGCGTGGCCACCGCCTTGGCATGCTGCGCCTCGTCGTAGCCCTTCTCGTGAAAGCCGATGGCAAAAGTGCGCACGGGCTGCGAGCTTTGCGCCTGCATCAGAGCCACGATGGTGGACGAGTCGATGCCGCCGGACAGGAAGGCGCCCAGGCTCACGTCCGACAGCATCTGGCCGCCGACCGCCTTGGACAGCACGCCTTCCAGCGCGTCAGTGGCCTGCGCGTCGGATTCGAAAGACAGTAGCGATTGCGCGGAAGTGTCCGCGGCTTCGCGGGCCGACCAGTACACACGCGGCTCGGGCATGCGGCGGCTGCGGGTGTCATCGGCCGTAAATTCGACCCAGGTGCCCGGGGGCAACTTGGCGATACCCTGGTAAATCGACTGCGGCGCTGGAATGTAGTTGTGCCGCATGAACGACGCCAGCGCGTTGCGGTTGAGCTCGCGGCCGAAGCCCGGAATCGGCATCAGGCCCTTGAGTTCGGACGCGAACACCAGCTCGGCGCCTGAATAGCCGTAGTACAGCGGCTTTTCACCCATGCGGTCGCGCGCCAGCATCAGCTTGCGCGAGGCGCGGTCCCACAACGCGATGGCGAACATGCCCACCGCGGCCTGCAAGGTGGCCTCGATGCCCAGGGCGGTAAAGCCCGCCAGCAGCGTTTCCGTATCGGAATGGCCGCGCCACGACGGCGCCAGCGCCGATTGTTCGAGCTGCTTGCGGATGTCGAGGTGGTTGTAGATTTCGCCGTTGAACACCATGACATAGCGGCCGCAGGCCGACGTCATGGGTTGGTGGCCGGCCTCGGTCAGGTCGAGGATCGCCAGGCGCACATGCGCCAGCGCCAGCTCGGCCTCGGGATCCTCCCAGAAACCATTGCTGTCCGGCCCGCGGTGGCGGATGCGGCGGCAGCTTTCCGCCAACACCCGCTCCTTGTTCCCGACAGGGCCCCAAATCCCGACTATTCCGCACATGATGAAGTTCTCGTTGTCACTGTAGCAACGGCGCGACGCGCGGCCTCAACGGCCGGTTCCGCGCACACCGTCAAAAAGTTCTTGCCATTTCTGCAGCACGCGAGCGGCCGAAAAACGGTCGCGCACGTCGGTCGCGGCCTGCGCCATGCGTACACGGTCCGCGTCATTGCGCATGACGGCGTCCAGCGCCTTGCATAGCGCGGGCACGTCGCCATTGGGGCGCACCAGCACGCCGTCCACGCCCTCGCGGATGATCTCGCGCGGCCCCGTGTCGCAATCGAACGACACGGCGGCCAGCCCGCTTGCCATGGATTCGAGCAGGGTATTGGACAGCCCTTCGAAGCGCGACGTCAGTACGTACAGATCGGCGCTGTCATACCAGTCGCCGACGTTGCCTGCGCGCCCCGGCATGAAAATCCGCGACGCCAGGCCGGCCTCGCGGACCTGCGCCTCCAAGGCGCGGCGCTCGTCGCCCTCGCCCAGGATAACCAGATCCCAGCCAGGATGCGACGCCGCCAATTTCGCGTAGGCCTGGATCAGCAGGTCGAAACCCTTGTCGGCGTGCAGGCGCCCCACCGCCAGCAGGCGCTTGCGGCCGTCGCCCGACACCGGCGTCAAGACCGGTTCAGCGCGAGGCAGGGGAAAGTGTACAGGGTTGGGAATGACGGCCAGCTTGCTGCCCGGCACGTGCTGCGCCAGCCAGTCGGCGGTGCCGCGGGTCAGCGCCACCACGCTGCCTGCGCGCGGATATGTGAGGCGGCGCAGGCGCTGCCAGAAGCCCGACAGGGTCTGCGAAGGCGGATGGGTATGCTCGGTGGCGATCACCCGGCAGGACAGGCCCGCGCAGGCCAGTACCGACAGTACCGACGCCGTCGTCATCATGCCCAGCACGATGTCCGGGCGGAACGACTTGACCACGCGGCGCAAGGCGCGCACCCGTTGCACATTGCTCCAGATGCCGCGCAGGCCACCGCCCTCGCCCGCCGTATGCAGGACCTCGCGGCGCACCTTGGGGTGCAGCGTGTAGACGTCGCCCTCGGCGCTGGCCTGCGTCACGACCATGACCTCGCGGCCCATGCCCGCCCAGTGCGCGCTCAGGTCCGCGGCCACGCGCTCCGCGCCGCCGCCATGCAGGGAGTGGATGAACAGCAGGACGCGCGGCGCCGGGCCGGTATCGGTCACGGGCATTCAATCGGCCTCTTTGGGTTCAGGCTTGCGCATTGCCACCAGCAGGTAGCACGCGAAGGACAACAGATACATGAGGCTGGTCGCCAGCATGATGCCGGCCGCTCCCATCCTGGGCGCCAGCACGGTATTCAACACCGCCTTCAGGGCGAAATTGGCGACGGCAATGGCCGCCATCACGCGGTAGCGGTTCTGGCTGGCCAGCAATTGCACCAGGATCAGCACGCCGAAGTAGAACGGCAGTTGCAGCAGCCCCCAGCGAAACACATGCGCCACGGCCTGGGTATTCTCGGCGGTGAAGGCGCCACGCTGGAAAAGCACGGAAACGCCCCACGGCGCCAGTATCCAACCCACGGCGACGGCGGCAGCGCCTGCGGCCACCATCAGCACCGACCATTTAAGCGCCATGCCTCGCGCACGAGCGGTATCGCCGCGCGCCTGCACATCGGCCAGCACCGGCAAGGCCGCGCGCCCCACCGACACGGCGCCAATCCCCAGCACCAGCGACAGCAGCCGGCTGGCATAGCCCAGCGTGGCGTTGGCGTTCGCGCCCAGATTGGCGGCGGCGTACTGGTCCAGCGGACCGACGAAACTCATGGCCACCTGGCCGATCAGCATCACGCCCGCGGCGCCCAGCAGTTCGGGCCAGTGCGGCGATTGCAGCGTCAGCCGGGGCGCGCCCCAGAAGCCGCCATCGGCGCGCGCAGCCAGCCACGCGAGCCAGACGGTCTGGATCGCATAACCCACCAGCGTGCCCCACAGCAGCGGCCCGACGCCGTCGGCGCTGGCGGCCAGCATCACCCAGGCCAGCGTCGCCACGGCCGGCACGCTGTCCAGCAGGGTATTGACGTGTCTTTCCTGCGCCCGCAGCCGCGCGGCGCTGATGCCGGCAACCAGCAGCAGCGCCGACACCGGCGCGAAGGCGACAAGCAGCTGGCCCGTCATGTCGCCCACGTGGGCCGACAAACCCTGGCCCAGCACGCCGACGACCTGCGGCCAGGCGAACCAGGTCAGCAGCGCCAGCGCAATGCCCGCGGCGGCCACCCAGCCCTGCAGCTCGCGGATGAACAGATTTCTTTCGGCGACATCGGCGCGGCGCAGCCGCACCAGCACCGGGATCAGGACCACCGACAGCACGCCCACGATGGTGACCGGCAGCCAGGTGGCCATGGTCATCGTGAACTGGTAGGCGTCCACGGCGTCGCTGACGCCGTAGCGGTACGCCACCGCCATCTCCTTGATGGCGCCGGCGGCCTTGCCCAGCAGCAGGAACACCGCCACCCGGAAGGCGCCCTTGAAGATGCGCTGGTGGTCCGGATGGATGCTGCCGAGTTTTCTGACGAGTGCTTTCAAATCAACGCAGGAATTGCGTGTACCAGGGCATGGCCACTTCCAGGCCTTGCAGCACGGTGTGCGTAGGCTCGTAGCCCAGCAACCGGCCCGCCTTGCTGACGTCCGCCTGCGAATGGCGCACGTCGCCCGCGCGGAAGTCGGCGTAGACCGGCTTCTTGCCATAAACCACGTTTTGGTTGCCCAGGGCTTGCACCAGGAAGCCGAACAGCTGGTTCAAGGTGCTGCGGCCGCTGACCGCCACGTTGTAGACCTGGTTGCGGCCTTCCGGCGCGGCCATGGCCGCGAGGATGTTGGCCTGCACGGCATTTTCCACGAAGCAGAAATCGCGGCTGGTCTCGCCGTCGCCGTTGATGGTGACGTCCTCGTTCTGGATCATCGCGGCCGTCCACTTGGGGATCACGGCCGCGTAAGCGCCATTGGGGTTCTGACGCTTGCCGAATACGTTGAAGTAGCGCAGGCCCACCGTTTCGAAGCCATAGCAGCGCGCAAACACGTCGGCATAAAGCTCGTTGACGTACTTGGTAACCGCGTAGGGAGACAGGGGCTTGCCGATGTTTTCCTCGACCTTGGGCAACGCCGGATGGTCGCCGTAGGTCGAGCTGGATGCTGCGTAGACAAAGGATTTGACCTCCGCATCTCGCGCCGCCACCAGCATATTCAAGAAGCCGCCGATGTTCACTTCGTTGGACGTGATCGGATCCTTCAGCGAGCGCGGCACAGAGCCCAGCGCAGCCTGGTGCAGCACTAGCTCCACGCCTTGCATCGCACGGCGGCATGCTTCCAGGTCGCGGATATCGCCTTCGATGAAGGTGAAGCGGGCCCACTGCTCGGGCGTGACGGAATTGCGCACTTCGTCCAGGTTGTGCTGAAAACCCGTCGCGAAGTTGTCCATGCCGGTCACGGTCTGGCCCAGCTTCAGCAGGGTTTCCAGCAGGTTCGAACCGATGAAGCCGGCGCAGCCGGTCACCAGCCACTTGCGCGGCGCGGCCGACAGTTCCTTTTTGATGGTCTCAAAGCGGGTGGTCATGGGCAGTCCTTACAGGCGCAGATCGGATTCGGAAGGCGAAAGCACGTACTTCAGGTCATACAGGATGTGCTGCGGCTTGCCGAGCTTGCGGATGCCTTCCGCACCCAACGCCTTGAACTGGTTGTGCGCCACGCCCAGGATCACGGCGTCATACTTGCCTTCCTCGGGCTTGGCCACCGGGGTCAGGCCGTATTCGTGCATGGCTTCTTCGGAATCGACCCACGGGTCGTACACGTCGACATCGACGTTGTAGTCGCCCAGTTCCTTCACGATGTCCACGATGCGGGTGTTGCGCAGGTCGGGGCAGTTTTCCTTGAAGGCCAGGCCCATGACCAGCACACGGGCGCCCTGCACGTGGATGCGGCGCTTGGTCATGGCCTTGACCAGTTGCGACACCACGTAGCTGCCCATCGAGTCGTTCAGGCGGCGGCCCGCCAGGATGATCTCGGGGTGATAGCCGATGGATTGCGCCTTGTGAGTCAGGTAATAGGGATCAACGCCGATGCAGTGGCCGCCGACCAGGCCCGGACGGAACGGCAGGAAGTTCCATTTGGTGCCGGCCGCCTGCAGTACGGCTTCGGTGTCGATGCCCATCTTGTTGAAGATCAGGGCCAGCTCGTTGATCAACGCGATGTTCACGTCGCGCTGCGTGTTTTCGATGACCTTGGCGGCCTCGGCCACGCGAATGCTGGAGGCCTTGTGGGTGCCAGCGGTGATGATCTGCTTGTAAAGCTGGTCGACCAGTTCGGCCACTTCGGGCGTCGAACCGGAGGTCACCTTCTTGATCGTGCTGACGCGGTGGTCCTTGTCGCCCGGATTGATGCGCTCGGGGCTGTAGCCGGCAAAGAAGTCCACGTTGAACTTCAGGCCCGACACGCGCTCCAGCACCGGCACGCAGTCTTCTTCGGTGGCGCCAGGGTAGACGGTGGATTCGTAGATGACGATGTCGCCACGCTTGAGCACGGCGCCGATGGTCTCGCTGGCCTTGACCAGCGGGGTCAGGTCCGGCTGCTTGTACTCGTCGATGGGGGTCGGCACGGTCACGATGAACACGTTGGCCTGGCCAAGCACGGCGCGGTCCGCCGTGTAGCTCAACTGGGTTGCTTCCTTCAGCTCTTCATCGCTGACTTCCAGCGTATGGTCGTGGCCCGCCTTGAGCGCGTCGATGCGGCGCGTATTGATATCGAACCCGATGACCGAACGCTTCTTGCCGAACTCCACAGCCAGCGGCAGGCCGACATAGCCCAGGCCGACAACAGCGAGTTTCACATCCTGAATTCGCAACATAACTCTCCCTTCACCGTAGAACGATTACGGCATTTCAAATATGGTCGGGTAATTAGAAAAAGATTACCGAGCCCCCGGCGGCAGCCGCCGGGGCGCCCAAAACTAATCGGAAGCCCGTAAAACGGATGGCAGCAGCAGCCAGCCCGGACGACGCCAGGACACAAGCCGCGAATACAGCCAGATATAGACGGCGGCGAACACCACAAGGCTGACGCACAGCGCCCAGGCGTTGTCCCACCAGATGGTCGCGGGCACCAGGCCGATCAGGGCCAGCACCCACATGTAAGGCGAGGCCAGCGCATTGCACAGTGCCGGCACCGCATGCCGCCGGCCGCGGCTGAACGTGACACGCACCAGACGGCGGAACACCAGCTGGTGCAGGTGCAGCGCATCCGGCTGGTCCACCGGCACGCCGCGCTTGAAGCGGCGGCGCCAGATCGAAAAACCGGTTTCGAAGACGGGATAGAACAACACCGCCAGCGCGTAGAACGGCGACACCGAAGGATTGCGCACCACCAGCAGCACGGCCAGCTCGGCCAGCATGAAGCCCAGGAAGTACGCGCCCCCGTCGCCCAGGAACACGCGCCCGAACGGGAAGTTCCAGACCAGGAAGCCCAGCGTGGCCGAGGCCAGCGCCGCCGCCACCAGGAAAATCGGCACGTCGCCCACTTGCAGCGCCACCAGGCTGATCGAGACGGCCATCAGCGTGGCCACCATGCCGGCCAGGCCGTTCATGCCGTCGACGATATTCAGCGCGTGCGTACAGCCGCCCACCGCGAACATGGTGAACAGCAGCGACACCGGCCAGAAGGAAAGCACGTAATCCACCGGCGCCATGCCCACGCGGCTGACGCCGCCCAGCAGCCACCAGGCGATCGCGGCCGACAGGAAGGCCGCCAGCAGGCGCTTGCTGGCGCCGATGTCCTTGGTGATGTCTTCCAGCAGGCCGGCCACGAACACGGGCAGCGCCGCGACGAATAGCGCGGGCCACAGCCAGGTCAGCGTCATGTTGCTGGGTCCAAGAACCAGCAGGCCCGCCAGCGTGCCCGCGAGCACTGCCAGCCCGCCGACGCGGGGCGTGGCGCGGGAATGGTTGGCTTGGGGCTTGTTGAGGTCGCTGTCGCCGGTGAAGGCGCCATGCCAGCGCTCCGACGCCACGATGAGTCCCCCCACCATGAATGCGACCACGCAAATGTACAGCCAGGTCACCGAGTCACCTCTGGTTGGTCTATCGAGACAGGCCCGCCATTATCGGAGGCAGGTGTAACGCCCATATATGGGAGGAATAAGGAAGTGCAATTCACCGGCACAGAACGTAACGCATTGCGCCATGCCGGCAGCACCAGGTTGGAACTGCCATTTGGCTCGATCGCCAAGGCGAAACCGCGCAGGCGCGGAAATAGGGATTTCATGGAACGATTGTAGAACTTTCCGCCCTGGCGCACGCGAAATATCCAAGGGAAAACGCGCAGACCGCCCCCTGGCATAAGTGCCATGAAGGGCTACGGTCGATGCTCTGTTCCAGTTAAATGGGGACACATTTAAAACATCGAAAAAAAAGCCCGAGATCGTGAGATCTCGGGCTAAATCCACCAAAGGAGGAGGGTGGAGGAGACAACCGTGGCATGTTGGGAGCTGGCCTTCTGCTCGCTACGCTTTCGGGGTTTTGCACCGCGCCGACTGCGTTTCAACATCCGATGAATGAATAGTACCGAGGTTTTTTGTGCGATGCAAGAATTTTTTTAGTCTGCCGCACAAGAGATTTTTTGCGTTGCAAATTTGCCGCAACACCCCAGGCATCCCTCTGGAAACCCGCGCCAATCAATGCCTGTTCCAAAAACAGGGTTTTTGCCGAATGGGTAAACCCACCCGGGGCTTACCCTAGCCATCATCGGGTTATCCCGCTCTGGATTTCGCACCAGAACGGTGCGCCTGGCACCAAGTTGCAGCTATTTTTGCGCATTGCAACATTTCGCTTTCCAACTGCTTCAGACCCAGTAAGCGGTAGTCGTCATGACCTTGGACATCGCCCGCATCGCGGCCTTCACTGGCGCCGGCAAGGGCACTCCACCCGCCGCTTCCGCGCTGGCGCGATGCTGCGCCTCGTCCTCTTTCATCTTCTGCACGATCTGGCGCGACCGCTCGTCTTGCACCGGCAAGGTGCGCAGATGTTCTTCCAGATGCGCTTCGACCTGTTTTTCGGTTTCCGCCATGAAACCCAGATTGCGCGGCACGCCGGCGTAGCTGGCCAGCACGCCGAGCGCAAACGAACCCGCGTACCAAACCGGATTCAGCAGGCTGGGGCGGCTGCCCAGTTCCGTCAGCCTTTGATTGCACCAGGCCAGATGATCCACTTCCTCGGAAGCCGCGTTCAGCAGCAATGCCCGCGGCGCGGGTTCGCGGCATACCGAAGCCTGGCCCCGGTACAGCGCCTGGGCGCAGACCTCGCCGACATGATTCACCCGCATCAAGCCGGCCGCGTGGCGCTTTTCCTGGGCCGACAGGGCTTGCGGCGCCTCATCGGCGGTGGCCGGATACGGACGGCCGGCCGTGGCGCTGCCGGACAGCACCCGCAACGCGCGGTCGGCCTCGGCCAGCAGGGCATCCACGGGGCTGATGCGGCGCAGGAAGGAAACGGGGCTGGGGCGTGACAGAGCGGTGGACATAGGGCAACTCCTCGGCAAGGCTGGCGCACACACCCCTGATGCGGGGCGGGGCTCTCATGCCCGGAATTGTACGCAACAGGTATCATCAGCCATTGACAGCGCTCAAGCTCAAGGACACGACAATATGGAATGCACGATCGACTGGGGCGGCCCGAACGGCATGCTCTTCACCGCCAGCACCGGCAGCGGCCACGTGGCCGTGATGGACGGCGCCGTGGACGGCGGCGGGCACAATCTGGCCCCCCGTCCCATGGAAATGCTGCTGGCCGGCACCGGCGGCTGCACCGCCTATGACGTGGTACTGATCCTCAAGCGCGGGCGCCATGCCGTCAGCGGCTGCAGCGTCAAGCTCCAGGCCGACCGCGCCGATACCGACCCCAAGGTCTTCACCCGCATCCATTTCGCCTTCACCGTTACCGGCCACAACCTGCCGCGCGCCGCGGTCGAGCGCGCGGTGCAGCTGTCGCACGAAAAATACTGCTCGGCCTCGGCCATGCTGGAGAAGACTGCGGCGCTGACCTTCTCGGTCGAGATCGTCGACACGCAGGAAACGCCGGCCGCCGCCTGAACCGCGCCCGCGTGGTGTAATTCATCTATTCCTAACTTATAAGAGCCGCCGCGATCCGTTCGCGGCGGCTGTCTGCGTCACCCGCCGGGCGAGCGTGCGCAAGGACCGCCATGAAACAATACCTGGACCTCGTTCAATCCATCCTGGACACCGGCGCGTGGCAGGAGAACCGCACGGGCATACGCACCCTGAGCATGCCGGGCGCATCGCTGCGCTTCGACCTGCAAAAAGGGTTCCCCGCAGTGACCACGAAGAAGTTGGCCTTCAAGTCCGCCATCGGCGAAATGGTGGGTTTTCTGCGCGCCTCGCGCAGCGCAGCGGAATTCCGCGAGCTTGGCTGCAAGGTCTGGGACCAGAATGCCAACGAGAACAGCCAGTGGCTGGCCAACCCGTACCGGGAAGGACCCGACGACCTGGGCCCGGTCTACGGCGTGCAATGGCGCCAGTGGCCGGCCTACAAGATGCTGGACGCCAGCCGCTCGGCGCAGATCGCCGACGCCCTGTCGCGCGGCTACGCCAAGGTCTCCGATCTGGAGGAAGGCGGCGTGCCCAAGGTGCTGCTCTACAAGGCGGTGGACCAGCTGCGGCAATGCCTGGACACCATTCATGAGCGGCCCGGCGACCGCCGCATCCTGTTCCACGGCTGGAACTGGGCGCAGATCGAGGAAATGGCGCTGCCCCCGTGTCACCTGCTCTACCAATTCCTGCCGAACGCGACGACCCGCGAGATATCGCTGTGCCTGTACATCCGTTCCAACGACGTCGGTTTGGGCACGCCATTCAATCTCACCGAAGGTGCGGCCCTGCTGCATCTGGTCGGCCGACTGACTGGCTACACGCCGCGCTGGTTCACCTATTTCATCGGCGACGCGCACATTTACGAAAACCACCTGCCGATGCTGCGTGAGCAACTCACGCGCGAGCCCTACGAAGCGCCCACGCTGGTGCTGTCGGACCGCATTCCCGATTTCGCGGTCACCGGACGCTATGAGCCCGAATGGCTGGAGAAGGTGGAACCCAGCGACTTTTCATTGTCGGGCTACACCCACCACGCCCCCCTCACCGCCGCCATGGCCGTATAGACCGTGGCAGCCTGCGTGCTCATGGCCGCAGGTGAAGATTGGTGAGCATCTGGAAGCGTGTTTTCGGTATAACCCATCCCTTAGCCATGGACGCGCGTCCAGAAATGCCCGCGCGCCATTGCTTCCGACCGGCACCTGCCGCGCCGTGCCTGTCGCTCGCCGCGACCCGGGCAGTCCGCCCGGCAGCGCCGTCCGCAGGCGTTGCTCAGCCGCACTCCCCTTCCCAAAAAGAGAGCACGTGTATCACCAGCGTCGACCGCCGAATTCTGTCTTGCGACCGACTTGCAACCATAGACTACCAATTGAATTGATATGAAGCCCGCGCGGCGGCAGCATGCGCCAAGGACAGGACCCTACAAATGCTCGTCGGAACTTATAACCCTTCGCTCGTCCTCGTATCTCTAGGAGTCGCCATCCTGGCGTCGTACACGGCGTTGGGCATGGCCAACCGCGTCAGGGCCTCGCACGGGTTGCCCAGCGCGCGCTACTGGTTGGCGGGCGGCGCGTTCGCGATGGGCGTGGGCATCTGGTCCATGCACTTCGTGGGCATGCTGGCCTTCAGCCTGCCCATTGCCATGGGTTATGACCTGCCCCTGACCGTCCTGTCGCTGGTCATTGCCATCGGCTGCTCCGCCTTCGCGCTATGGACCGTAAGCAAGGATGAGCTGCCGCGGCGACGGCTGATGATCGGCGCCCTGCTCATGGGAGCCGGCATCGCGGCGATGCACTACCTCGGCATGGCCGCCATGCTCATGGAACCCGGCATCGTCTACGACGCCAAATGGTTCGCGCTGTCCATCGTGATTGCCGTGGCCGCCTCCGGCGCGGCGCTGTGGATCACCTACCGGCTGCGCCACGGCGGCCCCCGCGTGGTCTGGTCGCGGCCGCTGGCGGCAGTGATCATGGGCATCGCCATCGTCGGCATGCACTACACCGGCATGGCCGCCGCCGGATTCCCCGCAGGTAGTATCTGCATGGCAGCCAACAGCGGCATTTCGGCCGGCTGGCTGGCCATCGCCGTGACCGCGGTGACCCTGAGCGTGCTGGCCATCGCCCTGCTGGTCGCGGTGCTGGACAACCGGCTGGAGGCGCGCACCTCGGCCCTGGCTTCTTCGTTGGCCGAGGCCAACGAAGAACTGGTGCAACTGGCGCTGCACGACACGCTGACCAAGCTGCCCAACCGCATTCTGCTGGAAGACCGGCTGGAGCAGGCGATCGAAAGCGCCAGCCGCCGCAAGGGCTACTTCGCGGTCCTGTTCTTCGACCTGGACGGCTTCAAGGCGGTCAATGACGCCTACGGACACCACACCGGCGACGC
This sequence comes from Achromobacter sp. ACM03, assembly GCF_014851665.1. Lineage (NCBI taxonomy): Bacteria > Pseudomonadati > Pseudomonadota > Betaproteobacteria > Burkholderiales > Alcaligenaceae > Achromobacter > Achromobacter sp. ACM03. The sequence goes on along the minus strand of NZ_JACVAD010000002.1, from coordinate 851,707 downwards.
TTTGCTGATCGACCTGGCGCAGCGCATCCGCCAGGCCCTGCGCACGCAGGACACCGTGGCGCGCCTGGGCGGCGACGAGTTCATCGTGCTGAGCGAAGTGATCGAACCCACCGACGCAGCCAACGTCGCTGACCGCCTCATCGACGCCATCGCACGACCCGTCACTGTCTACGGGCATGAGGTGATGGTGACCTCGAGCGTGGGCATCGCCATCTATCCCAACGACGGCCAGGACACCCACGCCCTGCTGACCAACGCCGATGCGGCGATGTACCACGCCAAGCGCCTGGGCGGCACTGGCTACAGCTTCTTCGAACCGTCCATGAATGCGGACGCGCACGAGCAGATCGAACTGCTGCACGACCTGCGCCTGGCGCAGGAGCGCAACCAGCTCGTCCTGCACTACCAACCCAAGTACGAAGCGCCCGCCGGCCCCATCATCGGCGCCGAGGCGCTGCTGCGCTGGAACCACCCGACCCGCGGCCTGGTGGGCCCGGACCAGTTCATCCCCACGGCGGAAAAGACCGGCCTGATCCTGTCCATCGGCGAATGGGTGATCAACGAGGCCTGCCGCCAGATGCGGGAATGGATCAACGCCGGCCAGGGCCACTGGACCGTCGCCGTCAATATCTCGGCCCTGCAGTTCGCCCACGCCAGCCTGGTGGAAACGGTACGCTCGGCCCTGGACCGCCATGGCGTGCCGCCGGCCTGCCTGACCCTGGAAGTGACCGAGTCCACCGCCATGCGCGACGCCGAGGCCAGCCTGGCGGTGCTCAAGCGCCTGTCGAACCTGGGCGTGACGATTTCGATCGACGACTTCGGCACCGGCTATTCCAGCCTGCTCTATCTGAAGCGGCTGCCGGCCACCGAGCTGAAGATCGACCGCGGCTTCGTCAACCAGCTGGAAAACGACAACGAGGACGCCGCCATCGTGTCGGCCATCGTCGCGCTGGCGCAGCAACTCAACCTGCGCATCGTCGCCGAGGGCGTGGAAACGCCGGCGCAACAGAAGTTCCTGACGGGCCTGGGCTGCGATTCGCTGCAGGGCTTCCTGCTGGGCAAACCCATGCCCGCCACCGAATTCCTGGAACACGCGGTCGACTGAGCGGCCCGCGCGGCGCAAGCCGCCGCGCAAATTTGCTACGCTTGCCGTAGCCAACCGGCCGAACCCCTACCGTCCCGACCCCGCATGCCCGCCAGCCTTACCCTCATCGTCGCCTACTCCACCAATCGCGCCATCGGACGCGACAATGCCCTGCCCTGGAAACTGCCGGGCGATCTGGCGCATTTCAAGCGCAGCACCCTGGGCCACCCCATCATCATGGGCCGCAAGACCTGGGACTCGCTGGGTCGGCCGTTGCCCGGCCGCAGCAACATCGTGATCAGCCGCAACCCCGATTTCAGCGCTGCGGGCGCCATCGTGGTGCCGTCGCTCGAAGCAGCGATCCAGGCCTGCGGCGACATCGATGCGGCCTATGTGATCGGCGGCGCGCAGATCTACGCGCAAGCCCTGCCGCTGGCCCAGCGCGTGCTGGCCACTGAAGTCCGCGCCGAGGTTGAAGGCGACGCCTTCTTCCCCCTGCTGCCCGCCTTCCAATGGAAGGAAACGGCGCGCGAAGCGCAGCCGGCCGAAAACGGCTACGAATACGATTTCGTGACTTACGAGCGCCAGTGACTCAGGCCGCCGCCCCGGCATTTCGCATGAAGCGCCAGAGCGCTGGCGCCTCCGAGTAAGCGACGTTGAAACGCACCCAGGGCGTATCGGCCTCGTCCGCCTCGAAATAGGAACCGGGCGCCAGCCAGATCCCGTCCTTTAGCGCCAGTTCCGCGAGTCCGTTGGCGCCGCGTTCGCGCCACTGCCCGGCCACCTTGGCCCACAGGAAGAGGCCGCCTTGCGGCCTCCCATATATCTCGAAGCCATGCTGCGCCATCAGCTCGCCCACGCCGGCATGGGCCTCTGCCAGCCGTTCGCGGGTGCGGGCGATGTGGGCACGGTAGCGGCCTTCGCGGATGACCTGGTGGACGATGCGCTCCATGATCTCCGGCGAGGTCAGGCCCACCGCCATCTTGGTGCGCGCGATGTCGCGCGCCAGATCGCGATGCGCCACCACGTAGCCCACCCGCACCGATGGACTGATGACCTTGGAGTAGCCGCCCAGGTAGACCACGCGCCGCGCCCCGTCCAGGGCGGCCAGCATGGGCGTTACGCCGGGCGCAAGTTCGCGCGAGATATCGTCTTCCACCACCCACAGGCCATGCCGCTCGGCCGCCTGCAGGATGCGGAAGGCATTGGCCATGCTGATGCTGGCGCCCGACGGGTTCTGCAAGGCGGTGTTGACGACCAGCGCTCTCGGCCGGTGGCGAGCCACCACCGCTTCCAGCGCCTCGCAGTCCAGCCCGTCCGGCGTGCGGGGCACGGACACCGCGCGCAAGCCAGCCAGGCGCAGCATCTGCAGCAGGTTGGCGTAGGCGGGCTGTTCCACCACCACCGTGTCGCCCGGCCGCAGCAGGGTGCGTATCACCATGTCCAGCCCGTGCGTCACGCCCTGGGTCAGCACGACCTGCGAGGCCTCGACCTCCATGCCCTGCGCGCTCAGGCTGGCCGCGATGGTCTCGCGCAGCGGCGCGTAGCCGTAGGGATGGCCGTAGTTCGCGATACGCATGGCCGGCACCCGCCCCATATGGCGCAGGGCCATGTGCAGCCCCTCTTCGTTCAACCATTCGCCCGGCAGCCAGCCGCAGCCCGATTTGATGGGGATGGAATGGTCCGCGAAGATATCCGACAGCAGCCAGCCGGCGTTCAGGCGCGGCGGCTCCCAGGATGGCGGCTGGGCGGGGCGCGCCGGCGCGTCCGGCGTCGCGACCCGATAGCCCGCGCCCGGCCGCGCCGCCAGCCAGCCCAGCGATACCAGCCGGCTGTAGGCGCTGGCCACCGTGAAGGTGCTGACGTCATACAGGCGAGCAAACTCCCGCACCGAGGGTAGGGACATACCCGGACGCAGTGTCTGTTCTTCGATGGCGCGCAGGATGGCGGCGACCAGCTGCTCGACCAGGGTCGGCGCCTGGCCGCGAGCGCGGTTGGGCTGGAAATCGATCACGGAGATAACTGTACAGTTGTGTCGTTCATAACTATACAGTTAGCCGCATTTGCGCGGATCGTATATTTTCATTCCTATCCGGACGCACCAGAATCGTTTCAATCCCGCTGGCTGCACAACCGTCGCCCAAGTCCAGCGCTTGTCCGTCCCCTGGAGCCGCCATGAACGCCCCCGACAAACTGCCCGACCTGTCCCACCTCTGGATGCCCTTCACTGCCAACAAGCAGTTCAAGGCCCACCCTCGCATGCTGGCGACCGCCAAGGGCATGTATTACACCTCGACCGACGGCCGCCAGATCCTGGACGGCACGGCCGGCCTGTGGTGCGTCAACGCCGGCCACGGCCGCGAGGAAATCGTCGCCGCGATCGCCAAACAGGCAGGCGTGATGGACTACGCGCCGGGCTTCCAGCTGGGCCACCCGCTGGCCTTCGAGGCCGCGACCGCCGTCGCCAGCATGATGCCGCAGGGCCTGGACCGGGTTTTCTTCACGAACTCGGGCTCCGAATCCGTCGACACCTGCCTGAAGATCGCCCTGGCCTATCACCGCGCCCGCGGCGAAGGCCAGCGCACCCGCCTGATCGGCCGCGAGCGCGGCTACCACGGCGTAGGCTTCGGCGGCATCTCGGTCGGCGGCATCTCGACCAACCGCAAGACCTTCTCCGGCGCGCTGCTGCCCGCCGTGGATCATCTGCCGCACACCCACAACATCGAGCAGAACGCCTATTCCAAGGGCCAGCCGGCCTGGGGCGCGCACCTTGCCGACGAACTGGAGCGCATCGTCGCCCTGCACGACCCGTCCACCATCGCCGCGGTCATCGTCGAACCCATGGCGGGTTCGACCGGCGTGCTGATCCCGCCCAAGGGCTATCTGGAAAAGTTGCGCGAGATCACCTCCAAGCACGGCATCCTGCTGATATTCGACGAAGTCATCACCGCGTACGGCCGCCTGGGCGCCGCCACGGCCTCCGAGTTCTTCGGCGTCACGCCGGACATCATCGCCATGGCCAAGGGCGTGAGCAACGCCGCCGTGCCGGCTGGCGCGGTCGCGGTCAAGCGCGAAGTGCATGACGCCATCGTCAACGGCCCGGCCGGCGGCATCGAGTTCTTCCACGGCTACACCTATTCGGCGCACCCGCTGGCCGCCGCCGCCATCCTGGCCACGCTGGACATCTACCGCCGCGAAGACCTGTTCGGCCGCGCCCGCAAGCTGTCCGGCGCCTTCCAGGAAGCCGCCCACAGCCTGAAGGGCGCGCCGCACGTCATCGACGTGCGCAACCTGGGTCTGGTCTGCGGCATTGAGCTCGCGCCGCGCGCGGGCGCTCCCGGCGCGCGCGCCGCCGAAGTCTTCCAGAAGTGCTTCGACAGCGGCCTGATGGTGCGGTACACCGGCGACATCATCGCGATCTCGCCCCCGCTCATCATCGAAGAGGCGCAGATCGGCCAGATCTTCGAACAGATCGGCCGCATCCTGAAAGAAGTCGCCTGATCGTCCGCCGCCCCGCGAGGGGCGGTTTTTCGCCTGGGCGGCCGACGGCCGCCCTGTGGCATTTTTCAAAGCCCCAGATTCGAGCGTTCCCATGAAGAAGATCCCGCATTTCATCAATGGCCAGCACTACGACGGCCGCAGCAACCGCTACGCCGACGGCTTCAACCCCGCCACCGGCGAAGTCACCGCGTCCATTCCGCTGGCGTCGAATGACGAAGTCGCGCTGGCCGTGGCCGCTGCCAAGGCCGCGTTTCCGGCCTGGTCCGAAACGCCCGCGCTCAAGCGCGCACGCATCCTGTTCAATTTCAAGGCGCTGCTGGACAAGCATCAGGACGAACTGGCAGAACTGATCACCCGCGAACATGGCAAGGTCTTCTCCGACGCCAAGGGCGAGGTCACGCGTGGCATCGAAATCGTCGAATTCGCCTGCGGCATTCCGCAGTTGATGAAGGGCCAGTACTCCGACCAGATCGGCGGCGGCATCGACAACTGGAGCATGCGCCAGGCCCTGGGCGTAGTGGCCGGCATCACGCCGTTCAACTTCCCCATGATGGTGCCGTGCTGGATGTTCCCGGTGGCCATCGCCTGCGGCAACACTTTCGTGCTCAAGCCTTCCGAGCGCGACCCGTCGGCGTCCGTGCGCCTGGCCGAACTGCTGGCCGAAGCCGGCCTGCCCGAAGGCGTGTTCAACGTCGTGCACGGCGACAAGCAGGCGGTGGACGCGCTGATCGCGCATCCCGACGTCGAGGCCCTGTCCTTCGTCGGCTCGACGCCGATTGCCGAATACATCTACGCCGAAGGCACCCGCCGCGGCAAGCGCGTGCAGGCGCTGGGCGGCGCGAAGAACCACATGGTGGTCATGCCCGATGCCGACCTGGACCAGGTCACCGACGCGCTGATGGGCGCGGCCTACGGCTCGGCCGGCGAACGCTGCATGGCCATCTCGGTGGCGGTGGCGGTGGGCGACGTGGCCGACAAGGTGGTCGAACGCCTGACGCCGCGCGTCAAGGCGCTGGTGGTCAAGGACGGCATGCAAGGCGATGCGGAGATGGGCCCGCTCGTCACCTCGCAGCATCGCGGCAAGGTCGTGGGCTATATCGAAGACGGCATCGCCGCCGGCGCCACGCTGGTGGTCGACGGCCGCGGCTTGAAGGTACCTGGCAACGAAAAGGGCTTCTTCCTCGGCGGCACGCTGTTCGACAACGTCAAGCCTGCCATGAACATCTACCGCGAAGAAATCTTCGGGCCTGTGCTGTGCGTGGTGCGCGTGCCGGACTTCGCCTCGGCAGTCGAACTGATCAACGCCCATGAATTCGGCAACGGCGTGGCCTGCTTCACGTCCGACGGCGGCGTGGCGCGCGCCTTCGCGCGCCAGATCAAGGTCGGCATGGTCGGCATCAACGTGCCGATCCCGGTACCCATGGCCTGGCATTCGTTCGGCGGCTGGAAGCGCTCGCTGTTCGGCGACCATCACGCCTACGGCGAAGAAGGCATCCGCTTCTATTCGCGCTACAAGAGCGTGATGCAGCGCTGGCCTGACAGCATCGCCAAGGGCGCCGAGTTCACCATGCCTGTAGCGAAGTGAGCCCCCCGGAGCGCTGCGCGCTTCCCCCTCAGGCGGGCCCCCCTCAAGGGGGCGTCGCTGCGGACCGGCAAAGCCGGATCCGCGCGACCCCGCTTGGGACGATCTTGCCAGTTAGTTGCGTTGTGCCCGTTTGCAGCGGGAACTGAAACGGGCGCGGCGTAGCCGCGCCTTCCTCATATCAAAAACGACAAGGGGAATCCTGATGCGCATCGGGATAGGCGGCTTTCAGCATGAGACCAATACGTTCGCGCCTTCGCGCGCGGCGTGGGAAGATTTTGCCGAGAAAGGCGGGGGCTGGCCCAAGCTGGTCAGCGGGCCCGCCATGTTCCAGGCGGTGGCGGGCGCCAACATACCGGTGGCGGGCTTCATCGAAGCCATGGGACGGCACACCTTGCTACCTACTACCTGGGCGGCGGCCAGCCCCTCGGGTCCGGTCACCAAGGATGCGTTCGAACGCATCAGCGCGATGATCCTGCAGGGGCTGTCGCAGGCGCTGCCGCTGGATGGCGTCTATCTGGACCTGCACGGCGCCATGGTCACGGAACACCTGGACGACGGCGAAGGCGAACTGCTCAAACGCGTGCGCGAGCTGGTGGGTCCGGACGTGCCTGTCGTGGCCAGCCTGGACCTGCATGCCAACGTCACCCGCGCCATGGTGCGCCACGCGGACGCGCTGGTCTGCTATCGCACCTATCCTCACATCGACATGGCCGAAACCGGGCAGCGCGCAGCCGAACTGCTGGCCGCGCGGCTGGCGGGCGCGCCGCGGCCCTGCGTGGCCCTGCGTGCGCTGCCCTACCTGATTTCGCTGTGCTGGCAGTCCACCGACATCGAACCCTCGCGCAGCCTGTACCAGATGGTGGGCGACATCGAAGCGCGTGGCGCCCTTAGCCTGTCGTTCGCCACGGGTTTTCCCGCAGCCGATTTCCCCGAGTGCGCGCCCACCGTTTGGGCTTATGGCGCCACCCAAGCCGACGCCGACGCCGCTGCCGACGAAATGGCGCGCGCCGTGCTCAACGCCGAACGCGACTTCGGCGGCAGGCTCTACACACCCGACGAAGCCGTGCAGGAAGCCATGCGCCTGGCGCGCGACGCGCACAAACCCGTGGTCATCGCCGACGCGCAGGACAACCCGGGCGCGGGCGGCAGCTCGGACACCACCGGCGTCTTGCGCGCCCTGATCCGGCACGATGCGCGCGACACCGCCATCGGCCTCATCGTCGACCCCGCGGCCGCGCTGGCGGCCCATCGCGCGGGCGCTGGAAACAAGGTACGTATTGCATTGGGTGGACACTCGGGTATTCCCGACGATGAACCGCTGGACACCGAGTTCATCGTCGAGAAAACTTCAGATGGACGCTTCGATACGCACGGCGCCTTCTATCGCGGCTTCCATATGGACCTGGGCCCCAGCGCCTGCCTGCGCGTGGGCGGCGTACGCATCATCGTCGCCTCCAACAAGGTGCAGATGGCCGACCAGGAGATGTTCCGCTTCGCCGGCGTGGAACCGCAACGCGCAGCGATCCTGGTGGTCAAGAGCTCCGCCCACTTCCGCGCGGATTTCACCGGCATCGCGGAAAAGATCCTGGTATGCGCGGCCCCGGGTTCCATGCTGATGGATGCGGCAAAACAACCATGGACACGGTTGCGTCCCGGCATCAGAATGGCGCCTTGCGGACCTGTCTTTTCGGGCGGGCCCGCTACCGCCTGAAGCTCGCACGCCGCCACCGCGCGGCGGACCAACGACGCAGCGGCGCGATGGCGCCGCTCACCACGCATCAAGGGGAACATTCATGCTGAAGTACGTCCGAGCGGCCGCGCTGGCCGGCGCCACCATGATGATGGCTCACGGCGCCTACGCCGAGACCGTCATCAAGTCGGTGATGCACTCGCCTCTGCGCCTGACCGACCCGCATGCCACCACCGCGTACATCACGACGTGGCACGGCTACATGATTTACGACACCCTGCTGGCCACCGACGCCGACAACAAGATCCAGCCGCAGATGCTGGAAAAGTGGGAAGTCTCCCCCGACGGCAAGACCTACACCATGACCTTGCGCGACGGCCAGAAATGGCATGACGGCAAGCCGGTGACGTCCGAGGATTGCGTCGCTTCGATCAAGCGCTGGGCCGCCGGCGACGGCATGGGCCGCACGCTGCTGAAGTTCACCGACAAGATCGAAGTCATCGACGACAAGAATTTCCGCATCGTCATGAAGGAACCCACGGACCTGGCGCTGCGCGCCCTGTCCAAGCCCACCGGCACCGCGCCGTTCATGATGCCCAAGCGCATCGCCGAACAGGCCATCGGTCAGCCCATCACCGACATGACCGGCTCGGGTCCGTTCAAGGTCATCGAATTCAAGCCGGGCGTGAAGACCGTCTACGCCAAGAACGCCGACTACGTGCCGCGCAAGGAACCCGCAAGCGGCCTGGCCGGCGGCAAGGTCGTCAACGTCGACAAGGTCGAATGGGACGTCATGCCGGATGCGCTGACCACCGCCAACGCGCTGCTGGGCGGCGAGATCGACTTCGTCGAACAGTTCCCCTACGACCTGCTGCCGATGATCGAAGGCAACAAGGATCTGAAGGAAGAGTCGCTCAGCCCGGTCGGCTACTTCACGATGTACCGCTTCAACTTCAAGTACCCGCCCTTCAACAATAAGAAGGTGCGCCAGGCCGCGATGTACGCCATCGGCCAGGAAGACGTGATGAAGGCGCTGGTCGGCAATCCGAAGTACTGGAAGACCTGCGCCTCGCTGTGGGGTTGCGGCACGCCGCTGGAAAGCGACATCGGCAAGGACATGGTGGTGCCGTCCAACATCGAAAAGGCCAAGGCGCTGCTGAAGGAAGCGGGCTACGACAACACGCCCATCCTGGTCATGCACGCGACCGACGTCGGTACGCTGTCGGCGCAGCCGGTGGTGATGGCGCAGGCGCTGCGCAAGGCCGGCTTCAACGTCAACCTGGCCGCGATGGACTGGCAAAGCGTCGCAACGCGCCGCGCCTCGAAGGCTGCGCCCGCGGAAGGCGGCTGGAACATCCACAACACCAACTGGTACGCCACCGACGTGATGGACCCGGTCCGTTCCGCCCCGGCCGCGGCCAACGGCGACAACGCCTGGTTCGGCTGGCCCGACTTCCCGCAGATCGAAGAGCTGCGCACCAAGATGGCGCTGACCTCCGACCCCGCGGAACAGAAGAAGATCGCCGAGGAAGTGCAGCGCATCGGCATCGATGAAGGCCTGTACGTGCCGCTGGGCCAGATGTCCGTGCCCACCGTCTACTCGACCAAGCTCTCGGGCCTGGTGCACGCGCCGGTGTTCGCGTTCTGGAACGTCAAGAAAGCCCCTTGATGGGCAAGTAGTTCAGGGGGAAATACATGCTGGCATTTGTCTCACGCCGGCTCCTCGCGACCATCCCCGTTCTGGTGATGGTCGCGGTGGTGGTCTTCGCGATATTGCGTTTCAGCCCGGGAGATCCGGCCATCATCATGGCGGGCGACGGCGCCACGCCCGAGCGCATCGTCCAGATACGCCAGACGATGGGCCTGGACCAGCCGGTCATCAAGCAGTTCTTCATCTGGGGCGGCAAGCTCCTGCAAGGCGACCTGGGCACTTCGCTCATGTCGGGCGTGCCGGTCACCAAGCTGATCGGCCAGCGCCTGGAACCGTCGCTCAGCCTGGCGGTGCTGACCCTGGTGTTCACCCTGCTCGTCGCCATTCCGCTGGGCGTGCTGGCCGCATGGCGCCAAGGCAAGCTGCTGGACCGCGCCGTGATGGGCTTCTCGGTGCTGGGATTCTCGGTGCCGGTCTTCGTCACGGGCTACCTGCTGATCTGGCTCTTCGCCATCAAGCTGGGCTGGTTCAACGTGCAGGGCTACGCGCCGCTGGCCAAGGGCTTCTGGCCGTACCTGCACCGCCTCATCCTGCCGTCGCTGGCCCTGTCCACGGTCTACGTGGCGCTGATCGCGCGCATCACGCGCACCAGCGTCATCGAGGTCATGGGCGAGGACTTCATCCGCACGGCGCGCTCCAAGGGCCTGGGCGAAACCGGCGTGCTGCTGGGCCACGCCCTGCGCAACGCCGCCGTGCCCATCGCCACGGTGGTGGGCCTGGGCATCGCGCTGCTGATCAGCGGCGTGGTCGTGACCGAATCGGTGTTCAACATCCCCGGCCTGGGCCGGCTGGTGGTGGAAGCCGTGCTCGCGCGCGATTACCCCGTCATCCAGGGCCTGACGCTCTTCTTCGCGTTCGTCTACGTGTTCATCAATCTTGTTGTCGATTGCGCCTACACGGTGTTCGACCCTCGGATCAGGTACTAACACCATGCAAACGCCAACCGATGCCGCCGCGCAAGCGGCCGCAGATCTCCCCGGCGGCGGCACGCCCCAAGCCACCGCCTGGCGCCAGATCCGCCAGGGCCTCAAAAGCTGGCCCGTGATGCTGGCGCTGATCGTGCTGGTGGCCGTCGTCGCCATCGCGCTGTTCGCACCGCTGCTGGGTACCGTCGACCCCACCTCGATCAACCCCGGCGCACGCCTGAAGCCGCCCTTCTCCGATTACCTGCTGGGCACCGACGCCTTCGGCCGCGACGTCTGGTCGCGCGTGGCCTACGGCGCGCGCGTCTCGCTGATCGCGGGCCTGGGCGCGGCGCTGGTCAGCGTCGCCATCGGCCTGGTCATCGGCGTGATCGCGGGCTGGTTCCGTTCACTGGACGGGCTGATCATGCGCACCATGGACGCCATCATGGCCATCCCCGGCATCCTGCTGGCGATCGCCCTGGTGTCGGTCACTGGCGCCAGCATCACCACCGTTCTGGTCGCCATCACCATCCCCGAAATTCCACGCGTGGTGCGGCTGGTGCGCGGCCAGATCCTGACCGTGCGCGGCGAACCCTATGTCGAAGCCGCGCTGGCCCTGGGCACGCCGCTGCCGCTGCTGCTGTGGCGCCACATGGTGCCCAGCACCATCGCGCCGCTGACGGTACAGGGCACCTATGTGTTCGCGTCCGCCATGCTCACCGAAGCCATCCTGAGCTTCCTGGGCGCGGGCATCCCGCCCGAGATCGCCTCCTGGGGCAACATCATGTCCGAAGGACGCATGTACTTCCGCATGCTGCCCGGCCTGATCCTGTTCCCCGGCCTGTTCCTGTCGCTGACCGTGCTCAGCGTGAACATCCTGGGCGACGCCTTGCGCGACGCGCTGGACCCGAAAATGGTGCGCAGGATCTGATGCCGATGACCTATTCCCCCACTCCTCCCGCGGGCGATACTTCGACCGCCATCCTGGCCATCCGCAACCTCTCGGTGGAAGTCGCCGGCGCCGGCAACCGCGTCGTGCGCAACCTGAGCCTGGACGTGCATGCCGGCGAAACCGTGTGCGTGGTCGGCGAATCCGGCTCCGGCAAATCCGTCACCTCGCTGGCCGTCATGGGCCTGCTGCCTCCCGGCGTGCTGGGCGTCAGCGCGGGTTCGATCCGCGTGGAAGGCGAAGACGTGGTCACGGCCACGCAGCGCCGCCTGCGCGAGATGCGCGCCACGCGCATGGCCATGGTGTTCCAGGAACCCATGACCGCGCTGAACCCCGTGCACACCGTGGGCAAGCAGGTCGACGAAGTGCTGCGCCTGCACCGCAAGCAGATGTCGGCCGCGGAGCGCCGCGCCAAGGTGCTGGACATGTTCCGGTCGGTGCACCTGCCAGACGTCGAACGCATCTTCGAAGCCTATCCGCACCAGTTGTCGGGCGGCCAGCGCCAGCGCATCGTGATCGCCATGGCGCTGATCCTGGAGCCCAAGCTGCTGATCGCGGACGAGCCGACCACGGCGCTGGACGTCACCACGCAGAAGCAGATTTTGGCGCTCATCAAGGAACTGCAGGTCAAGCACCAGACCGCGGTGCTGTTCATCACCCACGACTTCGGCGTGGTGGCCGAGATCTCCGACCGCATCGTGGTGATGAACCGCGGCGACCTGATCGAAAGCGGCACGCGCAACGAGATCCTGGCCGAGCCCAAGCAGTCCTATACCCGTCGCCTGGTGTCGTCCGTACCCAGCCTGGTGCCCTCGCGCCGCGAGGCGCCGGCCGGCATGCCGGTGCTGCACGTCAAGGGCCTGGGCCGCACCTACGGCACCAAGAGTTCGCTGTTCTCGCGCCAGGCCGCGCGCAACGTGATCGCGGCCGCCGACGTCAACCTGACGCTGCGCAAGGGCGAGATCCTGGGCATCGTGGGCGAGTCCGGTTCAGGCAAGTCGACCGTGGCGCGCTGCATCGTGCGCCTGATCGAACCCACCGCCGGCCACATGATGATGGGCGGCGAAGACCTCAGCACCCTGTCCGGGTCGGCGCTGCGCCCGGTGCGCCGCCGCATCCAGATCGTGTTCCAGGATCCGTACCGTTCGCTGAATCCGCGACGCACCGTCGGTGAGTCCATCATCGAGGGCCTCTTGAACTTCGGCGTGGCCCGCGAGCAGGCATTGAAGCGCGCCGGCGAAACGCTGAGCGTGGTGGGCCTGAGTCCGGACGCAATGAACCGCTACCCGCACCAGTTCTCCGGCGGCCAGCGCCAGCGCATCTGCATCGCGCGCGCCCTGGTCATGGACCCCGAGGTCCTGGTGGCCGACGAAGCCGTGTCCGCATTGGACGTGTCGGTGCAGGCGCAGGTGCTGGAACTGCTGGAACAGGTGCGCCAGCGCACCGGCGTGGGCGTGCTGTTCATCACCCACGACCTGCGCGTGGCGGCACAGATCTGCGACACCATCATGGTCATGCAGCGAGGCAAGGTCGTCGAAACCGGCTCCGCCGAAACCGTGCTGACCGAACCGCGCCACGAATACACGCGGGCCCTGATCGACGCCGCCCCCGGACGCGACTGGGACTTCCGCAACTTCCGGCCGGTCGCCGCCGGCCTGGGCCACGCGGCCGTGCCCTGAAACTCGCAGCCTGTACACACACTGGAACCGAAATGCCGCAACCGCATGAACTGTCCGCCGTGGAGCTGCTCCAGGCCTACCGCGACAAGACGCTCTCGCCCGTCGAAGTCACCCGCTCGGTGCTGGAGCATATCGCCCGCTGGGAGCCCCAGCTGAAGGCCACTTACGCGCTGGATGCGGACGGCGCGCTGGCGCAGGCCCGCGCCTCCGAGGCTCGCTGGATGAAGGGCGAACCGCTGGCGACCGGCGGGCACACGCTGGACGGCGTGCCCGCCACCATCAAGGAAAACATCGCCACGCGCGGCGTGCCGGTGCCGCTGGGCACGGCAGCAACGGAATTGAAGCCTGCCGCCGCCGATGCACCGCCGGCCGCCCGCATGCGCGAGGCGGGCGCCGTGCTGCTGGGCAAGACCACCATGCCCGACTTCGGCATGCTGTCCTCGGGACTGTCCAGCTTCCATGAACTGACCCGCAATCCCTGGGACCTTTCCAAGAACCCCGGAGGCTCCAGCGCCGGCGCGGGCGCCGCGGCAGCCGCAGGCTACGGCCCGCTGCATATCGGCACCGACATCGGCGGTTCCGTGCGTCTGCCGGCGGCCTGGTGCGGCATTGCCACGCTCAAGCCCAGCCTGGGCCGCATCCCCATCGACCCGCCGTTCATGGGCCGCTGCGCCGGCCCCATGACGCGCACCGTCGCCGACTCGGCGCTCATGATGGGCGTGCTGTCGCAGCCCGACGCGCGCGACCACATGAGCCTGCCCTACCAGGACTTCGACTGGCTGGACCTGGAACTCGACCTGCGCGGCCTGCGCATCGGCTTGCTCATGGATGCGGGCTGCGGCCTGCCCCTGGACCCGGAAATCCGCGCCGCGGTCGAGGCCGCTGCCCGCGCCTTCGAGGCCGCCGGCGCCATCGTGACGCCGATGCAGCCCTGGATGACGCCCGACATGCTGGAGGGCGTGGACCGCTTCTGGCGCACGCGCTCGGCCATCGATCTGTCGGCCTTGCCGCAGGCCCGCCGCGACAAGATCCTGCCCTTCATCCGCACCTGGGCGGAAAGCGGCGGCGGCCAGTCCGGCGAAGCCGTATTCCGCAGCTACTACGAGACCATGAACGTGCGCGCCAAGACGGTCGCGGCCTGCGCGCCCTACGACTACGTGCTCTCGCCCGTGGCCCCGGTGGTCGCCTACAACGCCGAATGGCCGTCGCCCACCAACGAGGTCGCGACCACCATGCACCACATCGGATTCACGCTTCCGTACAACATGAGCGAGCAGCCCGCGGCGTCCGTCAATTGCGGCTACACCAAGGCCGGCCTGCCCATCGGCCTGCAGATCGCCGGCGCGCGCTTTGACGACCTGGGGGTGCTGCGCATGGCGCGCGCCTGGGAAGCCATGCGACCCGAACAACACCCCTGGCCCCAGCCGCCCCGGGCGGCCTGACCGATCCTCAACAGCAAACCCACAGGAATTCCCATGCGTTGGCTTTTGGCAATGATCAAGCACGAGACGAATACGTTTTCGCCCGTGCCTACCCCGCTTGAGCGCTTCTTTCGCGGCAACCCGGAGGTCCTGGCCGGCGACCGCGCCATCAAGGCCTACGAGAACACCGACAGCGGGCTGGGCGGCTATATCGAAGTGGCGCGCCGCGAAGGCGCCGAGATGGTCGTGCCCGTGGCGGCCGAATCCTGGCCCAGCGGCCCCGCCAGCGCCGAAACCCATGAACGGCTATGCAAGCTGGTCCTGGACGAGGTCCAGCGCGGCGGCTACGACGCCATCCTGCTCGACCTGCACGGCGCCATGGTCGCCGAAGGCGTGGAGGACGCCGAGGGCGACCTGCTGCGCCGCCTGCGCGAGATCGATCCGCACACGCCCGTGGCGGTGACGCTGGACATGCACGCCAATATCTACGACGACATCGTCAAGCATGCCACGGTCATCACCGGCTTCCATACCTATCCGCACGTGGACATCCGCGCGGCCGGCCTGCGCGCCGCGAACGTGATCGCGCGCACCCTGAAGGGCGAGATCAAGCCTGTCATGTCCTGGGCCAACAAGCCCATGCTGCCGCACATCATGTGCCAAGGCACCCACGCGGCGCCCAACAAGCCGCTGCAGGAACGCTGCAAGGAACTGGAAGCCGGCGGCGTCCTGGCCGCCTCCGTCTTCGTGGGATTCCCCCACGCCGACATCCGCGAAGCCGGCCTGAGCGCCGTGGTCTGTACCGACGGCAATCTGGCCCAGGCGCAGCGCCACCGCGACGAGCTGCTGGACCAGGCCTGGAACGGCCGCGCCGACTGGGTATTCCACCCGGAGCCGCTGGCGCCCACCATAGCCCGCGCCAAGGCCATCGAACAAGGCCCGGTCGTGCTGCTGGACCATTACGACAATACCGGTTCCGGCGGCACCATGGACACCACCGCCGTGCTGGCCGAGGTGCTGCGCCAGGAACTGGAGAACGTGGTCTTCTATGCCATTTGCGACCCGCAGGCCGCACTCGACGCGGCCGCGGCAGGCGTGGGCCAGACAATCACGATCCAGCTCGGCGGCAAGCTCGCCATGCCCGCCATCAAGGAGCCCAGCGAGCCGCTGGAGGTTACCGGCCGCGTCAAGCTGGTGTTCGACGGCGTCTACCTGAACCGCGGCCCCATGTACCGCGGCGTGCGCAACGACACCGGCCTGACGGTCGTGATCGACACAGGCCGCGTGGAAATCGTGGTGGTGTCCCGTCACCAGGAGCCGTTCGACATCAACTGCCTGCTGTCGGCCGGCATCGATCCGCTGCAAAAACGCTATGTCGTGCTCAAGAGCCGCGTGCATTGGCGCGCGGGCTTTTCCGACATGGCAACGCAGGTCATCGAATGCACCGGCGTGGGGGTGACCACCTCGGACTACGGCCAGCTTGATTTCAAGCACGTGCGCCGCCCCATCTATCCCCTCGATCCGATGTAAACCGGACCGCCGTCGCTGTACCCCGGAAAGCCGGCGCAACTGCGCCGGCTTTCATTTTGAAATCTTCTGTAACGGCGAGCGCCCTCAGATGACCATCGGCCTCGGTATACTCGCCGCGGGCCTTACAGGCCGATGAATACGCGTATTCCGATGGCGGGCGTCAGTAACGGCGTCCGGCGGCCAGAAGCAGCCGCCGTTCACCGGATATGACTCGATAATCAACGATACAAGCAGAACGATGAAAAAGAGCGTAGCGATCACCCTGGGCGTGGTCATAGTGGGAGCGGGAAGCTGGGTCGGGGCCACGTGGTACACCGGCAAGCGCATCGAGGAAAGCTCGCAGCGCCACCTGGCGGAAGCCAATGAAAAGCTGGCCAAGATCACGCCCCTGTTCGGTCTGCGCATCGATCAGCTGAAGTACGAGCGTGGCCTGTTCTCGACGCAGGCGCGCTACGGCGTGTCGCTGGTCAAGGGCGACAAGGTCGCCGAAGACATGCCCAAGGGCATGATCGAGTTCGATGCGTCCATCGAACACGGCCCCTTCCCCAAGAGCGCCCTGGCGCGCGGCGCCATCGCACCCAAGCTGGCGTTCACGCACGCCGAGCTCGCCAAGACCGACAACATCAAGGAACTGTTCGAGCTGACCAAGGGCGTCGCGCCCCTGAGCGCCGACACGGTCATCAGTTTCGGCGGCTTCGCCACCTCCACCGCCAATATTGCCCCCGTGCAGATCACGCACGAAGGCAACGCCGTCAATTTCAGCGGCATGGCGATCAACGGCACCTTCGACCGCGCGCTGCAGGCCGTCACGGCGCACGCCCTGGTCGAAACGCTGTCGGTGGACGGCGAAAAGTCGGATGATCCCGTCAAGATGCTGATGTCCGGCCTGACCATGGACGTCGACAGCCGCATGGGCAAGTTCGGCCTCTCCATCGGAGATTCCAGCGTCAAGCTCAAGCGCCTCGACGTGACCCGCGCCGGCGACGACATCAAGGTCTCGGTGGACAATCTGGGCTACGGCGTCAAGCTGGCCGAAGACGACAAGAACGTCAACGTCGAAGCCACCT
Organism: Achromobacter sp. ACM03; assembly: GCF_014851665.1. NCBI lineage: Bacteria > Pseudomonadati > Pseudomonadota > Betaproteobacteria > Burkholderiales > Alcaligenaceae > Achromobacter > Achromobacter sp. ACM03. The sequence goes on along the minus strand of NZ_JACVAD010000002.1, from coordinate 834,585 downwards.
ACCAGACCGGCACCATCACGCTCAACGACGTGGCGCTGGGCAACGGCCAGGCCGTGATCAAGCTCGCCAAGCTGGACGGCGCCGCCATCAAGCAGCTGTCGGACACCTACAACCAGATCGTGCGCCAGTACATGTTGGGCGCCAGCGACGAAGGCCTGAAGGACGAGCAGTTCGACGCCGTGCTGGAAAACGCCGGCAAGCTGCTCAACGGCAACCCCACGTTCAGCATCGACCCGATCAGCTGGAAGACCGACAAGGGCGAAAGCAAGCTGACCTTCGCGCTGGACCTGACCAATCCGCCCAACGTCAAGGACCTGACGCCGCAGGAGATCATGGTCAAGGCCATCAAGCAGATCGATGCGACGCTGGTCATCTCCAAGCCCATGGTGCGCGAACTGATCGTCCAGTACGCCGTCAAGAAGCAGGGCTTGACCGCGGAAAAGGCGGCCGAGGAAGCCGACGACCAGATGCGCTCGATGTCCGGCATGGCTGAAATGCTCAACGTCGGCAAGAACGACGGCGACAACATCATCGGCAAGTTCCACTACGCCGATGGCATGGGCGACCTGAACGGCCAGAAGATCCCCGCCGACGAACTGTTCTCGGGCCTGCTGGGCGCGACCGGAATGGACGACGACATGGATGACATGGACGGCATGGAAGAGGAAGGCGAACCGGCCGAAGGCGCGGAACTTGCCGCGCCCTCCGACACCGCGTCCGTGGCCGGCTACATGCAGGACTTCGACCTGGACACCGTGACGACCATGCTGGACGACATGGTCTACAACCCCCGCAAGCAAGACGGCGACGAAGGTCCCGTCCTGATCCTGGATCCCCGCGACACCGGCGCCAGCGAGCTGCGCGTCGACTTCCTGTGCAACGACTTCACCGAGAAGTGCCATGACCTCGTCGTGACCGCGACCTACAGCAGCAAGAAGCCGGTCTCGCTCAAGGCCATCAACGCCTGGAACCAGGAATACCGCTGGACCCGCGCCTACCTGGACGACAAGAACCGGGCCGTGCTGCAGATGGACATGAACTCGGAAGGCGGCATCGGCAAGGAAAACCTGCAGATCATGCTCAACACGTTCTTCAGCATCGCGGAAGACTTCTCGGTGGCCAGCAAGGCCGCGCCGGCGAAGTAAACCTCGGCTGACGCAAGACAAAAAAATCCCCCATCTTTCGGATGGGGGATTTTTTTTGCCTTGGGCCCGGCTCGCGCCGGGCCTCGCGGCCCGCACTTATGCGTAGGCTTCGATCGGCAAGCAGGCGCACACCAGGTTGCGGTCGCCATAGGCGTTGTCCACGCGGGCAACCGGCGGCCAGTACTTGGCGTCGCGCAGCGAGGCCACCGGGTAGGCGGCCTGCTGGCGCGGGTACGCGTGCAGCCATTCCTCGGCCAGCAGCATCTGCGCGGTGTGCGGCGCGTTCTTCAGGACGTTGTCCTCGGCATCGCGCTCGCCGCGCTCGACCTGGGCGATTTCTTCGCGGATCGAGATCATCGCGTCGATGAAGCGGTCCAGTTCGGCAACGCCTTCCGATTCGGTCGGCTCGACCATCAGCGTGCCGGCCACCGGGAAGCTCATGGTGGGCGCATGGAAGCCGTAGTCCATCAGGCGCTTGGCGATGTCTTCGGCGCTGATGCCGCTGGTTTCCTTGAGCGGACGCACATCGAGGATGCACTCGTGCGCCACGCGGCCGTTGCGGCCCGCGTACAGGACCGGATAGTGGTCACGCAGGCGGGTGGCGATGTAATTGGCGTTCAGGATGGCGACTTCGGTGGCGCGGCGCAGGCCGTCGGCGCCCATCAGCGAGATGTACACGAACGGAATCGGCAAGATGCCCGCGGAACCGAACGGCGCGGCCGACACCGGACCGACCTTGGCGTCGCCAGGCAGCTTGCCCTGCTCGTTCACCACGCCCGGCAGGTAGGGAGCCAGGTGCGCGCGCACCGCCACGGGGCCCACGCCGGGGCCGCCGCCGCCGTGCGGAATGCAGAAGGTCTTGTGCAGGTTCAGGTGGGACACGTCCGAACCGAACTTGCCCGGCTGGGCCACGCCCACCATCGCGTTCATGTTGGCGCCGTCCAGGTAGACCTGGCCGCCGGCCTGGTGCACCAGATCGCAGATCTCGGTGACGGCTTCCTCGAACACGCCGTGGGTCGACGGATACGTGATCATCAAAGCGGCCAGCTTGTCGCCGACCTGTTCGATCTTGGCGCGCAGGTCGGCCAGATCGACGTTGCCGTTGGCATCCGACGCCACCACCACCACGTCCATGCCGGCCAGTTGCGCCGAGGCCGGGTTGGTGCCGTGCGCCGACGACGGGATCAGGCAGATGTTGCGCTGATGCTGGCCGTTGGCCTGATGGTAGCCGCGGATGGCCAGGAGGCCTGCGTACTCGCCCTGCGCGCCCGAGTTGGGCTGCAGGCTGATGTTGTCGTAGCCGGTGATCTCGCACAGCGCGGCCGACAGGCGGTCGATCAGTTCGTTGTAGCCCTGGCTTTGCGAAGCCGGCGCAAATGGGTGGATCAGCGCGAACTCGGGCCAGGTGATGGGGATCATCTCGGCGGTCGCGTTGAGCTTCATGGTGCACGAGCCCAGCGGAATCATGGTGCGGTCCAGCGCCAGATCCTTGTCGGCCAGCTTGCGCAGGTAGCGCAGCATGTCGGTTTCCGACTGCACGCTGGAGAACACCGGGTGCGTCAGGATCGCGCTTTCGCGCGCCACGCCGGCGGGAATGCCGCTGGCGGCGGCCGCGTCCAGCGCGTCGATGTCGAGTTCGACGTCGTCGCGTTCCAGGCCGGCGGCGAAGACGTTGACCAGCGCCTGCAGGTCAGCCGCGGTCACGGTCTCGTCCAGCGACACCGCCAGGCGGGCGCCATCGACGCGGCGCAGGTTGATGTGCGCGCAATCGGCGGCGGTCAGGATGGCGGGCGTGGCCGCCCCGGTTTCCAGCAGCAGCGTGTCGAAGAAGGTGTCGTTGACGACCTTCACGCCCAGCTTGACCAGCTCGGCGCGCAGGATGGCGGTGCTGCGCTGCACGCGCTCGGCGATGCGGCGGATGCCGGCCGGACCGTGCCACACGGCGTACATGCCGGCCATCACGGCCAGCAGCACTTGCGCGGTGCAAATGTTGGAAGTGGCCTTTTCGCGGCGGATGTGCTGTTCGCGCGTCTGCAGCGCCAGGCGCATGGCCGGGTTGCCCTGCGCGTCCTTGGACACGCCGACCAGGCGGCCAGCCATGTTGCGCTTGAAGGCGTCCTTGCAGGCCATGAATCCGGCATGCGGGCCGCCGAAACCGAACGGCACGCCGAAGCGCTGGGCCGAACCGATGGCGATATCCGCGCCCCATTCGCCGGGCGCGGCCAGCAGGGCCAGCGCCAGCAGGTCGGTCGCGACGGCCACGATGGCGCCTTGCGCATGCGCGGCTTCGGCCAGCTTGCGGTAGTCGGCGACGGAGCCGGTGCTGTGCGGGTACTGCAGCAGCACGCCGAAGCACTCGGGCAGGCCTTCGGCCTCGTCGCCGATGGTGATTTCGATGTCCAGGCCTTCGGCGCGCGTGCGCACGACTTCGATGGTCTGGGGATGCACGTGGCGCGAAATGAAGAACACCGGGCTCTTCGACTTGGCGCTGCGGCGCGCCAGCGTCATGGCTTCGGCGGCGGCGGTGCTTTCGTCCAGCAGCGAGGCGTTGGAGATGTCCAGCCCGGTCAGGTCGGCGACCATGGTCTGGTAGTTCAGCAGGGCTTCGAGGCGGCCCTGCGAGATCTCGGGCTGGTAAGGCGTGTAGGCCGTGTACCAGGCGGGATTCTCAAGAATGTTGCGCAACACCACGTTGGGCGTCTGCGTGCCGTAGTACCCCTGGCCGATATAGCTGCGGTAGACCTTGTTGCGGCCGGCGATCTGCTTCAGTTCGGCCAGCACGTCGGTTTCGCTGCGCGAGGCGGGCAGCGCCAGCGGGGCCTGGCTGCGGATCTTGGGCGGCACGACTTCTTCGATCAGGGCGTCCAGGCTGGCGCTGCCGATGACGGCAAGCATGGCGGCCTGGTCGGCGTCGGAAGGGCCGATGTGGCGGGGAATGAAGTCGGTGTGGGTGTCTAGGGCGCGCGACATGGAGAGGTCTCGGGATAGCGGGTGTCGTCGGAGGACGGACGGTATTGCATCTTGCGGAACGGGCGCGTGGCGGGTGCCCTGCGCCCGTTCCAGCCAGGCTGGCTTAGCCGTTGGCGACGGCTTCGTAGCCGGCGGCGTCGAGCAGCTTGTCGGCGTCGGCGGCGTTGACCGGCTTGATCTTGAAGATCCAGGCGGTGAAGGCCGATTCGTTGATCAGGTTGGGATTGTTTTCCAGCTCTTCGTTGAACGCGACGATCTCGCCAGCCACGGGAGCGTAGATGTCCGAAGCGGCCTTGACCGATTCGACCACGCCAGCGGTTTCACCGGCGTTCAGCTTGGCGCCGACCTTCACGTCGCCAACGAAGACCAGGTCGCCCAATTGATCCTGGGCGGTATCGGTGATGCCGACGACGAACACATCGCCTTCGGCTTTGACCCATTCATGGGACTCGGTGTACTTGCGATCGGTGGGCAGACTCATGGGAACTCCTGAGGGAATGCGGGTAGATGAATGGTGTTGCGCGCCTCGCGCGGGCGGCCGTCGCCCCAGGGGCCGGCGGCTCGCGCGAAGCTTCGAGTTTACGAGTGTTCGACCGCTTTGCCGTTACGCACGAACGGCAATTTGCAGGCCAGGGCGGGCACCCACTTACCGCGGATGTCGACCTCGACCGTGTCGCCCGGCTTGACGCCTTGAGGCAGACGGGCAAAGCCGATCGATACGCCCAGCGTGGGCGACATGGTGCCGCTGGTGAGCTCGCCCGTGCCTTCCTTGGTGCGCACGGCCATGTGCGCGCGCATCACGCCGCGTTCTTGCAGCTTCAGGCCGATGAAGGTGGCGGGGGTAGCGAATTGTTCCAGCGCGTCGCGGCCGATGAAGCGGCGCTCGGCGTTCTTCAGGGACACGGTCCAGGTCAGGCCGGCCTGGTCGGGCTGGGTCAGCTCGTCCATGTCCTGGCCGTACAGATTCATGCCGGCTTCCAGGCGCAGCGTGTCGCGCGCGCCCAGGCCGCAGGGCCGCACGCCCTGGGCGACCAGGTCGCGCCACAGCTGCACGACTTCGGCGGCCGGCAGCACGATTTCAAAGCCGTCCTCGCCGGTGTAGCCGGTACGGGCCACCAGGGTGTCGTCGCCCACGCGGGCGGCCACGAAGGGGGTAAGCGGCTCGCTGGCGGCCTGCCAGGCCGGGCGCGCGGCCCAGACCTTGGCGCGGGCGTTGGGGCCTTGCACGGCCACCATGGCCAGATCGCGGCGCGGCGTGATGGCAACGTCGAACTGGCCAGCCTGCTTGACGCGCTGCATCCAGGCGACGTCCTTGTCGGCCGTGCCTGCGTTGACCACGACGCGCCATTCGTCGGCGGCGAAGAAATAGATGATCAGGTCGTCGATCACGCCGCCTTGCGGGTTCAGCATGCAGCTGTACAACGCCTTGCCGGGCACGGTCAGCTTGGACACGTCGTTGGCGACCAGGCGCTGCAGGAAGGCGAACGCGTCGGGACCGGCCACGTCGACGTTCAGCATGTGCGACACATCGAACATGCCGGCGTCCTGGCGCACGGCGTGGTGCTCTTCCAGCTGCGAACCGTAGGCCAGCGGCATGTCCCAGCCGCCGAAGTCGACCATGCGGGCGCCAGAGGCGATGTGTTCTTCGGCCAGCGGGGTGCGTTTGAGGGTTGCGGACATGCGCGGAAACTCCGGGGCGGCAGTGTTGCCAGGGTTACGGAATGCCAGTGGTGCCAAGCGGGGTGCGCTTGTACAACGGCTGAATCTTCCGCCCCTCTGTCCTTTTGCCTGAGAGTTGCCCCGCATGGCGGGTTTGCACCTTCGGCGCCTGGGCTGCTCGCTATGTCCCTAGTTCAGGGTCGGCGCCAGGTCTCTCCAGAGTACTGTTTTGCCGCGTCCGCACGGTGAGAAAACCGGGACAGGGCAAGCATGGGCGGTATGGGTTACCTGAGCGATTCCGGGCGAATTGCGCCTTCGGCGGCGGCCGGACGTACAGGCCGCTCTCTCCCGCAACATGCGTGACAGCGGCGCAAGCATACAACGAAAGCCGCGGCCAGGGAATGCCCGCGGCGGCTCAGCCCAGCGCCGTGTCCAGCAGCATCATCAGCACGAAACCCAGCATCAGGCCGCAGGTCGCGTAGACCTCATGCCCCTTGCGGTGCGATTCTGGGATGATCTCGTGGCTGATCACGAACAGCATGGCGCCTGCGGCAAAACCCAGGCCCCAGGGCAGAAGCGGCTCGGACCAGCCGACCACTGCGGCGCCGAGCACCGCGCCCAGCGGCTCGACCAGGCCGGACAGCATGCCCAGCGCCACCGCGAAGGCGCGCTGATAGCCCGCCGCCAGCAGCGCCACCGCCACCACCAGCCCTTCGGGAATGTCCTGGATCGCAATGCCGGTGGCCAGCGCGGTGCCGCGCATGGCGTCGTTGCCCGCGTAGCCCACGCCTATGGCCAGGCCTTCCGGCAGGTTATGCAGGGTGATGGCGAAGACGAACAGCCAAGTGCGGCGCAGGCGGTGCGCCTCGATGCCTTCCCGGCCCTTGATGAAATGTTCGTGCGGCAGGGTACGGTCCATGAGCAGCAGCACCGCCGCCCCCAGCAGTACGGCCGCGCCCACCGTCAAGCCGGCGCCCCAGGGGCCATAGCCCAGGTCGCGGCCCGCGGCGATGCCCGGCGCCACCAGCGAGAAGGCGCTGGCGGCCAGCATCACGCCGGCGCCGAAGCCGAACATGCTGTCCTGCATTTTCTGGGGGATGGTCCGGGCAAACAGGATGGGCAAAGTACCCAGGGCAGTAGCGCCCGCGGCCACCAGCCCGCCCAGGAGGGCATCGGCCACGTGCGGCGCGCGCACGTCCAGATAGGCCCACAACTGGTGCAGGCCCAGGCATGCCACCAATACGGCCAGGGTCCACACGCTGATGCTGGTGGCCGCCGGCCGCACGCGATGACGGCTGAAGGTATTCATGTGCCGCTGCCCTCCTTGCGAGAGATGCGCTCAGCGCTGGGCTGCCGCGTAGCGGCGCGCCACTTCAGGCCAATTCACGACATTGTAAAAGGCGCCGATGTACTCGGGCCTGCGGTTCTGGTACTTCAGGTAGTAGGCGTGCTCCCACACGTCCAGTCCCAGGATGGGCGTGTTGCCGTGTATCAGGGGGCTGTCCTGGTTGGCGCTGCTTTCCACCGCAAGCTTGCCGGCCGGCGTGACCGAGAGCCAGGCCCAGCCGCTGCCGAAGCGGGTCAGCGCAGCCTTGGTGAACGCGTCGCGGAAGGCGGCCTGCCCGCCCAGTTCGGACTCGATGGCCGCTGCCAATGCGCCGTCCGGCTCACCCCCGCCCTCGGGCGACATGACCGACCAGAACAGGCTGTGGTTGGCGTGGCCCCCGCCGTGGTTGCGCACGGCGCCGCGGATGGCTTCGGGCAACTGCTCCAGCCGCGCCACCAGGGACTCGACCGGCTCGTTGGTGACGATGCCCGCACCTTCCAGCGCGGCGTTCAGGCTGTTGACGTAGGTCTGATGGTGCTTGCTGTAGTGGATCTCCATCGTCATCGCGTCGATGTGAGGTTCCAGGGCGTCGTAGGCATACGGCAGGGGCGGAAGAGTGTAGGCCATGCATGTCTCCGTTGGATCCGCCCCCCGATTCAGGGTTTGGATCAATATCAAAAACATAAATGATAAGTATTTTTATTTGATATAACAATGGCAGGCTTCCAATACCTGCCATAGCGCCGGCCTATCGGCGCCCTGTCCCGCCAGAGGACGCTATAGCGCCTTGCCGCAGGCCACGCCCGAAGCCCAGGCCCACTGGAAGTTGTAGCCGCCCAGCCAGCCCGTGACGTCCACGGCTTCGCCGATGAAATAGAGGCCGGCGACGGTCTTGGCCTGCATGGACTTCTGGTCCAGCCCGCGCGTGTCCACGCCGCCGCGCATGACTTCGGCCTTCTTGTAGCCGGCCGTGCCGCTGGGCACCAGGCTCCATTGATGGATGTCCTGGGCCAGCGTGCGCAAGGTCTTGTCCGGCGCGTCGGCCAGGCGCAGCGCCGCCAGGCCCGGCTTGCCGCCCTGCTCCGCCAGGTGCAGCCAGCGGTCGGCCAGGCGCTTGGGCCAGAGGCCCGCCAGGACGGTATGCAGCTGCTGCCGGTTGCCCGACTTCGACGCCAGCAGTTCTTCCGCCAGATCGCGGCCAGGCGCCAGATCGATCACGATGGGCTCCCCAGGTTTCCAGTAGCTGGAGATCTGCAGAATGGCAGGTCCGGACAGGCCGCGATGGGTAAAGAGCAGGTCCTCGAGGAACTCGCCGCGCGCCTTGCCCTGCCCCGTGTGCAGATTGACCTCCAGCGCCACGCCGGACAATTCGGAAAGGGACCGCCACTGCTCGGCATCGAAGGTCAGCGGCACCAGGGCGGGACGCGGTTCCACGACCTTCAGGCCGAACTGCCGCGCGATCTTCAGGCCAAAATCGGTGGCGCCCAGTTGGGGAATGGCCATGCCGCCGGTCGCGATCACCAGTTTCGCGGCGCGGATCGTGCCCTGGCTGGTGTGCAGCTCGTAACCCTGCTCGCCATGGCCGATCTCGGCCACCGAGCATCCCATGCGCCACTGCACCCTGCCCGCGTCGCACTCCGCGCGCAGCATTTCGATGATGGATTCGCTGGAATCGTCGCAGAACAGCTGGCCGCGATGCTTCTCATGCCAGGCGATGTGGTGGCGCTTCATCAGCGCCAGGAAATCCTGCGGCGTGTAACCGGCCAAGGCCGAACGGCAGAAATGCGGATTGTCGGAGAGGAAGTTGGCGGGGCCGGCGCCGATATTGGTGAAGTTGCAGCGGCCGCCGCCGGAAATGCGGATCTTCTCCGCCAGGCGCTCGGCGTGGTCGACCAGCACCACGCGCAAGCCGCGCTGGCCGGCGACCGCGGCACACATCATGCCCGCGGCGCCGGCGCCGAGTACTGCTACATCGAACATCAGTCTTCGATCAGGCAGTCGACGTAATAGCGCTTTTCGCCATCCGGACCCACTTCGTCGGCCAGGCCGTGGATGTAGGTTTCGAAGCCCGGGAAGCGCTGGTTGAACTCGCGCGCGAACTGCAGGTACTGGACGATGGTGCGGTTGAAGCGTTCGCCCGGGATCAAGAGCGGGATGCCCGGAGGATACGGGGTCAGCAGCACGCCGGTGACGCGGCCTTCGAGCTTGTCGATGTCGACGCGCTCGACCTCGCGGTGCGCCATGCGGGCGAAGGCATCCGACGGCTTGAGGGCCGGCACCATGTCGCTCAGGTACATCTCGGTGGTCAGGCGGGCCACGTCACGCGCGCGATAGGCTTCGTGGATCTCCTGGCACAAGTCGCGCAGGCCCATGCGCTCGTAGCGGCGATGGTCGCGGCAGAATTCCGGCAGGATGCGCCACAGCGGCTGGTTGCGGTCGTAGTCGTCCTTGAATTGCTGCAAGGCGGTCAGCAGCGTGTTCCAGCGGCCCTTGGTGATGCCGATGGTGAACAGGATGAAGAACGAATACAGGCCGGTCTTCTCGACCACCACGCCGTGCTCGGTCAGGTACTTGGAGACCAGCGCGGCGGGAATGCCGGTTTCGCCGAAGCTGCCCGACATATCCAGGCCCGGGGTGATGATGGTGGCCTTGATCGGGTCCAGCATGTTGAAGCCTTCGGCCATTTCGCCGAAGCCATGCCAGTGGTCGTTGGACTCCAGGATCCATTCGTCGCGGTTGCCGATGCCTTCCGAAACCAGGCGGTTCGGCCCCCAGACCTTGAACCACCAGTCGTTCTTGCCGAATTCGGATTCCACCTTGCGCATGGCGCGACGGAAGTCCAGGGCTTCGCGGATGCTTTCCTCGACCAGCGCGGTGCCTCCCGGCGGCTCCATCATGGCGGCGGCCACGTCGCAGGACGCGATGATCGCGTACTGGGGCGAGGTGGACGTGTGCATCAGGTAGGCTTCGTTGAAGACGTTGCGGTCCAGCTTGCGGGTCTCGGACTCCTGCACGATGATCTGCGAGGCCTGCGAAATGCCGGCCAGCAGCTTGTGCGTGGAGTGGGTGGCGAACACCATCGCGTCCTGGCTGCGCGGACGGTCCTGGCCGATGGCGTGCATGTCCTGGTAGTACTCGTGGAACGACGCGTGCGGCAGCCAGGCTTCGTCGAAGTGCAGCGTGTCGACGTAGCTCCCCAGCTGCTTCTTGATCATTTCGACGTTGTAGATGACGCCGTCGTAGGTGCTCTGCGTCAGCGTCAGGATGCGCGGGTTCTTGTTCACCGCTTCGCGCGCGAAGGGGTTGGCCTCGATCTTCTTGCGGATGTTGTCCGGGTGGAATTCTTCCAGCGGAATCGGACCGATGATGCCCAGGTGGTTGCGCGTGGGACGCAGGAACACCGGAATCGCGCCCGTCATCGTGATGGCGTGCAGGATCGACTTGTGGCAGTTGCGGTCCACCACCACCACGTCGCCCGCGGCCACGTTGGCATGCCACACCACCTTGTTGGAGGTGGAGGTGCCGTTGGTCACGAAGAAACAGTGGTCGGCGTGGAAGATGCGCGCGGCGTTCAGTTCGGATTCGGCCACGGGACCGGTGTGGTCCAGCAGCTGGCCCAGTTCGTCCACGGCGTTGCAGACGTCTGCGCGCAGCATGTTCTCGCCGAAGAACTGGTGGAACATCTGGCCCACCGGGCTCTTCAGGAACGCCACGCCGCCGGAGTGGCCGGGGCAGTGCCAGGAGTACGAGCCGTCCTGCGCGTACTTGACCAGTTCACGGAAGAACGGCGGCGGCAGGCTGTCGACGTAGCTGCGGGCTTCGCGGATGATGTGGCGCGCCACGAATTCGGGGGTGTCCTCGAACATGTGGATGAAGCCGTGCAGCTCGCGCAGGATGTCGTTGGGGATGTGCTCGGACGTGCGCGTCTCGCCGTACAGGTAGATGGGGATGTCGGCATTGCGGAAACGCAGCTCGCCGATGAAGGCGCGCAGGTTCTTGATGGCGCTGGCCACGTCCTCGGGCGAATCCACGTCGAATTCTTCGTCGTCGATCGACAGGATGAAGGCGCTGGCCCGGCTCTGCTGCTGGGCGAACGAGCTCAGGTCGCCGTAACTGGTCACCCCGATCACCTCGACGCCCTCGGCCTCGATCGCCGCGGACAAGGCGCGGATACCCAGACCGGACGCGTTCTCGGAACGGTAGTCTTCGTCGATGATGAAAATGGGGAAGCGGAATTTCATGCAGGCGCTCCTGGGGGCAAGGCGGGTTCGGACGCGTAACGCGGCGCGAGTGTACTTCTAGTAAAAATCCGCCTGATGACAGACGGCGCGAGCACCCGCCAGGGCGGCGGGAATGGCCGAATTGTAGGGCTGTTTTTCTTACAGTCCTAAGGGAAATCCCGGAATGGCCCGGACGGCCGTTGTCATCGCGCCAAAAGCGGACGTTTTCAGCACAGAGAGCCGGGCCGCACGGGGAAGCAAACCGGGCGCCCGAAGCGCCGGGACGCTAGCGGATGGTGCGGGCCTCGCCCGCCTGCAAGGCCATCAGGAACTGTTCGAAATAAGGTGGGATGGCCTCGGCGGAGCCGTAACGGATGCGCCTTTCGACCTTGGCGATGGCGCCGAAGCAGACCTCGGAATCGGGCTCGCCGCAGACCAGCACCACTGGGTCCTCGTCATCGCACACTTCGTAGAGGCCGCCATACGCGCGGCGTCCCACCTCGTAGAGGTAGGCGGCGGCGCCGACGGTCTGCATGGGAGTGAGAGGCAAGGTCCCGAGATGGGCGGCCTCCAGCGCTTCGTCCAGCGCATGGACGCTGGATGGCGTGTAATCCAGCACGGCGCCAGCCGAGCCGGCTGCCTGGACGAAGTCCTGCGCAGCACCCGCCACGCGCGCCACGAACTCTTCCTGGACTTCGTCGCGCTTGGCGTCCTGGTTTGTCTTGAGGAAACCGAACATCATTGGCTCCTTTGTGAAAACCGCAAGCGGCGTTAGGACCATTATAGGCAGCGCGTCCCCCTATACTGGCGAATCCACCGCCGAACGTTCCCTATTCCCAACACTTGCCGACCATGTCCCCGATCACCGTCCGACGCCTTGTTCCCGCCGACGCGGCGCCGCTGCGCCAATTGCGCCTGGACGCCCTGGTGGAAACCCCTGAATCGTTCGGATCGAGTTACGAAGAGGAACACACGCTGACATTGGAGGATATCCGCGGCTGGATCCAGCCTTCGGACGACAGCGCAATGTTTGGCGCGTTCTGCGGCGGGGTCCTGGCCGGCATGGTCGGCGTGGGCCGCCAGCGCAAACTGAAGATGCGCCACAAAGCGCACATCTGGAGCATGTACGTGGCGCCGGCGCAGCGCGGTCAGGGCCTGGCCCGGCAACTGATGCAGGCGGCGATCGCCCATGCCTCGGGCATGCGCGGCATCCGCCAGGTGCAGCTGAGCGTGACCGCCAACAATCAGGCGGCCACCGCGCTGTATCTAAGCCTGGGCTTTGCCGAATACGGGCGCGAGCGCGAAGCGCTATGCGTGAACGGCGAACTCTACGACGAAGCGCTGATGGCGCTGCCGCTGGCCGGCAAGTAGCGGCGCCGCATCACGCCGCGCCAGTCCGGCGCCGCGTGCTGAACGCCCGCACCAGATTGCGGCCTTCGTCCTTGGCTTTGTAGAGCGCCTGATCCGCCGCCTTGATCACCGCGTCGGGCGCGCGCAGGGCGTCGCTGCGTTCGGCTACGCCTATGCTGACCGTCACCCGCAGCGGCCGCGCATTGCGCGCGTCGCGCCCGCCGCGGCGGCGCAGGCCGATCTGGTCGGCCTTGGGGCGCACCGGCTTGTCGCGCAGGCGCATCTGGTAGGCCTCGATGGAGCGCCTGACGCTTTCCAGGTGCGGCATGCTTTCCGCCGCGGTCTTGCCCGGGAACACCAGCGTGAATTCCTCGCCGCCGTAGCGGTAGGCCCGGCCGCCGCCCGGCACGCGCCGCAACTGCGCCGCCACCATGCGCAGGACCTGGTCGCCTACGTCATGCCCGTGGGTGTCGTTGAAAGCCTTGAAGTTGTCGACGTCGGCCATCGCCAGCGTATAGACGCGCCCCATGCGCTGCAGACGCTCGTTCAGCGCGCGCCGGCCCGGCAGGCCGGTCAGCTCGTCGCGAAACGCCATGTGGAAACCTTCGTGGGCCAGCGAGATGCACAGGGCCGTCAGCGCGGCGGTAGACATCAGCGCCAGTTCGACGGGATGCTCCGCCCCGCGCGGCAAGGCCCACGCCATGCACACGAATCCTAGCCACTGCCCCGCCTGCTGCGGACGCCCATAGCGCAGCAACAGCAGGGTCAGCGTCAGGCCCGTGGCCAGCAAGGCGATCAATCCTTCGATCGGCACGCTCAGGTGGGCCAACCTGCCCTGCACGGAGAGCATGCCAAGCAGATCATTCACGCCGTCCTTGCCGGCCAGCGCAATCGCCGCCGCGCCGGCGGCGATCATGCCGATGCGGGCGGCCAGGTCCAGCAACATGCTGGAGCGCTCGGACCACAGGGCGTTGATGGTGTAGGCCAGGGACCACCACGCCAGCGCCGGCCCGACGGCCCAGGGCGCTTCCGTGGCCAGCGCCGGCCAGGCCGCCGTGGCGGCCAGCACGCTGAGCATCAGCACCATGGTCTGTGCGCGCTGGTACATCAGGCACACCGCAACGCCGATCAGCGCCATCACCCAAGGCACGAACGGCACGATCTGCGTCAAGGCCGGCGGCCATTCGCGCCACAGCAGCAGCCCCACCGCAGCGGCCACCGGCAGCGCAGGATAGAACAACAAAGGCAGCCAGGGGATATGGGGGTAACGCACGGGTCGGGGCTTTTTTACGCTTGCGGAGATGACGTCGCCAAATCGGCAAACACATGTACTGTCATTTACGGACGCGGCCGCGATGTTCTTTAGCGGCTTTGCAAGTAACACCGCGCGCCGCGGCCATGATATGTTTTTTTCTTCACTCAGCAGACGGCCCCCCAATGCACATCCTGGTCAACATCGACGTGCCCGATCTCGAACACGCCATCGACTTCTATCAACGCGCGTTCGGCCTGACGCTGCGACGCCGGATAGGACCGACGGTGGCCGAGATGGCAGGGGCCGAGGCGCCCATCTATCTGCTGGAAAAGGCGGCGGGTACGCCTGCCGCCGGCGCCACGCGCCAGCCGCGCGACTATGCGCGGCACTGGACGCCGGTGCATCTGGACGTGGTGGTGGAGGACGCGGACCGCGCGGTCGCACAGGCGGTGGCCGCTGGCGCGCGCCTGGAAGACCCGGCCGTCTCGCACAACTGGGGCCGCATCGCCCACCTGAGCGATCCCTACGGTCACGGTATCTGCATCCTGCAGTTCCTGGGCCGGGGCTACGATGAGCTGTCCACGCCGCAGCTGCAATACGCCCCGGTCTCGGAAGCGGATTTCGAAGACCTGCTGGCGCTGCGCATCGAAGCCATGCGCGAAAGCCTGGAGCGCCTGGGGCGCTTCGATCCTGAACGCGCGCGCTCGCGGCTGCGCAGCACATTCCGGCCGGAACACACCTGGTCCATCGAGCAAGATGGCCAGCGGATCGGGTTTTACGCGCTGCGCCCGGAGGGTGACGGCTTGCGCCTGGACCATCTGTACATCCGCCCCGCCGCGCAGGGTTCGGGGCTGGGCGGACAGGTCATGCGCAAGATCCTGCAGGAGGCCGACCGCCTGGGGCTGGCGGTAAGCCTGGGCGCGCTGCGCGACAGCGATTCCAACCGCTTCTACCGCCGGCACGGGTTCGTGCAGACGGGCGAAAGCGAGTGGGATATCGACTACCTGCGTCCGGCGCCGCGGCGCGCGGACTGAGACTTCAGGTGCGCGGCAGGGTCACGCCCCGCTGGCCCTGGTACTTGCCGCCGCGATCGCGGTAAGAGGTCTCGCAGACTTCGTCGCTTTCCAGGAACAGCATCTGCGCGCAGCCTTCGCCCGCGTAGATCTTGGCCGGCAGCGGCGTGGTGTTCGAGAACTCCAGCGTCACGTGGCCCTCCCATTCGGGTTCCAGCGGCGTGACGTTGACGATGATGCCGCAGCGCGCATAGGTGCTCTTGCCCAGGCAAACCGTCAGGACGCTGCGCGGGATGCGGAAGTACTCGACCGTGCGGGCCAGCGCGAAGGAATTGGGCGGGATGATGCAGACGTCGCCCTTGAAATCCACGAACGAACCTTCGTCGAAGTTCTTCGGATCGACGATGGTGGAATTGATGTTGGTGAAGATCTTGAACTCGTCCGCGCAGC
Source organism: Achromobacter sp. ACM03 (assembly GCF_014851665.1). Classification (NCBI taxonomy): domain Bacteria; kingdom Pseudomonadati; phylum Pseudomonadota; class Betaproteobacteria; order Burkholderiales; family Alcaligenaceae; genus Achromobacter; species Achromobacter sp. ACM03. The sequence goes on along the minus strand of NZ_JACVAD010000002.1, from coordinate 819,196 downwards.
GCACGTCGTAGCCGTAGCTGCTGGTGCCGTAGCTGACGATACGCCCGCCATTGGCCGTGCGGACCTGCCCTGCTTCGAAGGGTTCGATCATGCCGGCTTCGGCCTGGCGGCGGATCCAGCGGTCGCTTTTGATGCTCATGGTGGGAATGGTGCTAGGGAATGGAATGGACGCCATTTTATCCCGAGTGCGGATGCGCCACCGGCGAGGGGCCGGGCGGGACCGTGCCGCCCGGTTCCGCCTCAGTTCCCCCAGAAGGTCCGGTAGACCAGCGCGATGCCGTTGACCGCCCCGCCCTTCAGGTCCACCGACAAGCCGCGCGCCAGCCTGTAGCTGGCGCGGCCGACGGTATCGCTTCCCGCCAGCGCCTGTTCCACGCTCAGGGTGATGCCGTTGGCGAAGGTCTTGCTGGCCACCAGGAATTGCGTCGCCAGCTGGCTGTCGCTGTCCCGGTTGACGTCGCCAGCCACCGTGCGGTCCGGCAGGATGCTGCCGGAGCTGCCGATGTTGCCCGTCTTGATGCTGACGTCGTCCAGGCCGAACTGCTTGTAGAACGGCTGCCCGCCGCCCAGCAGCGCGGTACCCACCGACATCAGCAGCGCCGCGTCGCCGCCGCTTTCGTCGGGGCCGCGGCCGAGCAGCAGCCAGGATAGCTTTTCCACGTCGCTGACGTCCGGGTACGACACCAGGTCGATGCGCGGCCGCTGCGCCGTGCCGACCACCTTGACGCCCGCCTCGACCTGTTCGCCCGTGCGCAGCGCCTCGATATCCAGCAAGGGGTTGTCCAGACGGCCCTGGAAGGTCAGCGTGCCGCGGCTCAGGCGCAGCTTCTGGCCGTAGGCTTCGATGCCGCCGCCACGGGTGCGCAGCGCGCCCACGCCGGTCAGGCGTCCATCGTTCAGCATGATCTGAATGGAGCCCAGCAGGCCGGCGTCCAGCCCCATGCCTGTGATGTAGAAGCGCGGCCCCATGTCGAACTTCAGGTTCATGCTGGTCTGCAGCGGCGTGGAGACGGTGCCGGGGTCATCGCCCGGCCGGCGCACCTTGACGTCATCGTCCAGCGACGGCACGCCCTGCAGGATTTCCAGGCTGAACCAGCCGGCGTCCGCCTTCAGGTCGCCCACGATGTCGATGCGCGGCATGGCCGCCTTCACGTCGATGACCCCGGACACCATGGCGTAGCGGTCCGAACGCTGCAGCGCCGGGAAGCGGTACAGGGTCAGCCGGATATCGCCGCCGCCATCGATGAAATTCCACTGCCCCTTGGCTTCGGCGTAGCCGCCCTTTGCCTCGGGATTGGTGGTGATCCATTCCTTGGTGCGCCATTCGGCCGGCATCACCCGCAACGAGGCCGGGAAGCGCAGGCTTTCCAGCACCACCCGGTCGCCGTCCAGGCGCGCGGACAAGGTGCCGTCGATCAGCCGTACGCCGTCGTCGATGCGCACCACGCGCAGCTTGTCGCCGCGGATGCTGCCGCTGGCCGACCATTTGCCCGCCAGGGTGCCCTGGGCTTCCAGATTGGCCTTGACCGTGCCGCCGACTTCCATCGAGTCGCCCACGAACAGGCCAACCCAGGCCAGGTCGGCGATATCCGCGTCCAGCTTGGCGCGCAGCGGCTGGCGCGGGTCCAGCGCCATGCCGCCCTTGGCGTCCACCACCAACACGGCGGTGCCGGTGCCGTTGATGAGGCCCATCTTGTCGGTGGCCAGACTGACCTTGGCGTCCAGGCGGCTGGCGTTGGCGGAGGTCGGCGTGGCGGTCAGGTCCAGCACCAGCGCCTTCAGTCCCAGCGGGATGGGAGGATCGCCCGGTATCAGCAGGTCGCCCTCGCGGCGCGCGATGCGCGCGCGGCCGCCCAGCCGGCCGTCGAACTTCAGGTCCCACAAGACGTCCAGCGCGATGCGGCGCTGGCCCTCGGGCACCATCGCGTTCACGCGGCCGGGCCGCTTGCCCAGCTTGGCCGCGGCCTCGGGATCGAAGGCGCCTATCACCTGGCGCGCCATGGCGGCCGTGATCACCAGGTTGTCGGCCTTGCCCGCCGTTTCCCAACGCTTGCCGCCCCCCCGCGAACCCTGGTGCGCCAGGACCACGCGCTCCTTGCCAGGCAGGGTCAGGCTCAGCGCCGTCTGCCCCACCTGCCACTGCCATTGCGGTTCCACGGCGGAAGGCACGAAAGCCAACGTAACCGGACGGTCCACGGCCACGGTGAAGCCGGCGGTCTCTGCCGTCAGCCTCGAGAACGTGCCGCGCCATCCCGGCAGGGCTGCGTCGGGCGTGCCGGCCGGCCCCTTGCCCCAGGAACCGGCAAAGACGATGTTGGCCTTGGCGGGCGCCTCGCCCAGCACGCCCGGGCGCGGCTTGGGCGGCGTGTAGCCGGCCGCGAGCTCGCCGCGGTGCGCAGCCAGCGTGCCCGCCAGCTTGCCTTTCAACTCCGCGCCGCCGGGGATGCCCGGCCAGAACGCGTCGAGCTGGGGCGCCTGGGCGTCCAGCGACAGCGCGCCGTCCTTGGCGTCCAGCTCGCCCCTGGCCTGGACCCGGTTGCGGCCCAGCTTCAGGTCCACGTCCAGGCCGTGGATGCGCAGCCCGGCCAGAGGATCGGCCTCGGGCAAGGCGGCACCGTTCGGCACGGCGGCGGATTCCGCGCTATTGGTCGCTGCGGCGATATCCACCTGGGCCTTGAGCGCGCCAGTCAGGGGCTGCTTGTTCCAGCGCGTGCCCTCTTCGAAGCGCAGATCGACCGCGGCGTGGCGTAGCCGGCTCAGGTTCTCGATGTCGGCTTGGACGTCGCCGCGCACGGTCAGGACCGCAGGCGGAACATCCTTGCCCAGCCAGGGCGACAAATCCAGGCGCTGGGCGCTTATCGTGCCCGCGATGCGGTCGCGGCCCGTCCCTTGCGTGCTATCGGATTGCAGGTCTAGCTGCGCGGCCAGGGTCGATTTGTCAGGCAGTTGCGCCTGCGCCCGGGCGCTGCGCAGCACCAGCGCCGTGCGCGGCGCAAGGTCGGCGGTCAGGTCCAGCAGCAGGCCGGAGCCCTCGCCCTCCAGCTTGGCCTGGATACCATCCAAGGAACCGGCGGCATCGGCGCGCAGCACCACCTGGCAGGCGGGCCGGGGCGGCTCGGAAGGCGTCGCCTTGGGATCTGTCCTGGCCCCGGCTTTGGATTCATCCTTGGGGTCGGCCTTGGCGCCAGGCTTGGGCTCAGGCTTCTTGGCAGCGCCCGCCTGACGCTCATACACGCCACTCAGCTTGTCGGCTTCGCACAGCGGGGAATCGGAGCCGGTCCCGCGCGCGGTCACGTCCAGGCGAGCGGCGAACGGCCAGGGATCGGCCATGCCTTGCAGTTCGGCCTGCCCGGAGATGTCCGCCTGCGCAGCCTCGTGGCCCACCCGCAGGCTGGCGATGCGCAACTGCGCGCCCTGCTTGCCCGCGGCGAAGGTGGCGTCCAGATTGCCCAGGGTCACGGGCAAGGGTTCGCCGTCCTGGTCCAACTGGAAGTCGCCCAACGCCACCCGGTCGATAGCGATGTCCACCGGCAGTTCGGGCAAGGAGAAAGGCTCGCCGTCGTCCTCGGCAGGCGCCGTCTCGGGTGTTGCGGTCAGGCCGATGTAAACCGAGCCCGCCGATACATCGCGCACGTGCAGCAGACGGTCGCCCAGGGCGCGCCAGTTCACGTCCAGGTGCAGGTCCGTGATGTCGACGCGGGTGCCGCTGACGTCCAGGTCCAGCTTGCCCACGGAGACGCCGCGCAACAGCGAGCCGCTCACGTCCAGCGCCTGGCCATTCAATTGCTGGGCGGCGGTGGTCAGGAGCAGCCGCGTGCCGTTCTGCGAACCGACCAGCCAGAACAGGAAGCCGCCCGCCAGCACGGCCAGCATGGCCAGGCCCGGCAACCACCACACCAGCACATGGCGCAGGAATTTGCGCAAGGCCTTCAAAACGCGATCCCCAAGGAAAAGTGCAGGCGCAGGTCGCGATCGCGCTGGCCGTAGGCCACGTCCAGGAACAAGGGCCCGGCCGGCGTGCGCACGCGGGCGCCTACGCCGTAGCCCACCGCCATCGACATGTCGCCGAACGATTCCGCGGCGTCGCCCGCGTCCACGAACACGCCCATGCCCCAGCGCTCATTGAAATAATGGTCGTACTCGATGCTGCCGACCAGCAGCGTGGGCGCGCCCACCACAGCGTCGTCTTGCTTCACGCCTATGCTCTGGTACTTGTAGCCGCGGATCGAACGCGCGCCGCCTGTGCGGAAACCGAAATCGTCCGGCACGCGCACCTTGCTGTTGGACCAGACCCGGCCGACTTCGCCGCGCACGGTCAGCACGTCCAGCTTGCCGATGGGCCACCATTTCTGGGCCCGCAGCCGGGCGCGGGTGTAGGGTTCGCCGGAGTCCAGCGTCACGCCCACGCCGCCGCCCACCGCGATCAGGTTGCCTTCGCGCGGGTCGTACTTGTTATCGACATCGCGGCGCAGCCATTCGGCCGTGGCGGTCAGGGTCGGCAGCTTGTACTGGTCGCCGCCGTCGATCTTCACGTGATCCTCCGCCAGCAGCAGGCCCCAGCGGGTCTCGTATTCGACCCGGCTATCGCCCGCGCCCTTGCGCTCCTGCAGGCGCGTAGCGCCCAGCGCGTAACGCGTCACGTCCAGCCCCTGGATGTCGGAGTGGTCGTACAGGACCCCGAAGGAATCCTTGTAGCCGCGCTGGTTCGGCGGCAACAGGAAGTCCGCGTAGGCGCGCTGCTGCAGCCGGTCCACGCTGAAGCCCGTCTCCAGGGTGACCGGCTGGCCAAAGACCACGTTCTGCCGGTACAGCGACTCCACGCGCAGGCCGGCCTCGTCGTCCACGCCTATCGATCCGGTGAACCGCTTGGGCGGCGCTTCCACCACCCGTACCTGCACCGGCAAGGTCACTTCGCCGTTCGAGTCGTAGGCGGGCGCAGGCGGCGGCATGCCGCCGGACACGGAAGGATCTCCCGCCGGCGTGGCAGCCGCCAGATCGGTCGAGCCCGGCGCGCGTGCGCGGTCGGCATTGGGCGCAGGAGTCGGCTGCGCCTGGCCCGGCTGCTCCAGCGACACGAACGCGCCGCGGAAGAACGCAGTGGATTGCAGGTCCTGCTGCCAGGTGTCCAGCTTGTTCTGGTCATAGGCGGCGCCCGGCGAGTAGCGCACATAGCGCTCCACCAGCTTCTCGGGCACCCGTTTCAGGCCTTCCGTGGTGAGTTCACCCATGCGCACCTGGGGGCCGCTGTCTATTGTGACGCGCAGGGCGGCCGATGCCGTATCGGCCTCGATTTCCGCCTGCGACGCGGTCATGCGCGCCAGCATGAAGTCACGCGAGGACACCGCGTCCAGCAGGTTCGACTTGGCCTTGTTCCAGTCGCTGTTGATGAAGGGCTGGCCCGTCTTGAGCTGCCAGTCGTCGCGCAGTTTCTGCACCCGCGCCGCGAACTCGGGCCGGGTGATGCGGCCGGTGAAGCTCAGGTCCACGGACGTAACGGTGGTGCGCTCGCCCGAAACGATACTGATGTCCCAGGTTTCTCCGCCGATATCGGTGCCGGCTTCGAGCTTCACCGTGGGCGAGAAATAGCCCTGGGTGGCCAGGGCCGCCAGCGTCGCGTCGCGCGCGCGCCGACGCAGGCGGTTGATTTCACCGCCGTCCTGGTCTTCCGCCAGCCGCGCGATCGCATCGACGGCTTCGGTAATCGCCTGCAGGGCGGCCGGCGGCACGCCGCCGGGGTCCACAATGATTTCCGGGCGCTTGGCCAACGCCTCGCCCGTCATCACAACAAGTCCTGCCAAGAAGGCGCGGGCTGCCCACCGCATGCGTCAGGTCGGTTGCTGCACGACGATGGACGGGAACTTCCCGGCCATGTCGCGGGGAAGCGCCGCCACGCCAGCTGCCAGCTTGCGGGCGATGCCGCGATACAGCGCCGCGGCTTCGCTGCCCGGATCCGACACCACGGTCGGCGAACCGGCATCGGTTTGCTCGCGGATCGCCAGCGTCAGCGGCAGGCTGCCCAGCCAGGGCGTCTGGTATTGCTCCGCCATGCGCTGGCCGCCGCCCTCGCCGAAGATATGCTCGGCATGGCCGCATTGCGAGCAGATGTGGATGGCCATGTTCTCGACCACGCCCAGGATCGGCACATCAACCTTCTGGAACATGCGCAAGCCCTTGCGCGCGTCCAGCAGCGCCACGTCCTGCGGCGTGGTGACGATGACGGCGCCCACCACCGGCACCTTCTGCGCCAGGGTCAGCGCCACGTCGCCCGTGCCGGGAGGCATGTCGACGATGAGGTAATCAAGATCGCGCCAATTGGTCTGGCGCAGCAGTTGCTCCAGCGCCTGCGTCACCATTGGGCCGCGCCAGATGGCGGGCGAGTCGGCGTCGATAAGGAAACCGATGGAGTTGGCCTGCAGGCCGTGGCCCGTGAGCGGCTCCATGCTCTTGTTGTCCAGGCTTTCGGGACGGCCCGAGATGCCCAGCATGGTCGGCACGCTGGGGCCGTAGATGTCGGCGTCCAGCACGCCCACCTTGGCGCCTTCCGCCGCCAGGGCCAGGGCCAGGTTCACGGCCGTGGTGCTCTTGCCCACGCCGCCCTTGCCGGACGCCACCGCAATAATGTTGCGCACATTGGGCAAGGGCTTCAGCCCTTTCTGCACGGCATGGGCGGCGACCTTCCAGCTCACCTCGACCTGGGCGTCGGCCACGCCGGCCGCGGCCAGCGCCGCCACGGCGATATCGCGGACCTGGGTGCGCGCGGCATCGGCCGGATACCCCAGCTCGAGCGCCAGCGAAACCCGTCCGCCTTCCAGCTTGATGTCACGATCTTTTACAGAAACGCCCAAATCCATACCGGTATTCGGGTCCTGCGCGGCGCGCAGCGCGGCGCGAATTTGTTCTATCGTTATACTCATGTCACTATGGTTCCGTAGGCAGCGCGGCTTCTGCGGCCCGCCATCCCCTAAAGGATAGCGGATACCCGGGAACCTTTCCCTGCGTTTTGCATCCGATCTTCATGACCAACACACTTATCCGCTTCTTTCGTGCCGTCCTATTCGCCGCCCTGGCCTTGATCGGCATGGCGATGGCGCTGGTGTTCATGCTTTCCACGGCGATCGCCGTGGCGATCCTGTACGTGGTCGCCAAGGTGCGCGGCAAACCTTTCGGCGTACGCGCCTATTGGAGCCAGCGCCAGGGCGCCCGCCCGGGACCGTTCCAGTCCGCCACCGCCCCCTTCGCCACGCAGCCGCGCGGCGACGTGATCGACGTCGAAGCCCGCGAAATCCGCTGACGGCGGCTTTCCAGCATGCTTGCGCCGCCCGCGGCGCAAGCGGACCGTGGGCTTGTGCGTCCGCGCGGCGGAATTGCCGTGTATTCGCGCCCATCCCCGCATTCTTTCGCAACCCGCCTGATTCGCCTGCCGCGAAGGGCGGGTTGAGCCATTGACGGGCCGCTGTCCGGCAAGTCTGCGCGCTTGCCCTAAAATGGCCGGCCTACCCCTTTTTTCCCTCAACCTCCAAAGACAACCATGTCTCGCACCCTTTTTGTCACCACAGCGCTGCCCTACGCCAACGGATCTTTCCACATCGGCCACATCATGGAGTACATCCAGGCCGATATCTGGGTTCGTTCGATGCGAATGGCGGGCCACACGGTGCACTTCGTGGGTGCGGACGACGCGCACGGCGCGCCGATCATGCTGAAGGCGGAAAAGGAAGGCATCACGCCGCAGGCCCTGGTGGCGCGCTACGCCGCCGAGCGCCCGCAGTACCTGAACGGCTTCCACATCCGCTTCGACCACTGGCACTCGACCGATTCAGCCGAGAACGTCGCGCTATCGCAGGACATCTACCGCGCGCTCAAGGCACAGGACCTGATCGAAACCCGCTCCATCGAGCAGTTCTACGATCCGGTCAAAGGCATGTTCCTGGCCGACCGCTACATCAAGGGCGAATGCCCCAAGTGCCACGCCAAGGACCAGTACGGCGATTCCTGCGAAGTCTGCGGCGCGGTCTACGCGCCCACCGAGCTGATCAACCCGTACTCGGCCCTGACCGGCGCCACGCCGGTGCTGAAGTCCTCGGACCACTTCTTCTTCAAGCTGTCCGATCCGCGCTGCGTGGAATTCCTGCAGCAATGGACCACCGGCTCCAACGCCGCCGGCGGCAAGCATCTGCAGCCTGAAATGCTGGCCAAGACGCGCGAGTGGCTGGGTTCGGACGATGGCGAGGCCAAGCTGGGCGACTGGGACATCTCCCGCGACGCGCCCTACTTCGGCATCGAGATCCCGGACGCGCCGGGCAAGTATTTCTACGTCTGGCTGGACGCGCCCGTCGGCTACCTGGCCTCGCTGAAGTCGTATTGCGCGGTCAAGGGCATGGACTTCGATGCGCTGCTCGATCCTGCCGGCCCCACCGAACAGGTCCACTTCATCGGCAAGGACATCGTGTATTTCCACGCGCTGTTCTGGCCCGCGATGCTGAAGTTCGCCGGCCGCAAGACGCCTGACGCCGTGAATGTGCACGGCTTCATCACCGTCAGCGGCGAAAAGATGTCCAAGAGCCGCGGCACCGGCATTTCGCCGCTGCGTTACCTGGAACTCGGCATGAACGCCGAATGGATGCGCTACTACATCGCCGCCAAGCTGAACGCCCGGGTCGAAGACATGGACTTCAACCCCGAGGACTTCATCGCCCGCGTCAACAGCGACCTGATCGGCAAGTACGTCAACATCGCCAGCCGCGCCGCCAGCTTCATCACCAAGCATTTCGATGGCGTCCTCGGCTATTCGGGCGACACCTCGGCGCTGGCCGCGGAGTACGCCGAACAGGCGGAGTCCATCCGCGCCGCGTTCGAGGCGCGCGAATACAACCGCGCCATCCGCGAAATCATGGCCTACGCCGATCGCATCAACCAGGCGTTCGACACGGCCCAGCCCTGGGTGCTGGCCAAGGGCATCGCCACCGCCGATGACGCTCAGAAGGCCGCCCTGCAGGACATCTGCTCGCGCTCGCTGGCCGGCTTCAAGGCCTTGTCCGTGATGCTGGCGCCGGTGCTGCCGGCGCTGTCCGAACGCGTGGCGCTGGAACTGTTCGGCGCGCAGGCGCCTTTCACCTGGGCCGATGCCTCGGTGCTGCCGCAGCGTGTGGCGCCCTTCAAGCACCTGATGCAGCGCGTCGAACCGCAGATGCTGGAAGACCTGTTCGAGCCGCCGGCCGCCCCCGTGGTGGTGCCTGGCGGCGAGCCCATCGCCGAGACCATCTCCATCGACGACTTCGCGCGCGTCGATCTGCGCATCGCGCAGATCGTCAACTGCGAACACGTGGAAGGCTCGACCAAGCTGCTGCGCCTGACGCTGGACGCGGGCGAAGGCCGTCACCGCAACGTGTTCTCGGGCATCAAGTCGGCCTACAAGCCGGAAGACCTGATCGGCAAGCTGACCGTCCTGGTGGCCAACCTGGCTCCGCGCAAGATGAAGTTCGGCGTATCCGAAGGAATGGTGCTGGCCGCCAGCCATGCGGATGAGTCCGTGGACGCCGGCATCTACGTGCTGGAACCGTTCCCCGGCGCCAAGCCCGGCATGCGCGTGCGCTGATCCCGCGCCCCCGCTGAATGCAAAAAGCCCGCCAGTTCAAATCGGCGGGCTTTTTGTTATTGAGCGCGGTACATCAGGCCTTGCTGGGCGCCAGCGCCGGGTCCAGCGAAACACGTTCGTCAAAGACGAAGCATTTGCCGTCATAGCCGGGACCGCCGGTTTCCTCGAAGTACTTGAGGATGCCGCCATTGAGTTGGTAGACGTGCTCGATGCCGGCCTCGTTCATGTAGATCGCGGCCTTTTCGCAGCGGATCCCGCCGGTGCAGAAACTGACCACGGTCTTGCCTTCCAGTTCGGCCCGGTGCGCCTGCACCGCCGCAGGAAATTGCGTGAAGCGTTCAATGCGCCAATCGATGGCGTTCCTGAAGGTGCCTTCGTCGACCTCGAAGGCGTTGCGCGTGTCCAGCATGACCACGGGCCGTCCGGCGTCGTCCATGCCGGCCTCGAGCCAGCGCGCCAGCGTCTTCGCATCCACGCCGGGCGCGCGTCCCGCTTCCGGGCGGATCGCCGGATGATTCATGCGGATGATCTCGCGCTTGATCTTCACCAACAGCTTGCGGAACGGCACCGCCGCGCTATGGCTGAACTTCACTTCCAGGTCGGCGAAGCGCGGATCGGCGCGCAGGGTGCGCAGAAACGCGTCGATGCCATCCGCCGAACCCGCCAGGAACAGGTTGATCCCCTCTTCGGCCAACAGGATGGTGCCCTTGAGCGCGGCCAGGCCTGCCTCGTCCAGAAGGCGGGCGCGCAACTCGGGCAGAGCATCCAGCGAAACGAATTTGTAAGCGGCGATATTGACGACGGAAGTCATGGAAAAGCGGAAAAAAGCGGGCGGCGAAAGGCGTAATAGTAATCGCTGGGCGGTTTTCCCCGCCCGCCGCCCCGTTTGATCCGGCTCAACGATTGACGATTTCCTGCTCGACCACCGCATCCAGCACCCACTGCAACGTCGACGCGTCGGCCGGCGGATTCGGGTTGCGGACCTCGACCACGCGCAAGCGGTAACGCACGCCAGGCTGGAAGTTGAACCCCGTGATTTCGCCGTACCAGAGCTGCCAGGGCTGTCCGGCGCTGTCGCGCACCTGGTAGCACATGGCGCGGCCCGCGCCGGCGGTGCAAGGCACGCGCTCCGAATTCACGTAGACCAGCTTGGTCGGTCCCTGCTGGCCGCCTGCGATGGGATCGGTGCGGCGTCCGAAGTCCAGCCTGTCGCCCGAGCTGAGCACCCAGGTCATGCGCTGCGGATTGTTGGCGTTGTCCACCGACGTGGCGGTGATGCTGGTCAGCGCAGCCAGGAAATCCTGCTCCAGCTTCATGTTCTGCGGCGCGCAGGCCATCATGGTCGACACCGGGCGCCCCTGCACGATCAGCAGGCCGTTGGCAACGGTATAGGAGCCGTTGTACTGGTTGCAGCCGGAGAAACCGGAAATGCGCGGCGCCCCCTGGTCATGGACGAAGCTCGCCGTAAGCGGGCGCGAATTGGAAGAGGGATGCGGAATCTGCCGCAAGCCGCCGCCGGGCAAGGTCCAGCGCGCCAGATCCCAGCTGGTCTGCGCCAGCATGTCGGAAGCGGAAGCGGGCTGAAAGCGCGGATCCTGACCATCCGCGGCACGCTTGGGCGGCGCCGAGCAGGCGGCCAGGCCGATGGACAACAGGCAAGGCGCCAGCCAGCGCAAAGACGCGGGAAGGGACATGAGGGTCTCCGAAAAAGCGAGGAATGCAGCGCCCGCGCAAGGCGGCGGGCCGGACCACGCCATTGTAGGCGCGGCCTGGCGCCGTTATTCGCGGCTTAACACTCTTTGATACGCGGTCCGCTGGCTACGTCAGGGGGTGGGCGGATCCTGGCGCCGCGCGAACTCCAGCACGTCGCCGCCGCGCAGATTGAAGGTCAGGTGCCGCGGCGCGCCGCCGTTGTCCAGCGTGAACGTGTCGATGGACGCCAGGCCGCGCAGATAGTCCGCTTCGAGGCGGGCGCGTTCCGGCGCGGGGCAGGCCATGCGCGTGGCGGCGGGCGCGTCGATGTAGAGCTTGCCGCCTTCGAGCTTGTAGGTGCCCATGTAGCGGTTGCAGCCGGAAAAGCCATTGACGCGATATTGCTTGCCTTGCGCCAGGAAGGTCAGGCGTACCGGTTCGCCGTTGTCGCCATGGGGAATGTCGCGTAGCGCGCCGCCCGCCTGCGTCCAGCGCACCAGTTCCCAACTGGTCTGGGCCAACGAATCCGCGCTGCTGGCGGCGTTGGCCGCAGCTGCGCCTTGCGGGCGCGCGCCGCCAGTCGATCCGGCGCAACCGGCCAGGGCCGCGGCCAGCAGAGCCGGAGCAATCAAGCGGCAACGCGTGGACAAGAGCTTGGACATGTACGGGACTCCATCAATTACACATCCCTCGACTGTAACCGCCCTTTCGGTCCAGCACGCGTGTTCTAAGCCCATAAGCGGTATCCAAAAGCAGCACGGCAAATGCATGGCCACGCTCCAATTGCATGGCCTTGCTGCATCGAACGCCCCATGGCGGCGGCACACATCGACGCGCAGAATCAGTACAGATCGTCACCCGTGCCTGGCCGGCATGCAAGGCGCGGCAGCCGATCGCAACGACCGCAGGCGCAGGTGTCCGGCTCCTCACGGGGGCCAAAAATAAGATCAATCCGGGGGAGACACGGCGATGGGCTTTTTGAGAACCTTGTTGGCATTGTCGGTGGTGCTGGACCATCTGGGCGCAGGCGCCACCGATCATCTGGTGGGCGGCCGTCTCGCGGTACAGCTGTTCTACGTCATTTCGGGCTTCCTGATTTCCTATGTGCTCACCGCCACCGACCACTATCAAGGCGCGGTGGGCAAGTTCTATGCAAACCGCTTCCTGCGGCTGTTCCCGATCTATCTGGCCGTTGCGGCGCTGACGCTGGCCGCGCACGTGATGAGCGGCGGCGCATTCTTCCGCATCTACGACGCGCTGCCCTTCAGCGCCGAACTGTTCCTGGTGCTCTCCAACATTTTCATCATGGGCCAGGACTGGCTGATGTTCTTCGGCATCGAACATTCCGCGCTCAAGTTCACTGGCAACTTCGCGCACAGCGAAGTCCCGCTTTACGAAGGGCTGCTGGTGCCGCAGGCCTGGACCCTGGGCGTGGAGATGAGCTTCTACCTGGTCGCTCCCTTCATCCTGCATTCGCCGCGCCGGCTGCTCGCATTGCTGGCCGCATCGCTGGCGTTGCGCGGCGTGCTGATCGCCACCGGCATAGGCTTGGGCGATCCCTGGACGTATCGGTTCTTTCCGACCGAACTCGCCCTGTTCCTGCTCGGTTCGCTGTCGCACCAGGTGCTGTTGCCGCGCTATAAGGCCTGGACGCAACGGATCAAGCGCCTGCCGGAAATCGGCACGGCCGTGCTGGCGGTCTACTGTGTGCTGCATTTCTCGATCGCCATGAACCAGACCGTGCGCGACGGCCTGGCCGTGCTGCTGTTCGGGGCGCTGCTGCCGCTGGCCTTCCTGTTCCAGTCGCGCCACAGGCTCGACAAGGCGATCGGCGAGTTGAGCTACCCGATCTACATCTGCCATTCGCTGGTGATCATGTTCTTCAAGTGGCTGCTTGAAGAAGCGCATCTGGACCAGCCGCTGCTCTTCATGGCGCTGGTGATCACGAGCACCATCGCATTCTCGGCCCTGCTCAACAGCGTGATTGCGGATCCCATCGAGCGTCTGCGCAGCCGCCTGCGCACCGACGACCGCGATCCCGCGCCTGCCTCCGACACCCGGCGGCGCCCCGCTGGCGCGCCCGCGCAGCCCCTCGGGTCTATTCGCCGCGTGCCTTGATGTAGGCGGCCAGCACTTGTTCGATCTGCCGTTTTTCCTGGGAGCTCAGGCGCGCATAGGTGGCATAGGAGATGGATTCGAACGGCCAGGCGGCAGGGAGCGCCACACGCTCCGCGCCCGCCTGGATGACGCCCGGCTCCGGGTTCAGCATCGGCCCCTCGCCGGTGCTGAGCCACATGGGATTGACGCATAGCGCGCGGGTCAGCTTGATGAGCGCGTCGCTGGATGGCCGCCGGCGCTGCCCGCTTTCGTAGTTGCCGATAGCGCTTTGCGACAGGTTGCTTGCGACCGCCAAGTCCTTTTGAGTCCATCCCTGAAGCATTCTTGCGTTGCGCAGACGATGGCTAAACGTGTCCAATCGATCAACCTGAGACATTAATAAGAATTTATTTATTTGATTAAAACATCTCAATACTGGCGGCAAATAAACGGATTACACCCGAATTGCGGGGCTAATCCGTAAATCGCGCCACGTAGCCGACTGCGCGCGCTTCAAGCCTGTTCCAGGCGCCTCGAAGCGCGTCGATGCGCCATCAAAAAGACCATATCTATCATTGGCTTGCATTTGCCACATCGGTATTGCCGCGCAGCTGCGGCCCCTGTCATGCAAGCGTGCCGCGGCGGCAAGAGCGTGGCGAGTTTAGGGCGTTTCACGTATTCAAAATCGAAAATAATGTATCGGCGATACATAATGCGTTAACACCCGCTTCCCAAAACAAACAGTATTTCAAGCGTTTCCATAGCGCTGCCCCTGCGCTTTCTGTTACTGTCAGAAACTACAGAAACGTATCTTCACAAAAAAACACGCCCGTGTTTAAATGAAACACGGGCGTGACTTCCAAGCAGCATCGAAGCATGGGCGGCCATCGGCGTAAGCACGAAACCAGGGGCAATCCCCCCGGCCTCGCGCCCATCCGAACAACACCGCCCGGCGCTCTCGCGCCTCGGCGCGCAGCACAGGGAGACGGGTATGACACGCAGCGCCCTGCCTAGGCATCAGGCACAGCCGCCCAGGCCTGTCTCCTCATTGGAAGCATCAATGAACAACACGCTGGATGTCATATTTCTGGGCCACGACGACGCCAGGCATGCCGGACTCATCGAAGCCCTTTCGCACCTGGGTTTCAATGTGCGCCGCTGCCATGACCTGGCCGACGTCTACGACAGATACTCGCGCCGCCCCTGCCCGCTGGTGGTGCTGAAAGCGCCCCTGCCCGACATCCACAATGCCGCCGTCCGGCTGCGCGCCGTGGACCGAGGCCTGGGCATTGTCGCCATTGCCGCATTCGCCGATGCCGAAAGCCGCATCCGTACGCTGCTCTGCGGCGCGGATGCCTGCCTGCCGCCGGACGTATCCGGGCTGGAGCTGGCGGCGGCGCTGCAGGCGCTGGTGCGCCGCGCCGTGGGCCTGGACGGCGCGGACGCCGCATCCGACGGACACACGCTGGATGAATCCATGCACGACACCTGGCGCCTTGCGAACAAGGGTTGGACCCTGATCAGCCCCACGGGCCGCACGCTGGGGCTGACCACCGGCGAGCGCGACTTCCTGTCACGGCTGGTCAACGCGCCCGACCGCAAGGTCAGCCGCGACGCCTTCTACGCGGACGGCGCGGACGAGGCCGACAGCGGCATCTCGCGGCGCCGCTTCGTGGACGTCATGATCAGCCGCTTGCGGCGCAAAGCGGCGGCCAACGAGATGACGCTGCCGATCCGCGCCGTGCATGGCTGGGGCTACATGTTCGCAGCGGACATCACGCTGGACCTGGAATTTCGGGTATCTGGGGAAGAAAGCCGCCTGGAGGCCCAGGGCGACTGGCGCCGAGAAACGGCGGACGCGAACGCGTCCATTTGAGGTCCGGCCCGCAACGGGCCAGGACGAAAAAAACGCGGCGCTGCCTCGAAAGGTAAGACGCCGCGCTAAAACAACACGTGAGCCTGGAGTCATCAGCCGGCACTGATGCCTACTACCTGGATCACGCGATTCCAACATTCGTGCCTCATACTGCTCACGTACGGTCAGACCGTGAACCTGGGCGGGGTCTCTAGTCCCTGCACAGGCTGCAACGTGATCAACGCCAGGCGATTCGTCCGTTTGCTAAAACAGCGGCCGTCCCGCCCTTATCAGCGGCGTTCCTCATGGATAGCCGCTTGATGCACGAAGTTTAGGACCTCGGGCAGGTTTGCAGTAATTCTTTGTTGATAGCCTTCCATACATATCTGGTATAGCGCGGCACGCCCCCTACAATGCCGCCAAAGGACTTGGGATCCGTTCCCGCCAAAGCCATGCCCACACTACCCGTTCCCCTCAAGCACCGCTTGCGCAAGCTGCTGGCGCTGTTTCCGCCCAACTGGTGCCTGGCCATCCTGGTGGCGCTGGACGGGTACGCCTTCATGCATCCGGTGCTGCGCGAGGTGCGGGCGCGCGAATACGGATTCTGGCTCGCCATCGACAACTGGCATGAGGTCATGCGCGTGGTGGGCCTGCTGGAGATACCGCGCCTGGTGTTAGGCGTGGGGCTGCAGGTCATCGCGCTGGGACTGATCCTCAAGGCGCGCATCGCCTGGGCGTTCTCACTGGTGCTGCTGATCGGCGTGGGCACCTTCGCCATCATGGGAGACAGCGGCCGCGCCGGCCTGGGCATCTATACGCTGGTCCTGGTCATCGCGCTGATCGCCTACTGGCGCCGTTTCGACCGCGCCAGCGTGACCGCCGGCTCGCTGTTCGCCCTGGTCAGCATGCTGTCGCTGCTGATCTACGCGGTCTTCGGCACGCTCTATCTGGGCAACGAATTCAATCCGCCCATCACAGACGCCACCACCGCGCTCTACTTCTCCATCGTATCCATGTCCACGGTCGGTTATGGCGACATCACGCCGCACACCGGAACCGCGCGGCTGTTCACCGCGTCGATTATCATCCTGGGCATCACCATCTTCGCCACCTCCATCAGCGCGATCGCCGGGCCGGTGATCGGCGGCAATCTGAAACGGCTGGTCAAAGGCAGGTTCTCCACCGCCATGCGCAAAAATCACATCATCATCGCGGGCGCGACGCCCCTGGCCATGAGCGTTTACGACGGCCTGCGGCGCCGCGGCGACGAAGTCACCGTCATCGTGCCTCCTGGCGTGCCGCAGGAATATCCGGCGGCCACGGACCTGATCGAAGGCGACCCGTCCAGCGTGGATGTGCTGCACAACGCGGGCGTGACCCGCGCGCGCTACGTGCTGGCGCTGCGCGACGACGACGCCGAGAACGCCTTCATCGTGCTGGCCGCGAAAGAAGCTTGCGGCGAAAACGGCGCCAAGACGGTCGCGCTGGTCAACACCAGCAAGCACCTGGAGAAGATCCGCCGGGTGAATCCCGACCTGGTGTTCTCCGTGCAACTGCTGGGCGCCGAGCTGCTGGCCCGCGCCATCAACGGCGAGCCCATGGACAGCCAGAGCATCACCGACCTGTTCTTCGCCAAGGCCGCCCCCAACGGCAAAGCCGCCTGAAGACTACGCGTCGCCGGGCGGTTCATGCCCGGCGTACCAGCGCACGAACTCGGCCGAGGGCATCGGCCGCGCAAACAGATAGCCCTGGATGAACGCCACGCCGCGCGCCTTCAGATAGTCGAACTGATATGGCGTTTCCACGCCTTCCGCCACGACCGACAGCCCCAGACGGTGCGCCAGCGTGATGATGGCGTCCAGCACTGGCGCTTCCTCGCCCGCGGGCCCGATGGCCTGCACGAAGCCCTGGTCGACTTTCAGGTAGTCCACCGGAAATTTCTGCAGGTACGACAACGAACAGTGGCCGGTGCCGAAGTCGTCGATCGCCACGCGCAGGCCCTGGGCGCGCAAGGCATCGATGTTGCGCCGTGCCTGCCCGTTGTCCATGATCAGGCTGCGCTCGGTGATCTCCAGCACCACCAGCGGATGCCGCGCCGCGATCTTGGCCGCGAAGGCCTGGACGTCGGGCAGCAGCTCCACGCTGGATAAGTGTTCGGCCGCGATGTTCACGCCGATGTGGAAATCCGGCGGCGTGGGCCAGGTCCGCATGTCACGTTCGATCAGCGTGAGCAGATGCTGGGTCAGCGGAATGATCATGCCTTCGGCCTCGGCCTCGGCGATGAAGACGTCCGGGCGCACCGGCCCGATGCCCGGCCTCTCCCAGCGCATCAGCGCCTCCACGCCCTCGCAGCGGCCCGTGGCCTGCCCGTACACGGGCTGGTAGTGCACCAGGAACTCGCCAGCCCGCATGGCGCGGCGCAGGCGTTCCTTGAACGAACGCCTGCTGACCTGCAGCCGGTGCGTGGCCACGGCCAGGCCCAGCCCGAGCAGCAGCGCCACCGGCAGATACGTCGTCATGGACCGCGACCACGCGCGCACCAGGGTCTCTGGCGGCGCCAGGACGTTGACTCTCAGGCCCGTCGCGGTGGCATCGTCCTCGTCGCGCAGCGGCACCGCGCGCGCCGCCGCGCCGCCCCAGGAATCGCTGCGTATCGGCGCGCCGTTCCTGCCCACGACCAATTCCAGCTGCAGGTCGTCCATGGTGGCCACGGCATTCACCAGGTCCTGCACGTAGCGGCCATCCACCACCACGATGCCGCCATGGCCGTCGGCGCCGGACTTGCCTATGAGGATGGCCGGCCGCTCCGGCGCCAAGGGCGTGCCGGCCACCGAGATCTGCCAGTGGTCCGACACGATGTTGATTTTCCACTTGCTGAAATCGTCGAGCGAGGCGTCCACGGCGCCTACCGCCGATGAGCAGTAGACGCGCTGGTTACGTACCAGGACCAGGGAACGAAAATACGGATTCAAGGTGCCCCAGCGCTGCAGCATGGGCAGCACCTCGTCACAAGGCTTGCCCGCCTGTTCCGCCACCCGCCCCAGCATGTCCTGGGATTGGATGAGGATGCTCTCGGCCTGGGCGCGCACGATGCGCGCGGCGGTCTCGCCTTCGAGCCGCTGTGCGTTGTGCGCTTGCAGCCATGTCCAGCCAATACAGGCCAGGATGGGAAGCACCAAAGCCAGGGCCACTGGCAGATAACGCCAGGACGGTGTGTCGCCAGTCACTCCCGATGTCGCCATGTCACCTCGCCGCGTAGGTCGTGCATGGCCGCCGCGCGACCAACTCTGGATAGGACACCAAGCCGGGCGCAGCGTCAAGGAACTCCGGGGCCCTCCGTCACGCAGGGCTCTGGCGCAGAAGCTCGCAGATCAGCGCCACATGCGCCTGCCGCCGCTCGGGCAGGTCGATGCGCTCGTCAGGTCCCATCAGCGCAGACATGACCAGGGTATGAACGATGGGCGACAGCAGCAGCCAGGGATGCTTGAGCGCGACGCAATCGGCGCACAGGCCGCGATCGCGCGCGCGCTCCAGCAGCCGCGCGATGTCGGTTTGATGCGCCTGCGCGGTCTCCTGCCGCCAGCGCGCGGCCAGGTGGGGCACGCGCCCGCTTTCGGCCAGCAGCAGCCGCATGGTGCTGATCATGGCCGCGTTTCCGAGGCTGACGTAGAGATGATTGACGATGCGTTCGGCCAGATGGCGCGGCGACTGGGCGCCATCCACCACCGCCTCGATGTCGAGCCGCGAGGGGCTGAGGTGGCGCGTCAGCAGGGCTTCGAAGACCGCTTCCTTGCTGTCGAAATGCGCATAGAGCCCACCCTTGGACAGGCCAGCCCGCAGCGCGATGTCATCCATCCTGGCGCCGGCATAGCCCGCCTGCGAGAACTCCTGGAGCGCGGCATCGAGAATCTGCCCGATCCGCACCACCGGAGGAAGACGACGGCGCTGCATGACCATCCTTCTGCTCCCTGTATATGTGCAATTCATTAAAAACCGACCAGTCAGTCGCTACTTTGATTCTGATCAAGGAATGCGTAGCCGCCGCACTGCACAATATCTGCAAGCATGAACCCGGTATCGGGTCCGCCCCGAAGGCGGCGTCACAAGCCTGCCCTGGGACGCGCCCGGCCCCCGCGCTGGAGAGACCCCGCATGACACTCCGCCCGTTTCCGGCCACGATCGCCACGCGCCTCGTTCCCGCAGCCCTGCTGACGCTGCTGGCCAGCGGTTGCGTGTCCATGGCGCCCGACTACGAGCGCCCCGCGCTGCCCGTGCCTGCCGCCTATACAGCCCCAGGGCCCGAAGCGACCGCGGCCAACGCCGCAGCCGCCGCCGAAATCGGCTGGCGGACCTACTTCCCCGATCCAGCGCTGCAGACGCTGATATCCACCGCTCTGGACAACAACCGCGACCTGCGCCGCGCCCTGCTGCGCGTGGAAGAAGCGCGCGCGTTGTATGGCATCCAGCGCGCCGACCAGTTCCCCACCATAGGCGTGCAAGCGGACGGCTCCCGCGCCCGTGTACCGGGCGACCTGAACCTCACGGGACAGCCGCTGGTCTCCAGCCAATACCAGGTGGGCCTGGGCATGGCCAGCTGGGAGCTGGACTTCTGGGGCCGCGTGCGCAGCCTGAAGGACGCCGCCTTGCAGAATTACCTGGCCTCGGATGCGGCCGCGCGGGCCGCGACGCTGAGCCTGGTCGCCGAAGTGGCGGACAGCTACCTGTCCTTGCGCGAACTGGACGAGCGCCTGGCGCTGACCCGCGAGACCATCGCCTCGCGCGAAGAGTCGCTGCGCATCTTCCGCCGCCGCTTCGAGGAAGGCGCAATCTCCAAACTGGACCTGACCCAGGTCGAAACGCTGTGGCAGCAGGCCAAGGCGCTGGGCGCGGACCTGGAACAGACCCGCGCCGCCCAGGCCAGCGCGCTGGAGCTGCTGGCGGGCGCGCCGCTGAACCTGCCCAAGCTGCCCACGCGCCTGGACGACAACGCCGTCATGCGCGAGTTGCCGGCGGGCCTGCCCTCGGACCTGCTGGTCAACCGCCCCGACATCGTCGCCGCCGAACATCAGCTCCAGGCCGCCAACGCCAACATCGGCGCGGCCCGCGCCGCCTTCCTGCCGACCATCACCCTGACCGGCGCGTTCGGCACCGCCAGCAGCGAGTTGGACGGTCTGTTCTCGGGCGGCAGCCGCGCCTGGAACTTCGCGCCCAGCATCAGCCTGCCGATCTTCGACGGCGGCCGGCGCTCGGCCAACCTGGACCTGACCGAAGCGCGCCGCGACCAGGCCGTGGCCGCCTACGAACAGACCATACAGACCGCCTTCAAGGACGTGTCCGACGCGCTGTCCGCGCGCTACTGGCTGGCGGAACAGGTGGACGTGCTGCGCGCCACCGTGGCGGCGCAGAGCGAACGCGCCCGCCTCGCCCAACTGCGCTACGACCATGGCGCCTCGCCCTATCTGGAGGTGCTGGACGCGCAGCGCGATCTGCTGGCGGCCCAGCAGAAGCTCGCGCAGACGCGCCGCGCCCTGCTGTCCAGCCGCGTGCGGCTGTATGCGGCGCTGGGCGGCGGCACGCAAGCGCCGCCCGCGGCGCAGACCGCCTCCGCGCCAACCGCCAGCCCCCGATAAACCAATAATCAAGGATCCCCGATGCGCCTGCCCACCCGAAAACTGGTCCCTGTCCTGATCGCCCTGGCGGTTGCCGCCGGCGGCTACTACGGCTGGCGGTTGCTGTCCGACAGCGGCCCGGGCGAGGGATTCATCAGCGGCAACGGCCGCATCGAAGCCACCGAAATCGACGTGGCTGCCAAGCTTGCCGGCCGGGTGCAGGAAGTGCTGGCGGTCGAAGGCGATTTCGTCACCGCGGGCCAGCCGCTGGCGCGCATGCAGATCGACACTTTGCAGGCGCAGCGCGAGGAAGCGCGCGCCCAGCATCAGCAGGCCGTCAACGGCGCGGCCAGCGCCAGCGCGCAGGTCGCGCAACGCGAGAGCGACAAGCTGGCTGCAGAGGCCGTGGTGGTGCAACGCGAAAGCGAACTGGACGCCGCGCGCCGCCGCCTGGCCCGCTCTGAGACGCTGTCCAAGGAAGGCGCCTCGTCCATCCAGGAACTGGACGACGACCGCGCCCGCGTGCGCAGCGCACAGGCCTCGGTGCATGCCGCGCGTGCGCAGGTGAAGGCCGCGCAGGCCGCCATCGACGCCGCGCGCGCCGCCGAGGTCGGCGCGCAATCCGCAGTCACCGCCGCACAGGCCACCATCGCCCGCATCGAGGCCGACATCGCCGACAGCGAGCTGCGCGCCCCGCGCGACGGCCGTGTGCAGTACCGCGTGGCACAGCCTGGCGAAGTGCTGGGCGCGGGCGGCAAGGTGCTGAACATGGTGGACCTGGCCGATGTCTACATGACGTTCTTCCTGCCCGAGCAGGCGGCCGGCCGCGTGGCGCTGGGTCAGGACGTACGCATCATCCTCGACGCCGCGCCGCAATACGTCATCCCCGCCAAGGTCTCCTTCGTGGCCAGCACCGCGCAGTTCACGCCCAAGACGGTGGAGACCGCCAGCGAACGGCAGAAGCTGATGTTCCGCGTCAAGGCCCAGATCAGCCCCGAGCTGCTGCAGCGGCACTTGAAGCAGGTCAAGACGGGCCTGCCGGGCGTGGCCTGGCTGAAGCTCGATGCCGACGCGCAATGGCCCGCCAATCTTGAAGTCAAGGTGCCCTGATGACCTCCCCGGACACCGCGCCCGTGGTGACGCTGTCCGGCGTCAGCCTGCGCTACGGCAAGACGGTGGCGCTGGACGGCATCACCCTGGACATTCCCGCCGGCCGCATGGTCGGGCTGATCGGCCCGGACGGCGTCGGCAAGTCCAGCCTGCTGGCCCTGATCGCGGGTTCGCGCGCGGTGCAGGAAGGCAAGGTGGACGTGCTGGATGGCGACATGGCCAGCCGCCGGCACCGCGACGACGTGTGCCCGCGCATCGCCTATATGCCGCAGGGCC
This sequence comes from Achromobacter sp. ACM03, assembly GCF_014851665.1. NCBI lineage: Bacteria > Pseudomonadati > Pseudomonadota > Betaproteobacteria > Burkholderiales > Alcaligenaceae > Achromobacter > Achromobacter sp. ACM03. Next base: position 796,962 of record NZ_JACVAD010000002.1, on the reverse strand, counting down.
TGGGCAAGAATCTCTATCCCACCCTGTCGGTCGAAGAGAACCTGCAGTTCTTCGGCCGCCTGTTCGGCCATGACGAAGCCGAGCGCCGCCGCCGCATCGACAGCCTGACTCGCAGCACCGGCATGTCGGCCTTCCTGTCGCGCCCGGCCGGCAAGCTGTCCGGCGGCATGAAGCAGAAGCTGGGTCTGTGCTGCGCACTGATCCACGACCCCGACCTGCTGATCCTGGACGAGCCCACCACCGGCGTGGATCCGCTGGCGCGCGCGCAGTTCTGGGACCTGATCAACGAGATCCGCCGCGAGCGCAGCGGCATGAGCGTGATCGTGGCCACGGCCTACATGGACGAGGCGCAGCGCTTCGACTGGCTGATCGCCATGGACGAAGGCCGTGTGCTGGCCACCGGCACGCCCGCCGAACTGCAGCAGCGCACCGGCGCGGACTCGCTGGAAGCCGCCTTCATCTCCTTGCTGCCGGAAGAAAAGAAGCGCGGCCACAAGCCGGTGGAGATCGTGCCGCTGGCCATCGACCAAGACGCCGAGATCGCCATCGAGGCGCGCGACCTGACCATGCGCTTCGGCGATTTCGTCGCCGTGGACCACGTGAACTTCCGCATCCGCAAGGGCGAGATCTTCGGTTTCCTGGGTTCCAACGGCTGCGGCAAGTCCACCACCATGAAAATGCTGACCGGCCTGCTGCCGGCAAGCGAAGGACAGGCCTGGCTGTTCGGCGCCGAGGTCGATCCGCGCAACATCGATACCCGCCGCCGCGTGGGCTACATGTCGCAGGCGTTCTCGCTGTATGGCGAACTGACCGTAATGCAGAACCTGGTGCTGCACGCGCGCCTGTTCCACGTTCCGGAAGCCGAGATTCCGGCGCGCGTGGACGAGATGGTGCAGCGCTTCGACCTGGGCGAAGTGCTGGACACCTTGCCCGAGAATCTGCCCATGGGCGTGCGCCAGCGCCTGTCGCTGGCGGTGGCCATGGTGCACAAGCCCGAGTTGCTGATCCTGGATGAACCGACCTCGGGCGTGGACCCCGTCGCGCGAGACAACTTCTGGCGCCTGCTGATCGCGCTGGCGCGCCAGGACCAGGTCACCATCTTCATTTCCACGCACTTCATGAACGAGGCCCAGCGCTGCGACCGCATGTCGCTGATGCATGCGGGCAAGGTGCTGGTCAGCGCGTCGCCCGACGAGATCACGCGCATGCGCGGCGCGCAGACGCTGGAGGAAGCCTTCATCGCCTACCTGATCGACGCGGGCGCCGGCACCAAACCAGAAGACGCTGACGCGCAAGCCGCTCCCCCCTTGGCGTCCGCCTCCGCCGAAACGCCGGAACACCGCGGCTTCAGCCTGCAGCGCATGCTGAGCTACATGTGGCGCGAATCGCTGGAACTGCGCCGCGACCCGGTGCGCGCCACGCTGGCCCTGGCCGGTTCGCTCTTGCTGATGTTCGTGATGGGCTTTGGCATCAGCATGGACGTGGAGGACCTGCGCTATGCGGTCATGGACCGCGACCAGACCGGCCTGAGCCACAACTACAGTCTGAACCTGGCGGGCTCGCGCTACTTCATCGAACATCCGCCCATTTCCAGCTACGAGGAGATGGACGCGCGCATGCGCAGCGGCGAGCTGTCGCTGGCCATCGAGATACCGCAAGGCTTTGCGCGCGACGCGGAGCGCGGCAACGGCGCGCAGATCGGCGTCTGGATCGACGGCGCCATGCCGCAGCGCGCCGAGACCATCCGCGGCTATGTGCTGGGCATGCACCAGGGCTGGCTGATGCAGCAGGCGCGCGAACGCCTGGGCTCGGACGCGACCCTGCCGGTCAGCATAGAGACGCGCTTCCGCTACAACCCGGATGTGCGCAGCCTCCCCGCCATGGTGCCCGCCGTGATCCCGCTGCTGCTCCTGATGATGCCGGCGATGCTGACGGCGCTGGCGGTGGTGCGCGAAAAGGAGCTGGGTTCCATCATCAATCTGTACGTCACGCCCGTGACACGGCTGGAATTCCTGCTGGGCAAGCAGGCGCCCTACGTGGCGCTGGCCATGCTGAATTTCCTGCTGATGACGCTGCTGGCCGTGACGCTGTTCGGCGTGCCCATCACCGGCAGCTTCCTGACCCTGCTTGCCGCCGCGCTGATCTACAACGTGGTGGCCACCGCCATCGGCCTGTTGGCCTCCACGTTCACCCGCAGCCAGATCGCGGCGCTGTTCTTCACCATGATAGGCACCCTGGTGCCCGCGGTGCAGTTCGCCGGCCTGCTCAACCCGGTGTCGTCGCTGGAAGGCGCCGGCCGCCTGATCGGACAGGTCTACCCCGCCACGCACATGCTGACCATCAGCCGCGGCGTCTTCAGCAAGGCCCTGGACTTCTCCAACCTGCAAGGCTCGTTCTGGCCGCTGCTGATCGCCATTCCCGTCATCCTGGGCGCCTCGGCGCTGCTGCTGAAGAAACAGGAGACCTGAGATGCGGCACCTGGCCAATATCTACCGCCTGGGCGTGAAGGAGCTGTGGAGCCTGGCGCGCGACCCGATGATGCTGATCCTGATCCTCGTGTCGTTCACGCTGATGATCTACACCGCCGCCACGGCCGTGCCGGAAACCTTGCACAACGCTCCCATCGCCGTGGTCGACGAGGACGTCTCGCCCCTGTCCGCGCGCATCACGTCGGCCTTCTATCCCCCGCACTTCACACCGCCGGAAGTAACGACTTCGGCCGAGGCCGATGCCGGCATGGACGCGGGGCGCTACACCTTCTCGGTCAACATCCCGCCCAATTTCCAGCGCGACGTGCTGGCTGGCCGGCCCGCTGAAATCCAGCTCAACGTGGACGCGACCCGCATGAGCCAGGCGTTCACGGGCAGCAGCTACATCCAGCAGATCATCAGCGACGAGATCAACGAGTTCGTCAAACGCTACCGCGCGCCCACCGAACTGCCGGTGGAGCTGGCGGTGCGCATGCGCTTCAACCCCAATCTGACCCAGGCCTGGTTCGGCGCGCTGATGGAGATCATCAACAACGTCACCATGCTGTCCATCATCCTGACCGGCGCCGCGCTGATCCGCGAACGCGAGCACGGCACCATCGAGCACCTGCTGGTCATGCCGGTGACGCCGACCGAGATCATGGTCGCGAAGGTCTGGTCGATGGGACTGGTGGTGTTGGCATCTGCTGGGCTATCGTTGACTTTCGTGGTACGCGGCTTGCTGCAAGTGCCGATCGAAGGATCGGTGGCGCTGTTCCTGGTCGGGGCGGCGCTGCACCTGTTCGCGACGACCTCTATGGGCATATTCATGGCCACGCTTGCGCGCAGCATGCCGCAGTTCGGCATGTTGCTTGTACTAGTGCTGCTGCCCCTGCAAATGCTGTCGGGCGGCACCACGCCGCGCGAAAGCATGCCGCAGTTCGTGCAGGACATCATGCTGGCCGCTCCCACCACCCACTTCGTGGAACTCGGCCAGGCCATTCTCTACCGCGGCGCGGGCTTGAGCGTCGTGTGGCAACCCTTCCTGGCGCTGGCGCTCATAGGCTCGGTCCTGTTCGCGTTCTCGCTGGCGCGCTTTCGCAAGACCCTCAGCCAGATGGCTTGAGGCCTGTGTGTTCGTTACCCCTTACCACTCTCTTAAAAGGACGGATGATGAAGAAAACCACTGCCTCCACGCCTCAGGGCCTTGCCAGCGCCAATGCCGCCTATTGCCAGCGCATGGCGCAGCTTGCGCAGGAAAGCCAGCAGCGCTGGGTTGAACTGGGCCGCCGCCTGGCCGGCGGCAACGCGGAACAATACCTGGCCGCACTGGCGCCCTTGCAACAATCCGGCAACTGGCAAGAGATCGCGCCCGCGCTGGGCGAAATGACGCGCAAGCAATGGCAAAGCCAGCTTGAAGCCAGCCAGGCCATCACCCACGCGCTGCTCGAAGAACAGGCCACCCTGGCCGCCGGCATGAGCGAAGCAATGCGAGGCTGGCTGAAGCAGGCCACCGGCGGCGCCATGGGCATCGAAGACACCCCCATGGCGCAGATCTGGAAGACGCTGTCGAACCAGATGGCGTCGGCGTGCTCGGCCATGCGCGACGCAAGCCAACCGGGATCCCATCATGACGGCTGAACGCACTGCGCTCGTCACAGGCGGGGCCGGCTGCCTCGGGCAAGCCATCGCGCGCGCCCTGCACGATGCCGGCCACCAGGTCATCATCACCTACCACTCCAGCGAAGACGCCGCGCGGGCGTGGGTGGACGCGGAGGCGGCCCAGGGCCGCCGCTACGCCATGTACAGGGTGGACGTGGCCGATTACGACTCGTGCCAGGCGCTGGCGCGGCGCCTGGAGGAAGACGGCCGCCAGATCGACATCCTGATCAACAACGCCGGCCTTACCCGCGATGCCAGCCTGCGCAAGATGAGTCACGAAAACTGGACGGACGTGCTGCGCGGCAACCTGGACTCCATGTTCAACATGACGCAGCCGCTATGCGGCGCCATGGCCGACCGGGGCTGGGGCCGCATCGTCAACATCTCGTCCGTCAACGGCAGCAAGGGGTCGTTTGGCCAGACCAACTATGCGGCCTCCAAGGCCGGCATCCACGGCTTCACCAAATCCCTGGCGCTGGAGCTGGCCAGGAAAGGCGTGACGGTGAACACCGTATCGCCGGGCTACCTGGCGACGCGCATGGTGGAGGCCGTGCCCGAAGAGGTGTTGAAGGAGAAGATCCTGCCGCAGATCCCGCTGGGCCGGCTCGGTCGCCCGGAAGAGATCGGCGCGCTGGTCGCCTTCATCTGCAGCGATGCCGCGGCGTTCATGACCGGTAGCAATGTCGCCATGAACGGCGGCCAGCACATGTATTGATGCGGCTACGGGCCGCCGCGGCTCATTCCCGCGGCGCGCCCAGTTCTTCCAGCAGGAAGTCGACGAAGGCGCGCACCTTGGCCACCATGTGGCGGCGCGAGGGATACACCGCATACACGTAGGTCTCGTCGGGTTTCCAATCCTGCAGCACCGCCTGCAGCGCGCCGCTGTCCAGGTCCTGCTGCACGTATACGCGCGGCGCCAGGCTGACGCCAAAACCGGCGCGCAGCGCATCGCGCACCGCCAAGCTGGAACTCACCCTGTAGCGGCCCCGCACCGGCACGCGTTCGGTCTCGCCCGCGCGCTTGAAGGTCCATTCGTCCGCGTGGCCAGACAAGGCGAACTGCACGCGCTCCATGTTGCGCAGCGCCAGGGGCGAGGCCGGCACGCCATGGCGCTCGAAGTAGGCCGGCGCGCCGCAGAGCACGTGGTCCAGCGTCATCAGCTTGCGCGCCACCAGGCTGGAATCCTCCAGGCGGTCGGTGCCGCGGATAGCCAGGTCGTAGCCTTCCTTGACGATGTCGATGCGGCGGTCCTCCAGGTTGAGGTCCAGCGATACCTGCGGATAGCGCTCCAGGAAGCGCGGCATGGCGGCGGACAGCCGGACCAGACTCAGCGACATGGGCGCGCTGACCCGCAAGGTGCCCGACGGCGCCTGCTGCAAGGGCCCCAGCGATTGCTCGGCTTCGCTCAGGTCGTCCAGGATGCGCGCCACCTGTTCGTAGTAGCGCGCGCCGGCTTCGGTCAGGCTCATGCGGCGGGTGGTGCGGTTGAGAAGGCGCGCCGCCAGGTGGGTTTCCAGTTCGGCGATGTTCTTGCTGACCGCGGCGGGCGACAGGCCCATCTGCCGCGACGCGGCTGCGAAGCCGCCCCGCTCCACCACTTGCCTGAACACCCTCAGCGCCGTCAGCTGATCCATAGATTATTCACTATTGGTGAATGATATTGCCATTGAATTGAATATTATCGCCAAACAAGGATTCAATTAGCCTGTGGACATGGAGACGGCGCGCATATGGCGAGCCGGCAATCTCAGCAAATCCCAAGGATGGCAGCCATGAACCACGCCCTGACCGACGCAATCGCGCAACGCGTTTCCGCCAACTTCTTCGATCCCGCCCGCGACGTGGACGACGACATCATCCGTACCCTGGTCTCCTGGGCCACCCGCGCGCCCACCGCCTTCAATCTGCAGAACTGGCGCTTCATCGCCGTGCGCAGCCAGGAGGGCAAGCGCCGGCTGCGCGAGTTGGCGTGGAACCAGCCCAAGGTGAGCGAATCGGCGGTGACCTTCATCGTGCTGGGCGTGCTGCCCCAGGCCGCCTGGATGGCCGACCGCCTGCAACCGTCCGTGGACGCGGGCTTCATGCCCGCGGCCATGGTGCCATCCTGGGAAGCCGCGGCCAGCCGCCTCTATGCCGACTCGCCGCAGACGCAGCGCGACGAGGCCGTGCGCAGCGCCACCTTCGGCGCCTCCACCCTGATGCTGGCAGGACAGGCCCAAGGCCTGGCCGCCAGCCCGATGACCGGCTTTGACGCCGCCGGCGTGACCCAGGCCTTCGGCTTGCGCCAGGAGGAGGTGCCGGTCATGCTGGTCGCCATGGGCTACGCGCAGGACGGCAATTGGCCGCAGAAGCCGCGCCGCCCCGTCCACGACGTGCTTGAACTTGCCTGAGCTAGCCGGAGCATGACAATGAACCGCGGTTCCGATCTGCTGTTGACTGCCCTGGCGCCCGCCATCTGGGGCAGCACCTACGTCGTCACCACCCTGATGCTGCCGCAGGACTATCCGCTGACGGTCGCCATGCTGCGCGCGCTGCCGGCCGGCTTCCTGCTGCTGCTGATCGTGCGCCAACTGCCGCAAGGCATCTGGTGGCTGCGCGCCTTCATCCTGGGCGCGCTGAACTTTTCCGTTTTCTGGGCTCTGCTGTTCGTGGCGGCCTACCGCCTGCCAGGCGGCGTGGCCGCCACGCTGGGCGCGGTCCAGCCGCTGGTGGTGATCCTGCTGGCGCGCAGCCTGCTGGGCACACCCGTGCGCGGCCTGTCGGTGCTGGCGGCGCTGGGCGGCCTGGGCGGAGTGGCGCTGTTGGTGCTGACGCCCAAGGCCGCGCTGGACCCGGTAGGCATTGCGGCCGGATTGATCAGCGCCGCCTCGATGGCCCTGGGCACGGTACTCAGCCGGCGCTGGCAGCCGCCGGTATCCGCGCTCACCTTCACATCGTGGCAGCTGACGGCGGGCGGCATCCTGCTGGCGCCGCTGGCCTTCGCCGCCGAGCCCGCCCTGCCGCCGCTCACCGCGCTGAACGTGGCCGGCATCGCCTACCTGGGCTTGATTGGCGCGGCGCTGACCTATGTGCTCTGGTTCCGGGGCGTGGCGCGGCTGGAGCCCGCGGTGGTCTCCTCGCTGGGCTTTCTCAGCCCCATCACCGCCGTGCTGCTGGGCTGGGGCATGCTGGGCCAGCAGCTGAGCGCCGCGCAGATCGCCGGCATGGTGATCGTGGTCGCCAGCGTGTGGCTGAGCCAGCGCGCCCAGCGTCCGGCCGCCATCACGCCTGCCCCGCGTCCGCTGTAACGGCACTGGCGCCGCCGCAAATAGTTGTGGCGGCGCCGTCCTGGCCGGCGCATGATCGTTGCTCCATCCCGAGGAAGGAGCCGCATCATGAGCAGCAAACCCAGCATCATTCTTGTGCACGGTTTCTGGGGCGGCGCCGCCCACTGGAGCCGCGTCATCCTGGAACTGGCGCGCAAGGGCTATCAAGACCTGCACGCCGTCGACATGCCGCTGGCCTCCCTGGCCGGCGACGCCGAACGCACGCGCAAAATGATCGCGCAGCAGAAGGGCCCCGTGCTGCTGGTGGGCCATTCGTACGGCGGCGCGGTCATTACCGAAGCCGGCAACCAGCCCAACGTGGCCGGCCTGGTGTACATCGCCGCCTTCGCCCCGGACGCGGGAGAAAGCCCGGGCGGCATCACACAAGAAATGCTGCCCGCGGCCGCGCCCAACCTGGCGCCCGACAGCGACGGCTACCTCTGGCTGCGCGCCGACAAGTTCCATGAGAGCTTCTGCCAGGACCTGTCCGCCGACGAGGGCCTGGTCATGGCCGTCACGCAAAAGGCGCCCCTGGCCAGCGCCTTCGGCGAAACGGTGTCCGTCCCCGCATGGCGCAGCAAGCCGTCCTGGTATCAGATATCCAGCCAGGACCGGATGATCGCCCCCGAAAACCAGACGCGCATGGCCGCGCGCCTGAACACCCGCAAGACCATCACGCTGGACGCCAGCCACGCATCGCTTGCGTCGCGCGCCGCCGAGGTGGCCGGCCTGATCGACGAAGCGGCGCGCGCCTGCGCATCCTAGGCGCCGGCCTGGCGGGCTGCGCACTCAAAACCAGCGTATCAGGGGACGCACCCGCCTTTTCTGTGCTGCTTTTTTTGTAACTTCATCGTCTTCGCAAGACTTGCAGCACAGATGCTTTCCCTATGAAAAGCGCATTTTCTTCCGGCAATCCATCCAAACTGATCCGCTTTTTTATTCATGCTCTGAATCTGTACTGATCCAGGCTGCGGCTCTAACTTCACGGTGTAGGTCAAACACCCGTCAGCGCACGCCGTCTTGTGGCGGTTGAGGCGCGCTGGCGAAGAAGTCAGGAATACCGCCATGGATAGCGACGCGCTATTGCTTGCCCGAATACAGTTCGGCTTCACCATCTCGTTTCACATCATCTTCCCCGCCATCACCATCGGCCTGGCCAGCTATCTCGCCGTGCTGGAAGGCCTGTGGCTGCGCACGCGCAACACCGTCTACCGCGACCTCTACCATTTCTGGACCAAGATCTTTGCCGTCAACTTCGGGATGGGCGTGGTGTCCGGCCTCGTGATGGCGTATCAGTTCGGCACCAACTGGAGCTTCTTCTCCGATTTCGCCGGCAGCGTGACCGGGCCCTTGCTGGCCTATGAAGTGCTGACCGCCTTCTTCCTGGAAGCCGGCTTCCTGGGCGTGATGCTGTTCGGCTGGTCGCGCGTCGGGCCGGGCCTGCATTTCTTCTCGACCGTGATGGTGGCGCTGGGCACGCTGGTGTCGGCCACCTGGATCCTGGCCTCCAACAGCTGGATGCAGACGCCCGCCGGCTACGAAATCCTGGACGGGCGCGTGGTGCCCACGGACTGGCTGGCCGTGATCTTCAATCCGTCCTTCCCCTACCGCCTGGCGCACATGGGCATCGCCGCGTTCCTGGCGACCGCGCTGATGGTGGGCGCATCCGGCGCCTGGCACATGTTGCGCGGCGACCGCAGCCCCGCCGTGAAGAAGATGTTCGCGATGGCCATGGGCATGCTGCTGCTGGTGGCCCCGCTGCAAGCCGTGGTGGGCGACTTCCATGGCCTGAACACGCTCAAGCACCAGCCCGCCAAGATCGCGGCCATCGAAGGCCATTGGGAGAACGAGCCTGGCGCTGGCGTGCCGCTGACACTGTTCGGCATCCCCGACATGGAGCGCGAGGAAACGCGCTACGCGGTCAACATTCCGCGCCTGGGCAGCCTGATCCTCACGCATAGCTGGGACGGCCAGTTCCCGGGTCTGAAGTCCTATCCGCCCGAAGACCGTCCCAATGCCACGGCCGTGTTCTGGTCGTTCCGCGTGATGGCGGGCCTGGGCATGCTGATGATCGCGCTCGCCCTCTGGGCCGCGTGGTCGCGCTGGCGTGGCCGGCTGTACGAATCGCGCTGGTTGCACCGGTTTGCGCTGTGGATGGGACCTTCCGGGCTGATCGCCATCCTGGCCGGCTGGTACGTGACGGAAATCGGCCGCCAGCCCTGGGTGGTGTACGGCGTCATGCGCACCGCCGACGCGGCCACGCCGCACGGACTGGGCGAACTGACGCTGACGCTGGCGCTGTTCGTGGTGGTGTACCTGCTGGTGTTCGGCGCCGGCGTCTCGTACATGCTGCGCCTGATCCGCATGGGCCCCAGCCCCGCCCCCGGCCACGCGCCGCTGTCGGGCGGCCCGGGAGAACCGCGCCAGCCCTCGCGGCCGCTGTCGGCCGCCTCCACCCTGGCGGGCATCGAGCCCGCGCAACGCAAGCATTCGGGAGTCTGAGGCCATGGGCATCGACCTTGCACTGGTATGGGCCGTCATCATCCTGTTCGGGGTGATGATGTACGTGATCATGGATGGCTTCGATCTGGGCATCGGCATCCTCTTTCCGCTGATCTCCGATCGCGAGGAACGCGACGTCATGGTCAACACCGTGGCGCCCGTGTGGGACGGCAACGAGACCTGGCTGGTACTGGGCGGCGCCGGCCTGATGGCCGCGTTCCCGCTGGCCTACTCAGTGATCCTGAGCGCGCTGCACCTGCCGCTGGTATTCATGCTGCTGGGCCTGATCTTCCGCGGCGTGGCGTTCGAATTCCGCTTCAAGGCGGACGAGCATCACCGCCCGCTGTGGGACCGCGCCTTTGTGCTCGGTTCCGTGTGCGCCACGTTCTTCCAGGGCGTGACGCTGGGCGCCTACATCGAAGGCATCCCGGTCGTGGACCGCGCCTATCAAGGCGGCGCCTGGGACTGGATCAGCCCGTTCTCGCTCTTCACCGGGGCGGGGCTGGTGGTGGCTTACGCGCTGCTCGGCTGCACCTGGCTCATCATGAAGACCGAAGGCCGCCTGCACCGCCACATGTGCGACATCGCCCGTCCGCTCACGCTGCTGCTGCTGGCCGTGATCGCGGCGCTCAGCGTCTGGACGCCGCTGGCGCAGCCGCAGATCGCACAGCGCTGGTTCAGCCTGCCCAATATGTTCTGGTTCCTGCCGGTGCCGTTGCTGGTCGCCGTGACCGGCTTCGATCTCATTCGCCGCGTCAAGGGCATGCCCAACGCCGGCCCCTTCGTGCTGTCGCTGGCGCTGCTGTTCCTGGGGTACAGCGGCCTGGGCATCAGCATCTGGCCCGCCATCATCCCGCCTGACGTGTCCATCTGGACCGCATCCGCGCCGCCGCAAAGCCTGGGCTTCGCGCTGGTGGGAGCGCTGGCGATCATTCCGATTATTCTCATGTACACCGCCTGGTCGTACTACGTGTTCCGGGGCAAGGTGCGCCTTGGCGAGGAGTTCCACTGATGAACGGCTCCCAATCCTCCCTGCCCTCATGGCGCAGCCGCCTGCTCTGGTTGGCGATGATCTGGGCATGCAGTGTCGCGGCCCTGGGCGTGGCGGCCTATGCGCTGCGCCTGGTGATGAGATCCATCGGCATGTCGACCTGAATACGACCCACGCAAACGGACCCGCCCCATGAAGCGCTATGAACGGCTGACAGAAGAAATCACCGCCTCGATCCGATCGGGCCTGCTGCAGGCGGGCGACCGCCTGCCCTCGGTACGGCAGACCAGCGCCAGCCGCGGGGTCAGCCCGTCGACGGTGTTCAAGGCCTACTACCTGCTGGAAGCCCGCGGCCTGATCCGGGCGCGCGACCGCTCCGGCTATTACGTGCTGCGCGCGCCGCACGCCACGCTGCCGGAGCTGGACGGATTGTCCAGCGCCAGCGCCGGACGCCATCCGGTGGACGTCAGCGACAACGTGCTGCAGGTGCTCAACGCCACCCTGCGCCGCGACATGCTGCCCTTTGGCTCGGCCTTTCCCAACCCGTCGCTGCTGCCCTACGGACGCCTGGCGAAGTTCATGGCGGCCACGGTGCAGCGCCTGGACCCCTGGGGCTCGATCGACGACCTCAGTCCGGGCGACGCGGCGCTGCGCCGCGCCATCGCGCTGCGCTACCTGGCCGACGGCATGTCGGTGCCGGTGGACGACATCATCATCACCAACGGCGCGCTGGACGCGCTGAACCTGAGCCTGGCGGCGGTCACCGAGCCCGGCGACGCGGTCATCGTGGAATCCCCCACCTTCTACGCCGCGCTGCAATCGCTGGAGCGCAACCACCTGCACGCCATCGAAGTGGCCACGCATCCGCGCGAAGGCATAGACCTGCGGGCGCTGGAGCAGGCCATCCTGCGCCACCGCCCCAAAGCCTGCTGGCTCATGACCACCTTCCAGAACCCGCTGGGCAGCCTGATGCCCGACGACAAGAAGGAAGCGCTGGTGCGGTTGCTTGCAAGCCACGACGTGGCGTTGATCGAAGACGACGTCTACGGCGAGCTGTACTTCGGCGAGCAGCGTCCGCGCCCCGCCAAGGCCTACGATCGCGATGGCATCGTCATGCACTGCTCTTCGTTCTCCAAGACCCTGGCGCCGGGCTACCGCGTGGGCTGGGTGGCCGCCGGCCGCTACACGCGGCGCATCATGCGCAACAAGCTCACCACCAGCCTGGCCACCGCCGCGCCCACCCAGGCGGCCATCGCAGCCTATCTGGAAAAAGGCGGTTTCGACCGTCACCTGCGGCAATTCCGCCAGGCGCTGGCCCAGCAGCAAGGGGAACTGCTGCAAGCCATCGCCCGCTACTTCCCCAAGGGCACGCGCGCCACGCGACCGCTGGGCGGCTACTTCGTGTGGGTGGAGCTGCCGGCCCATATCGACACGCTCAAGGTGCACCGCGCCGCGCTGGGACACGGCATCAGCATCGCCCCGGGTCCGCTGTTTTCAGCGTCAGGCGCCTTCGGCAACTTCCTGAGGCTGAACGGCGGCCATCCCTGGAATCCCGAAATGGAGCAAGGCATGGCGACACTGGGCAAGCTGCTGGCGGGCGGCTGATCCGCGAGCGTCGTTCAGCGGCGCCTTCTCGCGGCCTCCAGATCGCTGCGCAAGGACGCAGCGTCCGGCCGCAGGGGCAGCGCCAGGACGCCCTTGCGGTCGATGGCGCCCCAATCGCCGCCGACCATCACGGAATGCTCGCCATCCTGCACGCTGACGCAATGGCTGCACACTGCGGCCAGACCGCTGCTGAAAGGCTCAGCCCACGCATAGGAGGTGGCCAGCGCCAGGTCCAGCTGCTTGTCGTAGTAGGCCATGCCTTCCGGCCTGCGCCCGCGCGCCAGCCCTTCCTCGAACTCGTCCGGGCTGTTGTCGTAGGTAATCACGGACACCGACCGGCCATCCGGCCGCACCCAACGCCAGCCAGCGACGGCCGCGGGCGCCAGGCCATCGGCGCCGAACTGCATGCGGCGCAAGATTTCGGGGTTGAAGACGATGCCGCCGCCGTCCTCGCGGGCGCACTGTTCCGCGTGGCCGAATGCGCCTTCGTCGGTCTTGTCCGCATAGAAGCAGGAAAGTTCGAAGGCAGCCGCGTTGCCCGTTGCCAGGGCCAGCGTGGTGAGCAGGGCAATAAGCATGCGTCATTCTAGGACACTGCCCCGCTCTACGCCCCCGGTATCAGTTCGCCGTGGCGCCCGAATCCTTGACGGCCTTGGCCCAGGCCGCAATCTCGCTCTGGATGAAGGCGCCAAACGCCGCCGTGTTCAGGCTGGAGGCCTGCGCGCCCTCTTCCATCAGGCGCTGCTTGACCGCAGGCGCGGCCAGCGCGCCGCTCAACGCCTGGTTCAGCGTGGCGACCACCGCTTCCGGCGTGCCCGCCGGCGCAACGATGCCGTGCCACGACACGGCCTGAAAGCCCGGCAGGCCCGATTCCGCCATGGTGGGGATATCCGTCATGGCGGGCGAACGCTGCGGCGAGGTAACCGCCAGCGCGCGCAGCGTGCCGGCCTTTACGTGCGGCAGCACGCCGGGAATGGTCGTGAACATGAAGTCGATCTGGCCGCCGATCAGGTCGGTGATGGCCGGACTGCCGCCCTTGTAGGGGATGTGCGTGAACTGGAGCTTCGCGGCGCTCTTGAACATCTCGCCGGCCAGATGGCCAGGCGTGCCCGCGCCGGCCGAGCCCATGTTGATCTTGTCGCCCTGCGAACGGATGTAGGCAACCAGCTCCTGCACATTGGCAGCCTGCACCTGCTTGCCCACCACCAGCACATTGGGCACGGTGGCCAGCAGCGTCACGGGCGTGAAGTCCTTCACCGCATCGTACGAAATCCGCGAGTACAAGGACGGATTGATGCCGTGCGTGCTGGCAGTTGCCAAGAGCAGCGTGTAGCCGTCCGGCGCGGACATCGCCACCTGCTTGGCGGCGATGGTGCCGTTAGCGCCGCCCTTGTTGTCGATGACGATGGTTTGCCCCAGCGTCTTCGCCGCCTCCGCCGCAACGGTGCGCGCCAGGATGTCCGAGGTGCCGCCCGCGGAATGCGGCACCACCAGCGTGATCGGCTTCGAGGGGAAGGACTGGGCTTGCGCCGGCAAGGCCGGCAGCAGACAGGCGGCCAGCGCGGCACGCGCCAGCAAGGAAGTGCGGAACATTGAAGTCTCCTGGTTTGTTGTCGGTCGCGGCGCCGTCGACGGACGCCGTCATGGCCGCGCGGCTGCGCGGTGCTTCAATCCGAGCCCAGTTGCAGCTTGTTGGGCTGGCGTTTCTCGATGGCCCACTTCAACAACGCGGCCGAACGATAGATGCCGTGGGCGAACTTGCCGTACGGCAGCGTCAGGAATAGCGCCATCACCACGCCCAGGTGAATCGCCAGCAGCAGCGCCATCGCGCCGCCGTCGCGGCCGGCCAGCAAGGCCAGGCCCGTGGCGCTGGTCAGGAACAGCAGCGCAATGAAGCCGCGGTCCATGGGCTTTTGCGCCGCGTCGCCCTGCTGCGGATGACGCTTGAGGTTCAACCACAGCAGTCCCGCGGGTCCGATCAACAGGCCGACGCCGCCTGCCGTACCCAGCAGCACAGGCGCGCTCCAGAAGGGATACGGCGCCTGCTGGTCCAGCAGATAGTGATACAGCGTCGCCACGCTGGTGGCGGCGAAACACAGCATGAAGCCGTAGAACGTGAAGTGATGGAAGCGGCGGCGCCACAAGGTGAAGGCGTCGTCCGCGTTGTTGCAGCCCTTGCCATGCCCCCCATCCAGGTAGCGCAGGCGCAGGGCGTCATGCGCCGCTTCCGCCACTGCAGCGCCTGTGGCCGCGCCCGGACTGACATTGCGCCAGAAGCGCGTCACGCCCACGCCCAGCGCCAGCATCGCAAAGCCGAACACCGCGCCGAACATCAGCGCCAGCGTGTTGTGCGGGAATACGGCATAGAAGTTGCCGCCCATGGGCTCATGCAGCAGCCCGCCCCCCATCAGCGCCGCCAGGGCCAGGAACAGCGCCAGGCCTGCGGCCGTCGCCAGCGACAGGGCCAGGCCGTTGCGCTTGTACAGCCTGCCCAACACGGGCGGCCAGGCGTAGTCGGTGTACGTCTGCATCCGCACCCGCGCCATGGATTGCGGCACGTTCACCGCGAACTCGTGCGGCGGCGCGTACTGGCAGGCATGCAGACAGGCGCCGCAGTTGTGGCACAGGTTGGCCAGGTAGTTCAAGTCGGCCTTGCCGAATTCCAGGCGGCGGGTCATGGCGGGAAACACCGCGCAGAATCCTTCGCAATAGCGGCAGGCGTTGCAGATCTGCATGACGCGGGCGACTTCGGTTTCATCGCCCGTCAGCAGATCTGCCTGGCGTTCGGCCTGTTTGCCATGCCAGCGCACCGGCTGCTCTGCCATGACGGGCGCTGCCTCGCCATGCTGCGTGGAAAAGGACTGGGCCTCGCGGGCCAGGGCTTCAAGCTGCTTCATGTCGTGCTTCCGCGTTATGCCGGCCGCGCGCGGCGGCGGCGGCCCGGGTGCCGGCGATGCGGCCGAAGGCCGTGCCGATGGACATCCCCACCCCGGCCGTATAGCCCTTGCCCAGCACATTGCCTGCCATCATTTCGCCCGCGACGAACAGGTTGTCGCTGGGCACGTCGCTGAACCGGACCGCGGCGGTGTCGTCCACCTTCAGGCCCAGGTAGGTAAAGGTGATGCCGGGCCGCAAGGCATAGCCATAGAACGGCGCCGTGTCGATGGGCCGCGCCCAGTGCGTCTTGGCCGGCGCCAGGCCTTCGGTATGGCAGTCGTCCAGCGCCGTATGGTCGAACTTGCCGACGCGGCAGGCCGCGTTGTAGTCGCGCACGGTCTGCTCGAAGACCGCCGGGTCCAGCCCCAGCTTCACCGCCAGTTCCGGCAAGGTGTCGGCCTGCACGCCCGGGAACACCGGCGGCATGAAGCGGCCCACGGCCTTGGCGTCAATGATGGAATAGGCGATCTGGCCCGGCTGCATGGCTGTCAGGCGGCCCCAGATCGCGTAGCGCTTGGGCCAGAAGTCCTCGCCCTCGTCGTAGAAGCGCCTGGCCTCCCGGTTGACCACCACGCCCAGCGACACGCAATCGATGCGCGTGCAGATGCCGCCGTCGTACAGCGGCGCGCGCGCATCGATTGCCACGCAATGCGACTGCGACGGATCGCCGATGCTGTCCGCGCCGGCGTCCAGCATGAACTTCAGCAGCACGCCCATGTTGTAGCGCGTGCCGCGGATCAGGAAATTGTCGGCCGGCCATTCGCCGCGCTCGTTCTGGCCCCAGGCTTCGCGCAGCCATTCGCGGTTGGATTCGAAGCCGCCGGCCGCCAGCACACAGGCGCGCGCCTCGATGCGCTCATGGCCGATGCGCGCCGCCACGAAGCGCCCTTCCTCCAGCTCCAGCGAGTCGACCGGCGCGTCGTAGCGGATCTGCACGCCCAGCGCTTCGGCGCTGCGATAGTAGGCGTTGACCAGGGCCTTGCCGCCGCCCATGAAGAAGGCGTTGGTGCGCGCCACGTGCAGCGCGCCGGACAAGGGCGGCTGGAAGTTCACGCCATGGCGGCGCATCCAGTCGCGACAGGTGGAGGACTCGCGGATGACCAGCCGCGCCAGATGCTCGTTGGTCAGCCCGCCCGTCACCTTGAGCAGATCCTGCCAGTATTCTTCCTCGGGATAGGCCTCGACCAGCACGTCCTGCGGCGCGTCGTGCATGCAGCGCAGATTGCGCGTGTGCTGCGAATTGCCGCCGCGCCATTCGCGCGGCGCCGCTTCCAGCAGCAGCACGCTGGCGCCGGCCTCGCGCGCCATCAGGGCCGCGCACAGCGCCGCGTTGCCCCCTCCCACCACCAAGACGTCGACCATGCCATTGTTCCTCTTCCAAGGAACGGACTGTAGCGAGCGCAAGCGCCCGCCGATATCAGCCAGCCGTCAACAGGTCTTCATGAATCGTGAAGAGCCACCACCGGCCATTTGCCCTCGCGCGCCAGCGTGCGCGACACATCGGCCAGCACCAGGCGGGCGGCCAGCGCCGCAGGCGACAGCTCGTCCTCCGACAGGCTGGCCAGCAGATTGGGGCGGTACAGGTGCGCGTCGTCGATGCGCGCCATATGCAGTTGGCCAGGCGCAATCCGCGCCATGGCGGAACTGGGCTGGATGGTGGCCACGTGGCCCAGTTGCACCACGTCCATCAGCACCGGCAGGCCGTCCACCTCCACCGCCACCAGCGGCGTGCGGCCCGATTGCTGATACGCGTTGTTGACCAGCGCCCGCAGCCCGTGGCGTCCACTGGGCAGGACCAGAGGCAGATGCGCAATGGCCTCGATGCGCGTGGTCTCGCCGGCAGGCAAACCCGCCATGTCCGGCCGCGCCAGCAGGAACAGCGGCTCGTCCAGCAAGGGCGTCACGCTCCAGCGGCGCGCGGATTCGGCCTGGAACACGATGGCCAGGTCCAGCATGCGGCCATTGAGCATGTCGCTCAGATGGCCCGACAGCGCCTCAACCAGATGCAGGCGGATGTCGGGATAGCGCTCGTTCATGGCTTGCACGAAGGGCGCGCCCAGGATGGCGGCGGTGGTGGAAGGCAGGCCCACGCTGACGTGGCCCGCCAGCCTGGCCTGCTGCGCGGCATGTACCGCATCGTCGGCGTGGCGCAACGCCAATTGCGCCTGACGGAAGAACGCCAAGCCCGCGTCGGTGGGCTCCACGCCGCTGGCGCTGCGCCGCAGCAGCCGCGTGGACAGCTCGCCCTCCAGCCGGCTGATCTGTTGGCTGAGCGCCGACGTCACCATTCCTATGGACTGCGCGGCGCGGCCGATGCTGCCCGCCTCCACGACGCGGACGAAGTAACGCAGTTGGCGTAGTTCCATGGGCGGCCCCGGCTTTCCAGAAGGGATGACAGGGCCGATTGTAGAGGCAGGGTACGCGCGGCGTTATCCGGGGATCGTCAGGCCCCTGGCCACCGCAGGACGCGCCACGAAGGCTTCCAGCACCCGGGCGACATTCTTGAAGCGCGAGAACTCCACCAGCTCGCCCGCGCCGTAGAAACCCACCAGGTTGCGCACCCAGGGCAGGATGGCGATGTCGGCGATGGTGTACTCGTCGCCCATCACCCAGTCACGGCCTTCCAGGCGCTGGTCCAGCACGTTCAAGAGGCGCTTGGATTCTTCCGCGTAGCGGTCGCGCGGGCGCTTGTCTTCATAGTCCTTGCCCGCGAACTTGTGGAAGAAGCCCAGCTGGCCGAACATCGGGCCGATGCCGCCCATCTGGAACATGACCCATTGCAGGGTCTCGTAGCGCCCCGCCGTGTCCGCCGGCAGGAACTTGCCCGCCTTGCTGGCCAGGTAGATCAGGATGGCGCCCGACTCGAACAGGCCCAGCGGCTTGCCCTCGGGACCATTGGGATCGAGGATGGCCGGGATCTTGTTGTTCGGGCTGAGCGACAGGAATTCGGGCGAAAACTGGTCTTTGGCGTCGAAGCTGACCCGGTGGACCTCGTAGGGCAGCCCGGTTTCCTCCAGCAGGATCGACACCTTCACGCCATTGGGCGTGGGCAGCGAATACAGCTGGATGCGGTCGGGGTGCCGGGCGGGCCACTTCTTGGTGATGGGAAAGGCGCTGAGGTCGGTCATGCGGGGGCTCCAGGGAGGGGCGGAAAGGTCGGGGTAATCCTAGCGCAAATCCGGTCCGCCGCGCCGCCGGATGAAATCCCCTAGCGCAGGTCTTCGGGATTCATCGACGCATCGCGCACGTACTTGTCGCCCGGCTCAGGTTGCAGCGTGGCCTCGATCTCCGGCGGAAACGCCGGGATCTTGCTGGTCTGCATCACCGCCCAGCGCATGATGGCGTGCAGGTAGTTGAAGGGCACCATGACCAAATACATGAGGCCAGGGCTCTGCGCATCATTGGCGAAGATGCGTTCCTTGCTGAAGGCGAAACTCTCGCGCTTGCCGTCGACGGGCATGCAGTACAGGACCGCATCCAGCACCGCCTGAGGACCCTCTTCCATGTACCGGCGCAGGAACTCCCAGTGGGAATAGGCATTTTCGACGCGGCTGGTGGCGATGCAAAAGGCGAAGGTGTCCTGCACCGTGACGCCGTCCTCGGCCAGGATCAGGCCGCGTATGTCCCAGTTGAGCCAGCCGAACGTGCCCTTGCCTCGGCCCAGCGTGAAGTAAATCTTGTCCCAGGGCGCCGTCAAGACGGTGCCATTCAGCCGGAACACGTGTACCAGCCGGCGCTTGCGATCCAGCGCGATGGGATAGTAGGTCCAACGGAACATCTCCTTGCACGCAATCCAGACGCCAGCCAAGCCCAGCATGGCGAACATCGCCATTCCGATGAAGATCGCTTCCCAGAGACCGTTCTCATTGGGCAGATCGCCCGCTACCAGAATCCAGGCCAGCATCAGGATGCCACCCACACCAAAGGCGATTCCTATGGCGCCGATCAGTGCAATAAAGCCTCGCCAGCCATACCAGCGATCCACCGACAGCAGGCTGTTGGAATTCATCTTCACGACGCAGAGCTGCGCCAGCAGCGGCACATCGAGACGCTTCTTTTGCAGCAAGCGATGCTCGCGGTCGAACTCCGAAAGCGGACGATCGTTAGGGAACCTGGACATCAGTCCCGTAAAGTCCATCACGACCCTCCCAAGGCCACGCGCAGGCTGTTCATCTCTTGCTGCACCCCATAGTAGTAATCGGCCCCGGCCTGTCCCTGCAGTTTCCCCCACAGACAGCGCTTCAGCCATTCATCGATCTTGTTGCCCTTGAACTTCTCTATCAATATCGCCACGATGATCAGGAGCACCGCCGCGATCAGGCCCACGACCGTGGCCGACAGGGCGAACGCTCCGATGACAACCAGGCTGAGGATACCCGAGGCAAGGTAAAGCCCGCCCATCAAGCCGTTCTTTTCAATCGTGAATTGGTCCGCGGCAGATTTGAAATCGAACACGGCCATGATGACGCCAGTGACGACGCCTATGCGGCCGCCCCATCGCACCAGCAGAGAACCGGTGGTTTCAAGTCCCACCCCAATCCCCAGCCGCATACCCGCGGCCTGCCGGCTCTTGAGCGCCACGCCCAGTACGTCGGCCACCGAGCCGCCCGCCGACGCGATGCCGACCACGAACTTCCAGCTCGCGTCGCTGCGTTCGTGAGGCATGGCCGATTCCAGGTCGCTCCAGAGCTTGTACACCGCCACAGTCTGGAACAGGCAGCCGACGACGCCGACACGGACGTCCGTGTTGATCGCGGTGCGCCAGCGCGACAGTTCCCGGGCTTCGTATTCCTCGACCGTCATGGTGGTCTGCGCCAAGGCCCTGGCCCTATCCGCGGCCCGCAGGTCCGTTGACACATTGGCGGCAGCGTCCCTGTCCACCAGCATGAACCAGCGCTTCTTGTCGGTGCCCTCCAGCTGTTCGCCGCGCACCTCCAACCGCCGCAGCTCGTCCGCCACCGCCTGCTCCATCTGGCGCATGCTCACCTGGCTGCCATGCTGGCGCAGTACCTCGCGGATCAGCGCGGCGCGGAAAGCCTTCTTGCCGCCCTCGACTTCCACGATCGCCACGTTCTGCCGCGCCAGCAGGCCCACGTACATCGCCAGCTTGCGCGCGATGCCGCTATCCACGCCCAGCCTGAGCACATGCACAACCGGCCCCATGACCTGCTCCAGCAGGCGCGCGGTCTTGTCCATCTGACCTTCGCTCAGCACCTTGAGCCCGGTCTTGTAGGCCTCGTGCAGATTGCCCCAGGGGATGGCCTTCCAGTCGAGCGCCGCTTCGTGCGCCTCGACCACCTTCTTGACCACGAAATCCTGGTTGTGGAACATGGCGCGCAGCAACAGGTTGCGCGTGTCGTCCGGTTCCCCCTGTAGCCAGTCCGCATACTGCTTGAAGCAAATGCGCTTGTCCTGGGTTCCGTCGATGCACAACGCAAGAACCGTCTGGTAAACCGCACCGCTATCCGCGTTATTGGAGTCGTAGTTGCATTCGAACGAATCGAGCGTTTTCTGGCAGGTGATCCACGCCACGTGCGCCTTCGCCAAGGGCACGATGGTCGCCGCGTCGAATTGCGCCAAGCGCTCGTCGAATCCCTTCTGCCATGCCCTGCGCGCGTTCTCGTCGTAATTGTCGAAGTACTTCGACCAGGCTTCCCAGCGCACCTTGCCGCGCTCGGCCTCGGTCGGATGGCGATAGTCCTCCGCCTCGGCCATGCGCTGCTTCTTGTTCTCCGGCATCAGCCAGTCCGCCAGCATCTGGCCTACCGCCAGCCCCCCGGCCCCCGACCCTCCCGGGCCGGCTCCCATACTCGGAGTCGTGGTCCCATAGACCGTATGGTTGGTGGCATCCCGGCCTCTTTGCTCCAGGAACTCGCTCTCGGCCGACTGCATGATGATTTCGCTAAGAGACTCGATGGACTTCGACACGGTCAGGGGACGCAGGTCCTCCTTGTTCGATACGAAGTCGTCGAAGCGTATGCGCATCAGCCGCGCGAGATCCTGCAGGATTCCGGTGCTGTCCGGCAGCGCCAGCATCAGGCCCTTGCCGGGCAGGAAGGCCTCCGCGGCGTTCTCGATCATTTCCCCCATCCAGCCCTTCACGTCGTAATAGCCGACGGTGCTCCAACCCAGCAACTGCTGCTTCTGATGTTGATCCAGGTCGCGCTTGCGATGCACCTGGTAGTCCGCGGCCGTATCCTTCAGGGTGTTGATGCTCTTGGCATTGGCGTGCTTGCCGCTGCTGAGCCAAGCCTGCACATCGAACTTGAACATGTGCCGCTCGCGCATATCGGCGCCCTTCTTGCCCTTGTGCGCCTTGCACACGTCCTTGGTCCACTGCACGTCCGAAAACGCCAACCATACGAATGTCGCTTTTTTGGCGTTCGGAATGGTCAGCAGCGAAGCCTTGGCTTCGTGGTCCATCGTGCAAGTAAAGGTCCGGTCGCAGTCCTGCACCGGCTTGTCGAGATCAAAGTTGTACAGCGTGGCGTTTTCGTTGACGTAGTAGCCCTTCAGCTCAGAGCGCGCCTCGTCATAGACGTACAGATAGCCCGGACGCAGCAGCCGCACGCCATAGCGCGCGCTGTCACCCAGGGGCCGCTCTGCCAGCTGCGGCGTGTTCAGGTCGCCGTCCAGCGCCGCAAAGGCACCGTCGTTCTTCAGCACCGCGTAGCGCAGCGGCATGATGGGCAGGCCGATCCGGTGAAACGGGCAATCCTCTCCGCAATCCAGCGACGAGCGCTTCTTCCCGCAGTTCTTTGCATCATCGGCCATCGGGCTCTCCAGTTCGTTCCATATCCGCGCGCACGCTGGACCAGTCCTCATCGGACAGGTCCTGGACCGCAGCAAGGTAGGGGTAATCATCTTCGGGCTGCATTGCTGCCAGGCAGGCGCGGACCCGCTCGTGGCGGTGGAAGGCGGGGTGCACGTCCAGGGCATGCCGTGCAAACGCCTTGCGTTCCTGCGCGGTCGCCAGGCCCAGTTCGCGGGCCGTGCGGAAATGCGCCATCACCTTCTGGCCCAAGGCGACGCGCCCTTCGGGCTCCAGCGTATCCAGGTCCGACAGCACTTCATTCAGGGCCTGCACCTGGGTCAAGGCGAAGGACTGATCCACGCTCAGCTTCGGACGCGCCGCCCCCTCGGCGTCGGGGCGCGCCACCGCACGCCATGCGCCATCCAGGTGGAACACGAAGCGCTGCACCGGCCCGCAAAGCCAGACCAGCTGCGCCGGGTCCAACATCCATGGCAGCTGGACCAAAACGCGCGGATCAAAAAAGCGGAAAAAGCACGGCCCCTGTCCCGCGATGTCGACGATCATCCGCGAGCGCAGATGCGCGGCGACGGCATCGGCGGGTTGATCGGACTGCAACAGCAGCCCCAGCCAGAGATCCTCGCCATCGAGCAAGGCCTGGTTCAGGCTAGCCAGCGCCTGCGCCTTGTCCGCCGCTGGCATTGCGGTCAGGTCCACCAACCGGGGCATGAGTCCCGGCATTTTCCGTAGCGCCGGCGGCACCAGGGCTTCGGCCTGGACGCAGGCCGGCACGCCGGCCGTCCGCTCGTGCTGGATGAGGCCAAAGCCATGGGCGCTGAAAGCCTGGTAATCGAGCATGCCGCCTTCCTCCCGCCTCAACCCAGCGGCACCACGGCGCCGCCGCGCTGGGCCGCGCCGCGCACGCGCGCTTCGCACAAGGGGCTGGCTTCGTTGAAGACCAGGTTCGCCTGGCTGCTTTCCGGGCCGACCCAGTTATGCACGCCGGCCTTCAGCTCGACCTTCCCCGGCGCATGGAGCTGAATGCCGCCGCCTTCCACCCGCACATAGGCGCCACCGGCCGTCGCCAGCACGCGCTTGGCGGCCTGCACCGTCACGCCGGCCTGCGCCGACGCGAAGGTCACCGCCTTTTCCGCGGACAGAGTCATCTTGGCATCCTGGCTGTGCAGGCGCAGCTTGCCGCCCGCCGCATGCAGCAGCAGCCCCTGGCCCTGCACCGGGCTGCCGCCGGACGCCTTGCGGCCAAGCGTGAACAACACCGCGCCGCCGGCCACGCCCACCGCCAGGTTGGCGCTGCTGACCCAGTTCACGTCCGGCGCCACCTGCGCCAACGACGCCCCGGCCGCCAGGAAGGCGTCGGCCGGCGTGTATTGGCCGATGCCGCTGGGCGCGCTCACCTGCAACTGTGGTTCGCTATAGGCGGCAACGGGCTCGCCCTCGGGCGCGTCCTGCTTCGCGTCGATCACCTCCAGGACGTGCTTCAATGCATCCTGCGCCGGCAGTGTTTCCGGATCGTCTTCCAGCACCGCCTTCTGTCGCGCTGCCGCCTGCGCCAACTCCTCCGCTGAACGCGCCGCCCGCTCGATCTGCTTGGCCGCTTCCGAGCTGTCCAGCAACGCACCCTCGGCGTTCCCGCGCAGGTCCGCGCTGATCAGCAGCCCGGAGCCGCCGCGCAGCGCCACGGCCTCGCGGGTCGACAGTTCCGCGCCGTGGCCCAGGTCCTGCAGTCTTTCGTTGTCGCGCTGCTGCTTGATATGACCGAGGTTCAAGCGGCTCTCTGCCTGCGTGGTCGAAGCCGTCAGGCGCGACTGTCCGGGCGTGTCATCGTGCACCAGCTGGTTGTAGCCGCCAGTGCCCTGCCCGCTGCTGGCAAGCGCCTGTGTCTTGAAGCCTGACATCACCACATTGTGCGCATGGCCGTCGGCGCCGCCCGCGAACCAGGCGGGCGCGTTGCCGGTGGCGTTGGCGGCGCCGCCTTGCACCTGGTTATGCGCGGCGTCCTCGGCGCCTGCGCCGTTGTAGAGCGCGCCCACCACCACGGGGCGGTCGATGTCGCCGTGCAGGAACTCGACCAGCACTTCCTGGCCGACGCGCGGCACGAAGTTCCCGCCCCAGTCGCCGCCCGCCACGGACTCCGCCACCCGCACCCACGTGCCAAGTTCGTCCTTGGCCGGCGCGTTCTCGTCGCCCGAAGGATGCTCCAGGCGGCTGCTGGAAGCCTTGCCGCGTTGCCAATGGAACTGCACCTTGACGCGGTGATCGCGGTCGGTGTGCACCGGCGCCTCGGCGCCCACCACCAGCGCGGTCTGCGCGCCGTACACGGTGGGCCGCGGATGCAGGCGTTCGCCGTGCCCGTCGCGCGTGGCCTTGCGGAATTCCGTATCGATGCCGATGCAGGTAAAGGTATTGCGGTAGAAGTCGGCCTCGGCTGCCTGCGGACCGGTCTCGCCCAGCGCCTCGCGCACGGCGCGGCCCAGGTCCTCGTCGAAGTTGTTGCGGGCCTCGTGCCGCACGGCGATCGCCACATAGGCGGCCCCGCCCTGCTGATAATGCCCGGTCAGCTCAAAGCGCTGGCCCGGCGCCAGCGTGCGCACCGTGCCCGCGCCTTCGCAGCTGTCCTGGCCCACGCGCAGCGCGGCCAGCGCGATGTGCGCCAGGCGTTCGCCCTGCGCACTGTCCTCGTAGGCGTACTGGCCGGGATAGTCATTGACGACCAGATCCATCGCGCCCTTCGCGCCGCCGCCATCGACCTGGGCCGCCACCGGCCTGGCCTGGGCGCTGCGGTAGTCCCAGCTGGCCATGCGCACCGCATTGGTTTGCCAGCGTGCGCGTCGGCTCCATTGCTGGATGCTGTCCTCGGTCTCCGTCACGTCGGCGCGCGCGAAGCGCACGCTGGCCTGCGGGCCGGGCTGAAAGGCGCCGTTGTGGTCGGCAATGATCAGCGTGTGGCTGCCCTCGCCTTCGCCGGCCTCATGCTCCACCCAGTAAAACAGGCCTTCTTCGGCCAGCAGGCGCTCGACGAAGGCATGATCGGTTTCGCGATACTGCACGGTGAGGCTGCGCTTGGCGTAGGCGGCGCGGTCCTTCACCACCCAACGCCATTGCGGCGCCAGCCCCCCCTGGTCCTTGTAATCGCCGAAGATGCTGTCGACGATTTCAATGACTGTCTTGTCCTGATAGGCAAAGCTGTCGCGGCGCGCGCGCAGAAACGCGAGCCAGGGCTCCAGCGTCAATCCATAGCGCGCCAGCCCGCCGTTGGCGCCCTGGAACTCGGCCGCCATGATGTAGCCATTCCAGACACGGGGCTGTTCGCGGCCCAGCGCGGTCTGCAGGCGCAGCGTCGCCGGCTTGCCCAGCAGTTCGGACAAGGGGATACCAGCATCGTCGGACAGGGCCGTCAGTTCCAGCCGGAACGCGCCGTCCGACAGGGTCTCCGTGGCGGACAGCGTTTCCGCGACGAGCCGGTTGGCGCCCAGCGGCGTGCGCAGGTCCAGCAAACGGTTGGCCTGGTCGACCGACGCGATCGACATTCGGGAAAGGCCGGCATTATCCATCGGCATGTCAGGCTCCGGCGTCAGGCAAGGCGGTAACGGAAATCGCCGTTCTTGCCGGCGGTAACGCGGATGCGGGCGATGGCCTCGCCCTGCGCCATGCGGCCCAGCACCTGCTCCGCGATTTGCGGCAACAGCGTGCCATTCAGGATGTGGTCGACGTTGCGCGCCCCCGTATCCACCTCGGTGCAGCGCGCCAGCACGGCCTCCACCAGCGCCTCGTCCCATTCGAAGACGGCGCGGTGATTGGCCTGGACCCGCTGCGCGATGCGGCCGAGCTTCAGCCCGATGATGCGGGCCAGCGCGTCGTCGTCCACCGGGTAATAGGCGATGGTCTTCATGCGGCCCAGGAAGGCGGGCTTGAAGGCCTTGTACAGCTGCGGCGCCAGCAGTTCCTGCAAGGCCTCGGGATCGGGCCGTTCCTCCGCGCTCTTGTTCAGGCACGCCTGCATGATGGCCGAGGACCCGACATTGGAGGTCAGGATGATGAGCGTGTTGCGGAAATCGATTTCGCGGCCTTCGGCGTCGTCCATCACGCCCTTGTCGAACACCTGGAAGAACAGCTCCAGCACGTCCGGATGAGCCTTCTCGATTTCGTCCAGCAGCACCACGCTGTAGGGCTGGCGGCGCACCGCCTCGGTCAGAACGCCGCCCTCGCCGTAGCCCACGTAGCCCGGCGGCGAGCCCTTCAGGCCCGATACGCTGTGGGCTTCCTGGTACTCGCTCATGTTGATGGTGACCAGCTTGCGTTCGCCGCCATACAGCACGTCGGCCACGGCCAGCGCGGTCTCGGTCTTGCCCACGCCCGAGGGGCCGATGAAGAGGAACACGCCCTTGGGTTTGTTCGGGTCCTCCAGGCCGGCGCGCGCGGTGCGCACGCGCTGCGCGATGGCGTGCAAGGCATGGTCCTGGCCGATGACGCGTTCGGCCAGCAGGGGCTGCAGTTCCAGCACCGTGCGAATTTCGTCATTGACCATGCGGCCCAGCGGAATGCCAGTCCAGGCCGACACGATCTCGGCGATGACCTGCGCGTCCACGAAGGCCGGCACCAACGGCGCCTCGCCCTGCAAGGCGCGCAGTTGCTGCTGCAGTTCGGCCAGTTGCGCCTGGCCGGGCGTGGCGACGGGTTCGGCCGCCTTACCCGAGCGGCGCTTGCCGGCGGGTTCCGGCGTCACGTCCGTTCCCGCCGCTTCCAGTTCCTCGCGCAGCGCGTGGATCTGCCTGACCAGCTCGCTTTCCTGCTCCAGCCGCGCTTCCGCGTCCGTCAACGCGGCGCGCGTGGCGTCCATTTCCTGATCCAGTTCGCGCAGGCGCGCGGATTGCGCCGCGCCCGCCGCGGCTTCGCGGCGCAGGGCGGCGCGTTCGGTCTCCAGGCGCGCCAGGCGGTGGCGCGCGTCATCGATCAGTGCCGGCGTGGCGCTGCGGCCCAAGGCCACGCGCGCGCAGGCCGTGTCCAGCACACTGACGGCCTTGTCCGGCAGCTGGCGGCCGCTGATATAGCGGTGCGACAGACGCGCGGCGGCCACGATGGCCTCGTCCAGCACGCGCACGCCGAAGTGCTGCTCCATCAGCGGCGCCATGCCGCGCAGCATGCTGGCGGCCAGTTCCTCGCTGGGTTCTTCCACCTTCACGACCTGGAAGCGGCGCGCCAGCGCGGCGTCCTTCTCAAAGTACTTCTTGTATTCGCTCCAGGTGGTGGCGGCGATGGTGCGCAGTTCACCGCGCGCCAGCGCCGGCTTGAGCAGGTTGGCTGCGTCGTTCTGTCCGGCCTGCCCGCCCGCGCCTATCATGGTGTGGGCTTCGTCGATGAACAGGATGATGGGCGTGGAGCTTTGCTTGACCTCGTCGATCACATTCTTCAGACGGTTCTCGAATTCGCCCTTGACGCTGGCGCCGGCCTGCAACAGGCCCATGTCCAGCGTGCGCAGGGCCACGCCCGCCAGCGCTGGCGGCACGTCGCCCGCCACGATGCGCAGCGCCAGCCCCTCGACCACCGCGGTCTTGCCCACGCCGGCCTCACCCGTCAGGATGGGATTGTTCTGGCGGCGACGCGTCAGGATGTCGATCATCTGGCGGATTTCGGCATCGCGCCCGATCACCGGATCGATCTTGCCTTCGCGCGCGCGCTCGGTCAGGTTGGCGGTGTATTGGTCGAGCGCCGGCGTCTTGGACAGGCCGGCAGCAGGGGCCGCGCCGTCCTGGGCAGCGTCCGCCGCCGGACTGTCGCCCAGCGCCACCGACTGGCCCGCCTCTTCGGAGCCCGCCGTCAGCGCGGCGAAATCGTGCTTCAGTTCATCCAGCCTGAACGATTCGAACAGGCGCGAACCGCGGCGCGCCAACTGGGCCAGGTCGGGCTCGGTCAGCAAGGCCAGCAGCAGATGGCCGGAGCGGATGCGCGTGGTCTGCGTGTCCAGCGAAGCGATCAGCCAGGCATGTTCGAACAGCCGCGGCAGATGCGGCGAAAACACCGGCGTGCGCGTGTTGCCATTCTTGAAGCCGCGGATCTCGGCATTCAGGTCCGCTTCCAGCACCGAAGCCTCGATACCGCTGCGCCGCGCCACGATGCTGAAATCGCTGGCCGGCTTTTCCAGCAGCGCCAAAAACAGGTGTTCCAGGTCCACCTCATAGTGCCCCTGGGCCATGCACAGGCTGGCGGCGCGCTCGGCCGCCTGGCGGCAGGTCTGGTTGAGCTTTCCAATCAGGGTCTTCAAGGGTGTGGCCATATTCCAGGTCGTCTAGTCTCAATGTATGGTGTGCAATTCGTAGCTGGCGTCATCGCGGTCCGATGCCACCGCTTCGGTGCAAAGAAAGGAGTTCCAGCCCAGACGCGCGCCGCCGCCTTCGCCCAGCACGCTGCCGCCCACGTCTTCCTTGGCCATCACCAGCCGCACTTCGTATTCGAAGCTCATGCCGCCGAACATGGTCAGGAGTTTCTCCAGCGCCTGGGCGCGCGCGCCGCCGGGCAGGAAGTCGGTGAACGCGTCCTTGGACAAGGGGCCGATCCACAGCCGGATGCGCATGTCGCGCTGCCAGATGCGGTCGCCGGCCATGGCCGACACGCCTAGCACCGCGCCAGGCATGCCCAGCTGCGTGCGGTTCTGCGGCGGCACGTGATACCAGCGCCCGACGAACTGCTCCACCCGCAGCGGCACCTGGAAGTAGTCCGCCAGCACCCGTTGCAGGTAGGCCGCCGATACCGGCCGTTGGCGCGCGGCCGCGGCGTAGTGCGCCAGCGATTCGTCGAACACCCGACCCTGCCCCGACTGCAGGCGGTCGCGCAGCGCCGGATGGCCGATGCCGCCCAGCGCCAGCAGCAGCGGCAGGTAATGGTGGTCCTGTTCGGTCTCGTGCCGCACCGGCATGCGGTACTTCTTCCAGGCCGCGTAGAACAGCGCCGCCGCCCGGTTGGAGAAGATATCGAAGAAGGCGCGGGCGCCGCGGTCGCGCCGCGAGCTCTCGCGCGTGCTCAGGATCTCGGTGTAATGCAGCGGCATGGCGCCCTGTGCGCCCAACAGGCCAAAGAAGGCCGGTTCGATCTCCACTCGTCCCAGGTTGCCCGCTGCCAGCGCCGCCAGCCGCGCTTCGGTGTCTTCCAGCGCCTGGCCCTGCTTGTCATAGGCTGTCAGCGCGGCGATCTCGCTGGCGGGAAAGCCCAGCGAAGACGAGTTCAGGAAGCGCAGGTGCGCGGGCACGGCATTGCGCGCGCGGCTGCCTTCCTGCCGCGCGAACCACGACTCCAGCACGCGCACGGCCTGGAAAAACTTGAAGCGCTGCGGCTCGGCCAGCAGCGATTCGATTACGCTAGGATCGCGTCGCCGTTGCATGGAGCGCACCGTAGGATTTCTTCCGCGCCGCGGCGCGACAGCACAACCAGCTGCACGAAGCTGTTGGCATGCACGTATAGGCCGAAAAAGCGGTTGATCACCGCCACGAAGGCATGCAGGCTGGTGCCGACGAAGTTGTCTTCGTTGATCGTCAGCCGGATCTCGATGCCGCGCACGAAGGTCGCGAACGGCTCGCCGGGCATCCAGTGCGTGGCAGGCTTGTAGTCCAGGCCGACCAGCCCTTCTATCTGGCGCGCCGCCACCGCGGAGTGCGACAGGTCATACAGCCGCAGCGTCTCTTTCAACGCAGGCAGACCGCTGTGGACCAGCGACAGGTGGTTCAGAGCCAGATGCGAAATAAGGCGCCAGTGCGCCGCCCGCCCCTGCTGGAAACGATGCGTGTGCGTCGGCCGGCGCAACATGCGGATCTCACGCGCGATCGAGCCGCCCTCCAGGAACAGGTCCCCGCCCGGCTGCCCCACCGCCAGATGCGCGGGCAGGTCACGGTTGGTGCAGGTCAGTTCCAGGCTGAGGGTCTCGGTCTGCGGCAGCGAGGGATCGAAATCGATGTCGACGATGGACAACTCCATTTCGTAGCCCGGACTGCGCTCGGCCACCATGGCATTGCGTCGCGCCGTCCAGTAGTGACCGGCGCCCTCGGGCGTTTCGCCATGATGCAGCGAATAGAAGGGTCGGAATTCCACCACCGAATCGCCCTGCATGTTCTGCCGCACCTGGCGCACGCGGTCGATCGAATAGATCTCGTAGCCATAGGCGCGGCGCGCGTCGGCCACCACCGGATAGGACGCCTGCGCATGGGTGACGCGGATGGGATCGGCGCGTTGCGCGAACAGGTTGACCACGGGCGTGCAGCCCAGCCGGAAATTGTCCGCGGAGGCCGACTCCAGCAGGCGCGCCGTGTTCGAATCCGCGCGCACGCCCTTCAATGCCAGATGCAGGGTGATTTCACGCACCGGCCCTGCCGCGCGCCTGAGCGCCGCGAGGTCGATGTCCACGAAGTTGAATTTCTCGGAGAACGCGAAGTACTCCGCCAGCAGCCGGTAGGCGGGATGCGAGCTGGCCGGGAAGTCGATCAGGGCTTCGTCCTCGGACAGCCCCACCTCCGCCAGCGGCACATCCTGCATGCGGTTCCAGCGGCCCGGCTGTGTTTCAAGATAGGCCGCGGCGGTGCGCAGGAACAGGCAGTCTCGCAGCGCGGCTACGAATGAGGGCTCGCCATGCAGGTATACGCGCAGGCGGTCCACCGCCAGGGTGGAAAAATTCTGGGTTTCTGCCAGGCAGGCCAGCGTCAGCGACAACCGGCCCGTCACGCCCGCCGGCAGGCTGGCTGCAGACGGTGCATTGGCCGTGGCCGCGAACACCGCCTGGCGTACGCTCACCGGCGCCAGGGTCACGTCATACGCCGTGCGGAAACGGCACGCCACGCCGCGCACGGGATGCGACTTCAATTCCGTGCCGCGCGCCATGCGCACCGGCGCGGTCAGCTGCGAGGCCATGCCGCCCATGTCGAACTGCACCACCGAGCACGAAGGGAACGGGCGCAGGTAATGCGGGTACATGACCTCGAACAACGCTTCCGTGAATTCCGGATAGTCGTCCTCCAGTTTCTTGTTGATGCGTGCGCCCAGCAGCGCGAACGATTCGATCATCCGCTCGACGTGCGGATCCTCGCAAGTTTCGCCGGATAGCCCGAGCCGCGCGGCGATCTTGGGATAGCGCTGCGCAAAATCGCGCGACGAACCGCGCAGAAAGCCCAGTTCGCGTTCGTAGTAAGGCAGCAGTTCTTCCATCTTTCCCTTCTTCGCCGGCGGCGTGCCGCCGGCGCCCGCGTGCATGGTTTGTTATCAGGCGGCCGCCGCGGCCTTGGCCCGGCCCTTGCTCACCGAGTACTGCAAGGTGGACGGCTGCAGCGTCGCGTCGAACGTGACCGGCTCATGCGCAGGCCCCACGTCCAGCATCGCGGTAATCGCGAAATACAGCACCGAGGTCGCGCGGCTGTCCACCTGCAGCAACACCCGCACATGCGTCAGGCGCGGCTCATGGCGGGCGATCGCCTGCTCCAGCGACCGGCAGATGAACTCGCGGTCGTAGTGACTGGCCAGGCTCAGGCCGGAAAAATCCGACAAGCCGTAGGTCAGGATGGACCGCTGGCAGTTCGGAAAGCGCTTGAGCGAGTCTTCTGTGAAGACCATGCGCGTATTGAGCAGGGCCTCGATGTCGCGCGCGACCGTTTCCTTGATTTCTTCCACCGACAGGCGTCGCAACGCATGCGGTGTCTGCCCGTCGCCGTCGAACAACTTGTCGAACAGGCTGGGTTCGAATCCCTTCATCGCGGCCTCATTGAGCAAAGGCGCCGGACCGGCCGGGGCCTTTGCCGTTCATGCGGTCAGGTTCAGACCGAGTACGTCTTGTCGTTCTTGGTGAGGCTCCATGCGCCCTGGGCGTTGCCGCCCTGGTTGCCGCCCACCTTCTGCTGCGTGTACTTCCACTGCACGGCGGCGTACTTCAGCGAGAACGATTCGTGCGGCAGGCCTTCGCTGACGACTTCCGGCGCCACGCGCGAGATGATCACGTACTTGAGCTTGATTTCCAGGTACTTGACGCGGTTGCCTTCGCCGTCGGCGCGCAGGAAATCGATGGTCACTTCGTCGAACGTCGTGCCGCCGGAAGCGTGCTGATACAGCAGCGGGCTGACCACGTCCAGGTCCTTGGTGAAGACCATCTCGCCATGCTCGGTGCGCTCGGCGGTGTGGCCGCCGGAGGTGGAGGCGGTAGCCGAACGCGGCTGGATGATTTCATGGCGCCACGATCCGACTTCGATCCAGTCCGGATGGTCCTTGTCCTGCGACTCGCCCTTGAGTGCGGGGTTGCCGAATTTGACGTAGATGTCCTTCATTAATAGCCTCTCTGGTTAAAAATCGTCGAATCCGACGGTGGTCACGACTTCTGGGCTTGGGCGGGGAGTTCCGCGACCAGGCGCAACGAAATCGAAAGCTCATCGAGCTGGAAGTGAGGCCGTAGGAACGCCACGGCCCGGAACACGCCGGGACGCCCCGGCACCTCGGCAACCTGCACCGATGCTTCCCGCAAGGGGAACTGCGCCTTCTGCTCCTGGCTCGCGTTGTCATCCAGCAGCACGTACTGCGAGACCCAGCGGTTCAGGAAGCTCTCGACAGATTGCGCGGAGGCAAAGCTGCCGATCTTGTCTCGCATCATGGCCTTCAGGTAGTGCGCCACGCGCGATACCGAAAAGATGTATTGCAGCTGGGCCGACAGCACCGCGTTGGCGTTGGCGCTGTCGGTGTTGTACTTCTTGGCCTTCTGCACCGACTGCGCGCCGAAGAACGCGGCGTAGTCCGAGTTCTTGCAATGCACCAGCGGAATCAGGCCCAGGTCGCTCAATTCCTTTTCGCGCCGGTCGGTGATGGCGATCTCCGTCGGGCACTTCAGGGCGATTTCGCCGTCGTCGGTCTTGAAGGTATGGGTCGGCAGGTTCTCGACCAGGCCGCCGCCTTCCACGCCGCGGATCGCCGCGCACCAGCCGAAGTCGGCAAAGGCCGCGGTCAGGCGCGCGCCGAAGGCCCAGGCGGCGTTGCACCACAGGTACTTGGCATGGTCGGTGCCGTCCACTTCCTCGACGAAATTGAAGCCCTCTACCGAAGTGCCTTCCTTCGGGTCATAGGGCAGGCGGCCCAGGAAGCGCGGCATGGTCAGGCCCACGTAACGCGAGTCTTCCGAATCGCGGAAGCTGCGCCACTTGGTGTATTCGACGGTGTCGAACACCTTGGCCAGGTCGCGCGGGCGGCCCAGGTCGGCAAAGCTGTCCAGGCCCAGCAGCTCGGGCGAGGCCGAGGCGATGAAGGGCGCATGCGAAGCGGCCGCCACGTGCGACATCTGTTCGATGAAGTACATGTCCTCGGGCTGGCGCGTGATCTCGAAGTTGCCCAGCAGCGCGCCGAACGGCGAACCGCCGAAGGTCCCGAACTCTTCTTCGTAGACCTTCTTGAACATCAGGCTCTGGTCGAAGTCGATGGCGGTCTGGAAGTCGCGCACCAGATCGCGCTTGGTGACGTTGAGCACCTTGATCTTCAGCATCGGGCCGGTGTTGCTCTCCTGGCACAGGTAATGCAGGCCGCGCCAGGTGCTTTCCAGCTTCTGGAACTCGGCGCCGTGCATTACTTCGCTCAGCTGGGCCGAGATCAGGCGGTCCAGCTCGGCCACGCGGGCGTCGAGCATCGCGGACAGGTTGTCCGAGACCACGACGGTGCCCTTCATGACTTCACGGGCCAGCTCGCCGATGAGATCCTTGGCGCGGTCGTGCTCGGCCGTGGACTTGGCCACGCGGCTCTGTTCGACGATCTGGTCCAGCAGGCCCGAGTCGGCCTCGGCGGCGGGCGCGGATACGTTCTGCGCGGCGGCGGAATTACTCATTGCTGCCTCCCTTGCCGTTCTTGCCGGCTTCGCTGGTCAGTTGCTGCAGTTTTTCAGTGCTGCTGAGCACTTCGCCCAACAGGTCTTCCAGCTTGTCGTTGCCCGCCAGCTTGTTGCGCAGGTCGGCCAGCTTGGTGCGGATGTCCAGGAGTTCCTTCAGCGGCTCGATCTGCTGCACCACGGCCTCGGGCCGGAAGTCCTCGACCGAGCGGAACTTCAGGTCCACGCCGAAGGTGCCGCCTTCGTCGGTCAGGCGGTTCTTCACGCGGTACGCGGCGCGCGGCTCCAGGCCGCGCATCACGTCGTCGAAGTTGTCGACGTCGATGTTGACGAACTTGCGGTCTTTCAGGCGCGGCAGCTCGGCTTCGGACTGCGCGCTGAAGTCGCCGACCACGCCCACGACAAACGGCAGTTCCTTCTGCTCGATCGCGTCGCCCTTCTCGACGTCATAGGTCAGCTGCACGCGCGGCGGACGTACTTTCTGGAGTCTTTTCTGAACGCTTTCTTTCTTAGCCATGGGGGCTCCAAGCGAAGTGCATAGTGAAGAGGCCGTGGGGCCCGATCAGGGTTTGAGGAGGTTGCCGAACGGATCCGGCGCGCGGCCGGCCGGCGCGGCGCCGGAAGCAGCCGGGGCCACAGGCGGCTTTGCGGCGGGAGCCGCAGCGGAATTCGCCGCGGGGGCCGCAGGCGTAGCGGGCGGCGTCGCCACCGCCGCGTTGGCGGCAGGCTTGGCCTGTTGCGCGGCGGCCGCGCCCTGCGCATCGTTGCGCCGCGGCTGGCGCGGGCGCGGGGGCTTGTAACCCTCGGGGAACAGCACGTCCTGGCCCAGGGTTTCACGCATGGCGGCAGCCAGCGCCACCGCATCAGTGCGGGCGTTGCCCGCCAACAGCGCGTTGGCGCGCAGATCGGCCAGCGACTGCATGGCCACGCGCAGGCCGCCCACGGCCCGCACGGTCTTGGCGGTGAAGTCTTCGGGGTCGCGGTTCAGCGCTTCATCGGCCGCGACGATGGCCTCGCCGTACTTCTGCTCGTCGAAGCGGATCTTGGCGATGTACGACCACGGCTCGCCGCGTGCGGGATTGAGCAAGGCTATTTCCTGGAACTCGGCAACCGCCTGATCGTTGCCCTTGGCAGCCAGCGTCTGCGTGGCGTGCGTCATCGACTGCTTGTACTCGGCGTCGGTCTGCGGCTTGGGGGACGTGGCGCAGCCCGCGAGGAAGGCCATCATTGCGCCGATGAGGAGAACCCGGGATATGTGCATTTTTTTGGTATGTAGGAGGGTGTAACCAAGGCCGCGTATTTCAACAACCTTTTGTTAGCGCAGCACTACAGTGCATTACTTCATGTAACTCGCGCAGAAACTTCGCTCATCGTGCCGTGATCTGTATGTTGTCGCAGGCTTCCGGTATAAAGAGCCATGTCAAAACATCTCTATTTTTCTCGGTGCATGGCAGCAGCGGCCATCATCGCGGCAAGCCCCGTAATCAGCGGTTGCGCAGCGGTTTCAGCGATCGGAGCGGTGGCCGGAATGACCGGCGGCATGATGGATATGGCGGGCCTGAAAAAAGACCCGAATGCGCCAATCGATGTGAAATTGGCGATACATGCCGGAGAAAATTTGAATGCGAGTAGCGGACAGCCAATGGCTGTGGTTACGAAAATATACTATTTGAAGAATGCCGAGGCATTTCAGCGCGCACCGCTCACGCAATTGGTTGATACTGACGCCGAAAAGGCGGCGTTGGGTGACAGCATCATCGCTGCACGCGAAGTCACACTGACGCCGGGACAGCGCTACGAACACCTGGAAAAAGTGCCTAAAACCGCTGCCTACATCGCTGTCGCGGGCTTGTTCTACGCGCCCGCGCCGCAGCGTTGGAAATACGTATTCGAAGTGAAGACCGCCGAGGACACCGGCATCGTCATGGGCGCCCATGCCTGCGCGATGACCGTGGTCACCGGACAGATAGTGTTGCCACCGGGCGTGCCCGGCTTCGACCCGGCCCGCCTCGGCTCGGTGCAATGCCCGAACTGAACGCAAGCCGCGCCTAGCCGCCGTCATCGACGCCCTCTATATATAAGAAGCAAGAGCCAGCAAACGTGAGCCATTCAGCGAAGATACTGTGGGGAGAGGGGCTGTTCCTGCGGCCCCAACATTTTCAACGCCAAGACGCGTACCACGAGG
This sequence comes from Achromobacter sp. ACM03, assembly GCF_014851665.1. Lineage (NCBI taxonomy): Bacteria > Pseudomonadati > Pseudomonadota > Betaproteobacteria > Burkholderiales > Alcaligenaceae > Achromobacter > Achromobacter sp. ACM03. Next base: position 760,711 of record NZ_JACVAD010000002.1, on the reverse strand, counting down.
CCCGCCTCGCGGAAATGAGCCGCGCGCTGCATCCCTATGCATGGGGCCTGCGCGCGGCGCGCTTCGACGCGGCGGCGCTTGCCAACGGCATGCTGCGCGCCACCGAGCTCTCCGCGATATTTCCCGACGGCGAAATCTACAGCGCCCCCCATAACGACGACCTGCCGCCCGCGGTCGCGCTGGACGGCCTGGACGGCGCCAGCACGGCGGTGTTCTACCTGGCGCTGCACCCGATGAAGGACATCGGCGGCAACTATCGGGACACGCGCCAGGAACAGGGCTTCGATGCGCGCTATGCGCACCAGGACAGCCCCGCGCCGGATCTGTACACCAACGCCAGCACGGCCGAACTTGCCTTCCTGCGCAAGAACGTGCGCCTGCTGTCGGAACACGAGCCACGCGACGCGCTGCTGACCATTCCCGTAGCGCGCGTGCGCCGCACGGCCAGCGCCGGCTACGAGCTGGACACCAGCTTCATCGCCCCCAGCGTCACGGTGCAGGCGTGCAGCGCGCTGTTCGAACAGCTGCGCCGGCTGCTGGACGCACTGCAGGCCAAGGTCAACGCGCTCTATGGCTTTCACCGCGAACCGAACAAGAACATCATCGAGTTCCGCTCGGGCGATGTGGCCTCGTTCTGGCTGCTGCACACCTGCAACGAAGCCTATTCCGCGCTGTCGCACCTGTTCCACAACCCGCAGCTGCATCCCGAGCGCCTGTTCCAGGAAATGCTGCGGCTGGCCGGCGCGCTCATGACCTTCTCCAAGGTGCACACCCTGGCGGACCTGCCGGCCTACCAGCATGACGCGCCGGGCGCGGCCTTCGCGCAGCTGGACGAAATCCTGCGCGACCTGCTCGACACCGTCATCTCCACCCGCTACTTCTCCATCGTGCTGGAAGAACTGCGCCCCTCGTTCCACGTCGGCCGGCTGGATTCCGGCAAGCTCGACGAGACCACCGCGCTCTACCTGTCGGTATCCGCCGCCACGCCGGCCAGCGAACTGGCCGAGACCGTGCCGTTGCGCTTCAAGGTGGGCGCGCCCGACGACGTGGAAAAGCTGGTGCTCTCGGCCATGCCCGGCGTGCAGCTCGTCTACACGCCGCAGGTTCCGCCCGCCGTGCCCGTCAAGCCGGGCGCCTGCTACTTCACCCTGCAAACACGCGGCTCGCTGTATGACCGCATGCTGCAGGCACGCAGCATCGCCATCTATGCCCCCTCGGGCATACCTGAACTGAAACTGGACCTCATCGCCGTCACCCGCTAGAGCCTGCCCATGACCGCCGCCGCGCCTACCCTGATGCCCGGAGCCTCGCTCCCTCCCCGAGCCGCCGATTTCTATGGCTCGCGCCCCGCGAAGTCCCTGCTGGACCTGCTGTACGACGGCTTCCTGATGCTGTTCCTGCTGAAAAGCGGCCAGGAACCCGTGGACGCCGCCTCGTTCTCGGCGCGCGTGCAGCAGTTCCTGGCAGACTTCGAGCGCAGCGCGAAGAAGATGGACATTCCTGCCGAGGACGTCTACGCCACCAAGTACGCATTTTGCGCCGCGGTGGACGAGACCGTGCTGAATTCGGGCTTTTCCATCCGCGACGCCTGGATGCTGCAGCCGCTGCAGCTGACCCTGTTTGGCGAACAGCTCGCGGGCGAGAATTTCTTTGCGCGCCTGGAAGACCTGCGCGCGCAGGGCGCGCCGCGCCTGCAATCGCTGGAAGTGTTCTACATGTGCCTGCTGCTGGGCTTCCAGGGCAAGTACATGATCGAAGGCCAGGAGAAGCTGGGCTATCTCACGGCGCGGCTTGGCGATGAAATCACGTTGCTGCGCGGCAAGCGCGCGGGCTTCGCGCCGCACTGGCCCCTGCCCGACAAGATCGCCCACACGCTCAAGCGCGACGTGCCGCTGTGGAGCATCGGCGCGTTGTTCGCGCTGCTGGGGCTGCTGGCCTATCTGGGCATGAGCCACTTCCTGAACCGCGACATGCAGACCGCCATGGCTCCGTACCATGACATCGTCAAGATCGGCCCGCGCGCCGCGCACCTGACCATCTCGCTACCCTGAAGGCCTCAGGCCACCGCTCAGCACCATGACCGACCGTTCCCAAGCGCCCGCCGGATTCAGCAGCCTGGATGTTGCCGCCCTCTCCCAGAACGCCCGCATGCTACAGGTGCGCACGCCCCTGGATGCGGCGCTCGCAGTGGAACGCATGGTCCTGCGCGAAAGCGTCTCCGAACTGTTTGCCCTGACGCTGGACTGCCTGGCGTCCTCGGCCGAACTGGATGTGCAAGCCCTGCTGGGCCGCGAGATCAGCGTCAGCCTGCTGCTGGCCGACGGCAACAGGCGCCAATGGCATGCAGTGGTGGAAGGCGTGGACGCGCTGGGCGCAGACGGCGGCCTGGCGCGCTACCGGCTGCACGCCGCGCCCTGGCTGGCAGCCCTGGGCTTGCGCCGCGACAGCTTTCTGTACCAGGACAAGTCGGTCACTGACATCCTGAGCGAGATCTTCGCCGACTATCCGCAGGCGGCCTATTCGTTCGACATCGCCGAACCGCCCGCGCCGCGTCCACTGCGCACGCAGTACCGCGAGACCGACCTGGCCTTCGTACTGCGCCTGATGGCCGAAGCCGGCTTGAGCTTCCGTTTCGACCACCAGCAGGGCGAACAGCAGGACGAAGCCTCGGGCGGCGCGCGGCACCGGCTGGTCGTGTTCGACACGCGCGCGGCGCGGCCCGTCTGCCCCGATGCCACGCTGCGCTTTCACCGCAGCGACGCAACGGAAACCGAGGACAGCATCACGCGCTTTGGCGCGTCCCGGGCGGTACGGCCTAATGCCGTGACGCGCCTGGCCTGGGACGACCGCAAGCTGCTCGCGCATGCGGCGCATGCGCAGTCCGACGTCCAGGCCGGCGCGGTGCCGCGCCTTGAAGACTATGACTACGACGGCCACGGCCGCCATGCCGACGGCGACAGCGCGGAGCTTGCCGCCGCGCGCAGCCTGCAGGCGCATGAAGCCCGCATGGTGCGCTTCGACGGCGGCGGCACGGCCCGCCAGATGATGCCCGGCCATGACTTCACGCTGACGCAGCACAGCCGCTACGCCGGGGGCTCGGGCCAGGCCGTCGATGAGATGGGCGGCAACCGCTACACGCTGCTGCACGTCGAACACGAAGCCGCCAACAACCTGGGCAGCCAGGCCGCCCAGGCGCTGGGCGATTCCGATCTGGAACATGGCTCTTACCGCAATACCTTCGGCGCCCTGCCGGCAGCCGCGCCGCTTATGCCCGGCTGGCGCGCCAAGCCCACGGCGCCCGAAGGCCTGGCGGCCGTAGTGGTGGCTGCGCAGGACGCGCCCATTTCCTCGGGCCGCGACCTGCGCATCAAGGTGCAATTCCCCTGGCAGCGCGGCGCGCGTCCGCTACCGGGTGGCCTGGCGCACCGCAGCCATGGCGACGACACCGGCAATGCGCCGGGCGACGACAGTTCCGGCACCTGGCTGCGCGTTGCGGGCGCGCAGGCCGGTCCCAATTGGGGCGCGCACCATCTGCCGCGCAAAGGCACCGAGGTCCTGGTCGAATTCCTGGACGGCGACATCGACCAGCCCGTGGCCTCGGCCCAGTTGTACAACGACGCCGACCTGCCGCCCTGGTCCGCCGGCGAGGACGCTGAAGCCAATCATCCCGGCAGGCTCAGCGGCTGGCATAGCAAGGGCCTGGACGGCGAGGGCCACAGCCAATGGCTGTTCGACGACACGCCGCGGCAGATGCGCACGCGCCTGTCGAGTTCCATCGGCGCCACGCAGCTGGGCCTGGGCTATCTGGTCGCACAGGGCGCGGATGAATCCAGTCGCGGCGCATGGCGCGGCACCGGCTTCGAGCTGCGCTCGGATGCCTGGACCGTGGTGCGCTCAGGACAAGGCATGCTGCTGTCCGCCAACGCACGCGAGGACGCGCGCTCCACCCAGGCCGACGCGCAGGAAGCGCTGGCGCTGCTGCGCGGGGCGCAGAATGCGGCGCAACGCCTGGATGCCGCCGGCGCGCAGCGCCAGGCGCGCGCGCTCGCGGCCACCAGCCAATACGACACGCTGACCCGCGCCATCGATCCCAAGGGCGATGGCCGCTATCCGGGCAGCGTAGGCGGCCAGCAGGCGGTCAAGGCCAGCGGCGGCGAACGCACCGGCACGGACGCAGTGGAGCGCATCGACGGCGCCCGCATGCTGATCGACGCGCCGTCCTCCCTGAACTTCGCCACGCCCGCCTCGGCCATCCTGCACGCCAGCGAAAACCTGCACGTCACCGCGCAGGCCGACGGCCACGTGGCAGCGCGCCAGACCTTTGCCACGGCCTCCGGCCGCTCCACCAGTCTGTTCGTGCAGGACGGCGGCATCCGCGCCGTCGCCGCCGAATCTCCTGTGTCGATCCACGCGCATACCGACATGCTGGAAATGCTGGCCGGCCAGGACATCACCGTCACCTCCACTACCGACAGCATCGAGATCCTGGCGAACCAGAGCATCACCCTGCAGGCCGCCGGCGCCAGCATCGTCATGAATGGCGGCGACATCCTGTTCAAGGGGCCGGGGATGTTCTCGGTCAAGGGCGCATCCCACAATCTGATCGGGCCTGCCAGCGACGCGGCCGCGCTGCCGGCGCTGCCGTCCTCGCAAGTGGGAGATCCGATGCTGGTCACGGCCGAACTGGTGCACCGTCCCAAGGCCAAGCTGCAGGCGCAAGCCGGCTCCGGCCAGGCGCTGAATGCGGCCGGCGCGACGGGCGCGGTCGCCTCGGCTCCAGCGGCTGGAGGCCCCACAGCAGCTGCAGCCAGCGGATCGCAAAGCTCGCTGCTGGGTAGCGCGGGCGCGGCGCTTGCAAGCGGCGCAACCGCCGTATCCAAGGGCCTGTCCGCCGCGGCCGATGGCGCCTCCGGCATGCTGAACCAGGCCAAGAGCATGGCCGGCGAAGCGCTCAAGCCCGTGCAGGAATTCGGCGCGATGGCCGGCAAGACCATGCAGGCAGCGGGCAAGGCGGGCTCGGAACTGATGTCGGGCGCCATGGCAAAGGCCGGCGGCATGGCGCAAACGGCCATGCAGAATGTGGCTCCGTCGCTGACTGGCGGCGCCACGTCCTCACTGGCTAACGGCGCCACGCAGTCCTTGGCCAGCATGGCAACGCCGTCGCTGATGGACGGCGGCCTCTCCACCATGAAGATTCCACAGGGCGCTGGCGACGCGCTGGCCGGCGCGGTTTCCATGCCCCAGGCGCTGACTGACGCGGCAGGCGCCGTGTCCAAGGCCGGCGGCATGGCTACGCAGGCGTCGGCCTTGGCCTCGCAGGCGTCCACCGTCGCCTCGCCGGCCGCAGGCGCCGGCCCGTCGGCCTCGGGCATGCTGTCGGGCGCTTCCAGCGCCGCCACGGCAATGGGCAACGCCACGGCGGCATCCGCCCTGGGCGCCGCCTCCAACCTGACCGCCGCCGGCAGCGGCGGCGTGGGGTCCGCCATCGGCCCGGTCATGACGCAGGCCATGGGCGCCATGGGCGGCCGCCCCGCCGCGCTGAGCTCGGCGGTGAACACGCTGCTGACCATGCCCGACGTCAACCAGGGCAATCTGCCCGCGGTGGCGGGCGCCATACTCAGCACGCCGGGCCTGACCGACTCCGCGATTCCGTCCGTGGTCGGCGCCATCCTGCAATCGCCCACGATATCCAACGTCACGCTGCCCAAGGTGGCGGAGGCGATCATGAACATTCCCGCGGTGGCGAACTCGCCTTATCCGGCGATGGCCAAGCGGGTCATGGAAATGGCCGGCGTCGGCCTGCCCGGCCCTGTGGCGAGGCCCGCTGGCGCGCCCGGCGGCCAGGACGCGGGCGGCTCCGCAGCGGCCGGGACGCCGGATGCCGGCGCACCCACGCCGTCCGCCTACCGGGCCAGGAGCGGCGCCAAGCTCCAGTACGTCAACCTGAAGGAAGAGGACGAGGTCTGGAACGATGGCCAGGCGCTGGACAGCCTGGACCGCCAGACCAACAAGCCCAGGATCCGCGTGCGCTTCAACAAGGCCGGCCAGCATCGCTTCAGCGTCAAGGTCAGCCCGCGTCCGGGCAACGCGGTGTACTCCGCGCGTGAGCAAAGCCGCCAGCCGCTGTACCGCGAGCCCAACCAGCGCTCCTACAGCTACGTGACCGATGCCGACGGCACCAAGGTGGTCGACAACATCACGCTGCCGGCCGCGGGCCTGAACACCTATATGTTCGAGGTGGTGAACGACAAGAACCAGATCATCTCCACGGAGCAAGTCGAGACCGCAAGGCGGCTGTACATCCAGGAGATCATGCTGCCCGGCCCGGAGACGCTGGCGCGACGCCATGGCTTCCAGCCGACCGCGACGGAATACGCGCGGCATGGTGTGGACGTCGTGCAATTGCCGCCGGTCAGCACGCGCGGCGACGCCAACATGGACGTGTTCACGGACGACGGCTATGAACGCCTGCGCCGGCTGGCCGCCTCCGTCTATCCAGGGTCGCAGGGCCCCGATCACGAGCCCTATACGCTCGTCGTCTGCCACATCGACCGGCTAGCCTCGATGCTGCCCGTCCAGCCCATTTACGTGCAAGCCTCGGCCGGTCCCGGCGCGGCCGACAAGCAGGTGCAGTTCGTCAACGCCGACGGCACCCTCAGCTTCCTGTGGTATCACATCGAACCTGGCGTGGACTGGTACGTCGAATGCCTGTTCGAGTACACCGACCCTGCGGCCGGCATCAGGCAGGTCCCCATCCCCAAGGATCGCATGACCCCGGTGCCTTACGACCCTGCGAATCCCAAGGCCTGCGACACCCTGAACATCCGCATGGCGGGCCTGGTGCCCGTGCCGACCTCGGGCAAGATCATCCTGAAGGTCCGGTTGCTGGAAAGCTCCGCAGGCGGCGTGGCGTTCCCTGGCACCAACCTCCTTGGCGTGGCGGCGATGAGCCCCTGGGAGCCCAACACGCTGGATTATCTGCAGCAGACGCTGGTGCACGAGATCGGCCACCTGATCGGCATGACGCCCAGCGGACCCGAGTGGGTACGCGCCCATCCCGATGAAGCCGACATGGACTCGTCCAAACTCGACAAGGGTCCGTATTTCTACTCCCAGTTCGGCAACCACTGCCACTTCGGCCTGCCCGCCAGCCAGGCCGATCCCAGCCACACCGGCTCCTGCGTCATGTTCGGCGGCGACTGCGTCAGCATCCGCTTCTGCGCCAGCTGCGCCCAGGCCGTACGCAAGACGGACATGTCCAATGGCTGGCCCTCGTTCTGACGCGCGGCGCCGCGTGGCGCCGGCGCTGGCCCTCCTGCTCGCGGCCGCGATGGCCATGGCCGCGCCTGGCGCCGCCACCGCCGCGCGCCCCACCCCACATACCCAGAAGACCACGATGAACAGCGACTGGATCGACCCGCCCTCGTTCGCCACCGCCCCCATCGGCACGGTGCGCGACCACGCCTGCATTCCGCCCAACCATGGCAGCGACGACCAGCTCAACATCGCCGCGCCCGCGCGCGTGCGTCCGCAGGCGTCCGGCGCGCTGGTGATCCCGGTCTGCGCGCAAGGCATCATTCCCGTATCGCAGAACCAGAAGCTGCCGCGCTTCGTCGCCATCAATACGCAGACCAAGGCGGTCTATGAAGGCGTGGCCTACGAATACAAGCCGCGCAAACGCCCCGGCATGGAAGTGGACGAGATCCCCAGCTCGCGTCCGCCCAAGGGCATCCCCATCAGCCCGGGCATCAGCGTCGGCACGCAGTTCAGCACCGACCTTGCTGCGCAGGTGCAGCTGCCCAAGGATCCGGCGGTCTACGAGGTGTATATCGAATCGAACGGCGTGCGCTCGAATACGGTGAAGATCGAAGTGCAGGCGGCGAAGTAGGCGCTTTTCTTCAGGAGCCCCGGCCGATCATGCGCAGCGCGCGGTCCCGGATCGACCGCCCGTAGGCCCAGCACCAGACGGCCAGCGCCAGCATCGCGACAGTGAAGTAGGCCCTGGCCTCGATCGGCACTGGATTCATCGCCGAGATCGTCAGAAAGGGTTCATAGCCCACGAAATCGCTGGCGGCCAGGGTGCTGAAGACCAGCGCCAGCACCGGCCCCGTGAAATGCGGCCGATCGCCGCGCGTGGTCTTGTCGGCCCAGAAGGACCAATGGATGAAACGGCTCAGCTGGATCGTCACCGCGAACAGCGGGATGACGACGGCAAGCATCAGGACGATGAGGGCGACGAGGACTTGAGGCGGAAGCATGGCGGGATTTTAGCGGCACATCAGGCATTGCCCTTCCCCCCCTTGCACAACCGGTACCCGACCCACAGGCCGGTCACGGACAAAATCAGCGCCGGTCCCAGATAGTAGGGAAAAAAGAACAGGAAATACCCATACCAACGGTCATAGTTCCGGGCGACGTAATAGACGAGCAGGGCACCCACGGCCGCAAACTCCCAGACGGCTACCATGGACACGGCAAACCATTTGCGCGATGCCGCGGAGCCCAGGGCTCCGAAACGGTTTGGGCGCACGTGGACTGCGATCCCGAGGAGATAGAGTAGGGGCAGCGCAAAACCCAGGGCTTTTGTGGCGTAGAGCATCATGTCGGTGGACCACATGACGAATTCACGCAAAACCGTCTCCTACGGATCAAGCTCTCCGATGACCCGCTTCATCAAGGTTTATCTCTATCCGGACTTCTGACGTGATCATCGATTCGACACCCAATCGCTTCCCGGAAGCTCAGGGGCCACGTTGCTGAAATCCGATACCAGCGGACGCGTGACATAGCGCGCAGCAGCCTTGCCATCGGGATAGATACGCAATTCCAGCACCACGGCGCCCGCTGGCCGCTGTGGCTGTGGAAGCATCACGACAAATGGATAGTCTCCCTCTCCCGTTGCTTGAGGACCAGAGTCATAGCGCCACGATATCTGCATCGGAGCATCAGGCGCAGCTGGCCTGTAACCGAATGACTGCACATTATTTCCTGTGGCCGAATTCGCTCTGGCGATCCATCGCAGACCAGGCATCAACGAATACGCCACGTCGTACTGCGTAAAGTTGTACGAGTAGACCGCCACCGATCCTTCCAACGCGCTTCGTTGAAAATTTTGCGTCTGGCTTCGCTCTACGTAGACATAAGCCCCCGCCGCCACGGCGATCACCGCCAGTACACCGAGTGCGACCAACCGCCCGAGTTGCGAGCGCCCTGTCTTTCCCTGATTCCGCTCAGACATCCTCGACATCCCACTTTGATCATAGGCTTGCCCAGTCGCCACTGGTTCCACACCGATTCCTGCGCATCCACGGACTCTGGCATTTCTGTTGCTGTCGCAAAGCGAGCTGGCTAGAGTCCCCGACGCTCTCGCGGCATGCTCATCCCCTATGCTCTATCACCCAAGCCGGATGCTTCCGACGCCGACACAGCTACGGACGAACCGGAGCCATTCCATCCAGATTGGCACGCATCTGATCAACCCGCGATGCCGACTCATTGTCCGACTTGAACTTGGCTTGTTCCGCCTTGAAGTCGGTCTTGCCAAAAATATCCTTGTCCCTCACTCGGAAGTACAGTGAAGTGCTGGCCAGCAAATGATCGGGCCAGCTGCTCAACATGGCGTCATGCACCAGGAAGTCGAACAGCGCCATGACCTTGGGAGGTAAAGGGTTGGTCCCGGCGCTCGCCTCGCGCCATACGGTGAGCAGACGCTTTTGCACTTCACGCTTGGCTTTCATATCAGCGAAAGGATCTTTCGGCTTGTCCTCTTCGGTCAGCGTGCCGCCGCCGCGTGTGATGAGCTCGTTGCGCATTCTTTGCATATCCTTGAGATTCTGTTCCCACGCCTCCATGGCATGCACCGAATTCGGATTTCTCCTGCGAAATTCTTCCTTGCGCTGTTCATTCGCAATGTCCTGGCGCTCCCCCTCTTCGAGCGCACGGTACTCTTCTTCCAGCCGCTGCCATAGTGGCTTGAAACGCTGCGGCGGCAATTCTCCACGGCTCGCGACGGCACGATTCCAACGTTCGTCCTTGAGCGCTTCCAGCTCTTTCAGGCGAGCCGTGTTCTCGGGCTTGTTGCGTTCCTCGCGCGGCAGCATGGATACGCGCCTGAACTCTTCGTTGTATTCCTGCTCCGGAGTGAAGAAATCGCGATCCTGGATCCATTTTTCGGCAGGATCCGACATATCAGCCTTGAAGACGGGATCCTGGTAGCGCACTGCGAGCCACCGCAGGAATACTTCCATGTGTGGAATGAAGTCCATGCCTTTCTCATACTTCACCACGCCGCGATATGCGTCCACCAGTTCAGCGATGCCATAGCTCTGCGCCCCCTCCCCCACGCGTGACGCCAGGGAAAATTTGATGGCGATCAGCGGCCGAACCTTGAAGAGCTGTTCCATGCTGTACATCGCTGCGCCGCTTGCCAGGGCTTGGTGCAACATATCGCGCAAGGGCACCCGAGAGAGTTCCGTGCGAGCACCCAAGGAGCCTGCCGGACTCACTCCAGTGACATCGCCGCTGGAACCTGGATAGAGATACTGCTCGCCCCGAGTCTTCTCCAGACTGTCGATGCGCTGATTGGCGCGCAGTTCATGGCCTGCTGCGAAGTGAACGCACTTCTCCACGGCGGCCGGCACCGTCAAGGCACGGTCCTTGTGGGTTTGCTTCAGCAAGTCGGTAAATGGCATGAATCCCAGGAAGGTGCTCTCGTCCATGATGGAGGAAACGGAGTCCAGCAGGCCAAGAAACCGGATCCGGATCTCCGCAGCGGGAGCCCCCTCCTTCCCCGGCATCACCAGGTCTTGATCGTTCCGACGCCGATACTTCTTGACCAAGTCGTTGATGAATTGGCGAGCCATCACACCGCCACGGTCGGCGCCAAACACGGAGATCTCTATGCGCCGCACATTGTTCATCTCGGCGCTGACCGCGTCATGGGCTGCCTTGAGCTGACGTAGAGCGGCGTCGACCCGAGTGTCGACTCCTGTTCCCATGAGATAGGCGACCGTCTCATTGTCCCGGATCACGGGTACCCCTTCCATCGCGGTGGTCTTGACGACCTCTTTTCCCGCAGTCCATGCGACCTTCAAGGGGTTTCTCTTGAAGCCGGACCAGAACCCCTGTACCGTGGCTTTCGCACGATTTGCCAGGCGTTCGGGATCCCAGGCATTCCATATCCGCACAGCCTTGTCGGGAAGCGTTTTGACGTCCTTCACTACGTCGTTGTAGGCCTTTACCATAGGCTGGAAGGAGCCTTCCTTGATCATCTTCTGCGTCGCGGCTCGTAAGCGCTTCAGAACGTCATGCTCAGGAATCTCATCCAGCCGGGCGATGTTCTGGCCCGCCTTGCCAAGATTCTTGGCGCTTTCGCTCAGCGCCTTGCTGCCCGCGACGGTAGCCGCATAGATCAGGGCGTCTTGCTTTTCTTTTGCATCCTCGTTCAACTCGGTTCCCAGTCCCGAGTAATAGAAGCGAAACCAGAATTGCTTCTCGGGACGCCCCAGATCCGTCTGAATGTAGTGTGCCTCCCAAAGCCTGCAAATGTTCGAATAGAACGTCGGATCATTCCGGTCCACGTCCCGGCTGCGCCCGAAACCATCAAAGAAGAACCCGATCCGAATGACCGCACCGCACTCCAGGCAATCGTCCTTGGGATACGCAGCTTCGTTCTCGGCCATCTTCTTCAATACGGAAGCCGGCGTACGATCTTCCGGCGGCAGGCCACCCGAGGTTTTGTCAACCATTCTTCTCTCCTGAAGCCTTCTCTTCCGCCCTCAGACGTGCAATCTCTCCTTCAGGCATAGCCTCGACAGCCTTGGCAAAGTCGCCCGGTTGGCGGCCCGGCTTGGCCAGCATTGCGGCAATCTTCGGATCTCGATCAAAATTTGGCGAAACCGTAAAATACAGCAGCATGTATTGCTGCATGTCGCGCTTGTCTTCAATACGGTATTCAATCCAAGCCGTCCTCGCTACCTTTCCCACGGCCCTCAATACCGCATAGCCATCCCTGTACCCCTGAAGCGCATCTCGATGAGCGGCATAAAGCCAATCCGTGACGGAAACCAGCGGCAGACGCGTTTGCCCAAGCAACTTTCGGCTCAATGCGATTTCCATGTGCTCGTCGGGATAGATGTGCAACTCCATGTACAACGGACCGTCACCCGAAGGAATCTGCGCCGCAGGGAAATGCACCTTCGTTTCCTTATGAAAGATCACCTCGTCGAGCTTGCCGTCGTACAAATGTTTGATCGCTTCTTCGCCGTCGGCGCCGCTCCATTTCACGACGAAATCGGTGCCTTTCAGCGTGTAGCAACACGTACCCGACCCTTCTCCGCCGCCAACGCCGACCGCACCCGAGCTGGCGCTGCGGCCTGCGTTGTCGGTCAGTTGAATGGTGTCAAGGTCCCAAGGTGTGTAGTTGAAGGCAACCAAGGTCACGCCTTGGTACGTAGGCTCGCCATTGCAGCCCGCCAGCAAGCCCAGCCACATCAGAACGACAATCAGGCCCTTACGCATTTCCCGTCCTCTCCCGCAACAATCCATCCCACACGTCGTCAGGCACATCCTCCAGCGCCTGCGACAGCCCAGAGCCCTTGAATGCGCGCAGCGCGGACTGAATCACCTCGTGTTCATCAAAACGCGGCGATATTGTGATACCCCACGCCACATAGTCCAGCATGTCCCGCTCGCTTTCTATCCCGTAGGCACGCGCCCGCGCCATCTGCTCCAGCACCTGCTCATGCAATTCGTCCTGCCGCAGGTCGCTGCCCAGAACTCCCATATAGATGCGGCGGATTTGTTGGGTCAGCTTGTCCGGATAATCCATATCCAGCAGCGCCTGATGCTGCGCCAACGTAAACGGCTGTGGCGCCGGCAGCGCCGCAGCGCTCAATTCACGTTCTCCACCGCCCTTCCACTCGGCGATGGAACCGTCGCGGCGCAGGTAGCGCATGAGCGTCAGCGGCGCCAGGAAACGCTCGCGCTCGGCTTCGCTCCAGACCTGAAAAGCGCGGTCCAGAATGCGGCTGTCGTAGAAGTGCAGGTAATACTCGCGACCGTCCGGCAAGCCATAGTCGCCGTAGTACGCGCAATGTGCCATTAGTTCGGCCAGGGCCATGGGCGACAGGATATGGGTGACCGCAAACTGCCCACCGTCCGCCTCGTACACCCTGCGCAGCAGCCGCAATAGTTCAGAGGTGTATGGCCCGTCCGTGTCGCGCCCCAGTTCAAAACGCGTCAGATCGTCTATTTCGATCAGCAGGGGCGCGATTTCACCGTATACGGCCAGATCCGTTCCCAGCCAGACCGAACCGTGGCTGACTTGAGCGCTGCTCTTGATCGGCGCGGCCAGCTCCGCGCGGTTGCGGAAATCCACGAGCAGATAGGCATGCATTGCCTCGCCCGTTTCGATGCGGCTGATTTCAGCATGCCGCAACGTCTCGCCAAGCAGGGATTGCCAATCCGTCATGCGCTTGCCCGCCTCATGCCTTGTCCGTGATGGACTGCACGCCATCGTGCGCGTCCAGCACGCATTGTTTGCAGACCGTGAACTGGGGAAAAGCGTAAGGCATGCGGTCCGGCCCCGCAAACTGCTTGTTCCCCGTCTTCACATCGATCCGCCCCGGCGCGGTCACCGTGATGTTGCCGCCTTCCAGCACGATGCTGGCGCCGGCCGCGGTGGCGATGCGGATGCGTTTGGGCGCGGCATACTCGACGTTGGTCTGCGCGCTGCCGATGGTGATGTCCTTCTGCGCCTGCACGCGCAGGATGTCGTGCTGGGCCTGAACATGCACGTCGCCCGTGGCGGAGATCAGGTCCAGGCCGGAGTCCGCGCCGCCCTGCTGCAGGCCGGCGACGATGCCCAGGCCCTGTCCGGTGTGCACGCGCAGCGCGCCCATCACCGCCAGGTTCTGGTCCTTGCCGGCCGACCAGTGCACGGTCTCGCCGGCGGTGTATTGCATGTGTTGGCCAGCGACCTGCGCCAGTCCCGCGCGCGCGGCCATGAACACGACCGGATCGGTCAGGTGCGGCACCTTGCCCTCGGCCGCCTGGGTGTGCTTGGCCGAAGCGTCGCTACGCGCACCATCCAGGCTTTCGCCTGCGACGGTGCCGGACACGGCGCGATGCATGGCGGCCAAGGGCGCCTTGCCGTCATCCAGCACGCTCGCTTCCGCTCCCTTGGAGCCCAGCGCGCTCGCCAGACGCAGACCCTGGTGCGCGCCGACCACGCCATCCAGCGAACGCGCCATCTGGTCGGCCTGGCTGGCCAGCGCCTGCAAGCCCGCAGCCTCGCCTGCGGGGCCGGCGCTGGCGCCAGTGCCGGCGTAGGTGCTGAGCAGCACGCCCGCGCCGCCGCGCACGGCGCCGTAGGCGTCGGTGCGCAGCTCGGCGCCCAGGCCGCGCAGTCCGCCGCGGTAGTTGCCGGCCTGATGAATCAGGTGGCCCAGGTTCAGTTCGCTGGCTTCCTGGCTGCTCTTGATCTGCAGGCGCAGTTGTCCGTCGCTGTCGTCGAACACGATCTGGTTGTAGCCCGAGCCGCCGAACTCCTTGCTCTTGAAGCCGCTCAGCGCGGCGGCGTTGCGGTGGTTCTCGTCGCCGCCCGCGGCGCCATGCCAGGCAGGCGCGTTGCCTCCCGCCAGGTTGGCCTGGGCGCTGGGTGCGGCATCGCGCGCGGCGGTGTAGACCTGGGTGTCGGCTTTACCGCCGTCCCGGCCGCCCGGCGTGGCGGGCGTGCCGCCCTCGCCGCGGCCGTTGTACAGCGCGCCCACGACGATGGGCTGGTCAACGTCGTCGTCCAGGAAGCGCACCAGCACCTCCTGGCCGATGCGCGGCACGAAACTCATGCCCATGCCTGCGCCCGATTGGCGCTGCGCCACGCGGGCCCAGCGGCTCTTGGCCACCCCCTCGGCATCGTCTGCCTGCCAATGGAATCGGATGCGCACGTCGCCGCGCTTGTTGCGCAGGATCTCGTCCTCGCCCTGCGCCTGCACTGCGCCGTCGGCGCCCGTGACGATGGCCGTGTGCACGCCATGGACCGAAGGCGCGCCGCTCAGGCGCGCGCCGCGTGTCTGCGACAACGCTGGCCGCCAGGGGCGGTCGCAACGCACCGCCTGGAAGCGGTTGGCGTAGCCGACCTCGCGCGCTTTCGCCAACACCGCGGCGTCGGGCCGCGACGGATCGGCGTTCGAACCCGCCGCGCCAGGCGCCGCGGGCGCCTCGGTATCCAAGGCCAAATGTGCGTCCAGCCCGCCCAAGCGCTGCGACAGCGAGGCTCGGGTTTCTGGCGGCAGGTTGTTGATGCCGACGTGCTCGACCCGGTCCAGCGCAAAGGCGGGCTCGAAGCCTTCTTCGCCGGCAGGCCCCAGTGGAGACATGTTCTGCAGCGTGAAACGCGTGCCGGAACGGAAGGTACGCACCCCGCCCTGGCCGACAAAAGTCTCAGCGCCGGCTTGTACGGCTTCCATCGCGAGCGTGGCCTGGCGCCGCGCCTCGGCCTCATCAGCAAAGCTGCCGTGGCCTGCCACCTCGTACCATTCCAGGCCCGCGTCGTCAGTGCCGTCTGCCGGACGCGCCAGCGCCTCTGCCGCCACGGCGCGTTTGCCGCCGCCGTGCCAGCCCAGGACGGTGACGCGGTCAGGACCGCGCCGCCACTGGCGCGACATGGCCTGCACGGTGTCGCGCGACTCGGTCGCGCCGGCGCGGTGAAAGCGCACGCCGCCGCCTGCCGACTCGGCATCCTCGGCCAGGCCGCGGCTGTCGGCGAAGATCAGCGCGACGTGGCGCGCGGGAACCTCCGGATCTTCGACCGTCGTCCAGCCCAGGCCTGCTTCGGCCAGCAGGCGGCTGATG
This sequence comes from Achromobacter sp. ACM03, assembly GCF_014851665.1. NCBI lineage: Bacteria > Pseudomonadati > Pseudomonadota > Betaproteobacteria > Burkholderiales > Alcaligenaceae > Achromobacter > Achromobacter sp. ACM03. The sequence continues at coordinate 744,859 of NZ_JACVAD010000002.1, read as the reverse complement.
AAGTCATAGTCGGTCTCGCGGTACTGCGTGGTGTAGGGGCGCGGCGCCACGCCGGCCTGCGCTTCGGCCGCATCGGGAGCCACGCGATGCACATAGCCTTCGTAGCCGCCCAACACATGGCTGACAATGTCCAGCACGGAACGCGCTTCGAACACGCGGCTGTTGCGCTGCTGCGTGGCCAGCCACAGCCAGGGCGCGACCGTCAGGCGGTAGCGCGCCAGACCCGCGTTGCCCGACAGCAGCTCGGCTTCGCGGACCAGACCGCTGCGGCTCGCGCGGCTGCCGTCGGCGCGCGTGGTCCACAGTGTCACGGGGCGGCCGATCATGTCGCGCAATTCCAGGCCGGCGTCGTCGGATAGCGCGACCACGCGCGTCTGCGAAACGCCCGACAAGGCTTCGCGCGCGATCCAGCCCTCGACCTGCAGCGAGGCGAGCGCGCCCTCGCCTTCCAGGCTGTAGAGGCGGGCGTCGGAACTGAACAGGCCAGGCGTTGCAGTCGGATCCATTGCGGAAAAAAACCTTCTCTGAAGACTCAGGGTTCGACCTGGGCTTGCGGATTGGGGCATTCGGGCGCCGTGCCCCAATAGCCCGAACACACCCGCAAGCGGCATTGCTCGCTTTCCAGGAAGCCCAGCTTGCGGCATTGCTCCAACCGGGCCGCCAGGGGCGAGCCCGGCAGTTCGCGGACGAAGACGCCGTCGTTCTTGTAGACCTTGGTACCGGGCGGCGACGCCGGCGGCAGGCCATAGGACATCAGTGCGGCCAGCAATGCCGCGTCGGAATCGTTGCGCGGCGTCTTGGCGCGCTGCGGCGCGGCCTGGGGCGACGCTTTGGGCGAGCCTTGCGAAGTGATCGCGCGCGGCACCGTGGGCCCGGCTGCCTTGGGCGCAGCGGCCTGCGCCTGCAACGCAGCGCGAGGCTGCGGCGGCGCGGCGGTGACGGCCAACGCAGACAAGGGGTTCTCGGGCGCGCGGTCCTCATCGGCATTGGGAAGTCCCAATTGCGCGAGAGGATGGTCTTCGATGACGGCCGCGGAAGAAGGCTGCGGGTCGGGATCGGCAGCGGCCACGCGCGCACCCGCTGTTGGAGCGGCTGGCGCGGCGGCGGGCTGCGCTGGCGGCGTAACCGGAGGAGTCGATTCAGCAACCACAGGCAGCGGCGGCGTATCGAACACGCTATATAGCACCGCGCCCGCAGCACCCGTCAGCAATAGCAGCAGCAAGGCCAGCGGCAAGCGGGAACGGCGCTTGGGCGCCAGGTGTTTGACTTCGGCGTCCGGCACTCGCCCCTCTAGCGCGGCGAGGATGCGCGACGCTGCGCGTTCATCCGGTGACGGTGAGCGTCCTGCGAGCAAGCTGGGAACAGAGGTCGGTGATCGCGATCTTTTTTCGTCTTCTGCCATGCGAAGTCCCGTGTCTGCAGAGGTCGTCTAAACCCCTGTAACCAAGGGGTTCGAGAATACCTGATGACTTCTTTCGCATCATCGATTCTTGTTACGAGTTCTAAGCCACAGACGCGTTTTGCAACGTCCAAGCGCTTGCCTGAATCCCGAATAGAACAAAAGATTACGCCTTCGTAACTGAGGGACCTCCTTGCTTCTCCTGCTGCCTCTCTACTTTCTGCTCGCCATCGGCGTTTCCGCGTTGCTTGTCTTTCCGTCCTTGCGGGAGGCCACGGCAAGGGGAGCGCGCGCGCTTGCCCAGGGAATACGCCAGGGCATGGCGCGCGGCGCGGGACACGCAGGAGGGGCGATGGGCGACTCCGCGCAGGCGCTGCGCACGGGCTTTGGAAAGGCTGGCGGCGCGTTTTCGGCATACCGCTGGCACATCGCTGCGGGCCTGCTGGTTGTGTTGCTTCCGTCACTTTTCGCTTTCGTCATGCGACACAATCACACATTTGTTTACGAGGATCGAACCGCGGGCCCGGACCCTCGCATCCAGGCTTTGCTGACCGGCGAAAGACTGGTCCCGCCGCCTCCGCTGCCGCCCGAAGCGTTCACCACGCGCGAAGTGGAATTGGTGCGTCCCAACCTGGGCGGCGCCAGCCGCGACTGGAACCTGCTGGACGCCGATTACCGCCAGCGCCTGCTGGCCGCGTACCGCGTGATGCGTGAAGAGCACGGCTACGAGATGGTGCTGATCGAAGGCTATCGCAGCCCCGACCGCCAGGCGGAGCTTGCCAAGATGGGCTCGCACGTGACCAATGCCGGCGCCTACCAGAGCTATCACCAGTTCGGCCTGGCCGCGGACAGCGCCTTCCTGCGCGACGGCAAGGTGGTCGTGTCCGAAAAGGATCCCTGGGCCATGCGCGGCTACGAACTGTTCGGCGAAACCGCCGAGCGCGTCGGCCTGACCTGGGGCGGCCGCTGGAAGATGATGGACTTCGGCCACACCGAGCTGCGCCGCCCCGGCGTCATGCGGCGCAATGGCGGAGCCGCGCAATGATCAACTCCGAAAGCGTCATATCGCATCCATGAGCCGCATACTCAAAACCGGGCTGTTGCTGGCCCTCGTCTTCGGCGTGGTCTGGCTCGCCGTCATCATCTGGTGGCAGGAGTCGCGCACGCTGCCTACGGGCGTGGACATCGGCCTTTATCTGTTCGCGCTGCCGCTGGCGTTGATCGCCGCCGCCTGGAGCGGCGCGCGCATCGTGCGTGCGCGCCGCGAGGCCCGCGCCGCGCCGGCGCAGCCCGCGCAGGACGACGCCGCCCAGACCGCCGAACCCGCTCCCCAGGCCGCGAGTCTGCGCGTGCTGGCCAGCGCTGCCAGCGCCGCCGTAGGCAGCGAGGCCGCCGCGATCCATGCCGCACTGGCCGCGCAGCAGCGTCCGGATCTGGACCCTTCCTTCAAGAACACGCAAGGCTTTCCTGTCTTCAGCGCGCGCGCGCCGCAGCTCGATACCGATGCGCTGCGCGCCGCGGCGCGCGAGGCCCGCGCCCCGGCCGCCGCGCTCGAAGAAGAACGCGTGCGCGCAACCGCCCTGCTGGCAGAGGTGGTGGAGGCGCTGGCGCTGGAAGCGCGCGCCATCGTGCTGAAGCAAGGCGAACCGCAACATGACGAAGCATGGCCGCTGCTGCAGCTGGAACTGCTGCTGCCCGCCGACTGGTCCGACGCCGTGCGCGACCATGCCGTGGACCAGGCACTCGCGGCGGCGGCGTGGCCTGCCAGCCGCATGGTCCAGCGCCTGCACGCCGCGCCAGACGCGCTCACCAGCGACGGACTGCTGCGCCAGCTGGCGCAGGAACCCCTGACCGCGCGCAGCGCCACGCTACGCCTGGTTGCTGTCGCCGACTCCCACATCGATGCGACGCGCGTCGAGCAATGGGACGCGGCCGGCCGGCTCATGTCGAACGCCAATCCCCAAGGCCAGGTGCCTGGCGAAGCCGCGGCGGGCCTGTTGCTGGACCTGGGCGCCCATGCGCCTGGCGGCGAGCCCGCACGCAGCGACTCCGCGCTGACCCTGACCCTGTCCGCACAAACACAGCGCGCGGTCGACGCCGACGCGCGCGGCGCGCTGCATGAGCCACGCGTGACCGAGTTGGCCACGCAATTCCTGGCCGAACAAGGCCAACCCGCTGATGGCGTGGCCGCGCTGATCAGCGATGCCGACCACCGCGGCAGCCGCCCGCTGGAGGCCGCCGGCCTGGCGGCTGCGCTGTTTCCGGCGCTGGACCCCAACCAGGACTGCCTGGCAGTAGGTTCCGGCTGCGGCCATACCGGCGCGGCCGCGCATCTGCTGACCGTGGCCGTCGCGGGCGCCGCCTGCGCCCAGGCCGGCGCGCCCGTGCTCGCCCTCATGACCCAGGACCCGGCGCTGCGGACGCTGGCGCTGGTGTCGCCTTCCGAAACCCTCCCCGCCTGACCCACAAGAACATAGCTCAAACCATGCGCAGCCCCTCCGATCTCCTATCCGGCGCCTCCCGCGCCATCAGCGAAGGCCGACATTGGTCCTCGCGCGCGCTGGCCAATCCGCGCACCTTCATGGCGCTCGGGCTGCTGGCCCTGGTGGTCTTCCTGTTCCTGTTCGCCGACACGGTGGAGATCGGCCTGGTCTGGGCGGGCATCGCCCTGGGCGTATGCGTGCTGCTGTGGCTGTGCGCCTATCTGTGGCGCCGGCGGCGTACCCGCAAGGCCAACAAGAACCTGGGCGACATGCTGGAGCAGCAGGTGCAGACGGGCGCCGCCGCCAACCGCAACGACGTGGAAGCGCTGCGCACGCGGCTGATCCAGGCGGTGCGCACCATCAAGACCTCGAAGATCGGCCAGACCTCGGGCAACGAGGCCCTGTACGAGCTGCCCTGGTACATCGTCATCGGCAACCCCGCGGCCGGCAAGAGCAGCGCCGTGATCAATTCCGGCCTGCAGTTCCCCTTTGCGGACAAGAACGGCGCGGCGGTCCGCGGCGTGGGCGGCACGCGCAACTGCGACTGGTTCTTCACCACCGAAGGCATCCTGCTGGACACCGCCGGACGCTACTCGGTGCATGAAGAGGACCGCAATGAATGGATGGGCTTCCTGGACCTGCTCAAGCGGCACCGTCCCAAGGCGCCCATCAACGGCATCATCGTGGCCGCCAGCATCGACGAGCTGACGGGCGCGGGTCCGGAGTTCGCGATCAACCTGGCCAAGAACCTGCGCCAGCGCGTGCAGGAGCTGACCGACCGCCTGGAAGTGTTCGCGCCGGTCTACATCATCTTCACCAAGGCCGACCTGATCTCGGGCTTCAGCGAGTTCTTCTCCGACAGCGACCAGAGCGAGCGCGACCGTGTCTGGGGCGCGACCCTGCCCTACGGCGCCGAGGAAAACCGCGACGTGCTGGCGCTGTTCGACAGCCGCTTCGACGAACTGTATGAAGGCCTCAAGGAAATGGGCACGGCGCAGATCTCCCTGCGCAACAGTCGCGACCTGCCGCCAGGCCTGCTGACGTTCCCGCTGGAATTCGCCGGCATCAAGCCGGCGCTGCGCACGTTCCTGTCCACGCTGTTCGAGACCAATCCGTTCCAGTACAAACCGGTGTTCCGCGGCTTCTACTTCACCAGCGCGCTGCAGGAAGGCATCACGCAAAGCACTTCCACCGAGCGCCTGGCCGAACGCTTCGAACTGCGTCCCGCCGCGCGCGCGCAGTCGCGCAGCGTCACCTCCAACAATGGCTTCTTCCTGCGCGACCTGTTCTCCAGCGTGATCTTCGCGGACAAGAAACTGGTGCGCCAGCACGCCAGTCCCGCCAAGACGCGCATGCGCTACCTGGCCTTCTTCGGCCTGGTGCTGGCGCTGGGGCTGGTACTGGGCGGCTGGAGCTGGTCCTACCTGGGCAACCGGCAACTGGCGCAGAACGTGCAAGCCGACCTGGACAAGGTGGTGCGCCTGCAAAGCGAGCGCACCGACCTGCAAAGCAGGCTCGAAGCAATGGAAATCCTGCAGGACCGCATCGAACAGCTGGATCGCTATTCCTCCAGCCGTCCGTGGTCCCTGGGGCTGGGCCTGTACCAGGGCGATGTGCTGAAGGAGCGGTTGCTGGCCGAGTACTACAACGGCGCGCGCCAGTTCATGCTGACGCCGGTGAAGGCCAGCCTGGAAGACTTCCTGGCCAAGGTCGACACCTCCGCCGCAGCAGCCAGTGGCAACGCGCCGCAACCGGCGCCGCAGCAGGCCCGCGCCGCGCACGCGGGCAATGGCGACACGCTGTTCCAGGACGCCTCGCCCACCAACGCGGACGACGCCTACAACGCGCTCAAGACCTACCTGATGATGGCCAACCATCAGCACGTGGACCCCACGCACCTGTCCGACCAGATCACGCGCTTCTGGCGCGGCTGGCTGGAAACCAACCGCGGCGCCATGCCGCGCGACCAGTTGATCCGCAGCGCCGAGCGGCTGATTTCGTTCTATGTCGGCCGCGCGCAGGACGAAGGCTGGCCGCAGATCGACACCAATCTGGCGCTGGTCGAAAAGACCCGCGGCAGCCTGCGCGCCGTGATGCAGGGCATGCCGGCGCGCGAACGCGCCTATGCCACGCTCAAGGCGCGCGCCGCGACGCGCTTCCAGGCCATGACGGTGGCGCGCATCGTGGGCGAGAACGACGCGGGCGTGGTCGCCGGCAGCTACGCCATCCCCGGCACGTTCACGCGCGAAGCCTGGGAACAGTACATTCAGCCCGCCATTGGTGAGGCCGCCAAGAAGGAAGTGCAGACCAGCGACTGGGTGCTGGGCGTGAACGCGCGCGACGACCTGACGCTGGAAGGCAGCCCGGAGCAGATCCAGAAAAGCCTGGCGACGATGTACAAGACCGAGTACGCCGAGGAGTGGCAGAAATTCCTGCGCGGCGTGACGATCAAGCCCTTCACCAGCTTCGAGCAATCGGTGGGCGCGATGAACCGCCTGGGCGATCCGCAGACCTCGCCCATCGCCAAGCTCATCAATACCACCTATGAGCAGACCTCCTGGGACAACCCTTCGCTGATCAACGCCGGGCTGCAGCAGGCCCAGAGCGGCGTGGTCGGCTGGTTCAAGCGCGTCATCCTGCGCCAGACGCCGCCGTCCGCCGCGCCCGCCACCGCCGCCAACGGCGAGGCGATTCCAATGGGTCCGGTGGGACGCGAATTCTCCGACGTGGCGCGCCTGGTGGTCACGCGCGACAACCAGTCGCTGCTGGGCAACTACATGGGCGCGCTGTCCAAGATCCGCACCCGCTTCAACCTGCTGAACAACCAGGGCGATCCCGGCCCCGGCGCGCTGACGCTGATGCGCCAGACCCTGGAAGGCAAGGACTCGGAACTGGCCGACGCGCTGAAGCTGGTGGACGAGCAGATGCTGGCAGGCATGTCGGCGACGCAACGCGAGACCCTGCGCCCGTTGCTGGTGCGCCCGCTGATCCAGGCCTACGCCGTGACCATGCAGCCGGCGGAATCCGAGTTGAACAAGGTCTGGAACGCGCAGGTCTACCGCCCGTTCAACCAGACCCTGGCGGAGAAGTACCCCTTTGCCAGCCGCGCCAGCGTCGAAGCCAGCAGCGATGAGATCGGCCAGGTGTTCGGCCCGCAGGGCAGCATCGCCAAGTACGTCAACGACACGCTGGGTCCGCTGACGGTGCGCCGCGGCGACATCCTCACGGCACGCACCTGGGGCGACATGGGCGTGAGCCTGCAGCCCACCTTCACGGCCAATTTCGCGCAGTGGGTGGCGCCGCTCTCGGGAGGCGCGGCCGGCAGCGGCGCGGCCAGCCAGCCGCAGACGCTGTTCCAGATCCAGCCCAAGCCCGCGGCCGGCGTGACCGAGTACACCATCGAGATCGACGGCCAGCAGCTGCGCTACCGCAATACCCCGCCGCAGTGGGTCAATTTCGTGTGGCCCAACGCCCAGGGCGCCCCCGGCGCGCGCATCACCGCCACCACCTTCGATGGCAGCGTGGTCGAGATCGTCAACGAACCCGGCCGCTTCGGCCTGGAACGCCTGATCTCCACGGCCCAGCGCACCGCCAACGCCGACGGCAGCTTCAACATGAGTTGGGGCAAATCCAACGTGACGGTGCCGGTGAAGCTGCGCATCATCAGCAACGCCCAGGCGCCCGGCGCCGGCGGCAGCGAGCCCGGCGGCAGCCAGGGCCTGCGCAACCTGCGCCTGCCCTCGTCCGTGATCGGCGCCTCTCCCGAATCCTCCGCCCAGACGCAACCCGGAGCGCCGCAATGAGCAGCCCGCAGTCCCCCTTGTTCCGCACGGCCTACTTCGGCAAGATTCCCAGCCGCGGCGATTTCGTGAAGAACACTTCACATCCGCAGCTGATGGCCACGCTGGATGCCTGGGTCGCCAGCACCATGGAGATGCTGGCGCAGGAACCGCACTGGAAGGCGCTTTACGACGAAGCCGAGCCCATGCCGTTCGCCATCCTGGGGTCGCGCGGCAAGCTGGCCATCGCCGGGCATCTGCAGCCCAGCCAGGACCTGTCGGGCCGCCGCTACCCTTTCCTTTCCGCCACCTCGGTGGAAGTGCAGAAGCCGTTGGCCTTCATTGCCCGCAGCCCCATTGCCTTCAGCCGCATGTGGAACCGCATGAGCGGCGCCGCCGCCCTGCTGATGCAGGACGGCGATCCCGCCTCGGCGCTGCAAACGCTCAACGAACTGGAAGGCGAAATCCGCACGGCGGCCGACGACGGCTTCGACGCCTTCGTCGACCTGCAGACCGTGGAGCGGCTGGAGGCGATGCTGCGCGGCAACGGCCACGCCGCGCGCGTGCACGACATCATCCTGGCGCTGGGCATCCTGCTGGAGCCGGTGATGTCCAGCGGCTCCTCGCAGCTGGACAAGGGACTGTCGCTGCCGCTGCCGGACGACCCGCTCTACATCAACCTGGTGGCCGCCTACTGGATGACGCTGATCTCGCCCTTCCTGTCGCGCGCGGACTTCGAGATCACCCTCTTCATCGGCCGCATCGCCGGCAAGCACCGGCTGGCCGTGGATTTCCGCGGCGCCTCGCCGCAGACGCTGGCCAGCCTGCTGTCCACGCCGCAGGCGTATGCCGAACAGCACATCGTGCTGGAGGACGCGCCCTGGGTCCGCAACCACGTATCGGCCAGCCACGGCCTGGCAAAGCTGTCCAGCTACCTGGACCAGCCGCGCCTGTCCTTGCGCCTGGCGCTCGACACCTTTCTTGAAGTCTTTACCGGAGCCTGACCATGCGCCTTTCCTTCATGCTCATGGCGGCGCTGTATGCCTGCACGGCCTCAGCCCAGGACGCGGCCACGGTGGTGCCCGCCAACGTCATCCCCCAGCCCGGCCAGGTCGTGGCCAGCGGCGCCGTGCCGGACGAAGCCGCCAAGGCCGATGTGCTGGCCCGGCTGCAGCAGGTGTATGGCGTGGGCAACGTGATCGACCAGATCGATGTGGGCGGCGTGGTCGCGCCGCCGAACTGGTCGGAGCACGTCGGCAAGCTCATCGGCCAGCCATTGAAACAGATCAACCGCGGCCAGCTGGAGATCGACGGCACCCAGATCCGCCTGCGCGGCGAGGTGCAGAATGAAGCCTCGCGCCAGCAGATAGCCAGCGCCTTCGCGACCTCGCTCAATCCCACCTACAAGATCGTCAACGGCCTGCGCGTATCCGCCAGCAAGGACGAACAGGGCTTGCTGGACCAGGTACTGACCAACCGTGTGGTGGAATTCGAGACCGGCAGCGCCACGCTCACCGCGCGCGGCCGCGAGCTGCTGGACAAGGTGGCGGACGTGGTGCCCAAGCTGCATAGCGACAAGGTGCAGATCATCGGCCACACCGACAGCTCCGGCAGCCGCAGCACCAACCTGGCGCTGAGCCAGGCGCGCGCCGATGCCGTCAAAACCTACCTGGTGGACAAGGGCCTGCCGCCCGCGCGCTTTGAGACGCTGGGCGCGGGGCCTGACCAGCCGGTCGCCACCAACGCCACGGCCGAAGGCCGCGCCAAGAACCGCCGCATCGAGTTCCGCGCCAGCCGCTAGGCGCCTGGCGCTTGGCCGGCCCGCGCGGGCCGGCTTGTGCAAACAGTGACTTTGCGTTCAGCCGTTGTGGTCCGGCGGCTTGGGCACGCCCAGCAGCTCTTCCAGGCCGGACAGCGCATCGCCGTTCTTGAGGACGGTGCGCAGCCACAGGTGCAGCGACATCTCGCCCCAGCTGGCGGCCTTGTCGGCCAGATAGGCCACGGGGCTGTGAGGCTCGGTGCGGCGGAAGAACTCCGCCACTTCGCGCAGCTGCGCCAGCGCCTGCTCGCGCGTTTGCAGCGGGCCGCGCGCGGCTGCGGGCGCGGCGGAAACAGGGTCGGCAGCGGACAAGGTCGGCTCCATCCGGGCAGCTGCGGGCGCAGCGGTGGGAGCGGCCGGCGCCGCGGTATCCGCGCGCACCAGCAGCCCGGCGTCGCGGGCGAAGCGGCGGGTCAGCTCGGTCACGTCGCGCAGCGCGTCACGCACCGGCGAGAAGGCCGGGCCCTCGTCGCCCAGGCGTTGCGCCAGGGTCTGTTCCAGCGTATCCAGCGCCGCGAAGCAGCTTTGCAGATTGCCTTCCAGTTCGGAATAGAAAGCGGGCGGCGTGTCGCGCCGCGCCGCGTCGAACTGGTCCAGCGTGAGCTTGCCGCGCGTGATCTCGGCCGCGTTCTGCGGCGCGCGCTTGACCGCGTTGGCCAGTTGCGAGGCGCTGTCCCACAGCGCCGCGCCATAGCGCCCGCCCTCCGACTGGGTCAGCGGCAGCTCGCGGATCAGCTGTTGCGAGCGTGCCAGCAGCCAGGCCAGGTTGCCCACGCGCTGCTGCACATCGCCCTCGTCCGGCACGGGATGCAGGCCGTCCCAGTAGTGGCGGCACAGGCCGTCCACCAGCAGATAACCGTCGCGCAGGCCGGCGAAGCCGCGCGTCTTGGCCCAGGCCTCGGCCAGCCAGGCGGCCACGCGCACGTCCTTGCTCTGTTCGCGCAGCACCGTGGTGCAAATGCGGATGACTTCCGGCCAGTCGGCCTCCTTGATGTCGATAACCCAGTCGCCCTGGTCCAGGTTCGGATCATCGTGGCGGCGGGCTTCGCGGATGGCGTCAAATTCGGCTGAGAACACCATGTCGACGCCGCAGGGCGCCTCGCCCGCAATGGGCTGCAGCAATGTGTCGATATCGCTCATATAGATCTGGTCGGATGGCAGGATCGCTGCCGCCGGGCCAGCGGCGGGCAGCGACAAGAGGACCGATCCTCCCATATCTGTAACGACGGCGCGTTTGAAGATGACACGTCCTATTACAAAACGCATCACGGACCCTGGATATCATGCGGGTTCCCCAGGACAAGGATGCGCGATGAACAAGTCATTCCACATGATGCCCGACGGCCGCTTCATCATTGGCAAGCCGCGCCGTTGCCCCGACGGCACCTACGTCGGCGACGGCGGACCCATCACCCGCGCGCCGGATGGCACTTACGTTGCCGGCAAGCCGCAGCGCGCGCCTGACGGCCGCTATCTGGGCGGCGACGGTCCGGTGCGCATGGCGCCCGACGGCAGCTTCGTCACCGGCACGCCGCGGCAGGCGCCGGACGGCACCTATCTGTAAGCACACATAACCAAACTGACAGGGCAACAGGCAGCCATGGCGCAGCTATCGGTGATACGCAAGGGCGACCGCACCTCGCATGGCGGAGTGGTCGTCACGGGCGACGAAACAGTAATGATCTTCGGCCAGCCCATGGCCCGGCTTGGCGACCGCGTCACCTGCCCCAAGTGCAGCGGCGCGCATACCATCGTCGAAGGCGCGGCCGCCGTCAGTTCGGACCGACGCACCGCGCTGGAAGGCATGAAGACATCCTGCGGCGCCACGCTGATCGCAAGCCAGCAGTTCTACCGGCTGGAGCAGGGCTAGACCCCGGACCGCGCAAGCAGGCGCCTCAATCCCAGGCGCAGCGCCAGCACGGTGAACGCAATAGGCAGCACCATGCGCCACTGCGCCACGAACAATTCCATCGTGGCCTCGCCCGGCGCCCAGGTGTTGCCGAACACCTGGGCCTCGGGCGGCGCCAGATAGAGCGCAACCAGCGCGGCGGCCAGCGTCGCCGCGGCCCGCCATGCGGCCGAACGGCGCACCCGCGCCGCGCGCTCGGCCAGCGCCAGCGCCAGCAGGCCGGCCAGCCCCGCCAAGGCGGCATCGACGTAGAAGTCGAACGGCCCGTACATGAACGGCGCATCCGGAATCATCCAGCCGTAGGCATCGGTCTTCAGCACTGAAGTCAGGCAAGCGCCGAACAGCGCCGCCGCAGCAGAGAGCAGCAGGAAATCACAGAACCGCAGGAAGAATTTCGGCATCATGGAACGGGAATGCGCCGCGTGCGGCGGCGGGGTGCGGGCGCAAGAATGCCACAGGAGGAATCCCGCTGCATCCGATACGCACCGCCCGGCGCGATTGCTCGCCAGGCAGCGGCGCGCCGCGTTCTCTGAGAGAATGCCGCCTGTCTCTCAGGCTCCACCGCTCAGACCTCAAGCAGCACCCATGACGCTTCCGCAATCCAGGCTGTACCCGTTGCTGTTGTCCGGCGCGCTCGCGCTTGCCCTGGCGGCTTTGCCGGCATATGCCTCCGCCGGCTCGTCCTCCCGGAAAGCCGCCACCCGCAACACGCCCGCGACGCCGCCCCAAGGCATGCCGCAGTACGGCAAGGGTGAACATGGCCGCTACCTGATCCTGAGGCTGGACAACAGCCGCGGCGGCGGCATCGCTCCCAATACGCCATACCGCCTGTTCCTGACAGGCGAGGACAAGGCCATCGAGGGTACGCCCGACCACGACGGCATCGTGCACGGCGTCACCGACGCGCTGGGCCGCAGCGCCTGGATCTGGACCCGCGAGGCGCATTCCGCCGAAGACTTCACCTTGATCCGGCGCATAGGGAGCGGCGCCTGGGGCAGTGTTTTCCAGCTGCAGAGCGGCGGGGATAATGGTCCGCTGGGGGGGTGGCCTTACATCACCACCATGCATGTGCGCTGGGGTGAGCAATGGGTAGACCTTGGGTACAGCACCGCGCAGGGCAATACCGCCTACTTCAGCCACGCCCGGCCGGCGGCCTCCCTTTCGATCTCGGTCGAGGCCAATGCGGCAGAGAACCGCCGCTGCTTCGACGAGCTGGACGCCATCAACCGCAAGTTCAGCCAGGGCGATGCCGAGGGCGCGCTGCAACTGGTGGATACCGCCGCCTGCGGCGCAGAGCCGCAGCAACAGCTGGACATGGCCAACCTGCTGCTGATGGCCGGCCGCGCCGACCTGGCGCGCCTATGGCTGGAACGCGCCCGCTCAGGATCCGAGCCCGTGGATCATGACGTGCTGCGCGCAAGATTCAAGCTGGAACGCCTGCTGGGCCTGCCCGCCCTGGCGCTGGAAGACGCGCTGGAATTGCAGCGGCGCCAGGCCGACGTCCCGCTGCGGGACGATCCCGACTGGGCCAACAGCATCGCCTACTATCTGGCGGATTTTCCCGACTACCTGGCGCAAGCCGAGGCGCAAGCGCACAAATCGATAGCCACGGCCGGCGCCCTTCCCTACAACCTGGGAACGCTGGGCTGGATCCTCGTCCTGAGGGGCGACGTCGACGGCGGGCTGGACCTGCTGAAGCAGTCCTACCGCGAGATTCCGCGCGACGAGGAAATCGTGGCCGATTACGGCCTGGCGCTGTGGCGCCACGGCCAAAAAGACCTGGCCACTGGGCTTTGGAAACAAGCCGAGGCCCAATGCGTGTGGGGCGGGCGCATGTACGACGCGCTGCGCGAGGCCGGTCATCCGCACCCCTACTTCCAGGCCGCGAATTCCCGAGCGGTGCAGGCCTATCAGCAGCGCTGCGCGGCGCCGCAGACCAAACGCAAGATCAGGACTGGCGCTGCCGTCAAAGCGTAAAATAACGAAGACAGACCAGCAGCGCCCCGCAGCAGCGGTACGCGCAGGAGACCACCATGAAATCCGCCCTGATCCGCTTGCTTACTCTCATGGCCACGGCCCTGGTCCTGGCCGGTTGCGCGCAGGGCAATGGCGGCCCGCCCCATCCCGGCGCGGTCAATCCCTACAGCCAGGGCGGCTTCCACGACGCCGGCCCCAACTACCCCGACACCGGCCGCTGACCAGCGCCGGCCTCAGGCTTCCCGCAGCGCGCCCGACTTCAGCAGGGGCGCCAGGATGCCGGCGGTGTAGACCCGCGCCAGGTTCACCAGGAAGTCAGTGAAGTCCGCCTTCGCGGCATGATCGGCCTGATCCGAAATCACCCTCAGCACAGCGAAGGGCACGCCGAATTCGTAGCAGACCTGCGCCATCGCCCCGCCTTCCATTTCCAGGCAGAGCGCATCGGGCAGGCGCTGGCGTAGCTGGTGCGCATAGTCATTGCTGTTGACGAAGACGTCGCCGGTGGCGATGAGCCCATGGTGCACCCGCGGCGGCTGTCCGCCTGGTCCCGCCGGCAAGCCGCCCTGGCGCACGAACTGTCCCGCGCTTTCCAGCAGCCGTTCGCTCAGGACCGGATCCGCATCGAAGCGTTCGCGCCCCAACAGGGGAATCTCATGCTGTCCAAACAGCGGGCGCGCGTCCATGTCGTGCTGCATCAACGCACTGGCCACGACCACATCGCCCACCGCCACATCCTCATGCAAGCCGCCCGCCAGTCCGGTGAAGACCACCCGCGACGCCTTGAACTCCTGGATCACGATGGATGCCGTCGCAGCCGCGGCCACCTTGCCAATCCGGCTCAACGCAATCACGCAAGGCGTGCCCCACAAGGTGCCGACGTGGAAGTCGCGCATGGCAATGCGGTGAATGGCGGCGCCCGGATCCATCGCCGCCAGCAGGTCGGCGATCTCTTCGTGCAAGGCGCCCAATATGGCTAAACGTCCCATGTACATCTACTCGATTGATGCGCGGCCCGCGGCCGCCCTGCCCCGCAACATACTCCATGCCCGGCGCGGCCGCCAACGCGTGCGGGCCTCCCCGCGCTTGCCTGGAGGATTGCTACTTTTGATGTAGTGAAGTTTTCCTCCTGCGCCCGCGCCGCCGTGCGAACCCAGACAACGCGCTGGATTGCGACCAATTAGCTAGTCAAAAAAGCGGTGTACGTCCATGCAGCAGGGAAACCATGCACCCGGCGGCGTCCGAACGCCGTGCTAGCTTACCGTCGCGCACGACGCGGACCATGCCAGCAAACAGATTCATTGCAAGACTCAATCTGTGGAGAACGATCATGGTGAAGAATCTGGCCGTATTCTTCGACGGGACCTGGAACGAACCCAATGACCGCACCAACGTCTACGAACTCTACAAGGCGGCGCCCGAGACCTCCACGCAAGAGACGTTCTATATCGAAGGCGTAGGCACGCAGGGCCAGGGCCTGTGGGCGGCCATCGACAAGTTCGCCGGCGGCGCCTTTGGGGCAGGACTGTCGGCCAATATCCGCACGGGCTACCGCTGGCTTTGCCAGCGCTACCAACCGCGCGACCGCATCTTCCTGTTCGGGTTCAGCCGTGGCGCCTACTCCGCCCGCAGCCTGGCCGGCATGGTGCGCAAATGCGGCCTGCTGAACGATCCCTCCGACAACAACGTGGAGCAAGCCTATGCGCTCTACCGCGACGACTGCATCCCCTCCTCGCTGGAAGCCGCGACCTTCCGCGTGAATTTCTCGCGCGAGACCGACGTGCATTTCGTCGGCGTCTGGGACACGGTCGGCAGCCTGGGCATACCGGTAGGCGGCATCCCTTTTCCGGGTTTCTCCAGGTTCTACAACTTCCACGACACCGAACTCAGCAACCACGTCCATCACGCCTATCACGCAATCGCCACCAACGAATTCCGCGAACCGTATGCGCCTACCCTGTGGACCCGGCTGGCTGACTCCGAGCCGCGTCCAGCCGACCATCCGGTCGAGCAGCGCTGGTTCATCGGCGCCCATTCGGACGTCGGCGGCGGCTACCGGGACGGCAGCCTGCAGACGCTGCCCGCCTCGTGGCTGCAGGAGAAGGCGCGCCAGGTCGGCCTGGAGGCCGGACTGGCGCAACGCGTCGCCACGGACTACGACCAATGCGAGCCGCACGACTCCTACCGCGAGTTCACGGAGAAGGTGCTGATCCATGTAAAAAAACGCCCCAGGCTGTGGGATGGCGCAACCGTGCTCAATCTGACGGTGGACGACCAACTCCTGAAGCGGTTCGGGCGCAGCCTGGATTTCCTGAAGGAGTATCCCGACTTCAAGAACGCGCTGGAAAAGCTGCCCGTCTCACGGCCATGATGGGCCCGCCGCGCATGTTGGAAGAAGCCCTGAAAGCGCTCGCAATAGAGTGATGCAATGCGCTGGCAAATGAGACTTTACGACTTAAAGCGATACAAACTTCGTTCCGTCGGACTGTGGCGGGAAAACCATGCATTGGGCGGCCCATTTCAAGTAACCTCCGGCCACCAGTCATTGTTCCGAGCCGATGTTTACGCATGTTCCGCAATGTCTTTGCTCTCAAATCCCTTGAAAGGTATTTCCTGACACTGGCAGCCGGCGTAGCGCTGCCGGTCTCCATGCTGACCGTGATCGTGGTGCAGCAGAACTGGCGGTCGCTGGCCGCCACCGACGACGCCATGCGGGGCTTCATCGTAGTCCGCACGACCCTGATGACGATGGAAGCGGTATCCGCCGAACGCGGCCCAATGAACTCGGCGCTGGGCTCCGACCTGCCGGTCCCCGAAAACATCCTGCGCGCGCTGGCCGAAGCCCGCCAGCGCACCAATGCGCAAGTCGCCGACCTGCTTGCGCTCTACCGCGCACCTCTCAATCCCAACGGCGCCCGCGAATTCACCAACATCCAGCGCATCCGCGAATCCCTGTTGAACGCCCGCGCCAGCGCCGACGCGGCCATCGCCGCGCCCCGCGCCAACACGTCCGGCCACAACCTGTGGACAGTGGTCGGCGACATGGTGGCGGTGGTTCCCGAACTGCGCGCCGCGATGTCCGACGGCATCGGCCTGGTCGCCCGGAACCAGGGCGAAGACTTCGACCTGCTGTCCCTGGCGCTGCTGGCCGGCGAACTGCGCGAACAGGCGGGACTGGTCGGCTCCACGTTCGCGCCGGCCCTCAGCAAGCGCCGCACGCTGACCGCCAGCGATCAGCTGAGGATAGAACGCGTGATCGGCCGCATCGACGAACTGCGCGCCCTGATCGACGCCAACATCGCCAGCATGCCGCGATACGCATCCTCCCTCGCCTACCGCGAACTGCAGCAGCAGTACTTCGGCGATGGCATGAGCTACCTCGACAGCGTGCGCGCCATTGCCGAACGGGCGCCGGAGGAGTCATTGGTGTCGATGTACGAACTCGGCGCGAACTATGTGCCGCGCATGAAGTCCATCGTCCGGTTTCGCGACCTGATGCTCAACGAAGTGGAGCGACGCATCGGAGAAAACCGCCAGGCCGCGATCCGCGTGCTGCTGACCACCCTGGCGGCCGCGGCGATGCTCACGGCCGCGTTGATAATCGGCCTGACCATGTTCCGCAAGCGCGTCATCCGGCCTTTCGTCCGCGCCACCAACATCATCGGCGCGATCGCGAAAGGCGGCGATGTGCCACCCATTCCCGCCGACCAGTACCGGGGCGAAGTCAACGGCATGTTCAAGGCGCTGAACGTGCTCAACGACAACGCCACCGCCGTGCGTAAGCTGGAACTCGAACGCGACCGCCTGATTCAAGACCTCGCCATCATGGCCGAAACGGATTTCCTGACCGGCCTGCTGAACCGCCGCGCCTTCGAAAAGCGCCTGGAAGCTTCGCTGGACGATATCCGCAACGATCCGCAGAGCGGTCTGGGCTTCATCCTGTTCGACATCGACCACTTCAAGTCCATCAATGACACGCACGGCCACGCTACAGGCGACGAAGCGCTCAAGACCGTGGCCGATCTGTGCCGCAAGACCTTCCGCGAATCCGACGTGGTCGCGCGCGTGGGCGGCGAAGAGTTCGCGGTGCTGTGCCGCAGCCGCAACCCCGACCGCGTCCGGGACATCGCGGAACGCATGCGGCTGAGCATCGCGCAAACGCGGCTCAGTGCCGGCGCAGGCGCCAGCTTCAGCATGACCGCCAGTTTCGGCGTGGCCCACGCCCGCGGCAGCGATACGGCAGCGCTGGAAAACCTGTCGCGTCGCGCCGACGAATTGCTATATAAGGCCAAGCTGACCGGCCGCAACTGCGTGCTGCTCGAACAGATGGCCTGACGCCACGAGCCCCTCAAGCCGCCAGCGTTTCCCGCGCCGGCGCGCGGTATTGC
Organism: Achromobacter sp. ACM03; assembly: GCF_014851665.1. Classification (NCBI taxonomy): domain Bacteria; kingdom Pseudomonadati; phylum Pseudomonadota; class Betaproteobacteria; order Burkholderiales; family Alcaligenaceae; genus Achromobacter; species Achromobacter sp. ACM03. The sequence goes on along the minus strand of NZ_JACVAD010000002.1, from coordinate 727,108 downwards.
TCCCACAGCCCGGCTTCCCGCGCGCGCGCCCGTTCGACGTTCTGCTCCTTGACATGGCCATAGCCGCGGATCGTGTCAGGCAGCGCGGCCAGTTCCAGCGCCGTGGCGCGATTGGCCGCGTCCAGCGTGCGGGAGAACTCCTCGGCCAGCGCCAGGTAGTCGGCCGCCAGTTGTCGCTCCATGCGGCGTTCGGCGGTCTTGCCGAACACGTCCAGCCAGGTGCCGCGCCACCGCTTCATGGGCGCCAGCGCGCGAAACGCCAGTCCCATCCACGAACCGTAGGCGCGCTTCTGCAAGCGTCCGCGCGCGTCGCGGCGCGCCAGCGCGGGTGGCGCCAAGTGATAGCGCAGCTGGTAGTCGCGGCCGGGTTCTCCTTCGAACTGCTCGCGCAGCCGGGCCTTGAAGGCCGGATCCACGTACAGGCGCGCCACCTCGTACTCGTCCTTGTAAGTCATGAGTTTGGCGAGGTTGCGCGCGACCGCCTGCGTGACCTCGAAACGCTGCGGATCCGCCAGCGCGGCTTCGCGCGCCCGCACCGCTGCCACCGCATCCAGGAAGCGCGCGGCGTAGGCCTCGTCCTGATAGGCGCGTACGTGTTGCGCCAGCCGCTGGATCTGGCCGTCCAGGGACTCCGGCAAGGCCATCACCTGCGCCCGCGGCGCCGGCTTGAGCGCGGCGGCGCCATGATGCGCGGCTTGCCGGCCCAGTTCAAAGGCGGCCAGGTTCTCTTCGACCGAGACGCCGTTCAGTTCGATGGCGCGCCGCAGGCTGTCCAGCGCCAGCGGCAGGCCGCCCTGCTGCCAGGCATAGCCCAGCAGCAGCGGATTGGCGTAGATGGTGTCGCCGAGCAGGGCCTCGGCCAGCGGGCCGGCGTCGATGAAATCGCAGTTGCCGCCCGTGCTGCGCGCCAGCGCGGCTTCGGCTTGCGCGCCGGGGAAGCGCCAGCTCGGCTGCGACAGGAAGGCTGCCGTCGGCGCGGCGCTGCTGTTCACCACGGCGCGGCCATGGTCCGGGCGCAGGCGCGACAGCACTTCGGGCGACGCCGACACCAGCGCGTCACAGCCGATGACCAGGTCGGCCTCGCCCAGCGCCACGCGCGTGGCATGCAGGTCCGCGGGGCGATTGGCCAGCTGCACGTGGCTGAGCACGGCGCCGCCTTTCTGCGCCAGCCCGGCCATGTCCAGCACGGTCACGCCCTTGCCTTCAAGATGCGCGGCCGCGCCCAGCAGCGCGCCTATGGTCACGACGCCGGTTCCGCCCACGCCCGCGATCACCACGCGGTAGGCCCCAAGCGGACGGATCCCTGCCAGGTCGGGCTGCGGCGGTTCGGCCAACGCGGGGAGATTCCTGCCCGTGCCCGGCTTGCGCAGCGTCGCGCCTTCCGCCGTGACGAAGCTGGGGCAAAAGCCCTCCACGCAGGAAAAGTCCTTGTTGCAGGACGACTGGTTGATGCGGCGTTTCGTGCCCAGCGGCGTATCCAGCGGCTCGACCGACAGGCAATTGGATTGCACCGAGCAGTCGCCGCAACCTTCGCAGACCGACTCGTTGATGAAGGCGCGGCGCGGCGGATCGGGATACTCGCCGCGCTTGCGGCGGCGGCGCTTCTCGGTGGCGCAGGTCTGGTCGTAGATCAGCACCGTCGTGCCAGCGATGTCGCGCAAGGCGCGCTGCACGTCGTCGAGCGCCTTGCGGTGGTGCACCTCCACGCCCTGCGGCAACGCGGTAGCGCCGGCGTACTTTTCCGGCTCGTCGGTCACCACCACGGTCTTGACCACGCCTTCGGCCTGCATCTGGGCGGCGATCTGCGGCACCGTGAGCACGCCATCCACCGGCTGCCCGCCCGTCATCGCGACGGCGTCGTTGTAGAGAATCTTGTAGGTGATGCTGGCGTGCGCGGCGACTGCCGCGCGTATGGCCAGCAACCCCGAATGGAAATAGGTGCCGTCGCCCAGGTTGGCGAAGATGTGACGCTCAGCGGTGAAATCCTTCTGCCCCAGCCAGGCGACGCCCTCGCCGCCCATCTGGCTGAAGGTGTCGGTCTTGCGGTCCATCCACATCGCCATGTAATGGCAACCTATGCCGGCCACGGCGCGCGAGCCTTCGGGCACGCGGGTGGAGGTGTTGTGCGGACAGCCGGAACAGAACCAGGGTTTGCGCTCTTCCACCAGCGTGGGACGGGAAGCCTCGCGCTCCTTGGCGTCGATGACAGCCAGCCGCGCCGCGATGCGCGCTCTCAGCGCATCCGACAGGTCGGCCTTTTCCAGCCGCGCGGCGATGGCGCGGGCGATCAGCGCGGGCGACAGCTCGTGACGCGCGGGCAGCAGCCAGCCGCCGCGCGGCGTGGACCATTCGCCGCCGCCGTTGTCGCGTTCGTCGAACTTGCCGTAGACGCGTGGCCGTACATCGTCGCGCCAGTTGTAGAGTTCTTCCTTCAGCGCGTATTCCAGGATCTGGCGCTTTTCCTCCACCACCAGGATCTCTTTCAGGCCGGTGGCGAACTCGCGCGCATCCTGCGCGTCCAGCGGCCAGATGCAGCCCACCTTCAGCACGCGTATGCCGGCCTCGCTACAGGCCGCCTCGTCCAGGCCCAGGTCGTTGAGCGCCTGGCGCACGTCCAGATACGCCTTGCCCGCGGTCATGATACCGAAATGCGCTTGCGGGGAATCCAGCACCACGCGGTTCAGCTTGTTGGCGCGCACATAGGCCAGCGCCGCATACCACTTGTGGTCCAGCAGCCGCGCCTCCTGCGCCAGCGGCGTGTCGGGCCAGCGGATGTTCAGACCGCCTTCGGGCAAGACGTCTTCGGGCAGCACCACCTGCACCCGGTCCGGATCCACTTCCACCGAAGCGCTGGACTCGACCACGTCGGTCACGCACTTCATCGCCACCCACAGGCCGGTGTAGCGGCTCATGGCCCAGCCATGCAAGCCGTAGTCCAGGTACTCCTGCACGTTGGACGGATACAGCACTGGGATGCCGCTGGCGATCAGCACGTGCTCGGACTGGTGCGCCACCGACGAGGACTTGGCGGCATGGTCGTCGCCCGCCAGCATCAGCACGCCGCCATGCGCCGAACTGCCGGCGGAATTGGCGTGCTTGAGCACGTCCACCGACCGGTCCACGCCCGGCCCCTTGCCGTACCACATGCCGAATACGCCGTCGCGCGCCGCCCCCGGAAACAGGTTCAGCTGCTGCGAGCCCCATACCGCTGTGGCGGCCAGATCTTCGTTCACGCCGGGCTGGAACACCACGTCGTTGGCCTGCAGGTGGCGCTTGGCCTTCCACAGGGCCTGGTCCAGCCCGCCCAGCGGCGAGCCGCGGTAGCCAGAGATGTAGCCGCCGGTGTTCAGTCCGGCCTGCAGGTCGCGCTGCTTTTGCAACAGCGGCAGCCGCACCAGGGCCTGGGTGCCACTCAGATAGATGCGCCCGTGGCTGCGGGTGTACTTGTCGTCCAGCGTCAGGCCATGGGTATCGGCCGCGCCTGCGGAAAGGGGGGTGTCCACGCTTGTCTCCTGCGTTCCGGTTCTTGGTGTTTTGCCGCAGTGTAGGAAGCAGGCTGGTTATCGTATATTCATATATTCATGTATCAGATATTCGCTAAACAGATGGCTAACGATGTCACCCTGCGCCAACTGCGCTACTTCGCGGCTGCCGCCCGGACCGGCCGGTTTTCCATGGCCGCCGCCGACGAGCATGTCTCCCAATCCGCGGTCACCAACGCCGTCCTGGCGCTGGAGGCGCAACTGGGCGTGCGGCTGTTCGACCGGCATCCGCATGGCGTCACCCTGACGCCCGAAGGGCATAACTTCCACCAGCGGGCGCGTGAAGTGCTCGACTCGCTGGACGACGCCCTGCGTGAACCCGGCTTCCAGCGCTATGCGCTGCGCGGCGCAGTGAGGATCGCCGCGTCCTACACGGTGCTGGGCTACTTCCTGCCCGACCTGCTGGCGCGCTTCCGGCGGCGCTATCCCGACGTGGAGCTGGACCTTGTCGACCTCGACCGGCCCGAGATCGAAGCCGCCGTAACCTGCGGCGAGGTCGAGCTGGGCGTGGCGCTGCTGTCCAACGTGGAACGGCGCGAGCGCTTCGGCCACCAGGTGCTGGTACGCTCGCGGCGGCAGCTATGGACCGCGTCCGGCCATCCGCTGGCGCAGGCATCGGCGCCGTCGCTGGCCGACATTGCCGACTATCCCTACATCCTGTTGGAAATGGACGAAGGCGAACGCTCCGCACTGGCCTACTGGCGCGCCCACGGCCTGCAGCCCGACATCGCCTTCCGCACGCGCTCGATGGAGGCGCTTCGCGGGCTGGTTGCGCATGGCTTCGGCGTCACGATGCTGTCGGACATGGTCTACCGTCCGTGGTCGCTGGAGGGCCGCAAGATCGAGGCCGTACCCATTACCGATGCCGTCCCGCCCATGGAGGCCGGGCTGCTGTGGCATCCGCAAGCGCGGCTGGCCAAGCCCGCCGAAGCCTTCCGCCAGTTCATGATCTACGCCTGCGGCGTCTAGCGCCGCAGCACGCCTGGCCGCTATACCAGGATCGCGCCCTTGCGGCGCGTGAACTGGGCCAGGGAACGCAGGGCCAATGCATGCATGGCAGCCACCGACGGCAGCAGCGTTTCTTCCTTGCGGGTCAGCACGCCGACGATGCGCTCGACCGTGGGTTCGGCCAGCGGCACGAAGGCCAGTCCGGTCGCGGCGGCCGGCCGCGCCAGCACCGGCAGCACCGTCACGCCCAGCCCGCTGACCACGCTGGCCAGGAGCGACGCGCGGTTCGACACCACCATGAACGGGTCCTCGATGGCGCTGCCCAGTTGCCGGTTCTTCAGCGTGTCGAAGGTGGCATTGCCTATCAGGCGCTCGCCCGCCAACGCCGACCAGGGCACGGGGCCGCGCCGCCGCGCCAGCGGATGGCTCTTGCGGCACACCAGGCCGAACGCGTCGCGCGCCACCGGCGCGAATGCTACTTCCGCCGTGCGCGGCACCTGCCCTGCCACCCCTACCTGCACCTCACCGCTCAGCACCAGCCGGTGCACATCCTGCGAGGACTCGTCGACGGCGCGGATGCGGATCGCGGGGTGGCTGCGCGCATAGCGCTCCAGCAAACGCGGCAGCCACTCGTCGGCCAGCGACGGCATCACCGCCAGCGATACCGGTCCCTGGCTGCCCAGGCCGAACTGACGCGCCGCGTCCAGCACCCGGTCGTGGGTGGACAGCAGTTCGCGGAATAACGGAGCCACGGCGATACCCAGGGGCGTGAGCTGCGCGCGCTTGCCGGGTTCGAACAGCGGCGCGCCCAGCTGCTGCTCAAGATCCTGCATGGCCGCCGACACGGCCGCCTGCGAACGGAATGTGCCTTCGGCCGCCAGACGGAAACTGCCGTGGTCGGCCGCCAACAGAAACTGGCGCAGATGCTGGATCTTCAAGGGCGCGGACATGGCTTCAGGCCTGCAAAAAATTCGGATTTTCCGAAATTAACTTGAGTTAATTTGGATTGTCAAAACTCCGCCTTGCCTTCAACAATGGCCGCGTCTTTCATTCCTACAGGTACTGGAGCAGCGGTTATGTCTTTGCAAGTGCGCAAGGTAGTCAGCTATGTGGAAAAAACCCTGATCGAAGGCGGTCGCGCCGCCGAGCGCCCGCTGGTGATGGTCATCGCCGCGGCCGTGATCCGCAATCCCTGGGCCGGCCAGCCGTTCCAGGAAGACCTGCGACCCAAGATCCTGGAGGCCGCGCCGCCGCTGGGCGAGCTGCTGGTCGCGGAAATCCTGCGTCAGGCCGGCTCGGCCGACCAGGTTGAAGCCTATGGCAAGGCCGCGGTCGTGGGCACGGCCGGCGAAGTCGAACACGCCTCGGCGCTGATCCACACCCTGCGCTTCGGCAACGCCTATCGCGGCGCGGTTGGCGGCACCAGCTACCTGAGCTTTACCAATATGCGCGGCGGCCCCGGCTGCGTGATCACCGTGCCGCTGATGCACAAGCTCGACGAAGGCCTGCGCTCGCACTATCTGACCGTGCAGACAACCATCAACGACGCGCCCGCCCCCGACGAAATCGTGATCGCCCTGGGCGCGGCGACCTCGGGCCGTCCGCATCATCGGATCGGCAACCGCTATTCCGACCTGCAGGAACTGGAACGCGAGGCGCAGGCCAAATGAGCGCGCATTTTCGCCGTTCGGGCCGCGGCGTACCGCTGGTGCTGCTGCATGGCGTCGGCCTGGACCACACCTTGTGGGACGATCTGGCGCCGCTGCTGGAGCCGCATTTCGAGGTGCTGCGCTACGACATGCTGGGCCATGGCCGCGCCCCCGCCGTCGCCGATGGAGTGACGGTGCAGGACTACATCGCGCAGCTGGACGCGGAACTGGATCGCGCCGGCTGGCAAAGCGCCAATCTGCTGGGCTATTCCATGGGCGGCCTGATCGCGGGCGCCTATGCCGCCGCACGCCCGCAACGCGTCACGCGCCTGGCCTTGCTGAGCACGGTGTTCCGCCGCAGCGCGGACGAAACGCGCGCCGTGCTGGCGCGGCTGGAAGCAGCTGCCACGCAGGATCCCGCAGCCGCGGCCCAGGTCTCGTTGCAGCGCTGGTTCACGCCCGCGTTCCAGGCCCGGCGTCCCGAGCGCGTGGCCAGCATCGGCCAGCGCCTGCTGGACAACGACCGCGCCAGCTTCCTGGCCGCTTACCGCGTGTTCGCGCAGGGCGATCCGATCCTGGCGCACGCCGCGCCAGACATCGCCTGCCCCGCGCTGGCGCTGACCGGCGAACTGGACGTCGGCTCGACCCCGCGCATGACACGGGAACTGGCCGAAGCGCTGCCCCATGCGCAGGCGCAGGTGGTGCCTGGCCAGCGACACATGCTGCCGGTGGAGGAACCGGCCATCGTGGCGGCGGCGCTGCATGGATTTTTTCTGCCGGCTGCCGGCGCGCCAAGCGCGGCCTAGCCCGCGTAGAGTGGATACGGAGACAAACAATATGAATCGCAGAACCATCCTGAAGAACATGGCGGCCCTGGCGCTCACGCCGCTGGGCGCCGCGCTCGGCGGCGCCGCCAGCGCGCGCGAAGCCCCTTTGCGCGTCATCGTGCCCTTCCCGCCCGGCGGCGGCACCGACGTGCTGGGCCGAGTGATCGCCGCCACGCTGGAAGGCGCGCTGGACCGCCCGGTGGTGGTCGAGAACAAACCCGGCGCCAGCGGCATGCTGGGCGCCGACTACACCGCCAACGGCGCCAAGGATGGCAGCGTGCTGCTGTTTGCCGGCCTGGTGCCGTCGGTGCGCTACTACGCCAAGCCGCCCGAGGACGTGCTCAAGCAACTGGCGCCGGTCTGCCCGATTGCGCGTTCGCCCTACATGGTGGCGGTCAATGCGGACCTGCCTGCCAAGACCCTGGGCGAACTCGTCGCCCAGGCCAAGCGCGAGCCCAAGGGGCTGACCTTCGGCTCCCCCGGCAACGCCACGCCGCAACACCTGGCCACCGAATTGCTGCAGGCCGCCTGCGGCATCGACATGCTGCACGTGCCCTACCGCGGCACGGGTCCGATGATGACGGACCTGCTGGGCGGACAGATCCAGGTGGTGGTCGCCACCGTCGCAGCGGTGGAACCGTATCTGCAAGGCGGACGCCTGCGCGTGCTGGCCGTGACCAGCCCGGAACGCCTGCCCAAGTACCCCGACATTCCCACGGTGGCGGAAGGCGGTTACCCCGGCTTCTCGGCGCAGATCCAGTTCGGCACCTATTGCGCGGCGGGCACTCCGGAAGCCACCATCGCGGCGCTGAACCAGGGCATCAACCGCGCGCTGCAGACCGAGACGGTGCGCGCCAAGCTGGGCGAACAGGGCTTCCAGCCCACCGGCGGCACGCCCGCGCAGCTGCAACAGGCGTTGCTGGCGGAAATCCGCGACGTGGCGGGGCTGGTGCAGGCCGGCAAGGTCAAGGTCGACCTGTAGCGTCCCCCATACGTCCCGATGCTGGATAACCAGCATTTACAGGCGTGTCGTCCTCTGTGCATGCTGGCCGTTGATCCGGCGCAGATCGGGCGCAACATGGAGACGACATGCCTAGTCAGGAATCCCTGCACTCCGCCCATATCCGCGAGATCGAACAAGTCGGCCAGGGCCGCCCCACCCAGCGCGACGCGCACGTGGTCAGCAGCTGGCTGCGCTGCCTGGACCAGTACCGGCTGGATCCCGCCCAGGCCTGCGAGGCCTATATCGTGCCGGATGGCCGGCTGCGCGAACACCGCCAGCAGTCCGAAGCGCTGATTTCCATTGCAAGGTCCGGCCTGGACCATCTGTTCCGCCAGGTCGCCGGCCAGAACTACGTGCTGCTGCTGGCCGATCGCCAGGGCGTCACTGTGGAATTCCTGGGCGACGCGCAACAGACCGCCAGCCTGCGCAAGGCCGGACTGTATCTGGGGTCGGAATGGTCGGAGCGTCGCGCCGGCACCTGCGCCGTCGGCGCCTGCCTGGAAAGCGGCGAAGCCCTTACCATCCACCAGACCGACCACTTCGACAACACCCATACGCCGCTGTCCTGCACCGCCGCGCCGATCTACAACGCCGACGGCGAACTCGCGGCCGTGCTGGACATCTCGCTGCTGAGCTCGCCCATCCTGAAAGCCAGCCAGAACCTGGCGCTGCATCTGGTCACCAGCACCACGCGGCGCATCGAGATGGCCAATCTGATGGCGCGCACCAGCAACGAATGGGTGCTGCGCTTCGCGCGCTCGCCGGAATTCCTGGACGTGGACCCGGAGGCCGCGATATCGCTGGACGGCTCCGGCCGCATCCTGGGCATGACGCATACCGGCGCCAAACTGCTGGCGCGCGCCGCCGGCCTGGACTGGCGCAATCCCGCCAGCCTGATCGGCCAGCCCGTCACCCGTTTCTTCGACGTGCAGCTCGATGACCTGCCGCGCTACACCCGCGCCCATGCGCCGCAGCAACGCCTGATCGCGGCCCGCGACGGCAACGCGCTGTTCGCGCACGCCATCGAGCCCAACCGGCACGCGCGCGGAACCTCGGTCGCCGTGCGCGGCGCGCCGTCCGCGCTGCGCGGTCTGGATGGCGGCGATGCTCGCATGGCGGCCATGCTGACGCGCGCAGCCAAACTGGCCCGGCAGGGGCTGCCCCTCCTGCTGCAAGGCGAAACCGGAGTCGGCAAGGAATACCTGGCCCGCGCCATCCACGACAGCAGCCAGCGCGCCGGGCGCTTTGTCGCCGTGAATTGCGCGGCGATTCCCGAATCGCTGATCGAAAGCGAGCTGTTCGGCTACCTGCCCGGCGCCTACACCGGCGCGGCGGCCAAGGGCCGCAAGGGCCTGATCGAGGAATCCGACGGCGGCACCCTGTTCCTGGACGAGATCGGCGACATGCCGCTGGCGCTGCAAAGCCGCCTCTTGCGCGTGCTGGCCGAATCCGAGGTCACACCCATCGGCGCCAACGCCCCGCGCGCCGTGCGCCTGTGCCTGGTGTCGGCCTCGCACCGCGACCTGGCCGCCCTGGTGCGCGAGGGGCGCTTCCGCGAAGACCTCTATTACCGCATCAATGCCGCCACGCTGACCGTGCCGCCGCTGCGCGAACGTGCGGACCTGGAATGGCTCATCGCCCGCCTGCTGGCGCGCCACCAGGACGAGTCCGGCGCCCCCGTGCTGGCGCCCGCCGCGCTGATGGCGTTGAAGGCGCATGCCTGGCCCGGCAATATCCGTGAACTCGCCAACGCCATCGCGGTCGCCGCCGCGCTGTGCGAGAACGGCGTGATCGAACCCGCCGACCTGCCCGACGCACTGGCGCCCGAGGCAGCCGTCGCCAGCCCGGCAGAAGCCGCCTTGCGCGCCATGCTGGCCAGTTGCGGCGGCAACGTCTCCGAAGCGGCGCGGCGCCTGGGCGTGGACCGCTCCACCGTGCATCGCCAGATGCGGCGCCACGGCGTCTCCTCGCGCTCCTGAGGCCCACGGCCGGGCGCCACCCCAGGCGCCACACCCTTGCGCCACAGGTGTGGCGCGGCGCCACGGCATCCAGTCCAGCTCTCCTGCGCGCCAGGGCTGGCATGCCGATTGCTTGATCGTTATCGACGTCCACCGGCCGGCACAGGCCGGGGCCGCCAGCGGACCATGTCCCGGTCCGCCACGACAACGATCGCCCGCCACGGGCAAGGAGACTAGACATGCAGACCGATCAAGCCGGCGCCGCCCTGGACGCCGTGCTCACGCGCCTGAACACGGCGCTGGGCAACAAGGACATCGACGGCGTCGCGGCCCTGTTCCAGGATGACTGCTACTGGCGCGACCTGGTGCTGTTCACCTGGAACATCCGCACGCTCGAAGGCCATGGCCAGATCCGCGACATGCTGCAACACCAGCTGTCGCAGGTGGAGCCGGTGCGCTTCAGCCTGGATCCGAAGGAAACCGTGTCGCAGGAGGCCGGCCTGCTGCAAGGCTGGATCGAGATCGAGACCAACCGCGCGCGCGGCTACGGCCACATCCGCGTCCAGGACGGCAAGATCTGGACGCTGCTGACCACCATGTCCGAACTCAAGGGGCACGAGGAACCCAGCGGCCTGCGCCGTCCCAAGGGCGCCGAACACGGCAGCAGCCGCACGCGCCAGACCTGGCTGGAAAAACGCGAGCAGGAAGCCGCCGAACTGGGCTACCAGACCCAGCCCTACGTGCTCATCATCGGCGGCGGCCAAGGCGGCATCGCGCTGGGCGCACGCCTGCGCCAACTGGACGTGCCGACCATCATCATCGAAAAGAACGAACGCGCCGGCGACAGCTGGAGAAAGCGCTACAAGTCCCTGTGCCTGCACGACCCGGTCTGGTACGACCATCTGCCCTACATCCCCTTTCCCGAGAACTGGCCCGTCTTCGCGCCCAAGGACAAGATCGGCGACTGGCTGGAGATGTACACCAAGATCATGGAGCTCAACTACTGGACCTCCAGCGTCTGCCAGTCGGCCCGTTACGACGAGCAGAAACAGGAATGGGAGGTCACGGTGCTGCGCGAGGGCAAGCCCGTGGTACTGCGGCCCAAGCAGCTGGTGCTGGCCACCGGCATGTCCGGCAAGCCCAATGTCCCCTCCTTCCCCGGCCAGGACGAATTCCAGGGCGAACAGCAGCATTCCTCGCAACACCCCGGCCCGGACGCCTACCGCGGCAAGAACGTGGTCGTCATCGGCGCCAACAACTCCGCGCACGACATCTGCGCGGCGCTGTGGGAAGGCGGGGCCAACGTCACCATGGTGCAGCGCTCGTCCACCCACATCGTGCGTTCCGACACGCTGATGGACATCGGCCTGGGCGGCCTGTATTCAGAGCAGGCGCTGGCCAATGGCATGACCACCCGCAAGGCCGACCTGACTTTCGCGTCCCTGCCCTACAAGATCATGGCGCAGTTCCAGATCCCGCTCTACGACCAGATGCGCGAACGCGACGCCGGGTTCTACGCCAAGCTCGAAGAGGCCGGCTTCATGCTGGACTGGGGTGATGACGGTTCGGGCCTGTTCATGAAGTACCTGCGGCGCGGCTCCGGCTACTACATCGACGTCGGCGCCTGCGATCTGATCATCGACGGCAGCGTCAAGCTGCAGTCACGCACCGACGTCAGCCACCTGACACGCGACGCCGTGGTGCTGAAGTCCGGCGTCAGCCTGCCGGCGGACCTGGTGGTCTATGCCACCGGCTACGGCTCGATGAACGGCTGGGCCGCCGACCTGATCAACCGCGAGGTCGCGGACAAGGTCGGCAAGTGCTGGGGCCTGGGCTCGGACACCACCAAGGACCCCGGCCCCTGGGAGGGCGAGCAGCGCAACATGTGGAAGCCCACGCAGCAGGAAGCGCTCTGGTTCCATGGCGGCAACCTGCACCAGTCGCGGCACTACTCGCAGTACCTGTCCTTGCAGCTGAAGGCGCGGCAGGTGGGCGTGCCGGTGCAGGTCTATGGCTTGCAGGAAGTGCACCACAAGCGCTAGGCGCCCGCCCTGCGTCCCATTGGGGCGGGCTTGCGCCCGCCCCGCCGCCGGGGTAAATTGTTGACAATCTTGCGTCATACGGCGCTTTTTTCCGAATTTTTCTTCCCATAGCGGAAAGATTGTCAACACAATGAGCAAGGTGCTGACCCTGCCCGGCGCCGCCCCCGGCGACAACGAGACGCTTGCGGAACACATATTCCGCAAGATCCAGTCCGCCATCGTCAAGGGTGAAATCGCCCCCGGCAGCAAGATTTCCGAGCCCGAGCTGGCCCGCATCCATGGCGTCAGCCGCGGCCCGCTGCGCGAGGCCCTGCACCGCCTGGAAGGCCAGAAGCTGCTGGTGCGCGTGCCCCACGCCGGCGCCCGCGTGGTGTCGCTGTCGCAGCAGGAACTGTCCGAACTCTATGAAATCCGCGAATCGCTGGAAGGCATGGCCTGCCGCCTGGCCGCCGAACGCATGCCGCCCTCGGAAATCGCCGAGCTGCGCGCCGTGCTGGAAGCGCATGAACGCGATGAAGCCTTCCAGGCCGGGCTGGGCTATTACCAGCAGGAAGGCGACTACGATTTCCACTACCGCATCGTCAAGGGCAGCGGCAACCAGATGCTGTTCCGCATGCTGTGCGACGAGCTCTACCAGCTGGCGCGCATGTACCGCATCCAGTATTCGACCACCCCCAACCGCCCCCGGCAGGCCTACGCCGAACACCACCGCATTCTGGATGCCATCGCCGACGGCGATGGCGAGTTGGCTGAAATCCTGATGCGCCGCCACATCCGCGCATCCCGTATCAACATCGAACAGCAGATCGCGCAGGGCAACCTGCAGCGCACCGAGGCATGAACCAAAACTACCGCAAGCCCCTGCCCGGCACCCGCCTGGACTACTTCGACACCCGCGCCGCCGTCGAGGCGATCTCGCCCGGGGCCTACGACCGCCTGCCCTACACCTCGCGCGTGCTGGCGGAAAACCTGGTGCGCCGTTGCGATCCGGCCATGCTGACCGACGCGTTGAAGCAGCTGATCGAGCGCCGCCGCGATCTGGACTTCCCGTGGTTCCCGGCGCGCGTGGTCTGTCACGACATTCTCGGCCAGACCGCGCTGGTCGACCTGGCCGGCCTGCGCGACGCCATTGCCGACAAGGGCGGCGACCCCGCCAAGGTCAATCCGGTGGTGCCGGTGCAGCTGATCGTCGACCACTCGCTGGCCGTGGAATACGGCGGCGACGACCCCGACGCCTTCGCCAAGAACCGCGCCGTGGAAGACCGCCGCAACGAAGACCGCTTCCATTTCATCGACTGGACCAAGCAGGCCTTCCGCAACATCGAAGTCGTGCCGCCGGGCAATGGCATCATGCACCAGATCAACCTGGAACGCATGTCGCCCGTCATCTACACGCAGGACGGCGTGGCATTCCCCGACACGCTGGTCGGCACCGACAGCCACACGCCGCACGTGGACGCGCTGGGCGTGATCGCCATCGGCGTGGGCGGCCTGGAAGCCGAGAACGTCATGCTGGGCCGCGCCTCGTGGATGCGCCTGCCCGACATCATCGGCGTGGAACTCACCGGCCGCGCGCAGCCCGGCATCACCGCCACCGACATCGTGCTGACCCTGACCGAATTCCTGCGCAAGGAGAAGGTCGTGGGCGCCTACCTGGAGTTCTACGGCGCAGGCGCCGCCAGCCTCACGCTGGGCGACCGCGCCACCATCTCGAACATGGCGCCCGAGTACGGCGCCACCGCCGCGATGTTCTCGATTGACCAGCAGACCATCGACTACCTGCGCCTGACCGGCCGCGAGGACGAGCAGATCGCCTTGGTCGAGAACTACGCCAAGACCACGGGCCTGTGGTCCGACAGCCTGAAGCAGGCCGAATACGAACGCGTGCTGCGCTTCGACCTGTCCAGCGTGGTGCGCACCCTGGCCGGTCCGTCCAATCCGCACCGCCGCCTGCCGGTCAGCGACCTGGCCGAGCGCGGCATCTCCGGCGTGGTGGAAAACAATCCCGGCCAGATGCCCGACGGCGCCGTGATCATCGCCGCCATCACCAGCTGCACCAACACCAGCAATCCGCGCAACGTCATCGCCGCCGGCCTGTTGGCGCGCAACGCCAACCGCGCGGGCCTGACCCGCAAGCCCTGGGTCAAGAGCTCGCTGGCGCCGGGATCCAAGGCCGTCTCGCTGTACCTGGGCGAAGCCGGCCTGACGCCGGAACTGGAACAGCTGGGCTTCGGCGTCGTGGCCTTCGCCTGTACCACTTGCAACGGCATGTCGGGCGCGCTGGACCCGGTCATCCAGCAGGAAATCATCGATCGCGACCTCTACGCCACCGCCGTGCTGTCCGGTAACCGCAACTTCGACGGTCGCATCCATCCCTATGCCAAGCAGGCCTTCCTGGCCTCGCCGCCGCTGGTCGTGGCCTATGCCATTGCCGGCACCATCCGCTTCGACATCGAGCGCGACGTGCTCGGCACGGACGCCGCCGGCCGCGAGATCCGTCTCAAGGATATCTGGCCCAGCGACGAAGAGATCGACGCCGTGGTGAAGTCGGCGGTCAAGCCCGAGCAGTTCCGCAAGGTCTACGCCCCCATGTTCGGCATCCAGGACGACCGCAAGGCCGCCGTCAGCCCGTTGTACGACTGGCGTGCGCAGAGCACCTACATCCGCCGCCCGCCATACTGGGAAGGCGCGCTGGCAGGCGAGCGCACGCTGCGCGGCATGCTGCCGCTGGCCGTGCTGGGCGACAACATCACCACCGACCACCTGTCGCCATCCAACGCCATCCTGATGGACAGCGCCGCGGGCGAATACCTGCACAAGATGGGCCTGCCCGAAGAGGACTTCAACTCCTACGCCACCCACCGCGGCGACCACCTCACCGCGCAACGCGCCACCTTTGCCAACCCCAAGCTCTTCAACGAAATGGTGAAGAACGCGGACGGCACGGTGAAGCAAGGCTCGCTGGCCCGCGTGGAACCTGAAGGCAAGGTCATGCGCATGTGGGAAGCCATCGAAACCTACATGGACCGCAAGCAGCCGCTGATCATCGTGGCCGGCGCCGACTACGGCCAGGGCTCGTCGCGCGACTGGGCCGCCAAGGGCGTGCGCCTGGCTGGCGTGGAAGCCATCGTCGCCGAAGGCTTCGAACGCATCCACCGCACCAACCTCATCGGCATGGGCGTGCTGCCCCTGGAATTCAAGGCGGGCGTGAACCGCAAGACGCTGGCCCTGGACGGCACCGAAAGCTATGACGTCATCGGCGAGCGCAAGCCGCGCGCCGACCTGACGCTGGTGATCCACCGCCGCAACGGCGAAACCGTCGAAGTCCCCGTGACCTGCCGCCTGGACACGGCCGAAGAGGTCTCGATCTACGAAGCCGGCGGCGTGCTGCAGCGCTTTGCCCAGGACTTCCTGGAAGCTTCCGGCGCCGACAAGAAAGCCGGCTGATCCGCCATAGGCGGGACGGGCGCCGCGGCGCCCGCCCCAACACCCATCATCAGGACTGCCCCATGACCCATGCTCCCCAGACCAAGATAGCCGCCACCTACATGCGCGGCGGCACCAGCAAAGGCGTGTTCTTCAAGCTCGACGACCTGCCCGAGTCCGCGCGCGTGCCCGGCGCCGCGCGCGACGCGCTGCTCATGCGCGTGATCGGCAGCCCCGATCCCTACGGCAAGCAGATCGACGGCATGGGCGCGGCCACCTCCAGCACCAGCAAGACCGTCATCATCGGCAAAAGCACGCGCCCCGACCATGACGTGGACTACCTGTTCGGCCAGGTCTCCATCGACCAGCCCTTCGTGGACTGGAGCGGCAATTGCGGCAACCTGTCCGCCGCCGTCGGCCCGTTCGCCATCACCAACGGCCTGGTCGACCCCGCCCGCGTGCCGCAGGACGGCGTCGCCGTCGTGCGCATCTGGCAGGCCAACATCCAGAAAACCATCATCGCGCACGTCCCCATGACGGGCGGCGCGGTGCAGGAAACCGGCGACTTCGAACTGGACGGCGTGACCTTCCCGGCGGCTGAACTGCGCCTGGAATTCATGGACCCGGCCGAGGAAGGCGACGGCGGTTCCATGTTCCCCACCGGCAAGCTGGTGGACGACCTGGAAGTGCCTGGCATCGGCACGTTCAAGGCCACCATGATCAACTCCGGCATCCCCACGATCTTCCTGGACGCCGAAGCCTTGGGCTACCGCGGCACCGAACTGCAGGACGACATCAACGGCGACGCCGCCGCGCTGGCGCGCTTCGAGACCATCCGCGCCCACGGCGCGCTGCGCATGGGCCTGATCAAGACGCTGGAAGAGGCCGCCAGCCGCCAGCACACGCCCAAGGTCGCCTTCGTGGCGGCGCCCAAGGAATACGTGTCCTCCAGCGGCAAGAAGATCGGCGCGGGCGACATCGACGTGCTGGTGCGCGCGCTCTCCATGGGCAAGCTGCACCACGCCATGATGGGCACCGCGTCCGTCGCCATTGCCACCGCGGCGGCGGTGCCGGGCACGCTGGTCAACCTGGCCGCGGGCGGCGGCGAACGCGACAATGTCTGCTTCGGCCATCCGTCCGGCACCTTGCGCGTCGGCGCCGAAGCCCAGCTCGTGGACGGCGAATGGAAGGTCACCAAGGCCATCATGAGCCGCAGCGCCCGCGTGCTGATGGAAGGCCGCGTGCACGTGCCGCGCGAGGGGTTCTGATCCGGCTTGCCGTTTCCAGCATGAAGAACGGGGCTTGCAAGCCCCGTTTTTTTTCGAAGCGCCAGCGCCTCAGCCCTTCGCTCCCGCCGCCTCCAGCAGGCGCACGACTTCGGTCTGTCCGCGCTCACGCGCATGACGCAGTGGCGTCACGCCCTTGCCGTCCGCCAGGTTGACGTCGGCGCCGGCTTCGATCAGCAGCTTGACGATCGCCTGGTGACGCGCGCCGCCATCGCCCAGGATCACGGCTTCCAGCAGGCCGGTCCAACCCAGGTTGTTCACATGATCCGCGTCCACGCCGGCGCGCAGCAGCATGTCCACCACTTCGACGTGGCCGCGCTCGCATGCGGGAATGAGGGCAGTGCCGCCGTAGCGGTTGGTGCTTTTCAGGTCAGCGCCGTGCGCCAGCGTCAGCGCCAGGATCTCGCGATAGCCGCGGGCGCCGGCCAGCAGGTAGGCGCTGTCGCGGATCGAGTTCTGCGCATTGACGTTGGCGCCGGCCTCGATCAGGGCGCGTGCCGCTTCGACATGATTGCCCTGCGTCGCGCGCAGCAGCGGCGTATTGCCGTCCGCGTCGCGCGTATCCACGGCAGCGCCCTGCCCCAGCAGCTGCTTGACGCGGGCCGCGTCGCCATTGCCCGCGGCGGCCAACAGCGCGGTGTCCGGGCCCGCGGCCGCGGCCACGCCCCCCATGCCCAACAGGAATGCCGCCAGCCAAAGACGGCCCGCACGAAAGATAGACATTGGTATTTCCTCCAGATCAACAGCTTGAGGCAAGCCGAATCGACTCGCGGCCTCGTGAGATTCCAAGTATGGCGGCCGGCCCAAGTATTATGAAATTAATTGGCTTGATAGATTCGAGTGGACATCCCAATGCTAGATCCCGTCCTGCTGCGCAGTTTTCTTACCGTCGTGGACACGGGCAACTTCACCCGCGCCAGCGAACACCTGCACCTGACGCAATCCACCGTCAGCCAGCACGTCATCCGGCTGGAAGAGAACCTGGGCTGCCGCCTGCTGGACCGCACGCAGCGCCATGTCCTGCCCACCGAGGAGGGCGAGCGCCTGCTGGGCTATGCGCGCAGCATCCTGCGGCTGGCTGAGGAGGCGCGCGAAAACGTGGCCGCCGCCCAGGCCAGCGCCGTGGTGCGCGTGGGCGCGCCCGAGGATTTCATGGGCGCCACGCTGATGCCTACCCTGGCCGCCGTGGAAGCGGCCTATCCGCGCCTGCGCGTGGAAGTCGAAGGCGGCCTCAGTCATCAGCTGCTGCGGCGCTACCGCGATGGCGAACTGGACCTGCTGCTGGTCAAGCAATGGGAAGTGGACGCCGATTGCGATGCGCACTGGCCCGAACCCCTGTGCTGGATCACCGCCCGCGATGCGCCGCCGCCCGCGCCCGACACCGCCGTGCCGCTGGTGGCCTTTCCGTCCGGCGCGCTGTACCGCCAGGAAATGACCGCCATGCTGGAAACCTGCGGCAAGCCCTGGCATGTGCGCTTTTCCAGCCCCAGCCTGCCCAGCCTGGGCGCTGCCGTCGCTGCGGGACTGGGGATCAGCCTGCTGCCTGCCGCCTGCGCCAGCGCCGAACACCGGCTGCTCACGCCCGAAGAAGGATTTCCGGCGCCGCGCGGCCTGCACTTGTCGCTGTATGCGCGCTCGCGGCTCAGCGACGCGGGTCACGCGCTGCGGCGCGCATTGCAGGACTTCTGCACGCAACGCGCCGCGCAGGTCACGCCGCCGGCGTGACGCCAGCGTATGCCCGAGCCGCCTCGCCCACGGGTTCGCCCTTGCGGAACAAAGCGCGCTGGCTCGGCACCGCGGCAACCGCGGCGGCGCCGTTGGGCACGGGCAGCACCACGAAGGTCGCCTCATTGCCCACCTGCAGGCCGTACCCGCCCAGGCCCAGTACCGCCGCGCCCGCATGCGACGCCATGTGCAAGGCCGTCAACAAATCGTCGTCCGTGTAGAAGCCCGAGCGGTAGCCGATCAGCATCGCACGCTGCAGCATGTCGCCATTGCCATAGGGCCACCAGCAATCCTGGATGTTGTCATTGCCCGTGAATACGCGCACGCCCGCCGCGCGCAGCGCCAATACCGGCGGAAAGGCCCGGTCGCCTGGCGCGTTCGTCATGATCGCCACGCCGGCGTCGGCCAGCTTGCGCGCCACGTCCTGCAGCGCCCCCTGGCCGACGTCGCCCAGTGCATAGGCGTGGCTGATGGCGACTCGACCCGCCAGGCCCAGCGCCTGCGCGCGCGCGGCAATGCGCGCAATCTGCGCAACGCCCTGCTCGCCCGGCTCATGCAGGTGGATATCGATCTTGGCGCCCAGCCGCTCAGCGATGCCGAACACGCAATCCAGCTGGCCTTCGGCATCGCCGTCCAGCGTGGAGGGATCGATGCCGCCCACTACCCCGGCGCCTTCGCGCACGGCCGCTTCCAGCCATTGCGGCGTACCCGGACAGGACATCACGCCGGCCTGCGGGAACGCCACCAGTTCGATATCGACAATGCCGCGCCATTTCTCGCGCGCCGCCATGACGGCATGCAGATTCGCCAAGCCGGTCGTGGCGTCCACGTCCACGTGGCAGCGCATCGCCACCGTGCCGAACGCCGCGGCTTGCGCGATAAGGACATCGGCGCGCCCCTCGATGGGCGGCGCGGCCGCAAGCTCTTCTTTCTCGATGGCCAGCCGTTCGCGCAGGCTGTCCGCGGGCCGGTGCGGCCGCCAGCGGTCGCCGACGAAACTCTTGTCCAGATGGATATGGCCGTCGACAAAGCCCGGCAGCACCAGGTGTCCGCGCAGGTCGGTCACCTGCGCCGCGCCCAGGACGGGCGGCTCGGCGCCCAGCGCCAGGATGCGGCCATCGCGCACGTGCATGTATAGGGGATTGCCGTCTGCTCCCACGGCATTGAGGTATACGCGGTCTGTCATGTGTCGTCTCGGTCTTGCGCGGCCACGCCGTACGCATGGCCCGGGCTTGCGTACACCTTATCGGATGGCGCGCACGGCGGCCAATTAAGTGTTGCGATACCCGCCAATGCGATTCGCGATACCCGCGCATGCACGCCTGGCGGACGCAAGCTGGACTAGCGCGGGGTATGTCCCTATACTTGGCGCCTGTTGTAGTTCATTACGCATGCAGCCAGGCGATGCACATCGCTGGAAGCATCCATCACACGGCCGCGCACAGCGGCCCGGCGTGTAACGCCGAAACACCCACACCCAGCCGTAAAGGCTGCGGAACAAAACTCCTGCTTACCAGGCAGGACCATCGCTCGCCGCATCGGGCAACGTAAAAAAGCAACCAGCGTTCTGCGCTATGCGGCAGCAAGACACCTATACGGTGTGCCTTATTGCTGTCCGTCCGCGGGCGTGTCCAGTCACGTCCGCGCCGGGCAGGCATGCGATCGCGCCTACGGCCGCTCGCCTGGTGTTTCGGCTGCGTCAAAGGGGTTTGCCGCCCATCGCATCCCGCGGAAACGGCCTTCATGCAGCCATGACTGTCCGTCATGAACACGCTGTCAAGGAGAAAGGACGAAGACGATGCAAGAGACAGAATTCTTTCAGCTATCCGCCACCACCGCCATCCTGCTGCTGGTCGGGTTCTATGGCGCGACGTTCCTCATGTCGCTGCTTATCGGCCAGAAGAACGAGAACGTCGATGGCTACATGGTGTCGAACAACGCGGTCGGCTTCGGCCTGTCCACCGCCAGCATGATCGCAACCTGGATCTGGGCCGCATCGTTCTACGCCAGCGCCACCTCGGGCTACAAGTACGGCCTGTCAGGCCCCTTGCACTACGGCTTCTGGGGCGCGCTGATGATTCTCTTCATCTATCCCTTCGGCAAGCGCTTCCGCAAGCTGGCGCCCAAGGCGCACACGCTGGCCGAAGTCATACACGCGCGCCACGGCACCTCCAGCCAGATGATCATGGCGGTGTCGAACATCGTGGGCAGCTGCATCAGCCTGATGGTGAACTTCACGGCGGCGGGCGCGCTGGTCTCGATCCTGAGCCCGCTCACCTTCATCCAGGGCGTGCTCATCGCCGGCCTGGGCGTGCTGTCGTACACGCTGTGGTCGGGATTCCGCACTTCCGTAATGACGGATTTTGCGCAGCTGGCCGCCATGATCATCGCCGCGGTCGTCATCATCCCGCTCATCTTCTTCAACGCGGGCGGACCCGACGTGCTGTCGGAAAACATGTGGCGCCTGAGCGCCGACCAGGCGGACTTCTATTCCACCCGCGCCATCCTGGAACAGGGCGCGCCCTATTTCGTGGCCGTGCTGGCCTACGCCATCGGCAACCAGACCATCGCCCAGCGCCTGTTCGCGGTGCGCGAAGACCTGATAAAGCCCACGTTCCTGACGGCCACGGCGGGATATGGCGCCGTCGTGATCGGACTGGGCATGCTGGGGCTGCTGGCGCTTTTCGTCGGCCTGGAGCCCGCCAACGGCGACATGAACAACATCATCCCGCAGATGGCCTCGACCTACCTGCCGCCCTTCGGCATTGCGCTGTTCTTCCTGCTGGTGGTGGGCTCGCTGTCTTCGACCGCCGACTCCGACCTGGCCGCGCTGTCCGCCATCGTCATGACTGATGTTTACGCCAAGAACCTGGCCGGCGGCCGCCCCGATCCGCGCCGCATGCTGTGGTGGGGCCGTATCACCATGATCGTCGCCACGATGATAGGCGTGATATTCGCCAGCCTGCGCCTGGATATCCTGGTCATGCTGGTGTTCGTCGGCGCGCTGTGGGGCGCCATCGTTTTCCCCGTCATCGCCAGCTTCTACTGGGACCGCGTCGACAACCGCGCCTTCGTCAGCGCCGTGCTCAGCGCCGTGATCCTGTTCACCGTCGTGCGCTTTGAATTGCTACCCATCACCGGCGCGGTCGCCGTGTTCTTCGAGATCTGCTCGGCCATCGGCGGCGGCGTGGTGCTGGGCCTCATGACGTTCGGCTTCTTCGGCCGCCCCGCGGCGCTCGCGGTGGGCGCCCTGGGCATGCTGGTCATGCTGCCCGTGTTCGTAGGCACCTTGCGCGAGTACATCGTCCTGATGGGCTCGCTGACCGCCTACGGCGTCAGCGCCACGGTCTGCGCCGGTCTCAGCCTGCGCAACCAGCAGCGCTTCGATTTCAGCCTGTTGGCGGACCGCGTGACTTCCTTCCAGGAAGCGCAGGACGCCCTTTCCGCACCCGCCGTGCAACGCCCCGAAATCCAGCCGGCGCAAGGCTGAGCATCCATCAAGCAACAAGGAGACTGATATGTGGTTGACGTTCTACTTCCTGGTGTGGCCCGGCATTTCCGCCCTCATCCTGGCGCTGCTGTGCGTGACGCTGTGGCGGGACATCCGCGCTGCCAGGCGCAGCGGCAAAGCGATGGTCTGAGGCCGTACGCTGGGGGCCGTTGCATTCACGCCAGCCGCAACGGACGCTGGGCCTGCGACTGCGCTTCAAGGTAGACCGCGTGCGTGTCCGCCACGAAGCGGGACAGGGCGAAGTCCCGCACTGCCTTTTCCCGCGCCGCGCGCCCCATGGGACCCAGTAGCTGCGGTTGCGCCAGGATCTCGCGCAGCACGCCTGCCACGGCCTCGGGCGTGCGCGCCGGGACCACCCAGCCGTCCAGCCCGGGATACACATTCTCGGCCAGCCCGCCGGCATTGCTGACGATGACCGGCACACCCATGGCCATCATCTCGCGGCACGCGAACGAGATGGTCTCCATCTCCGAGGACAGCACAAAGCCCACGTCCAGCGCGTCCACGAACGACCGCACGTCGTCCAGCAGGCCCGAGAAGATCACCTGGTCTTCCATGCCCAGTTCGCGCACCCGCCGGCGCTGAGGTTCGCCGGGAGGCTCGCCAGCGATCATGATGACGATACGCGCCCGCAGCTCGACAGGCAGCAAGGACAGGGCCTCGACCATGTCCGGCCAGCGCTTGTAGTCCGCGGTGCCCGCATTGCTGCCGACCACCAGCCGGCCCGCGTGCGCAGCCGGCAGCCAACGGCGGCGGGCTTCAGCCCTCGCCTGCGGCGCGGGGGGCATGAACCGCTCCACGTCCACGCCATTGCGCACGGTGCGCAGGCCGCAGCGCCCGAATGCGCTGCCCGCCAGCTTGCGGCGTGTGTGCTCGCACACGCAGATGACGCGGTCCGTCGCCAGCCGGGCGCGCAGCGTCGCGCCCAGGCTGCTGGCGATCCGGTCGTTGTGCTGCGTATACACCACCGCAGGGCTGTCCGCCCCCAGCCCCAAGCCTGCCAGCATGCACACACGATGGTCGGCAGAACCGTTGACGTGCGCGATGTCGAAGCGTTCCTGCACCAGCAGTCGCCGCAGGCGCCGTGCATTGGGCAGCGCGGCCAGCAGGCCGCCGCGGAAATCCAGCGCTTCGACCCGCACGCCCGGCATCGCCAGGGCCGTCTTGAACAGCCGGCTGTCTGGCGGCGCCGCCACGACGATATCGTGCGCGCCGCGCAGCGCGCCGGCCAGCGACAGCACATACGTGGTATGCCCGCCGCCATCGCCGCGATGGAAATTGGTGTACAGGATCTTCATCGAGCAACGCCGGTTCAGGCCCTGGACGGACCGGTCCCTGCGGCCGGCATCCGCGCATATCCCCGTGCACGTTTCGGCGCGCAAGGTGCATAATGCGCCGCAACGGCAATTTCATCGTTGGCCGTTTCAAAGCTCTTCGAGACAGATTTTCGAGCACTCACGGATCGCTCCTTGTGTTTCAGCGCCGCCAAGCGGGAACTTGGCAGACACGCTGAACTCTACGCAGTCGGCAATTACAGAAGCCGGACCGACTCATTACATTTGTGCAAGGAATGCGAGGCGCCCCATGCGTATCCTCTTGATCGAAGATGAAAGAAAGCTCGCGGACTACGTCCGCAAAGGATTGACCGAGCACAACTACGTGGTCGACATCGCCCGCGACGGTATCGACGGACGGCACGCCGCCATCGAGGGCGACTACGACGTGGTGGTGCTGGACGTGATGCTGCCCGGCGTCGACGGTTTCGGCGTGCTGGCGGACCTGCGCAAGCACAAGGAAACGCCGGTCCTGATGCTGACCGCCCGCGACAAGGTGGAAGACCGCGTGCGCGGCCTGGAAGGCGGCGCGGACGATTACCTCGTCAAGCCTTTCGCCTTTTCCGAGCTGCTGGCGCGGATCCAGGCCCTGCTGCGCCGCGGCCGCGGGCAGGAGTCGACGCTGCTCAAGCTTGCCGACCTGGAGATGGACCTGGCGCGGCGCAAGGCGCAACGCGGCGGCATGCGCCTGGACCTGACCGCCAAGGAATTCACGCTGCTGACGCTGATGCTGCGCCGCCACGGCCAGGTGCTGTCCCGGACGGTGCTGGCCGAGCAAGTCTGGGACATGAACTTCGACAGCGACACCAACGTCATCGAAGTCGCCGTGCGGCGCCTGCGGGCCAAAATAGACGACCCGTTCGAAACCAAGCTGCTGCATACCGTGCGCGGCATGGGCTACGTGCTGGAGCTGCGCGAAAAATGAAGCTGCCGCGCATCGCGTCGATGGAAATCCGCCTCACGCTGCTGCTCGGCGTCATTGCGCTGGTGGTGTCCAGCATCGCCGGCTACACCTTGTTCTGGGCCTTGAAGCGCGAGGTGCAACGCCAGGAGATCACCGAGGTGGCCGGCAAGCTGGAGCTCATCAACCACCTCATCGGCATGCAGACCACGCTGGCGCAGATGCAGGATCTGCGTGGCGCCCTGGACAACATCATGGTCGGTCACGGCAACCTCAAGACCTGGATCACGCTCGCCGACGGCAGCGTGTTCTACGGCGAGGCGCCGCCCGTGGACGTGCGGCCGCTGTCCGGGCGCGAGATCAGGCTGCACTCGCAGGACGGCTGGAACATGCGCGGGCTGCGCGTGCCGCTGGAAGGCACGCTGCTGCCGGGGGCCGAGCTCACCGTGGCCGTTAACCTGCGCCCTGGCACGCAGTTCCTGTATGCCTTCGCCACCGCGCTGGTCCTGATCTGCGCCACCTGGGTCGGCGCCACGCTGGTGCTGTCGGCATGGGCGGTGCGGCGCTCACTGTCGCCCATCCGCCGCCTGTCCCAGCAGGCCGCCCGGATCCAGCCGGACAATCTTGCCGTGCGCCTGCCGGAACAGGGCATAGACCGCGAGCTGCGCGAATTCACCCATACCTTCAACGGCATGCTGGGCCGGGTGCAAACGGCCTACCAGCAGATGGAAGGCTTCAACGCCGACGTGGCGCACGAACTGCGCACGCCCCTGGCCACGCTGATCAGCGGCGCCGAGGTCATCCTGTCGTCCCCCCGTTCCGAGCAGGAGCTGCGAGAGGTGCTGGAATCCAACCTGGAGGAGCTGGAAGGGCTGAAGGCGCTGGTCAACGACATGCTGTTCCTGGCCCGCGCCGACGGCGGCGAACCAGCGGGGGACCTGCAGGAAGTGGACGTGCGCCGCGAGGTCGCCCGCGTGGCCGAGTACTACGAAGCCGCGCTGGACGAAGCCGGCGTGTCCCTGACCGCGCACGGCGCCGCCATCCTGATGGCCAACCCGCGGCTGTTGCGGCGCGCCATCGCCAACCTGCTCAGCAACGCCATCCGGGCCACGCCGCGGGGACGCGCCATCGACCTCTATTGCATCACCCGGCAAGAGGAGATCGAGATCAGGGTCAGGAACCCCGGCGCGCCGATCGCAGCCGAGGCGCTGCCGCGCATCTTCGACCGCTTCTATCGCGGCGACGATGCCCGCAGCCGGCGCGCCGACGGGCACGGCCTGGGCCTGGCCATCGTCCGCGCCATTGCCCGCATGCACGGCGGCAACGCGTTCGCGCGCTGCGGCGGTCAGGGCACCGAGGTCGGCTTCACGCTGTCCCGGACGCCGAACATTACAGGAAAGTAATCCTCCCGACAGGTTGCGGTGTGGAGCGCGTCACTAAAGTGGCGCCTCCTACCCCCAATTCGAGTCTAGAGGATACGCATGAAGAAACTGGTGAAACTCGCACAAGGCGCCGTGGCCGCGGGCGTCTTTTTGCTTTCCTTCGGCGCCATGGCTGCCCCCGGCCACGGCGCGGGCCACGGCGGCGGCCATGACGCCGCCGCCCCCATCGGCAAGCCCGGCAACCCCGCCAAGGTCTCGCGCACGATCGTGGTCGACATGACGGATGCAATGCGCTTCACGCCGGACAAGATCGACGTCAAGGCGGGCGAGACCATCCGTTTCAAGGTCACCAACTCCGGCAAGATCCGCCACGAAATGGTGCTGGGCACCACGGCAGACCTGAACAGCCACTACCAGATGATGCTCAAGGACCCGGGCATGCGCCACGAGGAGCCGAACTCCGTGTCCCTGGAAGCGGGCAAGGCCGGCGACATCGTCTGGACCTTCGACAAGGCGGGAACCGTCGCCTTCGCCTGCCTGGAGCCCGGACACTATCCCGCCGGCATGAAGGGCGCGGTTTCCGTCAAGTAATCCACTGCCGGGATGCCGGTCCGGCTACCGGGGAGATAGAGCATGAGTAGAGCAGTTTCGAATCCGCGCCGCCGGTTTGTGCAGGGCCTGGCCACGGGCGGCGCGCTGGCCGGCATGGGTCTGTGGAGCCCGTCTTCTTGGGCGCAGGCCGGCGCCGCCCGGCAGAGCGTGCTGTCGGGCACCGAGTTCAACCTGGAGATCGGCGAGAGCCCCGCCAATTTCACTGGCGCTCCCCGCATCGCAACCACGGTCAACGGCATGCTGCCCGCGCCCACGCTGCGCTGGCGCGAAGGCGACCGCGTCACGCTGCGCGTCACCAACCGCCTGCGCGAAGACACCTCGATCCACTGGCACGGCATCATCCTGCCCACCGGCATGGACGGCGTGCCCGGTCTAAGCTTTCCCGGCATCGCGCCCGGCGAAACCTTCACGTACCAGTTCGACGTGGGGCAAAGCGGCACGTACTGGTATCACAGCCATTCCGGCTTCCAGGAACAAACGGGACTGTACGGCGCCATCGTCATCGACCCCAAGCGCCCGGACCCGGTGCGCGCGGACCGCGACTATGTGGTGCTGTTGTCCGACTGGACCGACGAGGATCCCATGAGCGTGTTCCGCAAGCTCAAGGTGATGCCCGACTACTACAACTACATCCAGCCCACCGTCGGCAGCCTGATCGACGACGCCGAAAAATCCGGCTGGAAGTATGCGCTGAACGAGCGGCTCATGTGGCAGAAGATGCGCATGAACCAGACCGACCTGGCCGACGTCTCGGGCGCAACCTATACCTTCCTTACCAACGGCAAATCGCCGGCCGGCAACTGGACCGGCCTGTTCCGTCCGGGCGAACGGATCCGCCTGCGCTTCATCAACGGGTCGGCCATGACCTACTTCGACGTGCGCATCCCCGGCCTGAAGATGACGGTGGTGGCCGCCGACGGCCTGGCCGTGCGGCCCGTGGAGGTGGAAGAGTTCCGCATCGCCGTGGCCGAGACCTATGACGTCATCGTCGAACCGCAGGACGAGCGCGCCTACACCATCTTTTCGCAGGCCATGGACCGCTCCGGCTATGCGCGCGGCACGCTGGCCCCGCGCGAGGGCATGCAGGCCGAGATCCCGGCGCTGGACCCGGTGCAGGTGCTGACCATGATGGACATGGGCATGGCGCACGACATGCCCGGCATGGACATGGGCGGCTCGCAAGCGGGGGGAATGGACCACGGCGCTCAGGGTGCGATGAACCATGGTGCTCAGGGCGGCATGAATCACGGCTCCATGGCCGGCATGGACCACGCCGGCATGGCAGGAATGGCAGGCATGAACCATGGCGCGGGCGGCAACGAAGGCGGCATGGTCGAGGTCAAGCATCCCTACCCCGCCGAGTACAGTCCCGCCAACTCCATGGTGCCTGACATCGTTTCGACCCGGCTGGACGATCCAGGCGTGGGCCTGCGCAACAACGGCCGCCGCGTGCTGACCTATGCGGACCTGCACTCCATGGTCGAACCCGCGGACAACCGCCCGCCGACCCGCGAGATCGAACTGCACCTGACCGGCAACATGGACCGCTACATGTGGTCGTTCAACGGGCTGAAGTTCACCGAGGCCAAGCCCATCGTGCTCAAGTATGGCGAGCGCGTGCGCTTCGTGCTGGTCAACGACACCATGATGACGCACCCCATCCACCTGCATGGCTTGTGGAGCGACCTCGAATCCGCCGACGGCAATTTCCAGGTGCGCAAGCACACGATCAGCCTGAACCCGGCGCAGCGCCTCACTTACCGCGTCAGCGCGGACGCGCGCGGCAACTGGGCCTATCACTGCCACTTGCTGTTCCACATGGAGGCCGGCATGTTCCGCGCGGTCGTCGTGGAATAGGGGGAATAATGAGAACAACGACATCCAGAATGCACTGGTCCGGGCTCGTCGCGGGCGCCGCCCTTCTTGCGGCCGCATCCGGACTGGCCCAGGCGCAGGCGCCGGCCGGAACGATGGACGGCATGGACCATGGCTCGATGCAAGGCATGGACCACAGCTCGATGCCTGGCATGAACCATGGATCGACGCAGGGTCAGAATCCGACCTCGACGAAGAGCATGGCCCCCGGTTCAATGAAAGGCATGGACCACGGCTCGATGCAAGACATGGATCACAGTTCGATGCCGGGCATGGATCACGGCGCCATGCCCGGCATGGACGAATCCCCGCCCAAAGGCCCGCCGGTGGGATCCCTGCCCTCCAGCGACGGCAGCACGGAGCAGCGCTACGCCGCCTACCGCATCCATCCGCACATGATGGACAACGTCGTCACCAGCCACCTGCTGTTCGACAAGCTCGGCGTCGCCTACGACCGCAACGAACAGACCAGCCTGCAATGGGACGGCCAGTTCTGGATCGGCCGCGATCTGAACAAGCTGTGGATAAAAAGCGAAGGCGATCGCCTGAACGGCAGCACGGACGCCAAGATCGAAGCCTTCTGGAGCCACACGATCTCGCCGTTCTGGGACGTGCAACTCGGTGCGCGGCGCGATTTCGGCACGGGACCGAAGCGCAACTGGGCGGCGTTCGGCGTGCAAGGCGTGGCGCCCTACGGCATCGAAACCGAAATCACCGGCTACGTCGGCGGATCCGGCAGAACCGCGCTGGCGTTGAAGGCGGAATACGACCTGCTGCTCACGCAGCGCCTGATCCTGACGCCTGAAATCGAAGCCAGCCTGAACGGCAAGAATGACGAGGCGCGCGGCGTGGGTTCCGGGCTGTCGGACGCATCGTTCTCCTTGCGGCTGCGCTACGAGGTCACGCGCGAATTCGCCCCGTATGTCGGCGTGTCGTTCGGACGCAAGTTCGGCAAGACTGCAAGCTATGCCAGCGAAGCCGGAGAAAGCCGTTCCGAACGCGCCATCCTGGCGGGCGTGCGCATCTGGTTCTAAGCCTGACCGGCGCCCGCTGGCGCCGGTCAAATGCGTCCCCTATTTATCAAACCCACCGCCCGCGCCGCCGGCGGCGGTCATTTCTCCCAAGAAGGACTCACCACCGCCAAACGCTTGACCTTGACATCATTGGAATCTTTATAGTGACACCCATCAGCAGGAAATTCCAAGTTTTCAAGGAGCGGATATGAGTGCCATCCCAGCAGACAGCGTCGCGGTCAGCCTGCCTATCGAAGGCATGACCTGCGCCTCGTGCGTGGGCCGGGTCGAAAAGGCCTTGAAGGCCGTGCCGGGCGTCAACCAGGCCAGCGTCAACCTGGCGACCGAACGCGCCGACATCACGTTTGCAGGGGCGCCGGACGTCGCCGCCGCCGTGCAGGCGGTGCAGAAGGCGGGTTACGCCGTCGCCGAAACCACGATCGAACTGTCGGTCACCGGCATGACCTGCGCCTCCTGCGTGGGCCGCGTCGAAAAAGCCCTGAAGGCGGTGCCCGGCGTCAGCAGCGCCAGCGTCAACCTCGCCACCGAGCGCGCCAGCATCACCGCGGCCGGCGGCGTGCCCGCCAGCGCCCTGATCCAGGCGGTGGCCAAGGCCGGCTACGAAGCCAAGCCCCTGGCCGCCGAAGCCAGCGACACCGACGCCGTGGCCGAACGCCAGGCCGCCGAGCTGAAGTCACTGAAGCGCGCGCTGACCGTCGCCACGATCTTCGCGCTGCCGGTGTTCATCCTGGAAATGGGCGCGCACATCGTGCCGGCGTTCCACCACGTCATCGCCGAAACCATCGGCACGCAGAACAGCTGGTACCTGCAATTCGTGCTGGCCAGCATCGTGCTGTTCGGCCCCGGCCTGCGCTTCTTCAAGAAAGGTATCCCCGCGCTGCTGCGCGGCGCGCCCGACATGAACTCGCTGGTGGCGGTGGGCACGTCCGCCGCCTATGCCTATTCGGTGGTCGCCACCTTCGCGGCCGCACTGCTGCCCGCCGGCACCGTCAACGTCTATTACGAGGCCGCCGCGGTCATCGTGGCGCTGATCCTGCTGGGCCGCTACATGGAGGCACGCGCCAAGGGCAATACGTCCGAGGCCATCAAGCGCCTGCTCGGCCTGCAGGCCAAGACCGCGCGCGTCGTGCGCAACGGCGCGACGCTGGAACTCGCCATCGAGGAAGTGGTGGCGGGCGACCTGATCGAAGTCCGCCCCGGCGAACGCATCCCGGTGGATGGCGAGGTGGTGGAAGGCAACAGCTTCATCGACGAGTCCATGATCAGCGGCGAGCCCGTGCCCGTCGAAAAGCAGCCCGGCTCCGAAGTGGTCGGCGGCACCGTCAACCAGAACGGCGCGCTGACGTTCCGCGCCACCAAGGTCGGCGGCGACACGCTGCTGGCGCAGATCATCCGCATGGTCGAACAGGCGCAAGGCTCCAAGCTGCCGATCCAGGCCCTGGTGGACCGCATCACCATGTGGTTCGTGCCTGCCGTCATGGCGGCGGCCGTCGTGACCTTCATCATCTGGCTGACGTTCGGCCCCGAACCCGCCCTGACCTTCGCGCTGGTCAATGCCGTGGCCGTGCTGATCATCGCCTGCCCCTGCGCCATGGGCCTGGCCACGCCGACCTCCATCATGGTGGGCACGGGCCGCGCCGCGCAGATGGGCGTGCTGTTCCGCAAGGGCGAAGCGCTGCAATCGCTGAAGGACGCGCAGGTCGTGGCCGTGGACAAGACCGGCACGCTGACCAAGGGCCGTCCCGAGCTGACCGACCTGATCGTTGCACAGGGCTTCGAACGCGCTGCGGTGCTGGGCAAGGTTGCCACCGTCGAGGCCAAGTCGGAACACCCGATCGCCCAAGCCATCGTGGATGCGGCGCGCGCCGAGAACATTGCGCTGGGCACGATTTCGCAATTCGAATCGATCACCGGCTTTGGCGTCAGCGCCCGGGTCGACGGCGACCTGGTCGAGATCGGCGCCGACCGCTTCATGCGCGAACTGGGCCTGAGCGTCGAGTCCTTCGGTTCGGACGCCGCGCGCCTGGGCGACGAAGGCAAGACGCCGCTGTACGCCGCCATCAATGGCCAGCTGGCCGCCATGATCGCCGTGGCTGACCCCATCAAGGAAACCACGGCCGCCGCGATCCGCGCCCTGCATGACCTGGGTCTGAAGGTCGCGATGATCACCGGCGACAACCGCCGCACCGGCGAGGCCATCGCCCGCCAGCTCGGCATCGACGAAGTCGTCGCCGAAGTGCTGCCCGACGGCAAGGTCGCGGCGGTGCAGCGCCTGAAGCAGCAGTACGGTCCCATCGCCTACGTGGGCGACGGCATCAACGATGCGCCGGCCCTGGCCGAAGCGGACGTGGGCCTGGCCATCGGCACCGGCACGGACATCGCCATCGAAGCCGCCGACGTGGTGCTGATGTCGGGAGACCTGGGCGGTGTGCCCAACGCCATCGCGCTGTCCAAGGCCACCATCCGCAACATCAAGCAGAACCTGTTCTGGGCGTTTGCCTACAACGTGGCGCTGATCCCGGTAGCGGCTGGCTTGCTGTATCCGGTCAACGGCAGCCTGCTGTCTCCGGTGTTCGCGGCGGGCGCGATGGCCTTGTCCAGCGTGTTCGTGCTGAGCAACGCGTTGCGGCTGCGCCGCTTCGCCGCGCCCTTCCCGGCCCGCGGCTGAGCGGCGCTTCCCGGCAGCCGCCGGGAAGCGCTCTTCCCGCAGGTTCTACTGCTTCGGCGCGCTGGCCACCAGCGCGCCGAATTTCTTGTCCAGCTCCGCCAGCGCATCGTTGATGTGGGCGCGGCGCGCCTTGATCCAGGCGTCCTGCTCAGCCAGCTGCGCGCGCGCTTCCTTCAGCATGCGCTCCATTTCCGCCGGCTGCGGACCGCCCGAAGTGGCGCGGTTCTTGACGATGGCCACGGGATCCAGCGTGGAGCGGAACTCCGCCTCGCTCATCGGCAGTTCGTTGCCGTACTTCGAGTCCTTCATGGCGTCCGCATAGATACGGCGCGCCTGCTCATACGGGAAGTCCAGCGGCTTGATGTTGTTGGCCTTGGCGTAGCTGACGACCTCGGACGCAAAGTGGTGGCCGTCGCGGAACGGCAGCTTGTACTTGCGCATCAGCACGTCGGCCAGTTCCTGCGAGGCCGTCCAGTCGCTGTTCAGTTCTTCCAGCGCGCGGTCGGGGCTGAGGACCATGGCCTTCAACACCCGGTCCCAGCGCTTGAGCGCCGAAATCCCCGCATCCACCATGGCGGAATTCTGCTTCACGTCCTTCGGATCGCTCATGCCCGGCGTGATGTTGTGCGTCTGCACCACCGGCCCCATGGCCAGCGTCACGGCCGTGGAAGCATCGCTGCGGGTATCGTTGAGCAGGCCGGGATTGCGCTTCTGCGGCATCGCGCTGGACACGTAGGTGTTGCCGCCCCCCTCTTCCAGCAGGATCCAGGGACGCGGCTGGGCGTACTGGGTCATTACGTCCTCGACGAAATTGCCGGTGCGCAGCGCAATGCTGGTGACGATGGAGGCGACTTCCACCGGCTGATCCATGGACGAGATCTGCGAGGCGTCATAGGCGTTGTCCACCAGTGCGGCGAAGCCCAGGTACTGCGCCATGCGCTTGCGGTCCAGCGGCCAGCTGGTGCCGTTGAGCACCGTCGTGCCCATCGGCGAACGGTCGATGCGCACGTAGGCCTCACGGATGCGCTGGGCGTCGCGGGCCAGGCCGGCGGCCTGCCCCAGCAGATAGTGTCCATAGCTGTTAGGCTGCGCCGCCACGCCATTGGTGTAGTTCGGCACGATGGTAGCTGCATGCTTGCCCGCCAGTTCCACCAGCGTGGTGGAGGTGGCGTTCAGCTGGGCCGCCAGGTCCAGCAGCTTGTCGCGCAGGATGGCGCTGCGGTAGGTCGCGTGCATGTCCTGGCTGGAGCGCCCCGCGTGCAGCAGCGTCACATCCTCGCCCGCCGCCTTGATCAGCAGCGGCTCGAAGGTGATGACGCTGGCCGGGCGCTTGGCGCCCGGCTGGTTGCCGTCGTTGATCACCTTGGCCACGCCGGCCGCCAGTCGCGGCGCCATGGACTTGTCCAGCAGCCCCTCGTCCGTGTTGATGACGGCAGTGGCCTTGTTGATCTCGCCCAGCCAGAAGAACGGATCGCGCGGCACGGAGGCCGCGGGCTGGGCTTGCTGGGCCGATGCCTGCGCGCCGAGCGTGAAGGCAAGCGCGGCGCCCAGGGCGGGAAGTAGATGTCTCATGGCTGTCTCGTTAGGATGGCGAGCGGCCAGTTTATCGGCGGGCCTGGCGGGGGGAAATGGCGGATTTCACCGAGCCAGGCGGGATTTCCTGACGATTTCCTTTAACATACCGCGCAAAAACCACGACATTCGCCCATGCCCCGTCCGAATCTGACCAACGCCGAAACCCTGTGCCAGATCGCCAAGCTGGGCAGCTTCCGCGCTGCGGCCGAACGGCTGCACACTTCCCAACCCGCCGTCTCGGCGCGCATGAAAGAGCTGGAGCAGTCGCTGGGCTTTCCGCTCTTCGAAAAGCGCGGCCGCCGGCTGGAACTGACGGTGCCCGCGCGCCGTTTCGTCGAACGCGTGGAACCGCTGCTGCTGGCGGTGGAAGACGCCTTCACCGACGCGGAGGCCGTCAACAACGCGGCCGGCACGGTGCGCATCGGCATGGGCGAGATTTCCATGACCTGGTTTTCACGCGTGGTGCCCGAGCTGCGCCGCGCCCTGCCGCGCGTTTCCTACGAGATCGAGCTGGACCTGGCGATCAAGCTGCAGGAGCACCTGACGTCCGGCGCGCTGGACATTGCCATCATGGCCAATCATCTGCGCGACGACCAGTTCATCTGCGAATCGCTGGGCACGACCCGCATGTCGTGGATGGTCTCGTCCCGGCTGCTCAGCGACGCGGAAGGCAAGCCCCGCAGCATGCAATCGCTACTGCAAACCGAGCCGCTGTGGTGCGTATCGCGTCCGTCGGGCTTCTTTGGCCCGGCGCAGGACGAGTTGCGCGACATGGGTGCCAACCTGGACAACATCTGCAGCTGCAATCGCCTGAACAGCCTGATCGAAGTCGTCGAGGCGGGCGGCGGCATCGCGCAGTTGCCGGAAATGATGGTGGCCGAACAAGTTCGCGCCGGCACCCTGGTGCTGGTGGACCCGGCGCTGACGCCGCTGACGCTGGAGTTCACCATCGCCATCCACCGCAACCAGGGCCAGTCCGTCGTCCATCAGGTCGCCGAAGCCCTAGCCCGGCTGGGCAAGGCGGCTACCGGCCACGCCTGAGAACTCGCGGCCGCGTTCAGGCGTCGAGCAGCGCGCGCTTCTGCACCTTGCCGCTGGCGTTGCGCGGCAGCTCAGCCATGAACTGCACGTGCTCGGGCACCTTGAAGTACGCCAGCCGCCCGGCGCAATAGGTCTTGATGGCATCCGCATCCGCCTGGTGCCCTGCGTGCAGCACGACGAAAGCCTTGACCGACTGGTCGCGCACCGGATCGGGTATGCCCACCACGGCCACGTCGCGCACGGCCGGATGCCCCATCAGGGCCTCTTCCACTTCCGCGGCCGAGATATTCTCGCCGGCCCGCTTGATCACTTCTTTCTTGCGGCCGAAGAAAAAGAAGTTGCCCTTGGCGTCCTGGTAGCCGAGATCCCCCGTGTGCAGCCAGCCGCCCTCGAACACGGCCTGCGTCGCAGCCGGGTCGCGGTAGTAGCCCAGGGTCAGCGTGCGCCCAGGACGTCCGCGCACCACGATCTCGCCCACTGCGCCTACGGCGACTGGCCGGTTGTCGTCGTCGACCACGAACACTTCGCGGTCGGGCGTGGCGCGCCCGATGGACGGATAGGCGGACGGCGAGGCATGCGGCTGCAAGGTGATGTAGAGCATGGTCTCCGACTGCCCATAGCCATTGCGCAGCGGGATGCGGAAACGCTCGATGAACGCCGCGATCTCGGCTTCCGAAATATTGATGGCATAGCCCGCATACCGCACCTGATGCGCCGTATCGAAAGGCGTGGGCGGCTGGTTCAACAAGGTTCGGCACAGCATGCCGGACAGGCTGCAGATCGTGATGCGGTGTTCGATGAGCTGGCGCAGGTAGCGCGTGGCGCTATAGCGTTCCCCGATCACCGCGGTGGCGCCCGCGGTCAGGCAGGACAGCACGGTTTCCTGGCAGTTGGCGTGGAACAGCGGCTTGTTGTTGAACACGCGGTCAGCGCGGCCAATGCCGCTGTTGGCTGCGCCCGCCTGGCCACACCAGAGCAGATTGGCGTGGGTGAGCATCACGCCCTTGGGCCGCGCCGACGTGCCCGAGGTGTACAGGATCTGGGCAAGGTCGTCGCTGCACAGCTCGGGAGCCCGGTAATCCGCGGATTCCGCAGCCAGCGCACCGCTCAATCCTTCCTGCCCCAGGCTGCCGCGCGCCACCGGCACGATATCCGGCGCCTGGTCCATCCCGGCGCACACTTCGCGAACCAGCGCTTCATGCGCAGGCTCGACCAGCGCCAGCGCGGGCTGGCAATGCTCAAGCTGATAGGCCACTTCCGGCGCAGTGAGATGGATGTTGCCCGCCACGATGACGGCGCCCGCCAGCATCAGGCCCATCCACAGCGGCACGTACTCCGCCGTGTTGCCCATGAATACGAATACGCGGTCGCCCGGCTTCACGCCGCGCGCCTGCAAGCCCGCGGCAAATGCGCGGGCCGCTTCGCGTAATTGGATGAAACTCAACTGGCTGATGTCGCCGTTGTGGTACTCATGCACGATCGCCAGCTTATGCCCGTGGCACAGCGCCTGTTCATCGAGCAAATCCGTGATCCCGCGGTTTCCTGCAGCGTCCATCCAGCCTCCGGCTATTCTGATTTTTCAAGGGCGCGCCGGCTCCTTGCCGCCGCGCCCATGGGTAGGAAAATCAGTATAGGTAGCGGAATTTCGCCGCACTAGCTAAACGTTTTTATGCATATCCATCAAGGTTTTTCATGCCTGCCGGCATGGCCGAATGATTGATGGAATTTATGCGTTTCCATCAAAACGTTTGCTTAGTCGACAGCGGCTGGAAAACCTATACTCCGTTTGAAAGAGGCCACGCAGCAGAGGCGCCGGCCAGACCAAGAAGAATGCAAAACCGGAGGAGCTGCCGTGCAAGAGGCATCGATCAAGGACCAGGTTTCGGCCGAGGAATGGGCAGTGCGCGTGGATCTCGCCGCGGCCTACAACCTGGCTGTCGAAATGCGCATGACCGACCACATCTATACGCATATCTCGGCCCGGGTTCCCGGCGCCCAGCCGCACTTCCTGATCAATGCCTACGGCCTGATGTTCAACGAGATCACCGCGTCCAACCTGGTCAAGGTGGACATCGACGGCGGCATCCTGCTGGACCAGACCGGCCTGGGCATCAACCCCGCCGGCTTCGTCATCCATAGCGCCATCCATCGCGTCCGCCACGACGCGGCCTGCGTCATGCATACGCATACCGCGGCCGGCATCGCGGTGTCCGCGCAAGAGGCTGGCCTGCTCATGATTTCGCAGCATGCCATGCGCTTTCACAACCGCATCGGCTATCACGACTACGAAGGCGTCGCGCTCGACATGGACGAGCAGCAGCGCCTGATCGCCGATCTCGGCTCCCACAGCGCGATGATCCTGCGCAACCACGGCCTGCTGGTCTGCGGCGCCAGCGTGCCGGACGCCTTCGACGCCATGTTCTATCTGGAGCGCGCCTGCCAGGCGCAGGTCGCGGCGCTGGCCGGCGGCCTGCCGCTGGTTGTGCCCGGAGCCGAAGTTGCCGAGAAGGTCGGCCGCCAGTTCGACCGTCTGGACCGCCCGTCCCGCCACAAGCACTGGCCCCCCCTGCTCCGGCTGCTGCAACGCATCCGGCCCGAATACCAGGAATAGCGGCAACCGCGCCGCCATCCCGGCGGCCCTTTTTTTCGCAGAGTAGAAATGAAAGATGCTCATCAATGCCGCGTCGCGGTATATGGTGCGGGCGCGATCGGCTGTCTGCTCGCCGCGCGCCTGGCCCAGGCAGGCTGCGAGGTGACCATGATCGCCCGCGGAAAGACGCTGGCCGCCTTGCGCCAGCACGGCGTCGGCTTGACGGTCGACGGCGTCACGCGCCACTACCCGGTGCGCGCCACCGACGAACCGCGCCAGGTGCGCGACGCGGACTACCTTATTCTTGCGGTCAAGCAACAGGCGCTGGACGATATCTCCGCGCACCTGGCGCCGATGCTCGCGCCGCAGGGCGCCGTGGTGCCAGCCGTAAACGGCATCCCCTGGTGGTATCTGCCCACGCTGGCCAGCCCGCTGGGCGACACGCCGCTGCAATCGGTGGATGGCCGCGGCGCCCTCAGGCGAGCGCTGCCTTTGGAGCGGGTGCTGGGCGCCGTGGTGTACATCGCGGCGAACGCCACCGCGCCTGGCATCGCGGCCCAGAACGCCCGCAACAATCTCATCCTCGGCGAACCGGACGGCTCCATGTCTGCGCGGGCCAATCGGCTCGCCGGGCTGTTGCAAGCTTCAGGCCTGCAATGCGAGGTCAGCGGCGACATCCACCAAGCCGTCTGGATCAAGGCGATGGGCAACGCCACCTTCAATCCCTTGAGCGTGCTGGCCCGCGCCACCATGGAAGCCATGGTCCAGGATCCATATCTCGGAAAACTGGCGCGCGCCATGCTCGGCGAGTACCTGGCGCTGGGCCAGGCGCTCGGGCTCGAGCTGCCGGTCACCGTGGAACAACGCATGCAGGCAGCCGCCAGCGCCGGCGCCGCCCAGACCTCGATGCTGCAGGACGCGCTGCAAGGCAAGCCGCTGGAAACCGACGCCCTGGTCGGCGCCATGATCGAGATCGCAGCAAAGCTGAACCTGGACATGCCCCACGCCAACACGGTCTGGGGCTTGATCCGGCACCGGAGCCTCAGCGCAGGCTCCATCTGAACGCCACACCTAGAAAACCACAGGAGACAAACTCATGAAATGGCTATCGCATTGCCTGGCCGCAACCCTGATCTGCACGGGCGCAGCCGCCCACGCCCAGGACTATCCCAACAAGCCCATCAACATCGTGGTGCCCTTCACGCCCGGCGGCGTCACGGACGTGATGACCCGACAGGTCGCGGCCAAGCTGCAGGCAGATCTGGGCCAGCCGGTGGTGGTGGTCAACAAGCCCGGCGCCGGCACCATGATCGCCTCGGCCTACGTGGCCAAGGCGCCGGCCGACGGCTACACGCTGTTGATGGCGGCATCGTCCCTGGGCATCGCTCCCAGCCTGTACAAGAACACCGCGAACTACGACCCGGTCAAGGACTTCCAGCCCGTTTCACTCATCGCCAGCGTGCCGCACGTACTGGTGACGGGCAAGCAGGTGCAGGCGTCCAGCGTCAAGGAACTGATCGCCGCGCTCAAGAAGGACGGCAAGTCGGCGACCTTCGCCTCTTCCGGCAACGGCACGTCCAACCACCTGGAGGGCGAGCTGTTCGCCGCGCTGACCGGTCTGAAGATGACCCACATCCCCTACAAGGGCAGCGTTCCGGCGTTGACCTCCCTGGCTGGCGGCGAAGTCGACATGCTGTTCGTGGACATCGCGGCCGCCCAGCCTTTCCTCGATAGCGGCAAGGTACGGCCGCTCGCCGTCACCACCAAGACGCGGTCCTCGGTGCTGCCCGACCTGCCCACGGTCGAGGAGTCCGGCCTGCCCGGCTACGACGCCATGCCCTGGCTGGGCATTGTGGCCCCGGCCGGCACGCCGTCCGCGGTCGTCGAAAGGCTGCAGGCATCCCTGCAGAAGATGAAGACGGCGCCCGACGTGCAGGAGCAGTTCAAGAAAATGGGCCTGGACGCCCTGTTCACCAAGCCGGGCGATTTCGGCGCCTTCATCGTCAGCGACAGCGCCAAATGGGCCGAGCTGATCAAGAAGTCCGGCGCAACCGCCGAGTAGGCCGCAACCCAACCCCCCACGCCACTCCTGGAAGGACCCTTACATGCATCGCGATACCCCGGCTCCGGCAACACCGTTCGGCAACGACCTGTGGGAGGCCACGCTCAAGCGCGCGCTGGCCAGCGCCAACATCCCCACCTTGCTCATGGTGCTGGTGCACCTGACGGGCGACACGCAATGGCTGTCCGAGCGCTACCAGTGCTCGCGCATTCGCGGCCTGGAAGACAACGACCCAGGCGGGTTGCCGGACGCCGTGCAGGAAGAGATCCGCGAGGCCGCGTACTCGGCCATCCTGCTGACCCGCCGCGGCCAGCAGCCCAAGCTGCCGGCGCCTGCGCATGAACAGCTGGTCGCCATGCTGCGCACCAGCATCGGGGAAGATGTTCCCGACTCGTACGGCCCCATGATCGCCGCCTGGCTGGGCCTGGACCCGGACTTCGCGCTGGAGCAACACGATGCGTTCCAGGTGCCGCAAGGCTATCGGGTGCTGGTCATCGGCGCCGGCGTGGCAGGCCTGTGCGCCGCGATCCGCCTGCAAGGCGCGGGCATTCCGTATGTGGTGATCGAGAAGAACGCCGAAGTCGGCGGCACCTGGTACGAGAACCGCTACCCTGGCGCGGGCGTGGACACCCCTAACCACATCTACTCGTACTCGTTCGCCAAGCACGACTGGTCCCGCTACTTCGCCCTGCAAGGCGAGATCCAGGGCTATTTCGAAAGCGTCGCCGACCAGCATTGCGTGCGCCCCAACATCCGCTTCAACACGCGCGTGGAGTCCGCCCGCTACGACGAAGACGCGCTGTGCTGGAACATACGCACGGTCGGGCAGGACGGCCAGGTCCAGGACTATGTGGCGGACATCCTCATTAGCGCGGTGGGCCTG
Source organism: Achromobacter sp. ACM03 (assembly GCF_014851665.1). Lineage (NCBI taxonomy): Bacteria > Pseudomonadati > Pseudomonadota > Betaproteobacteria > Burkholderiales > Alcaligenaceae > Achromobacter > Achromobacter sp. ACM03. Next base: position 687,234 of record NZ_JACVAD010000002.1, on the reverse strand, counting down.
CTGAACGTGCCCAAGCTGCCCCCCATACCCGGCCTGGAGAGTTTCAAGGGCCCCTGCTTCCATACGGCCAACTGGCCGGAAGGCCTGGACCTGCGCGGCAAGAACGTGGGCATCATCGGCAACGGCGCCAGCTCCATGCAGGTCGTTCCCGCAATCGCCGACCAGGTCCGCTCCCTGACCGTGTTCCAGCGCTCCAAGCAATGGGCCGCGCCCTTCGAGAAATTCCAGAAGCCGGTGCCGGAGGACGTCCGCTTCCTGCTGCGCGAGGTGCCGTACTACCAGGAGTGGTATCGCCAACGGCTAGCCTGGATCTTCAACGACCGCGTCCACGCCACGCTGCAGATCGATCCGCAATGGCCGCACCCCGAGCGCGCCATCAATCAGATCAACGACAGGCACCGCGAACACTTCACCAGCTACATCAAGGCGGAACTCGGCGACCGCCAGGACCTGCTGCCGGACGTTCTGCCCGACTACCCTCCCTTCGGCAAACGCATGCTGATGGACAACGGCTGGTTCCGAACCATGGCCCGGGACCACGTCGAACTGGTCACGGGCGGCATCGCCCGGGTCACGGAAAACGCGGTGGTGAGCGACAACGGCCGGGCGCACGAACTGGACGTGCTGGTGGTCGCCACCGGTTTCGACGCGATCCACCTGTTGTCCTCGTTCAAGCTCTATGGCCGCGGCGGGCGCTCGATCCGCGAAGCCTGGGACGAAAAAGGGGCCGAGGCCTTCATGGGCGTCGCGGCGCCGGGCTTCCCCAACCTGTTCATCCTGGCCGGTCCCAATACCGCCCTGGGCCACGGCGGTAGCGTCGTCGCCCTGCTGGAGACGCAGGTGCGCTATGTCATGGGACTGTTGCAGCAAGGTCTGGACAAAGCCGGCGGACGCTTCGAGATCGAAGTCCGCAAGGATCGGCACGACGCCTATAACGCCCGCGTCCAGGCCGCCCATGACCGCATGATCTGGACCCACAAGGGCATGAGCAACTGGTACCGAAATGCGCATGGCAAGGTAGTGGCGCCCACCCCCTTCCGCAACGACGACTACTGGCACATGCTGCGCAAGACGGACATGGGCGACTACCACTACCGTCCGGCGTCCGGCGCAACCGATACCGAGTCGGCCGCCGCTACCCGCGTCGAGATTGCCTGAATGCCGCACCCGCAGAAGAAGCGCTGCCTGGTACTGGGCTGCGGCGGCGTGACCGGGCTGGCCTGGGAGATCGGCGTCCTGGCGGGCCTGGCGCGCCAGGGCGTCGACCTCACCGCGGCGGACCTGTTCATCGGTTGCTCCGCAGGCTCCGTCGCCGGCGCGCAGCTGGCGCTGGGCGTCCCGCCCATGCAGCTGCTGGCGACGCAACTGGGAGGGACGGGCGCCGAACAATATCGTCCGTACTCGCAACAGGCCGCGGACGAAGAGAACCGCGAGCTGTACGGCAAAGTGGGCGCGGACCTGCAGCAAGCGCGGCAGCGCATCGGCGCCTATGCGCGGCGTTCGGCCACGCCCACACTGGCGGAACGCCGCGCCATCATCGCCGCCCGTCTGGGCGCAAGCGACTGGCCTTCCCGTCCATTGCTGGTGGTCGCGGTCGACACGACCACCGGCGAAGGGCGCAGTTTCAGCGCCGCCGACCAGGTCGATTTCGTCGATGCCATCGCCGCCAGCTGCGCCGTGCCGGGCGCCTGGCCGGCCGTGCCCATCGGCGGCGCGACCTACATGGACGGCGGCATCCGCTCCATGAGCAATGCCGATATGGCGGCCGGCTATCAGCAGGTCGTGGTGCTGGCGCCGCTGGGTTATCGGGAAGGGAATCCGGTCAGCGGCCATCTGCGGCGCGAACTGCAGGCCCTGCGCGACGCCGGCAGCCAGGTCCATGCCGTGCTGCCGGACGCGACCAGCGAACAGGCCATCGGCGACAACGTGCTGGACCCGGCGCGCCGCGCCGACGCCGCCGAGGCCGGGCTGCGCCAGGCATCGGCGCTTGCGCAAACCCTGCGGCAAGCGTGGCGCTGAGCCTGTCCCGCATTCCGCCCAGCGCTGTTCCCGTCAGGAAAGCGGTCTGCCCACTTTCATGAATGTGGCAGGTATCGACATACCGCCAGCACCCTAGACTCCCCGTTCAAGCCCGGCCGCCGCGCGGCCTGGCCCCACCACGAACGCGGAGTTGATCATGAACGCATCACCGGCTGGCCTCAGACCCGCCGACTTCTTTTCCCCCACCGTCGCCGCCCTGATCTCGGTGCTGGTGAACTACGGCGGCACCTTCGTGCTGGTGTTCCAGGCGGCGGAGCTGGCCAGGCTGACTCCTGCCCAGACCGCGTCCTGGGTATGGGCGGTTTCCATCGGCGTCGGCATCACCGGCACACTGTTGAGCTGGCGCTACAAGGCACCCGTCATTACGGCCTGGTCCACGCCCGGCGTGGCGTTTCTGGCGACCGTGATGCCCTTCACGCCCTACGGCGAGGTCATCGGCGCGTACGTCCTGTCGGCGCTGGGCTTCGTCGTGCTCGGCCTGTCCGGCGCGTTCGAGAAGCTGGTGCGCATGATTCCGGGCGGCATTGCCGCCGGCCTGCTGGCCGGCATCCTGCTGCAATTCGGCGTCAATGCCTTCGGCGGGGCCAGCGCCGATCCACTGCTGGTAATCGTGCTGGTCATCTCCTATGCGCTGCTCAAGCGCTATACCTCGCGCTTTGCGGTGGTCGGCATTCTGGTCATCGGCCTTGCGCTGCTCATCGCGCAAGGCCGCATCGACTTCTCGGCAGTCCACCTCAGCCTCGCAGCGCCGGTCTTCGAAATGCCGCAGTTCTCGCTGCAGGCCTTGCTGGGCGTCGCCCTGCCGCTCTTCATCATCACGCTGACGGGGCAATACATGCCCGGCATGCTGGTGCTGCGCAACGACGGCTATCAGACCAGCGCGAACCCGATCCTCACCGTGACGGGCCTGGGTTCGCTCCTCATGGCGCCCTTCGGCGCGCACGCCTTTAACGTGGCGGCGATCACCGCCGCGATCTGCACCGGCCGGGATGCGCATCCGGATCCCGCCAAACGCTACCTCGCGGGCCTGGCCTGCGGCGTGTTCTACATCCTGGTGGGCACCTTCGGCGTCACGCTGGCGACCTTGTTCATGGTGCTGCCCAAGGCATTCATCACCACGCTGGCCGGCCTTGCCTTGCTGGGTGCGATCGGCGGCAGCCTGGCCAATGCGATGGCCGACGCCCGCACCCGGGAGACCGCGCTCATCACCTTTCTGGCCACCGCCTCCAACGTCACCCTGCTGGGCGTGGGCGGCGCGTTCTGGGGGCTGGTCGCCGGCCTGACCGCGCACCTGCTCATCCATGGCGGCCAGCGGGCGCTGGCCGCCAATTCCTGACCTCTTCATCTCCATACGTCCATCGAAACAGGAACCACCGTGACGAACCCCAACCTTCCCGACAGCCTCGCACTGCCTTGCGTCAGCGCCCTGCCCTTGGCGCAGGCCGACCCCGGCATCTGGGGCGCCATCGACGCCGAACGGCGCCGGCAGAGGCACTCGATAGAACTCATCGCTTCCGAAAACTTCGTCAGCCGCGCGGTGCTGGAAGTCCAGGGCTCCGTGCTGACGAACAAGTACGCAGAGGGCTACCCTGGCCGCCGCTACTATGGCGGCTGCGTCAACGTGGACGTGACCGAGGAGATCGCCATCGAGCGCGCCACGCGTCTGTTCGGCGCCCGCTACGCCAACGTACAGCCCCACTCGGGCAGCCAGGCCAACCAGGCGGTCTACCTGGCGCTGCTGGCCCCCGGCGACAAGATCCTGGGCCTGGACCTGAGGGCGGGCGGACACCTGACCCATGGCTCCAAGGTCAACATGTCGGGACGCTGGCTGCAGGCGCTGAGCTACAGCGTCGATCCGGCTACGCATCGGGTGGACATGGACGAGGTCGAGCGCATCGCGCGGCAGGAAAGACCCAAGCTCATCATCGCCGGCGGCTCGGCCTACTCGCGCACGTTGGACTTCGCGCGTTTTCGCGCCATTGCCGATGAGACGGGCGCGATCTTCATGGCGGACATGGCGCATTTCGCCGGCCTGGCCGCGGCCGGCGCGTATCCCTCGCCGGTGCCGCATGCGCACGTCACGACCACCACCACCCACAAGACCTTGCGCGGCCCGCGCGGGGGCATGATCCTGACCGATGACGCCGAACTCGCCCGCAAGATCGATTCGGCCGTATTCCCGGGCCTGCAGGGCGGTCCGCTGATGCACATCATCGCCGCCAAGGCCGTGGCCCTGGGCGAAGCGCTGCAGCCCGCCTTCCGCACCTACGCCCACGCCGTGGTCGAGAATGCGCGCGTCCTGTGCCGCCGGCTGGCCGAAGGCGGCCTGTCCATCGTGTCGGGCGGCACCGACTGCCATCTGGGCGTGGTCGATCTGCGACCCTGGGGACTGGCCGGTAATACGGCGGAGCAAGCGCTGGAACAGGTTGGCATCACCTTGAACAAGAACGCCGTCCCCAACGACCCCGCCAAGCCGGCCGTTACCTCCGGCATACGCGTGGGCAGCGCCGCCTGCACGTCGCGCGGCATGGGACCCGCCGAATTCCAGGAAATCGGCGACATGATCCTGGCCTTGCTGGGCGGCTTGCGCGCCGGGGCCGTCGACGCCCGCACGGAAAGCGCCATCCGCGAAGGCGTGGCCGGGCTGGCCAGGCGCTTCCCGCTGCCGTACTGAAGCGCCCTAGCGCTTCAACGCATTCGACAGCCGCAGCACCGCGGCGTCGATCTCGTAGGCCGTCAGCGAGGCATAGCCCAGCAGCCAGCCCTGCTGCTTGTGATCGCCCGCATAGAGCCGGCTCAGTCCAGGCAGCCGAAGGCCCGCGGCCTCGGCTTGGCGGATGGTCTGCTCCTCGGACCATCCGCGCTCAAGCAGGCATGGGATCTGCAACCCGCCGGGAGGCCTGTAGGCCTGAACGACGCCGTCCAGCTGCTTGCCCAGCGACTCCAGCAACACCTGCCGCCGTCCCGCGTACAGCTTGCGCATGGATCGCACGTGCGAGTTGTAATGGCCGTCGTCCATGAAGCGCGCCAGCGTCAGCTGCAGGATCTGCGGCGTATGCCCGTCCATGATGCTGCGCGCACGGGCAAAGGCATCGACCAGGCCGGGCGGCAGCGCCATATATCCCATCCTGAGACCCGGATAAAGCGTCTTGCTGAACGTACCCAGGTAGAGCGTGCGCTGGTGCATGTCCAGCCCCTGCACGCAGGCCGTAGGCAGGCCGTCGTAGTGGAATTCGCTGTCGTAGTCGTCTTCGATGATCCATTTGCCGTGCTCCGCCGCCCAGCCGATCAGATCCAGCCTGCGCTCAAGCGATAGCGTCACGCCGGTGGGGTATTGGTGCGACGGCGTCACGTACACGCAGTTGGCGCCGCTGCGGTCCGCGCGCAGCAGGTCCGTGCGTATGCCCTGCGCGTCGACGTCGATGGGCACGATCCGCGCTTCCGCGGATTCGAAGGCCTTGCGGGCGCCGAAGTAGCCGGGGTTTTCCATCAGAATGGGCTTGCCGGCGTCCGTCAGCAATTGCGCGCATAGAAACAGGGCCTGGCGGGTGCTGCTCAACACCAGCACCTGCTCAGGCAAGACCTTGGCCCCGCGCTCCAGGTTCAGGTAGGCGGCGATGGCGCGGCGCAAGGGCTCGGCGCCCTGCGGGTCGCCATGCAGCAGCACATGGCTGCGGTAGTCCTTCAAGACCTGGCGCTGCAGCCGTTCCCAGACGTCGGTGGGAAAGCTGCGGGTTTCCGGCAGGCCCGTGGCGAACGCCTTGATGGCCTGCTGGTCCGCGACCCCGCCGCTGTCCAGGATCATGCGCCCGCGCCGGCTCAGGCCTGCCCCCGGCGGTAGTGCGCCCAGCTTGTTATCCAGCTTCGCGCGCCTACGCGCGGCGCCGCGCAGTTCGGTGCTCACGGTCTGCGACACGTAGCTGCCCGAGCCCTCGCGCCGCACGATGTAGCCGTCGCGGTGCAAATGCACATAGGCATTCTCCACCGTATCTCGCGCCACCCCCAGCGACTTGGCCAGTCCGCGGGTGGCGGGCAGCCTGAGGCCAGGCCCCAGCGCACCGTCGAGGATCAGGGCGCGCAGCGCCCGCTGAATTCTCTGATGCAGCTCCAGGCGCTGGAGCTCCGCATCGTTCATGCGCATCCTCAGCGTATCCAGCTCGAAGGTCTTAGGCATGTGGTCTGCTCACAAGAAGAAAACTGGCCTGTCCGGGCCGGCCATTCTATCCGTAGACTCACCCGATCGCCACGGCAACCGCGGGCGTAACCATGCAGGAGCCCGCGCCAGGCGGGGCAGAATCGGAAAATATGGCAAGGTCATACAACTTCAGCGCTGGTCCGGCCGCGCTGCCGCTGGAAGTGCTGCAGGAGGCGCACGAAGAGTTCTTCGATTTCGCGGGCACCGGCATGTCGGTAATGGAAATCAGCCATCGCTCGCGCGTGTTCATCGATATCGCACGCCAGGCGGAATCGGACCTGCGGGCCATCCTGCAGATCCCCGACCGCTACAAGGTGCTGTTCCTGCAAGGTGGTGCTTCATTGCAGTTCTCGCAGGTGCCGATGAACCTGCTGCGCGGCAAGGCGTCGGCGGATTACCTTCACACGGGGCTCTGGTCCGGCAAGGCCATCGATGCGGCCCGGCGCTACTGCAAGGTCCGCGTCGCGGCCAGCAGCGAGGCATCGGGCTTCGACCGCATTCCTGCGCCCGGCGAATGGCAGCTCGACGCCGATGCGGCCTATCTGCACTACACGGAGAACGAGACGGTGCATGGCGTGCAGTTCTCCGCCGCGCCGGACGCGTCCGTCCCGCTGGTGTGCGATGCCTGCTCCAGCCTGCTGTCCAAGCCCATCGACGTGTCCCGGCACGGTCTGATCTACGCCGCGGCGCAGAAAAACATGGGGCCCGCCGGCGTCACGGTCGTGGTGGTGGACGAAGCCCTGCTGGACGGCGCGCTGCCCATCACGCCCGACGTGCTGAACTATGCGCACGCGGCGCGGGCGGACTCGATGCTCAACACGCCCGCCACCTTCTCCTGGTATCTGACCGGACTGACGCTGCGTTGGATCCGCCGGACCGGCGGCGTGGAACGCATCCATCAGGCCAACCAGGCCAAGGCCGGGCTGCTGTACCACGCCATCGACGCCAGCGACGGCTTCTACTTCAACAAGGTCCGGCCGGAATTCCGGTCCATCAACAACGTGCCGTTCTTCCTGGCCGATTCCGCCCTGGAGCCCTTGTTTCTGCGCCAGGCCGAGAGCGCCGGGCTCATGGGGTTGAAAGGACACGCCCACACCGGCGGCATCCGAGCCAGTCTGTACAACGCGGTGGAGCTGCCCGCTGCGGCCGCGCTGGCCGATTTCATGACAGACTTCCAGCGCACGCGAGGCTGAAGCCGGCGCGACGGCCCTAAGAAAGCACGGGGAGACCAGCATGGATTTCAGGCAGCTCAGGCAGTTCGTGGTTCTGGCCACGGAATTGAACTATCGCAAGGCGGCCGCCCGGCTGCACATGACCCAGCCTCCGCTCAGCGTCGCAATCAAACGGCTCGAAACCGAGATTGGTGCAGACCTCTTCGAACGGGACCGCCTGGGCGTGCGCCTCACGGTCGCCGGCGGCGCCTTTCTGCGCGAAGCGAAGCGCCTGCTGGAAGGCGCCGATGCCGCGCTGCAGACTGCACGCGATGCGGCCGAAGGACGTATGGGCGCGCTGCGGGTATGCGCGGTGCCCAGCGCCGCGTTGAACCTGCTGCCGCGCATCCTGCCCGAGTTTACGCAGCGCTTTCCGCACATACGCCTGCGACTGACCAGCGGCAGCACCGTCGGCATCCTGGCAGGATTGCAGCGCGGCGAGCTGGACGCGGCATTCCTGGTGCCGCCCGCGTCCGGGGTGCCGGGCATCGCAATCACGGGCTTGCAGCGCGAACGGCTGGCGCTGGCCGTGCCTGCGGGCCATCGGGTGGCAGGCATGAAAAGCGCCAGGCTCTCGGACCTGTCGGATGAAACGCTGGTGACCCTGGCGCACTCCGACAGCCCCGGGTTCGCGGGAGAGATCGTCGCGGCCTGCCAGCGCGCGGGGTTTCATCCCCGGGTTCTGCAGGAATCGTCCCACGCCCTCATCAGCCTGCCGCTCATCGCCGCGGGCCTGGGGGTCGCCATCGTGCCGGCGGCGCTGCGCCGGATCGCCATCGACAACGTGGCATATGTGGACCTCATGGACGTGGAGGGCGCGCCCCTGACCTACGCCATGGCGTTGGCAGCGCCCGCCCAGTCCATGAATCCGGCAGTCCGCTGGTTCATCGACACGGCGCGCGAGGTGCTGGGCGCGCAAGCCGCCTGACGCCCCTGGGGCTTACGGCGCCGGACGCGAAAGAATGTCCGCCCATTTTTTCTGTTCGGCCACGACCCGCTGCTCGAACGCCGCTTGCGATCCATCCACGGGTTCGCTGCCACGCGCGTAGATCTTGTCCTGCACCGATGGGCTTTTTGCCACCGCGGCAATGGCCATGTTCAGGCGCTCAACCACATCGGCCGGCGTGCCTTTGGGAACGGCAATACCCGACAGCGACCCGCCTTCCACGTCCTTGCCCAGCACTTCCTTGACCGTGGGAATGTCAGGCAGATTGGCCAGGCGTCGCGACGACGTCACCGCGTAAGGACGAATCTGCTTGGCCTCGACGAAACCCACCGCGGTGACGGCGGAAACGGCCGTCAGATCCGTGTTGCGGCTCATCACGGCCGTCATGGACTCCGATCCGCTCTTGTAAGGCACGTGCAGCATCTTCACGCCGGTCGCCTGTTGCAGCAGCTCCAGAACTTGATAGTTGTCGGAGCCCTCGCCGGCCGTGGAGAACGCGATATTGTCAGCCTTGGCCGAGGCGGCCTTGATGATTTCCGGCAACGATGCATATGGACTGTCCGCACCCACCGCCAGCACCGTCGGCGTATTGGCCAGCATCGCGACGTAGGTGAAGTCCTTGTTCGGATCATAGGGCAGCTTCTTGTAGATCAGCGGATTGACCGCGACCATGCCGTTGGTGATCACCAGCAGCGTATAGCCGTCGGCCGGCGACTTCGCCACCGCGCCCGCGGCGATCGAGCCGCCCGCGCCGCCGCGGTTCTCCACCACCACCGGCTGGCCCAGCTCGCGCGTGAGGCCCTCGGCGAACACCCGCGCCGTGGTGTCGGTCACGCCGCCGGCGCCGAACGGCACGATCAGGCGTATGGGCTGGTCGGGATACGACCCCGCCCATGCCGCCGCAGCGGGAAGCACTACACCCAACAAAGCCGCCATGCAGCGGCGCAATCCCTTGTTCATCGCGCGATCTCCATTTTTTTGAGGATTTCAAGAAGCCGTTGTTCCAGGTCCGGGGCCAACGGCGCGAGAGGCGCGCGCAGATGGCCGCTGTCCAGGCCGCGCAAGCGCAAGCCCGCGGCCACGGTCCGCGGCAAGCCATGGTCCATGAGAAAGTTCAAGAGATCGATCTGGCGGCCGAACCATTCGTCCGCGCCGCGCGCGTCGCCGGCCATGGCGCAGCGATACAGGTTCAGGGCAAACGACGCGCTGACGTTGGCCGACGCCGTGCACCAACCCGCCGCCCCTTCCGCAAACCCGGTCCGCGCCATGCAATTCAGGCCGATGTACACCGCGGTCCGGTCCGGGCAGGCCGCGCGCAGCCGCGCGATCTTCGTCGGGTCCGGACTGCTTTCCTTGATCATGGTGACGTTGGGCAGCTCGGCCAGCCGGGCCAGGAACTCGACGGGCAGGTCCATGCCCGTCGTGAACGGGTTGTTGTAGACCATCACCGGTGTGGAGACCGACTGGCAGACCTCGCGGTAGTAGGCGTGGATTTCGTCTTGGGTCAACTTCCAGTAGGTGCTAGGCAATAGCTGCAAGGCTGCGGCGCCCGCCCGTTCGGCGTAGCGCGCGTGACGCACCGTGCTGGCGGTACTCAGGCTGGACACGCCCGCGAGCACGGGCAGCCGCCCGCTTGCCGCGCGGATGACGGTGTCGATGACGGCCTCGCGCTCGCCGTCGTCCAGGTAAGGCAGGCAGCCGACGCTGCCCAGCGGCGCCAGCGCATGCACGCCCTCGCCGATCAGCCGCTCGACGTGCGCTTCCAAGAGCGCATGCTCCACCCGCCCGCGTTCATCGCAAGGCGTCAGCAGATAGCCGATGATTCCCTTCAAGTGCATCGCTCGTTCTCCATGTTGGCTTGCAGTCTAGGGACGCCGCCCAGGCCGGTCCAATACCTATTTCCAGAGCGCCTGATACCTCCCGCCCACACTGCCGTACAGGCAAATCTTGTATCCAGTAATTCCCGCGCAAGGCCGATAGACTTTCCCGGTCTATCACCAAGGAGCAAGCCATGAGCAGCAATGACGTTCTCGACCAGGCGCAGACCCACCACATGCCCGAGTACCGCAGGCCGGAGGACATGGAATGGGAAATGGGCCGGTTCAAGAACAAGACGAAGTTCCTTTTCCATACGCGGGCGGAACGCCTCACCGAGCCCAACGCAGGATTTCTCCGCTATGAACCCGGCGCGGGCTTCCGCCTGCACAAGCACGACTTCGCCCAGGTCTGGTACGTGATCGAAGGGGAATTCAACATGGGCGGAAAGATGTACGGCCCCGGCACCGTGGTGTTCCATCCGGACCCGCACATCGAGGAAGCGCTCAGCACCGAAACGGGCGGCACCTTGTTCTTCGTCCAGTACCAAGGCCCAACGACCGGCGGCCGGCCGGTGTACGAAGGCCGCATGAACATCAAGGGCGAGCCGCCCGCGATCACCGAGCAGGACCTCGAACACTGATACGTGGTTCCCCGGGGCGGCAGCCAGGATTGGCAGCCGTCCACGGCAGGCAGTCGAAACCGACCTGCCCACCAAGAAATAGAACATTCCAAGGAGACAACCATCATGCACGCACGATTTCTGCGCGCCTGCCTCGCGTCGTTGACGTTTTCGCTTGCCGCCCAGGCCCAGGCTGCAACGGACTGGCCTGAGCGCCCCATCACGCTGGTCGTGCCGTTCGGCGCCGGCGGCATCACCGACCTCACCGCCCGCACCGTGGCCAAACAGCTTCAAGCCGAGCTCGGCAAGCCGGTGGTCGTAGAGAACAAGCCGGGCGCCGGCGGCAATATCGCCGCCGACATCGTGGCCCGTGCCAAGCCCGACGGCTACACGTTGATGGTGATCACCAACGGCATGGTCGCGGTCAATCCGCTCATCCACAAGCAGCTGAACTACGACGCGCTCAAGGATTTCGCCTACGTCTCCATGATCGCCAACACGCCGCTGGCCCTGGTCGTGCCGCAAGACTCCCCGATCCAGGACCTGCCGGCGCTGGTGACGCGGGCCCGCAGCAAGCCGGATGCCGTCTCCTTCGCCAGCTCCGGACAAGGCACCTCGATACACCAGGTATTCGCCCTGATGCAGCGACAGACCGGCGCCACGCTCATGCATGTGCCCTACAAGAGCGGCGCGGAAGCCGCCACCGCCCTGCTTTCGGGCGTGGTGGACGTGACGGCGGTAGAGACCGTGGTGGTCGGACCATTCATACAGTCCGGACGGATGCGGGCGCTGGGCGTAACCTCGGCACAGCGGGTGTCAAATTTGGCTGACGTTCCCGCGGCCCGCGAAGCCCTGGGCAGCGATTTCGATGTGGGCTCGATATCCGGACTCGTAGCGCCTGCCGCCACGCCCCGGAGCATCCTCGACAAGCTGGAACATGCGATGCAGGCGGTGGCGCAGAGCGAGGGCATGGCGCAGCTCCATGCGCAAGGCAGCCAGCCCATGCCCGCGGGGTCGCAGGTCTTTCTGGAGCGCATGCGCCAGGAACAGCAGAAGTGGCGACTGGTATTCTCCGCGGAGCCGGGAAAATAGCCCGCGGAGGATCGCCGCAGCCGTCAAGAACAGGGGAGTCAGGCCATGGATCGCATTTATCCCGCCGCGGAAGAGCTGGTGCAGCATCTGGTGGAGTCGATCTCCGCCAAGATCTTCAATGGCGCATATGCGCCCGGACAGAAGCTGCGGCAGGAGACCCTGGCCGAAGAATACGACGTCAGCCGCACGCCGGTGCGCGAAGCGTTCCGGCAGCTGGAGACCAAGGGCCTGATCGTGCAGCAGCCGCGCTACGGCGCCACGGTGGTGGCGCCGACCCTCAAGGACATAGGCGCGAACTACTGGCTGCGCGGCGAGCTGGAAGGCATGGCGGCGGAACTGGCGGCACGCTGGATCTCCGACGCCGACCTGCAAAGACTGCAGGCCGCGCACGCCGAATGCGCCGAGGCGGTCGCCGCGCTCTACGCCGAGGTCAACGCGGGCGGCTCGGCCGCGCCGCGCCAGGCCGCCGCGCCCATGCGGCATTGGGTCGTCAAGAACCAGGAGTTTCATGCCCTGATCTTCCGCGCCGCCGGCAATCCGTCGCTGGAGCGCATCATCAAGGACCTGCACACGGACTACACCAAGAACATTCTCAACATGACCGTGCTGGGCATGTACGAGGCCCGCATGAAGAAGAACATCGAACATCATGCGGCCGTCGTCGAAGCGCTGACGGCGCGCGACACCGCGGCGTCGCGCGCCGCCATGCGCGCGCATATCCATGAGTCCGGGGAGTTCGTGGTGGACTGGCTGCAAAAGCGTCCTGAAGGCCGCAAGCCGCCACGGTAGCCGCGGCCCCGATTCGGCCGAAAGCCACGTGCTACCATGCCGGCGGAAGGGCGCAACGCAGACGCCAGGGACATGGATCAGCCTGGCCACTCGCAAGCCGTGGAGCGCCTGCCGACCCGCACAGGAAGCGACACGGATTCGAGCATGAGCGAGACCAGGAACACGTCTAGATCCTCGATCGAGATTTCGGAAGAAATCCTGCGACGGATCAGGAACGGGCAATACCTGCCCGGCGATGCCTTGAGCCAGTACGAGCTGGCGACCGAGTTCGAAACCAGCCGCACGCCCATCCGCGAGGCCTTGCGGTTTCTCGAAGCGCGGCGCGCCATTACGCTGACCAGTACCGGCCGCGCCGTGGTCACCGTGCCATCCATCCGCGCCATCCGCGAAGCCTTCCAGATCCGCGCCGAACTCGAAGGGCTGGCCGCGCAACTGGCGGTGGACTGGATCGACGACCATGACCTGGAACTGCTGGCGCAGCACCAGAAGCACTACGCCGACGCCCTGCGCTCGCGCGTGCGCAGCGAAAGCGGTTCCGACTGGCTGAAGTTCAACGCCAAATTCCACAGCCTGATCACCCAGGCCAGCCACAACGAACGTCTGCACGAGCTGGTCGCCGAGTTGCAGGGCAGCATCGTTTCCAACGTGCTGGGGTTCGCCTCCAAGATGCCACCCCGCCTGATGGAAGAGAACATCAAACAGCACGAGGACATCATCACGGCGCTGACCTTGCGCAATGGCCCCGCCGCTCGCGAAGCGATGGCCACGCACATATCCCGGACGACTGAACTCGTCATCGAATGGATGGAGTCGCGGCGCTAGCCAGCTTTGCGCCGCTCGCGCCTTGCGGCTTCCCATAGGGACGCATCAACACGCCGCAGGCTGCCGCGATCAATCCCAGCCCCGCCAGATACAGCACGATGAACCGCGGCGACCCTCCGCCCTGGGACAGCAGGTACGTCGCCACCAGCGGCGCGGTGCCGCCGCCTATCGCCCCGCCTATCTGCACGGCCAGCGAGATGCCGGTATAGCGGACGTCCGGCGGGAACATGCTGGAAAAGAGGCTGGATTCCTGCGCATACATCGCGGCGTATACCAAGCCGAACGCCACCAGCATCGCGATGTTCGTGTGATAAGCCGTCTTCTCATCCAGCAGCGAGAAGAATGTCGCGCTGAACAGCGAGATCCCCAGCGCGCCGGCGATGAATATCGCCCGCTTGCTGATCATGTCGCCCAGCAACCCGAACAGCGGGATGGTGAACAATGCACCGACCGCTCCCCAAATGACACCCGTCAATATGGTTTCACGCGGCAGCCCCAACGTACCCACGGCATAGGTCAATGAAAACGTCGCCAGCGTATAGAACCAGGTCTTTTCGGAGATGCAGGCCACCAGTGCGGTCAACACGGGAACCTTGTGCTCTCGGAGCACCGTCTTCAAGGGCAGCGCGTCCGGTTTCGGCTGGGCCTGCGCCTGCTTGAATTCCGGCGATTCGCTGACCTTGGCCCGGATGTACCAACCGACCAGCAGCAGGAACACGCTTGCAAGGAATGGCAGCCGCCAGCCCCAGCTCAGCATATCCGCCTCCGGCAGCCTGGAGACCGCGCCCATCGCCAGCGACGACAGGATCAGGCCGGGCGCGACCCCGACTTGCGGCAGGCTGCCGAACAGGCCCTTCTTGCCTTCGGGGGCATGCTCTACCGCCATCAACACGGCTCCGCCCCACTCGCCGCCCACCGCCAGGCCTTGCAGGAAACGGAAGAAGACCAGGGCCACTGCGCCCCAGTAGCCGATCGTCTCGTAGCTGGGCGTCAGTCCGATCAGGATGGTGGGCACGCCCATCAGCATCAGGCTGATCATCAGCATCGACTTGCGGCCGACGCGGTCGCCGAAATGGCCGAACACGATGCCGCCCAGCGGCCGCGCAATGAAACCGACCGCATAGGTGCCGAAGGCCGCCAGCGTCCCGCTGATGGGATCGATCGCGGGAAAGTAGATCTTGTTGAAAATCAGCGCTGCCGCAATGCCGTATAGAAAGAAGTCATACCACTCGATGGTGGTCCCGATCATGCTGGACAGTCCCGCGGTCACGTAATGCTTCTTCGAGCGCGAGGACGGCTGTTGTGAGATGGCGTTCATCCCGGTCTCCCTTGTTTTCTTTTTTTCGCCCGACTACACGGCGGTGGTCTCTTCCGCCAGGCTCTTGCGCTCGCTGACGTTGAAGCGGCCTTCGTAGATCGCGCCCTGGCGGGTGTGCGGGCCGACGTACTGCACATACAGAATCGTGCCGGCCTCGATGGTTTCTAGCTTGCTTTCAAAATGGGGATCCGGATGGAAGATCATCGAACCCTTGCCGTGGAGCTTGCCTTCGATGAGGAACTTGCCGTCCAGGATGTACCAGATCTGCGCGAAGTAATGGTTGTGCAGCGGGTGTCCCGAACCCTTTTCGTAGCGCACGATGCCGGCGTTCGGAATGGTCGGATCCTCCGCCGTCGGATGGAACATCATCTTTGCGAACTGGCCTTCGTAGCGCAGGTTGGTCCACTCGAGGTCGTCCTCGTGGCGGGCGCGCATGCCCTGGTGGTCCTCGGTCAGCGGACCGCCGCGGCCGCCCTCGTTGATGATCTTCTTGCCTGTGATGGTGTCGATGCTGGTCATGTGCTGTCCGTCCTGAAGAAAGAAAAGTGACAAACACAAATAGGATCCCATTTGTGTAAAACGGGATCCTATTCATCGGACATCGAAGCGGCTACTGGGTTTAACCCTTAGATTCAGCGGTAGAGATGGCGAGCGGAAGAAGCGCCGAGAGCCGCAGGCCGCGGCGAATTGGAACGGGGCGCAGCGCGCCCCTTGCGCCTATGCAAGGCTATGGTTGCGCAGCGTCCTCGTCGCCAGGACGCGCCAGGGCATAGGACAGACTCAGATCTGGTCCAGCCATTGCTCGATCGCCTGGCGCGCGACGTGTTCAAGCTGGGGACCATAACGCCGCGCGTCCTCGCGGATCACCGCGGGATCAATCTGGCGCAGGCTCAGTTCGCAGGCATGGCCGATGAGCCAACGTTCGATCTGTGCGGAATCCGCCTCCAGATGGAACTGCAGGCCCAGTATCCTGGGTCCCAGCGCAAACGCCTGGTTCGGGAAGCCCGGCGTTTCGGCCAGGCGCGCCGCGCCTTCGGGGATGGCGAACTGGTCCCCATGCCAATGCAGCACCGGCACCGACCCGACCGCGCTCAGCACGGAATCCTGCCCTTGTTGCGTAAGGGTCAACGGCGCATAGCCGATCTCGGCGCGGCCGGTGGACACCACGTCCGCGCCCAACGCTGCCGCCATTAGTTGCGCGCCCAGACATATGCCCAGGGTCGGTTTGTCCTGGCGCAGGCGTTGCGCGATGGCGCGCAGCTCCGGCTCCAGGAAGGGATAGCGGCCGGTTTCATAGACGCCGATGGGGCCGCCCAGGATCACGACGAGGTCGGCGTTAGCCACGGTGGCGGAGTCGATGGCGTCGACGCCGGCCTCCAGGTATCGCACGCTGTAGCCGCGATCGGCCAAGACCGGCGCCAATATGCCCAGGTCTTCAAAGGGAACGTGGCGGATCGCCAAAGCGCTGAGGCTCATTCCAGGGACTCCTATTGCGGGCTCGGATGGCGGTCCAATCCGCCCAGTAAGCCTTCGGGGGTTGAGACGAACAGGTTTTCCGATGCCAGCAACCGTATGCCTTGCGGCGTGCTTTCCAGCAGGCGCCGTTCGCCCTCGGCGACCTGCAGGCTGAGCTGATAGCCGTCCTTGGCCGGCAGGCGCGCCGCGATGTCGCGGCTGTCGTCCAGCGCGGACGCCGCAGTGGATTCGAAATGACCGATCAGGCGGCCGTCGCGCTTGATGATGAGTCGGTACACCGGCATGCGCGCTACTCCTGAGAGCCGGACGCGCGCGATTCCGCGCCGTTGTCGGTCGGCCAGTAGTAGGAATCCGGCGTGTTGCGCGCGCCGAAGATGGCTTGACCGACGCGGACCACGGTGGCCCCTTCCTCGATGGCGATCTCGTAGTCGCCCGACATGCCCATGGACAAATCATCCAGGCCGATGCCCGCGGGCGCGTCCTGGCGCAATTGGTCGCGCAGCGTGCGCAACAGCACGAAGCACTCGCGCACGCGCGCGGCTTCGGCCGAAAACAGCGCCAGGGTCATCAGACCGCGCACCCGCAGTCCCGAAAACGCGGGCAATTCGCGCAGAAAGGCCGCCGTCTCGTCCGGCTGCAGCCCATACTTGCTGGCTTCGCCCGAGGTGTTGACCTGCACGAAAACGTCCAGCTGGCGCCCTTCCGCTTGCAGCCGGCGGTCCAGCGCCTCAGCGACCCGCAGGCTGTCGAGCGCCTGGAACTCGGCCGCATAGCGGGCCACGAGCTTGGCCTTGTTGGTCTGCAGGTGGCCGATGACCGACCATCGCAGATCGGTCAGGTCGGCCATGGCTTCCCATTTCCTCGAAACTTCCTGCAGCTTGTTCTCGCCCAGGTAGCGGCAGCCAGCCTCGTAGGCCAGCCGGATGCGCGCTTCCTCCACCGTCTTGCTCACGGGCAGCAGGCGCACCGTGGCCGGATCGCGCCCGGCGCGGCGCGCGGCATCGGCGATGCGTCCGTTGACCGTGGCCAGGTTGTGGCGGAAGTCTTCGACCGACTGCGCCTGCGGCCAGCGGCCATGCTGGTCATGCTGTGTCTGGGTGCCCTTGTCTTGCCCTGGGTCTTGCTCGCTCATGCCTGAACCTCGCGGAGGAACAACGGCGGGCGCTTTCCATTACGCTTATGCCGTCTGAAGTTTTGTCATAGGTCAATATTATCACGCCGGCGCGCAGGCGGCCGATGCTACGCGTTGGCCGCCTGCCACTCGCGCGGCGAAACACCCATCCGCTGCCGGAACGCTTTGGACAAGGACGAGGCGCTGGCAAATCCCAGCTCCGCCGCCACCAGCTTGACCGCGCGGCCGGACCGCATCATGGACGCCGCCAGGCTCAAGCGCCAATCGGTCAGGTAGGCCGCGGGCGTGGCGCCGGTAGCATCCTTGAAGGCCGCTGCAAAGGCGCTGCGCGACATGCCCGCCATCGCCGCCATCCGGGCAAGCGACCAGTCTTCATACGGCGAGCGGTGCAGCGCCACCAACGCCCTGGCCAGACGCGGATCGGACAGGCCCATCACCAGACCGCTGGTCACACCCACTTCCTCCGGATGGTCGAGTATCCACCTGAGCAGCTGGATCAAGACCACCTCGAACAGGCGGTCGGCCAACAGGCGTGAACCGCAGCGCACCTGATCCGCCTCGGCGAACAGCAGGTCCAGCGCCGGCCGCAAGCCTTCGACCGCGTCCAGCGGGATCCGCACCACGGACGGCAGCGACTGGACGATGGGATTGCGTTCGCCGCCATCGAAATCCAACGCCGCGCAGGTGAAATCCGAGCCGTCCCGCGGCGGGTTCACGAATTCGTGATGCACGGCGCGCGGGTAGAACAGCAGGGTCGGCTCGGCCAGGCGCAGGCGCGGCGTGGCGGTCTCGCCCGGGCGATGCCGCACTTCCATTTCGCCCCGGCGCAACACGTGCAGGAAGCCGCGCCCAGGCACGGCTTCGAAAGCCTGGGTGCCGCATAGCGCACCCGTGTGGAACAGCGTGGCGCGCACCCGGAAACGGTCCAGCAGCGCCGACAGCCGGTCAACCTGAATGGGAAGAGGATTGCTCATATCTTGGACGAAATGACAATTTTAATGGATTAAACAACACCTTGCGTCCAGACATTCTACGTACGATTCCTCCAGCCCGTTCGATATCGGCGGCCTTTTTTTCATTTCCAGGAGTTACCGACATGTCCCGAGTTCCTCTTATCGATGCCAGCAGCGCCAGCGCGGACCGCAAGGCGCTGCTCACGCAGATCCACGGCGCCTTTGGCGCAACACCGAACATGTTCAAGGCCGTGGCCAATTCGCCGGCTGCGCTGCAGAGCATGTGGGGCGCCTTCGGCGCGCTGGGCGGCGGGGTCATTCCCGCCAAGCTGGGCGAACAGATCGCGGTGGCGGTGGCCGACCGCAACGCTTGCGAATACTGCCTTGCGGCCCACACGGCCCTGGGCCGCAAGGCAGGCGCCAGCGCCGAAGAAATGGCGGCCGCGCAAGGCGGCGACGCCGCCGATCCCAAGACAGCTGCGGCGCTGCGCTTTGCGCTCAAGCTGGTGGAAGCGCGCGGGCAAGTGAGCGAAGCCGACGTGCAGGCCGTACGCGCGGCTGGCTACAGCGACCAGGAGATCGTCGAGATCCTGGCGCACGTCGCGCTCAACCTGTTCACCAACTACGTCAACGTGGCGTTTGCCGTGCCGGTGGATTTCCCGGCCGTGAAGCTGCGCCGCGCCGCATAGCACGACCACAGCGGCCGGCGGGGCGTCATCGCCCCGCCGGCCGCATCAGAGGAGCATTCAGATGTCCCGATCAGACACCCTGGCCGACGCACTGCCCCCGCCCTTGCTGGCGGACGAATGGCTGAATGCGGACGGTCCCATCGAACTCGCCGCCCTGCGCGGCAAGGTCGTGCTGCTGCATGCGTTCCAGATGCTATGCCCCGGGTGCCTGTCGCATGGGTTGCCGCAGGCCGAACGCGTGCACAGACTGTTCCGCGGCCAGGAGGTCGCGGTCATCGGCCTGCACACCGTGTTCGAACACCACGACGTCATGGGGCCCGCCGCGCTGCGGGCCTTCAATCACGAGTACCGGTGGAGTTTTCCCATCGGCATAGACCGGCCAGCGGCGACGGGCGCCATCCCGATGACCATGCAAGCCTACGGTTTGCGCGGCACGCCCAGCCTGGTCTTGTTGGACCGCCAGGGACGCGTGCGCCTGCAGCACTTTGGCAGCATCGACGACCTGGCCCTGGGCGCAACCATTGGGAGGCTGCTGGCGGAGAACGATGTTCCTGCGGCACACGCGGCCGCATCCGATGATCCCGCCCGCGACGAGTGCGACGCGCTAAGCTGCCCCGCGCCGCGTCCGCGCTAGACGCCGCGGGTCCTCCGGTGCCGCTATGGCTGAACCAGGGCGCGCAGCGCGCGCACCAGGCAGGCCGCCTGCTCCTCGGTGCCCACGGAAATGCGCAGGTATTGCTCCACGCGTGGCCGCGCGAAATGGCGCACCAGTATTTTCGCGTCTCGCAGGCCGGCGGCGAGCAAGCGCGCGTCGAAGCGCGGATGACGGACAAACAGGAAGTTCGCCTGTGACGGTAAGACGTCAAAGCCCATCAGGCGCAAATGCGCGCAGAGCAAGGTACGGGTGCCGATGATGGCCTGCCGCGTCTCCTCGAAATAGGCGCGGTCCTGAAAGGCCGCTGCAGCGCCTGCCTGGGCCAGTCGCCCGAGCGGATAGGAGTTGAAGCTGTTCTTCACCCGCTCCAGCGTGGCGATCAACGACGTCTGCCCGATTGCAAACCCCACGCGCAGGCCGGCCAACGCCCTGGACTTCGACAGCGTCTGGACCACCAGCAGGTTCGGATACTGCTCGACCAACGCAATGGCGGAGCGCCCGCCGAAGTCCACGTAGGCCTCGTCCACCAGCACCAGCCGGCGAGGCTGGATCTCCAGCAGCCGCTGCACGCGGTCCAGCGGCAGGCACTCTCCCGTGGGCGCGTTCGGGTTGGCGATCACGATGCCGGCTATGCCCGCATCCGCGGCGCCCAGCGCCGCGAATCCGTCCAGGTCCAGCCTCAAGCGCTCGTCCACGGAGATCTGCGCGCAGCGTATGCCGAACAGGCGGCAATACACCTCATAAAAGCCGTAGGTCACATCCGCCATCAGCAAGGGTTGGACGCCGTGCTGGAAGAACGCGCAGAACGCCAGCGCCAGCACTTCGTCGGAGCCGTTGCCAGCAAAGACCTGCGCTACCGGCACCCCGTGATACTGCGCGATGACCTCGCGCAAATGCCCGGCCTGCGGGTCCGGATAACGCTCCAGACCGTCAGCAGCCGCAGCGGCGATGGCTGCTATCGCGGCGGAGGACGGCGGATAGGGATTCTCGTTGGTGTTGAGCTTGATCCATCCATTGCCGGGAGCCTGCTCTCCAGGCATATAGGGCGACAAGGTTTCAACGCGCGGGCTATGTAGGGAAACCATGTTGTTGCGGCTGCGGCCTCTCGGTAAGCAATCTACGGTATGTGTATCGTAAATTTTGTCCTATGCCATACTACACTATGATTCAGGACAATAACCGCCATCACGCGAACGCGAGTGTCATGTCTACCTCTCTTTCCCTGTTTATCCACCGCATTACGCCCAGGCGCTGGTTGACACGTTGCGCCGGCTGGCTGGCCGCATGCCGCCAGCCATGGGTGGCCCAGCCGCTGATACGCGGCTATGCCAAGTGGTACGGCATCGATCTCGCCGAAGCCCTGCACGCCGACCCCAGGGCCTATGACAGTTTCAATGCCTTCTTCACGCGCGCCCTGCGCCCTGGCGCCCGCAAGCTGGCCGATGCGGACTGGACCAGTCCTGCCGACGGCATCGTCAGCCAGTTCGGCCGCATCAGCCTGGGGCAGATGATCCAGGCCAAGCAGCGTCGGTACAGCGGGGCCGCACTGCTGGCCGATGCGGACCTGGCGCGCGCATTGGAAGGCGGCTGGTTCACCACGATCTATCTCAGTCCGCGCGATTACCATCGGGTGCACATGCCCTGCGAGGGACGCCTGCTGGGCATGCGCCATGTGCCGGGGACTCTGTATTCCGTCCGGCCGGAGATCGTGCAGCACATGGATGGCCTGCTGGCGCGCAATGAGCGGCTGGTCTGCTGGTTCGAGCATCCACTCCATGGCGTCTACGCCATGGTGCTGGTGGGCGCCGCCATCGTTGGCAGCATAGCCACGGCCTGGCATGGCCAGGTGGCGCCGCGGGGCCGGCGTATCCAGCAATGGGACTACGGCGGCCAGGCCCCCTTGCGCTTGCCGCAAGGCGCCGAAATGGGACATTTCCAGTTGGGGTCGACCGTGGTGTTGCTGATGCCGGGCAACGCCTGGCGGTTCCATCCCGGCTGGAAGACAGGGCGCGCCGTCAGATTGGGACAAGCCATGGCCGACCGGCGTTGACGCCGGCCGTGGCTAGACCATGCTTTCCCGGATATCCCGCGCCAGCTTGCGGCACTGCCCGGGTTCGATCGCAGAGACGGTGATGCGCAGGCCCCTGACCGGCTCCTGGACCCCGAAGGCATCTCCATGGCGCACCAACCAGCCGCGATGGGCCAGGGCCAGCGCGACCGCCTGGTCGTCGGTATCCAGCGGTACCCACAGGTTCAGGCCGTCGCCGTCCGCGGCGTATGGCACGCCTTGCTCGGACAAGGCGCCTTCCAAGGCCTTGCGCCGCTGGGCGTAGTCCTTGCGGGCCTGGGCCATCTGCTTGGCCACCTCGGGCCGGCCCAGCGTGACCTCGACCATGTCCTGCAACAGATGGCTGACCCAGCTGGTGCCGGAAGCCAGGCGCAGGCGCAACTGGCGCGAGGTCGCGGCATCGCTGGCCACCATGGCCAGGCGCACGTCGGGACCCAGCGTCTTGGAGAAAGACCGCACCAGCGCCCACCGCTGCGTGCCCGAAGGCAGCACCGAGTGGTACTCCTTGGCCGACAGCAAAGCGTAGTGGTCGTCCACGATGACCATGGCATGGGGATACTTGGCCAGCACCCGCGCCAACGCCTTCGCCCGTTTTTCGCTCAGGCTGCAGCCCGTGGGGTTGTGGGCGCGCGGCGTCAGGATTACGGCCTGCGCGCCCTTGGCCAGCGCCGCTTCCAGGGCTGCCGCCTGCATGCCTTCGGCGTCGACCGGCACGCCCAGCGCCTGCAGGCCGGCGATGCGCAGCATGTTGATGCTGCTCAGGAAGCAGGGATTTTCGACCGCCACCTTATCCCCAGCCACCAGGTGCGAGCTGAGCAGCCGTTCGATGGCGTCCACTGCGCCGTGGGTCAGGTTGATCTCGAAAGGCGCCGGACAGTCCCGCGCGAACCAGGCGCGGGCATAGCTTTCCAATCCCGCGTTGACCGTGGGTTCACCGTAGAGCCGCGGCTGATAGGGCCGGATCGCGAGGGCCGCGCTCAGGTCCGGCAGCCAGGCCGGATTGGGATTGCCGCTGGCCAGGTCGGCCAAGGGCGAATCCGATAGCGCGCCTTCCTGTTCGCCCGGACCGGACTGGTCGCGAATGATGGTGCCCAGGCGCCCCTGGGTCAGCGCGATGCCGGCCGTCACCAAGCGCTTATAGGCGGCGGCGACCGTATTGCGGTTGATATCCAGTTCGACCGCCAGATCGCGCACCGGCGGCAACGCCTGGCCCGGCGGCAACTGGCCCGACTGAGCCAGCCCGCGCACGCAATCGAAGATCTCAGCGGCGGTCTTTCCTTGTATTTTCATAGCGTCCTAAGACAATTCCGTTCCTGGCATGGGCAGCGGCCGCGCCGACTCCCGGCGTAAGTTTGACATGGATTTCCAGTCCGCATAAAGCGGGCTTACCGCACGCAATCCACGTAGTAACGCAGGTTTCCGTCCGCGTCGCGCAGCTCCACGAAGCCATGGATGTCCGTGCCGAACCCGGGACACTCGCGGTTCAGCTCGCGCGAGAACTTCAGGTAATCGACGATGGTCCGGTTGAACGCCTCGCCCGGGACCAGCAACGGTATGCCCGGGGGATAGGGCGTGATCAGGCTGGTGGTGATGCGGCCTTCCAGATGGTCGATCTCCACCCTCTCGGTGCGGCGTTGGGCGATGCAGGCATAGGCATCGCAGGGCTTCATCGCGGGGGTGACGTCAGTCAGGTACATGTCCGTGGTCAGCCGGGCGATGTCATGCCTGGCATAGGTCGCATGGACATGCTGGCACAGGTCGCGCAAGCCCATGTTCTCGTAGCGAGGATGCTTGCGGCAGAACTCCGGCAGGATCCGCCACATGGGCTGGTTGCGTTCGTAGTCGTCCTTGAACTGCTGCAACGCGGTCAAGAGCGAACTCCAGCGGCCCTTGGTGATCCCTATCGTGAACATGATGAAGAAGCTGTACAGCCCGGTCTTCTCCACGATCACGCCATGCTCCGCCAGGAACTTGGTGACGATGGAGGCCGGAATGCCGCCGTCCGCGAAATTGCCGTCCAGATCCAGCCCTGGCGTCACGATGGTGGACTTGATCGGATCCAGCATGTTGAAGCCGTCCGCCAGCGCCCCGAATCCGTGCCAGGACGATTCGCCGTCGCCGCCGCGGATGATCCAGTCCTCGGGCGAGCCTATGCCCTCCGGCGCCAGCGTCTCCGGCCCCCAGACCTTGAACCACCAGTCGCCATCGGCGAAATGCGTGCCGACCTCCTTCATCGCGCGCCGGAAGTCCAGGGCCTCGGCGATGCTCTCCTCCACCAGCACCGTGCCGCCGGGCGGCTCCATCATGGCCGCGGCCACGTCGCAGCTGGCGATGATGGCGTACTGGGGACTGGTACTGGTGTGCATCAGATAGGCTTCGTTGAAGAGATGCCGATCCAGCCGCCGCGTCATGGAGTCCTGCGCCAGCACGTGGCTGGCCTGGCTGATTCCGGCCAGCAGCTTGTGCGTCGATTGCGTAGAGAAAACCAGCGATTCCCTGGGCCGCGCGCGCTGCTTGCCCATGCAGTGGTAGGCGCCATAGAACGGGTGGAACACCGCGTGCGGCATCCAGGCCTCGTCAAAGTGCAAGGCGTCCACGTAGCCATCCAGCGCTGCCTTGATCTCCTCGGTCTGGTAGATGATGCCGTCGTAGGTCGACTGCGTCAGCGCCATCACCCGCGGGCGGACCGCGTCGGCGTCCAGGTGCTTGAGCAGCGGATGGGCGCGGATCTTCTCCCGGATGGCCTGGATATCGAACTCGCTGCGCGGAATCGGGCCGATGATGCCGAAATGGTTGCGTGTCGGGCGTAGAAAGACGGGTATCGCTCCCGTCATGACGATGCTGTGCAGGATGGACTTGTGGCAGTTGCGGTCCACCAGCACCACATCGCCCGGCGCCACCATGTGGTGCCACACGATCTTGTTGCTGGTGCTGGTACCGTTCGTCACGAAATAGCAGTGGTCCGCATTGAAAATGCGCGCGGCGTTGCGCTCGCTCGCGCCGATGGCGCCGTTGTGATCCAGCAGTTGCCCCAGCTCCTCCACAGCGTTGCAGACGTCCGCGCGCAACATGTTCTCGCCGAAGAACTGATGGAACATCTGACCCACGGGACTCTTCAGGAACGCCACGCCGCCCGAATGGCCCGGGCAGTGCCAGGAATAGGATCCGTCCTCGGCGTAGTCCAGCAACGCCTTCAGGAACGGTGGCTTGACGCCCTCCAGATAGGCCCGGGCCTCGCGGATCAAGTGTCGCGCCACGAATTCGGGCGTGTCCTCGTACATATGGATAACACCCTGGAGTTCGCGCAGGATGTCGTTCGGAATGTGCCGCGCGGTCTTGGTTTCGCCGTACACATAGATCGGCACGTCGGCATTGCGCCGCCGAACTTCACTGATGAATTCCCGCAATGCCAGCAGCGCGGGCGCGACGCCCTCGCCGTGCGCGAGTTCCTCGTCGTCGATGGACAGGATAAAGGCGCTGGCGCGGCTTTGCTGCTGCGCGAACAGGCTGAGATCGCCGTAGCTGGTCGTTCCCAGCACATCGAAGCCTTCGGCCTTGATGGCCTCGGCCAATACCCGGATGCTCAGGCCGGACGTGTTTTCCGAGCGGAAGTCCTCGTCGATGATGACGATGGGAAACTGGAACTGCATTGCTGTCCTCTGTCTATGGGTTGCCGCTTGCGTTTTAGTTTGTACTCGAACATAATTATATATGTCCTAGGACAAAATAAACGGCGCGGTGGCAGAGTGGCTATGCAGCAGGATTGCAAATCCGCGAAGGTTGGTTCGATTCCAGCCCGCGCCTCCAGTTTTCCTGGCCGCGGGCGCGGTGCGCTAGGTTGCGTGGTCGCGCAGATGCTCGCGCAACGCGTCAGCGAATGAAAGCGCGATGACCGACGACGGCCAATGCTCTGGCCATACCAGGCTGAGATCGAACGAGGCGCCCGGCTCCAGCGGCCGCAGCTGATCCAGCCCGCCCGGGATGCGCGCGGCGGTCAGCCGGTCTACCAGCGCGATGCCCACGCCACGCATCACCAGTTCCATCGCCACCGAGGTCCAGAACACCTGCACGCGACGTCGCGCGTAGACCTTCTGCTGCTCCAGCAGCGCTTCCAGCCAGAAGCGGGTGTGGTCCAGGTTGTCGTAGATGATGAGGTCGCGGCCAGCCAGTTGTTCCACACGGATGGTGTCGAACTTTTCCAGCGGGTCGCCGGGAGGAATGGCGCAATATAGCTGCAGGCTCACCAGCGGCTCGGCCACCACGCCCGGGTGCTGCCCCCCGTAGAAGCACACCCCCATATCCACCTGGCGCGCTGCCACCCATTCGACGATGCGCGCCGAACTGCGCGTCTGCAAAGCCACGGAGATATTGGGCCGGTCCGCCATGAAACTGGCCAGCACGTCCGGCATGACGGTCAAGGACAGCAAGGGCAAGGACGCCACGGTCAGGTGGCCTTGCTTTTCGCTGCCCAGGTCCTTGATGAAGCTATCCAGTTGCGAAAGGCCGGAGAACAGCCGGTCGACCTGGCCATAAAGCGCCCTGCCTTCGGGCGTAGGCAGCAGACGCCCTCCCTTGCGCACGAACAGCGCCACGCCCACGCGGCGCTCCAGCTGGGCGATGTACTTGCTGGCGGCAGGCTGTGAAATCAGCAGCACCTGCGCCGCCCGGGACACCGAGCCTTCGCGCATCACCGCCCTGAAGATTTCTATCTCTCTCACGTTCATGCGCCGACTATAACTATTTAGCTATAGGGATGGCAATTATTGGTATTAGGCAGTTATGCAGATTGTTCCTAGGATGAACGCTCGACTTTCATCCAGGACCCATCGTGTCGGAAAACTACGCAACCATGGAATTGCCGTTCGGCCCGGAAACCTATGCCGCGAACCTCTCGCTGCTGGCACAGGACATCCAGGCTCAGGGCCTGTCAGCCGCCATCCTGTTCGACCCCGAGAATATCTACTGGCTGACCGGCTACCGTTCCATTGGCTACTTCACCTTCCAGTGCCTGGTGGTCTCGCCCGACGGCGGCATCGCCATGGTCTCGCGCCAGGTCAACCACGCCGTGGCGACCGGCAACCGCAACATCGCACGCTTTGTCGCCATCGATGACATCAGCGACCCGGTCGATGTATTGGCGAGCTACCTGAAGGACATCCTGCCCAGCGGCCGCATTGGCCTGGAAACGGCTTCTGGCTACCTCAGCGTGGCCGCCTACAAGCAGCTGCAAGCCCGCATGGGCCCACGGCTGGCCGACTGGCAAGGCCCGATGGAAGAGGCGCGCAAGATCAAGACCCCGGCGCAGCTGGGCTTCATGCGCCAGGCCGCGCACGCGGCGGTCGCCGGCATCGACGCCGCAGTGCGCGCGATCGCAGTCGGCGCCACCGAAAACGATCTCGCCGCCGCCATGCTGCACGGCGCCACCAAGGCGGGCAGCGAATACACCCGCGTGCCGCTGGTGGCCGTGGGGCGCGCCAGCGGCGTCTGCTTCACCACCTGGCAGCGCCGGGAGCTCAAGCGGGGCGACCTGGTGTTCCTGGAGGCCGCGGCCAACATCAACCGCTATCACGCCATGATCTCCCGCAATTGCGTGGTCGGGCGCGCCACCGAGCGGCAGCGCTTCCTGGCCGGCACCGTCATCGCCGCGCTGGACGCCGCCATCGACGCCATCCGCCCCGGCGTCACCTCCGCCCAGGTGGACCAGGCCTGCCGCGCGGTCTTCGAGCGGGCCGGGCTGGGGCATTACTTCGATCACCGCACGGCCTACGGCATAGGCATCGGCTTTCCGCCCAACTGGGCCGAGGGCCGCTTCCTCGCGCTGCGTCCGGACGACCCCACGGTGCTTGAGCCCGGCATGACCTTTCACCTGGTGCCTTCCCTCTTCATGCCCGAAGGCGGCTTCATGGCCAGCGAAAGCGTGGCCGTCTCCGAGGACGGCTGCGAAGTGCTCACCCGCTATCCGCGCGAGCTGATCGAAATCGACGTCTGACAACAAGACCGGCTCCAACAACATACAAGGGGAATTGCCGTGTTGAAGAACTGGATGTATCCAACCATCGCGGTCATGGGAGTGCTGCTTCTGTGGCATTTCGCGATACCGCTGTTCGGCCTGCCAGCCTACCTGTTGCCGCCGCCGCTAAGCGTGCTCGAACGGCTGTGGACCGACTCGGCGTTCCTGGGACATCACTCCTGGGTCACGTCCGTCGAGACGCTGGGCGGCTTCCTGCTGAGCATCGCCGTCGGCATACCGCTGGGCATCCTGCTGGTGTGGTCGCGTCCGCTGGAGCGCGCCATCATGCCGCTGCTGGTGGTGTCGCAGGCGTTTCCCAAGGTAGCGGTCGCGCCGCTCATCATCATCTGGTTCGGCCTGGGCCTGTTTCCCAAGATCCTGATCGCATTCTCGGTGGCCTTCTTCCCCATCGTGGTCAGCACGGTGGCGGGCATGCGTTCCGTGGACGCGGACCTCAACGACCTGGCCCGCTCGATGCGGGCGGGCGCCCTGCGGACCTTTCTGCGCATCCGGCTGCCGTATGCGTTGCCGCAGATCTTCTCCGGCCTGAAGGTCGCCATTGCTTTCGCCACGGTCGGCGCGGTGGTGGGGGAATGGGTGGGCGCCGAAAGCGGCCTGGGCTACGTGCTGCTGTCCGCCAACGCCAACCTAGACACGACGTTGCTGTTCGCGGTGCTGGTCGCGCTCATGCTCATCGGCCTGGTCTTCTACTACCTGGTCGAGTTTTCCGAACGATTCCTGATTCCCTGGCACATCAGCGTGCGCAGCGACGCCCTGCCCTCTGTCTGACCCCGCCCTCCGGAGACTCCATCATGAAATTCACGACTCGACTTGGCTGGACCCTGGCTTGCCTGCTGGCCGCAGGCGCGGCCGGCGCGCAGGAGAAGCTGAGCCTGCGCCTGGACTACAGCATCTACGGCACGCACGCGCCGCTGTACTACGGCATAGACAAAGGCCTCTACAAGGCCGAAGGCATAGACCTGAGCATCGGCGAAGGCAGCGGCTCCAGCAACACCGCGAAACTGGTGGCGCAGGGCATCGATCCCATCGGCTTCATGGACTACGGCACCATGCTCAAGGGCGTCGCCGCGGGCATGCCGCTGAAGGCCGTCTTCGCCGTGCACCAACGCTCTCCCATGGTCATCATCAGCCACGCGGACGCTCCGGTGCGCGCGCCCAAGGACCTGGAAGGCAAGGTGCTGGGCATGAGCGCATCCGAGTCGACGGCTCAGATGTTCCCAGTGCTGGCCGCCCTGAACGGCGTGGACCAGAAGAAGATCAATGTCATCGCGCCCGCCGTGGGCACCAAGACCGCCCTGTTCCTGCAACGCCGCGCGGACGCCATCACGGGCGTCACCTACTTCCATATCCCGCCGCTGGAAGCGCAGGGCGCAAAGGTGCATTACTTTTTCTATGCCGACTTCGGCGTCAACGCGCTGGAAGGCGGGCTGGCGGCCAATACCAAATGGCTGGAGGCCAATCCCGAAACGGCTCGGCGCTTCCTGCGCGCCACGCGCAAGGCCTACGAGGCGGCCCTGGCCGACCCGGCCGCCTCGGTCGACGCCCTGGTGCGCCAACGTCCGGAACAGGCGCGCAATCGCGAGCAACTGGTGCGCCAGCTGCAGCTTTCGCTGCAGGCCGCCGGCACGCCCAACACCAAGGGATTGCCGTTCGGCGTCTCTGCGGAGAAGGACTGGCAGGCCATGGTCGACCAGTTCGTGCAATCGAATCAGATCGCCAGCCCGGTCCCGACCAGCACGCTCTACACCAACGACTACAACAGGGACTAGATATGGCACAGCACGCAGCCTTGACGCTCGCTCCCGCAGCGGGCGCGCCCGATACGGCGATCGACATCCGCGGCATGGTCCAGCGCTTCGGTTCCTATGTCGCGGTCGACGGCATCGACCTTGCCATACCCGAAGGCCAGTTCCTCTCCGTGCTCGGCCCTTCCGGCTGCGGCAAGAGCACCTTGATGCGGGCAGTCGCCGGCCTGACGCCGCCCACCGCCGGCGAGATCCGCGTGCTTGGCGAGCGCGTGACCGAGCCGGGCGCCAACGTGGGGATCGTGTTCCAGCGTGCGGCGCTCCTGCCATGGCGCGACGTCGTCGGGAACATCTCGCTGCAGCTGGAGATGCGCAAACTGCCCGCGGCGCGTCATGAGGCCCGGCTGCGAGAACTGATCAAGCTGAGCGGACTGGAAGGTTTTGAAAAATGCCTGCCGCACCAATTGTCCGGCGGCATGCAGCAACGCGTGGCGCTATGCCGCGCGCTGATCCACGACCCCGACATCCTGCTGATGGACGAACCCTTCGGCGCCCTGGACGCGATGACGCGCGAAGCCATGAACCTGGAGCTGCAACGGGTATGGCTGGAAAGCAAGAAGACCGTCATGTTCATTACCCACAGCATCTCCGAAGCGGTGTTCCTGTCCGACCGCGTGGTGGTGATGAGCAAGCGGCCGGGCCGCGTGGCGCTGACCGTCGACATCGATCTGCCGCGTCCGCGCAACTACGCCATGGTCGGGCACCCCAACTTCGTCAAGGCGGCCACGGTCATACGCGAGTGCTTCGACGCCGCGGGGATGACGGAATGAATCCCGTCCGCTACGACGCCGGCCCCTACCCCCGGGCCCGCCTGGCTTTCCTGTGCGTGGCAAATGCCGGCCTGACCGAGGGCGAAATGCACGCCATGGCTCCCGACGGCGTGGGCCTGAGCTTTGCCCGCGTGCCCATGGCAACGGCCTGCACCGTGCAAAGCCTGGCCGGCATGGAGGGCGGACTGCTTCAGGCCCTGGACAGCCTGGCGCCAGGGCGTCGCGATATCGACGTGGTCTGCTACAACTGCACCGCGGGCAGCTTCGTGATCGGCAACGACAAGGTACGAGCGCTACTCGCGCAGGCCCGCCCCGGCGCGGCCGTGGCCACGCTGCTGGACGGCGTCACGCAGGCGCTGGACGCGGTCGGCGCGCGCCGCCTGGCGGTTGCCACCGCCTATGACGATGCCGTCAACGAACTGGAGCGCGCTTACTTCGAAAGCAGCGGCCACGAAGTCGTCTCGCTGCAGGGCCTGGGTCTGCCCGACGACGAAACCATGAACCGGGTCTCGGCCGACTATCTGTACGAATTCGCCTGTGCCGTGGACCGGCCCGATGCCGATGCCGTCTTCATCAGCTGCGGCGCGCTGCGCTCCACCGCCATCCTCGGACGTCTGGAGGACAGGCTGGGCAAGCCCGTGATCGGCAGCAATCAGGCCAGCATGTGGCATTGCCTGCGGCTGGCGGGGATCCACGACCGGATGGACGGCTATGGCCGGCTGTTCCGGGAATATTGAAATCCGGACCCGTCATGGATGAAATCGATACCCGACTGATCGGCATTCTGCGGCGCGACGCGCGCACGCCGCTTTCCGTTTTGGCCAGCAAGGCCGGCGTGTCGCGCGGCACGGTCTCCAACCGCCTGCGCAAGCTGGAGGAGGACGGGCTCATCGCCGGGTATACGCTCAAGCTGCGCCCTGACTCCGACCAGGACGGCCTGCGCGCCTGGATGGGCATTACCGTCGACGGCAACCAGACGCGCGCCGTGCTGGCCAGCCTGCTGGGCGAGCCGAGCGTCGAGCAGCTGCACGACACCAACGGCCGTTGGGACTTGCTGGCCGAAATACGCGCAGATTCCACTGCAGATCTGTCCAAGGTGCTGGAACGCGTGCGCCTGATCAAGGGCATCGCGGCCACCGAAACCAGCATCCTGCTCGCGACGTACCGCTGAAACCGGCGCGCTAGGCCGGCAGCGGCTCGCCCCGCAGCCTTATCTGCGCGACGGTTCTTTCCCCGCGCTGCTCCAGCACGAACTGATGCCTGTCCGGATACCTCAGCGTCAACCGCCTGCACAGATTCCCTAGTCCGCCCCCGCCGCTGGCCAGATCGAAGGGCGCGTGCAGCCGGCCGGGATTGTCCACTTCGATGAGCAGTTCATCGCCCTGCAAACGCGTGCGTATGCTGATCGGGAAATGCGCGTGTTCCGAACGCATGCCGTGCTTGATCGCGTTTTCCACCAGTCCCTGCAGCGTCATGCGCGGAACACTGATCCGTAGCGTGGCCGGATCGATCTGGCTGCGCAATTCAAGCCGCTTGTCAAAGCGCAGCGCCTGGATGCGCACATAGGCTTCGGCGGCCTCGATCTCCTCCTCCAGCCTGGACAAGCCTCGTCCGCGCCGGTCCAGCGAATAGCGCAGGTACTCGGCCAGGCTGCGCGTCATTTCCTCTGCGATGGCAGGCCGATCGGCGATCTCGGCCACGATGGTGTTCAGCGAGTTGAACAGGAAGTGCGGCTCGATCTGCAGCTGCAGATGCTCAAGCTCCAGTCTCAAGGAGCGCGTCTCCGCCTTCATCTTGGACAGGCGCTCGCTGCGTGCGTTCAGCTCGGCCGAGACGCCGAAATAGATCAGCGTCCAGATCGAGAGCATGCCCATGTAGTAGAGAAAGCCCAGCCGGTACTGGTTGCCCGGCAGCACGCGGATTGCGCCAGGCAGAAACAGGCTGTGGATGCCATAGGCGATCGACGCCAGCAAGGCCGAGGCGGTCAGGCAGAACAACACCGCGCAGACCAGCACCAGCAAGGGCGGATCGCCTTTGCCCGCACGGCGGCCATGCAGCACGGCCGCCCCGCTGGTCAGGACGAATGCCAGCGGTTCCAGCGCCACGGTAAGCCAGAAGGCTGCGGTGGCATTGCCGAACACCGCCAACCGGATGAAGAAGCCCACGATCGCGAGAAAGAGCCATCCCAGCGTCTGCGCCCGCCAGAAGCCAAGCGAGGACTCCCCTGGACTCAAACCCTGGCCGATCGATGCGAACTTCATGGATGCGCCCCCCGGACGGGCAAAGGGTTCTCTGGAAACTGCATAGGCCTTATATTTACCCGCGTGCCAGACCGGACGACTATACCCGCCACACCATGGCGCCAGGGAGGAAAATGCTGCGTGTGCTTGTCATCGACGATGAAGCCCCGGCGCGGCGCTACCTGCGCCGGCTGCTCGAAGCCTCGCCCGACGTCCATGTCGCGGGCGAAGCCGACTGCCTGGAATTGGCGCGAACGCTGATCCGCGAGCATCGTCCGGATGCCCTGTTCCTGGACATCGAACTCACTGCCGCCACGGGTTTCGACCTGCTGGACCAGCTGGAAGTCCCACCCGCCGTCGTCTTCGTCACCGCGCACAGCGACTACGCCGCCCGCGCCTTCGACGTACAGGCCGTCGACTACCTGCTCAAGCCCGTGCGTCCGGGCCGGCTTGAACAGGCGCTGGCGCGGCTGCGCCCGCGCGCTGGCGGCCACCTGACGCTGCGAACGCGCAACGGCACCAAGATCATCAAGATCCATGAACTGACCATGGCGCAGGCGCAAGGCGACTACGTGATGCTTTGCAGCGCCGCGCACGCCAACGAGCTGATGCACATCACCTTCAAGCGCCTGGCGGCCCAGCTGCCCAGTCCGCCCTTCTGCGCCTTGTCGCGGTCGGTCATCATGAATCTGGAACATGTCTCCCACCTGTCGCAGCTGCCCGGCGCGCAGACCGAGGTCGCGTTCAACAACGGCGTTGCGCCCGTGGTGCTGGGACGGGTCGCGTCGCAGCGCCTGCGGCGCGCGGTGGCGCAGCGCTGACGCGACGGGTCGGCCATTGTGGCCAGCGTCGGGATAGGACCGTTGCCGCATCGGTTCGGGCCGGAAATGTGCCGATTGTCATCGGCCGGCCACGAGACATCACGCAGTTTTCGACGAAACGGGGATTTTCCTCGACCAAACATGCCCCAGGAAGACGGCGTCAATAGCCTATGGGGTAGCCGTCCTTGCGATGATCCGACGCCGCCAGATAGCCTCCCTGCTCCAGCCGGTAGGCCATCTGCGCACTGCCGAACTCCAGATCAAAGCGCGGCGCCACATCGACCTTGTGGCCGCATGCGCGCAGGTGCTCGACAGCATCCGGCGGGACGTTCCACTCCACCGCCACGCCCACGTTGTCATCCTTGATGCGCCAGCGCGGCGCGTCGCTCGCTGCCTGGGGATTCTGGCCGAAGTCGGCCAGCCGGCTCGTCACTTGAAGATGGCCCTGCGCCTGCATGGAGCCGCCCATGACGCCAAAGCTCATCAAAGGCTGCCCGCCCTTCATCAGGAAGCCTGGAATGATGGTGTGGAACGGCCGCTTGCCTGGCGCCACCACATTGGGATGCCCGGCCTTCGTTGAAAAGCCCCAGCCCCGGTTCTGCATGGCGATGCCCGTTCCCGGCACCACCACGCCGGAACCGAATCCCTTGAAGTTGGATTGGATGAACGACACCATGGTGCCGTGCCGGTCTGCCGCGGTCAGATACACCGTCCCGCCGCTGTGCGGATTGCCGGCCCGGGGTTCGCCCGCGCGATCCGGATCGATGAGTTTTGCCCGTTCCGCCAGATAGGCGGGTTCCAGCAGCTGCGCGCTCGACACCTGCATGTGGGCCGGATCGCCCACATGTTCGTACAGGTCCGCGAACGCCAGGCGCATGGCCTCGATCTGCAGATGCAGCGCGCGGCCGCTGTCGCGCCCGCAATCCGCCAGGTCGAAACGTTCCAGCATGCCCAAGGCCATCAATGCGCCGATGCCCTGGCCATTGGGACCAATCTCGTAGAGCTCCAGGTCGCGGTAGCGCATGCCTATCGGCTCCACCCAGTCAGCCGTATGGCCCGCCATGTCGGCCTCGGTGATATAGCCGCCCGTGTTGCGCGCGTGGGCGGCTATCGCCGCG
This sequence comes from Achromobacter sp. ACM03, assembly GCF_014851665.1. NCBI lineage: Bacteria > Pseudomonadati > Pseudomonadota > Betaproteobacteria > Burkholderiales > Alcaligenaceae > Achromobacter > Achromobacter sp. ACM03. The sequence goes on along the minus strand of NZ_JACVAD010000002.1, from coordinate 652,626 downwards.
GCCAGCTCGCCGCGGTAGAAGCTCTCGCCCTTGCTGCGGGCGATGCTCTCCAGCGTGGCGGCCTGGCCAGGGCTGGAGAAGCGCTCGCCGGGCAAGGGCGCGCGGCCCCCGGGCGCAAAGGACTCGGCAAAGCCCGGCTGCCCGCTCAGGCGCGGCACCTGCTTCTGCCACTGGCGATGCACCGTGGGCGAAACCAGATAGCCGTCCCGCGCATAGCGTATGGCGGGCTCGAACAAGTCCTCGAACGGCAGCGAACCGAATTTCTCCCAGATCGCGCGCCAACCCGACACGACACCGGGTACCGTCACGCTGCCCCAGCCTATCGGGTCCATGCCATCCAGATGCGCGAACCTGGCCGTTTCCCAGGCGGCCGGCGCGCGCCCCGACGCATTCAGCCCATGCAGGCGCCCGCCATGCCAGACGATGGCGAACATGTCGCCGCCGATCCCGTTCATGCATGGCTCCACGACGGTCAGCGCAATGGCAGTGGCGAGTGCCGCGTCGATCGCGTTGCCGCCCCGCGCGTACATCTGCAGGCCGGCAGCGCTGGCCAGTGGCTGCGACGTGCTGACCACGTTGTCCGCAAGCAGGGGCATGCGTTGCGATGCATAAGGAAGCTGCCAGAAGGGATCGTTCGGAATGGGCATGGAAGTCGGGTCGGAAGTTAGGGGCTGGCCGCCCGCGGGCGGCCAGCAAGAAAGCCGGGACGGCCGCTATTTGCCCGCAGTAATGTTCAGGGCCTTGACCTTGTCGCGCCAGAACGCCTGCTGGTCCAGGATGAACTTGGGCAGGGTCTGAGCCGGAATCTCGCTGATCTGGAAGCCCTGCGCCTCGATGGCCTTGCGGAATCCCGCGTCGCCCTGCGCCTTGGCCAGCGCGCGGGCCACGATGTCCAGGCGGTCCTTGGGCGTTCCCTTGGGCGCCATCAACGCGAACAGGTTCTCCGCCTCCAGGCCCTGCACGCCCAGCTCCTTGAGCGTGGGTACGTCAGGCATGACCGGCAGACGCTTGGCCGAGGCCACGCCCAGCACGTCGATGCGGCCGCCCTGTTTATGCGGCAGCGAGCTGGTCACGCTGTCGAACATGAAGACCGACGCGCCCGAGATGACTTCGGGCAAGGCCTGGCTGCTGCCCTTGTACGGGATCTGCAATGCGTCCACGCCCGCCTGCTCCTTGAAGATCTCGCCCTCCAGGTTGGACAGGGTGCCCGCGCCCATCGACGCGTAGTTGTACTTGCCCGGCGCTGCCTTCAGATAGGCCACCAGGCTGGCATAGTCCTTGATGCCCAGCGTCGCGGGGGTGACCAGGATGTGCGGGGCGCTGGCGATCGCGCCCACCGCATCGAAGTCGCCGTCCAGCGACACCTGCTGCTTGCCATTGAGCGCTTCGTAAATGGAGTTGGACATCACCGACGAGATGTACAGCGTGTAGCCGTCGGCTTCGGAACGCGCCGCCGCCTGCATGCCGATCAAGCCGCCAGCGCCGGGGCGGTTCAACACCACCACCGACTGGCCCAGCGTGTCGCCCAGCTTCTGGCTGAGCTCGCGAGCGAGCACGTCCGTCGCTCCGCCCGGTGGAAACGACAGGATCAGCTGAAGCGAACGCTGCGGAAAATCAGCCGCCCCCGCGCCGGTAGCCGCCGACAACGCCAGCGCGGCAAAGGCGCGCTTCAGAATGCCGAGTCCCTGCGGGCGCGCGGCGGCGCGGTCCGATTTACATACAACACTAGCCATGCGATTCCCCTTGGTTGAAGCGCCGTAGGCGGGTCTGTTGCCTATCCTGGCGGCCCTGGTCGGCCCATTCTATGAATTGCTTTTGCGGCAATCAATATCAATAATTAGCATGCCAATTGCTATTTTGAGAATCACGACATGCTCAGCACCGCGCACCGCTACTTCCTCGAGGTCGTACGCGCAGGCAGCATCAAGGACGCGGCCACGAGCCTCCACGTAGCGCCCTCCGCCATCAGCCGGCAGATCGCCAAACTGGAGGATGACTGCGGCGCGGCCCTGTTTGAACGGCGCCCGCATGGCATGGAGCTGACCCGGGCCGGCGAAATGCTGGCCGACTATGCGCGCCGCGTCGCCATGGATGCCGAACACGTGCTGCGCGATATCCGCAGCCTGCGTCATGCGGAGCTGACGACCATCCGCATAGGCTCCAACGAAGCCGTGGCGCGCAACGTGCTGCCGCCCATCCTGGGCGCGTACCGCGCCCTGCATCCCGATGTAGCGTTCCAGGTGCACATCGGCTCGCCCGGCGTCGTGACGCAGCGCCTGCGCGACAACAGCATCGACGTGGGCCTGGCCTTCAGCCTGAACGCGGGCAACGGCATCGCCGTGCGCTACGAAATCGTCTCGCCCGTTCGCGCCATCATGGTCCCGGACCATCCTCTCGCCAAACGCGCCAGCGTGTCCTTGGACGACCTGCGCCGCTACCCGATCGCGCTGACCGACTCGGGCACCACCGTGCGCCTGTTGTTCGACAGCTCGGCGGCGGGCGGCGACGGGCCGCCTTTCGACATCGCCTATTCGAGCAACTCGTCATCGGTCATTCGCGCCATCGTCGAGGCCGGCCATGCCGTCACGCTGGCCGGCGAGATCACGCTCGCCGAACCGCTGCGCAGCGGCGCGCTGGTGGCCGTGTCCTTGCAGCAAGCCGTCTTCGCCGAACGCACGCTGCAAGTGCAGACCGCCAGCCACGCCCGGTTGCCCGAAGCGACGGCCGCGTTCATCGAGCACCTGATCGAAGCGCTATCCACAGGCGCCCGTTCACGCGATTCTTGACTTGGCGCAGGCTTGCCGCAAAACTGAAGTTCTACACGCGCGCAGGCTCGGCCAGGCGCGGAAGGCCCCGATTCAATGGTCAGAGTGAATGATTGAAGGAGCTCCGCATTGACCACTGCCGCGATGCCCAGACTGAAACTGCGCCGCCTTGTCACCGTGCTGGCGCTCGCGAGCGGAATCATCGCCTTCGTCAACACCCTGTACGCGGCCTACCTGGTGCAGCGCGAGCAGTTGATTGCCAACACCCTCGAGGCCAACCGGGCCTATGCGGTCAAGCTGGCGGAAGTCACCGACATCTACATCGAATCCATACAGCGGCAATTGCTCCTGTCAGCCGAGCGAGCGCCTGGCCTGCTGGGTTCGAAACCCGCCATGGAAGACGAACTCGCGCGCCTCGTCCATCAGAGCGACGGCGTCATGACGGCCGCCATCGCCGACAGTAGCGGCACCATCCTCGCCACCGCTCCCTCCGACGCGGGCTTCGAAGGCAGGACGCTGGTGCGCCAACAATTGGCGACGGGCGCCCAACATCTGAAGGGCCAGATATCGACCCCCTACGTGGGTATGGAGGGCCAGCTGATACTGGCGTTTTCCGAGCCTTTTCGTGATGCCAAGGGCAACTATGCCGGCACGATTCTCACGGCCATCCACCTTCGGCAAGGCAACGAGTTCGACAAACTGGTAGGCGAGCACTTCTACCGCGACGGATCCTACCTGTATGTCGTCGACGGCAACGGCACCATCATTTACCACAAGGACAAGGATCGCATCGGCACCAGCGAAAGAAGCAACGCCGTGGTCGAAGCCGTGCTGCGCGGCGAGACGGGTGCGATGCCCGTGGTCAACACCCGCGGCGCGCACCTCCTGGCCGGCTACGCCGCGCTCAAGAACGGCGGATGGGGCGTCGTGGCGCAACGCCCGCTGGACGAAACGCTGCGCCCGCTGCGGAGCCTGACCGACAGGATCGTGCTCTACGCTTTGCCGGTGGGGCTGATCATGTTCCTGGTCATCTATCTGTTGGGCCGCTGGATCTCGCGGCCGCTGGAGGAACTGGCGCAGATCATCGAACGGGACCAGCCCGGCGCATCCGCTGGAGATCTGGACAGGGTCAAGGGCTGGTACTACGAAGCTGCCCGCCTGCGGAACGCCGTGACGATGAGCCAGAGCTCCCAAACCCGGCGGCTCGACAAGCTGAACACGGACACCATCACCGATCCGATGACGGGCCTCTTCAACCGCAGGGGCCTGGCGCTGCAGATCGCCACCCTGCGCCAGACCCAGCAGCCTTTCGCGGCGCTCGCGCTGGACCTGGACCACTTCAAGCGCGTGAACGACACCTACGGGCACGCGGCCGGCGATCAGGTGCTGATCGCGCTGGCCGCCATCCTCAAGACCTGTGTGCGAGGGGAAGACGCGCCGTGCCGCGTCGGCGGCGAAGAGTTCCTGATCGTGATGCCCAACGCCTCGCGTGACACGGCGGAGATGGTCGCCGGACGCATCCGGGCTGCGACGGCAAGCCATGCCGTGCCGCAAGCGGTGGGGCGTGTCACGGTGTCCATCGGCATCGCGCTGTGGCCGGCGGATGATGCCGACATCGACAAGGTCATGGCGAAGGCGGATGAGGCCTTGTACCGGGCGAAGAATGCGGGACGTGATCGGGTGGAGGTCTGGTCGGCGGCGAGTCCGCAGGCCTAGCCTTCGTCCGCAGGACGCCGCGTATACCCCGCGGCCAAAGCATGCGCGACCCTTTCTGCGTAGCGCTGCATGATGGCCGCCAACGCCTCGAGGTTCTTCGACTTCAGGCGTTGCAAAGGTCCCGTAACGCCAAGGCTGTAGATCACGCCCAGATGCGGCAGATGCACCGGCACGCCCAACGCCGCCAGGCCCTCATCGATTTCGCCGATGCAGGTCGCGTAGCCCTGCTGACGGACCTGGGCGTACTCGTCTCTGATGCGGCGGCTATCCACGCAGGTATGCGCGGTCAAGCGCGGTAGCGGTTCCGCCAGCGCGGCATCGATGACCTTGGGCGCTTGAAACGCAAGAATGGCTTTGGCCGATGCGGCCGCATGCGGCGCCATGCCCTTGCCGGGCAATACGAATCCGCGCCAGGGTGTATCGGGCGCTTCCATCAGCACGGATGACACCTGGTGACCGCTGTGCAGCTTCGCCAGGTAGCAGGTTTCATCGGTCTCGGCCGCCAGGTCGGCCAGGTGCGGGCGCACCACCGCGCCTATCCACTCCGTATCTGCGCTGGCGTATGCCAGCCGCTTCACCCGCGCACCCAGCACATAGGTGCTTGCGGCCAGATCCACCAGTTGTGAGTCCTGCATGGTGCCCAGCAGTCGATGCGCGCTGGTCTTGGGTAAAGCCAGCATGCGCGCGATTTCCGTGAGGGCCAGGCCGTCGGGAAAGGAGGCGAGCAGTTCGAGGATGCGGGTGTAGCGCTCTAGGGGGGGGAGTTTGGAATCTTGGCTCATAGGCGTTCCTTGGACGCGCATTGTAGGGCGGCCGAACGCCCATGCCGGGAAAACCCGGTCTTGCTGTCCTTGCCGGCTGTTTTTTATTATACCGAAAAAAGGAACGTTGTACCGATTTTCGGAACGACGAGAAAGCCATCAAAAACCCTGGGGAAAGCCGCCCCGCCTTCAACGTTGATCGTTACAGGAGCGCAGCATCATGTCTTTCAAGAACATCCTCACCCTTGCCCGCCGCGTTCTACCGGCCGTCGCCCTGGCAAGCCTTGCCAACGCGGCCTACGCCCAGAACGTGGTGGTAGGCGCCACCGTGCCCCTCACCGGCCCCTTGTCGCTGACCGGCAAGCAATACTTCAATTCCCTCAAGCTGGCCGAGGACGACATCAACAAGGCGGGCGGCCTGCAAGGCAAGCCGGTCAAGTTCGTGTTCGAGGACGCCCAGGCGTCCAACGGCACGGCCGTCAATGCCTACGTGAAGCTGGCGCAGGAGAACAAGCCCGCCTTCACCTTTCTCACCAGCTACAGCACCCAGAACATGGCCGTCGCGCCGGAAGTGGCGAAGGCCGGCATTCCTGCGATGTACGCCGGCGGCGCCGATGCCGTCGCGGATCTGCGCAATCCCTGGCTGTTCCGCATCCGCCCGCAGGACAGCACGGCGGCCGTCGCCATGGCGCGCTTCGTCAAGGATGAGCTCAAGCTGTCCAAGCCCGGCATCCTCTACATCCAGAATGATTTCGGCCAGGGCGGCGCCAATGCCGCGGCGGCCTTCCTGAAGGATCAGGGCATCACCCCCGTCGGCACGGAAGCCTATGGCCAGAACGACAAGGACATGTCGGCGCAGATTCTCAGCCTGAAGAACAAGGGCGCCGACGTCATCCTCGCCTTCGTCTACCCGCAGGACGGCGCGATGGTGCTGCGCCAGATCAAGATGCTGGGTCTGAAGCAGCCCGTGGTGGCCTCGTCGGCTGCCTTTGTCCCGGCCGCCATGCAACTGTTGTCGCCAGCCGATCTGGACAACGTCTGGGGCGTGATCGACACCTATCTGCCCGCGACCGACAAGGGCAAGAACTACGCGGAACGCTTCAAGCAACGCTTCTCCATGGACGCCGATCCCTATGGCGCCGCGTACTACGACGGCGCGATGCTGATGGCCCAGGCCATCAACGCCGTCGGCGCCGACCCGCAAAAGCTCCAGGCCTATCTCAAGGACCTGAAGGGTTATCAGGGCGTTTCGCACGTCTACAGCTTCGATGCCAAAGGCAACGGCGTGCACGATGTCGCGATCGTGAAGTTCGCCAAGGGAAGCAAGGACATGCAGTTCATCAGCACCATCAAGGTCGACTGAGCATGGCCGGCGCCACAAGGGGAACTCCATGCAGGAAATGATCCAACTGCTGGTCAACGGCGTCGCGCTCGGCAGCGTCTACGCCCTGGCCGCGCTGGGCTTCGTCATCGTGTATTCGGCCACCAGCGTGGTGAACTTCGCCGCCGGCCAGTTCGTCATGCTGGGCACTTTCTTCGGGGTCAGCACCATCATCCAGGCCCAGTGGCCCGCAGCCCTGGCCTATCCCGTGGCCATCGCGATGATGGCGGTCTTCGGCCTGTTGTTCTATGCCCTGGTCCACTTGCCGCTGCAGAACCGTCCCGTCGTGACGGTCATCATCGGCACGGTGGCCGCCGGCATCGCCATGCAGAACGGCGCGTTGCTGATCTGGGACGCCTGGCCCTTCCGCATGCCGTCGCCTTTCGGCGACGGCACCATCAGCCTGGCCGGCGGCGTCATCACGGTGCACGCCCTGGCCACCATCATCATCACGCTGCTGTTGATCGCCGGTCTCTATGCGCTGCTGCACCGTACTTCCATCGGCCGTTCGATGCGAGCGGTGGCGCAGGACGTCGAGACCGCGAGGCTGATGGGCCTGCCGGTGCGCCTGCTGCTGGGCTTCGCCTGGCTGCTGGCGGCCGTGTTCGCGGGCTTTGCCGGCCTGCTGGTGGGGCCCATGTGGTTCGCCGACGTCAACATGGGCGATGCCGTCGCGCTGAAGGCCTTCGCCGCCACCATCATCGGCGGATTCGGCAGCGTACCCGGCGCGATCGCGGGCGGGCTGGTGGTGGGCTTGATAGAAATTCTTGGCGCGGCATACCTGTCCTCCACCTACAAGGACCTGCTGGCCTTTGGAATCATGATTCTCTTCCTGCTGCTGCGGCCGCAGGGCATCTTCGGCGAACGCATCGCCGATCGGGGCTGACCATGAAACGATCCCATCTGCTCTGCGGTCTGGCCGTCCTGGCGTTGGCCGCCGCCCTGCCCCTCTATACCCAGGGCTACGGCAACCGTCTTGCCAATACCGCCGTCATCTCGGCCATTGCCGTCATCGGCTTGAACTTCGTGTTCGGTTATGCCGGCCTCATCTCGCTTGCGCACGCCGCCTTCATGGGCGTGGCCGCGTACCTGGTGGCCGTCCTGACCACGTCCCACGGCTGGAATCCCTGGCTGGCGGCGCTGCTCGCCATTGCCGCCACCTGCCTGACCGCCTATGTCACCGGCCGTATCCTGCTGCGCCTGAAGGGGCATTACCTGGCGCTGGCAACCTTGGGGCTGAACGTCAGCTTCACCATCGTCGTTTCCAACTGGATCGACGTCACAGGGGGCACGAACGGCATCTCCGGCATTGCGCCGCTCTCGCTGGGCGCCATCAAGCTCGACGACGAACCCAGCTTCTACCTGTTCTCGCTGGCGGTGCTGACCTTGCTGGCCCTGCTGGCCGCGCGCATCCGCCATTCGCATGCGGGCCGCACGCTGATGGCGGTGCGCGACGATGAGCTGGCCTCGGCCATGACGGGACTGCCGGTCACCGAGGTCAAGGTGGCGGCCTTCACGCTGGGCGCCGCCTACGCGGCCGTGGCCGGCTGCCTGTTCGCCTTCCACATACGCTTTGTCTCGCCCGAGGACTTCAACTTCTCCCACTCCATCATCTACCTGGCCATGCTGGTCGTGGGCGGCGAAGGCAGCATCGTCGGCGCGATCCTGGGCGCGGTAAGCGTGACCCTGCTGCCCGAACTGCTGCGCGGCGTCGGCAACGCCTATCTGCTGGTTTTCGGCGTTCTGGTGCTGGTCATCCTGATCGTGCTGCCCCGCGGCCTGATCAGCCTTGTCGACCCGGCCACCTACCGCCGGCGCGCCAAACGCAGCGGCCGGCGCGGCGTGGTCCATGGAAGCAGCCTGTCATGAGCCTCATGCAAGTACAGAACATCAGCAAGCATTACGGCGGCGTGCAGGCGCTGTCGAACGTCAGCCTGGAGATCGGCGCCAACCAGTTCTACGCCATCATCGGCCCGAACGGCGCCGGCAAAAGCACCCTGCTCAATGTGATGACCGGCCTGGTTCCCCCCACATCCGGACAGGTCAGCTTCGACGGCAAAGTGCTGACCGGACTGCCCACGCACGCGATCATCCACGCGGGCATAGGCCGGATTTTCCAAAGCGGCCGACTGTTCACGCGCCTCAGCGTCCTGGAAAACGTCATGCTGGGCGCCGCCATGCGCGACCCGCGCTCGCTGAGCGCGCTGCTGCTGCGCCCCCGATCCACGCGGGAGCGCGAACGCGCCGCCCGTGATGCCGCCTACGACACCCTGCGCCAGTTCGACCTGCACACGCTGGCCGACCGCAGCATAGGTTCGCTGTCCTACGGCAACCGCCGACTGGTCGAGATGGCCAGAGTCATGGTCGCGCGGCCGCGGCTGTTGCTGCTGGACGAGCCTGCGGCCGGTCTGAATTCCGGCGAGGTCGAACAACTGATGGACCTGTTGCGGCGCCTGCGCGAACAGCACCGGCTATCGGTCGTGCTGATCGAGCACAACATGGGCATGGTGATGCGGCTGGCCGAGAACGTGGCGGTGCTCAACTTCGGCGCCAAGCTGGCCGAAGGCACCCCCGCCGAGGTGCAGTCCGATCCCGCGGTGCTCGAAGCCTATCTTGGAGGAGGCTACCAGCATGTTGCAGTGTAGAAACCTGGGTGCGGCCTACGGCGACATCGTCGCATTGCGCGGCATCGATCTGGATGTGCGCGCTGGCGAGGCCGTGGCGCTGATTGGCGTCAACGGCGCCGGAAAAACCACGCTGCTGCGCGCGATCTCCGGCTTGCTTCCCACCACGGGTGAACTGAACTTCGACGGCAGTTCCCTGGACACGCTGCCGATCCAGCGCCGCGTAAAGGCGGGCATCGCCCATGTCCCGGAAGGCCGCAGAATATTTCCGGGCCTAACCGTGAAGGAGAACCTGGAAGTCGGGGGCTCGGTGCGCGGTGGCGGCAGCAGCGATGACTTCGACCGCGTCTACGACCTCTTCCCCCGGCTGAAGGAGCGCGCAAGCCAGCTGGGCTGGTCCCTGTCTGGCGGCGAACAGCAAATGCTGGCGATCGGCCGCGCCTTGATGGCGCGCCCCCGCCTGCTCCTGCTCGATGAGCCTTCGCTTGGCCTGGCGCCGCGCCTGGCCGAAGAAGTCTATGCCCGCATCGCCCGCATCAATGAGGGCGGCATGACCGTCCTGCTGGTCGAACAAAACACCGTGCTCGCACTCGGCGTGGCCGACCGCGGTTATGTCATCGAAAACGGCAGCATCGTCTTGACCGACACGGCCGAGACCTTACGTCTGCACCCGCGGGTCCGGGACGCCTACCTGGGCCGCTAATTCCTGCTTGAGAGAAACCATGTATCCCGATCCTTCCTCCCGTTCACAGGCGCTGCACACGCGCGCCAAGCGCAGCCTGCCCGGCGGCAACACGCGCACGACCGTCTATCTTTCGCCCTACCCCGTCTACGCGGCGCAGGGCGCCGGCTGCCGCGTCCGCGACGTCGACGGCAACGAGCTGATCGACTGCATCAACAACTTCACGGCACTCATCCACGGCCATGCGCACCCGGCGCTGGCCGCGGCGGCGCACCGCCAGATCGACCTGGGCACCGCCTTCGGCATGCCGACCGAGAGCGAAATCGCGCTGGCCGAATTGCTGGCCGAACGCGTGCCGGGCATTGAACACATCCGCTTCACCAACTCCGGCACCGAAGCCGTGATGATGGCGCTGAAGGCCGCTCGCGCCTATACCGGTCGCCCCAAGATCGCCAAGGTCGAGGGGGCCTACCACGGCTCCTATGACCATGCCGAAACCAGCCTGGACGCCAGCCCCGCGAACTGGGGTGAGGCAACCGCGCCCGCCTCGGTGGCGCACTCGCAGGGAACGCCGGCAGGCGTGACGGCGGACGTCGTGATCCTGCCCTTCAACGACTGCCAGGCCACCGAAGCCCTGCTGCGCGCGCACGCCGCCAGCCTGGCCGGCGTGCTGATCGACCTGCTGCCCAACCGGGTTGGGTTGATTCCCGCCAGCCCCGAGTATCTGCGCATGCTGCGGCGAGTCACGACGGAGCTGGGCATCCTGCTGATCGTCGACGAAGTCATTACGCTGCGCCTGGCGCCAGGCGGTGCGCAAGCGCGGCTGGGCGTCACGCCGGACCTGACTACCGTCGGCAAGATCATGGGCGGCGGCTTTCCCGTCGGAGGCGTGGCCGGACGCGCGGACGTGATGGCGGTATTCGATCCCAGCGCCGGCCGTCCGGCGGTACCCCACGGCGGCACCTTCTCGGCCAACCCCGTCAGCATGGTGAGCGGACTGGCCGCCATGCAATTGTTGGATAACGCAGCCTATGCCCAGCTCGACCGTCACGGCGACATGCTGCGGCAGGGATTGAACCAGGCCTTTGCCGACGCCGGCATCGCAGGCCAGGCCACCGGGCTGGGATCGCTCGTCAAGCTGCATCTGAAGGCGCAGACGCTGACCAGCTACCGCGATGCCTATCCCAGTCCGGAACAGGCTCAGGCCATGGCACGCTTCAATCGCGAAATGCTGAACCGCGGCGTGCTGATGGCCAGCTATGGACTCATCGCCCTGTCCACGCCCATGCGGGATCAGGACATCGCCCAGATCGTCGAGACCGCGCATGCAGCGCTCAACGTCTTGCGCCGCGAAGAGGTGTTGGCATGACTGTCACCGTAGGCATAGACGTAGGCGGCACCTTCACCGATCTGATTCTGGTCGATGACGAATCCGGCGCCGTGCGCATCTCCAAGGTCCCCAGCACGCTGGAGAATCAGGCTTTCGGCGTGCTCGAGGCATTGCGCCGCACCGAGGTCCCCCTGGAACGGGTGGACAGCATCGTCCACGGCACTACCACCACCACCAACGCCGTACTCGAACGCAAGCTCGCCAAGGTCGGGCTGATCACTACCGACGGCTTCCGCGACGTGCTCGAACTCGGCCGGCGCACCCGGCCGCACGCCTACGGACTGACGGGCAGTTTCGTGCCGCTCATCCCCCGCGAGCTGCGGCGTGAAGTTCCCGAGCGCATGGACGCCCAAGGCAAGGTGCTGACTGCGCTGGACGAGGAGGCATTCGTAGCCCGGGTCCGGGAACTGGCACAGACCGGCGCGGAAGCCCTGGTCATACATTTCCTGCACAGCTACGCCAATCCCGCCCACGAGCTGCGCGCCCTGGAACTGGCGCGCCAACACTGGCCGAACGACTACATCACCGCCGGCCACACCATCATTTCCGAGTTCCGCGAGTTCGAGCGCGGCACCGCCGCCGCCGTCAACGCCTCAGTCCAGCCCATCCTGGACCGCTACATCGACCGCTTGCAGAGCAGCCTCACCGCGGCGGGCTTTCGCAACGACCTGCTGGTGATGCAAGGCAACGGCGGCACCGTATCGGCGCGCACCATCGCGCGCGCCGCCATCAACACCGTCATGTCCGGGCCGGCGTCGGGCGTCATGGCCGCGGCCTATTCCGGCCGGATGTCCGGGTACCCGAATCTGATCACCTATGACATGGGCGGCACGTCTTCCGACGTCGCGCTCATCGAGAACAGCGTGCCCAAGGTATCCAGCGAGCTGGAGCTGGAGTACGGCATGCCCCTGCACGTGCCGATGGTCGATGTGCATACCGTCGGCGCGGGCGGCGGCTCCATCGCCCGGGTGCAGGCCGGCGGCATGCTGCGCGTCGGCCCCGACAGCGCGGGCGCGCGCCCCGGCCCCATCTGCTACGGACGCGGCGGCGAACTGCCGACGCTGACCGACGCCAATCTGGTGCTGGGGCGGCTCGACCCCGATCGCCTGCTCTCCGTGGATCGCGCGGTCACCGTGGACGAAGTGGCCGCGCGCATCGAGGAGCACATCGGTCGCCCGCTGGGCCTGGACGCGGTGCAGGCTGCGGCGGCCATTCTGCAGATCGGCAACAACAACATGGCCGGCGCCGTGCGCTTGGTCAGCCTGGCCCGCGGCTACGATCCCCGCGATTTCGCGCTCTTCGCCTTCGGCGGCGCGGGGCCGCTGCACGCCGTCGCGCTGGCGCGCGAACTCGCCATACCGACCGTCCTCATTCCGGTGCGCCCCGGACTGACCAACGCCCTGGGTTGCCTGGTGGCGGATGTGCGGCATGACTTCGTAAAGTCTTTCAACCGGCCGCTCAAGGATCTGACGGACGCCGATCTGCAGGCCTGCCTGCATGACCAGATCGCCCTGGGGCATGCCGCCATCGAGCGCGACGGCATCGCCGTCTCCGACATCGAAATCTTCCATCACGCGCAGATGCAGTTCCAGGGCCAAAGCCATCTGTTGACAGTGGCCGTCGAAACCGGCGCCGCCACCGTCGCGCAGCTGCAGGAGGCTTTCGCCCGCGCCTATTGGCAACGGTTCCAGGTCGAACTCTCCGAGTTGCGACCGGTTCTGGTGACGCTGGACACCAGCCTCGTCGGCAAGCGCCACGCCATATCGCTGGACTCGCTGCGCAGCACAGGAACGGCCGCTGCGCCGCCACGGCGGCGTCCGGTGTGGTTCGCGGAAACGGGCTGGACCGACACGCCCATCTACCCACGCGAGCACATCCCCGCCGAAGGCCTGAACGGGCCCGCGATCATCGAACAACTGGACGCCACCACCGTCATCGACCCCGGCGCGCATGCCCGCGGCGACGGCTATGGCAACCTCATCATCACTCTCTAGGGCAGATGCACTCCCATGACCCACATCGACCCCGTCACGCTGACCGTCATCCAGAGCGGGCTGCATCAGGTATGCAATGAAATGGACCTGGCGCATTGCCGCGCGGCGTTCTCACCCATCATTTCGGAATCTCAGGACCGCTCCAACGGCATCTACCACCGCGACAGCGGCGAACTGATCGCCCAGGGAGAGCTGGGCCTGCCCATCTTCGTGGGCACCATGCAGTTCTCCACCCAGGCCGTGATCGAACGGGCCAAGGACATCGCCCCCGGCGATATCTTCATGGTCAACGATCCCTACCTGGGCGGTACCCACCTGATGGACGTGCGCTTCGTCAAACCCTACTTCTATCGCGGCAAGCTGTACGCCTGGCTCGCCAACACCGGCCACTGGCCCGATATGGGCGGCATGGTGCCCGGCGGATTCTCTGCCCACGCCACCGAAATCGAGCAGGAAGGACTGCGTCTTCCTCCAGTCAAGCTCTACAAGAAGGGGGAGCTGGATCCGGAAATCCTGTCCATCCTGATGTCGAACATCCGCATCTCCGAGCAACGCATCGGCGACATCAAGGCCCAGGCGGCCGCGCTGGCCATCGGCGAACGACGGCTGACCCAGCTGTTGGACCGCTACGGTCAGGACACCGTCGACACCGCCATCGAAGAACTCAAACGCCAGGCCTCCGTCCAGACCCGCGCCGTGATCGCCGCGATTCCTGACGGTGAGTATCTTGGACAAGCCTTCCTGGATTCCGACGGCGTGCAGGACCAGCCGCTGAAGGTGGCGGTGCGCATCCGCAAGGAAGGCGAGCTCATGCACTTCGACCTCAGCGAATCCAGCCCGCCCTGCGCCGGCCCGATGAACAGCGTCATCGCCACGACGCGCTCATCCATCTACCTGGCGATCAAGCATGTTTTCCCCGAACTGCCCATCAATGCGGGCCTGTTCGAACCGCTGCGCATCGAGGATCCCGACGGCACCTTCCTTTATGCGAAGTATCCCCGGCCGGTATCGGGCTGCGCCGCGGAGGTCAGCCAGCGCATCGCCGAAGCCGTATTCGACGCCTTGCAGAAAGCAATCCCCCAGCGCCTGTTCGCGGCGCCCGCCGGCACCACCGCCAATCTTGCCATCGGCGGCGATGACCCCATGCATGGGCGCTCCTATGTCATGTACGTCATCTCGGGCGGCGGCTACGGCGGCCATCCCGCAGGCGATGGACTGACCAACGGCTGCTCCACCATCGGCATCTCCAAGGCCGCGCCGGTGGAGGTCCAGGAACAGTTGTATCCGGTGCTCTTCGAGCGCTACGCCATCCACGAAGGATCCGGCGGACTGGGCGAGTTCCGCGGCGGCATGGGCATCCATTACCGGATCCGTCTCAGGGCAGGCTCGGCGCGCGCTTCCATGGTCATGGACCACGGAAAATTCGGTCCGCCCGGCGCGGCGGGTGGGCAGGAAGGCGGCCGTACCCGCGTCACTGTCTATCGCGACGGCGCAGCCTATGTGCCAGCCCATGTATCCAAGGATCAGGGGATCGTCATGCAGGCCGGCGACGTCATCGAGGTCTACACGCCCGGCGGCGGCGGCTATGGCGATCCCGCGCGGCGCTCGACACTCGCCCGCGAGAACGATATACGGCAGGGCTACTACCCCGGCTGACGCGCCGTCCCGCACGGGACGGCCGTGGCGCCCACGGACTTCGGTCCGCGGCGCCGTTCCTACTTCGGTAATTCCTGCTGGCTTTCATCCGATGACTAATCTTCATTAGACGGTTTTCACCACCCGCCTACAATCCTCGCCAGGGTCAACTCAAATAAAAAGACCGTGGAGACAAGATGAAGACAGCCGTTCCTGGCGGGGCCTCCCTTCTCACCCGACTCAAGTACCTGGCATTGGCCGGCCTGTTCATGGCGGCCTCCGGCCACGCGCAGCAGCCGGCAAAGCTGGTCGTCGGCTTGCCGGCCGGCGGATCGTTCGATACCGTGGCCAGGATCGTGGCGGAGAAGCTTCCCAATCATCTGGAGCGGCCCGTGGTGGTGGAGAACCGCCCCGGCGCGCAGACGCGCATTGCCATTCAGGCGGTCAAGGGCGCCGCGCCCGACGGAAGCAGCTTGCTGGTGGCGCCGGGCGTGGCCATCTTCCTCTACCCGCACCTGTTCCGACAGCTCAATTACGATCCCTTCGCCGACCTTAAGCCGGTGACGCAGCTGGTGAGCTGGGACATCGTGCTCGCCGTCGCGGCCGATAGCCCCGTCACCTCGTTCAACGAGTTCCAGACCTGGGCCAGGCAGAATCCGGACAAGGCGTTCTACGGTACATCCGGCACCGGCAGCCTGCAGCATTTCCTGGGCGTTTCACTGGCCAGGCGCCTAGGTACGCCGCTGGAGCACATCGCGTTCAAGGGCGGCAAGGACGCCGTGACCGCGCTCCTGGGCGGACACATCAATGCCATCGTTATGGATGCGGGCGAAGTGGTCCCGCTGGCGCAGGCTGGCAAGCTGCGCGTTCTGGCGACCTTCAGCGCACAACGCGAACCGGCGCTGCCGCAAACGCCGACCATGCGCGAACTCGGGCTGGGCGAACTCGAGACCTCGGGCTGGGCTGGGCTGTATGCACCGGCCGGCACCCCAGAGCCAGCCATCCGCAAGCTGAATTCGGCGGTAAACGACATCCTCGCCCTTCCCGACGTCGCCAAGCGTCTTTCCGAGCTGGGCATGCGACCGGCCGGCGGCACACCGCAGGCGGTCGACGCGCTGGCGCGCCAGCAGCTCGAGCAGTGGCGCGATACCGTGGCCCAGTCCGGCTTCGTGGTCGATTGAGCTGCGCCGCCCGCCACCCATTTTCTGATCTCACTGGATCAAGTCCCATGTTCGCATTGACCACCCTCGACATCGCCTCTCGTCCCGTTGCCTGCCTGGAAATCGAAGGGCGGAATTATCCGCTGGCCACCTGTGCCCAGGTGTTGGACCAGCCCGCCCTGGATACCTCCGTCCGCGATCTCTTCGAAGACTGGCCGCGCTCGCTGGCGCTGCTTGAGCAGGCAGCCGCCCGCCGCTCCGCGCTCGACGGCCATGAGGTCTCCGGACCGGTGCGCCACATGGCTCCGCTGCAGTATCCGGGCAAGGTGCTTTGCGCCGGGGCCAACTACCATGACCACCTGGCGGAAATGAACGTCCCGAACGCCGAGGACAAGTCCGCACAGCGCCTGTTCTTTTTCTTCAAGCCGCCCCGCCAGGCCGTGGTCGGCGAGGGTGCCACGGTACACATGCCCATAGGCTGCCAGCGCCTGGACTGGGAGATCGAACTGGCGCTGGTGATAGGAAAGACGGCCAGGAATGTGCTGCCGGAAAATGCGCTGGACCACGTGGCGGCGTACACCGTCGCGGTCGACATGTCGGCGCGCGACCTCAACAAGGCGCCCGACACCTTCTACAAGCTGGACTGGGTGGCCGGCAAGGCGCATGACACCAGCTGCCCGCTCGGACCCAGGCTGGTGCCGGCGGCGTTCATCCGCGACCCCATGGACCTGGGTCTGAAGCTCAGCGTCAACGGCCAGATCAAGCAAAACGCCCGTACCAGCGGCATGGTCTTCGACATCCGTGAGCAGCTGGCAATCCTGAGTCGCATCATGACGCTGGAACCCGGAGATCTAGTACTGACGGGCACGCCCGCCGGCGTGGGCGCGCCACAAGGCACGTTCCTCAAGATCGGTGACGAAATCAGCGCAACGATCGAGGACATCGGCACGCTGGCGGTACAGATCCAGGCATCGCGCTGACATCCTGGCCGGCCACGGCCGCACCTTTCCAATGAGGCAGTTCCATGCAGTCTCTTTTCTCTCCCCTGCCCGCCACAGCCGGCGACACCATCTTCGCGCTGGTTGAAGCCTTTCAGAACGACCCTGCGCCCCACAAAGTCAGTCTCAGCATCGGCACCTACTTTGCCGAAGACGGCAGCATCCCTGTGATGCGCGCCGTGCGCCAGGCCCGCGACATGCTCGTGCAGGCGGGAAAGCCGCATCCCTACTTGCCCATCCCCGGCTCGGCCTCATACCGCAACGCAGCCAGATCGCTGATCTTCGGAGCCAATGGCCCCGAGCCTGAGCGCGTGGTGACGACCCAAAGTGTCGGCGGCACCGGCGCCTTGAAGCTGGGCGCGGACTTGCTGCGCCATATCTGCCCCAAAGCGACGGTCTGGGTCAGCGATCCGACATGGGAGAACCATGCTCAGATCTTCCGCCAGGCGGGCTTCGCGGTGCATGAGTATCCCTACTACGACGCCCAAACTGCCACCGTGCGCTTTGCGCAGATGCATGACGCGTTGCAGGCTCTGCCGGCAGGGTCCATCGTCGTGCTGCACGCCAGCTGCCACAACCCAACTGGCGTGGACCTGTCTGCAGATCAGTGGGAGGCACTGACCGAACTGTTTGCGCGCCAGGGCCTGATTCCCTTTTTTGACCTGGCGTACCAGGGGTTCGGACTAGGTCTGGATGCGGACGCCGAACCAATCCGGGCAATGGCGCGGGCGGGCGTGGAATGCCTGGTCGCCAGTTCCTTCTCGAAGAACTTCTCCCTGTACGGCGAACGCTGCGGCGCCCTGAATATCGTGTGCCGCGACCAAACCGCCGCGGACCGCGCGCTGGGCCAGCTCAAGCTGCTGATACGTGGAAACTACTCCACGCCTCCCACGTTTGGCGCCGCCCTGGTTGCCGCCATTCTGAGCGATGACGCGTTGCGGCAAGTCTGGACCGATGAACTGGAGCAGATGCGGACACGGCTCGTCAGCCTGCGCGCCCGCTTGTCCAACGCGCTGACGCAATTGACCGGCGCGCGCGAAGCCTGGGACTATATCGAGCGACAGCAAGGACTGTTCTCCTACATGCGGTTGAGCCCCCAGCAGGTCGAATCGCTGCGCCGCGAACATGCCGTGTATCTGCTGAAGTCCGGCAGACTCTGCGTTGCCGGCCTGACCGACGGCAACATCGATTATGTCGCACGCGCCATCGCCGCTTGCGCGCAGCGCTGAACATTTCTCCCTGCGCCCGCAAGTCCGAGGCGCCCCACTGATAGGAGCAAGGCAATGGCCCTACCCAACCGGCTTATGGCCGCGAGTTCCGGATTGATGCTGGCCCTGGGACTGACACTGCCGGTGGCCAAGGCCGCCTCCGATGCCGGCCTGCTGCAGGAGGCCCTGCAACGGGCGGACCAGACCGAGTCTGAAGTGATCGCATGGAGACGCCACATACACCAGCATCCTGAGCTGTCGTACCAGGAGACCGAAACCGCGAAGTACATCGCCGACGCCTTGCGCGCCATGCCCGGCATCACCGTCGAGACCGGGATAGCGCGCACAGGCGTCAAGGCCGTGCTCAAGGGCGGCAAGCCAGGACCGGTGGTGGCGTTGCGCGCCGACATGGACGCCCTGCCCGTCGAGGAACGCAATGACCTGCCATTCCGCTCGCAGGCCAAGGCCGTCTGGCGCGGAGAGCAGGTATCGGTTTCCCACGCCTGCGGCCACGACACTCATGTCGCAATGCTGCTGGGCGCGGCCAAGGCCTTGTCGGCGATGCAGGACGAACTGCCCGGCACGATAGTCTTCCTATTCCAGCCCGCCGAAGAATGGGGACCCGACAAAGAGCCCAGCGGCGCCAGGGCCATGATCGCGCAGGGAGTGCTGGAGAATCCCAAAGTGGACGTGGTCTTCGGCCAGCACATCAGCGCCGGCGCCCCCTCCGGCACCATCGCCTATCGCGCCGGCCCTACCATGGCCAGCGGCGACCGCTTCGAGATCTCACTGCACGGCAAGGGCGGACACGGCGGACGCCCATGGACCGCGAATCCCGCGCTCGTACCCGCGGCAGAACTGACATTGGCGCTGCAGGGCATCACCAGCAGCAAGGTGGATCAATCCGACGGCGTCACCGTACTGTCCATCGGCATGTTGCAGAGCGGACGGCGCGCAAACATCCTGCCCGAAAGCGCCGAACTGGCGGGCACGGTACGCTCGCTATCGTCGCACAACCAACGCATCGTCCACGAGGCCATCCGCACACGCGCCGAGCATATTGCGCAGGCCTACGGCCTGAGCTCCAAGGTGAACATCTACACCGGCTACGAGGTCGTCGACAACGATAAATCCCTGACCGGCAGCTTGATACCTGCATGGCAGGAAGCGGCCGGCGCCGGCAAGACAGTTGAAATGCCCGCGCCATCCACCGGCAGCGAGGACTTCGGCGCATATGGCGTCAGCGGCAAGGTGCCCTCGGTCTTCTGGTTCATTAATGCCTCGCCATTGGGCGACAAAAGCGGCGCGCCCAACCATTCGCCGGAGTTCGCCATCGACGAAAGCGCGCTGCGCGTGGGTGTACGCGCGCTGGTGGCTTCCGCGCTGACGTACATGGACAAGCAGTAGGCCGCCCCCCCCACATCCCGATCCCGCCCAGCGCCGCTACGCGCACCGGGCGTTCCTTCCAATGCCCCCGATACGGGGAGCTGATCGTGCCCTGTTCGTTCTGTTCCCGAACGGACCATGTCTTCCATCCCAGCCTTCCGACCGTCCCCTAGCACGCTCGTGCTCGCACGAGCGTGGCGCGGCAGGGTCTTTCCTTGCTCCCAACCCCCATAAAGATACCTATTGGTATTTTTCATTGCTCATAAAAAACAAAAATCTCAGCATTAAAAACCGGGATTTTTTATATGGGAAAACGCGATTGACATAAAAACATACCGAATGGTATGTTTGCCCAAAGAATGCAGCCCGCCGCTGAAGGAGACAATCGGCGGACGGTCTGCACGCAGGCTCACCAACCCATGGCAAGGATGTCTAAGAATATGGATACCCCACGTTGGAAGCAGCGCCCGGAAGGATCGAATTGGGGAGACTTCGGCCCTGACGATCAGATCGGGCGCATGAATCTGCTAACCCCGCAAACGCGCTTGCGCGCGTTCCGCGAGGTGCAGGAAGGCCGGGCGTTCTGCCTCAGCCTGCCGCTGGACTACCCAGGCGGGAACACTTTGTTCCAGCATCGCCGGGAACCGCAGTTCTCCTACGACAAGCGCGGCGACGGCCACAACTACAACTATCGGCTGTCGCAGGTCTGCCCCTGCTTCAACGACGTCGTTTCGGACGACGCCGTCCTCATGTTCCTGCAGTACTCGACCCAATGGGACGGACTGGGGCATGTTGGACAGATGTTCGATGCGAACGGCGACGGGCTGCCCGAAAAGGTCTACTACAACGGCTATCGCGGCGGCCTGGACGTGATCGGGCCCGATGACGCAAAGAGCGGCCTGGGCGCCAAGGCCATCGGTATCGAACGCATGGCCACCGCCGGCGTCCAGGGGCGTGGCGTGCTGGTCGACCTGGAACGCCGCTACGGGCGCGAACGCGCACTGATCGGCTATGACGAGCTGATGGCAGCCCTGGACGGCGTCGCGGTACTGCCCGGCGATTTTCTCTGCCTCTATACGGGCTTTGCCGACCTGATCCTGGAAATGAACAAGCAGCCGGACGGCGACGTCCTGGCGCGCTCGTGCGCCGTGCTGGACGGCCGCGACGAACGCCTGCTGCAATGGATCACCGACTCCGGCATCGTGGCAATCTGCGCCGACAACTTCGCGGTGGAAGCCTATCCGGCCACGCCAGGCAAGGGTGAGCACTATCCCGGCCTGCCCCTGCACGCGCATTGCCTCTTCAAGCTTGGGCTGCATCTCGGCGAACTCTGGTACTTCGCAGAGTTGGCGCAATGGCTGCGCGAGCATGGCCGCAGCACTTTCCTGCTGACGGCGCCGCCGCTGCGCCTGCCCGGCGCGGTAGGTTCGCCCGTCACTCCCGTCGCCACCGTCTGAAGCCGGCCGCGGGCGCTACGCCCGCGGCTCTCACCTCTTTGCCGGAGACCGCAATGCTGAATCGCATTCCGGCCTGGGCCGCCTTGGCCCTGGCCAGCCTCGCCCCACTTGCGCAGGCCGCCTCACCCAACTACCCAGACAAGCCCGTCACGCTCGTCATTCCCTTTCCCCCCGGCGGCACCAGCGATGTGGTGGGCCGGCAACTCGCCATGCAGTTGGGCGAGGAGCTGGGAGGGACCTTTGTCGTCAACAACAAGGCCGGCGCATCCAGCATGATAGGCGCCACCTTCGTGGCGCGCGCACCCAAGGACGGATACACCCTGCTGCTTTCCTCCGGCAGCACCTTCACCGTCACGCCTCATTTGATGACCCAGATGTCGTACACGCTGGACGACTTCGCGCCGGTTTCCGCTATCGCCACCGTGCCGTTCGCCTTTGTAGTGAAGAAGGACTTTCCCGCAAAAAACGTGGCCGAATACGCCGCCTATGCCAAAGCTCATCCCGGCAAGGTCAACAACGCCACCAACGGTCTCGGCAGCATGGTCCATTTGCTGGGCGAGCTGGCTGCAGCTGGCATGGGCGTGGACGTGACGCAGGTGCATTACAAGGGCGCGGCGCCCGCCACCGTGGACATGATAGGCGGCGTGGTCGACTCCAACGTGGAGGCGCTTACCAGCGCCGTTCCCAATGTGCGCGCCGGGCAGTACCGCGCGCTGGCCGTGCTGAGTCCGCAGCGTCAACCGCTGTTGCCCGACGTGCCCACATTCGCCGAGCTGGGCTATCCGGACGTGGTCGGCGAAACCTGGTACGCCGTGTTCGCTCCGGCCGGGACCCCGGCGCCAGTGGTCGACAAGCTCAACGCCGCACTGCGCAAGATCACGGCTTCGCCACAGTTCGTGCGCACCATGCAGCAGATCGGCAATGAACCGCGCAGCAGCAGTCCGGCGGAACTGCGCGATATCACGTTGCGGGAGAGTCAGCGCTGGGGCGCGCTGATCGAGAAGTTGAAGATCCCGCCCGTGCAATAGGCGGGATCGCGGGCGCCCGGCTCAGCGCGGCAAGTAGCCGAGCGCCTGCATCCTGTGCAGATTTTCCAGCACCGACAGCTCGCTGTCGATGCAATCGCCGAAGCCGGCCTGGCGCAGCTTGATGGTGGATACCAGCGGCGGGAACGGCAAGGGGTGTTGCGCCGACCAGGTCGCGTCCGCGTACTGCCATGACAGCCCGATCAGGTCCGACAGCTCGTTCACATGCAAGCCCTCCCGCCGCGCCATCTCGCGCCAGACCTGGGCTTCGGCGGGCATGGCCTGCCGCATACGGGTCTGCACCAACTCCCCTGCTGGCATGCCGAAGAATTCGGCCAGGCGCTCAAACAGATGGCGCCAGGCCATCACATCGCCATTGGCGATATTGAAGATCTCACCCCAGGCTTGCGGCGCATCCCAGGCCCACTCGACCGCGCGAGCGATCAGACGCGCATCCGTGCATTCCGTCAACAGCTCCGGATGTCCGGGATAGGCCAGCGGCTGGCCCGATTCCCGCAACAGCGCGGCGTAGGCGCCCAGCGTCGCCACCGGATTCATGGCGCTACCCAGGGCAACGCCAAGCACGATCTGCGGGCGGAATATGGTCCATCCGAACCCTTGCCGCCGCGCCTGTTGTTCCAGCATGTCTTGCTGGTCGAAATAGAAATTGGCATGGTCGCGCACGGCGTCCTGCTCGCGCGCGGGGATGCGCATGGCCCGTCCCGTATGCACGCCGTAGGCCTTGGTGCCTTGCATCAGGGTCACATGCGCCAGCGGTGCGCCGTCCAATGCCGCCAACGTATTGGCCAGCATCCGCGTATTGATGGCGACGTTCTCCGGATCCCGCCACCCCTTGAGCAAATCCGGCTGCTCGTTCAAGGCGGCATAGACCAGATGCGTCACATCGCCGTGCTCGGCCAAGGCCTGCCGCGTTGCCTGCGCATCGCGCAGGTCGGCCGCAATCCATATCGCATCCCTGGCAAAGTCGGCCGACCGTCGCGACAAGCCTGCGCACAGCACGTCCGGCCGGCCATGCAGGTGCTCCATCACCGCCCGCCCCACCACGCCCAACGCGCCCACCACCAGCACCTTTTTTGTTGTCATTGCGACTCTCCGAACTCGAATGCGCCGTTGTCGATGGCGATCTCGCCGCGCTCCACAACCACGGCGCGAAAGCGCGCCAGTCCCGGCTGCTCCCGCCAGACATCGACTCGCAGCCTCTCGCCCGGATAGACCGGCGCGCGAAAACGCCCGCTCATGGAGCGCACCCGCTCGGGCTCTCCCGGACAGCAAAGGCGCGCCAGGCCCAGACCGGCCACGCCAAAGCTGGCCATGCCATGCAGGATCGGCCGCTTGAAGCCCGCCAGCCGCGCGGCCGCGGGATCGATATGCAGCGGGTTCAGGTCTGCCGACAACCGGTAGACCAGGGCGGCCTGCGGCGAAGTAGGGCAATCGACAGCCGCATCGGGTTCGCGCGCCGGCATCGCCGGCGGCGCCGGCCGCGCCGACGCCCGCCCGCCGAAACCGCCATCGCCACGGCAGAACACGGTCTGCTGCAGGGTGGCCAGCAAGGCACCGTCCGCGGCATCGAACAGTTCACGCTCGACGTACAGCAAGGCGCCCTTGCCGGCGCCCTTGTCCGCCAGGTCGACGATGCGAGTCACGCCTCTTACCCGCCCCTTGGGGGCAAGGGGCCGGTGCAGGCGTATGGACTGTTCGCCATGCACCGTGCGGCGCCAATCCAGCCCCAGCGGCAGATCGCGCAGCCAGAAGCCCGGGTCCGCCAACACGTTGACCAGGGTCGGCTGGACCTTCAGCCGGGTTTCATCGACGTAGGACAGCTCCTCCTCGTCGACGGGATTCATGCCCGCGCCGAGCGCGAGGGCGTAGAGCGCGCAGTCGCGCCAGTCGTATTCCTGGATGCGCTCGGGGATGCGCGCAGCCAACAGTGTTGCCGGATCGATGGGCATGCGAACCTCACAAAACGTCGGCGGTGCCGAGTATGGCCGTGGCCTGGCTGGACAGCACGCCGCCATTGGCATGGGCGAGCGACACCTGCACGTCGGGCACCTGCCGCTCGCCCGCCTCGCCCCGCAACTGCTGCACCGACTCCAGCAAGGTGTACAGGCCGTACATGCCAGGATGGTTGCAGGACAGCCCGCCGCCGTTGGTATTGACCGGCAGCGAGCCCCCAGGCGCGATGGCGCCGCTGGCGACGAAGGCGCCCCCTTCCCCCTTGGCGCAGAAGCCCAGGTCCTCCAGGAACAGGATCGTGTTGATGGTGAACGCGTCATAGACCATGAGATGGCCGATGTCGCGCGGCGACAGCCCGGCCATGGCGTAGGCGCGTTGCCCTGACTCGACCGCGCAGGTGGTAGCCAGATCCGGCATGCAGGATATCTGCCTGTGGCTCGTCGCCACGCCGGTGCCCAGCACATAGACCGGCGGCCTGCGCAGGTCGCGCGCGCGATCCGCGCTGACCAGCACCACGGCGGCGCCGCCGTCGGTCACCAGGCAGCAATCCGCCTTGCTGAGCGGGTCGCTGACCATGCGCGAGGCCAGCACATCCACGCGCGTCAACTCGCCGCGCACATAGGCATCCGGATTGCGCTGCGCCCACAGGCGCGCCGCCACCGCCACGTCCGCCAGCTGCTCGCGCGTGGTCCCATACCGATGCATGTGCCGCGCCGCGGCCAACGCATAGCTCGAAATCGGATAACGCGGCGCGAACGGCGTCTCGTAGGGCTGCGGGTCAGGCATGGATGCCAGCTTGCCGCCTGCGGTCAACTGGTTCGACCCGTAGCAGATCAGCGCGACATCGCAAAGCCCGGTTTCCAGCGCAGCCATCGCCGATTGCAGATGGAACAGGAACGACGCACCGCCGACCATCGTGCCATCGGCCTGGCGCGGCTGTATGCCCAGCCGTTCCGCCACGTTCAGCACCGGCAGGCCGGATGTGGACATGGCGCAGTACAGACCATCTACATCCTTCATCCCCAGGCCGCAATCTTCCAGCGCAAGGATCGCCGCCTCCTGCAGCTGATCGAAGGGAGAACGGCCGGGCGCATTCCAGCGCCGCGTATTGCCTATGCCGGCAATGGCGCAACGGCCTCGCAAGCGGGCGCTCATGAGCGTTCTCCCGGGGCGTCGAATACGACGTAGGCCCCGTCATCGCCCGCGACGATGCGCGCGCGCACTTTTGAACCGATGGCAGGCGCGTCCACGCCCTCGACGCGGGTCATCATCCGCGCCCCGCCTTCCACTTCGACCAGCGAGACGTTGTAGTCTCCGGCGCGGTCGCGCACCGTCGTGGTTGAATAGACCACGCCCGCGCCCGGCGACTCGCGCCAGGTCAGCCGTGGGCTGCCGCAGGCCCGGCAGACCAGCGCCGGAGGAAAGCGCACGCTGGCGCAGTCGTCGCAGTGCTGCAACAGGATACGGCCCTCCCGCAAACCCGCCTGATGGCGGACGTCGGGTCCGGGCCCGTCAAAACGCGCATCGCCAGCCATACCTCACCTCCCCTGCCAGACGGGCGCGCGCTTCTCGGCAAACGCCGCGGAACCTTCGCGGGCATCGGCCGACGTGAAGACATGCTCGGTCAGTTCGGCCTGGCGGCTCCAGATCTCGTCGGCCGGCCAGCCTTGCGACTCGGCGACGACGCGTTTGCTGGCTGCCACGGCCAGGGGCCCATTGGCGACGATGCGGCGCGCCAGCTCCCGCGCGCCCTGCAGGGCCTCTCCGGGCGCAGTCACCTGGTTGATCAGGCCGTAGCTCAAGGCACGCGCTGCGGGAAACATGTCGCCGGTCAACGCCAGCTCCATCGCCACCCGGCACGGCAACTGCCGCGGCAGGCGGACCAGGCCGCCGGCTGTGGCCGCGAGCCCGCGCTTGACCTCCGGAACGCCGAACTGCGCATTCTCGGCCGCCACCACCAGATCGCAAGCCAGCACCAGCTCGAAGCCGCCCGCCAGCGCATATCCCTCGACCGCCGCGATAAGCGGCTTTTTCGGCGGGCGCATGGTCAGCCCGCCGAATCCTCGCCCTTCTATGCTGGGCCGTTCGCCGCGTAGAAAGCCTTTCAGGTCCATGCCGGCGCAGAACGAACCGCCGGCGCCGGTCAGGATGCCTATGCGCAGGTCCTCGCGGTCATCCAGTTCATCCACGGCTGCGGCGATGGCCCGCGCCACGGCAAGGGTCACCGCATTGCGCGCTTGCGGCCGGTTGATGGTGATCGTCAGGATTCCGTCGCTGCTCTCCAGCAATACCTCGTCGCTTTCCGTCTTGTTCTCGGTCATCGTTATCTCCTCTACACGTCAGCGTGGGGCCATGCGCAAGGCACCATCCAGACGGATGGTTTCGCCGTTGAGCATGGGGTTGGCAATGATGTGTTCTGCCAGCAGGGCGTATTCCGCGGGCATGCCCAGGCGCGCCGGGTGCGGCACCGAGGCTGACAAGGTCTTGCGGGCATCGTCAGAAACGCGAGCCAGCATGGGCGTATCGAAAATTCCAGGCGCGATGGTGCAGACGCGTATCGCCTTGCTGGCCAGGTCGCGCGCGGCCACGATGGTCATGCCCACCACGCCGGCCTTGGAAGAGGCATAGCCGATCTGGCCGATCTGGCCTTCGTACGCCGCCACCGAAGCGGTCAGGATGCAGACGCCCCGTTCGCCCTCGTCGTCCACCGGGTTGCGCGCCATATGGGCCGCCGCCACGCGCAGGGTGTTGAAAGTGCCGATCAGATTGATGCGGACGATGTCCGTATAGGTTTCCAGCGAGCCGGGATTTCCTTCTTTGTCGATGAGACGTACCGGCCCGCCGCGGCCCGCGCAATGCACCAGCACCCGCAAGGGGCCGAGCGTGGCCGCCAGTTCACACGCGGCCTGCACGTCGGCCTCCCGGGTGACATCCGTGGGAGCGAACAGCGCCCCGATATCGCGGGCGGCTGTCTCCCCCGCTGAACCAGGCAGATCCGCGATCACCACCTTCATGCCCTGCGCGACCAGGCGTTGCGCCGTCGCCAGGCCCAGCCCGGATGCGCCGCCTGTCACCAGCGCGCTGTTGCCTTCTGTCTTCATGCCAAAGCCCTCAGTGACGAAAAAGGAAATTTCATAGTACATACCAATGAGTATCTGATCAATAAAAACCAAAGAACTGATTTTTTACCTAGGGAAAATGCCTAGAATCAAACTTTATTTACGCCGTTGACCTATCAAAATACCGAATGGTATGTTTACTCCGACAGCCGATTCAGAGTGCCGGAGACCTACCGGCCCGCGGCCTCCGTCAACCGTTGCACCACGCAGTCCCCATTTATGCAGCACGGCGGCCATGGCCGCCGCAGCGCCGGCGCAGACCGGTGTCACAAAAATCAGGAGACAGGCATGAAGCGGATACAACAGTTGTTGCGCATGGCGCCGCCCCTGGCGCTGGCGGCCTCGATGGCCTTGTGCGCACCCGTCGGGGCGGCCCCCGCGCCCATCAAGGTAGGCGTCATCTTCCCGTTGTCGGGCGGCGCGGGTCCGCAAGGCCAGCACGTCACGCAAGCGATTCAGGCCATGGCGGCGGTGATCAATGAAGACGGCGGCGTGCTCGGCCGTCCGATCGAGATCGTGTCGCGCGACGACGAATCCACGCCGGCGGTCGGCGTGTCACGCGCCACCGAACTCATCAGCGCCGGCGTGTCGGTCATCATCGAAGGCTGGAACAGCCCGGTGACGTTGGCGATGCAGCCCGTGATCGCCCGCGCCGGCGTGCTGGACATCACCGCAATCTCCAAGGCAGACCCCATTCTTTCCGGCGAAGGCAATCCGCTGGCGATCCGGCTGAACAGCTCGAACGCACAGGACGGCACGGTCATCGCCGAATACATCGCCAAGACCGCCGGCGCCAAGCGCGTCGCCTTTCTTACCGAGAACGACGCCTACGGCAACGGTGCGCAGGAATCCATCGAGAAGGCGCTGAAGGCTCTCGGGCACACCTATGAAAA
This sequence comes from Achromobacter sp. ACM03, assembly GCF_014851665.1. Taxonomy (NCBI): domain Bacteria; kingdom Pseudomonadati; phylum Pseudomonadota; class Betaproteobacteria; order Burkholderiales; family Alcaligenaceae; genus Achromobacter; species Achromobacter sp. ACM03. Next base: position 624,458 of record NZ_JACVAD010000002.1, on the reverse strand, counting down.
AGTGGCCGAGGAGAAATTCCCCTTCACCCAAGCCGACTTCCGCGTCGCCATGACCAACGTGCGCGCCGCCAAGCCAGACATCACCGTCGCCATTAACGCCAACGAAGGCCTGGGCATGCCCGCCATCATCCGCCAGGCCCGCCAATCACGCCTGCCGGGCCAACTGGTGAGCGCGGTCGGCACCGTGGCCCCCAGCGTCATCAACGTAGCGGGCGATGCCTCGGACGGCCTGATAGGCGCGGACATCTACTTCCCCGACGTCGAGCCCTTCGCCTCGAACAGCGCCAACAAGCGTTTCGTCGCCAAGACGCAGGAGATGTTCAAGTACACGCCGGACAAGTTCATGGCGCTGGGCGCGACCTCGCTGCAGGTTTGGGCCCAGGCGGTCAACGAGCTCAAGACGCTCGATCGCGAACCTGTGGCCAAGCGCATACGCGGCGGCAGTTTCAAGGGCACGCTCATGGGCGACGTCACGTTCGAGCCCAACGGCCAGCTGCAGTCGCACTATTACCTGTTCACGGTCAAAGACCGAAAGATCGTGGTCAAGCCATGACTGCCGCCTTGCGCGTGGACAGCCTGGCCGTGCGCTACGGCGCGCTGGTCGCCCTGGAAGACGTCAGCTGGGAAGTCAGCGCCGGCGAATTGCTGGGCATCATCGGCCCCAACGGCGCCGGCAAGAGCTCGTGCTACGACGCCGTGTCTGCGCTGGTCCCCCGCGGCGGCAGCGTGCATCTGCGCGGGCGCAACATCAGCGCCGTGCCGGCCCACGGGCTGGCGCGGCTGGGCATCAAACGCGCGTTCCAGCAAAACGCCTTCTTTGACCAGTTGAGCGTGCGCGACAACATGGTGGCGGCGTTGGGCGGCACGGCCGGCCTCGGCGCCTGCATCCTGCGCCCGCTGACGGCGGGCCGGCAGGCGCAGGCCCTGCGCGACCAGGCCGCCAAGCGCCTGGAGCGCTTCGGCCTGCCGCCCGATTGCCACGATCTGAAGCCGCATGAAATCTCGTACGGCATGCAGCGCATGCTGTCCATCGCGCTGGCCTACGGCTCGGGCGCCGACGTGCTGCTGCTGGACGAACCCGCCGCGGGGCTGGGCGGCGCCGACATGGCAGCCCTGACCTCGCTGTTGCGCTCGCTCAAGGCCGAGGGCGTGGCCGTGGTGGTGATCGAGCATCACATGGACCTCATCATGTCCGTCGCCGACCGCATCTGCGTCCTCAACCTCGGCAAGACTTTGGCCTGCGGCACGCCGGCAGAGATCCAGCGCGACCCGCGCGTGCTCCAGGCCTATCTCGGAGGCGATTCATGATGTCCACGCCACACGTACTCAGCGCGCGGCGTCTCGATGTCGCCTATGCCGGCAATCGCGTGCTCCAGCTTGACCAGCTGGACCTGCGGGCCGGAGAGATCGTCGGGGTGATAGGCGCCAATGGAGCAGGCAAGTCGACGCTGGTCAACGCCCTGCTGGGCTGGTCGCGCGGTCAGCCCGCGGTCAGCGGCGAGGTCCAGCTTTCGGGACGGCCCATCGACGGCCTGCCGACACATGAGCGCGTACGCGCGGGACTGTTGCTGGTGCCGGAGTCTCGCCTGGTTTTTTCACGCATGACGGTGGAAGAGAATCTCGCCCCCGCCATCACGCCCGCCGAGGACTCGTCGCGCCGCTATTACGAGCGCGACGATGTCTACGATCTATTCCCCCGTCTGCGCGAACGCCGCCTGCACCTGGGCGGTCAGCTCTCCGGCGGCGAGCGGCAGATGCTGGGCATCGGCCGCTCGCTCATGATGGGGCCGCGCGCCCTGCTGCTGGATGAACCTTCCATCGGGCTCGCGCCCATGCTGGTGACGCAAGTGCTGCAAAGCCTGCGCTCGCTCGCCAGCGCCGGCCTGGCCATCCTGCTGGTGGAACAGAACGTACGCGCCGCCTTGCAGGTGGTCGATCGTCTGCTGCTGCTCGAGCGCGGCCGGCTGGTGCTGCAAGGCCCCGCAGCAGAGGTCGGCGCGGATCCACGCATCGCGCAAGCCTATCTGGGAGCACATACGACATGAGCCTGCTGCAACAGTTGATAAATGGCCTGGTGCTGGGCCATGCCTACGCGCTGATCGCCATCGGCTGGACCTTGTTGCTGGGCGTTGCCCGGCTGGTCAACTTCGGCCACGGCCAGATGTACATGCTGGGCGCCTTCGTCACCTGGTGGGCGACCACCACCGCCGGCCTGCCCTATCTGCTGGCCTTGCCGCTGGCCATGGCGGCCGGCGCGCTGATCGGCATCATCATGCAGCGCATCATGCTGCGCGCCACGTTCGAACAGAACCTGGTGTCGATCATGATCATGACGCTCGGCTTCGGCTATGTCATGCACGGCGCAGCGTCGTTGGCCTTCGGCTCGACAGGACAAATTCTGGATACCGCCTGGTCGCAACGCGATATCGAGATCGGCGACCTGTGGCTGACCTGGCAGGATGCCGCCATCGTCGCCGCGGCCATCCTGCTGTTCCTGCTGCTCAAACGCGTGCTCGACGGCAGCCGCGCCGGAAGGCTGGTGCGCATGGTGGCCGAGGATCCCAAGCTGGCCCAACTGGCGGGTATCAATGTGCGGCAGGTCTACTACGGCGTGTTCGCCTTCGAAGGCGCGGCGGTCGCCCTGGCCGCCGGGCTGGTGGCCCCGCGCACGCCGATCCTGACCTCCATGGGTTTCGAAGAGGTGATCATCACTTTCGTCGTGGTCGTGCTGGGGGGCATCGGCAGCGTGACCGGCAGTTACGTCGCGGGCGTCGCACTGGGCGTCTTTACCGCGCTGTTCAGCGCCCTGGTGTCGCCCGCATACGCAACCGCCGCGGCCTTCGTCGTACTGATTGGCGTGCTGGTGCTGCGCCCTGGCGGCCTGACCGCCGGCTCGATGAAAGGAGTCCATTGATGGCCACGCTTTCCGCCTCGCGTCTCGCGCTGCTGCCGGGCGCCGTCATCGTATTCTTCCTGCCTTCCTGGCTGGGCGGCAGCCAGGCTCTCTACAGCGCCGCCGTGCTGATCGCCATCATGGCCGTCATGGCCTACGGGCTGGATGTCATCGTCTCGGACCTGGGCGAGGTGAGCCTGGGACATACTGTCTTCTTCGCCGCGGGAGCTTATGTGACGGCGTTGCTGGCTACCCGCTCCGGCGCTAGCGCCTGGTTGACGCTGGCCGCGTCGATTGCGGTCGCCCTGGGATTGGCGGCAGTAATCGGATTGGCCACCCTGCGTTTGCGCGAGTTCGTCTTTTCGCTGGTGACGTACGCGGTCGCCGTGGTCGCCATGACCCTGGCAGCCAACTGGGCCTTCCTGGGCGGCTCGGATGGCATCCGCGGTCTGCCCACGCTGGACTTGTCCATTGGCGGCTGGACGCTCAGTGCCGGCAATGACCAGACGCTTTGGCCCTACGCGTTCACGCTGCTGGCGATCACGCTCTACCTGGCGGACCGCTTCCGCCACTCGCGCCTGGGCCAGGCGGCGCTGATGGTGCACCTGAATCCCCGCCTGGCCACCATGAACGGCATCGATCCGCTCAGGGTGCGCCTGCAGGTCTTCCTGTTCTCGGCGCCCATCACGGCCTGCGCGGGCTGGCTGTATGCCTATCAGCGCGCCTACGTCAGCGCCGACATCCTTGAAACCTATTTCCTCATCCTGATGCTGACCGCCGTCGTACTGGTCGGCCGCCGCCAGTTGCTCGGGCCGCTGTTGGCCACCGCGCTGATCCTGATCCAGGAAAAGTTTTTCTCGTTCGGAGGCTATGTCGACAAAATCGTGCTCGGCAGCCTGCTGATCCTTGTTCTGGCTTTCTTTCCGCAAGGGCTGATGGGCCTGCTGGCGACACGTCGCAAGCGTCCCAAGGCCATGGCGACCACACTGGAGAACTCGAAGTGACTGTTATCTGGAATCCCACGCTGGACGATACCGCCACCCGCTGGCAGGCCCTGGCCCATAAGCTGGGCTCCGAGCGCTTCGCGCCGCTCGCCCCCGAACTGGACCGTGAACAACGCTATCCCTGGGAGACCATCGCCGCCCTGGTGGAAAACAAGTTCACCGGCCTGTTCCTACCCACGCAATGGGGCGGCCAGGGCGCCAACCTGGTCGCCACCGTGGCGGCGGTCGAAGCCCTGGGCACGCACTGCGCTTCGACCGCCGCCATCATGTGCGCCTATCAGTTGGGCGCGTTCCCCCTGCTGCTGGCCGGCACGGACGAGCAGAAATCCTTCTATCTGCGCGAAATGGCCGAGGGCCGCGCCACCAGCTTTGCACTTTCCGAGCGCATCGCCGGTTCGGATGCCGCGGCCATCGAGGCCACGGCCGTGCGCGAAGGCGGCGGCTGGCGCCTGCGCGGGGAGAAATACTGGATCGGCAATGGCGGCGCGTCTCGTTACTACGTGGTCTTTGCCAAGACCGACCCGGCGGCAGGAGGACGCGGCATCAGCGCCTTCATGGTCGACAAGGAGCAGCCGGGCGCGGTCATTGACGAACTCTCCGACAAGATGGGCATCCGCGGCACCCAGACCTCGAACCTGAAACTCGACCTGGTCGTGCCCGAAAGCGCCCAGGTCGGTGAACTCAACCGCGCGCTGCGCCTGGCGTTGCAGACGTTGAATGTCGGCCGCATCATGGTCGCCGCCCAGTCCCTGGGCGTGGCGCTGGCGAGCTACCGCGAGGCCGCGGCCCGCGCCGTGGCGCGCCGGACCTTCGGCCAACCCATCGGGGACAACCAGGCCATCGGCTTTCGCCTTGCCGACATGGCCACGGAAATCTCGGCTGCCCGCATGATGCTGTACCAGGCTGCCCAAGCCTATGACCGCCAGGAAGACGTCTCCAACCTGGGCGCCATGACCAAGCTGTTCGCCTCGGAGGTTTCGCACCGGGTAGTGGACAATACCGTTCAGATCTGGGGCGGGCTGGGCTACTGCAAGCCTACGGTGGCCGAGCGGCTGTACCGCGACCAGCGCATACTCGAGATCTATGAGGGCTCTTCCGAAATCCAGCGGCTGGTCTTGTCGCGCGCGGTACGCAAGGAGGCGGAAGAGCTGGCTATTTGACCCGATTCCGAAAAGAGGTAGCAATGGTGAGTGCACAACAGAACCCGGCAGAAGTGGGCGGCGGCGAGTCGCGCGAGGAAATCCTGCAGGCGGCCGCGGAACTCTTCATGGAGTTCGGCTATGCGGCCACTTCCATCGACGCGGTCGCCCAACGCCTGGGCGCCACCAAGGGCCGCATCTATCACCACTACCGGAGCAAGGCCGACCTGTTCTTCGACGTGCAGGTGGCGGCAATGACCCGGCTGACGGACGAGATCGACCCCATCGCCCGCGGCGGCGGCAAGGCGGTCGAACGCCTGTCGGCCATGGCGCTGCGCCATACCCAGATCCTGCTCAAGGAATTGCCGATGCAGAAGGTGGCGGTGCAGGGGCTGGAGCGTCACCTGCTCGAGGCGTCCGCGGCCGCCAAGCGGCTGCGGTCCGTGGTGAAGATGCGCGATGACTACGAGCAGATGTTCGTCGAGGTGATCGATGACGGCATCCGCGAACGTGACTTCGTGGACCTTCCCGCCAGGATGTTGAGCAAACCCTTCTTTGGCGCGCTGAACTGGGCCACCGTGTGGTACAGCCAGCGGCGTCTGCAGAGCGACGCGGCGATAGACGATATCGCGCACACCCTCGCGGCCTATGCGCTGCGGGGGCTACTCAAGGACTCCAACAATGAAGCAGCAAGAGCAACTCCCCTATTCCAGTACCATCTGGGATGAGGTCGAAACCTGGTCGCGCGACCGCATCGAGACCTTCCAGCTCGAAGCCTTGCGCCGGCAGTTGCGGCGCGTCGCGGATACCAGCGAGCACTACCGCAAGGTGTTCGCGGACGCGGGCTTCGTTCCAGAAGACCTCAAGACCCTGGCAGACCTGAGACGCCTGCCTTTCACCCACAAGCGCGACTATCTCGAAGGCCTGCGCGCCGCGCCGCCCTTCGGCACGCTGGCCGCGGTCCAGCCCGGCGAGGCCGTGCGGGTGCACTTTTCCTCCGGCACCACGGCGCAGCCCGCTCCCGTGCTCTGGACCCAGCATGACGTGGACCGCTGGGCCGAGCTGTACGCACGCTATCTCTACGGCCAGGGGCTGCGCCGCGGCGATGTCTTCCAATGCATGTTCAATTACGCCTGGTTCGTCGGCGGCCTGGGCGCCACCCTGGCCGCGCAGCGGGTCGGCGCGCTGGTGATTCCGGGCTCCTCCGGCGACACGCAACGCCAGGTGGAAACCATCTTCCAGTACGGCACGGACTGCGTCATCGGCACCCCGTCCTTCATGGCCCACATGGCCGAGACCGCCCAATCCATGGGACGCGACCTGCGCGAATCCCGCGTGCGCATGGTCTGCGTCGGCGGCGAGCCCGGCGCCAGCGTGGCCGGCACGCGCGAACGCATCGAGCGCCTGTGGGGCGCCAAGATGTTCGACTGCTACGGCGCCCTGGAATGCCAACCCATAGGCTGGGATACCGCCGCGCAGCTCGGCCCCACGCTGGCCGAGGATTTCATCTACGTCGAAATCCTGCACCCCGACACGCATGAGCCGGTGGCCGACGGCGAACGCGGCGTGCTGGTGCTCACCCATCTGGACAAGCAGGCCTGCCCGCTGGTGCGCTGGTGGACTGGAGACATCGTGGTGCGCGACAGCCGCCCGGGCCCCGATGGCCGCACCCATGCCCGCCTGCCTGGCGGCGTGCTCGGCCGCGCCGATGACATGCTGATCGTGCGCGGCGTGAATCTGTTCCCGTCCGCCATCGAAGACGTGGTCCGTGGCTTTGCCGGCGTCAGCAATGAATACGTGATCATCATCGACGACAGCGTCAAGGATCCGAGCACGGGCTTCCTGACCGGCGTGAAGCTGCGCGTCGAACGCGAACCCGGCGCCAGCGCCGACCTCGGCGAAAGGCTGTCGCAACTGCTGCGCGATCGCCTGCAGGTGCGCTTTCACGTGGAAGTGGTGGAAAACGGCACCCTGCCGCGCACCGTCCACAAAGCCAAGCGGGTGATCCATGCCTGAGGCCGACACTCCACGCCCCCTTGCCGGCAAGCGCGTCATCGAGCTGTCGCAGTTCATCGCCGGCCCTACCGCCGCGCAGTACCTGGCGGATTTCGGCGCCGACGTGGTCAAGGTGGAGCCGCCGCGCGGCGATGGCGTGCGTACCTTGCCGGGAAATAGCTTCGGCAGCTTCTACGCTCGCAGCTTCAACACCGGCAAGCGGAGCCAGGTGCTGGACCTGGCCGCGCCGGACGGACGAGAAGCACTGGAGACGCTGCTGGCGCAGGCCGACGCCTTCATCTGCAATCTGGCGCCAGGATCGCTCGCCCGTCTGGACCTGCAAGGCCCGGCGTTATGCGCACGCCATCCCCGCCTGACCGTCGTGCTCATCTCCGGCTATGGACAGCAGGACGACCGCATCTGCATGGACACCATTGCGCAATGCGAATCCGGCTTCGCCCTCTTGAACGGCGACGAGGACGGCTCGCCGCGCCTGACCACGAGCTGGCCCGTGGACATGTTCAGCGGCATGTACGCGGGACTGTCCTGCGCGATGGCGATGCTCGAAGGCCGCGGGCGCTTGATCGATCTCTCCATGATGGAGGTGGCGTCCGCAATGCTGCTGGGGCCGGCGGCGCTGGCGCTAAGCGAAGGCGAAACACTGGATCCGCCCATGGGCAACCGCGACCGCGCGTCGGCGCCTTCCAGCATATATCGCTGCGCAGACGGCCATGTCTACATTCTGGGCGGGCTGGACAGCTATTGGGCGCGCCTGCGCCCGCTGATCGGCGCGGACGATGCACCCATCAAGGAACGCATCCGCCGCGCGGCGCACTTCGACGCCCAGGTGGAAGCCTGGACCCTGCCGCAGACCCGCGAAGCCGTGCTCCGGCAGATGCGGGACATGCAGATCCCGGCCGGCAACGTCCGGGCGCCGGCCGAAGCGCTGACGCTCATCCGCGGCCTGCGGCCTGGGGCCGTATCGCAGGAACTCGCCAACGGCGAACACGTGCCGGCCTTTCCCGCCCTGTTCGACGGTCAACGCATCCCCCGCAGCCCCACGCCGGCCATCGGCGGCGGGCGGCGGCAGGTCTCTTGAATTCCTACTTCCAGGTGAACCTCATGAAATCTGAAACTTGCATGGAATCCACCCAGGTCATGCGGCCCGGCGTTCTGGTCGGCCGCAGCGCACTGGTCACTGGCGCCGGCTCTGGCATCGGTCGTGGCATCGCCCTGCGTTTGCTGGCGCTGGGCATGGACGTGTTCGGGGTGGGACGGCGCGAAGATCCCTTGGCGGAGACCGCCGGAATGGCCGAAAAACTGACCGGCGACTTCAGCTATGCCTGCGCCAACATCCGCGACACCGCCGCCATCGAGGCGCTGATCGCCGAAGTGGGCGAACGCCAGGGCATCGACCTGCTGGTGAATAATGCCGGCGGCCAATTCTTCGCGCCCGCCGCGCAGATCAGCCGCAAAGGTTGGGATGCGGTGATCGACACCAATCTGAACGCCGTGTTTGTCGTAACCAAGGCAGCTTATCCCTTCCTCAAGGCTCGCCAGGGCACGGTGGTGAACATCTCGCTCTCGGGCGTGGACCGCGGCTCCATGGGAATTGCCCATTCCATCGCCGCACGCGCCGGCGTGCTGGGCCTGACTCGGACCCTGGCCCTGGAATGGGCTGCTGACGACATCGCGCTCAATTGCATCGGCCCCGGAGCGGTGATCACGCCAGGATTGGCCGGCGAGGCTGCGCAGGCCATGCTGGACCGCCTGGTCGCCGCCACGCCCATGGGCCGGGCCACATCGATCGAAGAAGTCGCGGAGCTGGTTGCCTTCCTGGCCACGCCGGCTGGCCACCTGATGACGGGCCAGCTGCTCCAGATCGATGGCGCTGCGCATCTGGGCAGCGGCCTGCACATGATGGACGCGCACTGACGCCATCCGGCGCTGCCGATGCGCAAATGCATCGGCGGCGCCGCCCTTCAAAACTTCGGCGCGCGCTTCTCGATGAACGCGGTGACCGCCTCGCGATGTTCAGCAGTCTTGTGGGCCAGCGCCTGATAACTGGCCGACAGCTCCAGCAGGGACGCCAGGCTGCTGTGCTGGCCTTCGCGCAGCAGGCGCTTGGTCATGCGCATGACGCCGCCGGGATTGGCGGCGATCTTTGCGGCCAGGGTCCTGGCGGTCGGCAGCAGGTCCGCCGCCGGCACCACCCGGCTGACCAGGCCCCACGCCAGCGCGTCCTGCGCGCTGATGGCCTCGCCCGTGTAGGCCATTTCGCTGGCGCGGGCCATGCCCACGGCGCGCGGCAGCAGCCAGGCGCCGCCGTCGCCCGGCACGATGCCCACACGCACGAAGCTCTCGGCGAACGTGGCCGTGTCGGCCGCGATGCGGATGTCGCACATGCAGGCTATGTCCAGTCCCGCCCCGATGGCCGGACCGTTGACGGCGCAGATGACGGGCACGTCCAGGCCATGCAGCGCAAGTGGAATGCGCTGGATGCCCTGCCGGTACTCCTCGCAGATGTGCTCGGGGGTCAGCGCATCGTCGAAAAAGCGGCGCATGTCCTTGACGTTGCCGCCCGAGCTGAAGATCGGCCCGGCGGCGGTCAGGATCAGCACCTTCACGCTGGCGTCCTGGCGGATGTCCGCGCATAGCTGCACGATCTCTTCGATGGCGGTGTTGCCGGTCAGCGCATTGCGTGTCTCCGGCTGGTTCATGGTGGCGACGACGATGCCGCCCTCGCGCTCTATCTGCAGAAATGCCATGCAAGTTTCTCCTGAGAGCCCGGCTTAGGCCGGGACGTCGGTAATCTTACGCACCAGGTCCAGCGTCGGCCCTGCATGCGCGAGCAGCGCCTCGCCCGCCACGTCATGCCAGTAGGCTTCGCTGCCCGCGGTCTGACGCCAGGCATGCAGGCGGCGCGTGTAGAGTTGCAAATCGTATTCTTCCGTAAAGCCGATCGCGCCATGCACGGCGTGCGCCAGCTCGGACACCACCAGCGCCGCCTCGCTGCAGCGCGCCTTGGCGACCGCCACCCGCAGCCGGTCCGGCGTCACGCCGTCGGCATGGCAGCCAAGCTGCGCCGCCATGCGGGCGGCGCAGACATGCTCGCTCATGACGGCCAGCTGATGCTGGATGGCCTGGAACTTGCCGATGGGCCGGCCGAACTGCTGGCGCTCATTGGCGTATTGCAGGGTACGCTCCAGCACGCTGCCCAGCGCGCCCGCCATCTGCGGCGCGACCACGCTGGCCTGCAAGGTGCGGAAGTCGATAGCCGCGTCCATCGGCGCCAGCGGCGCAGCCGCGACCTGGGCCGGGGTCCAGCTCAGGGCGGCGTCCAATGCCAGCGCCTGCCGCTCCCTATGCGCCTGCGCGGCGTCCAGCAGGCGCCAGGCATCGCCCGTCTGCACAAGCACGCTGTCAGCCACCGCGCCGCCGCGCACCAGCGCGCAATGCCAGGCGCCATCCGCCTGTTGCACGCCGCGTGCCAATGCAATGCTGCCAGCATGCCGCTGCGCCGCCGGCAGCAGCGCGCGCGCGATCATGGTCTCGCCCAGCAACAAGGGCAGCGCATGAGCGCCGCATTGCTCCAGCACGCCGAACACCTGCTCCAGGCTCAGCCCGGAACCGCCCTCTTCCTCGCCTACCAGCGCGTCGGCCAGACCGGTGTCCTCCAGCTGTTGCCAGAGCCTGCCGGCGGCGTCGCCGCCCGCTTCGATATCGCGCACCGCCTGCGGCGTGCAATGGTCCGCCAGCACCTGGCGCGCGGCATCGGCGTAAAGATCGTTATCGCTCATGTCATGCTCCTTCAGCGCAGGCCCAGGCCGCGCGCGATCATGCCGCGCAGAATCTCGCGGGTGCCGCCCCGCAGGGAAAACGAGGGCGAGGCCTCCGTCACGTACTTCAAGGTCATCAGCAGTTCCACCGGAATGTCCTCGGCCTCGCGCGAGTACAGGTCTTCCGCAATCCAGGCCGGAATCATCTGCTCCAGCGTGGTGCCCAATTCCTTGACCAGCGCCGCCTCCACGATGGGGCTGGCGCCGCGCGTCAGCTTCTCTTGCACCGACACCGACATGGCCCGCAACGGCGTCAGCTGGCCGAGCACCTTGCCGGCCAGCCGCCGGGACGAAGGCGTGCGATTGGCGGGCAGGCGCGCATAGTCCAGCCATTGATCGAACAGCACGATGCTGGAGTACAGCCGTTCCGGACCGCTGCGCTCGAACGCCAGCTCGGCCGTGACCTGCTCCCAGCCCTGCCCTTCGTCGCCCACCAGCGCATCGGCGTCCAACTGCACGTTATCGAAGAACACTTCGCAGAAATGGCTGTCGCCCGACAGGTCCTCGATCGGACGCACCGTCACGCCGGGCAGGGACAGGTCGACGATCACCTGCGACAGGCCTTTATGGCGATCCTCCGGTCCGCCCGAGGTCCGCACCAGCGCAATCATGTATTGGCAGTGATGGGCATTGGTGGTCCAGATCTTCTGGCCGTTGAGCAACCAACCGCGGTCGTTAGGCACCGCCCGCGTGCGCACGCTGGCCAGATCCGAACCCGAGTTGGGCTCGCTCATGCCTATGCAGAAGAAAGACTCGCCGCGGCAGATGCGGGGAACGTGGAAGCGCTTCTGCGCTTCCGTGCCGTATTTGAGGATGAGCGGCGCGCTCTGCCGGTCTGCGATCCAGTGCGACCCGACCGGCGCGCCGGCATTGAGGAATTCCTCTACCAGCACATAGCGCGCGAAGGCGCTGCGCCCGCCGCCGCCATACTCGCGCGGCAGTGTCAGGCCGATCCAGCCGCGCTCGCCCACGCGGCGACTGAACGCGGTGTCGTAGCCGCCCCAGGAACGCGCCCGGATATGCGCCGGCATGTCGCGCACCGCTTCCTGCAGGAAGGCGCGCACGGCGGGACGCAGGGCCTCGTCCTCGGGAGGAATGCGCGTCAGCGGCAACGCCAGTGAATTCAAACTGCTCATCCCAGGACTCCATTGATTCGATGTGTATGCAGGGTCTCCGCACTCAAGCCCAGCAGGCGGGCCAGGACTGCGTCGGTATGCTGGCCCAGTTGCGGCGGCGCGTGGCGGTAGCTCACCGGCGTGTCCGACAGGCGGATGGGGCTGGCGACCAGCGGCACTTCGCCCGCCTGCGGGTGCTGCATGCTCATGCGCAGGCCGCGCGCCTGGACCTGCGGATCTTCGAATACGTCCGCGACGGTGTTGATGGGTCCGCAAGGCACGCCGTGCTGCTCCAGCAGCGCGACCCAGTCGCGCGTGCTGCGGGTGACGGTGATGGCGCGCAAGCCTTCGATCAGTTCCTCACGATGGGCAATCCGCGCCGCATTGCGCGCAAAGCGCTCGTCCTCGGCCCATTGCGGCCGTTCTATGGCGACGCACAGCCGGGCGAATTGCCCATCGTTGCCGACGGCCAGGATCATATGCCCGTCGGCGGTCGGAAAATCCTGATACGGCAGCGTATTCGGATGCGCGTTGCCCATGCGGCGCGGCGCCTGCTGGCCGTACAGATAGTTCATCGCCTGATTGCCCAGGCAGGCGACGCCCACGTCAAGCAAGGCCAGATCAATATGCTGGCCGCGCCCGGTGTGCGCACGCGCCTGCAGCGCGGCCAGGATGGCGGTGCTGGCATACAGTCCCGTCAGGATGTCGGTCAACGCCACGCCCACTTTCATGGGACCGCCGCCGGGCATGCCGTCGGGATGCCCCGTGATGCTCATCAAGCCGCCCATGCCCTGGATCAAAAAGTCGTAGCCGGCGCGATGCGCATACGGACCGTCCTGGCCGAAGCCGGTGACCGAGCAATACACCAGCCTGGGATTCAGCTCGCTCAGCGACGCATAGTCCAGCCCGTATTGCGCAAGGCCCCCGGTCTTGAAGTTCTCGATCAGCACATCGCATTGCCGCGCCAGCTGCCGCACCAGTTCCTGCCCCTCGGGCTTGGTGAAATCGATGCTGACCGACTGCTTGTTGCGGTTGGCGCACATGTAATAAGCGGACTCGCCCGTGGGCTGCCCCGCCGGATCGGTCACGTAGGGCGGCCCCCAGGCGCGCGTATCGTCGCCCGTGCCCGGCCGCTCCACCTTGATCACTTCAGCGCCCAGGTCGCCCAGCGTCTGGGCGGCCCAGGGGCCGGCCAGCACGCGCGACAGATCGAGCACCTTCACATTCTGCAGGGCTTGCGACGTCATGCTCGCCTCTTCCTTCATTGTTGGGGAACGTTCGCCTTCTTGACGATGCGCTGCCACAGCGCGATTTCCTTCTGCTGGAATTCGTGCATCTGCGCAGGACCGCCCGTCATCGGCGTGGCGCCCAGGCGTTCATAGAAGGCGCGGGTTTCGGGCATCTTGGAGATGCGCGTGAACAGCTCGGCCAGGCGCTCGGTCTGTTCGGCCGGCGTCTTGGCGCTGACCATCGCGCCCACCCAGGTATAGGCTTCGAATCCGGGCAGGCCGGCCTCGGTCGCCGTCGGCACATCGGGTGAAGTCCCGACACGCTGGTCCGACGCCACCGCCACCACCTTCACGCGGCCGTCCTTGGCCAGCTCCTGCACCGCTGTCACCTCGGCGAACGTGTAGTCCACCGTGCCGCCGGCCACAGCCATGATGGCATCGCCGGCGCCCTTGAACGGCACATGTACCGTCTTCAGACCTGCGCTGTCGTTCAGCAACTCCCCCATCAATTGGTAGCCGGCAGAGCCCGCGCCGAAATTCACCTTGCCGGGATTGGCCTGGGCGTAGGCGATCAGATCCTTCAGGGTGCCGTACGGCGCCTGCGGACTGACTGCCAGCATGGCGGGTGAGCGCATCATCATGGTCAGCGGCGCGAAATCCTTGACGGGATCGTAAGGCAGCGCCTTGAACAGCGCCGCATTGACCGCCAGCGTCGAATTGCTGCCGATGAACACCGTGTAGCCATCCGCCGGCGCCGACAACACGTTCTTCACCGCGATGAAACCATTGGCGCCCGGCTTGTTCTCCACTACTACCGGCTGGCCGGTAAGTTCCTGCAGCTGGCGGGCGAAATAGCGGGCCGAGGTATCGGTGCCGCTGCCTGGGCCGAACGGCACCACGAACTTGATCGGGCGGGAGGGGAAGGTCTCGGCGTGCGCGACGGCCTGATGGCCGGCGGCGCCAAGCAAGGCCACGGCCAACATGGCCGTCAGCATCTTTCTGCGGTGTTGCATGGAAGTCTCCTTTGCGTGGATGGCCGGCCGCTCTAGGCGGCGGTCCTGGCCATATGGTCCAGCGGATGACTTTAGGCGTGCTTGATGGGGCTGTCTAATATTAAGAATTTGAGATTTGATATCGAATGAATATCAGGAACCATCGATTTCCACCCGCCATCAAATAAGCCCGCTGATCAATGCGCCGCCACGCCCAGCTCCTTGATCAGCCCCGGCACGACCGAATACTCCTCCCGGTACTCCTTCAGGAACTCCTCCGGCGTATTGCCCACCGCGTCGAAGCCGATGTTCTCCAGATACTTGCCGAACTCCGGATCCCGCACCACCTGCTGAGCCGCCGCCGCAAGCTTCCGCACTACGTCCGCGGGCATGCCGGCGGGGCCGCTCAGGCCGACCCAGGCCTTGTTCTTGAATATGAAGGCGTCGTATCCCGCTTCGGCGAAGGTCTGGACCCCAGGCAGCAGCGCCGAGCGCTTGTCGCCGATAACGGCGATGGCCTTGACCTTGCCGTCCGCGATCATGGGCGCCGCAATGCTGGTTGATGTGAAGGTAAATGCCAACTGCCCGCCCAGCAGGTCGGTCATCGCCGGCGGAGATCCCTTGTAGGGGACTTCGATGAACTTCACCGAAGACTGCGTGGCCAGGCTCTCCATGATCAGTTGCGGGTACGAGCCCGGACCATACGACCCATAGGCCAGAGGAACCTGCGCCGCCCGGGCCTCCTTGACCGCCCCGGCCAGGTCGCCGGCCGGCATCGACTTGTTTGCGATGAGCACGGGACCTGACGCGGCTATCTTGCTGATCAACGTGAAGTCGCGCTGCGGGTCATAAGGCACCTTCATGGTCACGACCGAAGAGATGAGCGCGTCGCCCACGCTCAGCATCAAGGTATAGCCGTCGGGCTTGGCCCGCGCGACCTCGGTGGCGCCGATGGTGCTGCCGGCGCCGGGCTTGTTTTCTATCACGACGGGCGCGCCGAGCCGCGCGGACATGAGTTCGCCCAGCTTGCGTCCGATGGCGTCGATAGGCGCGCCCGCCGGCGAGGGAACGATCCAGCGGATGGGCCGGTTCGGATAATCGGTTTGCGCCATGGCGGCGACGCTGGCCAGCGCCATGACGCCAGCCAGCCCGAACGCCAGTGTTTTTTTGATGGCAGCCATGTTGTCTCCTTCTTGCAGGATCAGGAACTAGTTGTGCGCGTCCAGGAACTCAAGCACCACGCGGTTGAATTCGTCCGGCGTTTCGAAATAAGGAGAATGGCCCGAATCTTCAAAGGTGTACTTGAGGCTGCCCGGCAGCAGCTTCGCGACCAGATGGTGGCTTTCCGGGGTCAGGAAATCGTCGTGGCTGCCGCCGGTCATCAAGGTCGGCACGCGGTAGCCCTCGAACTCGGCGGGATGGATCTTGACGTCGTCGGCCTGCATGGTCAGCGCCAGGAAGCCCTTGGGATTGAGCGCTTTGATGCAGCCGTACAGATGCAGCATCTCGGGCCGGGCTTCGACGTTCTTGCGGTTCCAGCCGATGCTCTTGCTGCGCAGATCGTGGTGGCCGTCATCGAAGGTCTTGCCGGCCTTGCGCAGAATTTCCCAGGTCTCGGGCGAATAGGCCGGCGTCGGCGAGCCGCTGATGAAGAGCGTCTGGACGCGCTCCGGATGCTTCACGGCCAGCGGCAAGCCTGCCCATGCGCCCAGCGACTGGCACACGAGGTTTACTTTTCCTATGCCTTCCTGTTCCAGTATGGCCAGCACATCGGCGGGGTAGTGGCGCGGATGGTTGCGTTCCGGCACGCAGGGAGAGTTCTTGAAGCCCCTCAAGTCCATCACGATGACCTTGTACTTGCTGGCGAAGAAAGGCACCTGCTGATACCAGCATATGGTGTTGCCGCCGCCGCCATGGATGAACAGGACGGGCGCGCCGTCGCCATAGGTTTCGTAGTAGATGCGGGTATCGTCGGACGCGGTTGCGTATGGCACGGATGGCTCCTTGGAGGGCGCGGTTGATCTAATATTTGCGTGTTGATTTTGTTCGATCCTCTGCGGAAAGACCGCGCTCCAAACAGACATCATGGGTGCCGCTCCAGACAACTACCCTCTGCATGTGGAACTGCTGCAGCCCGCCGGCAGGTTGAACGGCCCCATCCATGCCGCGATCGATACTTTCCGCACCGCCAACGGCATTGCCCGCAGCCGCAGCGGGCAAGCGAGCGGCCATGTGGTGACGTGGCGCTGCGTGGGCGCAGCCCTTTCGGCGGAAACGGACTCGGCGTCCGAACATCTGAGCTTCATGCCGCCGGGCGCGCCGGATTCGGCAATGGAGCGCGCCGTCTTTGTGCCGCCCCTGGAAACGGTCTCGGTGCCGCAACTGCGCGCCAGCGTGGCAAACAACGACGCCGTGCTGCACGAAATCCGCAGCGCGGTGGCGGACGGGCGCTACGTCTGCGCGGTGGGCACCGGCGTCTGGCTGGTCGCGGCGGCAGGCGTACTGGACAAGATGCGGACGCCGGTGCAATGGGCGTACCAGTCGGGCTTCGCGCGGACCCATCCGGACCTGGCCATCGCCAACGATCCGATTGTCTGGGCCAGCGAGCGCATCCTGCTTGCCGGGACGCCTTCATTGGCCTATGACTGCGTGCTCGATCTGATGGACCGCACGGGCATCGCCGGACTGGCCGGCGCATCGCGCGACAAGCTCGTCTTCGATCCCGCGCGGCAGATCATCGCGTCGACGCTGCCCATAGAGAAGGTCAGCGGTCTCACACGCGACAGCCCGCTGTACAGGGCCGTCCAGTGGTTGCTGGCACATGCCCAGGAAGCGATAACGATAGGCGACGCCGCACAGCATGCGGCCGTCAGCGAAAGAACCTTGGCACGCCTTTTCCGGACGCACTTGGCGATCACACCGCATGAATTCCTCACCGATATACGGATGAGAAAGAGCCAGATGTGGCTGGAAGTGACGCTGCGCTCCGTGGAGGACATAGCCAATGACTGCGGCTATCTGGACGTGGCGGCCTTCCGTCGCGCCTTCAAGCGGAAGTTCGGCGTAACGCCGGCGGATTACCGGCGCGAGTACACGCAGCGGGGGCCGCGGGCTCGGTGGAAAATGGAGCAGTATGGAAGAGAGGTTTAGAGACTGGCTGCCGAGAACGCCAGGAACATGCGTGGAATACTCAGGGAACTTCGAGCGCGATGGGAATTACTGCAATGGCTAGCCACAAGCTGCGTATGCTGTTCGGCGCAGCAGCTTCGATCATCTTTGCCTGGTATTGCTTCCACGGATTGTCGTGGCTTGCACGCGGTGTCGGAATCATTCCGATCGCGCACTACGATCCGCCGGTAGACCAGTGGATTCTGATCGGCGACCCGATACTTCAAAGCTGGCACAAGGTCCGCGTATCCGAAGACTTTACGCTTGCTGGCATCGCACTCATTTTCCTGACCCTAGTGCTGTCCTATTACGTGGCACGCGCGGCCTATCACCTCAGTTTCACGAAGGTCTTTACCCGCCACGATTGTTGGTTTGTCGCGGGATGGTTGATCGGCGCGCCATTGATGGCCGCGCTGGGGCACATGTTTGTCCTCCTGGTATTCGAGCAAGCCTGGGCTGATCGATGGCCCACGCTTGCTGGCGCGGCCGTGCTGATCGCTTTTTCCGTGTCAGCAAAACTGTTCGCGGATTTCTGGCAGTGGCTCATGCGCAGGCGCAGGGTTCATCCGATCTGACACGGCCCCGGGCCTTGCAAGCGGCGCCCGTTCCCGGCCTGCCCTGCACTCATCCGCATTCCGTCCTAAAATGCGCGGTTTGCCGAAAGAACCGTCATGGCCATCGCCATGAAGGGCTTTCATCCTTTACGAATGAGTGTGGTGAAGATGAACAAGCCTTTCATTTCGCTGTGCCCGGAAATCACCCGGACGCACGCGCTGACGCTGATGGATTGGTTGGAAGATGAGCGCGTGACCTGCTATCTGAGCGATTCGCGCAATGTCTCCCGTTTCATCGAGCAAGCCATCGATCGGACCCAGCTGCCGATCCTGACCCATCTGTTCAACCAGGGCGGCCGGTTCTTCATGGCCTATGACAGGCATGACGCCCCGGTGGGCTTCGTGCGCCTCGTCAAGACCGGCCCGGATTGCGAGATCGTCCTGGTGATCGGAGACTGCGACAACTGGGGCCGGAACCTGGGCGCCAGCACGATCCGCGAAGGCATGAAGCTGGCCTTCCTCGACATGCGGGCCGAAAAGCTCATCGCCAAGATCCACCCGGACAACGCGCGTTCGCTGAAGACCTTTCTGCGCAGCGGCTTTCTGCTTGAAAACGAAACACCGACGCTGAAGTCGTTTTCCATGACTGCGGGGCGTTATCTACGACTGTTGCGCGAAGGCGCCGTTGTCGACTCCACCGATATCTACATCACTGAAATCGACAAGGCCCGGCTCAAGAGCCTGATAGAACTCGAGCAGGGTCCGACTATTGTCGAGCTCGAGCACGAGCTGGAGCGCGCCATCGTCGTCAAGCCGCAGCAAGTGGCGCGGGACGTGGTCACGATGAACTCCCGTGCCTTGCTGCAGCTGGACGACGAAGAGATGGAAGTGGCCCTGGTCTACCCTGAAGACGCCGACAGCAGCGCAGGAAAGCTCTCTGTCTGTTCCGATGTCGGGGCCGCCATCCTGGGCTACCAGGAGGGGGATTCCATCGATTGGCGGATTTCGGACCGGACCCGCCGGATCGGGATCAGGAAAGTGCTTTACCAGCCGGAAGCCGCGGGCGATTTCCATCTGTAGATCGGCGTTCGTCTGTCTGGCGCGAACAACCTCGACAGGGATGGCGAAACTTCGCGTGCCGTCAATGCTACCTTCGAAAACGCTCGATCGTGAGTCCCTCGAGGTCGATTTCAGGCTTGCGGCCGCAGACCAGATCCGCCACGATCCGGGACGTTCCGCAAGCCTGGGTCCAGCCGTTCGAGCCATGCCCGCTGTTGAGAAACAGCCCGCCCCAACCAGAGACTCCGAGAATGGGGGGGCCGTCTGGCGTCATGGGGCGCAGACCCGTCCAGAAGGTAGCGTTGGCGTAGTCGATACCATGTGGGAACAGGCTGCGCACCGCCCGGACCAGCACATCCTTACGGGCCGCCTTCAATGACAAGTCGTGGCCGACCAGTTCGGCCATGCCCGCCGCGCGGATTCTATTGCCCAGCCGTGAAATCATGACCTTGTTGTGTTCATCCATGACCGACATATTGGGCGCTTGATCGGCATTGGTCACCCGCGCGGTAATCGAATAGCCCTTGAGCGGATATACGGGAAGCTTGATCCCCAGCGGCGCAAGCAGTGCCGGAGCCTGGTTGCCCAAGGCGACAACCGTGGCATCGCCCTTCAGTATGCCGCCAGAGGTCTCTGCGCCCACCACCCGACCGCCCTCATGCAGCAATCGCCGCACATCGGTGTCGAATCGAAACTTCACGCCCGCACGCTGAAGCCAGGCGGTCAATGCCTGGCAGAAAATGTGGCTATCGCCCGAGGCATCGGACGGCAAATGAAGGCCGCCCGCGATCCTGGCGGTGGCGTCTCGCAAGGCCGGCTCGACCGCCAGCGCATCGCGCCCGTTCAACACACTGTGGCGAATGCCGAATTCCCTCAGTGCGCTGGCGGCAATATCGCCATACCGGCACTCCGCTACGGTCTGGAACAGCTGCAACACGCCGCCCGCATGAAAATCGAACGCGATCGGCGTCTCGGCCATGAGCTGCTTCAGGCAAGCGAGACTGTAGTGAGCCACGCGCTGCATGCGCAGTTTGTTGACGCGAAACCGCGGCGCATTGCATTCCATCAGCCATCGCCTGGTCCAACGGAGCCTTTCAAATTCGGGCCAAAGCGAAAAGCGCACCGGGGCATCGGCTTGCAACGCCATCTTCAATACCTTGATCGGCATTCCCGGCGCGGCCCATGGCGCCGCAAAGCTCGGGCACAGACCGCCCGCATTGCCGAAGCTGGTTCCCATTCCCGCCGCCGAGTGGCGTTCCACAACTTCGACGTCATGGCCTTCGCGGCAGAGATAGTAGGCCGTTGTGGCGCCGACTACGCCGGATCCGAGGATGAGAACTTTCATGGGCGTGGTTGTCTTGGTCGATCGTGATGTCTGCGGCGTAGCCGGAAGGCGCTGCCCGGCGATGCCAGGCCAGACCGGATTCAAGAATAAAGGGTGCCGGAGTGAAATTTATTTCATTGTTTTGACGCCAATCCGCGCGAATGGAAAGAAAATTCACCAGCTGTATTGCTAGCATTAATGGCGTGCTGAACATTCGCAATCGGTCCGCGCCTTTGATATGCGCGGCCTTGGGCCGGAACCTCGTCAAATCATGTCTGAACAGATTCGCCGCTTCCCCTCGCTCTCTCATTGGGGCGCATTCACTGCGGTCACGCAAGGCGGCCGGCTGATCGATTGCGAACCGTTCGCCCGCGACATCGCTCCCTCGGGCATCCTGCAATCGATGCCTGCCATGGTCCACTCGCCGCTACGGGTGAACCGGCCAGCCATCCGGAAGGGATGGCTGCGCGACCGGCACTTGTGCGACGGGAGCGAGCGCGGACGTGACGACTACGTTGAGGTCAGTTGGGACGAGGCCCTTGCAGCGGTCCATTCGGAACTCCAGCGAGTGAGGACAGAGCATGGCAGCGAGGCCATCTTTGGCGGCTCGTATGGCTGGTCATCGGCGGGCCGTTTGCACCATGCGCGCACCCAGACGCACCGTTTCCTGAACGCCGGCGGCGGCTTTACGAATCAGGCGGGCAACTATAGCTGGGGCACCGCGCAGTTCCTGCTTCCCCATGTGATCGGCACCTATACGCCGGTTACCGGCCGTGTGACGGACTGGAACAGTGTCACCAGTCATACGCGGCTGCTGATCGCATTCGGCGGCATGCCGTTGCGCAACACGCAGATCACATCGGGCGGCGCCGGGGACCATCCCGTGCCCGGGCAGCTCGAACGGGCGGTAGCCGCTGGCATGGAGCTTGTGGTCATCAGCCCGACCCGGGGAGATGTCCCTGCCGGCGTGCGTGCGCGCTGGATTCCCATTCGTCCCAACACGGACGCGGCCTTGATGCTTGCAATGATCCAGGCGCTGATCGTTGATGGCGTCCACGACGAAGCGTTCCTCCAGACCCACTGCGTTGGATTTCCGGCCTTGCGCGATTATCTCGAAGGCAGTACGGACGGAATCCCGAAGACGCCGGAATGGGCCCAGGCGATCTGCGATGTGCCGGCCGAGACTATCCGCGCACTCGCGCGTCAGGCACGCAACACTCGCACGATGCTGACTTGCGCGTGGTCGTTGCAACGGGCTCATCGCGGCGAACAACCGTATTGGGCAAGCATTGCGCTAGCCGCTGCGTTGGGGCATATCGGGCTGCCTGGCGGGGGCTTTGCGTTTGGGCATGCGTCCATGAATGGCGCGGGAAACCCGCGCATGGAGATCGCGGGACCGGCCATGGAATCGGGACGCAACCCGACCGGCTCGGTGATTCCTGTTGCCCGGGTCACCGACATGCTGCTGCATCCTGGCCAGCACTATGAATTCAATGGGCGGGAAGGTACTTATCCAGACATCAAGATGGTGTACTGGGCCGGCGGCAACCCCTTCCATCACCAGCAGGACCTGAACCGCTTCAGCCGGGCGTGGAGCCGGCCGCAAACGATAGTCGCCCATGAGATCTGGTGGACACCCATGGCGCGGCGCTCGGACATTGTGCTGCCGGCCACCACCACGCTGGAAAGAAATGACATCGGCGGATCGACGCGCGATCGTCACGTGTTCGCCATGCATCAGGCCCTGGCGCCGATCGGCTCCAGCCGCAATGACTTCGACATATACCGGGAACTGGCCGCGCTGGGCGGCTACGAGCATGGTTTTACCGAAGGCCGAGGCGAGATGGAGTGGGTACGGCATATCTACGAATCAATGGCCAAGGAATGGCGCGACTGCGGCCATATGGCCCCTGATTTCGATGCATTCTGGAGCCGCGGGTTCGTGGAAATTCCCGAGCCTGAAAAGCCATTCGTGCTGTTCGAAGAGTTCCGTCGCGACCCCGAGGAACATCCACTGCGTACACCGTCCGGACGCATCGAGCTGTATTCGGAAAAAATCGCCGGATTCGGTTACGCCGATTGCCCGCCCCACCCCAGCTGGCTGACGCCGGACGAATGGCTTGGATCACCCAAGGCTGCAAGGTGGCCGCTGCATCTGCTCACACCGCAGCCCGCGGGCAAGCTCCATTCCCAAATGGATGGCGGCAAGGCATCGGTGGACCTCAAGGTCAATGGCCGGGAGGCCCTGCGCATTTCGCCGTTGGATGCGCAAGCGCGCCGCATCGGCCAGCATGATCTCGTCAAGATTTACAACGACCGTGGCGCGTGCCTTGCAACCGCGCTTATCGACGCCGACCTCAAGCCTGGCGTGGTGGCGCTGCCTACGGGAGCATGGTTTGACGCTGCCGACGAGGAGCTGGAGATACACGGCAACCCCAACGTATTGACGATAGACGTGGGCACTTCCCGCTTGACTCAGGGAAGCAGTGCCCAGTCCGCGCTGGTGGAGGTAATGCGCTGGGAAGAAGCCGCGCCTTCGGTCCGGGCCCTGGAGGTGCCGGCAATTGCCAAATTGGATCGTGCCGCATAGCCGTCTGGCCCGGGTCCGGACACGGCTTTTCCCAAGCGCCCGGAGCGCCCCTCGATGGGGCGCTCTGGTTCTTGGGAAAACGCCTTATTCCGCGGTGATATTGGCCTGCTTGATGATGGCGCTGTATTTGTCCGTCTCGGCCTGGATGTACTGCGCGAAGTCCGCGCTGTTCCGGTAGGAGCTTTCAAAGCCGAGGTTGTCGAGTTGCTCCTTCATGCTGGCGGACGTCATGACTTTCTGCGTGGCGACTTCCAGCTTCTTGAGTATCGGCTCCGGCAACTTGGCTGGCGCCCACAAGCCATACCAGGAATAAAACTCGAAATTCTTCAGCCCGGCTTCGCGCATCGTGGGAACGTCCGGAAGCAAGGGGCTGCGCTTGTCGCCGGTTACCGCCAACGCGCGTATCTTGCCTGACTTGACCATCGGCAGCGAGGAGAGCATTGGATCGGCCAGCGCGTGAACCTGTCCGCCGATCAGATCGGTCAAGGCGGGACCGCCGCCTTTGTAGAGGACGATCGGGATCTTCAGATCGGAAAGACCGCCTTCATATGCAAACTGCGCGATGGCGAGGTGCCCCGCCGAGCCAAAGCCCGTGGTTGCAAAATTGTATTTGTTGGGAGCTGCCTTCACCACACCGACGAACTCCTGCACGGTCTTCGCGGGGACATCGTTGTTCACGCTGAATATCAATGCGCCTTGCGCCAGACCGCTGATGGGGGTGAAATCCTTCACCGCATCGAAGGTCATCTTCTTCCCATAGAGCAGCGGGTTGATGTTGTGGATCGAGGCATTCAGGTACAACGTATAGCCATCTGCCGCCGAACGGGCGACCACGCCTGCGCCCACCATCCCGGACGCGCCTGCCCTGTTGTCGATGATGACCGATTGCTTCAGCTCCTCGCCCAGCTTCACGGCAAATATGCGGGCGAGGCCGTCGACGGAGCCGCCAGGAGGATGAGGCACCACGATGGTAATCGGGCGGCTGGGATAGGAGGCATCCGCCTTCGACTGCGCCTGTACCGAACCCAGCACGGCCAATCCACCGACAACTGCCGCAATGCCTTTCATGCAAAGGCGGCGAGAACGAATAGGGGTATTACGCATGACGAACGATCTCATTGAAAATGGTTGGGCAACGAATACCGCCCCCCCTCTTCGGCCCCGCAATACATGAAAAAAGGCCGGCGTGGAAAGCGGGGATGATCGTAGGCGAATCAGTAGGTGCCTGGATAGGCTGCGCCGTCTATTAAGATATTCTGGCCGCATATATAGCCGGATTGGGCCGCGCAGACATATGCGCAAAGCGCGCCCAATTCCTCGGGCTCGCCGTAGCGGCCGGCAGGATTGTTGGATCCGCGCTCCGTCCACAGCTGTTCAAAACTCTTGCCGCCTGGCTCCAGCATTCCTTCTATGTGATGCCGCTGCGCATCGGTGGCGAAGACGCCCGGAAGCAGGTTGTTGATGGTGACGTTGTGCCGCACCGTCTGGCGGGCCAGGCCCGCAACAAAGCCCACCAGGCAGGAGCGCGCACCATTGGAAAGGCCGAGTTCAAGCTGCGGGGTTTTGACGCTGCGTGAAACGATGTTCACGATGCGGCCGAAGCGGCGTTCCATCATGCCGTCGACGACCCGCCGGATCATGTCGATCGGCCCGAGGGCCATGGCATCAAGGGCCGCATGCCAGTCGGACTGGGTCCACTGGCGGAAGTCGCCGGGCGGCGCGCCGTCTGCGTTATTGACCAGAATATCGGGCGCGGGACACGCTGCAAGCGCCGCCTCCCGCCCTTCATCCGTGGTGATATTGGCAACTGCGTATCGGACCCGGGTTCCCGTGGCCGCCGTGATTTCCTCAGCGGCCTGGGCCAGCGTGCTTTCCGTGCGCGCCGCGATGGTCACGTTGACGCCTTCGCTTGCCAACTGATGGGCGCAGGCGCGGCCCATTCCCTTGCTGCCGCCGAAAACCAGCGCGTGGCGGCCTCGAATTCCCAAATCCATAGCGTTTCCTATTGCAAAGGCGCAGCCCGATCCATGACATGAAATGGCCGGAAAGGAATTCAGTCAGCAGGAAGCCGCAAGGCGGACAATCTCCCAACGCGCGTTCTTTCCGGCCCCATCCTGCAAGGGATCAGGCGGCCTTCAGTTGCAGCGAATTCCAGCCGTACTTCTTGTCCAGCCCCAGCGCCTTGACCGCGCGCAGGCCCTTGAGCAGAGGCTCTCCTTCCAGTGCGCGCAGCGGCTTGCGCAGTTCGCCTGCCGGCAGGCCCACGGCCTTCATCAGCGATTTGATGGCCACGGGGTTGATGGCCGAGTACGAGTAGTGCAGCAATTGCAGATTGCGCAAATAGGATTCGCGGAAGCTGAAGCTGACCTCGGGCGAGGTCCAGGGCTGGGAAATTTCCGTCAACTCTGCCGGCGCGATATTGCCGGTCATGTTGGCCGTGCCATGGCCACCCAGGCTCATGGTCGGCACGACCAGGCCCAGATTGGGCGAATCGCAGCACATTACGGATACGTCGGGCGCGCCGTATAGCACCTGCGCCACCTGGCCCACGCGCGTGGTGGATTCCTTGTGGACCACGTAGTTCGGGTGCTTGAAGATGCGCAGCAGCTGATCCCAGTGCAGATCGCTCTTGACCCGCGGCGGATTGTTGTAGATGCCCAGCGGCAGATCGGTGGCGTCGGCTATCTCGAGGAAATAGCTTTCGATGTCCGCTTCGGAGGCGCAGATGTAGGCAGGCGCTGCCAGAATGGCGCCATCGGCGCCGTTGGCCCGCGCAAAGCGCAGGTAATCCATGGTGGCCTCGGTGTTGTTGCCGGTGCAGCCATAGAAGAGCTTCATCTTGCCGGTCTTCATCTTCGCGGTTTCCACGATGATGTCCTGGCGCTCTTTTTGCGACAGCATGGAAACCTCGCCCGTGGATCCCATGATGAGCACGGCGCTGGTGCCGTTGTCTTCCTGGAACTTCAGCAGTTCGCGGAAGGCTTCGTAATCGGGACTGCCATCCTTGTTGAAGGGCGTAATCAGGGCCACGAAGGACCCGGTGATCTTCATCTTGCTCATGTGTATCTCCAGTAATGGACGAGTCAAAAATGGTGGAAGCTCAAACCGAGCGGGCGACTTCTTTCTGAGTATCTTGCTGCTGCGCGTCCTGGCAGGCAACCATCGCAGCCAAACCTTGCTTCAAGTCGGCGATCAGGTCTTCCGGGTCTTCCAGTCCCACATGCATGCGTACTGCCTTGCCCTTGTGAGGCCAGCGATCACCATGGTGCTTTCCCGGAGTGAACGGTATCGCCAGGCTTTCATATCCGCCCCAGGACACGCCGATTCCGAAATGATGCAAGGCATCGACAAAGGCGGCGACTGATTCGTCGTCGCTGGCGCGCAGGACTACCGTGAACAGGCCGCTTGCCCCCTTGAAATCACGCTTCCAGATGGCATGGCCCGGATGCGACGGCAGCGCGGGATGCACCACGGCCTCGACCTCGGCTTGTTGTTCCAGCCACTGGGCCACGCGGATTCCCGACGCCATATGCTTCTGCAGCCGCACGTCCATGGTGCGCAGCCCGCGCAATGCCAGGAAGATATCGTCGGGACTGGCCGTCTGGCCCATTTCCTGCGTCGTCTCCCTGACCTTGGGCCAGGTGGCTTGGTTGCAGGTCACCACGCCCAGCATGGCATCCGAATGACCCACGATGTACTTGGTCGCGGCATGGATGGACACATCGACGCCATGCTCAAAAGCCTTGAAGAACAATGGCGTGGCCCAGGTGTTGTCCATGACGACAAAGGCGCCGTGCGCGTGTGCGGCCGCCGCGATGGCGGGAATATCCTGGATTTCGAGCGTTTCGGAACCCGGCGATTCGACAAATACGACGCGCGTATTGGGCTGCATGAGCGATTCGATGCGCTTGCCGCAAGCAGGGTCGTAGACCTGTACCTCAACCCCGAAGCGGCTGAGCACGCGATCGAGGAAGGAGCGGGTCGGGGAATAGGCGCTATACGAAACCAGGATATGGTCGCCGGCCTTGAGCAAAGCGGTGAGCGTCGTGGCGATGGCCGCCAGGCCCGAGGGAAAGACCAGGGAGCGGTGTCCGCCTTCCAGGGTGGCCATGGCCTCCTCGAACGCGTGGGTGGTGGCGGTTCCATAGCGGCCATAGGTGGTGGCGCCCGGCTCTTGCGCGGCGCGGGCGCGCTTCATGCCTTCCCATTCCGCCATGCTGCCCGCGAGTATCGTCGATGCCCTGCAGATGGGGGTATTCACCAGGCCGCCAAAACGTTCCGGATGCCGGCCTGCGCTGACGAGTTGAGTGCTTTGCCTCATGAACTTCAATCTCCGTGGATGCACGGCCAGCGCTTCCAGGGGAAGTCGATGACCACTGATGACGTGATCAAGTCTATGAGGAGAGTGGGTGAAAACTCTTCGATTTTTTACCCCTTCCGGAGGCAAAAAGAGAAAAATAATCACCGCCGAATCCTGACAATCTGGCGAAGGCGGACTGGCTAAGCCGGGTCAGCTCAGACCCGGGGGAGGAAAGGCCTCAGCTTCGGGCAGCGGCGCGAGCGCGTCTCGGCCTGCTTGCGTCAAGGGAATTCCACCGGCCCGCGCGTTCTTCGATGGTGGAGGGAAAAATCTCCAGGCAAAGCTTGTGAAGCGAACGCACGAATGGATTCGATTTCAGGAACATGGCTTCGCCGAAATAGATGGGAATCCTCGGCGCATTGGGAAGCGCGATGCAGCTCAGGCGCCGATCCGACTCGTCGATGCACCACGTGGGAAGCAATGCGAAACCCAGGCCTTCATCGACGCAACGCTTGACGCTCATGCTGGTCGAAGTAGACACCGCGACCTTGGGCTGCTCGTTGCCGACCGACAAATAGTCCAGTGCGATATTGCGGAGCATCTGGCCCGGTTCATATGTCACCAGCGGCCGTCCAAGCGCCCATTCCGGAACAGCCGTCTCATCGGCTGGCGCCGGCCAGCTCGACGGGAACGCCAGCGCCGGCTGGTAGTGGCAGATAACGCGCTGCGGAATCACGGTGTCGCCGAAATAGCGCTCGCTCAAACAGACATCCAGCGAGCCGTTGCGAATCAGCTCCGGCAGCGAGACGTCCTTTTCGTAGCCGACGATCTCGACGTTGGGATACATGCGCCGAAACTTCGTCAGCACCGGCGGCAGCAGGTAGTAGAAGATCGCGTGCGGCATCCCGATACGGATGACTGGCCGTTCCTTGTCGATCAGGTTGCCCAGGCGCGTCAGCATGACGTCGAATTCCGGCGCCAGCAGCCGGTAAAGGCTGGTGCCGCGCGGAGTGAGCTTGATCGACTTGGCGCCGCGCCCAGCCACCACCAGCTTCTCGCCGACGCGCTGCTCGAGGCGCCGGATGTGATTGGCCACCGACTGGTAGGTGATGTTCAGCCGGCGCGCCGCGGCGGAATACGTGCCCTCCTGTGCGACAAGGAAAAAAGTCTGCGTGAGAGTAAGGTCCACCTCTTGCATCGCGCCTCCGGCTCGCCGGCTCAAATATAAAATTTCTTGTAGGTTTGGCTCGATGAATTGTATCGCCCCCGGGGGTAGCGGCCTATAACATCGACCTCAGGTTTGGCCTCCGAACCGCGCGGCGGCAACGGCATACAGGTATGTACGCTGCGCAAAAGGGAGGGTAAGTTGAGTGAGCCATGGACAAGAAAGATCGCTGCATCCTCGCGTTGCTTCAGACTGATGCGCGCCTCTCGAACAATGAAATCGCCGAACGGGTCCACCTGTCCCCGACCGCGTGCTGGAAGCGGATTCAGCATCTGCAAGCGTCCGGCCTTATTCGCCGCCAGGTTTGCCTGTTGGACAACAACAAGGCGGGGCTGGGCGTGACTGTGTTCGTGTCGATAAAGACGAACCGCCATGACCTGAATTGGCTCGAGAAATTCTCGCTCGGCGTCAAGGATATGCCGGAGGTCATGGAGTTCTATCGGATGACCGGCGACACCGACTACCTTCTCAAGGTGGTGGTGCCCGATATCGCCGGGTTCGATTTCGTCTACAAGAAGCTCATCCAGGTCGCCGAACTGTTTGACGTCAGTTCGAGTTTTGCGATGGAGGAACTCAAGTACACCACGGCGTTGCCGCTTGACCATCTTTGATGCGCAGGCGCGGCAAGCCCCAGTCTGAGGGAATTGCATCCCAAACCGAGGAATTGGACGTGGCGCGTAATTGGAGCGGGTGATGGGAATCGAACCCACGCTTGAGGCTTGGGAAGCCGCCGTTCTACCATTGAACTACACCCGCTCGGGTGTCGTGCCCTCGGCGCAAAGCCGGAGCAGAGGCGGCGATTATAGCGCGCCTTTTTTCATCGCTGCTGGCCGCCGCCGCCCTGCTGCAACAGGCCCTCAGCCTCAAGGTTGTAAATATGTCCCCAATTTAGTGCATCTGGGCGACAGCGGCATGCCGGGCCTGCCACTACAATTCGGGCTATGAATACGAACACCCCCGAAAACAACCCCGCAGCCACCTCGGCCCCGGCTGCCGCAAGCGCCCCCGCGACGCCTGGCGGCGAGCCCTCGGCTGCCGCCGTCTCCCCGGAAACGCAGGCGGCGCTGGCCAGTACCGCCCACGCGCCCAACAGCCCGGGCGCGACCCATATCCGCAGTTTCGTGCACCGCCGCGGCCACATCACCCAGGGCCAGTTGGCCGCGCTCGAGCGCCTGATGGGCCAATGGTCCATTCCCTATGCGCCGCGCCGCCTGGATCCCGCCGCCGCCTTCGGCCGGCAGGCCCCGACGGTGCTGGAAATCGGCTTCGGCATGGGCGAGACCACCGAGAAGATCGCGCTGGCGCGCCCGGACGACAATTTCCTGGGCGTGGAGGTGTTCAACGCTGGCGTGGGCTCGCTGCTGCGCCGCATTGAAGACTCCAATATCCCGAACCTGCGCATCATCCAGCACGACGCGGTGGAAGTGGTGCGCGACATGATCGCCCCCGATTCGCTGGCCGGCGTGCATATCTATTTCCCCGATCCGTGGCCGAAGAAGCGCCATCACAAGCGCCGCCTGATCCAGCCCGCGTTCATCGCGCTCCTGGCCAGCCGCATCGCGCCGGGCGGCTACATCCATTGCGCCACCGATTGGGAAGACTACGCGGTGCAGATGCTGGAAGTGCTGGGCAATGAGCCGCAGCTTGCGAATACCGCGGACGGCTACGCTCCGCGCCCCGATTACCGCCCTCTGACCAAATTCGAGAACCGCGGCCTGCGACTGGGCCACGGCGTCTGGGACCTGATCTTCAAGCGAGTCGCCTGATGCTATACCCGCCCATCGAACCCTACCGCCAAGGCACGCTGGACACCGGCGACGGCCACCAGATCTACTGGGAACTCTGCGGCAATCCGCAGGGCAAGCCCGCCGTGTTCCTGCATGGCGGCCCCGGCAGCGGCTGCTCGCCCGTGCACCGGCAGCTGTTCGATCCGCAGCGCTACAACGTGCTGCTGTTCGATCAGCGCGGTTGCGGCCGTTCGCAGCCCCACGCCAGCCTGGAGAACAACACGACCTGGCATCTGGTGTCCGACATCGAACGTCTGCGCACCGAGGTCATGGGCGCGGAAAAGTGGCTGGTGTTCGGCGGGTCCTGGGGTTCGACGCTGGCGCTGGCCTATGCGGAAACGCACGTGTCCCACGTCAGCGAACTGGTGCTGCGCGGCATTTTCGGGCTGCGGCGCGCGGAGATCCACTGGTTCTACCAGGAAGGCGCGTCGTGGCTGTTCCCCGACCGCTGGGAAGAGTACCTGGCGCCGATTCCGGAAGACGAGCGCGGCGACCTGGTCGCGGCGTATCACAAGCGCCTGACGGGCGACGACCCGGCCGAGCAGTTGCGCGCCGCCAAGGCCTGGAGCAAATGGGAAGACAGCACCATCACGCTGCTGCCCAGCCCGCGCCACCAGCAAAGCCATGCCGCCGACCGCGCCGCGCTGGCGTTCGCGCGCATCGAGAACCACTACTTCGTGAACCGCGGCTTCATGGAAGAAGGCCAGCTGATACGCGATGCGCACAAGCTGCGCGGCATTCCGGGCACCATCGTGCAGGGGCGCTACGACGTCTGCACGCCCGCGCGCACCGCCTGGGACCTGCACCGCGCCTGGCCCGAAGCCGAATTCCACCTGGTCCCGGATGCGGGCCATGCGTTTGACGAACCCGGCACGTTGGCGCGGCTGATCGCCGCCACCGACGGCTATGCGCGATAACTGAGGAGACCTGCATGCACATCACCCTGAACGGAGACGCACGGGAGTTTCCCCTGGACACGACCGTGAACGAGCTGCTGGAAGCCCTGGGCTATGCCGGCAAGCGCGTGGCCGTGGAACGCAACGGCGAAATCGTGCCCAAGAGCCAGCACGCGCAGACTGCGCTGACGGACGGCGACCAGATCGAAATCGTGGTGGCCGTGGGCGGCGGCTGACACCGGCGCCGCGCTGAAACACTGCCAAGACAAGGGCCGCTGCGATAGCGGCCCTTGTCGCATGTAGCCGCGCGCCCGATGCGGTTTAGACCGATCGCGGCGCATTCCCTGCAAACTGACCAGCATTCTTGCGTAGTCTGCCGACAGGCTAGCAACCTGTTACACGTTAACCCCTCGTCGCCCGGGGAATGTGCGAGTCATAATCGTTCCTGCTGGTTTCGTACGTTCGTCTTGCTGTTGTTCTAGCGTTGCACATCGCCCTCGCGGGGCAGAGGAGGCATCATGAACACCGCAGTCATCATCAACCTGATCATCCAGCTTGTCGCCGGCGCTGCCGCAGGCAATGGCTTGGGAAAGATGCTCCAGCAGTTCAATCTGGGCCCGTTGGGCAATACCATCGCAGGCGCCATCGGCGGCCTGGCAGGGGGTTCCTGGCTGGCTCCGATGATCACCGCCGGAGCGAACGCGGTTGCAGCAGGCAATACGGGACTGGATCTTTCCGCGATCGTCAGCAGCGTGGTCGGCGGCGGCGTCGGTGGCGCCGTGCTGACCTTGATCGCCGGCATCGTGCGCAAAATGTTCATGGGCCAAAAGCCCTGATGGCACTTGTTTCTCTCACCGCAACATAGATAAAGGAAACACTATGGGTCTGCTCAATTTCATCAAGGACGTTGGAGAAAAGCTCTTCGGCGCCAGCGAGGCCAAGGCCGCGACGGCGGACGAATTGAAGAAAGAGCTCGATAAGCACGGCCTGAATGCCGACGGCTTGCAGATCTCGGTCGATGGCGACAAGGTCACGGTGGCGGGCGAGGCCCTCAGCACTGAAGCGGCGGAGAAAATCACTCTGGCGCTGGGCAACACCGTGGGCGTGGCCCAGGTGGACAACCAACTGAAGGTGAAGCAGGCCACCCCGGAAGCCAAGATGTACACGGTGCAGAAGGGCGACAACCTGTGGAAGATTGCCGAAGCGCAATACGGCAAGGGCCAGGGCGCGAAGAACAACCTGATCTTCGAAGCCAACAAGCCCATGCTGACCAGCCCTGACAAGATCTACCCGGGCCAGGTGCTGCGTATCCCGCCCCTGTCCTGATCATTGCCGTAAATCGGACAGGCTGGAAGGCACCCATGCGCTTTCCGGCTTGCATCGCGGCAGGCGCCCCCTGCTAGCCGCGATTACTTGGCCAGACGCAATGTCTGGCCATTTTTTTTGCCTGCGTCTCCAATGAAAAATGCCCCTTTCGGGGCATTCCTGTCCGATGCAAGAAGGCCTTTTTCCGCCGGGCCGCCCCAAGGAAAAAGACCCCCTCGGGGGGGGGCAGGAAGCGCACGCAGTGCGCGCGCCGTGGGGCATCATTTCATTCCAAAGCGGCCCAGGCCCTTCATGCCGCCCATGGCGCGCATCATCTTGGCCATGCCGCCCTTCTTCATCTGCTTCATCATGCCCTGCATCTGGTCGAACTGCGCGAGCAGGCGGTTGACTTCCTGCACCGGCACGCCGGAACCAGCCGCGATGCGACGCTTGCGCGAGGCCTTGATGAGCTCGGGCTTGGCGCGTTCGGCCGCCGTCATGGAGTTCAGGATGCCTTCGGTGCGGCGCAGCTGCTTTTCAGCCTGGCCGCCCTGCAATTGGCCGGCAGCCTGTTGAAACTGGGCGGGCAGCTTTTCCAGCAGCGAGCCCATGTCGCCCAGCTTCTTCACCTGGCCCAGCTGGTCGCGAAAGTCGTTCAGGTCGAACTTGTTGCCCGACTTGATCTTCGCGGCGAGCTTCTGGGCTTCGGCGATGTCGATGTTCTTCTGGGCCTGTTCGACCAGCGAGACGATGTCGCCCATGCCCAGCACGCGCTGCGCCATGCGCTCGGGATAGAACGGCTCCAGGCCATCGAGCTTTTCCGAGACGCCGACGAACTTCAGGGGCTTGCCGGTAACGTGGCGCACCGACAGGGCCGCGCCGCCGCGGGCGTCGCCGTCCAGCTTGGTCAGCACCACGCCGGTCAGGGGCAGCGCTTCGGCAAAGGCGCGCGCGGTGTTGACCGCGTCCTGGCCCTGCATGGCGTCGACCACGAACAGCGTTTCCACCGGCTTGACCAGGTCATGCAGCGCGCGGATTTCGCGCATCATGGCTTCGTCGATGCCCAAACGGCCGGCCGTGTCCAGGATCAGCACGTCATAGTGATGGCGGCGCGCGTGGTCCACCGCGTTGCGGGCGATGTCCTCGGGCTTCTGGCTGGGGTCGGACGGCAGGAAGTCCACGCCCACCTGTGCTGCCACGCTCTTCAGCTGATCGATAGCGGCCGGGCGGTAGACGTCGGCGGACACCACCAGCACTTTCTTCTTGCCGGTCTTGCGGCCGTGCTGGGTGTGCTGGCCTTCGCTGAGCCAGCGCGCCAGCTTGCCGGTGGTGGTGGTCTTGCCGGCGCCCTGCAGGCCTGCCATCAGGATGACGGCAGGCGGCTGCACCGCCAGCGACAGTTCGCCGGAGTCGGCGCCCAGGTCGCCGCCCATCAGGGCGGTCAGTTCCTTGTGGACCACGCCCACCAGGGCCTGGCCCGGGCTGAGGCTGCTGGCGACTTCTTCGCCCAGCGCCTTTTCCTTCACGCGCGCGACGAACTCGCGCACGACGGGCAGTGCCACGTCGGCTTCCAGCAGCGCCATGCGCACTTCGCGCAGCATCTCCTGGGTGTTGGCCTCGGTCAGGCGGGCTTCCCCGCGCAGCGTCTTGACGACGCGCGACAGGCGTTGAGTTAGGTTATCGAGCATGAGAGGCGTTTCCGCTTAAACTAGTTGATTGAACGGTGGCCGCAGGCGCGGATTCTGCGCTTTCGGGCGGCATGCGCCCCAAGGCCCCATCCAGACAACGGTTTCTATGTCACTAGGCATTGTATTTCACACGGCGGCTGCCTTGGCGTACGCGGTGCTGGGAGGGTCGCTTTGGATCCGCCTGGCCCGTGGCGGCGGCGTGGAACAGACCGGCAAAATCGCCCGCCTGTGCCTGCTGGGTGCCCTGGTTCTCCATGGAATCGGGCTGCAACAATCGATGCTGGGGGCCCAGCATCTGTTCATCGGGTGGGCGTTGGCCCTGTCCGCGGCCATCTGGCTGGGCATGGTGGTGTTCTGGCTGGAAAGCCTGCTGGTGCGCATAGACGGCCTGCAATTGCTGCTGCTGCCGGCAGCCACCATCGCCAGCGGCCTGGCCGCAATCTTTCCCCAGGGCCAATTCGTGCCCCATGCCAACGACGCGTGGCTGCGCGTCCACCTGCTGATCGCCCTGGCGGCCTACGGCCTGATCACCATCGCCGCGCTGCACGCCATGATGATGGCGCTGCTGGACCGCCATCTGCATCGCCCGCTGGAAGCTCCCGCCGAACGCAGCATCGTCGGCCGCGTGCTGGACTCCCAGCCGCCGCTGCTGGTGCAGGAACAGCTGCTGTTCCGCATCATCTGGATCGGCTTCATCGTGCTGACGCTGGCCGTGGGCACGGGTTCGGTGGCGTCCATGAAGCTGACGGGCAAGATCCTGCCCTTCGACCACAAGACCGTGTTCACGCTGCTGTCATGGCTGACCTTCGGCGTGCTGCTGGCCGGCCGCCACGTCTGGGGCTGGCGCGGCCGCGTCGCCCTGCGCTGGACGCTTACGGGTTTCGGGTTCCTGATTCTGGCCTATACCGGCAGCCGGTTCGTGCTGGAAATGATTCTGCATCGAGGTTGAAGTGGGCAAGTTGCTGTTCTGGATTGTTCTGATCATCCTGGTGCTGTTCGTGGCCCGTCTGGCGGGCCGCATGGCCGCGGCGCGGCAAGCCGGCCAGCCGGGCGCGAAAAAGCCCAAGGCCGATGCGCGCGGCCCCAAGCCGCTGGAGTCCATGGTGCGCTGCGCCCACTGTGGCATCCATCTGCCCCGGTCCGAAGCCTTGCAGCAGAACGGCCAGACCTGGTGCAGCTCGGAACACGCGCGCCTGGGCCCGGCCCGACACTGATCCGCCTGATTAGAGGCTTGCCGCCCTGCACGGCATAATGCGTGTTGGAAACCACACGCATGCTCTCTTCCCATGGCCTTGCTTCTGGATCGTCATGGCTGGCTGGCGCCAGCCCCGGGTGTTTCGCTCATGCCCTCCCCCAACTGCGACGCGCGCCCTGCCGGCGCGCAGGCGTCGCTGCTGGTGCTGCACAACATCAGCCTGCCGCCGGGGCGATTCGGCGGCCCTGAAGTCGCGGGGCTGTTCCTGAATACGCTGGACTACGGTTCGCATCCCTGGCTGGAACGGCTGCGCGGCCTGCGCGTGTCGGCGCATTTCTTCATCCGCCGCGACGGCAGCATCATCCAGTTCGTATCCACCGACGAACGCGCCTGGCATGCGGGCGTGTCGCGTTTTGCCGGCCGCGAACGCTGCAATGACTTTTCCATCGGCATCGAGCTCGAGGGCACGGATACCCTGCCCTATGCCGAAGAGCAATACCTGGCGCTGCGCAAGCTGACGCCGGCTCTGCGCGCGCGCCATCCGCTGGCCGCCGCCTGGGGCCATGAACACATCGCCCCGGGCCGCAAGACCGATCCCGGACCCGCTTTCAACTGGACGCGCTTCTCGCGCGACAGCGGCTTTGCACGGCGGCAGTTGCCGCCCGTCTGACACTAAAGGAATGGTTATGTTGAAGATCTGGGGACGCCTGACTTCCGTCAACGTTCAGAAAGTCATGCTGGCGGTGCGCGAACTGGCCCTGCCGCACTCCTTCACGCAGGCTGGCGGTCCGTTCGGCGTGGTCGACACGCCCGAATTCGCCAAGCTGAATCCCAACCGTACGGTCCCCGTCATCGACGACGGCGGCTTCGTGCTGTGGGAATCGAACGCCATCGTGCGCTATCTGTCCGCGCGCTACGGCGTGGGCAGCCTGTGGCCGGAAGACGTGTGCCTGCGCGCCGACGCCGACCGCTGGATGGACTGGCAGGCCACCGAATGGCAGGGCGTCATGGGTCCGGCGTTCCTGGGCCTGATCCGCACGCCCGAGGAAAAGCGCGACCGCGCCGCCATCGAGAACTCGGTCAAGCGTTCGAATGCCCGAGCCCTGATCCTGGACCAGGCCCTGCAGGGCCGCGAGTTCATCGCCGGCCGCCAACTGACCATGGGTGATATCGCCCTGGTCTGCTCCGCCCACCGCTGGCTGGCCCTGCCGATCGAACGACCGGACACGCCAGCGCTGTCGGCCTGGTACCGCCGCGTCATGATGCGTCCGGCCCCGCAGGGCGTGCTGACGCTGCCGCTGGAATAAGACACAGGGCCGCGGCCTCAGCCGCGGTCCACCTTCC
Source organism: Achromobacter sp. ACM03 (assembly GCF_014851665.1). Taxonomy (NCBI): domain Bacteria; kingdom Pseudomonadati; phylum Pseudomonadota; class Betaproteobacteria; order Burkholderiales; family Alcaligenaceae; genus Achromobacter; species Achromobacter sp. ACM03. The sequence goes on along the minus strand of NZ_JACVAD010000002.1, from coordinate 587,817 downwards.
ATCCCAGTTCCGCTGAAATCCCCGCTGCGGCGCCCTGCACCACGGCGACCATGTCGCGCATGCGATCCAGCGACATATAGGGCACCGTGCTGGACACACTGATGGCGGCGACGATGCCGCTGGACGCGTCGCGCACGGGCGCCGCCACGCAGCGGATCGACGGTTCGTTGTCTTCCAGGTCGAACGCGTAGCCGTGGGCGGCATAGTCGCGCATACGGTCGCGGAAGGCCTCCCAGGTCTGGCTGCCGCCTCCCGCGCGCGACGACACCGGCGCGCCGACACGGTACAGCGCTTTCCACTGCGGTTCTTCGGTATCCAGCAGCAAGGCCTTGCCCACGCCCGTGGCGGCCAGCGGCATGCGGTGCCCCACGCGCGAGCGCATCTCCAGCCCCTTCTTGCCGGGGATCTTTTCCAGGTACAGGACTTCGTCGTTGTCGCGCACGGCCAGGTGGATGGTGTCGCCCGTCTGTTCCGCCAGGCTGTCCAGATAAGGACGCGCCAGCGTCGCCATCGGAAAGGCTTCGCGCGCCTGGAAACCCAGTTCGATCAGCTTCGGCCCCAGCACATAGCCCACGCCGGGCAGGGACCGCAGATAGCGTTCCTGCACCAGGCAGCTGGCCAGCCGGTGCGTGGTGCTGCGCGCCACGCCGATGCGGGCGCAGATTTCCTTCAGGTCGCGCGCGCCGCCGGACACGGCCTGCACCACCGCCAGGCCGCGCATCAGCGTCTGCGTGCCGGCGGGCGCGGCGCCATCGGGGTCCAGGGTGGGCGTACGGTCGGGAGTCTGCGTAGAGGTCATGAAAGCGGGGCCGGGCGACAAAGAGAACGATTGCAAGCATAACCGCCACCATCGCGGCGAGATGCGGGGAAAAGGCGCGCTTTCCGGGCGATATGCCCGGAGGATGCTCCAGGCGCAGGGAGCGCGCCTCATCACCGTTCTTTCCCTGTATGTGGGATTTAATTCTATATTTTGAGATTTTTCAAGCGCTGATCTAGAATTTTTCCCATCGCCCGCCGCGTGCTCACGAACATCCGGCAGGCCTGAGACAACAAGGTCCGCAGAGCCCTGCCCCCGCGCCAGCCTCACCGCGCGTCCGCAGCCCGGTTTGCGGCCGGAAACGAGACAGCTTCTGATGACTACCGGATCTCCCGCCCGCGCGGCGCTTATCGCGCTGGATTGGGGCACCTCCTCGCTGCGCGCCTACCGTCTGGACGCCGCCGGCCGCACGCTGGATACGCGCCATCTGCCCTGGGGCATCATGCGCCTGCCGCAGCCGCTGCAGGACGGCGCCGCCACCACCGCCCTGTCGGGCTTCGAGCTGGCCTTCGAACAGGCTTGCGGCGATTGGCTGCGCGCCGAACCGGCCCTGCCTGTGATCGCCTGCGGCATGGTCGGCAGCGCCCAGGGCTGGAAGGAAGCCGCCTACCTGGACGTGCCGGTCGACCTGCAGCGCATCGGCACGCTGCTGACCAAGGTCGAACGCGAGGACGGCCCTGCCCTGCACATCGTGCCCGGCCTGATCCAGCGCCATGGCCTGCCCAACGTCATACGCGGCGAAGAAACCCAGGTCGTCGGCGTGATGGCGGACCAGGCGACCCGCAGCGCCGACAGCGTCCTGATAGGCCTGCCCGGCACGCATTCGAAGTGGGTCAGCGCCCGCCGCGGCCGCGTCACCCACTTCGACACCTTCATGACCGGCGAGGTCTACGCGGCGCTGCGCGGCCACACCATCCTGGGCCGGACCATGGCCGACGCCGCCAGCGCCGACATGGCCGCCTTCGAGCGCGGCCTGAAAGTTGCCGGAGCGCCCGCCGGCCGCGCGGGCGTGCTGTCCACCATCTTCAGCACGCGCGCGCTCGGCCTGACCGGCGAACTGGCGCCCGAATCGCAGGCTGACTATCTGTCGGGCCTGCTCATCGGCCATGAAATCGCGGCGCTTGCCGACATGCTGCAGCAGCAGGGCGAACTGCCCCGCATCGTGCTTTGCGGCGACCCCGCGCTGTGCCGGCGCTACATCCAGGCCATGCAGCACTACGGCCTGGGCACGCCCGAACAGGCGCAGAACGCCACCGAGCGCGGCCTGTGGCACCTGGCCATCTGCGCCGGGCTGATCGCCTCGCCCCCCACGGAATAGGAACCAAACATGAACCATCCCGGTCTGCAAACCGCCATGGCCCACTGCGGCCTGATCGCCATCCTGCGCGGCATCAAGCCCGCCGAGGCCGAAGCCATAGGGCAGGAACTCTATGCCGCGGGCTTTCGCCTGATCGAAGTGCCGCTGAATTCGCCCGATCCGCTGGACAGCATCCGCGCCATGCGCGCGGCGCTGCCCACCGACTGCCTGATCGGCGCGGGCACCGTGCTGGATCCCGAGGACTGCGCCCGCGTGCAGCAGGCCGGCGGCGAACTGATCGTCATGCCGCACAGCGACGCCGCAGTGATCCGCGCGGCCAAGGCGCTAGGCATGGCCTCCTGCCCCGGCGTGGCCACGCCCACCGAAGCCTACGCCGCACTGGCGGCCGGCGCCGACGTGCTGAAGATGTTTCCGGCCGAACAACTCGGCCCCGTCGTGCTGAAGGCCTGGCGCGCCGTGCTGCGCCCGCCGATCGCGCTGGCGCCCGTGGGCGGCATCACGCCCGACAACATCGCGATTTACGCCCAGGCGGGCGCCAGCGGCTTCGGCCTGGGCTCCGCCTTGTACAAACCCGGCCTGTCGGCCGCCCAAGTCGGCCAGAACGCGCGCGCATTCATCGCGGCCTGGCAACGCGCCTATCCCGCCCAGGAGACCCAAGCATGAAGATCACCAAGCTCACCACCTACATCGTGCCGCCGCGGTGGTGCTTCCTGAAGATTGAAACGGACGCCGGCATCGTAGGGTGGGGCGAACCGGTCGTCGAAGGCCGCGCCCATTCGGTCGCCGCCGCCGTCGAGGAACTATCCGACTACCTGATCGGCAAAGACCCCCGCAACATCGAAGACCACTGGACCGTGCTGTACCGCGGCGGCTTCTACCGCGGCGGCGCCGTCCACATGAGCGCGCTGGCCGGCATCGACCAGGCCCTGTGGGACATCAAGGGCAAGCACCTGGGCGTACCCGTGTCGCAGCTGCTGGGCGGCAACGTGCGCGACCGCATCCGCGTGTACTCGTGGATCGGCGGCGACCGCCCGGCCGACACCGCCGCGGCCGCCAAGAGCGCCGTGGAGCGTGGCTTCACCGCCGTGAAGATGAACGGCACCGAGGAACTGCAGTACATCGATTCCTTCGACAAGGTCGAGAAGTGCCTGGAGAACGTGGCCGCCGTGCGCGACGCGGTCGGCCCCAACGTGGGCATAGGCGTGGACTTCCATGGCCGCGTGCACAAGCCCATGGCCAAGGTGCTGATGAAGGAGCTGGATCCGTTCAAGCTCATGTTCATCGAAGAACCCGTGCTGAGCGAACACTACGAAGCATTGAAGGAACTGGCCCCGCTGACCTCCACCCCGATCGCGCTGGGCGAACGCCTGTTCTCGCGCTGGGACTTCAAGCGCGTGCTGTCCGAAGGCTATGTGGACATTATCCAGCCTGACCCGTCGCACGCCGGCGGCATCACCGAGACCCGCAAGATCGCGGCCATGGCCGAAGCCTATGACGTGGCGCTGGCGCTGCACTGCCCGCTGGGCCCGATCGCGCTGGCCACCTGCCTGCAGATCGACGCCGGTTGCTACAACGCCTTCATCCAGGACAAAGCCTGGGCATCCACTACAACGCCGCCAATGACCTGCTGGACTACGTCAGCAACCGCGAAGTCTTCGCGTACGAAGACGGCATGGTCGCGATTCCGCAAGGCCCGGGCCTGGGCATCGAGGTCAACGAGGAATACGTGAAGGAACGCGCCGCCGTGGGCCACCGCTGGCGCAACCCGATCTGGCGCCACGCCGACGGCAGCTTCGCCGAATGGTAAGCCGATAAAAATCAGCCGATAGAGAGAAAGAGGAGACATCCCTTGTCCACTGCCACCCACGCCGGCCTGCAGGGCGCCCAGCGCCCCACGCGCAGCCGGTACCTCATCATGGTGATGCTGTTCATCACCGTCGTCATCAACTACCTGGACCGCAGCAACCTGTCGATCGCAGCACCCGCGCTCAAGGACGAGTTCGGCCTGGACACCGTGCATGAAGGCCTGATCCTGTCGGCCTTCGGCTGGACTTACGCCGCCATGCAGATCCCCGGCGGCTGGCTGGTGGACCGCGTGTCGCCGCGCGTGCTGTACGCGGCCGCGCTGATCCTGTGGTCGGCAGCCACGTTCTTCATGGGCTTTGCCGGCAGCTTTGTCATCCTGTTCGTGCTGCGCCTGGCCGTGGGCGCGCTGGAAGCGCCCGCCTATCCGATCAACAACCGCGTCGTCACCACCTGGTTCCCGGAACGCGAACGCGCCACCGCCATCGGCTTCTATACCTCGGGCCAGTTCGTCGGCCTGGCGTTCCTGACGCCGGTGCTGGCCTGGCTGCAGCACCATTACGGCTGGCATATGGTGTTCGTCAGCACCGGCCTGCTGGGCATCGTGTGGGGCGTGCTGTGGTTCATGATCTACCGCGAGCCGCGGCAGTTCAAGGGCGCGAACGCGGCGGAAATCGAGCTGATCCAGCAGGGCGGCGGCGTGGTCGACCTGGACCGCAGCGTCAAGGAAAAGAAGGCCCCGTTCAACTGGAACGACCTGGGCCTGGTCATGAGCAAGCGCAAGCTGTGGGGCGTGTACCTGGGCCAGTTCTGCCTGACGTCCACGCTGTGGTTCTTCCTGACCTGGTTCCCCACTTACCTGGTCAAGTACCGCGGCATGGACTTCATCAAGTCCGGCTTCCTGGCGTCGGTGCCCTTCCTGGCGGCCTTCATCGGCGTGCTGTGCTCGGGCGTGCTGTCCGACTTCCTGATCCGCCGCGGCGCCACCGTCGGCCTGGCGCGCAAGCTGCCCATCATCCTGGGCCTGCTGATATCCACGTCCATGATCGGCGCCAACTTCACCGACTCCACGCCTTGGGTGATCTTCTTCCTGGCCGTAGCCTTCTTCGGCAACGGCCTGGCGTCGATCACCTGGTCGCTGGTGTCCACGCTGGCGCCGGTGCGCCTCCTGGGCCTGACGGGCGGGGTGTTCAATTTCGTCGGCAACCTGTCGTCGATCTGCACGCCCATCGTCATCGGCTTCCTGGTGACGAAGGACAGCTTCGCGCCCGCCATCGTGTACGTGTCGTCGCTGGCCCTGCTGGGTGCGCTGTCGTACATCCTGCTGGTGGGGAAGGTGGAACGGATCGAGGCCTGAGCGACGCCGCGATTTCCCTGCATGAAGAAAGGGCGCCTGCATGCACAGGCGCCCTGTTTACTTGCTGCGCGTCGCGGCTTCAACAGCCCTGCATCGCCAGCTTGCGTTGGCGCTGGTTGCTGGCGCGCTGCCACAGCACCAGGCCCAGACCCGCTGCGGCGATGATTGCGCCGGCGACCGGCACCGCGGCATAGCCCATGCCCGCCGAGATCACGCCCCCGCCCGCTGCGGCGCCTACCGCGTTACCCAGGTTGAAGGCGCCCACGTTCACTGACGACGCCAGCCCCGGCGCATCGGTGGCGGCGCGCATGACGCGCATCTGCAGCGGCGGCACCACCGCAAACGTGCCGAAACCGAAGATCAGCAGCGCAATCGCGGCGCCGGTCTGCGTCGTAGCGAGCCACGGGAATGCCAGCAGGTCGGCGATGATCAGCACCAGGAAGGCGATCAGGCTGCCATCCAGCGAACGGTCGGCAAAACGCCCGCCCATCGTATTGCCGATAGTGAAGCCGATGCCGATCAGCACCAGCATCGCCGTGACGAAGTTGGGCGATGCGCCCGTCAGTTCGGCCAGGGTCGGCGCCACGTAGGTGTAAAGCGTGAACATCGCGCCCGCGCCCAGCACCGTGGTGAGCAGGGCCACCAGCACCACCGGGCTCTTCAGCACGGCCAGCTCGCGGCGGATGTCGGGACGGCGTCCGGCCTCGCCGGCCGGCAGCGCGAACCACAGCGACAGCATCGCGATCAGGCCCAGCACCGAGGTCGCGGCGAATGACATGCGCCAGCCTATGACCTGGCCCAGCCACGTGGCTGCGGGCACCCCGCCGACGTTGGCGATGGTCAGCCCCAGGAACATGGTGGCCACGGCGCTGGCCTGCTTGTGGCGCGGCACCACGCTGGCCGCCACCAGCGAACCCAGGCCGAAGAAGGCGCCGTGGTTCAGGCTGGTGACCAGGCGCGCCAACAGCAGCGTCGTGTAGTTGGGCGACAGCGCGGACAGCACGTTGCCCACCGTGAAGATCGCCATCAGCACCAGCAAGGCGTTGCGGCGCGACCAGCGCGACAGCGCCAGCGTCATCAGCGGCGCGCCCACCATCACGCCGATGGCGTAGGCGCTGATCAGCATGCCGGCGCTGGGTATGGACACGTCCACCCCTTCGGCGATGACGGGCAACAGGCCCATGGGAGAAAACTCGGTCACGCCGATGCCGAAGGCACCGACGGCGAGCGCCAGCAATGGCAGGCCGGCCTTCACCGGCTGGGAGTCCTGGGGATTCATCTGGTTTCCTTGGGTTCGATTGCGCCGACCGGGAGAGCGGGCCGGCGCAAAGGGGCCGGAACGCGGGAAAACCCGGATCGGAAGACAGGCGTCCAGTATGCCGCCGTCATCCTTGCGAAAAAAGGCAGGAAACAGCGAAACACTTTTGACCTGGAGTCATGAATCGCGAAAAGGGGCCGATTCGTCTCAGGCCAGTCCCAGCAACCTTTCCGTCTCGCGCGCCAGGGCGACCAGGCGCGGGCCGATGTCGGCCGCGCGCTCGCGGTAAGGCCCGTCCTGCGCCGGCACGCCGCAATTGAAGACGTACAGCAACGACTGATAGGGCCTGCCCAGCGGCGCGGCAAAGCCATAGGCGTCCGGCCGCCACTCCAGGTTGTTGCCGCAATATCCCTTGCGCTCCAGATCGCGGCGCGCGGCCGCCAGGCTGGGGAAGTGGGCCTCGTAGTGCCGGGGATCCGCCACGCGCAGCTGGTTCAGGACGACCGCCCGCTCCTCATCCGAAACCCGCGCCAGCCAAGCCTTGCCGGCGGCGCTGGACAACAGCGGCAGCGCCGCGCCTATGTCGGGCCGCGTCTGCAAGGCTTCGTTGGAGCGGGCAGTCTCCACGTACACCATCTGGAGGCGGTCACGTACCACCAGCGACACGGCGCCGCGCGCGTGGTCGGCCAGCTGCTTCATCAGCGGCCGCGCCAATTGCCGGATCTGCATGCTGGCGAGCAAGGGATAGCTCAGCGCCAGCACCGAGGCGCCCAGCCGGTAGCGCGCCGGCTCGCCCTCGCGTTGCAGAAAACCCAATTCAACCAGCGTATGCGTCAAGCGCGCCACGGCGCTGCGCGACAGGCCGGTCTGCTGCGCGAAGTCCTTGTTCGCCAGCACCGGGCGGTCGGCGCGAAAGCACGCCAGGATATCGATGCCGCGCGCCAGCGTGGTGGTGAATTCCCGGTCCTGGTCATGCGTCATTCTGGCGCTCCAGCATTTTTTCCACGCGCGCCACCAGCGTCAGCAGACGCGGCGCGATGCGGCCGCGCAGGTCGCCCGGCCGCAGCCGCGTCACGGGCACGCCGCAGTTGAACACCAGCGCCTGGCCGTCGACCCGCGTGCGCATGGGTACCGCCACCGCGTGCACGTCCGAGTGCCAGTCGCCCTGGCCCACGCAATAGCCATGCTCCGCGTAGTCGCGCTGAGCCTGCTCCCAGTCCGGCGCGTGACGCCGCCAGACGGCGGGATCCTGGCGCCGCAGCGCCGCCAGCAAGGGCTCAGCCTCGTCCGCCGGCGCCTGCGCGAGCCAGGCGCGCCCCATGGCCGAAGGCAGCAGCGGCAGCAAGGCGCCGATGTCCGGCCGGAACGACACGGCGTCATGGCCGCGACAGGTTTCCACGTACACCATGTTCAGGCCGTGATGCATGCCCAGCGAGGCCGAGCCGCCCGCCGCATCGGCCAGGCGCTTCATCAGCGGGCGCGCCAATTGGCGAACCTTGATGCTGGCCAGAAGCGGATAGCTCAGCGACAACACCGCCGTACCAAGCCGGTACCGCCGCAAGCCCCCGTCGTAGCGCAGCAAGCCGCGCTGCATCAGCGTGGTGGTCAAGCGTGAAATCGTGGCCTTGGACAGGCCGGTGCGGTCCGCCAGTTCGCGGTTGCTGAGCGCGGGTTCGCCATGCCGGAACGCCTGCAGCACTGACAAGCCGTGCGCCAGCGTGGTGGCGAAGGCGGGGTCGGCATGGCGCTCGCCGGGGCGGGTGGTCATGGTGGAGGTCCTGGGCGCGGCGCGCGCGGAATGCGCGGTCTGTCCCTGCCGATCATAGAGCAGCGACGGCCCGCCATGCGTTCAAGATATCAAAATACTTGTCTCAAATCCCGCGGCCTTTTGCTAGCCTGGATTCAACACGGCGCGGCACGCATCAGCGCCCATGATGAAACGGAGACTAGCCATGATCAGGGACCCTGACGGATTCCCGCAATTCCTCGAATCGCTGCGCCGCTACGTGCGAGAGCAACTGGCGCCGCGCGAAGCCGAGGTCGCCCGCCTGGACGAGGTGCCGCAGGACCTGGTCGCCAGCATGGCCGCGCAGGGACTGTTCGGCTATTCCATCCCGGAGCAATACGGCGGCGCCGGCATGACGACCGAGGAGCTGATCCTGGCGGCCATGGAACTGTCGCAATGCTCGGTGGCGTTTCGCGCCCGGGTCGGCACCAACACGGGCATCGGCTCCGAGGCGCTGGTGGCGGACGGCACCGACGCGCAGAAGGCCCGCTACCTGCCGCGGCTGGCCTCCGGGGAACTGACCGGCTGCTTCGCCCTGACCGAGCCGCAGGCGGGTTCCGACGCCACTGCGCTGCGCACCACCGCCGTGCGCGACGGCGACCACTACGTGCTGAACGGCGAGAAGTGCTTCATCACCAATGCCCCGCTGGCGGGCCTGTTCACCGTCATGGCGCGCACCGATCCCGATGCGCCTGGCGCCAAGGGCATCACCGCATTCATCGTGGAGCGCGGCACGCCGGGCCTGTCCACCGGCCAGCCCTACGACAAGATGGGCCAGGCCGGATCGCCGGTTTCCGCCGTGCATTTCGAGGACTGCCGCGTGTCGGCAGACTGCATCATCGGCGGCCAGGAAGGCGTGGGCTTCAAGACGGCCATGAAGGTGCTGAACAAGCAGCGCATCCATCTGGCCGCGCTGTGCATCGGCCCGGCGATCCGCATGCTGGACGACACGTTGCGCTTCGTGGCCGAGCGCCAGCAGTTCGGCAAGCCGCTGATGGACTTCCAGTTGATCCAGGCCATGCTGGCCGACTGCCAGACCGAGATCCAGGCCGCCCGCGCGCTGGTTCTGCAAACCGCCCGCGAGCGCGATGCGGGCGAGGACGTGACGCTGAACGCCTCGATCTGCAAGTACTTCGCGTCCGAGATGTGTGGCCGCGTGGCGGACCGATGTGTGCAGATGCATGGCGGGTACGGCTACATCGCCGATCACGGCATCGAACGCTTCTACCGCGACGTGCGCCTGTTCCGCCTGTACGAGGGCACCAGCCAGATCCATCAATTGAACATCGCCCGCCATACGCTGAGCCAGGCGGGCTACACGCCCGGCCGCTAGGGCAATACAGGGACCGCAGCCGCAAGAAGCCGGCGGCCCGCCAAACCAAAGGAGACTTCCATCATGCTGCACAAGCACCTGCCGAAGTGGATCGGCGCCATGGCCGCCGCCTTCGCCTGCGCGGCGCTGCCGCCGCAAGCCGCGGCCGCCTATCCCGACAAGCCCGTGAGGCTGATCGTGCCCTTCGCCCCGGGCGGCTCGACCGACATCCTGGGCCGCCTGCTGGCCGAGGCGCTGCATCCCATCCTGGGCCAGCCGGTCATTGTGGAGAACAAGCCCGGCGCTGGCGGCAACATCGGCGGCGACTTCGTGGCCCGCGCCGCGCCCGACGGCTACACGCTGCTGCTGGCCGCTGCCGGTCCCACCGTCATCAATCCCAGCCTGTACGCCAACATGCCGTTCAACCCGGCCAAGGACCTGGCGCCCATCACCTGCCTGGAACGCGAACACAACCTGATGGTGGTGACGAAGTCCATGCCGGTGAAGACGCTGCAGGAGTTCCTGCAGTACGCGCGCAACAACCCCGGCAAACTGTCGTTCGGCTCTCCCGGCAACGGTTCGCCCGCGCAACTGGCTGGCGAACTGCTCAAGCAGCAGACCGGCATCCAGGCCGAGCATGTGCCCTACAAAGGCACCGGCCCCGCCATCACCGACCTGGTGGCCGGCCACATCGATTTCATGATCGACAACATGCCGGCGCTGCTGCCGCAGGTCAAGGCGGGCGGCCTGCGCGCGCTGGCGGTCCCCAGCGACCAGCGCGCCACCGCCGCCCCTGACATTCCCACCTTCGATGAAGCGGGCCAGAAGGGCTTTGTGGTGATGGCCTGGAAGGGTTTGATGGCGCCCGCCGGCACCGATCCGGCGGTGATCGAACGGCTGCACGCGGCGGTGGTCAAGGCGCTGCAAGACCCGCAGCTGCGCACCCGCTTCCAGGAGCTGGGCGCGGAACCGCTGGCCAGCACGCCCGCCGAGTTCGCCAAGCAGATCGCCGACGAAACCGCCTGGTGGGGCAAGCTGGTGCAGTCCACCGGCACCCGCATCCAGTAAACCCGCCGGGAGACCGCCATGCAAGCCTTGATCCGAACGCTGCGCGCACTGTGCGCCGTGGCCCTGCTGGGCGCGGCCGGGGCGGCGCAGGCCGCCGCCTACCCCGACAAACCGGTGCGCCTGATCGTGCCCTACGCGGCCGGCGGCGGCACCGACACCGCGGCGCGCATGATCGCCCGCAAGCTGGCGCCCTTGCTGGGCCAGCCCGTGGTGGTCGAAAACAAGCCCGGCGGCGCCACGCAGATCGGCACCGCTTTTGTCGCCAGCGCCGCGCCCGACGGCTACACCTTGCTGATGGGCACCGCCAACCTGGCGACCAACAGTGTGCTGTACGCCAAGCTGCCCTTTGACGTGAAGAAGAACCTGACGCCCGTGGTCTGGGCCACGGACGTACCGGTCTACCTGCTGCTTCCCGCAGCCAGCCCGATACGCAGCCTGGAAGACTTGAAACGCGCCGCCGCGCAACAGCAGGGGCTGACCTTCGCCACCGCGGGAACGGGCAGCATCCCCCATCTGGCGGGCGAACAGTTCGCGCACCAGACCGGTATCGCGCTGCGGCACATTCCGTACAAGGGCAGCAGCGAAGCCGCCACCGCACTGGTCGGCGGCCAGGTCCAGATGAGCTTCGACAACCTGCCGCCGGTGTATGCGCAGGTCAAGGCGGGACGTCTGCGCGCCGTCGCCATTGCCTCGCAAACGCGCAATCCCGAGCTGCCCGACGTGCCCACGCTGGCTGAACTGGGCGTGCCGATGTCGGCCTCGTCCTGGTGGGGCGTGATGGCGCCCGCCGGTACGCCCAAGGACGTGGTCGCCCTGCTGAACCGGCAGATCAACGCCGTGCTGGCCGATCCGGAAGTGCGCAGTTACTTCAGCGGGCTGGGCATGCAAGCCACGGGCGGCACGGCCGAAGCGTTCGGCCGACACATCGCCGACGAAACCGACAGATGGCGCGCCGTGGTCAAGCAGGCCGGCGTCAAGATCGAGGAATAAACCATGCAGTCCAAGCCAGAACGCAACGGCGGCGACGCCCTGCAAGACCTGTGCGCGCGCGTGCGCCGCTTCGTCGACGAGGTGGCGATACCGGCCGAGTCCCCCGCCATTGCCCGCGACGTGGCCGCGCTGGATCGCTGCGTCGCCCAATTGCGCGTACAGGCCCGCGAGGCCGGCCTGTATGCGCCCCAGTTGCCGCAGGAATGGGGCGGACTGGGCTTGGGCTGGCGCGCCCTGGCACAGGTGCTGGAAGAAGCGGGGCGCGGCTTCCTGGGTCCCGCCGCGCTGAACTGCGCCGCGCCCGACCAGCCCAACATGCTGACGCTGCTGCGCCTGGGCAACACCGCCCAGCAGGAGCGCTTCCTCGCGCCGCTGGTGCGCGGCGAACAGCGCGCCTGCTTCGCCATGACCGAGCCCGCCCCCGGTGCCGGCTCCGATCCGTCCATGCTGCGCACGCGCGCCGAAAGGCGCAACGGACGCTGGGTGCTCAACGGCCACAAGCAATTCATCAGCGGCGGCGTGGGTGCGGATTTCGCGCTGGTGCTGGCGCGCACCGATACCGGCGCCACGCTGTTCCTGGTTCCGGTGGACACGCCGGGCTACCAGGTGGTGCGCGACATCGGCATGGTGACGGGCTACCAGATCGGCGGCCACGCCGAAATCCTGCTGCAAGACTGCGAGGTCGGTGACGAGGCCGTGCTGGGCGAGCCCGGCCGCGGCCTGGAATATGCGCAGCTGCGGCTGGAGCCTGCCCGCCTGTCCCATTGCATGCGCTACATCGGCCGCGCCCGGCGCGCGCTGGAGACGGCGCAGGCCTATGTGGTGCGGCGCGAATCCTTCGGCGCGCGCCTGGCGGACCTGCAACAGATCCAGGCCATGGTCGCGGACTCCCACATCGACCTGCATGCCAGCCGCCTCATGACGCTGGACTGCGCAGCCCGCATGGACGAAGGCCTGTCGGTGAAACAGCACAGCGCCATGGCCAAGGTCTTCGTGTCCGAGGCCGTGAACCGCGTGGCCGACCGCGCCGTACAGATGATGGGCGCATCGGGCCTGTCGGACGACACGCCCGTATCCATGGTCTGGCAGGAGATGCGCCCCTTCCGCATTTATGACGGCGCCAACGAACTGCACCGCGCCACGCTGGCGCGCCGGCTGCTGGCCTGATCCCTTAAGGAGACGAACATGGAAAACCCCGAATTCCAGGCCTACCGCCTGCACGCAGGCGCGGCGGGCGAACCGCCGCAGGGCCGTTTCGACACGCTGACCGCGGACCAGTTGTCCGCGGGCGACACGCTCATCAAGGTGGCCTATGCCGGCCTGAACTACAAGGACGCGCTGGCCCAGGCCGGCCGCGGTGGCATCATCCGCGAGTATCCGCGCATCGGCGGCATTGACCTTTCTGGCACCGTTGTGCATTCCGCCGACCCTGCGCTCGCGCCCGGCCAGGAGGTCGTGGTGCATGGCTTCGGCATCGGTGTGGATTGCGACGGCGGCTATGCCGAGTATGCGCGGGTGCGCCACGACTGGGTGCTGCCGCTGCCCGCCGGCATTGGACTGCGCGATGCGGCCGTGCTGGGCGCTGCGGGCTACACCGCGGCGCTCTCGCTGCACTGGATGGAGCATTGCGGACTGACGCCGGAACAAGGCGAGGTCCTGGTCACCGGCGCAACCGGCGGCGTTGCCGGCGTCGCCATCGACATCCTGGGCCAGCGCGGCTATCGCGTCTGCGCCATGTCCGGCAAGCCGGATGCGGCGGACTATCTGCGCTCGTTGGGCGCGCAAGAGGTGATTGCCCCGCCCGACCTGTCGGCCGGCATCAAGCCGCTCATGAGCGCGCGCTGGGCCGGCGTGGTCGACTCCGTGGGCGGGCCGCTGCTGGCCCACGCGTTGGCCAGCCTGAAGCCGGACGGCGTGGCCGCCGCCTTCGGCAACGCCGGCGGCGCGGAACTGCCCACCACCGTCATCCCTTTCATTTTGCGCGGCGTCAAGCTGCTGGGCATCAACGCCAACAGCCCCATGCCGCTGCGGCGCCACGTATGGAACAAGCTCGCCGCCGAATACCGCCCCGCGCACCTGGACCTGATCGCGCGCGTCATCGAACCCCGCCAGCTGCCGCAAGCGCTGGCCGCCATGCTCGAACGCGGCAGCACGGGCCGCAGCGTCGTGCGCTACTCCTGATTTTTCATCGCCACATCATGACTGACTCTTCCCTGTCCCGCCTCTTCAATCCCCAAGGCATCGCCATCGTCGGCGCCTCGGCCACGCCCGGCAAGATCGGCGCGATGCCGGTGAAGCTGCTGCTCCAGCACGGCTACGGCGGCCGCATCATCCCCGTCAACCCGCGCGCAGACGCCATCGCCGGCCTGCCAGCCGTACCCGGCCTGGACGCGCTGGACGCGGAGGTGGACCTGGCCATTCTGGCCGTGCCGGCCGCTCATGCCGCGCAGGCGCTGGAACGCGCCCGGCCCGGGCAGGTAGGCGCCGCCGTGGTGTTCACCTCGGGTTTTTCCGAGACCGGCGCGCAAGGGGCCGCGCAACAGGAACGGCTCTGCGCCATCGCGCGCGAGCGCGGCATCCGCCTGCTGGGGCCGAATTGCCTGGGCTTCATGAACGTGCGGCGCAATGTCTACGCAACGTTCTCGCCCGCCCCCGCCAACGGCATCGTCGCCGCCGGCGGCATTGGCATGGTGTCGCAGAGCGGCGCATTCGGCGCCTACGCCTACAGCATGGCGCGCGAGCGCGCCCTGGGCCTGTCGCACTGGATCAGCACCGGCAACGAGGCCGACATCGACGTGGCCGACTGCATCGAATGGCTGGCTCGTGACGCCGATACGCGCGTCATCATGGCCTACATGGAAGGCTGCCGCGACGGCGCCAAGCTGCGCCTCGCCCTGACCGCGGCGCGCGCGGCCGGCAAACCCGTCGTCGTCACGAAGATCGGCCGTACCCAGGCCGGCGCGCAAGCCGCAGCTTCGCATACCGCTGCGCTGGCCGGCGATGATGCCGTCTACGACGCGCTATTCCGCCAATACGGCGCCCTGCGCGCGCGCACCATCGAGGAATTCTTCAACCTGGGCTATGCGCTGGACACCTGGAAACAGCCGCCGCAGGGCCGCCGGCTGGGGATCTTCACCATCTCTGGAGGCGTGGGCGCCTTGATGGCCGACGAGGCCGACGACACTGGCCTGGCGCTGCCCGAGCCCGCCGCCGAAGCGCAAGCCCGCCTGCTGGAGCGCGTGCCCTTCGCCAGCGGCCGCAATCCCGTCGACGTCACCGGCCAGGCCGTGTCCGAACCCGGGCTGCTGCTGGCCACCGCCGACGACATGCTGGCCGGTGGACGCTACGACGCGCTGGCCGTCTTCCTGGCCGCCGCTGGATCCTCCGAAGCCTTGTGGCCTACCTTCGAGGCTTTCGCAAGGCAGATGCAGGCCCGCCATCCGGACGTGCCGTTGGCCATCAGCGCGCTGTTTCCGCCCGCGCGCCGCCGGGAACTGGAGCAACTGGGCTGCCTGGTGTTCACTGATCCCAGCGCCGCCATCCGCACGATAGGCGCGGTGGCCGGGCTGGCTGCTCATACGGGTAGCGACGTTGTTGACGATGCTCCCACGATGCCCGCGGCGCACACACCGCCATTGCTGGACGCCTACAACGAAGTCCAGGCCATGGCGCTGCTGCGCCAGGCCGGCTTGCCGGCCTCGCCCTGCACGCTGGCCGCCGACGTGGACGCGGCAGTGCGCGCCGTCGCCGAGCTGGCTGCTACGGACGGCGACGCCGCTCCCGTCGTGCTCAAGGTGGTATCGCCCGACATCACGCACAAGAGCGACGTAGGCGGCGTGAAGCTCAACATTCGCGGCGAAGCCGCCGTGCGGCAGGCCTATGCCGACATCATGGCCGCCGTGCGCCAGCACCGGCCCGACGCCCGCATCGACGGCGTGCTCGTCGCGCCCATGGCGCCCAAGGGCGTGGAATGCATCGCCGGCGTGCATTGCGACCCGGTGTTCGGCCCGGTCGTCATGTTCGGGTTGGGCGGCGTCTTCGTCGAAGTGCTCAAGGATGTGAGCTTCCGCCTGGCCCCCTTCGGTCGCGAGGAAGCCCTGGCGATGATCCGCGAGATCAAGGGCTACGCGCTGCTGCAAGGCGCGCGCGGCGCGCCTCCTTGCGACGTCGATGCGCTGGCTGACGCGCTGGCGGCGCTATCCCGCTACGCCCACGCGCGGCGGGAGGACTTCAGTTCAATGGAGATCAATCCCTTGCTGGCGCTGCCCGAGGGACAAGGGGTGGTGGCACTGGATGCGGTGGTGATGCGGGGCTAGGTGCCACCCAGACGGTGGCGCCGATGCGGCCGCGGGCGGCTACGCGTCCATCCCCCACCGCCTGGCATGCTTGCGGGTGTTGGTCTTGATCCAACGCCCCAAGCGCTCGATCAACGTGCGCTCCGCGCCCCCCGGCGCCTGCGCCAGCAGTCCTGCCTGCACCTCATCCAAGGCGACGGGAAGCGCATCCACCAGCGACTCCCCTGCTGCCCTGACGTAGCGCAGGGCAAAACCCAACTCCTTAGCCATGGTCGCGATATGTTCCGCGCCGATGCTGCCCGGCTTCACTTCACCGCCGATCGCAAACGCGAAATTGCGAGCAAGCCCGGAGTACATGCCCGTGCACATCAGGTCATAAAAGGGCGCCAGCCGGTATCGGCCATCTTGCGTCTGCAGCACGGACAGGTTCTTGGCATGGCTATCGTTGTTGCCGACGCACAAGTTGAAGAATATCCATTGCAGGAATCGCTTCAAATCCGCCGCGCCGATGCCCATGCTTCCCAACAGCTCCCGACATTGCTGCAGCGACGGACCGCCATCGGACTCATACTTCACGTCGGACGGTTTGCCAGCCAGCTGGCAGAGATCCAACTGATGCAGCCGCAGCAAACCACCCTTGCCGTCAGGCTTGCGGTCATACCGGGTAATCAGGCATGCGCGCGTATCGGGCTGATAGCGGACTTCCGCCACGCCCAGGCCCATTCTGGCGGCCAACTGCATGACCAGCGTTTCGTTCAGGGCCGATGACCATACGCCATCGAGGCCGCGAATATCCGGCTTCAGAATATGCGTGGACGGTGCAGCCCCCTCGGGTATCGCTGGCGAACCATCGGGCATGACCGTCAATAGAAGCTTGTCCTGCGCCCCGGCCAGAGAAATGCGGGCGCCCTCGGCGTTCTCCGCCGCCAGCGCGGGCACGGCCACGTTTTGCAGGCGCTTTGTCACGTCCTGCCATGTAGCAACCCGGTGGCGCGCCGGCGCGGGCCGCTCCCCTTGCGGCAGTATCGTCAACCCGCTGGCGGTATCCCCGCCCACGCTGCGCAGCAGACCGAAGACCGTGGTGGCATGGCGGCTGACCTGCAGAAACTTGCGTACATGCCCTTCGGGCAACAGGTTTTCAAAAAAAGCATGCACGGCATCGCCCGCATGATCGCCGCTGCGCAGAGGCACCGACGGCGAAATGGCATGCGCGCCAGACCAATTCAGCCAGGCATCTTCGTACACGAAGCGCAACGGCCGCTCGTCGAACAAGCGGCCGACCTTGCGGTCAGCGTGATAGAGGTCCAGCGCGTCAGCGACGGTCATGGCAGCCTCGGGCGTTTGGGCGCTACCTTCACTTCCAGGCCCAGCAGATCCAGCATGTCCAGCACCTTCTGCAATTGCAGCGTGGGCTTGCCGCGCTCCAGATCCACCACATAGCGGTTGCCGGTGCCAGACAGGCCAGCCAAGTCCGCTTGCAGCAAGCCCTGCGAGCGCCGCACGGCCTTCACCAATTCGCCCAGTTCGGTCGATGTGCGGATCGTTACGCCGGCCCCGCCTGCGAGCTCGGCAGGAATATCTTGCGAGGGCATGGCCGCCTCCAAAATTACCGATCGGTAATTTTAGGATAAAAATTTGATTGGCGCAGGAAAAAAATTACCGAGCGGGAAAAATTTGTCGCGGCACATTTTTCTACGGTGAAAAAATTACCGAACGGGAATAATTTTTTCTATCCAAGCGGATTTTTTGTACAAAATTACCGATCGGTAATTTTTTAATCACTGCTTGTGAAACGTCTCCCAAAAGAAAAAAGGCGCCAAGGGGCGCCTTTCTTCCTTCAAGCGGATGCGCCGCTTACTTCAGCAGCAACGCATTCAAGCGCTTCACGAACGCGGCCGGGTCGGCGATCTGCGCGCCTTCGGCCAGCAGCGCCTGGTCCAGCAGCAGGCGCGCCCACTGGTCGAATTCGCCGTCTTCGGCAGCGCGGATGCGGGCCAGCAGCGGGTGCTCCGGGTTGATTTCCAGCACCGGCTTGACGTTGGGCGCTTCCTGGCCGGCGGCCTTGAGCATGCGCAGCAGGTGCGGGCTGAGTTCGTTCTGGCCCACCACCACGCACGCCGGCGAGTCCACCAGGCGCAGCGTCACGCGCACTTCCTTGACCTGGTCTTCCAACGTCTTCTGCAGGCGCTCGACCAGCGGCTTGAAGTCCTCGGCCACTTCGGCCTGGTGCTTCTTTTCTTCCTCGTCGGCCAGCTCGGCCAGGTCCAGGCCGCCCTTGGCCACCGACACCAGCGACTTGCCGTCGAATTCACGCAGATAGGACAGCATCCATTCGTCCACGCGGTCCGACAACAGCAGGACTTCGATGCCCTTCTTGCGGAAGATTTCCAGATGCGGGCTGTTGCTGGCCGCGGCGAAGGTATCCGCCGTGACGTAGTAGATCTTGTCCTGGCCTTCCTTCATGCGCGACACGTAGTCGGCGAACGACATGGTCTGGGCCTGGTCGCCCGTGTGGGTCGAGGCGAAACGCATGAGCTTGGCGATGCGTTCCAGGTTGGCCGAGTCCTCGCCCGCGCCTTCCTTCAGCACCTGGCCGAACTCCGACCAGAACGTGGCGTAGTCTTCCGGCTTGTTCTCCGCCATGTCTTCCAGCAGCGACAGGATGCGCTTGGCCGAACCTTCGCGGATGGCGCGCACGTCGCGGCTTTCCTGCAGGATTTCACGCGACACGTTCAGCGGCAGGTCGGCCGAGTCGATCACGCCGCGCACGAAGCGCAGGTACGACGGCAGCAGCTGGTCGGCGTCGTCCATGATGAAGACGCGCTTGACGTACAGCTTCACGCCGTGGCGGCCGTCGCGGTCCCACATGTCCATGGGCGCATGCTTGGGCACGTACAGCAGCTGCGTGTATTCGCTGCGGCCTTCGACGCGGTTGTGGGTCCAGGCCAGCGGGTCGTCGTAGTCGTGCGACACCGTCTTGTAGAACTCGCGATACTGCTCTTCCGTGACGTCCGACTTGCTGCGGGCCCACAGCGCGTTGGCCTGGTTCACCGTTTCCAGTTCTTCGGTCTTGACCTGCTCGCCCTTTTCCTGGTCCCACTCTTCCTTGGCCATGCGGATGGGCAGGGAGATGTGGTCCGAGTAGCGGCGCAGGATCTCGCGCAGCTTCCAGCCGTTGAGCAATTCGTCTTCGTCGGCGCGCAGGTGCAGCGTCACGTCCGTGCCGCGCGTGGCCTTCTCGGCAGCGGCGATGGTGAATTCGCCCTGGCCGTCGGATTCCCACTGGATCGCGTCCGTGGCGCCGGCGCGGCGGCTGACCACCGTGACCTTGTCGGCCACGATGAACGACGAATAGAAGCCCACGCCGAACTGGCCGATCAGCTGCGCGTCCTTCTGCTTGTCGCCGGTCAACTGCGAGAAGAATTCCCGCGTGCCGGAGCGCGCGATCGTGCCCAGGTTGGCCACGGCTTCTTCACGCGACAGGCCGATGCCGTTGTCGGAAATCGTGATGGTGCGGGCGGCCTTGTCGTAGCTGACCGTGATGGCCAGTTCGCCATTGCCTTCCAGCAGTTCGGGCTGGTCGATGGCCTCGAAGCGCAGCTTGTCGCAGGCGTCCGATGCGTTCGACACCAGCTCGCGCAGGAAGATTTCCTTGTTGCTGTACAGCGAATGGATCATCAGGTGCAGCAGCTGCTTCACCTCTGCCTGGAACCCCAGGGTTTCGGACGTGGAAGGCGTGGCGGTTTGGCTCATAGTTCTACGTGGCTAGGTAAAAATTAGGGACGGTTATTGGCTGCCGGGACATCTGGCCCGCGCGGCCGCCGGGAAACCCTACTGATGTGGGGGCCAATGGCGCACTTTCAAGGGCGGGCAAAAAAACCCCCGCAGGTTCTAGCCTCCCCTTTTGGGGAGTGGCGGCAGCGCCTCAGAAAATCGAGAACACCTTGCGGTAACGTGTCTTCGCTTCCAGCACGGCTTCATACTGCGGCACCGCCAGCTTGCCGGCCCGGACCAGCTTGCGTATGTCGGCAGCCGTGATCTGCCGTGTTTCTTGCGAACTCAGCAGGAAATCCGCCGCGCCGCGGTCCATGATCTGATAGATCGAATGGGAAATCAGCTGCGAGGGTCCAAGCTCATCCAGGTAAAAGAGCTTCTCTCCCTTCTGCCAGACCGTGCCGAAGTTGTGATAAACCACGCCGCGCTTGATCCATTCCCCAGCCGGCGCATCCGCCAGCTGGTTGACCAGCGTGGAACGGGACACCAGCCCACCGCCCCCGCCCCGCGAGTTGCGGGCCCAAACTTCCTGCGCCTGCAGGAACAACGTCTGTTTGCCATCCGTGTACACGTATGGCGACAGCGCGGTGTATGTGCCCGAAGCCAACGGGTCGTCACCCGCCCGTTCCACCTGCCGCGTCTGCGTGTTGTAGAAAAAGATACCGTCCTTGCTGCGGAACAGCGCCTGGTACACATGCCGGCCGTGCTCGTTGAGCAGGCGGTACGGCGCATGCGCCGCGTCGAAGGGCTGCGCGCCCACATACACCATGCCGTCGCGGGGGTCTTGCAGATAGGGCTGGCGGTACAGGTCGCCCACCATGAAGGTGTACAGCGCGGGATCATCCGACAGCGGCAGCAACTGTTCGTGGAAATAGACGCGGCGGCCATCGGCGAAGAAATCGTCGCTGGAACGCACGTCGCCATCCCGGCCTGCAGGCAGGCGGCGCAGCGAAGCGGGCGCCGCCTGCGGCATTTCGCGGCCGCGGTAGTACACGCGTACATCGTCGGTGGCCAGCTCGCGGTCCAGCAACGGCCGGTAGGGCCGGGCGCTGGCCGGCAGGACGACGAACGGATACAGGTAGGTCTGCGGCTTGGGGCCGGCATCCGCCTGGTACTGGATCTTCTGCCAGAACTCGTCCAGCATGCCCAGTTTCTCGTTGCGCACACTGTGCATCGAACAGAAAACCGTAACCGCGCCGTCGCTGAAATAGCTGTTGCCCAGGTAGCGTGCCGACGCCGGCTTCATGTCCGGCAGGACCTGGTTGCCGCAATACACGTGCCGCTGGTCCCTGGCCGCCTGCCTGCCATCGAAAGCCCCGGTATCGAAGGCCGCGAAACTGGCTGGATCGGCCTCGTCCATGCGGTAATAGCCGTTGCTGGGGACCGCGGCGTAAACGCCGCCCTGATAATTCTTATAGATGCTGTTGCCGTAAGACTGCCCACGGTCGACGGCCGCGAAGTCGTCGCCGTCCATCAACCAGAACAACAGGAACATCGGCAGCGCGGCGATGATCAGAACCAGCGTGATCAAGGCCCATTTGGCGCGTTTTTGCATGGAGTGGCGGGGCTGACCTGCCGTTGATTGGCGACCAGGGATTCTAACCAGCGGCGGAGATCCCGGCCCGCGCCTGCGCCCCCCTCCCGGTCCGTCCCCGGACGGCACGGGGCCTTCCCCGCTAAAATCCCGCACTTTCCTCCCCTACCCATCCCTGGCCGGCCCATCCGCCATGCAACCCGCCTCCCTGACCCAACCCGCCCCCCACGGCTCATCCGACGCCGACCCCAGCCCTGACCTGGTCTACGGCCCCGACGACCGTCCCGCGCCTCCCGTGGCCTTTGTCGCCGCCCTGCAGCACCTGCTGGCCATCCTGGTTCCCATCGTCACCCCCGGCCTGCTGATCTGCCAGGCCCTGGGCGTGAGCACCCGCGACACCACCCTGATCGTGTCCATGTCGCTGGTCATCTCCGGCATCGCCACCTACGTCCAGTGCAAGCGCTTCGGCCCCCTGGGCGCCGGACTGCTGATCGTGCAGGGCACCAGTTTCAACTTCGTCGGCCCGCTGATCGCTGGCGGCTCGGTCATGGTCAAGCAAGGCACCCCGGTCGAAGCCGTCATGGCCGCCATCTTCGGCGTGGTCATCGCCGGCTCCTTCGTTGAAATGGGCATCAGCCGCATCCTGCCCTTCGTCAAGCGCCTGATCACCCCGCTGGTCACCGGCATCGTGGTGCTGCTGATCGGCCTGACGCTGATCAAGGTCGGCCTCATCAGCATGGGCGGCGGCTACAGCGCCATGGGCAACGGCACCTTCGCCAGCGCCGAGAACCTGACGCTGTCCGGCCTGGTCCTGGGCACCATCATCCTGCTGAACTGCGTGCCGGTCGTGTGGGTGCGCAGCACCGCCCTGGTGCTGGCGCTGGCCGTCGGCTACATCGCAGCCGCCTACATGGGCCGCCTGGACTTCACCGGCGCCCGCGAAGCCGCCCTGTTCCAGATCCCCACCCCGCTGCACTTCGGCCTGGGTTTCTCGTGGGCGCTGTTCGTGCCCATGCTGATCATCTACCTGGTCACGTCCCTGGAAGCCATCGGCGACGTCACCGCCACCAGCAAGGTCTCCAAGCAGCCCGTCGAAGGCCCGCTGTGGATGCAGCGCATCAAGGGCGGCGTCCTGGTCAACGGCGCGAATTCGCTCCTGGCCGGGGTCTTCAACACCTTCCCCAGCTCGGTCTTCGCGCAGAACAACGGTGTGATCCAGCTGACCGGCATCGCCAGCCGCCACGTCGGCGTATGGATCGCCGGCATGCTGATCCTGCTGGGCCTGTTCCCGGCCGTGGCCGGCATCCTGCAGGCCGTGCCCGAACCCGTCCTGGGCGGCGCCGCCATGGTCATGTTCGGCGCGGTCGCCGCGTCCGGCATCAACATCCTGGCCGGCATCCACCTGGACCGCCGCGCCCTGCTGATCATCGCCGTGTCCCTGGCCCTGGGCCTGGGCGTGTCGCAAGTGCCGGAAATCCTGTCGCACCTGCCCCATGCCGTGAAGAACGTGCTGGAGTCGGGCGTCGCCACCGGCGGCATCTGCGCGCTGGTGATGAACTGGTTTTTGCCTGAGAAGAAGTAAGGCAGCGGATTCCTCGGAAAGCCGGTCCCGGCCTGCGCCTGTGTGCGGAGGGACTGGCCCCCGTCAGATGGCAGGATCCAGGGCCGCCTGACAATTTTTCCCAGACCGCATATAATCACCGTCTTCGCTTCTCCCGCGACCGTCATCTGGACGTGTCCGCGACCTCCTAGCCCGGGTGGTGAAATTGGTAGACGCAGGGGACTCAAAATCCCCCGCCGCAAGGCGTGCCGGTTCGATTCCGGCCCCGGGCACCAGAATTCAAAAAGCCGTTGACGTTTACCGTCAGCGGCTTTTTTCATGGCAGATTGCCGCAAGCGGCCCTCGCACCTGTTCATTTCGACGCTCCGCACACAACGGGCGCTCTCAAATGCGAGCAACGTGTACGCCCCAAGCTAGCGGACGATATCGGGACCTGGACCAAATTGCGGCCGTTAGAATTTCCTCGCAACAAGGTTGGTTCCGCCCCCCGACCGCGCAGTGCAAGCCTACTCTGACAAGCTGGAGGTTCGATGGCAATCAAGGCCGTAGCATTCGACGTTTTTGGAACATTGGTCCGCATAGAACGGCCCACTCGCCCATTCCGAAAGCTGGTCCGCCTGCTGCATGAGGCAGGCCGCCGCCGCCAGAGCGACGACGGCATCAGGGCGATGAGCAATGCGGTAGACCTGAGACAGACAGCCAGCTTGTTCGGCGGCATGGTCAGCGAAGAGAACTTGCGCTCTCTGGAAGCCGAACTGCATGAAGAAATCCAATCAATCACTCTGTTCGCTGATGCAGCCCCAACTCTGGCCGCCTTGAAAGATCAAGGAATCAAAATAGCGCTTTGCTCCAACCTCGCAGCGCCATATGGGCCTCCGGTACTGGAATTACTGCCCATTCGACCGGACTTTTGCGCTTGGTCATACGAAGCCGGCGCCGTGAAGCCACAGCCTGAAATCTACCGATACCTCTGCGGTGGTATTGGGTGCCGGCCCGAAGAAATAATTATGATCGGCGACACCATTGAAGCCGATATGGTCGGGCCCCGGAAATTTGGCATACATGGGTACCACTTGGACAGACACGCGACGGCGACGAGTTCAACTGAATCTGTGGGCTCACTGAGTGACGTGCTCACGATATTGTCTGCTCGCTATTGAAGGGTTGCCCGCGATAGAAAGAGAAAGCAGGCTCCAAGATGGAATTCAGGATTCGCCGATGGCTCTTCTGCTGATATTGGAGTTATGTGCGCAGGTTCAATCATAAACATCTGCCCGCTATTTCTTGCGGCTTTGACTACTCATTCCGACAGGGTCTAGATGCCGGCAAAAAAAACGATGCCCTAGTCTCCTTGCCGCGCTATTCCACAAAAATGGTTTCAGGCTACAAGGCAAGGTTGTGAAATTGTAGTCTGACACTTTTTATCGATCCTGGCTGCTCGCCATTGATAATTGCCCGCGACAGATAGAGAAAGCGGATTCTGACGATGGCATTCGGGATTTGCCGATAGCTCTTCTGGGAAATTGAAGCCTGACGCATTTAATCCTGGTTCGACAAATGGTTCCAGCAGGCACTGGCCTACATCCTTGAAATTGCCATCACAATGGTTGTTGTGTCTGTCGGTTTGGCGCTATTCAAGGCGCTGTCCGACCGAGTAGTAAGCACACGGACAATCCCATCAGCTCGTTTATGCAAATCATCGTTCTTGCCTTGATCATCTTCTTCGCGCAGAGAAAAACGAGTGGTGTAGTTGGCAAGACTAGCTGGCGGCATCGCCTTTGACGCTGTGACATTCAGGAGCATGGCGCAGGGTATTGGCAACGTGGTGAATCCTAAGACGACTCGCCGCGATATGCAGTCGGGCATGATGGTTACTGCTGGCCGAACCAACCACATGATTGCAGGCAACACCATGTGGAACCCAGCCTATCGGCAACACGTCTTGCACAACATGGGCAAGAACTGGGGACCGGCAACGGGCGGCTCCGTCAACGGTAAGTGATGTGCATGTTGCGTCCGCATCGGCCTCGCCATCAGCGAGGCCTTTTCATTTATGGCCGCACATATCTCCGCGCTACGCTTGGGCAACCCCTTCGGTTGCATCCCGCGTCCGTTCTTGCCGGACTGGCCGCGGGGGCAGGCCCAGCGGCTTCGCCTTGTTCCTCCCCCCGGCCGACAGGCTGCATGGCTTCCAGAGGCATCAAGGGTGAAGGCTTCGCCCGGGATCCTCACCCGTTCCCTGCGCTGCGCTTCGGGCTGCGGCTTCCGGTCCCGCCCTTGACACCTCTTCCGGCCAAACGACGTCAGTAGCAATGCCGTCGAGCGGATGACGGGTCAAGGGGTTGGTGCGGCCCGCAGCCCACAGGGCGAGGACACGGCCCCTTGACGCGGCAGCAGCGCCCCACGCTATGCCCGGGGGCAGGAGTTCGGGCCAGAGCCCGCAACCCCTGCTCCCGAGGCTCCCGCCGGCGAGGGTGGAGAGTCCAGAGAGGCAAAGCCTCTTTGGAAACTACGGCTAATACGCAGCCGATATTGGCGTCCATAGCAGGTAAAACAAGACACTCAGTGCACCACCTCTGTGGCTGCGCGTATTTAAACCAGATTACCCATACTTCTTGTAAGATCGAGTTACCTACGGCAAGGAGACACCATGGCTGGCAAGGGTAAATACAGGCAACAGCCCCAAAAAATCATATCGGGTACCGAACGCAGCCGCCGGCAACCGGCAGCTAACTATGTGCGGGCCTCCGTCGGTCTAGAAGGTTTCTCGCTCAGTGAAGCAGATGAGGCCCACGCTCAGCGTTTCATAGATGGTCAGATCAGCCTGCAAGAGTTTGTGCAACCGCGCGCTGACGCGTTAACGCTCCCAAAGTCTTCGTCATGACGAAGAAATTTAGGATTTGGGGACTAGTGCAGGATAGGCTGTCGCCGGGATTTGTCACACCCCAAGAATATTGTTTGAACACCAATGACCATTCATAAGCCAATGTGGTTACGTCTCTAAGAGGAAATTAATGCACAGCCCGCTTAGCCCTGACACCGTGCTCGCACAGAATGACCCAGGTGATGAGATCGCTCGAAGATTTCGGTATCAATGGACGTGGGCTGCAATAATGTGCTGCGCGCTACTCGATGAGACTCAAGAAGTAGCGGAGATCTTCTGTGAGCATCATGAAGACATCTTGCTCAAGCGAGTAGATGGAAAATTCATTGGGTTGCAGGTTAAAACAAGGGACGGAGAGCAAGGGACTTGGAGTACCTCAGATAAGGCGGTCAAGAAATCATGCGCACGTTTTTGCGAGTTAGAACATTTATTCCCAGGACGGTTTTCTTCATACCACTTCCAGACTAACCACCAAATTCAACGCAGTAAGAATGGTAAGGATCTGCGGTTTGTTCTAGGTGAGATTCGTAGAGCCAATGGAACGACTACACTTGCCCGGCCAGTCCAGTCTTTCCTGAACGCGGTGGCCAAAGAAGCAAAGTGCGATGCGGCAACAGCGCGCCAAGCCCTCCAAAAAACTGAGGCAGACGACCGCCTTCCAAAACTCACAGATATTGAAATGCGGCTGATTAGCACGCTTACCGGTGGAAATTGGCCTCGTGCTCAAGAACTGGTTCATGCGTCTGTAGTCCGCGCTGCCCAACATTTGGCGAATGAATGCGCGCGGGCCTCTTCCCTGGCACATGCCGACGTGCTGCCCGCTTATCTGCCTAGCCTATCCAGCCATGCGGACGAAATTAAAAGCCGTATCGAAGGAAAGCGATTTGATAAAAGGCGTTTGTTGAGTGTTCTCGAAGCAGGGCTCAATGATGAGCTTCCCTTGAACGGTTCACCTAGTCGCCTAACTCAACCTGGCTCAGGAAATGAAGATCTCCTTCTCAAGAAATTAGATGCCGGGGGCTTTTCCGCAGTTTCAAGAAACTCCGCCGTAGACCTAAGAGATGCAGCAGATTATCTCGGCGTGATGTGGACACAAAAGCTTGGCAATGAAAGAGGTTTGCAACGGTATAGCCATATACGATCATTAGTTCTAAGCGACGCGGCGCGCGCTTTCGAAACAGCAAAACTTGAAAAGCAACCCATGGGGCTAAGTATGCTCGACAAGCTAAGATCGCGTTTTGAAATGCGTAGAGCACAAAACGCCAAGCTATATGAATGCTCTGACGAGCACCTCGAAGGCGTGGCCTATTCCTTAACATCAGAATGCAAGATTCAATGGAGCATAGATCGGCCATGGGAGGATGAATGAACCTCGTCCAAACCATCGTTGACTTGGATCAAGCAACCGATCTACACCTCGCTCGTATTCTAATTCTATTGAACGCTTTTTATGACACGCCGGGTGGCGGTCCAATTGAAGGCATAACAAAACTAGCAAAGCTCGACTTCCTATTACGTTATCCCGTTATGCTTCAAAAAGCGCTTGAGGCACGAGGTCGATCTACTCAAGATGTGAAACTTGAGGAGCACGAAAAATCGAGTGTCGAGTCGGCAATGGTCAGGTATCGCTTTGGCCCGTGGGACCATCGCTATAGAGAGTTCTTGAATATCTTGACAGCAAAGAACTTAGCCTTTGTTACCTTAGAAGGCCGAAAAGTGGTCATTGCACCAACGGCCGAGGGGCAAAAAATTGCAAAAACTCTCGGCGCCGACCCATTGTTCGAAGCACACGCGCGAAGGGCAATTGCGTTGAAACGACACTTGGATTTGGGAGCGACAAACTTGATGAAATTTGTATACAACACGTTTCCAGAAATATTATCGCTCAGGTCAAATTCGACAATACCGACATGAAAATTCAGCTCACCAGCCTAACGGTCAGAACCAAAAGAAGCATCGAGAGAATTGACTTTTCCAAGGGAGTTACTTTTCTACACGGACCGATAGGGAAAGGAAAATCAACTGTCGCCAGGCTGATAGATTACTGCTTGGGCGGAGATTTAGAGCGCACGCCAGCAATACAAAAAGAATTTCTGGCTGCCGAGTTATCGGCAACGCTTGGAGACTTTAAATGCATTCTCGAACGCACCTCTGAAGATACACAGTCGGTCAGAGTAACTTGGTCACATAATGAGAATACCATCCAATCAGTGAGTGCGCCTCTAGATGCCGGCGACCAACCCATTGTCGGTGAAGATATTTTCAACTTAAGCGATCTAATATTTTTCTTGTGCGACGTAATACCCATTAAAGTTCGAAAAAGAAGTAGAGATCCTGAATCACCTTTAATCCGCCTCAGCATTCGAGATATATGGAGATACTGTTATCTCGACCAAACCCACCTGGACTCATCATTCTTTCGATTAGAGGATCCATTTCGTGGCAGGAAGAGTCAAGACGCAATGCGATTCTTCACCGGCCTCCACTCAGAACGGTTGAATCAACTCGAAGGAGAGTTATTTCAAGCAATTGACGATCAGCGCGCCAAACGAGCAGCGGTGCAACAAATCCGCGCATTCATGGCGCAATTCGGCTGGAGTACAGATCTAGACATCGGAGCCGAGTTAGCTACAGCCCGTGCAGCCCTTGATGAGTCGAAGCATGCCCTATCCGCGCTTGACGAGACTCGACACGCTGAAACTCATCCGACAGATACTCTCAAGGAAAAGTTAAGAAGCTTAGGCTCCAGTATTGATGATCTTAGGACGGCCATCACCGATTCCGAAGAGTCTATCGCCGAACAGCATGCGTTACGAGCTGAACTCATAACAGCAAAAACCAAGGCGAGCAGAGCTGCACACGCAGGGAAGATCCTCGAAGGAGTCGCATATCACCGTTGCCCCGAGTGCGGATCAGATATAACCGATCGCCCTCATTCCCATGACCACTGTCGTTTATGCGGTACCCATACATCTAACGAAGAATTATCCTCATTAGAGCTAGAAGCACTCTATAGGGACCTTAACGATCGCATAGATCAGATTGCTGACTCTATTGAGCGAAGAAACCGAGAAGTAGATCGGATGAAACGTCAGCTTAAAATTCTTGAAAAGGAAAAAAGCGAGCTCGACGATCGACTTCAACTTGAGTTAGCTAGGTATGATTCGGCACTCATAGAGTCTATGCGTGCGAGTGAACGTGATATTGCGACCCTCACCGAGCGGATGCGCTCATTAGAACGCCTACAAAAAATGCCGGAGGCCATTGACTCACTTGAAGAGGAAGCCGGATCACTGCAAGGGAAGATTGATTTACTTCGATCCACATGCAATTCAGAAAGAGATCGATTGAAGGCGGCTGACGATAACGTCGGGGCAATTTCCAGCGAGTTTAAACGCATACTTTCCGATGTTGCTTTTCCCGGGATATCAGCGGTTGACGATATCGAAATAAGCCCTAGAAACTGGAATCCGGTTGTCATTCATGATGATCAACAGTGGGGATTTTGGGATACAGGTAGCGGCGGGAAAAAAACCCTCTTTAACGTCTGCTATGCACTGGCAATCCATTCAGTTGCGCTGAGCAATAACTTACCCGTTCCAAACATACTTATCATCGACAGCCCCACAAAGAATATCAGTGACGATGAAAATCCCGAGCTGATAATCTCCCTCTATGATGAGATTTATAAACTTGCACGAGGCATAAACGGGAAAAAAGTTCAATTTGTTCTCATAGATTCAGATCTAGTCACCCCTGCAACTCCGCTGAACGAGTTCAAAGATATACGAATGGCCGGAGAACCTAACGCGCCCGCCCTAATCTCGTATTATACGGGACCATAAATAATCTGGGCCATTCAAAATCTAATAGAGGGACTGGAAGTGGACGAGAACATAACCGAACTTATCAGCAAAGATCAGTTTGAACTTGATTTATATGAAGCAGCAGTTCGCAACCTATCTGATTTAAGCAATAAACTCCGATTTAATAACTTCGCTTATGCGATGAGAGAGCTTAGCCGCCACGTCTTACATCGGCTCGCCCCTAGCGAAGGAGTGTTGAAATGCAGCTGGTACAAAAACCTTACCCAAAATGAGAATGGGATAACCAGGGTGCAGCGGGCAATCTATGCAACTCAAGGCGGCCTCTCTGATAAATTCGTGCGTGACACCCTCAACATTGACCCGTCCGATGCACACAGATCGCTTAGAGATGCTATAGACCGACTTAGCCGATTCACTCATGTTGAAAGAGAAGTCTTCGACCTTTCTGCCGATACCGTCGATAAACTTTCTGGTGAAATAACCAGTGCGTTTTCCGGCTTCGCCGCAGTCATTCGGGACTGTCGCTCGCTGATAATTGAACGTTTAGAAGAGGCAATTCATGAGAGTACGGTCAGTGAGGTTCTCAGTGACTCTTTGCCCGCCGTAGACGAGATCGCAACCCACTTTTCTCTGGAAGAGGTTTACGTTGGCTCTGCGGAGGTCACAGATATAACCCACGACACAATTCATTTGCTCGCACGTGGAACTCTAGGCGTTACTCTGCAATGGGGTTCCAATAGCGACATTAGACGCGGCGAAGGCGCTGAGCTTGACGAGTCGTTCCCCTTCACTTGTGCGCTTACCTGTACGATCAATGACGATTTATCGCCAGAGGACCTTGAGGTATTGGAAGACTCCTTAATGGTGGACACAAGAGAATGGTATGGTGCCGAAGATGGGGAAGACGAGTACGGCGACTAGCTGACCTAAACGCTTTGAGAATTGGCAGTGTAAACCTACACAAGAGATACGACTGTAGGAAGGTTTGGGCAACGACAAACCGGTCTCCGGACATCTAGATTGTGGCCTCTCGTTGAGAAAAGTCGTACCGGAATTTCAGTACAGTACAGGTACAGCGACCAGTTTTCCCGAATTTAGGTAGAATGCGCCAATCTACTGATTTAAAAGTTGTTTTACCTATTTCAACCTACGCTAGAATTCGCCCCATTTCCCTATAGAAACACTGTAAATCGCCAACTCAAAATCCCCCGCCGCAAGGCGTGCCGGTTCGATTCCGGCCCCGGGCACCAGAATTCAAAAAGCCGTTCCTGCAAATGCAGGGACGGCTTTTTGCTTTGAAAGACGGTGAGCGTCGCCGTTAGCGAAATATCCCAACTCAGGCTACGAATATCGGCAATCCCCGTGGACCCCTATCATGCACCTTGGCTCTACAGCGAACGGAAACGCACGCCTCAGAGCGCCTACTTTGAGGCCAGACCGAGGCATCGCTGAGCATTCTGGGCTTGTCCGGGCTATCGCCAATGCTGGCATTTGTGCGCAGCCGCCTCTGCCGGTATCTTGTCGGCACCGTCAGCCGCCAAAGCTCGGCTTTGGGCGCCCCTGACTGTCCGCACCGGCTCGAGCATTTTCATGAAAGTGCCATCTCTTCGACTGTGGCCTCCTTCGAGAACTGCGTTTTCGCGAGGTGCCGAAGTGCAGGAATCTCCTTGTCGAATGCATTCTCCATTCTTCTCACATGTTCGACGAGCCACTTAATCATGCTTGGCCAGCTCTCTCGGTTGTGTCCGTCGAAGGAAGCAGCGCATTCGATCAGTGACACCTTTTTGTCGTCCATGCGCCGCCAGGACAGCGGACCTTCGAAAGCCACCTCAAGCTCCTCCCGGCGTGCGTAGAGGTAGTCGAACAGCGCTTTGTTCGCCTCCTTCGATCGTGTGCCTAGGGCGAACTCTACCCGCGCCTCGTCTCTGTTGAAGATCATCGAATAGTAGATGCCGCTGGCGCCGGAGCCCGCATTGAGCCAATGGTCTCGGCTGGGACTGACGTTGGCGTAGAGTTCCACATTCGCTGTCCGAAGCGCCTCTAGGGCCGCATGCCAGAAATCCGTGCGCAACTGATACCGTGTCGCCTGGCCGCGCTCCGAGGACTGTTCCTCGTCTTCCTTTTCGGAAATGCCAATCATGAGTTCTTCGGCTTCTGGAAGCGGAATGACCTGTTCGACAGTGAGGAACAGATCGTCTCCGTCCTTGAACGGCGTCGCTCGAAAGCACTTCACGAACACCCGATGCTTCAATAGCCACAAAACAGTGGATGTCACTTCCTTTCGGAACTGCGCCGCCACCATGATGAGACGCTGATCGTTGCCGGGGTTCAGCACGACCTCCGCAAATTCTTCCTGTCCCAAAAAGTCGCAGATGAGCGCCTTCGCATCCTGGCCCGGTCCGGACTTGTCCAGATACTTCTGAAAGACCTCGGCGATCTGTGACTTCGACAAGGTTGAGCAGTAGGAGGCGTATTTGAGAGCTTGCCAAACGACGTCTTTTCCCGAGTCGTCAAGCTTGTTCTCGATGATGACTAAGTCACCGTTCTTATCGATGGCCAGCAGGTCGAGTCGCTCCCGGGTGTCGTCGAAGCCGTCGAATTCCTTTTGGATGATGAGAAGCTCTTCGCCCAGAGCATCTGGCTGATTAGCCAGCCATTCCTGAAGATGGTGCCGTTCGGTGAATCCCAGTTCCGAAAAACTCACCTCCTTCAGCTTGATGATGCGATTCGATGCATGGTCAATTCGGAACATGTATGGTCAATCCGGTTTCCGTTGTTGGGACGCATGTGGGCAATGCGGGCACGCCCGGTAGGAGCAGTGCTAGAGGCCACTATGTTACAAAATCATACTTCATCAAGCCTTGTGGTGCAGTCGCGGCCCCCGGGGGAGGTAGGCGGCTTTACAGACAGAGGATCTTCGATGGCCAAGTTATTTTTCTCTTATTCGCATGATGACGAGCAATATCGCGATCAGCTCGAAAAACACCTCGCGCCCTTGCAACACTAGGGACTCATCGAGTCTTGGCATGACCGCCGTATTGTCGCGGGCTGCCGCTTGGAAGCGGAGATTGATCAGCAGATCAACGCGGCGGATGTGATCCTTCTGCTTGTGAGTTCAAGCTTTTTGGCGTCCGACCACTCGGCACAGACTGTTGTAGACGGATGTTGACAGTCCTGTGCCCAGTTCCCCGCAAGACGATCAATTAACCGTCACGCCCGCCTCGCGCACCACATCGCCCCACAAAGAAATCTCCTTCACGATCTGATCGCGAAAATCCTGCGGGCTACCCGGCGCAGCCTCTTCCCCGGTCGCCTTCAAACGATCGGCCATCTCGGGCTTCACGACGGCCGCATTGATCGCCGCGTTCAGCTTGACCTGCACCTGCGGCGGCACGCCCTTGGGCGCGATGATGCCGTACCACACCGTCACGTCATACGGCACGCCAGCCTCGCGCACCGTCGGGATGTCCGGCGCCGAGGATACGCGCTGCGGCAAGGTCACGGCCAGCACCTTCAGGCGCTTGTCCTCGCGGTAAGGCAGGGTCGAGCCGGCCGTGGTCAGCATCGCGTTGACCTGGCCTGAGACCGTGTCCGTTAGAGCCGGCGCGGACCCTTTGTACGGGATATGGACCATGGTGATACCGGCCGTCTTCAAGAAGGCCTCCATCGCCAGATGCGATATGCCACCCGTGCCGGACGATGCATAAGTCAACCCGCCGGGCTTCTTCTTGGCCAGAGCCACCAGATCGCCCAAGCTATCCGCCGGCACGCTGGGATTGACCGATACGAAGAACGGCGCACGCGCGATCATGCCGATCGGCGTCATGTCCTCGACCGGATCGAACGGCAGCTTGTACAGGCTGGGGTTGACGGAATAGCTGTTGGAAATCAAGGTCAGGGTGTAGCCATCGGGCGCTGCCTTCAGGCCCTGCTCCACACCCAGCTTGCCGCCCGCGCCGGGGCGGTTCTCCACCACCACGGGCTGCTTCAGGCCATCGGACAGCAGCTGCCCCAGAAGACGCGCGATCCCGTCATTGCCGCCTCCGGCGGCAAAAGGCACGATCAGCTTGATCGGCTGCGAAGGGTAGTCATCCGCCTGCGCATTAGAAACCGATGCGGTAAACGCCACGGCAGCCAGCGTTATCCCCAGTACCGCCTTGCCCAGCTTGGCGCCGGATCGCGTTGTCATAGTTATCTCCTCCCTGATCGGCCGCAGCGCGGCCATGTTTATTGGCGAAAGGCGCAAGACTACAACTTAACGAGTGAAGTTGCAGGCTGGCCCAGCCTATCGATGGCGTTGAAAGGTTTCTCTATGTTGTATGCCTGGCCCGGACCGCAGGATCCCCGAGCCGCTCCACCAGCGTTGCCACCACCGACTTGTCCAACGATTGCACTGCATAGCAAAGTCCGATGCGCCGCGACATCTCCAGTCCTTCCAGCGGCCTGATCGCCACGCCGGCTTGGCTACGGGCGAGGGATTCCGGCGCCACGCACATGCCCGCGCCGGCGGCCGTCAACGCCAAGGCCAGGCGCAACGATCCGGCGTGCGCGGCCGGCGTATTTGCACCGGCGCCATAGAAGGGCAGCAGGCGCTGATGCGTCGGGTGGCTCGGGCACACAATCCACGGCAATGCCGCGTCGGCGCCGCTGCCTGCGGGCAGGGCCAGCACATAGGGGTCGACGGACAGCGGCAAGAACAGCTCGTCCTCGCAACGCTCGTCTTCAGTCGCCAGTCGGGCATCGCCCTGGCATCCTTCAAGCAGATTCACGAAAAGCCCCGGCACGACTTCCTGTGCCGCGCGCATGAAGGCCGCGATGTCCGGCCCTGCGATATCCGCCTCCACGCCGATCTCGATGCGCGACGCAGACGAACCATGGCGGAACTGATGCGTCATCGAGTCCGTCTGCGACAGGATGCGCCGCGCCTGTGGATACAGGATGCGGGCGTCCTCCGTCACGGCCACGCCCCGCGCCTGGCGTGCGAACAATTGCGTGCCCAGCAAGTCCTCCAGGCTCTTGATCGTGCCGGACAGAGCCGGCTGGCTCAGGTGCAGGCGACGGGCGGCGGCCGTGATGTTGCGCTCTTCGAAGACAGCGACAAAGGCCTTGAGCTGGCGGCTATCCATAAGATTTTCCGATTTCTTCCAAAGGAATAAACCATTTCTCAGGGCGAATTCCCGGGAATAGAATGATTTCCGATCACTCAAGCATACATAAAACCGATATCAGGAATCCACCATGTCTACCTTGAAAAAACCCCTTGTCATCATCACGGGCGCCAGCTCCGGCATCGGCCTGGCCACCGCCCGCCTGTTCTCGGCTCACGGCCACCCGCTACTGCTGCTGGCCCGCCGGCTGGAAAAAATGCAGGCGCTGAACCTGCCCGACACCCTGGCGCTGTCCGTGGACGTGACCGACCGCGCCGCGCTGGCCGCCGCCGTGCAGGAAGGCGAAGCGCGCTTCGGGCCGGCCGATGCGCTCATCAACAATGCGGGCGTCATGCTGTTGGGCGACATCACGCGCCAGGACCCGGACCAATGGGACCGGATGCTGGACGTGAACGTCAAAGGCGTGCTGAACGGCGTGCATGCGGTCGCGGCGGGCATGGTCCAACGCAAGCGCGGCAGCATCATCAACATCAGTTCAGTGGCCGGGCGCAAGACCTTTCCCAATCACGTGGCTTACGTGGGCACCAAGTTCGCCGTGCACGGCCTCTCGGAAAACCTGCGCGAGGAACTGTCGGCGCACAACGTGCGCGTGACCACCATCGCGCCGGGCGCCGTGGAAACCGAGCTGCTGGGCCATACCACCGATGCGGACATCAAGACGGGCTACGAGGCCTGGAAGGCCGAGATGGGCGGCAAGGTGCTGGCCGCCGAGGACGTGGCCAACGCCATCCACTACGCCTATGCGCAGCCGGACGGGGTTTGCGTGCGGGAAATCGTGCTGGCGGCCACGCGCCAACAGGCCTAATGCATCCGTTGCCGTGGCCGCATGACGTTCAGCCCTGCGCCTCCGCGCGCAGCGCGGCCCGCACCGCAGGGCGCTCTCCGATGCGGGCCGCGTATGCCGCCAGGGATGGCCAGCGATCCAGGTCGATCGCAAAGAACCTGCACCATCCCAGCACGGTAAACAGATAGGCATCGGCCACGCTGAACTGCTGGCCCATCAAGTAGGTGCTTTCGGCCAGGATGCCGTCCAAGTAGTCGAAGCGCTTGAAGAGCCGTTCGCGGAAATGCGCCTTGGCGGCTTCGGGCAAGGCCGACTGGAACAAGGGCGCCGATCCTGCGTGGATCTCGCTGGTTAGGAAGTTCAGCCATTCCTGCAGCCGCGTGCGTTCGCGCGTGCCATTGGGTGGCGCCAGCTGCATGCCAGGACGCAGGTCGGCCAGGTACTGGACGATGGCCGGCCCTTCAGTGAGCACATCGCCATCTACCAGCTCCAGCGCGGCGACATAGCCTTTGGGATTGATGGTGCGGAAATCGCGGCCGTCCGCGGTCTGCTTGGTCTGGTTGTTCACCTTGACCAGTTCGAAGGGCAATTCAAGTTCGCGCAAGACGATATGCGGCGATAGCGAGCAGGTATGCGGGGCGTAGTAGAGTTTCATGACATCTCCAGGGAACAACAGGGGAGCAGTCTCTCGCGCCGCGACACACAGGTAAAATTAATGCTCCATTCTCTTATCATTAGCTCAGCTACTTAATATGTTGAACCTGGGGCATTGGCGCCTGCTCGTCGCGACGGCCGACACAGGCAACATCTCCCGCGCCGCCGAGCGCGTGGGCATCACCCAGTCCGGCGCCAGCCAGGCCATTGCGCAGCTGGAAGCGTCGCTGGGGCTCCAGGTCTTCACCCGTTCCCGCAAGGAAGTGGCGGTAACGGCGCTGGGCGAACAGGTCATCGATCACGCCCGCGCGATGCTGTCTCACCTGGAGTCCATCCGCGCCCTGGCCGACGACAGCCAGGGACTGAGCCGGGGCCGCATTCGGCTGGGCAGCTTTCCCTCGGTCATCTCGACGCTGCTGCCGCCCCTGCTGCACGGCTTCCGGCTGCGCCACCCCGGCATCGAGGTGGTGGCCTTGGAGGGCACGGATGAAGAGGTCGAGGAATGGCTGTCGCGCGGCGCCATCGATCTGGGCGTGGTGATGAACCCCGCAACGCAAAGGCAAGCCCTGATCCTGGGCCGCGATCGCTGGATGGCGCTGCTGCCCGGCATGCATGCGCTCAGCCGCCGCGCGTCGTCGCGGGGCGTCGCACTGGCCGAGCTGGCCGATGAACCGTTCATTCTCGCGACCGGCGGCTGCGCCGTGAATGGCCTGAGCCTGGCGCGCAAGGCCGGACTGGAACTCAACGACATCCGCGTCACGGTCCGCGACTGGGCCAGCGCCTGCGCGCTGGTGCGCGAGGGCATGGGGGTCGCGGTGGTTCCCGAGTCCACGCTGCCCGCGGACATGCGCCAGTTGCGCGCCTTGCCGCTGAGCCCGGCGGCGCGCCGGGAGTTTGGGCTGGTGCGCTCTGCCGCTGGACGGCAATCCGCGGCAGTGGGCGCGCTGTGGCAGCATGCCGCCCATGCCCTCAGCTCAAAAGCTTCGGCCAAAGTACGTACCCACTGAGACGAATCGCACGCGTATCCCAACCGCCAGCCGAAACTCCGCGCTACGATCTGATCATCGTTCCATCCCGCTTTTTCCGGACACGATCGCCGAAGCGCTGCCCAAGGGAAACACCGCGCCATGACACCCCGCCTGTACGCGCTCACCCTGCTCTCCATGCTTGCCTTCGCCGGCAATTCGCTGCTGTGCCGCCTTGCGCTCAAGCACACCGCCATCGATCCTGCCACCTTCGTGGCCATCCGCATCGCTTCCGGCGCATTGGTGCTGTGGCTGGTATTACGCATGCGCAAGCCGGCCAAACAGCTGGAAGGCAATTGGCATGGTGCGTTGGCGCTGCTGGCCT
Organism: Achromobacter sp. ACM03; assembly: GCF_014851665.1. Taxonomy (NCBI): domain Bacteria; kingdom Pseudomonadati; phylum Pseudomonadota; class Betaproteobacteria; order Burkholderiales; family Alcaligenaceae; genus Achromobacter; species Achromobacter sp. ACM03. Next base: position 550,277 of record NZ_JACVAD010000002.1, on the reverse strand, counting down.
ATGCCGTGGCCTTCGCCTATGCCTACACCCAGATCCCGGCAGGAACCGGCGCCTTGCTGCTGTTCGCGTCGATCCAGATCAGCATGATCCTGTACGGATTCTTCATCGGCGAGAGGCTAAGCATCACGCAGGGGCTGGGCATAGGCCTGGCGGTGGCCGGCCTGGTGATCCTGATGCTGCCCAGCATCAGCGCGCCGCCGTTGTTCCATGCCTTGCTGATGATCGCGGCGGGCGTCGCGTGGGGCGCCTATTCGCTGCTGGGCCGCAGCGCCAGGGACGCGGCGTCCGCGACGGCGGGCAACTTCATCCGCGCCACGCCTGTCGCATTGTTGCTATTCCTGCTGCACGGGCTGAGCTCACGCGTGGGCTACGACGCTGCGGGCGTGGCATATGCCGTGGCTTCCGGCGCGGTGACCTCGGGCCTGGGCTATGTCTTCTGGTATGCGGCGCTCAAAGGCCTGAAAGTGACTCACGCCGCCACCGTGCAGCTCAGCGTGCCGGTGTTGACGGCATTTGGCGGGACCCTGTTCCTGGATGAGCCTGTGACCGGAATCCTGGTAACGGCGTCGGTGCTGATCCTGCTCGGCATCGCGTTGGTGGTGCTGGTCAAGCGGCCGGCTCGATAGCCCTTTTCAGTTCACGCGCTTGGGCAGCACCGCCCGCATCCAGCGCGACAGGCGCGGCCGGATGCGCTGGTTGTGCAGCAGCACGGCGCCCACGGCGCCGATGAATGCGCCGACCACCGTGTCCAGGAAGCGCGCCTCGATGACGGCGGCGGGATAGCCTTGGCCCAGGTGCGGCGCCTCGGCCAGGAAGATCGTCAAGGGCGTGATCAGCACCACCGCGCTGGCGTAATGGCGCACCACCAGCGTTTCTATGCCGAACGACAGCGCCATCATCACCAGGCTCAGGGTCCATACGTTCAGCGGCAGGCTCAACAAGGCCCATGCCACGCACAAGCCCACGGCGGTGCCCAGGATGCGATGCAATTGACGGTTCCAGGCCGCCATCAACGTCGCGCCCTGGATGATGGCCAGGCAACTGACGGGCACCCAGTAGGGGCGCGGCAGTTGCAGCAACTCGGCCACCAACAGGGACACACCCACGAACAGGCCGATGATCACGGAGTCGTAGACCACGAAATCGAACGTGGGCCTGGGCAACGCGGTTTCGGGCGGCGGCGGCGCGACTCGCGTCATGTGCAGGGAATACACAAACGCCACCAGGCACGCGACCAGGCTGCCCAAGGCCACCATGCCGACGCGTGTGGGGATTTCTTCCACGCTCCCCGGCGTGTAGGCCGCGATCGCAGTCGCCATGATGTAGAACAGGCTGCCCGGCGGCCCCAGCCGGTAGCAGCGGCAGACCATGTTCACCACCATGGCGATGAAGGTCAACGCCACCAGCATGACAGCAGGCCAGAACTGCGTCAGCGCGCCCACCGCATAGCAGGCCACCATGCCGAAGGACGCCGCCAACAGCATCATCATGCGGTGCTGCAGCGATGAATTGGGCAGGCTCAGGAACACCATGCCGCCCAGGCTCGACATCAGGCCGTAGTCCATGCGGCCGAAATAGGCACCCACCAGCAAGGGCAGCCCAGAGGACAGGGCCGCGGCCAAGGGCATTTCCCAGGGCCGGTCGCTGGCGTTGACCCGGATCAGTTCGCGCCACACGCCCAAAAGGCGCGCTTTTGCAAAGGCGAATGAACGCCAGGAATCGGGACGGCCGCCGCCGCCCTGCGGCTCATCGCTATTGTTCATGTACAGGCCCGATCGGAAATTCCATGCTTGCCATTGTCGCCGCCTGGCTGCAATGTGGATAGAGGCGGCAAGGACGCCCAACCGGCGGCATCACAGTAAAATCCGTGCTCAGTCCGTACGTTCAGCACGTCCAATGCGTGTGCCGTTGACAAAAATCATGATGCTCATTGCATTGCTTCGGATAGGCTTATGCGCAATATAAAAGGCAAGTCCTCGTCCAATACGGATGGCTATTTGTTTTCTGATCAAGTCGGTCACCTGCTGCGGCGCGTGTACCAGCGGCATACCGCCCTATTCCAGCAGTACATTCCCGATTCCCAACTCACCGCGGCGCAATTCGTCGTGCTGTGTTCGGTGCGGGACAAGGGCGCGAGCTCGCTGGCCGATCTGGTCAAGGCCACGGTCATCGACCAGGCCACTGTGCGCGGCGTGGTCGACAGGCTCAAGCAGCGTGAACTGGTCCAGGTGGACCATGACCCCGTCGACCGCCGCAAAGTCGTCATCAACCTGACGCCCATCGGCCAGGAACTGGTGCAGCAGATGGAGCCGTTCGCCAAGCAGATCACGGAAAGCACGTACGGCAACCTGAATCCTGCCGAACGCCTGGCGCTGAACTATCTATTGACGAAAATGCTGAACGGCGACGAACAGGGTTGACTGTTCGCCGCCGTTCGTCAGGTGAAGGTCAGTCCAGCGCGCGGTTACGCGATTCCACGTCGACCGACCAGATCGCGATGGCGCCTGCGACCAGCATGCTGGACAGCACGGCCAAGGACAGCGTGAAGTGACTGGCCATGATGGGCGCGATGATGGCCGGCGCGAAAAGTCCGCCGAAACGCGCCACGGCTCCCGCCATGCCCATGCCGCTGGCACGCAGGTCGGTCGGATACACCTCCGGCGTGAACGCGTACAAGGCGCCCCACGTTCCCAGCAGCGAGAAACTCATCAGCAGGGTAGATCCGATCACCACGAACGGCGACGTGCCCAGGCTGTACAGCATGCATCCCACCGCGCTCAGCAACAGGAATCCGACCAGCGTGGGCTTGCGTCCCCAGCGCTCCACGCCGTAGGCGGACAGCGCGAAGCCGGGCAGTTGCACCAGCGCCAGCACCACCAGGAACTCCTGCCCGCGCATGAATGCGAAGCCTTCAGTGCTGAGCTTCACCGGCAGATAGACAAAAACGCCGTAGTACGCGATGGAGATCAGCGCCCATGCAAGGAACAGCCCGATACTGCGGCGCCGATAGTTGCCCGAGAACAGCGCGAACATGGACTTATGCACCGGCGTCTCGGGCTGCAAGTGGGGCATGTCCACATCGCGGCGGTTGACCCGCGCCACCCTTTCCAGCACCTTGCGCGCCCGGTCCGACTTGCCGTTGCGGTTCAAGTACATGGGAGATTCGGGGATATAGAAGCGCAAGGCCACCCCGACCAGCGCCGGCAGGCCGGTCACGAAGAAGATCACGCGCCATGCGTCGTCGCCCCACGACGTCGCCGCCAGCGCCAGCAGCGCGAGAAGAATGGTGCCCACGGCCCAGAACGATTCCAGCAGCACCAGCCAGCGGCCGCGGCGGTCGCTGGGCAGGAACTCGGCCATCATCGTGTAGTCCACCGGTAGCGTGCCGCCCACGCCGATGCCGGTCAGGAAGCGCAGGAACAGCAGCCAGGTGAATTCAGGCGCAAAGGCCGACGCCACGCCGGCGCAAGCGTCGATGATCACCGCAATCATCAGGACAGGGCGGCGGCCAATGCGGTCGGCCATGCGTCCGAACACGAACGCGCCAATCAGCATGCCGATGAAGAAGAACGTGCCGCTTTGCAGTGCCTGCGGCACGGTAATGCCAAAGGTCTTGGCGATCGACGGCGCGCTGAAGCCGATCGACAGCACCTGCATGGCATCGGCCATCCAGACCAGGCCAAAAATCACGAATAGCCGATACTGGAACTTGCCGACGCCGGCCACCAGGATGGCCTTGTCCACTGAAACCAATGAAGCTGACATAGATGAAACCCCTTGTTGTGATCAACACAAACTGCCGCACGCGTTGTGGCCGCGCTTCCTTTAGTTCAGCTCCGCGTGCTCGCGCAGCTTGCTAATCGTGTTCGTCGTGTCTGGCCAGGCGTCTTTCCCTGGCGCGTAGCGTTCCCGCAAATAGCCGACCAGGTCCGCGATCTGTCTGTCGTCAAGGCTGTCCTTGAATCCCGGCATGTAGCCCAGCTCGTCATTGGCCGGATTCTGGATGCCGTTGAGAATCACCTGGATCAGGTTGTCGGGCGTAGCGGCGTGCAGATTGGTGTTCGCGTTCAATTGGGGTTTCACGCCAAACAGCGTCGGGCCGCTGCCCGCCTCGTGGCAGACCGCGCATGCGTTCTGGTAGACGCGTTCGCCGTTTGCCCGCCGGCCCTGTAGGGATTGGATCGTGGCTGCGGCCGGCGCTGGAGCCGGCGAGGCCTCAGCAGCTTTGGCCCCGGCAGAGCCCGCCGCTTGCGGCAGATCCAGCAAATACGTGGTGATGGCCCTTACGTCGCTGTCCGGCAGCTCGGCCAACCCCTGGATCACCGGCGCCATCGGACCCGCCGCCACACCGTGGCGGGGCGAGTACCCCGTACGCAGATACTGGAACAGTTCCTCTCCCGTCCAGGCCCGCGAGCCCGCAGCCAATTGGTTCAGTGCCGGCGCGGTCCAGCCCTCGGCCTCGCCGCCAGCCAGGTAAAGCACGCCCGTCTTTTCCGCCCCCAGGCGGTTGCGCGGCGAGTGGCATGCCGCGCAGTGTCCGGCCCCCTGCACCAGATAGGCTCCCCGCAGCCACTCCGCGCTGCGCGACGCATCGGGCGTGAACGGCGTGGCGTCGTGAAACAACGCATTCCAGCCTGCCAGCAAGGGACGGAAACTGAAGGGGAAGGCCAGCTGCGTCTTTGGCGGCTCGGCGCGCACGGCGGGCTGCGACATCAGATAGCCGTACAGCGCCTGCATGTCGGCGTCGCTCAGCTTGGCGTAGGCCGTGTACGGAAAGGCCGGGTACAGCTGGCGCCCGTCCTGATGCACGCCTTGGCGCACGGCGCGCTCGAACGCCGTGTATGACCACCGGCCGATGCCTGTCTCGTTGTCAGGCGTGATGTTGGTGGTGTAGATCGTGCCGAATGGCGTGTCCAGCGCCAGGCCGCCGGCATTGGCCTTGCCGCCCGGCGCGGTGTGGCAGGCAATGCAATCGCCCGCGGCCGCCACCAGGCGACCGCGCTCGATCGCGCGTGACGAATACAGCGACACGTCGGGACCGGCCGTCAACGGCAGCGCCGGTTTGACAGGCCAGAGCGCGGCGGCCATGCCGGCGACGCCCGCCATGCCTGTCGCCAGCCAGACCCAGCCGCGCCTCAGCGGATTGCGCATGCGCTCGCGGCGACGGCTGGCGAGCGCCAGCCGCAACTGCTCGGAATCGAAAGGCGCCTGCCGCAGGCGCACGCCCGTTGCGTCCTGGATCGCGTTGGCAATGGCGGCTGCGGCGGGCAGCGTAACCACGCCATCCATGCCCAATTGTCCCTGGACCAACACGCCGTCCTCGGTTGCATCACGGCGCGACAGGCCATCGTGTCCTTCGTATAGGCTCAATGCGCCGAGCTGTTCGTCTTCGGCATCCAGCGCTGGACTGCGCCAGTCATCGAAGACTGGCGGCCCCGCCAGCAGGCGACGGGCATTGGCCAGCAGCCGGGGCGTCTGATGCTCGATTGCCGCACGTATCGGCGCGCCTTGGGCCTGCTGCAAGTGCTGGCTGTCATGCCCGGCGACCACCCGCGTCACATCGACCTGACCGGTAAGAGGCTGTACGGTGACCTCGGCCACCCAGGCGCTCCATACCGTCCGCGCGGCACCCGTCTCGTCCTCGCACTGCACCTGCGCCGTGGCGAAGCCTGTGCCGCGCAACGCGCCGATGCGCGGCGCGTCGTTGTCGTCCCTGGACAGCTCCGCCCGCTCCACCACCTGGCGCGCGAGTTCCAGCCCCGGTCCTTCGGGCAAATGCCGCAGGCGCCACGCGAGCGGTTCCTCGCCGCGGGCCAAAGCCTGCTCATGCCACAGGCTTTCCTGGGCAAACACTTGCGCCGCATTCAACTCGTCAACGCTGGCGCGCAGGGGAAGCGCCGCCCGAGTACCGGCCTGCACGGCGAAATCGCTGCGCACCGTCGCTTGGGCGGACGCGCGCGCGTGCGCGGGCTGGCTCAACAAGCGCGCCAGGCTCGGGCGCATGGCCCAGGATGCGTCCGCCCACAGGATCGCGGGCTGATCGCGAGTGCTCTCGACGCCAGGCGTCGTTGCATGCGGGTTCGAGGCAGGTTCCGGCGCTACCGCTGGTTGAGGGGCTTGCAACACCAGTTCGTCCGCAGCCTCTGCGCGGCAGGCCACGCAGACAGGCCGGCCCACGGCCTGCGACAGCACGGCAGCGTCCGCAGCCGCATCCATCAGATCCAGCGGATGCGGCATGTTCTGGTGGACTGCGCTCGCACCATTGGCGTCAACAATGTTCAGCCGTATCGCGGCCTCGGGCAGCTCTAGCAAGGCCGCGAGCTCACGCCGCAGAATATGCTGCACGCCAGGCGCACACGGCGGCAGCCATACGCCTGCATACCCATCGACGCTCCAAGCCGTGACGCGAACGCCGGCTTGCGGCTCGGCCGACGGCAGGCGCAAGCCGTAACGGATCTGCTCCGAGCCGGATGTGGACATGCGTGTTGTCTCGCCCGCATCAGTCGATTGCCACACGGGGGCCAACTCTGCCGCGGCTTGCCGGGCATACAGCAGGGTCACCGCAACCACGCCGATGAACTGCGCACGCTGCGTCGTCGCCACCACGCCAGCCAGGGCTCCGGCCTCTGCCAGTCTCGCGCTCAGCAGCCGGCTCCCGCGGTAGCGCAGGCCGTCCCACGCCAGTTCAGGCGGCCGCAGCGCAATGCCATGCAATACGTCGGCGGGCAAAACCGTCGGCAGGCCGCCATTTGCCGGCGGGGCCCCGAAAACGTGCGCGCTCATGGGGCGGGATCGTCCGCGACGCCAGCCGTGCGCAATTGCACGGCGCGCACGGCCGCCTGCATGATCTCTACATGGGTGCCGCAGCGGCACAGGTTGTGGTGCAACTCGCTGCGCAATGCCGCTTCAGTGGGGCAGGGATTGCGCCGCAGCAGCGCCTCCACCGTCATGATCATCCCGTTCAGGCAGTAACCGCATTGCGCCGCCTGACACTCGATGAAGGCTTGCTGGGTTGGCCCGGGCCGTTGCCGCGTACCCAGGCCCTCCAGCGTGGTGATCGCACGTCCAAGCGCGGCCTTGACTGGAATCACGCAGGACCGCGCCGCCACGCCATCTATCAACACTGTGCAGGCCCCGCACTCACCCAGGCCACAGCCGTACTTCGGGCCATTGAGTTCGAGATCATTGCGCAGCACGTGCAGCAGCGCCGTGCCGGGCGCAGCCGGCACATCGTGCGCGCATCCATTCACCATCAGGCGGATCGGCTGCGGGGCGCTGCTTGGATAGACGGTGGATCCCATGGGCGTGGCACGTGGCTGAGTTTGAAAGGTAGGAAGGTTGCCGCTACGCAGGCCGGGGATCAAGTCCATTTTTCCCCACGCAGCGCAAACCCTTACGCCACGGCTCGCGCCTTGGGTTCGACCAACGGTTCGTTGAACACGTCATAGCCGAAGCACCACGAAGGGTCTTCATTGGTGCGCAGCCAGGTGTTGTCGTGCGAAATGCGCTGCACCTTGCTGGCGCGTTCCGCGCGGTTCGCCTCATACAGTGCAAACGCCAGTTCATGCTTATCTACGCCTACTTCCCGGAAGCAGCGCGCCAGCATTGCGCCGTCCTCGATCGCCATGGCTGCGCCCTGCGCCATGTGCGGCTTCATCGGATGGCAGGCGTCGCCCAACAGCACCATGCGCCCGCGGCTCCACAGCGGCAGCGGATCGCGTTCCAGCAACGACCATTTGGTCACTTCGACGGTGGCGTCGATCAGCGCCTGCACCGTGGGATGCCAGCCGTTGAAAGCCTCGCGCATTTCATCCTTGCTGCTGGGCAGCCAGCGGTCGTTCAAGTCCCAGTGTTCTACCGGCACGCCGGTCACGTAATAGAGCTCGTCGGCCTTTCCTGTCACGAAATAGACCATCATGTGGCGGTCGTCGCTCCACCACTTGACGCAGGAATCGAAGGGCAGCATGCCGTTCTTGACCGGCGGCGTGGGGAACACCGCGCGGTGCGCCAGATAGCCCGCGTACTTAGGCAGTTCCGGCCCCAGCAACTCTTCGCGGATGCGGGAGTTCACGCCGTCGGCGCCGATCACGATATCGGCCTCTTCGGACGTACCGTCGGCAAAGTGCATCACCACCACATCGCCCCGGTCCTCGACCTTGGTCAGCGATTTGCCGTAGGCGACGGCGCTTTTCGGCAAGGCATCGATCAGCAGCGCGTGGAAGTCGCCCCGATGCACGGTGAGATAGGACGCGCCGTAGTTCTTGACGGCGTAGTCGCCCAGCGGGATCTGCGCCAGGATATCGCCCGTCTCCCAATGGCGGCTATACCAGTAGTCCGGGTGGGAGCCTTGCGCGTTCAGCGCATCTTCGACGCCGATCCGCCGCAGGATCTTCATGACGTTCGGCCCCACATGGATGCCAGCCCCTAGCCGCGAAAACCCCGACGCCTGCTCGTAGACACGGACGTTCAGTCCTTCCTTGAGCAGCAGCGCAGCGGTTGCGGCGCCGCCAAGACCGGCGCCAACAATGGCGATACGAGGGGATTTGGACACGGGGGCTACTCCTTGCTGAATGATGAATGACTGGACAAGTGATTGCGCGAACGCGTTGCCGGCCGGCTTACGAAGATGCTGCCGCCAGGCGCTGGAGTTGAAAATTTATGAAGTACACACTTCATTTTTTGATATCAAGAATTTCAACTTGCTCGCAATTCCGAAAATCGAAATCAAAAATATCGTATGTTTTTCACCTTATTAGGTGAAAACCACTACTAAAACCAGGTTGGCTACCGGCCTCACTCTTTGCAAGAATAGAGCGTATACACTTTATTTTGAATTTATCGGAAACCCTAGGTCCGATTCTCAAGGCACCCCCATGACGACGAACTCCAGCACCTATCTCTACGGCGGCCAGGTCCATGCGAACGGCATCCGCCAGCACTACCTGCGCTATGGCGGCCCTGAGGGCGAACGCGCCGAACGCCTCGCGGTCATCATCATTCCCGGCATCACCAGCCCCGCCGTCACCTGGGGCTTCGTGGCCGAACGCCTGGGCCGCCAATTCGACACCTATGTGCTGGACGTGCGCGGACGCGGGCTGTCGGCGTCCGGGCCTGACCTGGACTATGGCCTGGACGCGCAAGCGGCCGACGTGACGGCGTTCGCGCAGGCGCTGGGACTGGAGCGCTATGCGCTGGTCGGCCACTCCATGGGCGGCCGCATCGCCGTGCGCGCCGCGGGCAAGAAGCCGCAGGGGCTGGCGCGCCTGGTCATCGTCGACCCGCCCGTCTCGGGCCCGGGCCGCCGCGCCTACCCCGCCAACCTGGCGTGGTACGTGGACTCCATCCGGCAAGCGACGCGCGGCATGACCGCCGAAGACATGCGGGCGTTCTGCCCGACCTGGACCGAACCGCAACGCCAGTTGCGCGCCCAGTGGCTGCACACCTGCCATGAACCCGCCATCGTCCAGAGCTTCGAGGATTTCGGCCGCGACGACATACACGCCGACCTGCCTGGCATCGCCTTGCCCCTGCTGCTGATGACCGCCGAACGGGGCGGCGTCGTGAGCGATGAGGACGTCGCCGAATGGCAAGGCCTGGCGCCGCAGACGCAGCACGTCCGGGTGTCGGGCGCCGGCCACATGATTCCGTGGGACAACGAAGCCGGCTTCTACGCCGCCTTCGGCGATTTCCTCGGCCACGCCGTGGACTGATACCGCGCACGGGACCTGCACGCCTCCATTCAGCCGCTTCAAGGAACCCTCATGTCCGTCAGCGATACCGATCTGATCCATGCCTGGAAACAGGTGCTCGCCCTCTCCCGGCTGGAAGCCGGCCAGATTGTCACCGTGCTTACCGGCGCCGACACGCATCCGCAGACCCTGCGTTGCGCCATCGCCGCAGCCACCGACATGGGCGCGCGCGTCACCCGGCTGGACCTGCCGCCCGTCAACGCCGACAAGTCCATCAGCCGCGACGCCCTGGCGTATCTGGGCGCTACGCCACTGACCGGCAATGCCGCGGCCATCGCGGCACTGACCGCCAGCGACCTGGTGCTGGACCTGATGACACTGCTGTTCTCCCCCGAACAACACGAGATCCTGCAGACCGGCACCAAGATCCTGCTGGCGATCGAGCCGCCCGAAGTGCTGTGCCGGCTGGTGCCGAGCGAGGCGGACCGCGCCCGCGTGCAGGCCGCCGCCAGCCTGATCGAAGCATCGCGCCAAATGCACATCACGTCGGCGGCCGGCACCGATCTGCGCTGCCAGTTGGGCGACTTCCCCGCCATTTCCGAATATGGTTTCGTGGACCAGCCCGGCCGTTGGGATCATTGGCCCAGCGGCTTCGTGCTGACCTGGCCCAACGAGGGCCATAGCCAAGGCCGCGTAGTACTGGACCGCGGAGACATCCTGCTGCCTATGAAGGATTACGTGACCGATCCGATCGAGCTCGTGGTCGAAAATGGCTACGTCACCCGCATCAATGGCGGGCTGCAGGCCGACATTCTCAAGGAATACATGGCCGCGTATGAAGATCCCGAGGCCTATGCCGTATCCCACATAGGCTGGGGCCTGCAGCCGCGCGCCCAGTGGTCCATGCTGGCCCACTACAACAAGGAAGCCCATATCGGCATGGACGCCCGCGCCTTCGAAGGCAATTTCCTGTGGTCCATGGGCCCCAACAACGAAGCTGGCGGCAGCCGTACTACCGCCTGCCACATCGACATCCCGATGCGCCGCTGCAGCGTCGCCCTGGACGGCCAGCCAGTCGTAATTAACGGAGTCGTGCAGGATGCACCGGGACTGGCCCGCGCTGCGCGCCGAGGAGAGCTCAAATGAACGCGCCCCAGCAACCCGCCCGCATCGATGACACAGCCGGCGACATCTCCGCTTATGCGCGGCAGGGTTTCGGCACTCCGCTGCCGCTCAAAGCCCCCTATGGGCTGCTGATCATCGACTTCGTCAACGGCTTCGCCGACCCGGCCGTTCTGGGCGGCGGCAACATCCCCGAAGCCATCTCGCAGACGCGCCATCTGTTGGCCCACGCCCGCGCGCAAGGCTGGCCGGTAGCGCACAGCCGCATCGTGTTCTCGGACGACGATGCCGACAGCAATATCTTCTGCCTGAAGGTACCGGCCATGCTGGCGCTGAAAGAACACAGCCACAACAGCGCCATCGTGCCGGAACTGGCCCCTGCCGCCGGCGAGTATGTGGTGCGCAAGAGCACCCCGTCCGCCTTCTTCGGCACCATGCTGGCGCCATGGCTGGCGCAGCGCGGCGTTCAGACCCTGCTGGTTGCGGGCTGCGTCACCAGCGGCTGCGTGCGGGCCAGCGTGGTGGACGCCATGCAGGCGGGGTTCCGGCCGCTGGTCGTGTCCGATTGCTGCGGCGACCGCGCGCTGGGGCCGCACGAGGCCAACCTGTTCGACATGGCGCAGAAGTACGCCGCCGTCATGCCCATGGACCAGGCGATAACCGACACGCGGCCATGAACGGCGGCCCAGCCCTTGGCGTCCGGTAATGCCGGCATAATCATCCACCGGCCCGGACTCTGTCAGCCCCATGAACCTGCCTCAACCTGAAGAAATGCCTGGCGCGCTGCTCGCCCATACCGACGCCTTGCTGGTCGTGCGCGAACCCACGGCCCCGCCGCGCCCCGCGCCCGGCCAGCCCGGTGTCGCGTCGGACTATGTCCAGGCTACGCCGGAGATCTTCATTGCGTTGCTGGGCGACAGCGGCCAGCCATCCCAGGACACCGCGTCCGCCGGCTGGCGCGTGCTCGCCTTCAACGGCCACGTGGACCTGGGCACCGGCATCCGCACTTCGCTGGCCCAGATCGTCGCGGAAGAACTCGAGGTTCCCTTGTCGCGCCTGGAGATGGTGCTGGGGCACACCAATGCCGCCCCGAACCAGGGACCCACCATCGCCAGCGCCAGCATCCAGATATCGGCGGTACCGCTGCGACGCGCCGCGGCCCAGGCCCGCGAACATCTGCTGATGCTCGCGGCTCGGCAATGGGACATCCCGCGCGATGCCTTGCGGGTGCGCGAGGGCGTCATCCAGCCCGCCGACGCCAACGACCCGCGGCAGCTGCACTATGGACAGCTGCTGCGCGGCCAGCACATACGGCTGCTCCTGGCGCCCCCTGACCAGGAGGTCCGCCTCAAGCCCGCCCACGAATACAAGATCGTGGGACAGGGCGTCGCCCGCGTCGACATTCCCGCCAAGGCCACCGGCGAACTCAGCTTCGTGCACGACGTGCGCGTGCCCGGCATGCGCCATGGCCGCGTGATCCGCCCTCCCCATCCGGGGCGTGACGCCGGCAGCTTCATCGGCCGTTGCCTGGCCGATCTGGACCGCGACTCCGTCGCCCACCTGCCGGGCAACGTGCAGGTGGTGGCGCAGGGTGATTTCATCGGCGTGGTCGCGGATCGCGAGGAACAGGCGATCGCCGCCATGCGTGCGCTGAAAGTACGCTGGAAGCCTGTTCCGCCCGCGCCGCGCCTGGATGATCTCGAGCAAGCCATCCGCGCCAATCCATCGACGGCCCGGCCGCTGATCGAGGAAGGCGACATCGATACGGCCTGCGCCCGCGCCGCCACGCATCTGCGCCGCAGCTATGTCTGGCCCTATCAAATGCATGCCTCCATCGGCCCGTCTTGCGCTGTCGCCGACTTCAGCGGCGGCCGCCTGACGGTCTGGACCGGCACGCAGAATCCCCACATGCTGCGCGCCGACTTGAACCGCTTGCTCAAGCTGGGCGAGGATCGGATAGACCTGATCCGCCTGGAGGCCGCGGGCTGCTATGGCCGCAACTGCGCGGACGACGTCTGCGCCGACGCAGCGCTGCTGTCGATCGCCGTCGGCGCCCCGGTCCGCGTACAGCTCACGCGCGAACAGGAACATCAGTGGGAACCCAAGGGCACAGGCCAATTGATGGACGTGAGCGCCGCGATCGATGCCGACGGCGAACTGCTGGCCTATGACTTCGGCGTCCGCTACCCCTCCAACGACGCGCCATTGCTGGCCCTGCTGCTGACTGGCGCCATTCCCGCCGAACCTCGCACGCTCGAAATGGGCGACCGCACGGCCGCGCCGCCCTATCGTTATCCCAACCGGCGCATCGTCTGCCACGACATGGCGCCGCTGGTACGCGCATCGTGGTTGCGCGGGGTGTCGGCCCTGCCCAACTCCTTTGCCCATGAGTGCATGATCGACGAACTGGCGCACGCGGCCGGCGCTGATCCTGTCGAATACCGACTGCGCCATCTGGAGGATCCACGCGCCATCGCGTTGCTGCAAGCCACGGCCGCCCGCGCGCAGTGGCGCCCGATGACGCCAGGCAGCCGGGGCCGCCCCGGCGCCGATGGCCGCTTGCATGGCCGGGGCGTCGCCTATGCGCGCTACGTGCATAGCAAGTTCCCCGGTTTCGGCGCCGCCTGGGCCGCATGGGTCATCGACCTGAGCGTGGATCCGGCAAGCGGGCGCATCGAGGTCGAGCGCATCGTCGTCGGCCAGGATACCGGCATGGTCGTCAATCCCGACGGCGTCCGCCACCAGATCCATGGCAACGTCAATCAGACGCTAAGCCGCAGCCTGTTGGAGAAGGTCGTTTTCGACGACGCCGGCGTGGCCTGCCGGGAATGGGGCGGATACCCCATCATCGGCTTCAAGAACCTGCCTGCCATCGACGTGCTGTTGATGCCGCGCCAGGACGAGCCGCCCATGGGCGCCGGCGAATCCGCGTCGGTTCCCGGCCCCGCGGCGATTGCCAATGCGCTATTCGACGCGACGGGGCTGCGCTTCTACGAAGCGCCTTTCACTCCTGAAGCCGTGCATGCCGCGCTATTCCCGGCGGCTCGCGACGCGTAAATTCCGCCTCATGGATTTAACGGGAATTCCCTGATACTCCCGCCCCGGCCCGCTGGCTACCATTCGCCGCACCTCAGCCTTCGGCTGATCGCTACAAATGCGCCGGATGGCGCGGAGACACCCATGAAAGCACTCAAACTGGCCGCGGCAGGCACCGCCTTACTCATTTCGTCCTTGACCGCCCACGCCGGCGCGACTTTCGAGGCGGTCAAGAACAAGGGCTTCGTCCAATGCGGCGTGTCCACCGGCGTCGCCGGCTTCTCGGTGAACGACAGCAAGGGCGGCTGGATCGGCCTGGACGTGGACCTGTGCCGCGCACTGGCCATCACCATGTTCGGCGATGCCTCCAAGGCCAAGATCATGGCGGTCAGCGCGCTGCAACGCTTCACCGCCCTGCAGTCCGGCGAAGTCGACGTGCTGCCCCGCAACACCACGCTCTCGCTGACGCGCGACACCACGCTGGGCCTGATCGGCGTGGGCGTGAACTACTACGACAGCCAGGGCATCATGGTGAACAAGTCCCTGAACGTGAAAAGCGCCAAGGAGCTGGACGGCGCCACGGTCTGCGTGCAGCCCGGCACCACCACCGAACTGAACCTGGCCGACTGGTTCCGCTCGCAGAACATCGTCTTCAAGCCCGTGGTCGTCGAGCGCCTGGACGAGATCATCCGCGCTTTCGCAGTGGGCCGTTGCGACGCCTTCACCGGCGACAAGTCGCAGCTAGCCGCGGCGCGCAGCAACCTGGAGAACCCGGAAAAGTACGACATCCTGCCGGAGAACTTCTCCAAGGAGCCGCTGGGCCCCATGGTCCGCCAAGGCGACGAACAATGGTTCAACGTCGTGCGCTGGACCATGTTCGCCATGCTGGAAGCCGAGGAATACGGCATCACGTCCAAGAACGTCGACGAAATGCTCAAGAGCACCAACCCCAACGTGCAGCGCCTCTTGGGCGTGACGCCGGGCATGGGCAAGAACCTGGGCGTGGACGACAAGTGGGCCTACAACATCATCAAGAACATCGGCAACTACGGCGAAAGCTTTGAGAAGAACCTCGGCCCCAGCAGCCCGCTGAAGCTGCCGCGCGGCCTGAACGCTTCGTACCGCGATGGCGGGCTGATGTACGGCTGGCCGGTGCGCTAAAGTCACAGCAGGACCACGCCAGGCATCGCCCGCTACGGCTTCGCGCCGTGGAACAGCGGCGATGCCTGGATTCTTTCCAGCATGCCTCTAGCCGCGCTGGTCAACGGCCGATTCGCCCGCACGATCAGCCGCGTCTGCGCCGCCTCGAAGATGGGATTGGTGGTGCGCAGCGCCACCAACTCACCCCGAGCCACCTCCTTCACCACCGAGTTCGCCGACGTGAAGGTCAGCCCCAGGCGGCTCTCCACATAGCGCTTCAAGGTCACCACCGAGTTGGCGATGAAGCTGGGCGACAGCACGATGTTCTCCGATAGTTCCGCCATCTCGATCAGCTGGCGCAAGCCGAAGCCCGGCCCCATCAGCGCAATCGGATAGCGCTCCACGTCCTTCAGCGTCGGCCGCTTGCGCTGCCGCGCCAGCGGATGATCCGGCCACGCGATCACGCACAACGGATGGTTGCGCGTGTGAACCACGCGTATGCCGGGGTCCGCCGGCGCGCCGAACACCACGCCAATATGGGCGTCGTCGTGCACCACGGCGCGCACCGCGTCGGAAGCGCCGGCCACTTTCAGCGAAACCCGCACGCCAGGATGCTGCCGGCAGAATTCATCCACCACGCCGCTCATCAGGATATCGACGAAGCCCTCGCTGGTGACGATCTGGATATCGCCGCGTTGCAAACCATTGACCTCGTCCAGCCGGGCCCGCAAGGCCTGCTCGCTGGCCTGCCGGTCGCGGCAGTGGTCCATCACAATCGAGGCCATGTCGGTGGGCACGATGCCCCGGCCCTTGCGCTCCAGCAGCGCCACGCCCAGCTCCGTCTCCAGCAACTGGATCTGACGGCTGACGATGGAAGGCTCCACCCCCAGGCGCTCGGCGGCGCCGCGCACCGATCCGGTCGTCACCGCCTCGAAGAAGTATTGCAGGCGCCGCGCGCTCAGTCCTCCGTCCATGCTTGTCCCCTTTTTCTACGATTTCTCTAAATCGTTGCCTTTTTAGCAACAAAATCCCTCGCAGCTTACATTGATTTACAGGCCTGCGATTGCGAATAATGCGCGTACTTTCAAATCCGCTCGGTTGCGAGCCGCAAGCTGGAAGCCAGCGGCGGCGGCAATGCGAGGTAACGCCCATTTCGAGCCTTTAAGCATGAAACTCTTCGCTTCGATCCTCGCTGCCGCAACCCTGAGCGTATTCAGTCAACAGGCCGCTTTCGCCTCGCCGGAAGCTGCCTACCCGAGCAAGCCCGTCAAGGTCGTGGTCGGCTACGCGCCGGGCGGCTCGTCCGACGCCGTGGCGCGGCTGATCGCCGGCCGCCTGTCGGACAAGCTGGGCCAGACCTTCGTGGTCGAGAACCGTCCCGGCGCCGCCAGCAACATCGCCGCCGCGACCGTGGCGCGCTCGCCCAACGACGGCTACACCATCCTGCTGGGCTCGAACGCCAGCACCATCAACGTGTCGCTGTACAAGGAACTGTCCTTCGACTTCCAGAAGGACTTCGCGCCGGTGGCGCTGCTGACGCGCTTTCCCAACATCATGGTGGTGAACAACACCGTGCCGGCCAAGACGGTGCAGGAGTTCATCACCTACGCCAAAGCCAACCCCAAGAACATTTTCTTCGCCTCGTCCGGCGCAGGCTCGTCGACCCGCCTGTCGGCTGAACTGTTCAAGATGATGACGGGCGTGGAAATGGAACACGTGCAGTACAAGGGCAGCGCACCCGCCCTCACCGACCTGATGGCCGGCCGCATCCAGGTGATGTTCGACACCGCGCCTTCGGTCATGCAGCTCATCCAGGGCGGCAAGCTGCGCGCACTGGGCGTCACCAGCGCTACCGTCCAGCCCTTTGCGCCCGAGATCCCCACCATCGACGCCACCGTCAAGGGTTACGAGATGACGTCCTGGTACGCGCTGTTCACGCCTGCCGGCACGCCCGCCGGCATCGTGGAAAAGCTGAACAAGGAAGTCAACGCGATCCTGGCAGAGAAGGAAATCCAGGAGAAGCTCGCCGGCATGGTCGCCACGCCCGGCGGCGGCACGACGGAAGAACTGCGCCAGCACGTCGCCTCCGAAATCGCCAAGTACGCCGACGTCGTCAAGGCCTCTGGCGCCACCGCAGACTAAGCACTCGTACCATGCGCGTTTTCACCGGTTCGCTGTCCACGGAAACCAATACGTTCGCTCCGCTGCCCACCTCGCTGGATGATTTTTCCGACCGGGGCTACTACCCCGCAGGCACCCATCCTCCCGAGATGACCATCTTCAGCGGACCTCTGTGGGCAGCGCGCCAGCGCGGCGCGCAACACGGCTGGACCGTGATCGAAGGCATGGCCGCCGGCGCCCAACCCGGCGGCATTACTACGCGCCATGCCTACGAGACTTTGCGCGATGAACTGCTGCGCGACCTGCGACAGGCCTTGCCCGTCGACATGGTGGTGCTGGGCCTGCATGGAGCCATGGTGGCCGACGGCTACGAAGACTGCGAAGGCGATCTGCTGGCGCGCGTCCGCGGCATCGTCGGCCCCGAGGTTGTCGTGGGCGCGGAGCTGGATCCGCATTGCCATCTGTCGGACGCCATGGTCGCCAACGCCGACATGCTGGTCGCCTACAAGGAATATCCCCACACCGACATCCGCGAACGCGCGCTGGAACTGGTGGACTTCTGCGCGGCAATCGTCGATCGGCGCATCGCCCCGGTTGCCGCCGTGGCCGACTGCGAGATGGTCGTCACCATCCGCACGCCACAGGAACCGGCGCGCAGCTATATCGACCGCATCAGCGCGCTGGAAGGCAGCAACGGCATACTCTCCATTTCCGTGGTGCACAGCTTCGCCTGGGGCGACGTGCCCGACATGGGGACCAAGCTGCTGGTCTATGCCGACGGCAACGCCCAGGCCGCCCAGCAGCTTGCGCGGCGCCTGGCTGACGAGCTCATAGGCATGCGCGAAGTGTTGACGCCCGTCTACCCCAAACCGGACGAAGCTATCGACCAGGCTCTGGCATATGGCGCAACGCCTGTCGTCATTGCCGATGCCGCTGACAATCCCGGCGGCGGGGGTGCGGGCGACTCCACCTTCCTGCTGCGGCGCCTGCTGCAACGGGGCGTGCGCAATGCGGCGATAGGCCCCATGTGGGATCCCATCGCCGTCCGCATCGCTTTCAGCGCTGGCGTCGGCGCGCGCTTGCCCTTGCGCATCGGGGGCAAGATCAGCCCCCTGTCAGGGGAACCGCTGGACTTGATGTGTACGGTCAAGGCGCTGGTGCCGGACATGGTCATGACGGGGTTGTCCGGATCGCCGGCTGTCGTGGGGAATTCCGCCCTGGTCGAAGCAGATGGTATCGAGATCGTGCTGATCACGGTGCGGGCCCAGGCCATGGATATCGATGTGTTCACGCAGTTGGGGTGCCGGCTGGAGGAGAAGGCGCTGATCGTGGTGAAGTCGGCGCAGCATTTCCAGGCGTCGTTCTCGAAAGTAGCGCGGCATGTGATCTTTGCGGATGCGCCGGGGTCGGCGACGCTGGACCAGAGGAACCTGCCGTATAAACATATTCCTAGGCCAAAGTGGCCGATCGATATGTGACAAAATTTCCGGAACGCTGGCCCCCGGACGTCTTGTATTGAAGGGATACACAACAGTCGTCAGTGGTTCATCATCCGCGAGTTACCCTAGCCTGGCCAGCGCCAGTCCGCTGAATGCGTTACTCTCCCCCTCCCCAATTCAAGTCCGCAAGGAGCCCCAAATGGCACAAGCCTCCGCCCGCCACATCCTCGTCTCCACCGAAGCCAAGGCCAACGAACTGAAGACCGCCATCGAGAACGGCGCCGACTTCGCTCAGCTGGCCAAGGAAAACTCCAGCTGCCCGTCCTCGCGCGACGGCGGCAACCTGGGTACGTTCGGTCCGGGCCAGATGGTCAAGGAATTCGACACCGTGGTGTTCAGCGCCCCGGTCGGCGAGGTCCAGGGTCCGGTGAAGACCCAGTTCGGCTACCACCTGGTTGAAGTGACCAGCCGCAAGGACTAAGTCCAGCAGCAGTCTCAAAGAAAGCCGCCGCCAGGCAACTGGCGGCGGCTTTCTTTATGGCTCGCGCATCTGGGCCGCCGCTCTCAGGCAGTCCACGAACGCGGTCAATCCGGCGCTGTCACGGCGGCCACTGCGGGTGACGATGGCGTAGTCCAGCGCCACGCGAGGCGTAAGGGCCCGGAGCTGCACGCGCCAGCGCGTGCCGGTCAAGGCGGCAAACGAGGGCACGACGGCTTGGCCCAGCCCGGACTCGACCATGGCCAGGATAGTTTCCAGGTGGCTGTAGACGCGGCGCGGCGGGAGGTTCGCGACATCGGGCATGCGAGGAACGTGCCGGTCTATCAGTTGCTGGATGGGGTTGCTGGAAGGCAGCACGATGAGACTGGCGGGATCGAGCCGCTGCCAGGGCAAGGGAGCACGGCGGGTCCGGGCGATATGTTCGGCCGATTGCGCCAGCACCAGTTCGGCGGGGAGCAACCCGCGGCGGCGCAGGCCAGCCGCTTTCTGGAAGAAGGCGCCGAAACCGGCGTCCAGGGTTCCGTCTTCGACACCCTGTTGGATCAGGCTGCGGTCCATGTCGGCCACTTCGACACGCCATTCCGGCTGTGCTGCCGAGCAGGCGCGCAGCACCTGCGGCAGGATGCTGCTGGCGATGAGCGGGGTGACGCCCACGCGCAGCACGCGCGCCTGCGGCGTACTGGCGGCGGCCAGTTGACGCAGCGTGCCGCCCAGTTCATCGACCATGCGCTGGGCGACGGGCAGGAGCGTTCGTCCCGCATCGGTGAGCAACACGGCGCGGGTGCTGCGTTCGAACAGGCGGCTGCCTATGCTCTGTTCGAATTCGCGCACCATGGCGCTCAGGCCGGCCTGCGTCAGGTGCAGTTGGGCCGCGGCCTTGGTGAAGCTGGCATGTTCGGCTACGGCAAGGAAGCCGCGCAGTTGGCGCAGGGAGAAATTCACGCGTGGACTACCAGATAATTAATAAAACTTCTTTGTTAATAGACAAGATAACGCAGTTTTACTTGTTTATCCGTTTGCGTTGCAATTGCGAAATGCGCTGCCTTCCGTCCGGATGGGCCCAGAACAAAAGCGCAAATGCGCCTACAGGAGACAAGCATGTTCCGATTCCCCCTGCGAATTGCCTCGGCATTCGCCATCGCGTGCGCGGCCCTTGCGCCGGCGCACGCCGTCCAGGCTGCGGACTTCCCCGAGAAGCCGATCAGGCTAGTGGTGCCATTTCCGCCCGGTGGCCCGACCGACACGAGCGCGCGCCTCTTCAGCAAGACCATGGCCGAACAGCTGGGCCAACCGGTCATCGTGGAGAACCGTGCAGGCGCGGGCGGCTCGGTGGGCACCACGTCGGTAACGCGCGAACAGCCTGACGGCTACACGCTGCTATGGGGCGGCACCAGCAGCATGGTGGTGGCGCCCGCGCTCTATCCCAAGCTGGACTATGACCCCATCGCCTCCTTCACCCCCATCGGCATGGCGGTGCGCGGCCCGCTAATCCTGGTGAGCCGCCCCGCCCTGCCCAGTGCTGACCTCAAGGCGCTGCTCGACCTTGCTCGGCGCCAGCCGCTGACGGTGGCCTCGGCCGGCACGGGTTCGGTCGGCCATCTCACGGCCGAACTGTTCGATCGCAGCGCGAACGTGGACATTCTGCACATTCCTTACCGCGGCGGCGCGCCGGCGCTCAGCGACGTGCTTGGGGGCCAAGTTGATCTGTTGTTCGACACGGTGACTCTGCTGTATCCGCAGATCGCGGCGCAGAAGCTACGCGCCTATGCCGTTACCGGCGCGCAGCGCTACCCGCAACTGCCCAACGTTCCCACCGTGGCTGAAGTGCTGGGCAAACCTTTCGAAGCCTATTCCTGGTTCGGTCTCATGGCGCCCGCCCACACGCCGCAGCCGGTGATCGAGCGCCTGACCAAGGCGCTGGCCGCCGCAGCGCGCGATCCCGAGGTCAAGCGCCAGCTGGCCGACCTGGGCCTGGAGCCTGTGGGCGATACGCCGGAGCAATTCGCGCAATCGATCCGCACGGACCTGGACAAATGGACCCAGGTCGTCAAGCAAGCCGGCATCAAGCCTGACTAACCCACACCCCCGCAACATATGTCTCACAACGCCTCCCCCCTATATCTCATCGCCGGCGCCGGCCTGGGCGGCCTGACCGCCGCGCTGGCCCTGCAGCGGCGCGGCTTGCGCGTGCGCGTGCTGGAGCAGGCACAGGAGCTGCGCGAAGTCGGCGCGGGCATCCAACTTAGCGCCAACGCCAACCGCGTGCTGTATCAACTGGGTCTGGAACACGCGCTGACGGAGGTCGCACGCCCGACGGCCGGAAAGCGTATCCGCTTGTGGTCCAGCGGACGAACCTGGCCGCTGTTCGACCTGGGTGCGGAATCGGTGGCCCGCTATGGTTATCCGTACCTGACGATCTATCGCGCCGACCTGCACCGGATTCTGGCGCAGGCGGTGCAGTCCAATGACCCGCGGGCCATCACCCTGGGCGCCAAGGTCACCAGGTTCACGCAGGACGACACAGGCGTCACCGCCGTACTGGAGTCGGGCGAAAAAATCGAAGGCGCGGCACTCATCGGCGCCGACGGCGTGCACTCGCGCGTGCGCGCCGCGCTGTTCGGCGCGGACGCCGCGGCGTTTTCTGGCACCGTCGCCTGGCGCGGCGTGATCCCGGCCGAAAAGTTGCCCGCGCATCTGCGCGAGCCCTATGCCTGCAACTGGGTAGGCCCGGGCGCCCACGTCATCCACTATCCGCTGCGGCAGGGAAAACTGGTGAACTTCGTGGGCATCCTGGAGCGCGACGATTGGCAGGTGGAGTCCTGGACCGAGCGCGGTAGCGTAGCGGAATGCGCGCGGGATTTCGCGGGCTGGCATGAGGATGTGCAGACACTGATCCAGGCGCTGGACGAACCCTACAAATGGGCGTTGATGCTGCGCGAACCGCTGCCTGAGTGGTCGCAGGGCCGCGTGACCCTGCTGGGAGACGCCTGCCATCCGACGCTGCCCATGCTGGCCTCGGGCGCGGCAATGGCGATCGAGGACGGCTATGTACTGGCGCGCGCATTGGAGGCGCGGCCGGACGATGTTCCCCAGGCATTCAAACGCTACGAAGCGGCGCGCGTGGAACGGGCATCTCGCGTGGTGCGCGGTTCGGCCGAGAACGCTCGGCGCTTCCACAATCCGGCACTGGCACACGCGCAAGGCGCCGCCGACTACGTGGACCGCGAGTGGAACGAAACGCGCGTGCGTGAACGCTATGAATGGCTGTTCAGCTATAACGCGGATGAAGCGCCGGTCTGACTCTGCCGCCACATGAAAAAAAGGCCGCCGCTGGGTCTATCGCTGGCGGCGGCCTTTTTCATTCGCATGGCCGCTGGGGCCAAGCGCGGCCTTACTCTTTGCCCGTCATCACCATATGCGCCAACGCGTCCGCATCCAGCCCGGCCACGTCGCGCTCGATGACCTTGGTTCCGCTCTTCAGGATCGCCACCCTGTCCGCCAGCGCCACCACGTCGGCCATGTTGTGGCTGATGAGGATCACAGTGCGGCCCTCTTCGCGCAGCTTGCGCACCAGGTTCAGAACCAGCGCCGTTTCCTTGACGCCCAGCGCGGCGGTGGGTTCATCCATGATGACGACGCGGGCGTCCCAGCGCAGGGCGCGGGCGATGGCGACGGCCTGGCGCTGGCCGCCGGACATGCGCTCCACGGGCCGGTCCATGTCATCGATGGGCACGGACAGGCGTTGCAGGTAGCCGCGCGCATCCTCGGCCATGCGGCGTTTATCCAGGATGCTGAGCGGCCCCACGCGCCGCACCAGTTCGGCGCCCATGAAGATGTTTTCCCAGATCGACAAGCGCGGAGCCAGCGCCAGATCCTGGTAGATGGTGGCGATGCCTTGCACCAGGGCGTCGTGGGGCGATCCGAACGCGACCTGCTGCCCGTTCAGGCTCATCGCGCCGGCGCTGGGTTCCTGCGCGCCTGAGATGATGCGGATGAGCGTGGACTTGCCCGCGCCGTTGTCGCCGCAGATGGCCATGACCTTGCCCTGGGGCACGTCCAGGTCCACGCCCTTCAGAGCTTCGACGGCGCCATACGACTTCTTGATCTGGCGTAGCGACAACGCGGCGGTCATGGCTCTTGGCTCTTACTTGGCGGTTTGCAGGAATTTCTGGACATTGCTGGCGTCGACCAGGACGGAGTCCATGAAGAGGTAGGGCCCGGCGGCGATGCTTTCCCTGGGTTCCTTCTTTACGACGATCCGGTCGATGGCGTAGATGGCCTTGGTGCCCATCTGCTCGAAGGGAATCATCATGGTCGCTGTGATGATACTGTTGGGATCGGCGATGCGGCGGTAGGTCTCCGGGCTGCCGTCGACGGACACGAGCGTGATGTCGCCCTTTTTCATGCCCTGGGCCTGCAGCAGATCGTCGATGACATAGGCCTGGCCGTCGAACGAGGCCCAGATACCCTTGAACTGGCCCTGATGGCGCAGCAACAGCGCCTGCATGCCGTTGCGCACATCGTCGCGCCAGCTCTGGGTGCGGGCCATGCTGAACTTGGCCAGGTCCTTGACGGCGGTGTTCTCGGTCAGGACGGCGTCCAGCATCTTGCCGCGGATGCGGGTGCCGGAGTTGCCGTCGAAGCGGGCGGACAGAATGTTGCCCTGGTAGCCCATCTTGCCCAGCATGTAGAGGACGGACTGGGCGCCAGTGGCGTATTCGTTGACCTCGACGTCGAACAGCATGTGGGGGCTGGCGCCGGACATCACGCCGACGACGGGTATGCCCTTCTCCTTGGCGGCCTGCAGCTGCGCGTCGGTTTCCACGGGCTTGCCCATGGCGATGACGATGGCGTCGACCTTCTTGTTGACCAGGGTGTCGAGCTGTTCGGCCAGCTTGGGCAGCGAGCCTTCGGCGTTCAGCTGGGTCACGGTCCAGCCCTTGGAGCGGGCGGCTTCGGCAGCGGCGTTGGCGACGCGCGCGTGGGTTTCCGAAGACATCTGGAACGCGACGATGCCCACGTCGAAGGCGTGCGCCGCCGCGCCCATGGCCAGGGCCGGCACCGAAAACACGGCCAACAGCAGATTGCGCATCAAGGATTTACGCATGGTTCTCTTCCCCTTCCGATCAGAATTTGAAGGCCGCTTTCTTCAGCACGGCCGATGACACCGCGACGGACGCGATGATGATGAAGCCCAGAACGATGTCCTGCACGTAATACGGCGCACCCATGAGGACCAGGCCGTTGCCCAGCACCTTGAGGATCAGCGCGGCGACCAGCGTGCCGGGTATGTTGGCATGGCCGGGGTTGAACATGGTCATGCCCAGCAGCACCGCGGCGATGGCGTACAGGAAGTAGTCGCCGGCCATATTCGGCGCGGCCGAAGACAGGCTGGACGTGAGCAGCACGGCCGCCAGCCCCGCGCACAGGCCGGAAAGCGCCAGGCCTATGCTTTTCATGGCACGTATGTTGATGCCGGCCAGCCGCGCGGATTCGCCGGCCTCGCCGGTGGCGGTCATGCGGGCCCCGGTGCGGGTCCATTTCACCAGGAAGAACGCAAGCAGCACGGCGCCCAGCATCCACAGCACCAGGGCAGGAATGCCGAAGGGCTTGCCGCGCGCCAGGTCGGTGAAGGCCGCGGGCCAACGGCCCACATAGGACACGCCGTCGGTCAGCATGAAGGCGAAACCGCGCGCCATGGCTGCCATGCCCAGCGTCGCGATCAGCGAGGGCACGCGCAGCCGCGTGACGGCGATGCCGTTCACGAGGCCGCACAGCAGGCCTACGCCCAGGCCCGCGCCTATGGCCAGGAGCACCGGCTGGCCGGTATGCACCAGGGCGCCCGTGACGACCGCCGCGAGGCTGGCGACGTCGGCCACCGACAGGTCCAGTTCGGCCGTGACCAGCGCCAGCGTGAAGCCGATGGCAATGATGGCCAGGAAGCTGGTTTCCTTGGCGATGTTCAGAAGATTATTGGGCGCCGCGAAATTCGGGGCTGCCAACGCGAAGAAAACCACCAGGACCAATCCCGCGATTGCCGTGCCGTACTTTTCCAGGATGCCGCGCATCGACTCAACCCTTGCTGCGTTTTGCTTGTTATGTGGGCGCGTCACTGCGCCCCGCTGATGGCGAGGTAGTTTATACCTGGGCCATCAGCCCATGTCGATGCCGGCCAGCGCGCGCGATACTGGCGCCAGCGCGGCTTCCGCGGCGCGGAACTGGCGATACATGCGGCGATAGGCGTGCGCCCGCTCGGCCTGGGGTTCATAGCGTTGCGCCACGCGCACCAGCGCGTCCTGGGCGGCCGCGAAGCTGCCGTAGCGTCCCAGGCCCGTCCAGGCGGCGACCGCCGCGCCCAGTACGCCGGGCTGTTCGGCCTGGCCGACCACCAGAGCGCGTTCGCAGATGTCGGCCTTGACCTGGCACCACTGGGCATTGGACGCCGCGCCGCCGCCGAAGCGGATCTCTTCCACAGGACTGCCCAGTGCGCTTTCGGCGCGCTCCAGCACGATGCGGTTGAGAAAGGCCACGCCTTCCAGCACGGCCCAGGCCAAGTCGCCGGGGCCGTGGCGACGGTTCAAGCCCAGAAAAGCGCCGCGCAGGTGCGGATCCCAATACGGCACCCGTTCGCCTTGCAGATAGGGCAGGAACAGCGCCGGTTGCGGATCGCGCGGCGCATCGAGCAAGGCGTCCATGGCCTCGCCCACCCCGGCCATGCCTTCGTCGCCCAGGCGGCCCAGCAGCGGCAAGAGCCACGCCACCGTATCCGCGCCATTCTGGCCTGGCCCGCCGATCTGATGATGTCCGCCGCCCCAGTCCACCGTCATCAGGCCTTGCGCCTGCACCGGCTCGGCGCCCACGGCGCCGAAAACTTCGGTGGTGCCGGAGATGTTGTAGGCGTAACCCGGCCGCAGTGCGCCCAGGCCGGCCACGGCCGCCCAGGTGTCGTTGGCGCAAGCCACGACAGGACGTCCCGACAGACGCGCCAACGCGCCCGATAGACCCTTTTGCACGACGCCGACGACCTCCAGCGGATCGAGCAGGCGCGGTACCCAGGCCGGATTGGCCCCCACCGCCGTCAGCAGGTCGGCGCAGTCCGGTCCGGCCGTGGCGGCCGCCGCCAGGCGCGCCATCGACACGGTGTCGCTCACGGTGCGTCCGGTCAGGCGGAAATTCAGATAATCCTTGGGTTCCAGCACCAGCCGCACCCGCGCCGCGTGCTCTGGCTCTGCGTGCAACAGCCAGGCCACGCGCGCCCAGGGATGGAAGGCGTTGATCTGTCCATGCTCGGGATGGGAGGACGGCATGGACGCGAGCCACGCGCCCACGTCCGCCGCCGCGCGCGTATCGCGCCAGGTGATCGCCGGCCGGATGGCAGCGCCGTGCGCATCGATGAAGACCTGCGTGCGCGTGACGCCGCAGATCGCGATGGCCTCTACCGCACTGAAAGCGGCGTCCGCCTGCGCCGCCAGCGCATCGGTCAGGGCTTGCAGCCCGTTCCACCAGGCATCGGCGTCGATCTCGTCCCAGCCAGGATGAGCGGCGGGGTTGGCACGCGCCGGACTTTCGATGAAGCACGAATGCGCGATGCCGCCGCGATCGTCCACCAACGCGGCGCGAAAGCGCGTGCCACCCAGATCCACCGCCAGGACGTAGCTCATGCCGGCACCTGCATCAGGCGGATCTGGCCGCGCCCGGGCTGCATGGCCCGCAGCGGGCGGAGGGTCTGGATATCAAGCATGGGAGGCGGCTTCTGCGTGATCGGATGGCCGTCGGAACGGGCGTTCCGGCATAGGCAAATTGTAGTCCTGTCAGGGCTCGCGCGCAGCGCTGGCATCCAGCGTCGCTGCACCGCAGCACCGGAAATCCTATCAATTGATTATTTCTGTTCAGGTGACACGGGCAGCGGGCGTGGGACAGAATGGCCCACACCCGGAGGAGACAACCGGGGCCATGAAAACCATCAAGAACGCATGCGCAAGCGCGCAGCCCGAGGCCCATGAAAAAGTCCAGGAACAAGGTCATCATTACCTGCGCCATCACCGGATCGGTCCATACGCCGTCGATGTCGCCCCATCTGCCCGTCACACCCGATGAGATCGCGCAGTCCGCGTTGGATGCGGCCAAGGCCGGCGCCGCCATCGTGCATCTGCATGCGCGCCAGCCCGATACCGGGCAGCCTACCCAGGACCCCGCGCTGTATGCGCAGTTCCTGCCCCGCATCAAGAACGCTTCGGACGTGGTGATCAACATCACCACGGGCGGCTCGCCCGTGCTGCCGCTTGCCGACCGCATGGCGCCCGCGCTGCAATTCAAGCCCGAGGTGGCCTCGCTGAACATGGGTTCGATGAACTTCGGCATGTATGAACTGCTGGAGCGATTCAAGGAGTTCAAGCACGCCTGGGAACGTCCGTATCTCGAAGGCAGCAATGACCTGATCTTCAAGAACACCTTCAAGGACATCGAGCGCATCCTGACCTCGTGCGGCGACAACGGCACGCGCTTCGAGATCGAGTGCTACGACATCGGGCACCTGTATACGGCGGCGCATTTCGTCGACCGCAAGCTGCTCAAGCCGCCCTTCCTGATCCAGTCCGTGTTCGGCATACGCGGCGGCATCGGCACGCATCCCGAAGACGTAATGATGATGAAGCGCACCGCGGACCGCCTGTTCGGCGACGACTACATCTGGTCGGTGCTGGCCGCCGGACGCAAGCAGACGCCGCTGGCGACCATGGCGGCCACCCTGGGCGGCAACGTGCGCGTGGGCCTGGAGGACTCGCTTTGGGACGGGCCGGGAGAATTGGCGCACTCGAACGCGGACCAGGTGCGGCGCATCCGCCGCATCCTGGAAGACCTTTCGCTACAGATTGCCACGCCCGACGAGGCGCGCGAAACGCTGCAATTGAAGGGCCGCGACAACGTCGCGTTCTGAACCAGATCCATTCAGTGGGGAGACAGACATGAAAAAGACATTGTTCGCAGCCGCGCTCGCGACGCTGTTGGGGACGGCCGGCATGGCGCAGGCCGACGACGGCGTGATCCGCATCGGCTTCATCACCGACATGTCCGGCCTGTCGGCGGATGCCGACGGCCCGGGCGGAGCAGAGGCGATCAAAATGGCGGTGGCGGACCTGGGCGGCGTGGTGGCGGGGAGAAAGGTCGAGGTGCTGGTGGCAGACCACCAGAACCGGGCCGACATCGCCTCGTCCAGGGCGCGCGAATGGCTGGACCAGAAGGGCGTGAACATGCTGATTGCGGGCGCCAATTCCGCGGCAGCGCTGGCGATGGCGAAAGTGGCCGAAGAAAAGAAGACGCCGTTCTTCGTGGTGAGCGCGGGCGCCTCCGAGCTGACGAATTCGCAATGCACGCCCTACACCGTGCACTATGTGTACGACACGGTTTCGCTGGCGCGCGGCACGGCCCGCGCGATGATGAAGGAAGGCAACAAGGACTGGTACTTCCTGACGGTGGACCACGCCTTTGGACACGCGCTGGAGCGCGATGCCTCAGCGGTGGTGCAGGCCGACGGCGGCAACGTCAAGGGGCGGGTCCGGCACCCGCTGAACGCGGCGGATTTCTCTTCCTTCATCCTGCAGGCGCAGGCATCCGGCGCATCGGTGCTGGGGCTGGCGAACTCGGCCAGCGACACCAGCAATGCCGTCAAGGCAGCCAATGAATTCGGCCTGACGCCCAAGATGAAGATCGCGGGCCTGCTGGTATTGATTACGGACGTGCACGCGCTGGGACTGCAAGCCGCGCAGAACATGTATCTGACCACGGCCTGGTACTGGGACCAGGACGACGCCTCGCGCAAGTGGGCCGCGCGCTTCGAAGCCGCCATGAAGAAAAAGCCGTCGATGCTGCAAGCCGGCGACTATTCCGCCGCCACGACCTATCTGAAGGCAGTGGAAGCCACCAAGAGCACCGATGGCGACACCATCATGAAATGGCTGAAGGCGAATCCGGTCAACGACTTCTTCGTAAAGGACGGAAAGATCCGCGCCGACGGCCTGATGGTGCACGACATGTTCCTGATGCAGGTGAAGAGCCCGTCGGAGTCGAAGGCGCCCTGGGACTACTACAAGCTGGTGGCCCGCGTGCCGGGCGATCAGGTCTATACCTCGCCGGCGGAATCGACCTGCCGTTTGATGAAGCCCTGAGCCGTAACGGCAAGGATCTGGCATGACTATGAAGAACGTTGTTCCGGGGGACATTTCCGCGTTGCCCGTGGATCTGTCCGGCAAGCGCGTCATCGTGACCGCGGGCGCCGCCGGTATCGGCGCGGCAATCGCCGCCGCATTCGCGGACCGCGGCGCCAAGGTGCACGTCTGCGATGTGGATGAGCAGGCGCTGGCGGCCTGCCCTCACCCCTGGTCACGCGCCGACGTGAGCCGGCGCGAAGAGATCGACCGCTATATGCAGGAAGCGCTGGCGCAGCTGGGCGGCCTGGACGTGCTGGTCAACAACGCTGGCATCGCCGGCCCCACGGCAGGGATCGCGGACATCCAGCCGCAGGAACTGGACGCCACGCTGGACATCAACCTGGCATCGCAATTCCACACGGTGCGGCATGCGCTGCCGGCGCTGCGTACGTCGGGCGGCGGCAGCATCATCAACATCAGTTCGGTGGCGGGCCGCATGGGCATCCCCATGCGCACGCCCTACGCAGCGACCAAATGGGGCGTGGTGGGCTTGACGCGTTCGCTCGCGGTCGAACTGGGCGGCCATGGCATCCGCGTCAACGCGCTGCTGCCCGGACTGGTGGCGGGGCCGCGGATCGACCGCGTGATCGAGGCGCGTGCCCGGAACATGGGCCTGACCGTGGAAGAAGAGACCCGGCTGGAGCTGGCCGGCGTCAGCCTGCGGCAGTTCGTGCGGGCCGCCGACATCGCCAACATGGCTTTGTTCCTGGCCAGCCCGTTCGGAGCGATGATCAGCGGGCAGGCGATCAGCATAGACGGCGACCTGCAATCGCTGCCCTGGCAGCCGCCGGCGGAGTAGGACCGGCGTCTACTCCAGCAACTGGACCGTATGCGCATAGACGCCCTGGCGGCGGTCCTGAGCCGTGGCGCGCAGGGCGTCCAGCAGCCGCTCGGCCAGGTCCTGCCCGCGCTCTTCCTTGCGGGTGATGAGGTAGAAATCGAACCACTGCCGCGACGCCAGGGGCCGGGCGACCAGATCGGGATAGGCCGCCACGATGTCCCAGGCGGAGAGCGCATTGACCAGGCTGATGCCCCGGACCGCCCGCACCGTGCCGGGCAGCAGCGACATGTGCGCCCGCATGCCCGAGCTAAGCAGCAGCGTATCCGCGATGTCGCCCTGGGCCACTACATAGTCGGACCACAAGGGCTTCACATAGGTGTCTGGCGGTATATCGGCCGCCGCGATGGTGTCGCGCCCGGCCAAGGGGTGGTCGCGATGCGCGATGGCCATGACGTCGGCGCGCAGAAACGGCGTGAACGCCAGGCGGGCGCTGTCGCGCTCCACCGCGCCCAGGCCGAAGTCCGCGCGCATGGTTTCGACCGCGCTGATGGCCTGCACGGATGATTCGATGTCGATGGAAAAAGGCCGGGTGCCGTTGGCGTCCAGATAGCGCCGCACCGCGTCGGGCGCGTAGCCCAGCGCCAGCGCGGGCGAAGACGCGATGCGCAGGCCGCGCCCGCCGAATTGTTCGATGCTGTGCAGGGCCTCGTCGATGCGGACCAGCTCGTCCAGCACGAACTTGGCCTCGCTGTACAGGTACTGTCCGGCCTCGGTCGGACGCAAGGTCTTGTGGGACCGGTCAAACAGCTGCACGCCGGTCGCGCCTTCCAGGCGGGATATCGCGTGGCTGACCGCCGGCTGCGTCAGGTGCATGGACTGCGCGGCCTGCCGGGTCGATCCGGTCATGACCACCGCGTAGAAAATGCGCAGGTCGTGAATATTGAAATTGCGCTTCATGCGGCGCGAGCCTCCCTGGGTGGTCGGTTGCCCGACTGCGCCCGGCCGGACGTCGATGGCCGGCCTGCGCGAGGCCTTCTTGTAGCCCAGACCGCCGCTAGTGTCGAACCTGGAGCGGGGAAGGCGCGGACCGCGCCTGCGGCGCCTGTCTGGCCCGCTCAATCTGCGGCGAAGTCCACTTTCCTTCCAGCAGCGCGGGCTTGGGCCAGTAGTACCGCAACGTGACCATGAAGGGCCCCGCCGGCGCGGGCAGCCAGTTGGACTCCTTGCCCTTGCCGGGCGACTCCGACTGGATGTAGATCGTCATGCCGCCATCGCGATCGCGTTTGAGCGACGGCAGCATGGACGAATTGATCAGGTACCGCTTGAGCGGATTGGACGCCAGCAGCTGTTCGGGCAGGCGATACATGGTCATGGACCAGAATGCGTTGACGGGCGGCAGGCTGCGCGGGGCGAAGCGCAAGGTGTATTTGTTGCGGCCGTCCAGCGGCTGGCCTGTGCTGTCGTTTTCCAGCACGGGATAGAGCGCTTCCTCGCGGCTGTTGCCGCCGATGCCGACCTGCGTGCCGGTGGCGCGTGCGAGGTAATCGTTCTTCAGCGTATTGCGGTCGCCGAAGAGCCGATCGGTCTTGCCATTCAGGGCCTCGCGGTTCTTGTCGATATCGTTCTGGCCGTCGTGCATGCCTTCCTGCAAGGCGCGGCGCAACGCGGGGTTCATGCTGTTGAAGTCGAACTCCCGGCCGGGTTCCAGGCCGATGCTGGCAAAGCGTTCGCGCAATGATTGTTCCGAAGAATGGGTCGGCGCGAACTGCAGCAGGAAGGCAAGCTGGTTGTAGAACTCCAGCGAACTGCGCATCTGCGCGGGCGGCTCGGGCGCTATCCAGTCCACCGCCGGCGCCGGTTCCGGCGCGCGCTGCTTGCGGTAGGCGGACAGCGCCTGGATCTTGTAGCGTGACTGGATGCGCTTGACGTTGGGCAGGTCGCCCGCATTAAAGAGCTGGGTGCGCCCGACCAGATTGACCAG
This sequence comes from Achromobacter sp. ACM03, assembly GCF_014851665.1. NCBI lineage: Bacteria > Pseudomonadati > Pseudomonadota > Betaproteobacteria > Burkholderiales > Alcaligenaceae > Achromobacter > Achromobacter sp. ACM03. The sequence goes on along the minus strand of NZ_JACVAD010000002.1, from coordinate 518,264 downwards.
ATCGGTCTCCGACCGGATTACCTTGGTGATGCCTGCCGGCGCCTTGCCCCTCCAGCGCGGGCCGGCCACCAGGAACCGGCCGCCGCCATTGCCCGTGCTGCGGCTGCCGATGTAGGCGAAGTTGTAGGTGTACAGGTCCATCAGCTGCAGCACGAAGTAGCGGCGCGGCTCCATGGCGGGCACGGTGATGACCACGGGTTCGGCGCGCAGGTCCAGCACCGCGAAGGTGTACGGCGTGTCGGCGTTGGGCGTGACGAAGGCGGTGTCTTCGGGCGTGAAGACGCGCGCGACGTTGTTGACCGTATTGAACGGACCTTTGTACTGGGGGTTGTTCTTGTCGATGCTGAAGGCATGCATGGTCTGGTAGCTTGCGACCATGGGCGTGCCGTAGAGATAGGCTTCGCGGGCGATGGCGCGCGCCTGCTGCGCGGTGACGCCGTCGATGCCTACCGATTGCGAACCGCTCGAATCATGGGAGTTGAAGGCGCATCCCGCCAGTCCGCCCGCCAGCGCGGCCGCGACCATCAGGCGCGCCGCCATCAGCGCGGGACCGCTGCCGCGGACCTTGGAGGAAAATCCAGTGCTACTCTGGCTATCGCGCATCCGGTGCTCCAACACAACACTGCGTGAGGTTGGCGACGCCCATGCGGCCGGCATCGCATTCAAAGCGTAAAGTCCGGGGAATTCTGGCATATTTCCTGGCGATGTAGAAGAAACAGCGAGCGAGAACAGGAACAGCACCAGCCCATGCATACGCAAGATCCGGCCGCGGAATACCCGCAGATGAACATACGCGCGTCCTCTTACTTCGTGCTGCAGGCGACGCATGCGTGCACGCGCTGCGGCGAAGAAACGCCGGTGCACGCCCTGGCGGTGCCGCCCGGCCATCAATGCACGGAAGCCGACATCGAGCTGGACGAAGCCGATGCCGACAGCCCCGGGCTGAGCCCCACGGATTTCAGCACGTGGCTGTTCAGCCCGCCGCAATGGCTGGATATTGCCGATCCCGCGCTGATTTCCCAGACCGGGCTGCTGTCGCCCGCGGTGGCGCAGGCCATGCAGGCACTGTCTCCCCACTACCGCCAGAACCCCGACAACCAAGGGCAATGGACCAACTTTTGCGCCCACTGCGGCAAGCCGATATGGGAGGGCGATCTATACCCGACACCGGGCCAGGCTTTCAGCCCCGCGGACGCCGAGGCGGCCGCGCGAATCCAGGTCCACAAGGTGGAAGAGCCATTCGGGGCCTACTACGGCATGTGCTGGACAGCCAACTACCGCAACAAGTGGCCGCTGTTCGCCCGCCTGGGCTACGAATACAGCGAAGCGGATTGACGGCGAGGGTGGCTCCGCACTCTAGCGGGACGCCTTGCCCGCCACGAATTCCAGCCCCTGCCTGGCCACGTCGAACACGGGGTAGGCCAGCGACTGCATCTTGATCATGGTGTCCAGCACCGCCGTCAACACCGACTGCCCGCCCGCGGCTTGCGTCCACGCCTGGTAGGTGGGATGCGAGGTCAGCGGCGTGCTGATGGCCGCGCGCGCCAGCAGGCAGACCAGCAGCACCGCGGCCAATAGCGCCCCCGCCTTGACCAGCGGACTCCTGAAGCGCCAGCCGCTCGCAAGCTGCGCCAGCAGCAGGCTGGTCTTGCCGATGTGGACCAGGGCGCCCAGCAGCGACAGCGTCAGGGCGAACACGGGCGCGATCATGGCTTCATAGGCCTTTTTTCCTTCGGCCTCGCGCTTGCCGCCGGCGCCGTAGTCGCGGGCCTGGCTGCGGTAGTCCTGCAGGCGGTCCATGGTGCGGCCGGCGAGCACCGGCTGGTAGTAGCGCTTGTTGAATTCGTCCGCCGAGATCACGGCCAGCGTCAGGCGCGCCACCTTGTCCGGATAGCCCAGGCTTATGCGCCATTTCTTCTGCACGACCGGATGCGCGGCAAACGCCTCCAGCCCCAGGTTGGGCGGCATGCCTTCCAGTTCGCGTTGCAGCGCCTCGTCCATCTGCTTGCGGTACTTCTGCTGCGCCAGGCGCACGAAGTAGGCTTTGTCGCCGGTGCGCCAGGAATCGGGCACCTCCAGCCCCATCTTGCGCACTTCGTCCCGCACGCGCGGCGCCACGAAGCCGGGTACCAGCTCGCCGCTGCGGTCGCGCAGGCGGGCGCGGCCCCACTTGCGGTTCTTGGCGTCCAGCCGGTCCAGGTAGTGTTCCCAATCGCGCTCGGCGCGCGCCGGGATTCGCGCCAGTTCTTTCTGGTGGTTCTGGATGCCGCGCTCGTAGAAGTATTTGTGGCGGCCGCGGATATCTTCCTGGCTGTCGACGAAACGCTGGTACTCCGCGTCCCGCCCGCCCACGTTCTGTTCGATCACGGCGCGCACCACCTCGGGCGCGATCGCCATGGTCTGCCGGCGCGCCGCGTCGGATTGCGCGGCCATGTAGGACACCACGCCCACGAAAGCCTTGCCGGCCACCGACTGTGCGTTCTCGTCGGCCCATAGCCCATCGAGCATGCTGGCGCTTACGGTGCCGGTGGCCAGCCCTTGACGCAGCAAGGCGCCAGTGACGGCGGCGGCGCGGCTTTCAGCGGTGGAGCTGTCCACCAGGGAGTCGATCAGCTTGCGCTCCCCCTGATACACCGCGGTGATGATGGCCAGCGACACAACGATCAACAACGGCACCGTGATCCGCCATCGGCGGGTGCGCGCGAAAATGACGGGCCAGACCAGCAGGGCCACGGCAAAGCCCGAAATCAAGCGTCCCCATGCCTCGGCCGTGTCCACGCGGTTGCTGGCGTTTTCAGACATCACGTCCAGCAGCCAGGCGCTGAAGCTGAATTCGATGTAGAGATACAGCAGCGTGACCACGGTCAGGACACGCAGGCCGCGGGCCTTGGGATCGCGAGTCAGGAAGCGCTGGCGCAGGCGCTGCCAGCGGGTGGGCGGCGGATTGGGTGTTTGGGTGGCCTGCTTTATCTTGGCTGCGAGATTTCGTCTCAGCGCCTCGATCGATACTTCACTCATGGGGGAATTCTTGGGTTGCTATGACCGGAGGCGGCAGTCTGCCATCCCGCCTGCCTGCCGGTAAGCGGGAATACGCCGCGACTAGCGGCGAAGATCAGCGTTTAGGCGGCCTGGGCCTGGGCTTCGAGCCGTTGGACCGGAATCGCGACAATGGCGCTTTCGCTGGCGGAAGCATCCGTGGTCAGGTGCTGGATCAGGTCCACTGTGGTGGAACGGCGGGTCAGCATCAGGCAGGTGACTTCCTCGTCCGTGACGCGCGTGGCGTGCCAGCAGCCCGGGCGCATGCAGACGCCCTGCCCCTGCGGCACGCGGAATGCCGCGAGCGTGGCCAGGTCCGGACTGCCGTCAGCCGCGCTGCGCGCCACGACCTGGATGATCTCGCCCGTCAGCGGCACGATGGCCTGCTGCGTCAGCAGATGCTTTTCCAGGCTGGAGATTTCAAAGGACTGGCTGCGGTAGTTGACCCACAGCAGCTCGGCGTCGCCGCCGGCGCCGGTGTTGAACAGATGCTCCTGCCAGAAGTCAGTATCCGGATTGGAGAACAGCGGCACGCCATTGCCGTCCGGCATGGGCTTGCCCAGCATCCAACCGTAGGCCCTGAAGGCGTCCGGCGTCAGATCGTTGATGTCCAGCTGCTTGTCGCTCGTCATGCGGAACCCTGTGGTGGCTTGGTCGCGCCGCCGCGCTTGGGAAACTCGGCGTCGTAGTCGAATTCGCCGCGCGCGATGGCCTCGAGAATGGCGGCCCGCCTGTCGGCGGCGCGCTTGAGGTTGGCGGCGGTGGGCTTGGCCCGGATGCGTTCGACGCAATGCCGGCCTTCATAGAAGAAGCCGATCTCGATGGAAGACTCGGACGCGGGCCTGACCCCGTCGAATCCCTGGCGCATCGCCCTCTCCTGTTATAGCCGATGAAGATGCACATGATATCGCTTTACACTGGCCCGACACTCCTCACCCCAGGAAGCGCAACATGACTACCAATCTGTCGTCGCACTATCTCCTGCTGGACGCCTCAGGCGCCTGTAGTGCCGTCGAAGGCGGCAACGCCTTCTGGTCGCAGCCCGAAGAGGAACTGGAGCGGTTCGGCCGCGGCTGGCTGGTGTCCGAATACGCCTTCGAAAAGGACTGGCCGCAATGGGAAATGCACCCGCAGGCCGACGAGGTCTTGCGCCTGATCGAAGGCGCCGCGGAATTGCGGCTGGAATGGCCGACGGGCGAGCAGGCCGTGCGGATGCAGGCGGGCGACGCCTATGTGGTCCCCAAGGGCATCTGGCACACGCTCAAGGTGGCCGGTCCCTGCCGCATGCTGCACATCACCATGGGCGCGGGCACGCAGCACCGGCCGCTGTAGGCCACCCGCTATCCGGGCGCGCCCGCGGTGCGGACGCGGGGAATCTCGCGGTCGTCTATCGGCCAATGCAGCGCCGCCGACAGCACGCCCAGCGCCATCGCGCCCAGCCAGATCAGGTCGTAGGACCCCGTGGCCTCGAACACCACGCCGCCCAGCCACACGCCCAGGAAGGAACCGAGCTGGTGGCCGAAGAACACGAAGCCGAACAGGGTCGTGATGTAGCGCACGCCGAACACCTGGGATATCAGCCCGTTGGTGAGCGGCACCGTGCCCAGCCAGACAAAGCCCATGACCGCCGCGAACACATATACGGTCCACGACGACAGCGGCAGCAGCACGAACAGCGCGATAGCGGCCGTGCGCAGCAGGTAGATGCCGGCCAGCAGGTACTTGCGGCGGTGGCGTCCGCCCAGCACGCCGCAGACATAAGTGCCCATGACGTTGGTCAGCGCGATGATGGCCAACGCCGCCACCGCGTCGGACGCGCGCAGGCCTTTGTCCATCAGGTAGGCGGGCAAATGCGTGCCGATGAAGGCCAGCTGGAAACCGCAGGCCAGGAAACCCAGGTTCAGCAACCAGAAGCCGGGCTGGGCGAAGGCCTCGCGTATGGCCGCGGACATGGACAGCCCCGCCTCGCCCGCGGACGCGCCCTGCTCCCGGCCGGGAGACTCCCGCAGCGGCCAAGCCAGGGGCAGCAGCACGGCCAACGCCAGCGCGAACGACAGCAGGGCCGCGACCCAGCCCCAGCCGCTGATCAGCCATTGGGCGGCCGGCACCATGGTGAACTGGCCCAGGCCGCCCACGGCGCCCGCCACGCCCAGCGCCCAGCTGCGGCGCTCGGGCGCCACCAGCCGGCTGAGCGCGCCGTAGATCGCGGCAAATGCAGTGCCGGACAGCGCGATGCCTATGCATACCCCGGCGGTCCACAGGAACCCGGCGGGCGTAGTGGCGTGCGCCATGCCTACCAACCCCAGCGCATAGAACACCAGCCCGCCCGCGATCACCTTGGCCGAGCCGTAGCGGTCGGCAATCATGCCGGTAAAGGGTTGGACCACGCCCCAGGTCAGGTTCTGCACCGCCATCGCCATGGCGAAGGTCTCGCGGCTCCAGCCCCGGTCCATCGTGACGGGCAGGAGGAACAGGCCCTGCACGTGGCGCACGCCCAGCGCCAGGCCCATGATGACGCCGCCGGCCAGCACCAGCAGCAACAGCTGAGAAGCATCGAGTGAAGACTTGCGCAGGACGGGCATGGCGGACCTCGGCAGTGGAACGTCGCCTGCGTGCGAGCAGGCACCGGCGTCCATTACAGGGCCGCAGGACGCGCGCATCAACCGATTATTTTTTGTTCGCTGCATGCATGGCGGGAATGCCAGCGCTGCCCCTTTCCGGACAGCGGCGGCAGTGTTGTTAACGGTTTGTTTTCTAAAGTTACATTTGCCGCGCAATTGCCCGCTGACGCTGGTTACAGTGCTGCCTTTCCCATCATTCTTGGCAGGCATACGACCATGTGGCACGCCCAGCCCGGCCTTTACGCTTGCGCGGTTGCAGCCCGCGCCGCTGCACAATGAAGACCCCGCTCGCCCTCAAACCCCTGGCGCTGGCAGTGGCGCTGGCCGCCCTGCCCGCCGTGCCCGGCGCGGCGCAGGCCAGGTCCAACTGGATCGACCAGTGCGCCCCTGGCTACAACGAATACAACGGCGCCAACCTGGAATGCCAGCAGGCCTTCCACGAAGGGCTGGCCGCCGTGCTGACCGGATCGGCCGATGACGACGCCGGCCGCTGGGGCTATCTCGACAAGCGAGGCCGCATGGCCATCGCGCCGTCCTTCCAGGAGGCCAAGTCCTTTCAGAACGGCCTGGCCGCCGTGAACCAGGATGGGCTATGGGGCTATATCGATACGCAAGGGCAATGGGCGATCAAGCCGCGCTTTTCCGAGGCAACGGGCTTTAACGCCGAGGGTTCCGCACTGGCCGAGGAAGACGGGCACGATGTGCTGATCGACCGCAAGGGCAACATCATCAAGATCTTCGAGCTGGGCACGCGCTCGTGGGGCTTCCAGCGGGGGCAGAAGCTGGCATCGATGGAGATGCCCATGCCGCCGCGCCTGTTCAATACCGCAACCGGCAAGGCGGCGACGCTGCCTGCCGGCGTCATGGCGCTGGCCGCGCCCAGCGGCGGCTACCTGCCCGCCCAGTTGCGCGATTCGCGCTACAGCGGCTGGTGGGGGCTGCTGGACGAGCAGGCCCGCTGGGCGATCGCGCCGGACGTGTTGCGCGCCCGCGAGCCCGCATTGCGCGACGGCGACGTGCTGGCGGTGAGCCGCGACGCAGGCTGGACGTTCGTGGATCCGCGCGGCAAGACCATCCACAAGCAGCGCTATGAGCACGTGCAACTGGCGGGGCCTGGGCTATGGCTGGTCAAGCAGAAAGGCGCGGGCAAGGCGCTGCTGTTGAACGCCAAGCTCGGCGTCCAGCATGCATTCAAGGGCAATTACATCGGCCTGGATGAACGCGAGGGCTGGCGCGTCATGATCGATGACGAAGCCGTGCTGCTGATCGATCCCGCCGGCAATTTCCGCAAGATAGACGCGCGCCATGGCCGCGTGCAGCTGAGCAACGGGCAGGCCTGGGTGACGGCTTCCCTGCCACCGCGCGCCGTGGATATGGCGGTCGACGCGGCCGAGGCCGCGGCAGTGGCAGCCGATGCCGCAGCGGCCGGCGCCGCCGCGGTCCCGGATGACGGTCCCGGAGAGGCGGTGGAGGCCTCGGCCGACGCCGCAATTGCGGCGCAGGAGGCGGTCGCCGCGGCAGCCGCGGCCTCGGAAGCCGAGACCGTGGCCGTCGACGTCGCCACGCCTGCCGCAATGGACGTGGCCGCCGCCGCAGTGGACGCCGCCGCGCAAGCGACGAGCGCGGATGCCGCGCCCGACACCGGCGGCGGCCTGCTGCAGATCTATACGCGCGAAGGCAAGCCGCTGCTGGACGCCGACACCGTCGCACGCCTGCAGGACTACGACATCAGGGCCTTTTCCGCGCGCGAGTCCGCACACGGCCGGGCCTTCGCGGACAGCTTGCCGCTGGCCCTGTTGCGGCCCCTGGACTATACGCAGCCTCTCGGCATACTGACGTCCAAGGGCAAGATCGTGACCAACCCGGACTGGGAGGACATGTCCAGCTACGACGTGACCATGCCCTTGCCGGTGCGCGCCGCCAACGGCAAGTATGGCGCCATCGACGCCGACGGCAACTGGGCTGTGCAGCCGCGCTACAGCGTCATCCATCCGTTCCGCGGCGGCTACGCGCAGGCGGGCGCGGGGCGCAGCCGCAGCGACGGCGACCAGTTGATCGACGCCCGAGGCAAGGCCGTCGCGGTCCCTGCCGAGATACTGGACGGCGCCAGGTACTTCGATGGCGAACTGATCCAGTACCGCGCGCCGGACGAAAACCGCGAGAACCGCTGGGGCATCTGGAATGTCGCCAAGGGTGCGCCCGCCGTCAAGCCGGTGTACGAAAGCATGGAGAAGTTCGAAGACGATTGGACCAAGGTCCAGCACCAGGACCGCTGGGGCGTCATGAACCGCGAGGGCAAATGGGTGGTGCCCGCCACGCAGGACAGCTCGTACAAACTCGAATATCTGGGCAACGGCCTCATGCTGGTCGAGGACAACGCTCCCGGACAACGCTCCCGCAGCTCGTTCGACACCACCTACCGCCTGGTGAACCTGCGCACCGGCAAGCCCAGCGAGCCCGTGACCGGCAAACCTGAGCGCCTGAAGGACGGACGCTACCTGGCCGCGCTGGCGGGCGGCGGAACCATGTTGTTCGACGCCAAGGGCGGCGCCACGCGAGTCTCCGACGGCCGAGCCAAGCGCACGGAGCTCTACCAGCACTGGCTCTACATCGAACATGACGACCGCGAGGGCGCCATCGATGCCCGCGGCAACATGAAGGTTCCCGCCATCTACGGCGAGTTCAATCCCTTCTTCGCGCAGCCCGAGGGACTGGCGCGCGCCTACAACGGCTCCGACTACCGCGTGATCGACCAGGAAGGCAAGACCGTGCTGGGCAAGCTGGGCGACGGCTCGCCGCTGGCAACCATGCAGCGCATCGTGTTCCACGACTCGGAAAATTCCGTCAGCATCATGACGGACCTGCAGGGCCGCGAGATCACGCGCATCGACGGCACCTACAGCGTGGAAGACCGCAGCGCCAACGAAGGCGTAGCCCCCTATCGCAGCCGCTCGGGCAACGGCAGGCACGGCTTCATCGATGCCAACGGCAAGCGCATCGTGGGACCGCACTTCGACACGCTGGGCCCGCTGAACAACGGCCTGGCGGTGGCGCGCCGCCTGCAGTATTCCGGCACGCTATATGGCTACATCGACCTGACGGGACGCTATGCGATTCCGCCCGTCTTTACCTGGGCCGGAAACTTCAGCGAAGAACGCGCGCTGGTCCGCAGCAACCATCAGGGCCGGAACACGCAGTACATCGATACCAAGGGCGTGCCCATCGCCACGTTCACCGAGGTATGCGACACGGTGACCATCCTGGACGACCAGGGCAGGATCACCTGGCCGCAGCAGAAAATGGATTGCCCCGTGGCCGACAAGTTCGAACTCGCCCCCGACAACGCCAAAGCGAAACAACCATGAAGTCACGCGCGATACGCACCACCCGCCTTGCCTGCGCCCTGGCCGCGCTGGGCGCGTCCCTGTCGACGCATGCGCAATACTCGTACTGCATCGAGGAAAAGCCCTACAGCGTCGCAGCCGACGACGACATCAGTCCCTACGCCAACGGCTGCATCCGCACGCTGGCGGACCAACGCGCCGCAGTGCTGCTGCCGTCCGCGCTGGTGAACATCGACCGCGTGCCGCGCGATCATTCGCTGCGCCGCCATGCCTGGGGTTTCCTGGACCAGAACGGCCGGCTGGCGATTTCGCCCATCTTCGAAGCGGTGGGCGATTTCCGTCACGGCCTGGCCGCGGTGAAATGGAAAGGCAGGTGGGGCTTCATCGACACCAAAGGCCGGATGGCGGTGCCGCCGCGCTATGACGCCGTGCAGGACTATGCCGAGATCGGCCTGACCGTGGCCATACTGGACGGCCGCTATCTATTGATAGACCGCAAGGGCCAGCCGGTGGGCGCACCGTTGGACGAAGGCGTGCAGTCCTTGCACGTGGGCGCGGGCGTGCCGGCGCTGGCGACGGTGGAATACAAGCCGGAGTACCGCTCCAGCACCGGCGAACGCCGTTACAGCGATGCCGGCGTCAGCATCATCAAGTCCTATGGCAACGGCCTGTACATCGCCACCAACAAGGAAGGCCGGCACGGTCTGGTGGACCGGGACTGGAAGTGGGTGCTCGAGCCCGACTATCAGGACATCTCGGTGCCGGGCGAAGACGGCTCGATGGCCGTCGCCTATGGCGACGGCGATGCGCTGCTGCTGGACCTCGATGGCAAGCCCGTGGGCGCTGACCAGGGCTATCGCAGCCTGATGCCCGTGACCAAGGCATTCTGGAGCGCCGAGCTCGGCCGCGGTTCCTATGTGGTGCTGGATAGCGGCGGCAAGCCCGTCGTTACGCTCAAGTCCGCCGAAGCGCAGGAATCGCAGCGCCACGGCGACGCCATCGTCTACCCCTCGGGCGGCAAGCAGATGGCGCTGGTTCCGGGGCGCGCGGAGCCGCTGACGCTGGGCGCGGGCCTGTTCGTGGCCGAGGACCAGAACGGCTACGTGCTGTTCTCGAACGAGGAACGCGTACCGGTTGGCCTGCTGACGCCGATGGGCAACTGGCTGCACGGCGAAACGGCGCCCGCCTGGCTCAAGGACACCGGCAGGATGGTGGTCAGCCAGGGCAAGCTGTGGCTCTTCAAGCAGGAAGGCGAACTGCTCAACGTGCTGGACGATGAAGGCCGCCTGCTGCTCAAGCCCGAAACGGTGGAAGCCGCCAAGAGCCGCTCGCTCAAGGAGCTGCCGCTGGACATACCCGGCAGCGCACTGGGCCTGCTGGCCCAGGACCACTGCCAATGCACCGAGGACGGCGCTGGCCTGCTGCTGGCCGACGGCGGCATTGCCTCCGACCCGGCCTGGCGCAGCATCATCCCGCTGGACGGATCCGACGAGGATTACGGCGCGCAGGCGGATGCGGAAGCCGCCGGACTCAAGGCGGAGCAGCTGCGCTACGCAGCCCAGACCGCCGCAGGCCTGCTGCTGCTCGATGCCGTGGGCAAGCCCATGGATCTGCCCGCGCAGCAGCACATCGGGCCGTTCCGCCATGGTTACGCACCGGCCTACGCCGATGGCGTGAGCCGCATGCTGGACCGCAGCGGCAAGACCTACGACCTGCCCCGCGACTTCTTCGAAGCGCAGATCGTCGCCCCCGGCGTGGTCCGTTTCCTCAAGACCGCAGCCGAGGGCTCGCCCTGGGGCCTGTACGACTTCGTCGCCGGCAAGGAAATCGCCGCGCCCGCGTTCCAGGACATCGGCCTCTTCCAGGACGGCCAGGCGGTCGCCTCGCTGGGCCAGGATCGCGTCGGCATCATCGACCTTAAGGGCAAGTGGATCGTGCCGCCCAGCCACCACAGCGCGGAACGCATCACCGCCAAGATCTGGAAGCTGCGCCAGGCCGGCCCGCAGCAGGAAGAGTACGAACGTCCCGCGGCCGTCTTCAACGCCGAGGGCCGCGCGCTGACCGCCTTCCGGCCCAAGCTCTCGGTCGGCGTGGACAGCGAAGGCTCAATCGCAGCCAGCGACGACAAACACCGCTGGACCATTGCGCCTGACGGCTCGCAAGCGGTGGACATGGAAGATGCGGACTACGTGCGCATGGGCGACTGGACGGTGTTGCGCCGCCAGCCGCGCCAAGGCTATCTGGACAGCCAGGGGCAATGGCAGATCGCGCCGTCCTCGGCCGTCGCCGGCGCCTTCCGCGGTGCCCCCGCCCGCGCCCTGCTGACGGGCGAAGACGGTCCGCGCCTGATCGACGACCAAGGCAAGACCGTGACCGCGTTGCCCGCCGGCGAATGGCGCTGGCCGCTGGGCTCCGACATGCTGCTGCGGCATTACTACGCGGGCAACCGGGAGATGACCGACTACACCGGCCTGGACGGCAAGAAGCGGCTTTCCGTCGAGGGCCTTGCGTCAGCCTATTCCGAAGGGCGCGCGGTAACGCGCGTGTCCAACCGCGGCATGCGCGCGCTGGACGGCAAGGGCGCGCTGTCCGGCCCGGCATTCGACGCGCTGGGCCCGCTGCGCGAAGGCCTGGCGCCGGTCGGCATCGATAGCGGCTACGGCTACGTGGATGCGCAGGGCAAGGTCGCGATCGCCGCGGATTACCGGGTGGTCGCGCCATTCAGCAAGGGCCGCGCGGTGGTATCCACGCTGGAGCAATCGATGATCATCGATCCCTCCGGCAAACAGGTGGCGCGCGTGGAAATGGAATGCGGCATGCGCACGCTGTACGGCTCGCACAACCAGCGGCTGTGGCCGCTGAGCCTGCCGAGCCGCTGCCCCCGCTAGCGTCGCGCGCTTACTGCGTGTCCAGCGCCAGGTAGCGGCGCGTCTGCACGATCTCCTCCCGCTCCTTGAAGCTGGTGAGCTGATCGGCCAGCGCGCTGCTGTCGCCTGTCTGCTTGATGGCCGCAAGCGTGGCCTGCATGGCGTGGATAGCGGCACGCTGCAGGTCCGATGGGATGATCGCCAGGCGGTAGCCCATGGCCGCCAGGTCGGCCAGCGGCGTGAGCGGCGTCTTGCCGCCGTAGAACATGTTGATCAGCTTCAGGCCCGGCAGGCGTTCGGCGATGGCGCGGATCTGCTCCAGCGTCTCGGGCGCTTCCACGAAGATCATGTCCGCGCCCGCCTTCAGATAGCGCTCGGCGCGCGAAAGCGCGGCCTCGAAACCTTCGACCGCAATGGCGTCGGTGCGCGCGATCACCAGCGCATCGGGGTCGCTCAGCGTCTGGCGCGCGATGTGCACCTTGCGGCACATTTCCTCGGCGTCCACCAGGCTCTTGTCGTCCAGGTGGCCGCAGCGCTTGGGGAAGGACTGGTCTTCGATATGGAAGGCCGCCACGCCGGCGCGTTCCATGATGCGCACGGTGCGCTCCACGTTGGCCGAACCGCCAAAGCCGGTGTCGGCATCGGCCACCACCGGCAGGCCGCTGGCGTCCACGATCTTTTCCACGCGGTCCATGACCTCGGTGAAGCTGAGCAGGCCGATGTCCGGATAGCCGGCTGCGCGCGCGATGGCGCCGCCGCTGGCGTAGACGGCGGAAAAGCCGGCCGCGGCCACCAGCCGGGCCGACATGCCGTCATAGGCGCCGGGCGCCACGACGATGTCGCGGGCCAGGTGCTGGCGCAACAGGGTGCTGGGTTTGATGGGGGCAGTCATGCGGATTCCTTTGCGGGTGTCGTCGATGTATGCATGATCGGCCCGTCGCAATAGAATGTCCAATATATGGAAAATTCATAATCAATACTTTCAAAGTACCAATATGGAACTGCGTCACCTGCGTTACTTCGTCGCCACAGCCGAGGCCCAGCACTTCACACGCGCGGCCGAGCAGCTGGGCATGGCGCAGCCGCCGCTGTCGCAGCAGATCCGCCAACTGGAGCAGGAAGTCGGCACGCCGCTGTTCGATCGCACCGGGCGTGGCGTTGCGCTGAACGATGCCGGACGCGCCTTCCTGGTCTGCGCGCAAGACATCCTGCAGCGGGCAGACGCCGCTGTGCGCACGGCGCAGCGGGCCGCGCGCGGCGAAGTCGGCGAACTGACATTGGGATTCACGGAATCCGCGTCCTTCAGCGGCGTGGTGACGGAATTGATACGGCAGTACCGGCAGCGCTATCCGGACGTGGAGATGACGCTGTCGCAGGGCGATAGCGAAACGCTGGTGACGCAACTGCGCAGCGGCGCGATCGACGCGGCCTTCGTGCGCCCGCCCTTCGCGCTGGACGGCGGCCTGGCATTCACGCAACTGGCGCAGGAACCGCTGGTGGTGGCGCTGCCGCTGGGCCACGCGCTGGCGCGGCGCAAGCGGCTGGCACCCTCCGATCTGGAGCAGGAACGCTTCATCCTGTATTCGCGCAAATCCGGCTATGGACTCAGCGCCGACATCATGGCCGCCTGCCGCCAGCATGGACTGAATCCGCAGATCGGCCAGCGCGCGCCGCAACTGTCGTCGGCGGTGAACCTGGTAGCGGCGGGCATGGGGGTGGCCATCGTACCGGAATCACTGCGCCATCTGCGCCCCGACGGCGTGGTGTACCGCCCTTTCGCGCTGGACTGGCCGCGCGCGGTGCTGGGCCTGGCTGTGCGCGAAGAAGGCGCGGGCGGGCGGGTGCGCAATCTGCTGGCGTTGGCCGGCGGCTGAAGATCTTTACTCCATCGCCAGCCGACGATTCAGCCTTCGTGCGATTCGTGCACAGCCACGGCGCCGCGTTTCCAGTAGCTGGCCGCACGGATGCGGCTCTTGTCGACGCCGTGCTGCGCAACCATGATTTCCCGCACGGCCTTGGCCGCGGCCGATTCCGCGGCCACCCAGGCATAGCCTTCGCCCGGCGGCAGTGTCAGCTCGCGCGCGGCTTCCAGCAACAGAGTGCTGTAGCCCGCCGCGGTGCCGTTGCGGTGCAGCCAGCGCACCGAGGCTTGCGCTGCGGTAGCCAGCGGGATTTCGTTGGAAGCATCCGGCACTTCGATCAGCACCAGCGCCTGCGCGCTGGCCGGCAGCTCTTCCAGTCGGCGGGCGATGGCGGGCAAGGCGGTTTCATCTCCGATCAGCACATGCCAGTCGAAGCCCGTGGGTACGACGAAGGAGCCGCGCGGCCCGCCTATGCCCAGCAGTTGGCCCGGCTTGGCCTGTTCGGCCCAGGTGGACGCGGGGCCGTCGCCGTGCAGCACGAAGTCGATGACGAGCTCCTTGCGCGCCGCGTCGAAAAAGCGCGGCGTGTAGTCGCGGGCGGCGGGCTTGGGCATGTCCTCCGGGAACTTGATGCCGTCCGGTGTCACCGCCGGCAGCGCTGGCGGCAGGGAAGGATCGGCGGGAAAGAACAGTTTGACGTGGTCGTCGAACGAGGCGGACACGAAGTCCTGCAGTTCGTCGCCGGTGAAGGTGACGCGGGCCATCAGGCCTGCGACGCGTTCGACGCTGGCCACGGTCAGCGTGCGCATCTTCAGGTTGTGGCGGACGCGTTCGACATTCAGGTCGTTGCGGGTCATGGATACTCCAGGAATGAGGTCTTCAGGAACAGCTCTGTTCCGTGATGTCGGCAGTGGCGCGGGCCAGGATGGCCGCGATGCGCCGCTGCTCGGCGGGCGAGGCGTCGGTGCGGTCCAGCAGCGCGCGCTTGAGCGCCTGGCGCGCGGCCACGAACTCCGGCAGCCAGCCGGTGGCGGTGTCTTCGCCTTCGGGGCCGACGTTGCGCGGCTGGCCGCTCCAGGCCTGGCGCATCCAGTCCATCTTGCGCGCCACGTGCTTGAGCTTGTTGAACATCAGCGCCAGGCGTTCGCGATTGCCGTCCAGGTGCGCACGGCCCGGTTCCGCCAGGTGATAGCGCTTCTTCGCGCCCTCTTGCTCGACGGTGGCGTAGCCCAGTTCTTCCAGGTAGGTCAGCGCGGGATACACCATGCCGGGGCTGGGCGTGTAAAAGCCGTTGCTGAGCGCACCCAGCGCCTTGATCAGCTCGTAGCCATGGCTGGGATTCTTTTCCAGCAGGCCCAGCAGCATCAGCTGCAGGTCGTCGGCGCTGACTTTGCGGCTGCGGGTCCAGCCGCGGCCGTCGTCGCCGAAACCGCCGCCGAAGCCGCCGCCTTCGCCGCGCTCGTCGGCCGGACCGGAGAACCAGTCCCCGCCCGCGGCGGCGTGGCGCTGGCGGTGGCCATGGCCTTCGCCGTGGTGGCGATGGTGCCCATGGGGATGATGGGAATGGGAATGATCGTGGCGGCCCTGCGGCTTCTGGCGGGCTCGGCGCACGAATGCGGTAAGGAATTGGGCATCACGCATGGTTTACCTCCGATATCTATCGTACGAGTTATATCTTACGATATATATCTTACGATATACCTGCGATAGTCCAGCCGTCAAGCGCGACGTTCGATCACCCCTGCCGCGATCCCGCCCACGATGAGTGCCATGCCCGCCAGCAGCGAGGCGCTGACCGGCTCATGCAGGAACAGGGCCGCGCACAGCAGGCCGAACACGGGCACCCCCAGGAGCCCGATGGCAGTCACGCCTGCGGGCAATGCACGATTTACATTCACGGCAGCCCAGTGCGCCACCGCGATGCCGAACACGCCGGCATAGCCCAGCAGCCATGCCAGGTCGGCGCTCCACGCCACTTGCGGCGGACCTTCGGTTGCGTACGCCACGGCCGACAGTACGGCCGAAGCCAACAGGGCCTGCCACAGCGCGAGTTCGAAGGGCGGCGTAACCCAGCGGTGTGCGCGCACGTAGACGATATTGGCCGCCCAGCACAGCGCCGCCAGCAGGATCAGGCCATTGCCCAACAGGGCATCGCGATTGGTCCAGTCGAAGGCCAGCGGATTGAAGATGACGACCAGCCCCAGGAGGCCCAGCGCCAGCCCGGCCCGCCGGGCTGGCCCCACTGACTCCCTCAGGAACAGCCAGGCGCCCGGTATCACCCACAAAGGCGTGGTGTAGGCCAGCACGGCCGAGCGGCCCGCCGGCACGTACAGCATGCCCAGGCTGACCAGCGCGGCAAACGCCCCCATGTGCAGCAGCCCCACGCTGAAAATCACCGGAAGGTCGGCCTTGACCGGCCGGGCCACGCGGCGCAGCGCGAGACCCAGCAACAGCAATGCGGCGGTGCCCGCAATGCTGCGCGCGGCCGCTGCCCAGATAGGCGTCATGTACTGCAACAGCAGCTTGTTGACGATCCAGGTGAAGCCCCAGGCAAGCACCACCACGCCCAGCAGCAGCAAGGCGTGGCGGCGGGAAAGCGCAGTGGTGGACATGGCCGGCGGAAGCATCCGCGAGGACGCGGCGGTATGAAGATGCCGCGACTATAGGAGCCGCCCGCCACGGCTCCGTAGACCCACGGCGCGCCTATTACCTGGTGCCACGTGCGGGCTTGGATCGGGCCGCTACGCGCCCCGCGAGCCAACGCTCGAACGCCGCCGCCTTGGGTTCGTCGGGCGCGGGCGCGTAGACCACCAGCCGCAGGTGCCGGCTCTCGTCCACCGACAAGGTGGAATGCTCGAACGCCAGCGCGCCCAGGGCTGGCAGGCAGAGGCTGCGCAGGCCCATGCAGGACCCGTGCACATCGTGTTCGCGCCACCAGCTCTTGAAGTCCGGCGATACGCGCTCCAGTTCATCCACCAGCTCTCCGACGTCCGGCGCCTGGCCCGCGCTGGCGAAGTCGCGCCGGAACGTGGACAGCATGGCGGGCGCTTGCGCTGGCCAGTCCACGAACAGTTCGCGCATCGCCGGATCCGCGAACAGCATCCACAACAGGTTCCTGCGGCCCGGCGCCTGCGTTGAAAAATTGAACACGCGGTCCGCGGCCGCATTCCACGCCACTACGTCCCAGCGCAGATTGAGGATGTAGGCCGGGCGCGCGGGCAGGTCGTCCATCAGGCGGCGCACCTGTGCGGGCACCGTGCACCAGGTGCGCCCCGGTTCCGATGGCGGACGCTGGTGCGCCAGCAGGTAGAGATGACGGCGTTCGGCGGCGTCCAGCTTCAGCACGCGCGCCAGGTTTTCCAGGAAGCCTGCCGACACGCTGATGTTGCGCCCTTGTTCGAACCAGGTGTACCAGGCCAGGCCCACGCCGGCCAACGCGGCCACTTCCTCGCGCCGCAATCCCGGCGTGCGCCGGCGCCCCCCCGCGGGCAGCCCCAGCTCGGCAGGACTGAGCCGTTCGCGGCGCAGCCGCAGAAATTCCGACAGATCGGCGCGGGTGCGCTCCAGGCGCTTGGGGGCTGCGGTTGCGGTCATGAGTCTATTGCACCTGGTAATAGCATAAACAGCTAAATTGTATAAGGCTAAAAGCCTCTCCAGAATAGCGCCCATCCTGACTCCGATGGCGCTTTCCATGTCTTCTTCCACACTCCCCTGCCCTGGCGCGCACGCCGCGCCGCAGCCCGCCCTGGGCCGCCTGGGCCTGGCCGTGCTGCTGTCTGGCGGCTTCATCACGATCTTCGATCTGTTCGTGGTGAACGTCGCCATTCCCAGCATGCAATCCACCTTGTCCGCCAGCTTCGCGCAGATCAGCTTCATCATCGCCGCCTACGAGCTGGCCTATGGCGTGCTGCTGATCGCGGGCAGCCGGCTGGGCGACCGCCATGGCCGGCGGCGCCTGTTCATGCTGGGCATGGCGGGGTTTGCGCTGGCCTCGGCGCTGTGCGGCCTGGCGCCCACGGCCGACACGCTGATCGCCGCGCGCATCCTGCAAGGCATGGCCGCGGCCATGCTGTTTCCGCAGGTGTATGCGTTGATCCGAGTCAGCTATCAGGGCCAGGAACGGCAGCGCGCCTTCGGCTTGCTGGGCATGACGCTGGGACTGGCGGCCATCGCCGGACAGGTGCTGGGCGGCTGGATCGTGCATGCCGACCTGTTCGGGCTGGCATGGCGCAGCATATTCCTGCTCAACGTGCCGCTGGGCCTGCTGGCGTGGCGGCTGGCACGCCATATCCCGGAATCACGCGAGCCCTCGGCCGCCAGCATGGACTGGCCCGGTTCGGCGCTGGTGGGCGCAGGACTGGCCCTGCTGCTGCTGGCGCTGATAGAAGGTCCCGCGCGCCGCTGGCCCGCGTGGACGGTGGCCTGCGGCGTGGCGGCGCTGATCGCGCTGGCGCTGTTCGTGCGCATGCAGCGGCGTGTCGCGGCCCGCGGCGGCGCGCCGCTCGTTGACATGGCCTTGCTGGCGCAGCCGCGCTTCGCGGCGGGTTGTCTGCTGGTCATGCTGGTGTTCTCCACCGCCAGCGCCATGTTCCTCTGCTATGCGCTGCTGGTGCAGACTGGCTTCGGCCTGGACGCGCTGACGGCCGGCCTGATCTTCGCCCCCGCCAGCGTGGGCTTCGTGGCCGGATCGATGGCGGCGCCGCGGCTGGTGGCGCGCTTCGGCACGCTCGCCATCGCACTGGCCGCCCTGCTGTATGGCGGCGCCACGGCAACCTTGATGCTGCAGGTGGACGTGGCCGGCGCGAGCCTGGCGCCGTGGTCGCTGTTGCCGGCGCTGGTGTGGCTGGGCGCGGCCCAGGGCGCCGTCAACACGCCGCTGGTGAATCTGGCGCTGGGCTTCGTCGACGACCGCCACGCTGGCATGGCGGCCGGCGTGGTGTCGACCTTGCAGCAGGTGGGCGCGGCGCTGGGCGTGTCGGCGGCGGGCATGCTGTACGCCGGCGCACTCGATGCGCATGCCGCTGCAAGCGGGGCCGAACGTCACGCCAGTGCCTTTGCCAGCGCCATGCAGTTCAATGTCGCCGCGATCCTGATCGCGACGATTCTGTTGTGGCGGCTGGGGCGCCGCTACTGATAGCTCATCGTGAACGTGGCCCGCGCATTGGCGGTTCCGACAGTCACGACCTCGTCGGTTTGCACGTAGCGCGCCGTCAACGGGATGGAAAAGACACTGGCTCCGGGCGACACGGTGCCTGCCTTCCATTGGCCAGGGTTGCCAAGCACGTTCGAGTCCGCGCCATATCCCAGCACCGTGGTGCCATTCAATATTTCGACCCCGACGCCCGTGGCACCGGACCCGGGCGACAAGTTCAGCACCTTGGAGCGGTTGCCTGGCTTGGTGGCGTCCGTCAACGTGGCGTACACATCCAGCGAGCTCAGGCCATCCCCTCCCTTGCAACTCAGATCGATCTTGAAAGGGCGCTCAGCCGACGTCGAGCCGATACCCTTGAAAACCGTCTTGGAAACCACGCCCAGCGAGGTATGGATGGTGTCATTCGACGAAAAGGAACAAGTCGGCGGCCTTCTCACTCGTACGGTGGTCGTCCCGGCGTACCGGAACCGAGCATAGGTGTTCTGGGTACTTCCGAAGGTCCAAAAGGCGATATCCTCGCAACACCCAAAGGATCCAGAACCCACATTCCCAGTCTTGATCAGTTCATACTCGATCGTTACCTTCGGAGGGGTCCCTTCCACTACGGTCTCGCATTCCGTCGGCCAATAATTGGAGACGCAGGACCTGTACCGGGACTTGATGCGAGCGCCTACCCCGGGAATGCCAGTATTAAAGACCCCATTCTGTTCATATACGTCTAGGTAGATAAGCAAAGCGCCCGGGGGAGACTCTTCGGACGCACATCTACCAGGTATAAGCGCTCGGGTGCCCACCGTACCGGACCACATCACCTGACCGACACCCACGTCGGCATTAAGCTCGATCGTGGCAGGAAGGACGATCCCCAAAAAATGGGGTTGCTCACACGGAAATTGATCGCCGGCAGCGTTGGCGGGGGAGTAGACCAGCGACAGCAACGTCGCGCCAAGCAAAAACAGTATTCGAAACGTATTCATCTTGCGATTCCGGTCGAAGGTAAATTGAGAGATATCTAGCTGCAGCGGGTTTCGATCTGCCGATAGCTGTCCGGACCCATGCCTTTTTCCGTGGCCGGAAGTTCATAATCCATGCGGCATACATCGCCAGGCAGTTCGCCCCACTTGACGGTCAATTGGCCGCGGTCCTGCAGGCCGCGCGCCAGTACACGGCTTGCCTGCCCGACCAGACCGACTTCCACACCATGCTCATCCACCACGCTGGCGCCGAACGGCAGCGGCTTGCCATCGGCTTTCAGCACCTGCAGCATGGCCGACCGCCCCGAGACCGTGGCGTACCGCAGCATCGCGACCGCACCGGCGCGCGGCGCCACCTGCTGGCTGGTGACCTGCAGTTCCACATCGGTGGACAGCCCCTTGGGATCGATTTCCACCGTGTTCATGCGATACGGCGTCAGATGCGGCACGACGGCATATCCACGGCTGTTGACGCGCACGCCCGAGGCATTGAGCAGACGCGCGCCTTCGGCGTCGGGCGCTTCAACGATGCCGAAGGTTTCCGAAAGCGGCTGCGACAGCGTAAGGCCGCCCGGATGCGCGACGAGCGCCCCGCGCACGCCTACCGAGCTTTGCGAATAGCCCGTACCCACGCCTGCGCTGCCCGTGAATTCGGCGACCGGCGCGCGGTAAAGTACGCTGGCGCTGCCGCCGTTCATGCTGTCGCCCGAACCGCCGGAAGCATGGTCGGCGCTAAGGCTGTAGGACAGATCATTGTCCTCGCCCGTGGAGCCGGACAACGTGCTTTGCACCCGCAAGCGGCCGTCGGAATCGCGTCCGGCATTGGTCGACAGGCTGAGGGGATTGCTCTTGCCCAGCGGAATGCTGATGGTCGCGTAGACCGCGGTGCCCATCTGCTGTCGGCTGTCGCGCTGACGCTGGACGCTGATGTTGTAGCCCACGGTCTTGTACCGGTTCGCATAGGCGATGCTGTAGTTCACGTCGCGGCCGTCGCGGTTCCAATGGTCCACGCCCGAGGCGGTCAGGTTGATGCTGCCGCGCTGCCCGCCCAACTGCTGGCTCAGCATGATCGAGGCGCGGTTGCGCTCGCGCACCATGCTGCCGGTATAACGGTACTGGCCATAGCCGTAGAGCGAATTCATGGCTTCGTTCAGGCCGTAGAAGCCGCTGGTGGAATAGCGGTACGCCGCGATGGAGACGTTGGTGCCAGTGTTGGGCAGGTTCTTTGCATAGCTGGCGCGCATGCTGGTGCCGGTATGCGTAGCGTCTGCCTGCGACAGGCGCGACTGGGTCGCGTCCAGGCCGAACGCTCCGGCCGACGTATTCAGGGCCCCGCCCAACAAGACCGAGGTGTAGTTTTGCGCCACCGTGGCGCCGGCATAACCCGTGACCAGATTGGACAGGCCGCGTTGGTAGGTAGCCTGCAGGAAATGCGGGCTTTTCGACAATTGCTTGTTGCGCACGGCGCCGCCGACCACGCTATAGCGGCTCACGCCCGGGCGCAGCGACATCGGCACGGCGGCGTAGGGCACCGAAAACCTGCGCACGCTACCGTCGGCTTCCTGCACCGACACATCCAGGTCTCCGCCGTAGCCGGTGGCGTACAGGTCGGTGATTTCAAAGGCCCCCGGCGCCACCGTGGTTTCGTAGATGACGACCGAGTTCTGCCGGATGGTGACCCGCGCGTTACTGTTGGCCATGCCGCGCACCACGGGCGCGTAGCCGCGCATCGAGTCGGGCAGCATGCGATCGTCGCTGGCCAGGCGCACGCCCTTGAAGGGCGTGGATTCAAACAGTTCGCCGCTGGTATAGGCTTCGCCCAAGGTGAGTTGGGACGACAGCGCAACGATTTCGCGCTGCGCGTAAGTCGAGATGTTCTGGTACTGGCGCTGGCCCTGGGAATCGAAAGAATAGGAGCCATTGTGGCGCAGACGCCAATCACCCAGGTTGACGCCCGCGCGCAAGCCCAGATAGCCCTGCCGCTGCGTGCCGCCGAACGCTTTGTTGCGGTAGTTGTACAGGTTGAAGTCGTAATCGACCATGGCCGCGTTGACGCCCGAGTCCCATAGTTCCGGACTGACGTAACCGCGGGCGTGGCGGCTCATGGAGGCCTGGGGAATGCTGAGGTCCAGGCGCTGGTCGCCGAAGTCGAAATCGCTGCCGGCGTCCGCGGCGATCTCGGCCAGGCGCAGGCTGGCGTCTTGCGCCAACTTTGCGGTCGCCTCGGCGGGCAGCTTGCCCAGGTCGACGCCGATGCGCTGCAACAGCTGACGGTCGAACACGGGCTGCGCCGCCGCCTCGCCGGCAACCGCCGCGAACGGCACATCGACGCGGCCGACATAGCCCTGGTTGATGAACAAGTCCACCGAATAGCTGCCGGGCGCGGCCATGTTTCCCTTGGCGAAGCGCGACAGGTCGGTGCGCGGGCCCGAGCCGCCCATCAGGAAGGCATCCTCGAATTCCACCGAAGCCACCATCGTTCCGGATGCGTCGGCCTCGGCGGCCTGCGCCACCCGCTCATGCGCAACCAGGGCCACCAGCAGTGCCGCGCAAAGAGGGGTCAGACGCAGGCTGACGCTATCTCGCGTATGCAGGAGCTTTGAAAGGGTTTTCTTCATAACGGCGGAGCTGAAAGAGTGGATTCGATGAAAACGCTGGACAACACTCTCCCCGGGGATACCGTTACCGGCATCCCTCACAAGAGGAGTTTGGCGAGATGAGGGCCGCGCGCGTGCGCGGCTTAGCGTCCTAGCGCAGGGACGAGGCGGGTCCCGACATCAGCGGCAGGGAGCCTTCGACGTTCGCGCCCCAGTCGTTGATGCTGTTGAACTTGACCTGGGCACCGCCTGCCGGCGCCGATGTCATTCCCGCGAGGGGAAACAACGTGGAGTCGCCCGGCTTGACGTAACCGGCTCCGGCATCGAAGGTCTGGCCGCCAGACTGCAGGCTGATCTTGCCCAGGTTCACGACATAGGGCGTGGGATTGCTGGCCTTCAGCGCATAGCCTTTGCCGGCCGCGGCGGGAGCGACCTCCCAACGCAGCTGCGCCGGCGCCTCGTCTGCCTGGCCCGGCAGGCCTTGCGGGCGATACATCACCTTGATGCGCGTGCGAAAGGCAAGCTGCAGGCGATTGGCGTCTTCGCCGGCCTGAGCCTTGGGCGGGACTTCCAGCACGTTAAGCCAGTACATGCTTTCCTTATCCTGCGGCATCGATTCCTTGGTGTGGATCAGACGCAGGGTCTGCCCCTTGCCGGGATCCACGCGGAAGATGGCGGGCGTCAGCACGAAGGGGACCTTCAGCGTTTCCGGCGCGTCGGTGATGCTGCCGTCGTCCAGCCACGACTGAACCAGGGCAGGCGTACGGCCGTCATTGCTCAGCTTGATGGTGACTTCGCGCTCCTGCGCCGGATAGATCACGCGCGTGCTGGAAATAACGACGCTGGCCTGCGCCTGGAGTGCAAAACAGCCCGCGGCAAGCGTTGCGGCGGCCATCAGGGTGCGGCGTAGAGTTTTCATGATGTAGCCCTTGGTGGTGGATGCTGCGTCTATGGTCGGTTTCCTTCCAAGCCGTCTCGGGGAGCGGGTGAGACGGCTTGCAGGGAAACACCTGCCTCGGCGGCCCCGGGAGGCGGCCGCCGAGTCGGCGCATTACTCGTAGGAGATCGAGTACTGCACGCGCGAGTTGGCGGCGCCGGCGGTGGCGTTGCCCAGCGAGTGGTACTCGACGAAGTAGTCCAGGTCAGCCTTGCCGCCGGACAGCGTCACCGTCTGCGAGTTCTGCTGGCCGATGGCCGCGCCGGCCATGATTTCGCCGAACGAGTTGTTCAGCAGGCCCAGTTCGACTTTCTCGGCGCCGCCGGCGTCAACGATCAGACGGCCGGTGGTTTGCGAAACGGTGGGGCCGCCTTCGAAGTGGACCGAAACCGGCTGGTCGGTGGTGCAGCTGCTCAGCGCGATCTTGAACGGCGTACGGCCGGCGGTGGCGCCTGCGGTTTCCAGCGTCTTGGCCGACACGGTGGGCAGGGCCACGGTGAAGTTCTCGCCGCCGTTGCCGCCGTTGATGACGCAGGTGTTGGCGGTGATGTTGCCGGTGAATTCGATGGTGCCGTCGGCGGCGTGGGCGCTGGCGAAGGAGGCGAGGCCGGCGATGGCCAGAGCAGCGGTCAGGAGGGTCTTTTTCATGATGAGTCTTTTGAGTTGGGTTTTGAGGTGAGGGAAATCGCCTTTGCGGGCGGATCTTTGCTGCGTGCGCTAGTGCATGAGGGACCGTTGGGGACAGGTCTTTTTCAGCTCGCGTACTCAACAACTGCATCGTAGATTTCGCAGCGCAGGCCGCCCATCGGGCTAGTCCTCTCCGATCCGGGCAAGACATAGGACTAGGCCCATTTTTTGGCGCAGGCCCTCTCAGCACCGGAAAAAGCGCCCGCAGCCGAGCCCGCCAGCGAGCGGGCGCAGTGGTCGACAATCAAGGGGAAAGATCCCGTCAGGACACGAACCCGGACCGGGAAAGTCGGCGCATGCGGGGCCGCGCCCGGAAAGATTTCAGGCGGACAGCACGGGCCGCAGTAGCGGCTGATCGAGAAAGGAACAGCGCCGCAGAATGCGGCGCTGACTCAGAGCATCAGGCGGCCGGGACCGTCAGCGGCACGCCCGGCTGGCTGGCCGAGCGCGTGCCCGGCAGCGGATGACAGGACTGTGGATGGTAGGTATGCACCAGCGACAGCTTCACGCGGTCGCTGGCGTTGCCCTGGGCGGCATGCAGGGTGCGGCAATGGAAGAACACCACGTCGCCCGCCTGCAGTTCGGGGCAGACCGCGCGGGCGATCCACGCGGCGTTCTGGGGCGCGTCGTCGCGGAAGAACTTCTGCTGGTCGAACTGTTCCGGCGCGAAGGCGGCCGCGTGCGAACCCGGGATGAAGGACAGGCCGCCGTTGGCGCGCGTTTCCGGGCCCAGCGCCAGCCAGGTGGACACCAGATCGGTGTCGGAAAACGACCAATAGCGGATGTCCTGGTGCCAGCCGGTCAGGCTGCCATAGGCCGGATGCTTGGTCATCACGCAGTTGTGATGCACGGTGGACAGCACCGGCGTTTCGCCGAAGTAGCGTCCCAGCCACTGGCCGATGCGGGAATCGGCGGCCCATTGCGCGAACAAGGGGTCGCGGCCATAGGCGCCGAGCAGGCGCCGCACGGTCAGCCCGCCTTCGGCCGCGCGCGACTCGGGCGCGCCGGGATAGCGCAGGTCGGCTTCGTATTCGATGGGCGCGACGTGGTCGCGCAAATGGCGTTCGGCAACGGCGCGCAGCGCCGCCACCTGTTCCGGGCTGGCGAACTGGCGCGCCACCACGAAGCCCTGCTCGCGCAGGACGGCTATTTGGTCATCAGGCAACAACATGGCATTCAAGCAGCAGGGGGTTGGGCGGGAGGATTGATGCGAGCGGCATCGCGTTCCTGCACCTCATGGTGCACCCATTCGCGCCACACCGCCACCAGCAGGGCCATCAGCACGGGGCCGACGAACAGCCCGACGATGCCCATCGTCTTCACGCCCCCCACCAACCCGAAGAAGGTCGGCAGGAAAGGCAGCTTGACCGGCCCGCCCACCAGCCGCGGACGCAGAGTCTTGTCGACGATGAAGAGTTCCACGCTGCCCCACACCATCAGCGCGATGCCCGCCACCAGATGGCCCGAGCCGACCAGATAGAGCGACACCAGCGTGAACGACAGCGGCGCGCCGCCGGGTATCAGCGCCATGAAGCCGGTGACCACGCCCAGCAGCACGGGCGACGGCACGCCCGCCACCCAGTAGGCGATGCCCAGCACCACGCCCTCGCCCAGGGCGATCAGGCCCATGCCGGTGACGGTGGAGTTGATGGTGGCCGGCACCACGCGCGAAAAGCGCTGCCAGCGGGCAGGCAGGATGCGTTCGCCCAGCACGTCCAGCTGGGCCACCATGCGGATGCCGTCCTTGTAGACGAAGAACAGCGTGATCAGCATGAACAGCACGGTCAGCAGCAACTGGAACACATTGCCCGTGGCCGCCAGGACCATGCGGTAGATATTGCCCAGATGCTCGCCGCTGACGGCCTCGACCAGGGCGCCCAGCGCATGGGGCTGGCCGATATAGGATTCCCAGTACTGGCTCAGGCGCTCGCCCACTACAGGCATGGAGGTGATCCAGTTGGGCACGGCCACGCCATGGCGGTTGGCGGCGATGGCCCAGGCGAAGAAGGTACTGGCTTCCTTGATGGCGTAGGACAGCGCGAACGACATCGGCACGATCAGCACGACGATCACCACCAGCAGCGCCAGCGAGGCTGCCAGCGCGTTGCGGCCGCCGCAGCGCGCGACCAGCCGCTGGTACAAGGGCCAGCTGGCCAGGCCGATGATGAGTGCGGCGAGCGCGGGGACCAGGAAACCGCTGAGGAAGTACACCCCCGCCAACAGCACGAGCAACAAAAGCCAACGGGCGATCAGGTAAGCGGGTAGTACAGGCTGCATGGAGCGGATCGACAGTAAGGACGTTGTAGGCTTTGACTGTCGGACTATACAGACGTTTCATGCAATTCGAGGGACGCAAGGTCTGTATTTACTACGGGGTTTCCCGTGATTCCCCAGGTGGAGGGCGGATCCGCCCCCCACGCCATGCGCTTACAACGCGTACTCCGCGGCCTCTTCGCGCGCGGTACGG
Organism: Achromobacter sp. ACM03; assembly: GCF_014851665.1. NCBI lineage: Bacteria > Pseudomonadati > Pseudomonadota > Betaproteobacteria > Burkholderiales > Alcaligenaceae > Achromobacter > Achromobacter sp. ACM03. Next base: position 491,720 of record NZ_JACVAD010000002.1, on the reverse strand, counting down.
CGGCGCGGCGGCAGGTATTCCTCCAGCGCAGGCCTGGGCGCGGCGGACGGCGCGGCGTTCGCCTGGCCAGCCCCGCGGGCGTAGACGCTGCAGCTGGCCGCGGCCGGATCGGTCTCGTCGCGGCCGCTCAGTAGCGGGCAGCTGGCGAACAATTCAGCGGCCCAGTCGGTGAAGGCGCGCACCTTGGGCGACAGCTGGCGGCTTTGCGGATACAGCACCGAAATCGCGGTGGGGCTGGGCTTCCATTGCGGCAGCACCTCGATGAGTTCGCCCGATTGCAGGTGCGGCAGCGCCATGTAACGCGGTGTCTGGATCAAGCCGAAGCCCTTGAGCCCGCAATCCAGGTAGGCGCCGGATTCGTTCACCGACACCACGCCCTTCATTTCGACTTCCTGGTGCTTGCCGTCGACCCGGAAATCCCAGGCGCAATTGCGGCCGGTACGGCTGGAGAAATAGTGCACAGCGTGATGGTCGCGCAGTTCGTCGATGCTCTGCGGCAAGCCATGGCGCGCCACATAGGTGGGCGAGGCGCAGGTCACGCTCTGCAGCGTGCCGATGCGGCGCGCGACCAGGCTGGAATCCTCCAGGTCGCCGGCGCGGATCACGCAATCCACGGCCTCCTGCACCATGTCGACCGGGCGGTCGCCCAGGCCCAGCACCAGCTCCACGTCGGGGTATTTGTCGTGGAAATCACACAATGAGGGGATCAGGATCAGCCGCCCGATGCAGGTTGGGGCATCGATGCGCAGCCTGCCCTTCAGGCGCAGGGCCGCTTCCTGGAAGCAGGCCTCGGTTTCCTCGACGTCGGCCAGAATGCGCACGCAGTGCTGGTAATAGCCCGCGCCGTCGGGCGTCAGGCCGATACGGCGCGTGGTGCGGTTGAGCAGGCGCACGCCCAAGAGGCGTTCGAGGTTCTGGATGATGGTGGTGACGGTGGTGCGCGGAAGCGAGAGGCTGTCGGCCGCCCGGGTGAAGCTATTGGCGTCCACGACGCGCACAAACACCTGCATAGCCTGAAAACGGTCCATGGCGACGGTGTCCTTTAGGGGAAATAGTCGGTGTGGACGGAGCATAACCCGATTTCGGCGTTGATTAGTCGATCCTTACGACTAGTGTTGCCGAAACATCAGGGTTTATCCGACCCCCTAAACCGCTCAGAATGCAAACCATCTTGAAGTGCCCTTGCCGCCAGGCGCCATCAAAGGGCAAGCCTATCCTCAGATTCCGGCACCCGCAAAGACCCGCCCCGATCAGGCGCCTTTGCCTGGGATGCGCAGCAGCATTGTATGTTGCATTGCAGCATTTCCGCCGGATCCCGAGGACAGGCCTGCCCCAGGCCGCCGCAGCCGCCTCCGCCCCCAGGCTCATCCAGGCAAGCGCGCTTTCGCCCCATCATCTCTCAAGGAAACACCATGGTTTCGCGCAATCGTATTGCTGTGCTCGCCGTCTTTGCCGCCATCGTCGCCGCTGGCGGCGGTTATGCCCTCTTCCGCGCTCCCGCTGGCGCCAATGCGGCGCAGGCGCAGACTGCCCCCACGGCGCCGCCAGTCGAAGTGGCCGAGGTCCTGAACAAGACCATCGTGGACTGGCAGCGCTACTCCGGCCGCCTGGAAGCCATCGACCGCGTCGACATCCGTCCCCTGGTGTCGGGCACCCTGACCGCCGTGCACTTCCAGGACGGCAGCATCGTCAAGAAGGGCGACGTGCTCTTCACCATCGACCCGCGTCCCTACGCGGCCGAGGTGGACCGCGCCGCCGCCGCCCTGACCGCCGCGAAGGCCCGCGCCTCGTATACCGCCAGCGAACTGGCCCGCGGCCAGCGCCTGCTGACGGACAACGCCATCGCCCGCCGCGATTTCGAGGAAAAGCAGAACGCCGCACGCGAAGCCGCCGCCAACCTGCAAGGCGCCCAGGCGGCGCTGGACTATGCCAAGCTGAACCTCGGCTACACCCGCATCGAAGCCCCGGTGGACGGCCGCGTGTCGCGCGCCGAGGTCACGGTGGGCAACGTGGTGGCGGCTGGCGCCGGCTCCGTGCCGCTGACCCGCCTGGTGTCGGTGTCCAAGATGTACGCATCGTTCGACGTGGATGAACAAACCTTCCTGCGCTATGTGAACCCTGCGCGCGGCGGCCGCGCCAGCGCCGTGCCGGTGGAGCTGGGCCTGGCCAACGAGGAAGGCTATTCGCGCACCGGCGTCGTGCAGTCCGTGGACAACCGCCTGGACACCACCTCCGGCACGATCCGCGTGCGCGCCGAGTTCGACAACGCCGACGGCCAGCTGCTGCCCGGCCTGTACGCCCGCGTCCGCCTGGGCGGCAGCGAACCGCGCCAGGCCGTGCTGATCGACGAAAAGGCCATCGGCACCGACCAGGACAAGCGCTACGTGCTGGTGCTGGACGACAAGAACCATGCCGTCTACCGCCAGGTCAAGCTGGGCGCCAACCAGGAAGGCCTGCGCGTGGTCGATTCGGGCCTGGCCGCCGGCGAACGCATCGTCGTCAACGGCCTGCAGCGCATCCGTCCCGGCGATGCCGTGACCCCCACCGTCGTCCCCATGGTTGCGGCCCAACGCAACCCGGTCAAGACCGCCTCGGCCACCCTGAACTGAGCCGGCGCGTCTAACGAGAACGTCCATGAATATCTCGAAATTCTTCATCGACCGGCCGATCTTCGCCGGCGTGCTGTCGGTCCTGGTGCTGCTGGCGGGCCTGCTGGCCATGTTCCAGCTGCCCATCTCCGAGTATCCGGAAGTGGTGCCGCCGTCCGTGGTCGTGCGCGCGCAGTATCCAGGCGCCAACCCCAAGGTCATCGCCGAAACCGTGGCCTCGCCGCTGGAGGAATCCATCAACGGCGTCGAGGACATGCTGTACATGCAGTCGCAGGCCAACAGCGACGGCAACCTGACCCTGACGGTCAACTTCAAGCTGGGCGTGGACCCGGACAAGGCGCAGCAGCTGGTGCAGAACCGCGTGTCGCAAGCGCTGCCGCGCCTGCCGCCGGACGTGCAGCGCCTGGGCGTGACCACGGCCAAGAGCTCGCCCACGCTGACGCTGGTGGTGCACCTGATCTCGCCCAATGACCGCTACGACATCACCTACCTGCGCAACTATGCGATCCTGAACGTCAAGGACCGTCTCGCCCGCATCACCGGCGTGGGCGAAGTGACGGTGTGGGGCTCGGGCAACTATTCCATGCGCGTCTGGCTGGACCCGCAGAAAGTCGCCCAGCGCGGCATGACCGCGAGCGAAGTTGTCGCCGCCATCCGCGAACAGAACGTGCAGGTCGCCGCCGGCGTCATCGGCGCGTCCCCCACGCTGGGCGACGTGCCGCTGCAACTGAACGTGAATGCCCGCGGCCGCCTGCAGACCGAAGAGGAATTCCGCGACATCATCCTGAAGACCTCGCCCGATGGCGCCGTGACCTACCTGTCGGACGTGGCCCGCGTGGAACTGGACGCGCAGGAATACGGCTTGCGGTCGCTGCTGGACAACAAGCAGGCGGTGGGCATGGGCATCATGCAGTCGCCCGGCGCCAACGCGCTGGACGTGTCCAGCCAGGTGCGCGCCGCCATGGCCGAGTTGTCGCAGGACTTCCCGCCGGGCGTGGAATACCGCATCGAATACGACCCCACCCAATTCGTGCGCGCCAGCATCAAAGCCGTGGTGACCACGCTGCTGGAAGCGATCGCCCTGGTGGTGCTGGTGGTGATCCTGTTCCTGCAGACCTGGCGCGCGTCCATCATCCCGCTGCTGGCGGTGCCCGTGTCCATCGTGGGGACCTTCGCCCTGCTGCTGATGTTCGGCTATTCCATCAACGCGCTGTCGCTGTTCGGCATGGTGCTGGCCATCGGCATCGTGGTGGACGACGCCATCGTGGTGGTGGAAAACGTGGAGCGCAACATCGCCGCGGGCCTGAGTCCGCGCGACGCGACCTATCGCGCCATGCGTGAGGTCAGCGGCCCCATCATCGCCATTGCGCTGACGCTGTGCGCGGTGTTCGTGCCGCTGGCCTTCATGACGGGCCTGACCGGCCAGTTCTACAAGCAGTTCGCCATGACCATCGCCATCTCGACGGTGATCTCGGCCTTCAACTCGCTGACCCTGTCGCCCGCGCTGTCGGCCATCCTGCTCAAGAGCCACCACGACAAGCCCGACTGGCTGACCCGTGGCATGAACCGCGTCTTCGGCCGCTTCTTCAACTGGTTCAACAATATGTTCGGCCGCGCGTCCGAGTCGTACGGCACGGGCGTCACCAAAGTGATCCGCCGCAAGGCCAGCGCCATGGGCGTGTACGCCGTGCTGGTGGCCGCCACCGTCGGCGTCTCCTATCTGGTGCCCGGCGGCTTCGTGCCCGCGCAGGACAAGCAGTACCTGATCGCCTTCACGCAGCTGCCCAACGGCGCCTCGCTGGACCGCACGGACGCGGTGATCCGCCGCATGAGCGACATCGCCCTGAAGGAACCCGGCGTACAGAGCACCATCGCCTTCCCCGGCCTGTCGATCAACGGCTTCACCAATAGTTCGAGCGCCGGCATCGTGTTCGTCATGCTCAAGCCCTTCGAAGAGCGCAAGAACGCCGCGCTGTCGGGCGACGCCATCGCGGGCTCGCTCAACCAGAAGTTCGCGGCCATCCAGGACTCGTTCATCGCCGTGTTCCCGCCCCCGCCCGTGATGGGCCTGGGCACGCTGGGCGGTTTCAAGTTCCAGATCGAAGACCGCAGCGCCGCCGGCTACGCCGCACTGGACAAGGCCAAGCAAGCCTTCCTGGAAAAGGCGCGCCAGACGCCGGAACTGGGCCCCGCCTTCTCCAGCTACGAGATCAACGTGCCGCAGCTGGACGTGGACCTGGACCGCGTCAAGGCCAAGCAACTGGGCGTGCCGGTGACGGAAGTCTTCGACACCATGCAGATCTACCTGGGCTCGATGTATGTCAACGACTTCAACCGTTTCGGCCGCGTCTTCCAGGTGCGGGCGCAAGCCGACGCGCAATTCCGCGCGCACGCCGACGACATCCTGCAACTGAAGACCCGCAACGTCGCCGGCGAAATGGTGCCGCTGTCCTCGCTCGTCACCGTCAACCAGACCTTCGGCCCGGAAATGGTGGTGCGCTACAACGGCTACACCGCCGCCGACATCAACGGCGGTCCGGCGCCCGGCTACTCGTCCGACCAGGCCCAGGCCGCGGCCGAGCGCATCGCCGCCGAGACCCTGCCGCGCGGCATGAAGATGGAGTGGACCGACCTGACCTACCAGCAGATCCTGGCGGGCAACGCGGGCCTGTGGGTGTTCCCGATCAGCGTGCTGCTGGTGTTCCTGGTGCTGGCCGCGTTGTACGAAAGCCTGACCCTGCCGCTGGCCGTGATCCTGATCGTGCCGATGAGCATCCTGGCCGCGCTGACGGGCGTCTACCTGACCGGCAACGACAACAACATCTTCACGCAGATCGGCCTGATGGTGCTGGTGGGCCTGTCGGCGAAGAACGCGATCCTGATCGTGGAATTCGCCCGCGAACTGGAAATGAACGGCCGCAGTCCGCTGGACGCCGCCATCGAGGCCAGCCGCCTGCGCCTGCGCCCCATCCTGATGACGTCCATCGCGTTCATCATGGGCGTGGTGCCGCTGGTGCTGTCCTCGGGCGCGGGTTCTGAAATGCGCCAGGCCATGGGCATCGCGGTGTTCTTCGGCATGCTGGGCGTGACCCTGTTCGGCCTGTTCCTGACCCCCGTGTTCTACGTGCTGCTGCGCACGCTGGGCGGCAAGACGCTGCACTCCGCCGCGCCGCACGAGGCTCCTGTGTGCGTCCCGCACGTGGCCCCGAACGCGCAACCCGCCCAGCAACATCACGCCTGAGCCGGCTCACCACAGTAGCTAGACAGCGCCTTCCGCCCCCTAGGCGGAAGGCGCCCACAAGAGAATAGTCATCATGATCAAAAGACTGACCCGCGGTTCCGCCCTGCTTGCCGTCCTGCTCGTGCTGGCCGGCTGCGCGGTGGGCCCCACCTACGAACGCCCCTCGGCCGCGGTGCCCGCGGCCTTCAAGGAAGCCGCCCTGCCCGCTTCCGAGGCCGGCACCTGGAAGACCGCCGAACCGTCGGAAGACGCGCTGCGCGGCGCCTGGTGGAAAGTGTTCGGCGACGAAGGGCTGAACCAGCTGCAGGAAGAAGCCCAAAAGGCCAACCAGAACCTGCAGGCCGCCGCCGCCCGCCTGACCCAATCGCGCGCGCTGCAACGCGAAGCCCGCGCCGGCTTCTTCCCCAACCTGGACGCCGCCTTCGGCCCCAACCGCCAGCGCCCCTCGGCCGTGTCGCAGGGCCTGCCCGACGGCACCTCGACCAGCCCGGTCACGACTTGGCGCGCCCAAGGCGCCGTTTCCTACGAAGCCGACCTGTTCGGCCGCGTCGCCTCCACCTACGACGCCGCCAGCGCCGACGCCCAGCAAAGCGAGGCCCTGTACCGTTCCGTGCTGCTGGCCCTGCAGGCCGACGTCGCCACCACCTACTTCCTGGTGCGCGAACAGGACGCCGAATCGCAGCTCTACCGCCAGACGGTCAAGCTGCGCACCGACACCCTGCAACTGATCCAGCGCCGCTACGACGCCGGCGACATCAGCGAACTGGACCTGGCCCGCGCCAAGGCCGAACTTGCCAGCGCGCAATCCGAAGCCCTGGGCATCGACCGCCGCCGCGCCGCCTCCGAGCACGCGCTGGCCGTGCTGCTGGGGCGCGCCCCGTCAGACTTCGCCATGCCCGAGCAGCCCATCCAGAAGGTCGCGCTGTCGATCCCCGCCGGCCTGCCATCCACGCTGCTGGAACGCCGCCCCGACATCGCCGCCGCCGAACGCGCCATGGCCGCCGCCAACGCCCGCATCGGCGCTGCCAAGTCCGCGTTCTTCCCGCGCCTGGACATCACCGGCGCCTTCGGCTACGAGTCCTCGGACCTGGGCAACCTGTTCCAGTGGTCCAGCCGCACCTTCCTGCTGGGCCCGCTGGTCGGCGCCGCGCTGTCCATGCCCATCTTCGACGGCGGCCGCCGCCAGGCCGGCCTGGACCGCGCCCGCGCCGTCTACGAGGAAGACGTCGCCGTCTACCGCCAGACCGTGCTGAACGCGTTCCGCGAAGTGGAAGACAACCTGGCCAACCTGCGCATCCTGGCCGACCAGACCAAGGCGCAAGACGCAGCCGTCGACGCAGCCGCCCGCGCCGCCAAGCTCTCGCACACGCAGTACCGCGAAGGCTCCATCAGCTACCTGGACGTCATCGAAGCCGACCGCAGCGTCCTGCTGCAGCAACGCGTCGCCGTGCAGCTCAGCGGTGAACAAGCGCGCTCGGCCGTAGGCCTGATCCGCGCAATTGGCGGCGGCTGGGAGAACCCGGTGCCGCCGGAAACGGTGGCATCGAAGTAAGAGGCAGGCGCGCCACTGGCAAGACACGGCAGCCCGTTGGCACCAGTTCGGAGCGACCGCGGCAGCAACCGCAATCGCTGTCGGTGTCACGGGCGCAGTAGCAGTAGCAGTAGCAGTAGCAGTAGCAAGACCAAGCGTAAGCCCCAGATCGGCCGCCCGCGCGGCCGATCTGGGGCGGGCCCCGCAAGATCTTCCGCCAACCGCTACCGGCGCCAAGAACGCCAAGCAAACCACCCGCCCCAGCGCCCGTAAAGATCCAACCAGCCGAGCCAGTCGCGTCGGGGGCCGGCGGGGCGCGGGGCGTCGATAAGCCCGACGGAATCCGAAGGAACCGCCGCAGGCGGTGACGAGGATGAGGATGGGGAAGTCCGGAGCGAACGCTCCGGACTGCAATCGTTGCCCCGCGTCCCGCCGGCCCCCGACGCGACTGGCGTCTTAAGAACCAACAGAAGCCACAGAAGCAGCAGCAGCAGCAGCAGCAGCAGCAGCAGCAGCAAAAGCAACCAGAAAACCTACGGCCGCCCCCGCAGCCACTCCTCAAGATCAGCAGCCGGCAACGGCGGCGAAAACAAAAACCCCTGCCCCGCCGCACACCCCTGCTCGATCAAAAACCGCCGCTGCTCTTCGTTCTCGACGCCTTCAGCCACCACAGGCAGGCTCAGGCTCTCGCCGATACGAATCACAGCGCTGGTCAACGCCCGAGCCGCGTCATCGCTCTCCAGCCCCTGCACGAAACTGCGATCCAGCTTCAGTTCATCCACGATCAGTCGCCGCAAATGCCCCAGGCTGGAATAGCCAGTCCCGAAATCGTCCATCGACAACCGCACCCCCAAGCGATGCAGCTCCGCGATCGTCCGCAACGTACCCGCCGTCGCATCCAGCACCACGCCTTCCGTGATCTCCAGCATCAGATCCGCCGCCGCCAGCCCGAACTCGGCCAGCGTCGCCTCGATCAACCGCGGCAGATTCAGATTGTGGAAATTCGTCGCAGACAGGTTCACCGACACCGACGGCACCCGCAGGCCCTTCGCCCGCCAGACCGCCAACTGCGAACAAGCCTCGTGCACCGCCCAGTCGCCCAGGTCGCCGATCAACCCGCATTCCTCGGCCAGCGGCACAAAGCGCGCCGGCGAGATATCGCCCAGCGTGGGATGACGCCAGCGCGCCAACGCCTCGACCCCGTACAGCTGCCCGTTCTTCAGCCCCACCTGCGGTTGATAGTGCAACCGCAAAGCCTTCGCCTCCAGCGCATCGCGCAAGGCGGCCTCCAGCGCCAGGCGCTCCTGCGCCTGCCGGTTCATCTCGGCGCTGAAGAAAGAGATGCGGTTGCGCCCTGCCGTCTTGGCCTGGTACATCGCCATGTCGGCATGGCGCAGCAGCGTATCCATGTCGCGCCCGTTCTCCGGGAACACGCTGATGCCGATGCTGACCGAGGGATTGAGCGTGATACCGCCCACCGAGAACGGCTGAGCCAAGGCGACCAGCACATGCTCCGCCGCCGTCGTCAGTCGACCGTGTTCAAAGTCCGGCATCAGCATCACGAACTCGTCGCCCGACAAGCGGCCCACGATGTCGGTCGCGCGCGCCAGGCGGCGCAAGCGCTGCGCCACGTCGCGCAGCAACGCATCGCCTATGGGATGGCCCAGCGTATCGTTGACCTGCTTGAAGCGATCCAGGTCCAGGAACAGAATGGCGACACGCTTGCGCTCGGGTTCAGCGCGCGCGATGGCCTGCTCGGCCTGCGCCAGCAGCAGGTTGCGGTTGGGCAAGCCGGTCAGTTCGTCATAGAACGCCAACTGGCGGATACGCGCGCGGGCCTCCTCGCGCTCCAGCGCCAGCGCGCACAAGTACACGCACACGTCCACCAGCCGGTGATGGAAATCGTCGGGCAGACGCCGCTCGCGGAAATAAAAACCGAAGGTGCCTATGACCCGGCCATCGCTGGACTTGATCGGCGACGACCAGCAGGCCTTCACGTCGTCCGGCAGCGGCAGGTGTCGATAGTCGTCCCACAGCGGATCGGTGGAGATGTCCGGCACGATCACCGGCCGGCCCAGGAAGGCAGAGGTGCCGCAAGCGCCCGCCTGCGGCCCGATGGCCACGCCGTCCAAGGCGTCGGTGTAGGCCTGCGGCAGGCTGGGCGCGGCCAGCGGCCGCAGCAGCCCGGCATCGTCCACCCGCAGGACGCTGGCCGCGACTTCGGGCGCCAGACGTTCGACCTCGCGGCACACCATGTTCATGACCTCGACCACCGAGGCCTCATTGACCATGGCTTGCAGCACGCGGCGCTGCAAGACTTCGTGCACCTTGGTGGGCGTGATGTCCGTCAGCACGTCCACGATATTGACCAGGGCGCCGCGTTCGTCGAACACGGAGTTGGCCATCACCGACACCCACAGCGGGCGGCCGGCGCGATCGTAGACCAGCACGTCCTTGTGGTAGCCCTCGCGGCAGGCGATGCGGCGGCCCAGCTCTTCGCGCGTGCCGCCGTCCGGCCTGCCTCCGGCCAGCAGTTCGCCCAGCTCCTGGTTGACGGCGTCGCCGCGGGAAAAGCCCAGCATGCGCTGGAAGCCGTCGTTCACGTAGAGGATGCGGCCGTCCTTGCCCGACACCGCGACGGCATTGCCGGTTTCGTTGATGCCCAGCAACAGGAGCCGGATCTCTTCCTGGCGGTCGGCATCCGCGATGGATTTGCGGGAGATGACGGAAATGCGTACGACATCGCCGGCTTCGCCGGCGATGGGCATGTAGGTGGCTTCGATCCAGACGAAGCCGCCGTCCTTCTTGCGATAGCGGCAGGTGCCGGTGAAGTGCTTGCCGCCCAGCAGCCTGGCCCAGACCTGCTCGCCGCCGACGATGCCCTTGCCTTCGTCCATGCTGTCGCAAAGCATGTCATGGCGCAGCTCCAGGGCCTCTTCGCGGGCATGGCCGACCAGGGCGAGAAAATTCGCGTTGGCGTTCAACAAGGAGCCAGCCGGATCAAAATCGAACAGCAGCAGCGCCCGATCCATGGACGCCAGATAGGTGGCGGAGTGCCACGCGGCGCCTTGAGGGCGCTCGTCGGTAACGCCTGGATAAGAATCAAGCATATGGGGCTCCATGCCGGATAACAGCTGATCCGGTTTCATCTGCGCTTCGGAAACCCGAGTTCGACGCGGTCGCGTCCGTCCTGCTTGGCCAGGTACAAGGCCTGGTCCGCACGGCTGAGCGTTTCAGAGAAGGTTTCTCCCAACTGGTGATATGCCATGCCTATGCTGACCGTCAATCTCAACACGTCATCTCCCACCGTGATTGCCAAGGCGCGCACCGCGCCCACCAGCCGGTCCATGACGCGCTGGGCGTCCTCGGGCTGGGTGCTGGGCAGCAGCACCAGGAATTCCTCGCCGCCCCAGCGGCCGCATAGATCGTATTCGCGCAAGTTGTCGCCCAACGCGCCGGCCAGCTCGACCAGCGCGCGGTCGCCTGTTTCATGGCCATAGCGGTCGTTGACCGACTTGAAATGGTCCACGTCCAGCATCGCCACCACGAAGGTCGATCCGCCGCGAGACACGCGCAAGACCTCCTGCTTGATCATTTCCATCAAGGCGCGCCGGTTCAAGAGGCCGGTCAAGGGATCGCGATTGGAGGTTTCCTGCAATGCGGAGTTCAGGTCCCGCATCATGTTCTGGTAGTGGTCCGAGATGCGCGCGATGCGGGTCAGCCGGCGCAGTTGCCGGTCGAAACGGTCGCACAGGCCCAGCTCGCGTTCGTGCGCCATGCTCTGGTAGGCGTCCGACAGTTGAGTCACGCGCTCGATGCGCGCCATCTGTTCGGCCGTATGCCGCCAGAGCGCGTCCAGCGCTTCATGCAACGGATGGCCCTGATAGACCGGATCCGCCAGCAATTCGGCGATGCGCTTGTCCAGCTGGGCGGCGTCGGATTTCATTGGCGGCCGACAACGGAAAAGGGAAACGTGCAGTCTTCCTTGAATTCCTCGGCCAGTTCGCCGACGCGCTCATTGCGCATGTCGTAGAACCATGTGACGCTGACCTCGCGGCCCTTGTTGTGGGCAGCCTCCAGCAGATCGAAGATGTCCATGACGGACTTGATGCTGCTGGTGTTCAGGTAGAGCAGTTCCAGCTCCAGCTTCAGGGGCGCGGCGCTGCTCAGCAGATAGGCTTCGACCCATTCGATGACGGGACCGAACAGCTCGAAGGAATTCTCGGGATAGGAGTCGCCGCGCATCGCCAGCACGCCGGCAGCGGTGTCGGCGGTGATGGCGGGCGTGGACTGGGTCCCGGGAATGTTCAAATCGTTCATTAGTTGCTCCAAATATATTCTTGGCCCGGCACGCCTTCAGATCACGACGCTCAGGCTGAAGAAGGCCTGCCCGGGCGCTGCGGCGGGCGTCAGGCTGGCCTCCAGCGGCGCGCCAGCGCGGCGGGCGATATCGATCAGCCCCAGGCCGGCGCCCGAGGCGACGCCCTGGGCGCGCGGCTTGTGCAGCTGCGCCTTGTACTCGGCCTTCAGCGCCGCCTTGTCCAGCGCGGCCAGTTCCTGGATGCGGGCGACCAGCGCCTCGCCGTCCTCCGCCTTAACCAGGTTGCCCGCCGACACCACGTAGCGGCTTTCATCGCGGCGGCCGATCACCACGGTGGCCGAGGCGTCCAGGTCGTCGTGCAGCGCGGCGTACTGGCGGATGTTCTGGATCATCTCTATGTAGACGGAGAAAACGTCCATGGCCTCGGCCGGTCGCGCGTGCTCCGCGTTCAGATAGTTCTTGAGCGCATTGCCGATTTCCTCGATCAGGCTGCGGGAAGTCGGTCCGTTGAAGCACAACAGAGTGCGATTCTGGTTGAACCGTTCGCCCAATGCGTAAAGATCGGAGGCATTCATGGGGGTAACCGCCCTGATAACGTTTATTCGAAACGGAACGACAGCAAGGTGATGTCATCACGCTGCGGCCGCCCGCCTTGGTACTCTGCCAGCGCCTGGGTAAAGGCGGCCGCCTGTTCGGTTAACGGCCGGCGCGCGTGCGTCTTGAGCATTTCCGCGAACCGGGTATTGCCAAAGCCAAAGCCGTGTTCGCCTCCCGCCTGGTCCAGGAACCCGTCCGTGACCAGGTAGTAGGTCCAGCCGGACTCCATTCGCAGTTCGATGTTTTCGTAGGTCTCGGTGCGCTTGTCGCCCAGCGCCCGCTTGCCGCCGGGCACCTCGCGCAGTTCCTCGCCGTTGCTCGCGTACAGGCTGATCTTGGCGCCCGCATAGCGCAACCGGCCGCCCTGGCGGTCAATATAAACCAGGGCCGCATCCGTGTTCGTGGCCAGCGCACGGGGCAATTGCGCGTCGGCAAGCATGGCGCGGATGGCGTTGTCGGTGCGGGTCAGGATGGCGGCGGGGTCGGCCGGGCCGGCCTCGGTGATCGCCAGATCTATGGCGGCGCGGGCCAGCATGGTCATCAATGCGCCGGGCACGCCGTGGCCGGCGCAATCCATGATACCCAGCAGGCAGTTGGCGCCGTCGGAGCGGAATACGTAGAAGTCGCCGCCCACCACGTCGCGCGGCTTCCACAGCACGAAATGGTGCGCGCCCAGGGACTGGGTAAGCTGGCGATCCGGCAGAATGGCGCGCTGGATCAGGCTGGCGTAATCGATGGAGTCGTCGATTTTCTTGTGCGCGGCGGCCATGGCGCGATTGGCGTCCTCGAGTTCGGAGGTGCGCTCGCGCACCTTGGTTTCGAGTTCAGCCGTGTGCTGGCGCACCTTGTCCGCCATCACGCCGAAGGCGCGGCTGAGGTCGCCGATTTCGTCCTGGCCGCCCGGAGGCAGGCGCACGTCGTAGCTGCCGTCGGCGATGGCGCGCGCCGACTGCTGCAGGCGGCGCAAGGGGCGCAGCATCAGGCGCTCGATGGCGTAGCCGAAGCACAGCAACATGGCCGCGAACAGCACCACCAGGCCGATCGCCGCGGGCCAGAGCCAATCCGTGTCCAGTACCCGGGCCGCGCCCAGGTCCACCACCGTCAGCACGTGCCAATGCAGTTCCGGCATGTAGGCTACGGACACCAGCTGCCGGATGCCGTCCATCTTGACCCAGGCGGATTGCACCGACTGCGGGTCGGTCCGCGCCGCCTTCATGGCCGCGGCCAGCTCGGCGCGGCCCTCGCCGCCGTCCAGCAGGTTGAACACCGTGCCGCGGGCAGCGCCGCCCGCGCCCGAGTTGTAGGCAATGAGCGAGGCGTCCATGTGGGCCTGGATCGCGCCTTCCTCGTCGACGATGATCGGCGTGACCCCGGGCTGGCCGCTGTTGACGAATTCACGCAGGAATCCGCCTACGTCCAGACCGGAACCGGTCAGGCCGATGACCCGGTCGCCGTCGCGCACCTGGACGTTGATCCAGACCTTGGTGGTCTTGAGCTTCAGGTCCGGGTTGACGTTGATGTTGTATTTGGCGGGAGACGCCAGCGTCAGGTAGAACCAGGCGTCGTCGGCCGCGCTTTTGCTCAGCGTGTAGCGCGGCGTCTCGGACAGGGGCTGGTCGTCGTTGAAGTAATAATTGCCCGAGGCGGCGCTGGCGATGAAGTAGGCGCGTCCCAGCAGATCGCGGCGGTAGCCGTCGGCTTCGCGAAAGAACAGCTCGCGCGCGGCCGGATCGCTTTCGTGCCGCAGCCAGCGGCGAGTGACCTCGCTATCCGCCAACCGCTGCGACAGGGCCAGTTCACGGGACACCGGCGCCAGGATGCGCTGGCGGTTCAATTGCGTGAAGTTGTCGGAGAAAGCCCGTCCGAAGTGCTCCCTGACCCCGTCCAGCACCTGCCAGCCGATCAGGGCCGCCGGCGCCAGGGCAACCAGGCACGCCAGCAACAGCGCCATCAACGATTTTCTGCGCAAACCCCATTTCGCCATGCAAAGTCTTCCTTACTGCCTGATAAGACGTAACGTGCGTGAAGGGGACGCATGGGCAGACTTTCGTTGTGTAACGATGTTTCGCCGCGCGCTTGCCCCGCTTGTCCAGCCATGAGCCTGTTGCAGGCGTACCCTCGAGGCACGTCCGGCGCGACAAGTGTAGAGAACAGTGGATCCAATTGAAACAGGAGCAAACGCTTGTAAGACGCTCGGGCGTCCTAAGTTGCACTACTGCAATGTAAATATCGATTTATTGCTTTTTATTTCACGACCGGCAGCGTTTGCCTGTTTACATTGCAGCTTTCTTGCTACACGCCCAGATAGCGTTCCCAGAGGCCGCGATCCGCGTCCAGGGCCTGGGAGTCCCCCGTCCAGACGACCTTGCCGCGCTCCAGGATCACGTGGCGGTCCGCCAGGCTCAGCAGCCGTTCGACGTATTTGTCGATGACCAGGATGGTCTGCCCGGCCTGGCGCAGGCGCGCCAGGCAATTCCAGATTTCCTCGCGGATCTTGGGCGCCAGGCCTTCGGTGGCCTCGTCCAGGATCAGCAGCCGCGGATTGGTGACCAGCGCCCGGCCGATGGCCAGCATCTGCTGCTCGCCGCCCGAGAGCTGATTGCCCATGTTTCGGGCGCGTTCGTGCAGGCGCGGAAACAATTCAAAGACGCGCTCGGGCGTCCAGGGTTCGCCGATGTCCGGGTTGCGGGAGGCGACGAAGGCTGTCAGGTGTTCGCGCACCGTCAGATTCGGGAAGCACTGCCGCCCTTCCGGCACGATGGCCATGCCGACCCGCGCGATGCGGTCCGGACTCCAGCCGCTGATGTCCTGGCCCGCGAACTGGATCTTGCCGCCGCGCAGGGGCAACTGGCCGAACAAGGTGCGCAGCAGCGTGGTCTTGCCCATGCCATTGCGGCCCAGCAAGGTCACGACCTGGCCCGCGCCGATTTGCAGGTCCACGCCGAACAGCACCTGGCTGGCGCCGTAACCGCTCTTGGCGGATTCGATGGTCAGCATCATGCGGTCTCCTCGTCGCCCAGGTAGGCTTGCCGCACTTCCGGGTTGGCGCGGATTTCGTCGGGGGTGCCGGTCGCGATGACGCGGCCGTAGACCAGCACCGACAGGCGGTCGGCCAGGCGGAACACCGCCTGCATGTCGTGTTCGACCAGCAGCATGGCGGCTCGGCCCCGCATGGATTCGATCAATTCGGTCAGGCGCACGGTTTCGTCGGGCCCCATGCCCGCCATGGGTTCGTCCAGCAGCAGGACGGCAGGCCGTGCGGCCAGGGCCAGCGCGAATTCGACCTTGCGCTGTTCGCCGTGCGGCAGGGTGCCGGCCGGGCGTTCCAGCAGGCTGGCGTCGATGGCGCATTCCCGGGCCAGCTCGCGCGCCTGCTCGTACAGGGTTGATTCAGCGGCGCGCGGCTTCCAGAAGCGGAAGCTGCTGCCGGCATGCGCCTGCACCGCCAGCACCAGGTTGTCCAGCACGGAGGATTGCTTGAAGATGTTGGTGATCTGGTACGACCGCGACAGCCCGGCAGCCACTCGCTGATGGGCGTTCATGCTGGTGACGTCGCGTCCGCCTACCGTCAGCTTGCCCGAGTCAGCCGTCAACGTGCCGGACAGCAGATGGATCAGCGTCGACTTGCCCGCGCCATTGGGGCCGATGAGGGCATGGATCTCGCCCGGGTTCAGGGACAGCGACACATTGTCGGTGGCGACCAGCGCGCCGAAGCGGCGCACCAGTCCCGTGGCCTGCAGGGCCGGCGTTACAGCTGCGTTCATGATCCCGCCTTGCCGGATTGGGTGGCAGCGGCGCGGCCGCTGAACAAGGGGCCGAACAGCCCGACCAGACCGCGCGGCGCGCCGAACACCACGCACAGCAGCAGCACGCCCAGGGGCAGGTGCCAATATTCGGTCCACAGGCGCAGCACTTCCTCCAGGGTCAGCATGACCACGGCGCCCGCCACGCCGCCATAGCGCAGGCCGATGCCGCCCACCAGCACCATAATCAGCAGGTTGGCCGACTGGGTCCAGTGCATCAGGCTGGGCGAGATGAAGAGATTATGGTTGGCCAGCAGCGCGCCCGCCAGGCCGGCCACCGCGCCGCTCAGCGTGAAGGCCATCAGCTTGATGCGATAGACCGGATAACCCATGGATTCCATGCGCGATTCGTTTTCGCGTATGCCTTGCAGGGCGGTGCCAAAGCGCGAGCTCACCACGCGGCCGAACACCCACATGATCAGCGCGAACAGCGCTAGCACCAGGTAATAGAAGCTGACGTCATTGGCCAGGTCGATGCCCGGCAGGCTGGAGTAGCCCGGCAGGTTCAGCCCGTCCTCGCCGCCGTACTGCCGCAGCGAGATGAAGATGTAGAACAGCATCTGCGCGAAGGCCAGCGTGATCATGATGAAGTACACGCCGCGGGTGCGCAGCGAAATCGCCCCCGTGATGCAGGCCAGCACCGCCGCCAGCAGCATGGCCACGGGCCAGACGATCAGGGCGGACGTCACGCCCGACATGGCCAGGATGCCGACCGCGTACGCGCCCGCGCCGAAGAACGCCGCGTGTCCCAGCGCCACCATGCCGCCATAGCCCAGGATCAGGTTCAGGCTGGTCGCGGCCAGCGCATAGATCAGCACGCGCCGCACGAAGGAAATGTAAAAGTCCAGGCCCAACGCCGGCGCGACCAGGGGGAATACGGCCAGCGCGGCCAGCAGGACCACGGTCCAGATCATGGATTTCATGCTCAACCCCGCGCCGGAAACAAGCCGGAGGGCCGGAACACCAGCACTGCCGCCATCAATACATAAATGGCAATGGCGGCCAGCGTCGGTCCGACGCTGGAGGCCACGGCCGGGGAAAAGACCTGGCGCAGCAGCATGGGCAGGAAGGCCCGCCCCGCCGTATCCACCATGCCCACCAACAGCGCGCCGACAAAGGCGCCGCGAATCGATCCGATGCCGCCGATCACGATGCATACCAGCACCAGGATCAGGATTTCCTCGCCCATGCCCACCTGTACCGACGTGATCGGGCCGAGCAAGGCGCCGGCCACGGCGGCCAGCATGGCGCCCAGCACGAACACGCCCAGGAACAGCAGCGGCACGCGCACGCCCATCAGGGTGGCCATCTGGCGGTTGGACGCCCCTGCCCGCACCAGCACGCCCGCACGGGTGCGCGTCACGAACCAGTACAGGCCCGCGGCGGCGGCCACACCGAACACGATGATCATCAGGCGGTAGGCGGGATAGAGCAGATCGGGCAGCAGCCGGACCGGGCCGGACAGCGCGGCCGGCATGTTCAGCATGACGGGGGCCGGCCCCCAGATCATCTTGACCAGATCGTTGGCGATGAGGATGACGGCATAGGTGCCCAGCACCTGGGCCAGGTGGTCGCGCAGCGCCAGGCGGCGGATCAGCGTGAGTTCCAGCACCACGCCGACGATGCCGGTGGCGACTGCCGCCACCAGGACGGCAGCGGTGAATGAACCTGTGCGCTGCATGGTTTCGGCGGCGACATAGGCGCCGGCCATGTAGAGCGAGCCGTGAGCCAGATTCATGATGTCCATGATGCCGAACACCAGGGTCAGCCCGGCCGCGATCAGAAACAACATCAACCCAAACTGCAGACCGTTCAGCAATTGCTCGACGATCAGCGTAAACGTCATGAAGACTTCCCCCTGCCGCGAAGTGCCGATGGCCTGGTTCGCGGCCTAATCAATAGAGCCATCTGATTGCGCATCGCGTCCGCGCACCAGGCACGGCGCATGCAGCGGTGTCACCCGACCCGGATGCCGCGGAGCCGGCTTCGCCGGTCCGCAGGCATGCCCCCTTGAGGGGGAAGCGCGCAGCGCTTCGGGGGTGGGTCTTTCCCTCTACAGCTTACATTCGCCGACGTAGACGTCCTGGTACTTGTCGAACACCTTGCCCACCAGCTTGTTGGTAATGCGGCCGCTGCCGTCCTTGTCGACGACACGCAGGTAATAAGACTGGATGGGATAGTGGTTCTTGCCGTAAGTGAAGCTGCCGCGCACCGAGGGGTAGTCGGCTTTTTCAAGCGCGCGCACGATGGCTTCGCGGTCGGAGGCCTTGCCGCCGGCCTGCTTGACGGCAGCGTCCATGGCCATGATCACGTCGTAGGCCTGGGCAGCGTACACCGAGGGGTAGCGGCCGTTGTATTCCTTGCGGAAGGCTTCGACGAAGGCCTTGTTCTGCGGCACGTCCAGGTCATGCGCCCACTGCGCCGTGTTGTACATGCCCAGCATGGGTTCGCCCACGGCCTGGATCACGTCCTCGTCGGCCGAGAAGCCCGGGCCGATCAGCTTGACGCTTTGCGACAGGCCGGTCGAGACGAACTGCTTGACGAAGTTGATGCCCATGCCGCCCGGCAGGAAGATATAGACGGCGTCCGGCTTGGCGGCGCGGATCTGCGCCAATTCTGCGGCGTAGTCGATCTGGCCGAGCTTGGTGTAGACCTCGTCGCCCGGGGCGGTCTTGTAGCCGCGCTTGAAGCCGTTGAGCGCATCCTTGCCGGCCGGATAGTCCGGGGCCATGATGAACATCTTCTTGAAGCCGCGATCCGCCGCAACCTTGCCGGCCGCTTCGTGGAAGGCGTCGTTCTGGTAGGACGTGCCGAACCAGTACGCATTGCACTGCGCGCCGGCGAACTGGCTGGGGCCGGGGTTGTTCGACAGGTACGGCACCTTGGCCGCGAACAGCGCGGGGCCCACGGCCAGCGCCACGTTCGAGCCGATGGGGCCGGTGAAGAAATCGACCTTGTCGCGCTGGATGTAGCGCGTCACCAGTTGGCGGGCCTGGTCGGGGTTGCCGCCCATGTCGGTCTGCACGAATTCGGCGGGCTGCCCGCCCAGCTTGCTGCCCAGTTGCTTGATGGCCAGGTTGAAGCCGTCGCGGGCTTCGGCGCCCAGGGCGGAGAACGGACCGGAGATGTCGTTGGCGATGCCGACCTTGATGGTGTCGGCGCCGGCCAGTGCCGGCACCAGGGCGGCGGCGGCCAGAAGGGAAGTGATCAAACGCATGGTGGTGTGCTCCGTGCGCGAGCCCGCGCAGAGGGTGTTCTTTTTTGAAATCGCGATTCGAAAAACTTCGTGCAGCACAGCCAAGGCTGGCGTGCTTCATAGTTTAGGTTTAAAGTATTCGGCAAAACAAGTCTAGGGTTTTTACCAAAGGGTTTTTACTAATAAGCTACCGCCATGGTTACCCTCCACCCAAACTATGAACGCGCCGTGCCGGATACCCGGCGCGACGTTCGCGCGACAGTACCCGACATCCCGCCGATACTCAAGAAGCGCGCCGCCGGCAACGCCGCGGCCCGCCTGACGATCCTCGATCGACAGCATCTGGCGCCCGCCCCTCATTCCCGGTAATTTCCATAGCCATGACCGACACCCCCGACCTGGAATCCCGCGCAGCGCCCGACGATCACCATGCGCTGCGCCTGTGGCTGCGCATGCTGACCTGCGCCAATCTCGTCGAGAGCGAGATCCGCAGCCGCCTGCGCAATGAGTTCGACACGACCTTGCCGCGCTTTGACCTGATGGCGCAATTGCAGCGCGCGCCCAAGGGCATGAAGATGGGCGAACTGTCGCGCCACATGATGGTCACCAACGGCAATATCACCGGCATCACCGACCAGCTCGAAAAAGAAGGCCTGGTGGTGCGCACCAAGGTCGAATCCGACCGCCGCAGCTCGCTCATCAAACTTACGCCGCTGGGCAAGAAGAGCTTCTCCCGCATGGCCCGCGCCCACGAATCCTGGGTCAAGTCCATGTTCGGCGACCTGCCCGAAAGCACCCGCAACGCGCTGTTCCAGGCCCTGGGCGAACTCAAGCTGCAAGTGGTGGCGACCCGCTCCGAATCCGCCAAGAACTGAACGCCCGCAGGCGCCCATGTCCGCCTGCGGATTGGCGCATAATTGCCGCCATGATTCCGGTTTCTCTTCCTGGCGGTAATTTCTACGTGCTGATGGCAGCTTCGCTGGCCTGCCTGGCCACGCTGCTGACCTGGCTGGCCGTGCTGGCCACCACCTCCAGCGCCCGGGAATGGCTTGGCGGCCACCGGCGCGGCGGCGCCGTCCTGATGGCCCTGCTTGCCATCGTCGGCGCCATCTTTCCCTATCAGCAGTTCAGCCTGTGGTTCTCGGCCCGGCAAAGCGCCCAGGCCGACGCCGGCCGCAAGACCGTGCTGGCCCAGTCCACCCAATTGGCGGGAGTGGAGATGCCGGCCGGCACCGTGCTCAGCCTGGCCAAGCCAGGCGATCTGGCATCGTTCGATCTCGCCGTCTTCCCCGAAAGCCACCCCGCCTCCATCCAGGGCGTCGCGGCCACGCGCATGTTCCGCTACCCGGCCAGCAGCAAGCAGGCCGAGACCCTGTCGGTGGAGATCGCGCGCGACCAGGCGCAGGACGGCTGGCTGTGCGCGCATGGGCACCGCCTTGAATTCGTGCTGCACGATGGCCGCCCGCGCTTTGCCAGTTGCCATCTGGCCATCGGCAATACCCTGAACCAGCAGCCCGTGCCGCCCGGCGCCTGGCTGAAGGTCATCAATGGCGGCAGCGCCGCCGACGCGCCGCGCTGGCTGCTGCGCACCGAAGGCAGCGAGGCGCTGGAGGTGGGGCGCATGCCCATGCTGAAGGTGGACATGCAGCTGGACAGCCAGCGCCGCATGCTGGATTTCGAAGGCCTGCTGGCGCGCGAGACCGTACTGGGCGACATGACCTACCAGCCCGGCACCCGGGTGCTGGCCGCCAACCCCCGCCTGCCCGGCGCCCAGCCCGGCGACCTGCTGTTCTCGCCGTCGCGCGGACGTTCGGCGCGGCGCGCGGGCGGCGAGGACGTGCCGGCGGGCAAGTCGGTGCTGCAGTCCCCGGACGGCGCCGTGCGCAGCGTGCTGGGCAACCGCGAGGCCGGCGTGCTGGACGTCGCGGCCATGCGGATCGGCCCCTGACCGGACGCTGTCCCAATCCGGTGGGATAATACGAAGCTTTCCCCCGCGCGCCGCCTCGCCTGGCGGCGATTCCGTCCTGCTCATACATGAGACGAAGTCATGGCCGTTAATCTGCAGATCCCCTCCGAGTCCGAAATTTTTCCTGTTGCCGGCGTTGAAATCGGCGTTACCGAGGCCGGCATCCGCAAAGCCAACCGACGCGACCTGACCGTGTTCCGCTTCGCGCAGGGCACCAGCGTGGCCGGCGTGTTCACGCGCAACCGCTTCTGCGCCGCGCCGGTGCAGGTCTGCCAGGCCCACCTGGCCGCCGGCGGCCCGATCAGCGCGCTGGTCATCAACACCGGCAACGCCAACGCCGGCACCGGCGAAGAAGGCCTGCAAAAAGCCAAGGACACCTGCGCCGCGCTCGGCAAGCTGCTGGGCGTACCCGCGGCCGAAGTCCTGCCCTTCTCCACCGGCGTCATCCTGGAGCCGCTGCCGCTGGAACGCCTGGTGGCCGGCCTGCCCGCCGCCATCGCCGACCTGGGCGCCGACCACTGGTTCAGCGCCGCCCACGGCATCATGACGACCGACACCCTGCCGAAGATCTCGTCCGCCAAGGTGCAGATCGACGGCAAGACCGTCACCTTCACCGGTATCAGCAAGGGCGCCGGCATGATCCGGCCCAACATGGCCACCATGCTGAGCTTCCTGGCGACCGACGCCGGCATCGCCCAGCCGCTGCTGTCCAAGCTGGCCGGCGAAATCGCCGACGCCTCGTTCAACCGCATCACGGTCGACGGCGACACATCCACCAACGACTCCTTCATCATCGCCGCCACCGGCAAGTCGGGCGTCGAAGTGAACGCCGAATCCGATCCGGCCTACGCCGCCGTGCGCGCAGCCCTGACGGCCGCCGCGCTGGAACTGGCGACCAAGATCGTGCGCGACGCCGAAGGCGCCACCAAGTTCATGACCATCCGCGTCGAAGAGGCCGGCACCACCGAGGAAGCGCTGAAGGTGGCGTACGCCGTCGCCCACTCGCCGCTGGTCAAGACCGCCTTCTTCGCCTCGGACCCCAACCTGGGCCGCATCCTGGCCGCAGTGGGCTACGCCGGGATCGACGACCTGGACGTGTCCAACATCCGCCTGTGGCTGGACGATGTGCTGGTGGCCAAGGACGGCGGCCGTAACCCCGCCTACCAGGAAGCCGACGGCCAGCGCGTGATGAAGCAGGCCGAGATCCAGGTGCGCATCGCCCTGGGCCGCGGCCAGGTCAGCGACACGGTCTACACCTGCGACTTCTCGCACGAATACGTGTCGATCAACGCCGACTACCGCTCCTGATCCGAAACTTCCGGGACTTCAGACGTGACCGCAACCGAGTTCTCCACCCTTATCCAGCGCGCCGAGCGCGTGCTGGCGCAGCTGGAAGCCTGGCTTCCGCCCGCAACGCCCGAAATCGACTGGACCGCCCACGCCTACCGCTGGCGCAAGCGCGGCGCGCGCGGTTGGCTGGACGCCGTACGCCACGTCGCGCGCATCGACATGGCGGACCTGCAGCACATCGAGCGCCAGAAGGGCATCATCGATCGCAACACCCTGCAGTTCCTGGAAAAGAAGCCGGCCAACAACGTGCTCATGACCGGCGCCCGCGGCACTGGCAAGAGTTCGCTGGTCAAGGCCATGCTGGCCGCCTATGGCGACCGCGGGCTGCGCCTGATCGAAGTGGACAAGTCCGACCTCGGCGACCTGGCCGACATCGTCGAACTGGTCGCCTCCCGTCCCGAACGCTTTATTGTGTTCTGCGACGACCTGTCGTTCGAGGAAGGCGAGGCCGGCTACAAGGCGCTGAAGTCGGTGCTGGACGGGTCGGTGTCGGCCTCGGGCGACAACGTGCTGATCTATGCAACGTCCAACCGGCGCCACCTGATGCCGGAATACATGAGCGAGAACCTGGCGGCCAAGCATCAGCCCGACGGCGAGATCCACCCCGGCGAAACCGTCGAGGAAAAGATCTCGCTGTCCGAACGCTTCGGCCTGTGGCTGTCGTTCTACCCCTTCAAGCAGGACGACTACCTGGACATCGTCTACCACTGGCTGCGCGAGCTGGGCTGCCCGGAAGCGCAGATCGAACCCTCGCGCACCGAGGCGCTGCAATGGACGATCGAGCGCGGCTCGCGTTCTGGCCGCGTGGCGTACCAGTTCGCGCGCGACTGGGCAGCCCGTCATGTCTGAAAAGATCGTCGACGTCGCCGCCGGCCTGATCCTGCGTCCGGACGGCATGCTGCTGCTGGGACAGCGCCCCGAAGGCAAGCCCTGGGCGGGCTGGTGGGAGCTGCCCGGCGGCAAGCTCGAACCCGGCGAAACCGTGCTGGAAGCCCTGGCGCGCGAACTGCAGGAAGAAATCGGCATCCGCGTCACGCAGTCGCGCCCCTGGGTCACCTACGTGCATGCCTACCCCCACACCACGGTGCGCCTGGCGTTCTGCCACGTCACCGGCTGGGAGGGCGAACCGCGCAGCCTGGAAAACCAGCGCCTGGAATGGGTCGCCCCTGCGCAGGCCGCATCGGTGGGAGATCTGTTGCCCGCCACCCTGCCCCCGCTGCGCTGGCTGCAGTTGCCCACGTCCTACGGCATCAGCTCCGTGGGTTCGCGTGCCGGCGTGGCCGCTTTCCTGGGCCGTCTGGAAGCGGCTCTGGCGCGCGGCGTCAAGCTGGTGCAGCTGCGCGAACCGCAATGGCCGGACGGCGTGGCCTCGCCTTCGCTGCATGAAGTGCTGCAACAGGTGCAGAAGCGCTGCCGCGCCGCGGGCGCCCGGCTGCTGGTCAACAGCATCCATCCCGCCGCCTGGTGGCGCGAGGCCGACGGCGTGCATCTGCGCGCGGCCGATGCCGCCAAGCTCACGGCGCGCCCTGAACTCCCCGCGGGCGCGCTGGTCGGCGTGTCGGCCCACGACAACGCCCAGGTCGTCCACGCACGCGAACTCGGCGCCGACTTCGCGGTACTGGGTCCCGTGCTGGACACGCCCAGCCACCCCGGCGCGGCGACGCTGGGTTGGGAAGGCTTCGTCGCGGGCAATCGCGACGCCGGCATCCCGGTGTTCGCGCTGGGCGGCCAGTCGACCCAGACCGTATCGCAGGCGCTGCGCCACGGCGCGCACGGCATTGCAGGGATACGCGGCCTGATCTGAGCCGCGCGGCGGCTTTGCTGAAAG
Source organism: Achromobacter sp. ACM03 (assembly GCF_014851665.1). Classification (NCBI taxonomy): domain Bacteria; kingdom Pseudomonadati; phylum Pseudomonadota; class Betaproteobacteria; order Burkholderiales; family Alcaligenaceae; genus Achromobacter; species Achromobacter sp. ACM03. The sequence goes on along the minus strand of NZ_JACVAD010000002.1, from coordinate 467,278 downwards.
CCGCCGCCTGCCAGCTCCACGGGGGCATCCAACGGCTCCCTCTGGGGCAGCCTCCGGCCCTCACGGGATTGACGCTACTCCGCGATTCCTTGCGGAACGCCGGCATGCGCCCTGCGCCGCGACACGCTCTCCCACGCCGCCACCAGAATCATGATCAACGTGGTCAAACCGCCCACCATGAGGTTGTCGGTCACAAAGGCCACGGGTGCCAGCACGGCCAGCAGCACCAGTCCCACTACGTGCGACAGCGGGAAGCGGCCGTAGACCACTGTCTTGTAAATACCGTTGCCCGCCAGGTATAGCGCCGGGCCACCGATCAGCGCGGCGGCCGCCGGCATGGCGATGCGCCCATCCGGATGCAATATGACGAGCTCGTTGGCCACGGCGGACACGATCACGCCGGCGATCAGGATGACGTGCACATAGTGGAACCAGGCGCCGATGCGGCCTGGATCGTCGCTATGCACGATGGCCTCGCTGCCGTCACGGCTGCTGGTGTCGAAGTACACCCACCACATGGCGGCCGTGCCCAGGAAAGCCGCCAGCAACGCGATCAGCGCGGGCGCGTTCCAGCGCTCCAGGCCGGCCAGCGTGGCGCCGGTGATGAGCAGGGTTTCGCCCAGCGCCACGATGACGAACAGCTGGCAGCGCTCGGCCAGGTGGCCGCCCTCGATCGTCCATTCGCTGGTCGCGGAACGCCCCAGGCCGGGAAACCGAAAGCCGATCATGGGCGACAGATACTCGCAGGCCACCGCCAGCGCCCACAGCGCCAGCCGCGTGCCGTCCTGGGACAGTCCGCCCGCAATCCACAAGACTGCCGACACGCACAGCCACGCCAGCATGCGGCGGAAGTTGGGCGCCAGCGGATGCGCAGGCCCCAGGTGCAGCACGATGAATAGCGTGCGTCCCACCTGGATCAGCGCGTAGCTGACGGCGAACACCAGCCCCGTGGCGCCGAACGCGCCCGGCAGGGCGGCGCCAAAGACCAGGCCGGCCAGCATCACGGCAAACAGCATGATGCGCATGGGCACGGCGTCGGGATCGAACCAATTCGTGACCCAGCAGGTGTATTGCCAACCCAGCCAGACGGCGAACCACAGCACCAGGGAGTGGAGCGCGCCCAACAAGGTCAGATCATGCAGCAGACCGTGGGAGATCTGGGTGACCGCGAAGACGTACACCAGATCGAAGAACAGCTCGACGAAAGTGACGCGGGCTTCGTGCCCGTCGCGGCGGCGCAGCAGGTTGGCGCTTGCGAGAAAGGTCATGGCGTGGGCCTCGCCTTGGGGATGATGGCGCAGCCAGATTAGCGCAAGGCGGGTCGTGCCGGATCGTCAAAAAATGCAAAGCCCGGCGGGCGTGGCGGCGATGCCACGGGCCGGATCTGCGCGGCCTTGCCGCCACCCGCAACAGCACGGAACCCAGCCGAAGCCGCACTAGGCTCGCAGCGACCTGCGGTAAGCCGTCATAGGCGGGAGACATGCGGCGCGCTATAAAAGGCGGGCGCCATACATCAGTCGAGGAGAGCGCCATGAAATCAGAATCCATCTATAAAACTTCCCATGGCCGGCCAGCCAGTCCGGCACTGGGGTACATCGTCGCCATCAACCAACGGCAAACGCCGGCGCCGGCGCCCGCACCCGCCGACAGGTCCTGGGACTCCTGGTTCGCAGGCGAGTCCGTCACTGCCGACTTTCTCAACGACCGCGATCAACCCGTGGACAGGGCAGGAGGCCGCTCATGCCGCTGAAGCTCGTGCTGGACACGAATACCTGCATCTTTGCCATCAAGAACAAGCCCGACGCAGTGCAGCAGGCGTTCAACCGACGGCAGGGCCAGTTATGTATCAGCGCGATCACCGCCATGGAGCTCGCTTATGGCGCGGAAAAGTCCGCCGCCCCCACCCGCAATCACGCCGTGGTCGACGGCTTCCTGAAGCGCCTGGAAGTGCTCGACTATGACCATGACGCGGCAGCAGATTCCGGTCAGCTTCGCGCGGAACTGGCGCGCGCCGGAACGCCCATCGGCCCCTACGACGCCATGATCGCCGGCCACACCCACTCGCGCGGCCTGGTACTTGTTACGAACAACACGCGTGAATTTTCCCGCGTGCCCGGGTTGCGGCTGGACGATTGGACGCTGAAACACTGAGCCTGGGTGTCCGTCGCCCCGCTGTCGTGCCCCTGTCGTATCGCTGCGCCGTCCTATCGGCTACCTTGGTGACTCCGAACCAATGGAAAAAGCGCCAGGTCGAAAAGCGGCTGGGGCGACCGCTCTGACCCGCAGTCAATCAATCTTGTAATCCATCCAGGACGCAACCATCTCGCGCAACCCGCCGCCGTCGTCGAAGGCTTCGCGCCCGCCCTCGGCCTTGTTGCGGCCCAGTTCCAGGATGTACATATAGTCGGACACCTCGGCGCAGCGGCGCACGTTCTGGTCCACCAGCACCACCGTCATGCCCTCGTCGGCAAAGCCGCGGATCAGCGTGTAGATCTCCTTGGAGATCTTGGGCGCCAGCATGGCGGTGGGCTCGTCCAGCAGGATGACGGACGGTTCGATCAACAAGGCCCGCCCGAACTCCACGAAACGCTGCTGTCCGCCGCTCATGCTGGAGACGGGGTCGTCGCGCTTCTGCGCCAGGATCGGGAAGCGGTCATAGACGGAGTCGATGCGCTGGCGCACGCGAGCCTTGTCCTTGCGGAACGGCCAGCAGCCCAGCAGCAGGTTGTCGTGCACCGACAATTCGCCAAACAGGCTGCGGTGCTGCGGCACGAAGGCCACGCCGTTGCTGGCGCGCTCGTGCGAGGGCTGGGCGCTGATGTCCGCACCGCGCAGCGTGATGCGGCCGGTGCGCGGCGGCAGGAAGCCGAACATGGTCTTCAACACCGTGGACTTGCCGGCGCCATTGGGGCCGATGACGCCCGTCACCTTGCCCGCGCGCGCCTGGATGTTGACGTGGTTCAGGATGGTGATGTCGCCGTGGTAGGCCACGGTCACGTCTTCCAGCGCGAGTATCGACGTGCTCATGTCAGGCTCCCAGATAGGCTTCGACCACGCGGGGGTCGGCGCGCACTTGCTCGGCGTTGCCCTGGCTCAGGATGGCGCCTTCGTTCATGACGATGATGTGGTGGGACAGCTGGTAGATCGAGGTCAGGTCGTGCGACACCAGCACCACCGAGCAGTCGTGCTCGCCCGGCAGTTCGCGGATGACCGAGATCAGCAGTTGCGCCAGCGCCGGATTGACGCCCGCGAAAGGCTCGTCCAGCAACACCACCTTAGGTCGCGCCACCATGATGCGCGCCAGTTCCACCAGCTTCTGCTGTCCGCCGGACAGCTCCTCGGCGTAGTTGTGGCGCAGCCGGTGCAGCTCTACTTTGTGCAGCCAGTATTCGGATTGGGCGTAACGCTCGTCGGCGCTGCGGCCGGTCTGCTGCTGCGCGACCTCCAGATTGTCCAGCAGGGTCAGCTGCCGGAAGATGCGCGGCACCTGGAAGGTGCGGCCCACGCCCAGCCGCGCGACTTCGTGGATCTGCTTGCCGGCGATGTTCTGGCCGTCGAGCTCGATACGGCCCTCGTCCGGCGTGTAGATGCCGTTGATGCAGTTGAGCATGGTGGTCTTGCCTGACCCGTTCATGCCGATGACGCCCAGGATGGAGCCGCGCGGCACGTCCAGGTCCACGCCCTGCAAGGCGACCAGCCCGCCGAAGCGCTTCTTGAGATTGCTGACTTTCAACATGTGTCCGGCTCCTGTTAGCGCAGCGCCTGGCGGCCGAAGAGTCCGCTGGGCCGGATGAAGATGGTGGCGACCATGAGCGCAAAGCCGCAGATGGTGGCAATGGAAGGATTGAAGAACACCACCGAGACTTGCTCCGTGACGCCGAACAGCAGCGCGCCGACCAGGGCGCCCACCGGATGGCCCAGCCCGCCCAGCACGATGACGATGAAGCCGATCAGCGTGTAGTCGTTGCCCATGAACGGCGAGAACGCTGGAAACACCATCGCCACCAGCACGCCGCTGGCGGCGGCCAGGCCGATGCCCAGGCCGAAGGCCACGGCCGACAGGCGTTCGGCGTTGATGCCCACGATGCGCACCGCGTCGCGGTTCATGATGATGGCGCGCAGCGCCTTGCCCAGCTGGCTGCGGTACAGGAACACCGTCAGCGCTCCGATGATGGCCAGGGCGATCACCAGCGCCAGGAGGCGCACGGTCGGGATCAGCACCGGCCCGAATTTCAGGAACACGGGCTCGATCTCATAGGGCAACGAACGCGCGTCGGCGTCGAACACCAGCAGCATGATGGCGCCCAGCATGATGGACACGCCGAACATCAGCAGCAGCGAGCTGATCTCGGGATCGTCCGCCTTGGACAAGCGCGGAATCAGCACGAAGTACAGCAAGTAGCCCGCCAGGAAGAATGCGGCGAAGGCCAGCGGCAGCGCCACCAGCGGATTGATGCCGGCGTACTCCATCAGATAGAAGGCGAAGTACGCGCCCAGCACCAGGAATTCGCCGTGCGCGAAGTTGACCACGCGCAGCACGCCGAAGATCACGTTCAGCCCCACGCCGATCAGGCCGTAGATGGCGCCCAGGATCAGGCCGTTGATCAGCCCTTGGATAATCAGTCCGGTCATGGCGGTTCCTCAGGCGATGTAGCGGCGCAATTGCGGCTTGCGTTTGATCAGGCTGCCGACGATGCCACGCGGCAGGAACAGCATCAGCAGCACGATGATCAGGCCCAGCAGCAGCAGGTTCACCACCGGGAATTTCTGCCAGATCATGTGGTCGATGCCCAGTAGCGCCAGCGTGCCGACGACTGGTCCGAGGATGGTGCCGAAGCCGCCCGCCATCGCATAGATGATGCTCTTGGCGGTGATCAACACGTGGAAGGCGTACTCCGGATCCACCACGTTCGTGTACCAGGCCTCGATGCCGCCAGCCAGCGCCGGGAACAGCGCGGCCAGCAGCCAGGCCTTGAGGCGGGTGTTGGGCACGTGGATGCCGACGCAGGCGGCCGCGCCGTCGTCGTCGCGAATGGCCTTGAGCGCGCGGCCCAGGCTGGACACCGACAGCCAGGTGACGGTGGCAAGGGTGGCGCCCATCACCGCCAGCATGGCGTAGTAGCTATGCGTGGGGTTGTTGGCATTGGACAGGATGATGCCCATGCTGCCGCCGGTGAAGGACTGCGGCAGGTTGGAGATGATCAGCTTGACGATGGTGGCCAGCGCCAGGCTCACGATGCCGAAGTACACCCCGCGCAAGCGCAGCGTGGGCGCCAGCAGCAGCGCGATCGCCACGCCCACGCCGCCCGCCGCCAGCAGCGACGGCAGGATGGGCCAGCCCAGGATCTTGTAGCAAATGCCGGTGGCGTACGAACCCACGCCGTAGAACACCACGTAGCCGAACGGCAGATAGCCGGTGAAGCCGACGCAGATGTTCATGGCGCTGGCCATGGTGATCCACAACATCAGGTAGAACGCGAACGAGATGTTCGACGTGGCCATCGGAATCAGAGCCAGGCCCGCGGCCAGGCCGGCAAAGACGATGATGGCGATGCGGGTGCGCAACCGCATTGCGCGCTGATCCTGCGCGCGATGCGAGGCGGCGCCCGCCGCCAGGACGGGACTGCTGCTCATATGTCTTCCTCCGGGCCGTTTCCGGGTTGGACGGCCGCTTTATTTGGAGGCGATTATGAACAGTTCAAACCATAACTGCAAGTTAAGGACTAACCCTTATTTTCGGCAGGAAAGGCCTCGACAAGCACCCCGCGCAGCTCCTTGATGAACTCCAGGGCGATGGCCGAGGGCTCGCGGTTGCTGGCATAGACGGCCGAGATATTCAGGGGAATGCGCTCGGCCAGCGGCACGATGACCACGTCCGGCATGGTGTTCTGCATGACCGTGAACTCATCCACGATGGCAATGCCTACCCCGGCATTCACCAGGGCGCAGGCCAGCTGGCTCCATGGCACGTCGGCGCACATGCGGCACGGCAGGCCCGCCTGCTCGAAGGCGCCCAGCACCAGCATGCCGAAGGGCATGCGCGTCCCCACCACGATGTGCGGATGCGGCGACAGATCGGCCAAGCTCACCTCGGCACGAGCTGCCAGCGGATGCGCCTTGGGTATGGCGGCCACCATCTTCCCCACATGCAACGGCTGGGACGTCAGGAAAGGGTGGTCTGCCTGCATCACCACCAAGCCCAGCTCGGCCTCGCCCTGCAACACGTCGGTGATCAGCGTGGGCAGCGCCGTCGTGTTCAGGCGCAACAGCAGCTCGGGATGGCGCTGCTGGAAACGCGCCACGGCGCGCGGCACCAGGAACTGAGCCAAGCTGGGAATGGAGGCCAACCGCAGCACCCCCGTGCCGTGCTCCGCCAGCGCGTCGGCCAGATCGTTGACGCGCTGCATCATGCGCTGCGTTTTCTCGATTTCCTCAAACAGGCTCTGCACTTGCGAGGTCGGCCTGAGCTTGCCGCGAACCCGCTCGAAGAGCGTCACCCCCATGGCTTTTTCCGTATGCGCCAGCATCCGGCTGACCGCCGGCTGGGAAATATTCAGCAGCCGCGCGGCGCCGCTGATGGACCCGGCCATGACGATGGCCCACAACATTTCGGTCTGTCGGTAATTCAATTTATTCAAGGCGTGCGCTCCATGCCTATTTGTTATACGCTATCTCGCATGTTGAGCAAACATTGCTCAACATATGGCCTGTGTCCGATGGTCCGCCACGGAACGCGGGGCCGCATACCAAAAACGATAGGAGACCTCCCATGCACGCTAGACCCTGGCTGTCCCGCATACCGGCGCTGGCCCTCGCCGTCGCCGCCCTGACCCCTGCCCTGGGCGCCGCCCAGACCTCGGACAAGATCCGCGTCGGCATGACCGTATCGTCGACCGGCAGTTTCGCGCTCGCCTCGCAGTCGGGCGTGCGCGGCGTCGAACTGTGGGTCGACGACGTCAACCGCCGCGGCGGCATCGAAGTCAAAGGCAAGAAATACCCCGTCGAGCTGGTCAAGCTGGACGACCGCAGCGACAAGCAGATGGTGACCCGCGTTTACGAACGCCTGATTGTCGATGAAAAAGTGGATCTGGTGTTCGCGCCCTTCGGCTCCACCCTGACCGCCGCGGCCGCCACGGTGACCGAACGCCTGGGCAAGTACATGATGGTCTGGTCCGCCGCCAGCGACGACCTGTACAAGCAAGGCTTCAAGAACATGGTGTCGGGTACGCAGATGCCGGTGTCGGCGATGCTGCGCGCGAACATGGAACTGGCCGCCAAGCAGGGCGTGAAGAAGGTCGCGCTGCTGTATTCGGACGAACCGTTCCCGGCGGGCCTGGCCGAAGGCGGCAAGGAGCAGGCCGCCAAGAACGGCATGGAAGTGGTGCTGTTCGAGAAGTACCCCAAGGGCCAGAAGGACTTCAGCACGATCCTGCAGAAGGCCCGTGCGGCCGGAGCCGAGGCGCTGGTGCCCACCTCCTACGAGGGCGATCTGATCAGCATGACGCGCCAGATGAAGCAGCTGGATATCAACTTCCCGTATGTCTTCATGGTGTATGCGTCGACGCCGCAATTCCAGGCCATCGGCGCGGACTCCAACTACATCTACAGCCACACCAACTACCACCCCGCGATCAACTGGAAGGTCAACGCCGGCCTGACGCGCGAGCAGTTCGCCGCCGCCTATGACCAGCGCTTCCCCAAGGCCGAGTTCCCGCCCGATTTCCAGACTGCTCTGGCCTATGGCGCGGGCGCGCTGACCGAGGAGATCGTCAAGCAAGCCGGCAGCACCGACGCCGCCGCGCTGAAGAAGGCATCGCTGGACCTGTCGGGCAAGCTCACCGTCATGGCCGGCCCCTACGCCATCGACGAGACGGGCAAGCAGCTCTTGATGCCCTTCCCCGTGGTGCAGCTGCTGCCGGGCAAGGGCATGGTCCCGGTCTGGCCGGCCGACGTGGCCACGCAAAAACCCGTCTACCCCGCCCCCGACTGGAACAAGCGCTGATCGCGCAAGCAGGAAGGCGGCGCGCGGCAGCCCGCGCGCCGCGCTGACATCACCCGAGGAAAACATGTCTGACATTGCATTTGCCACGCTCGGCGAACTTGCGCAGGGCCTGGCCGAAGGCCGCTACAGTTCGGTGGAGCTGGCGCGGCATTACCTGGACCGCATCGACCGCGCCAACCCGGCGCTGGGCGCCTACGTCAGCGTCGACCGCGAGGGCGCGCTGCGCCTGGCCGAAGCCGCCGACGCGCGCCGCCGCGCCGGCTATGGCCTGCTCGGTCCGCTGGACGGCCTGCCCGTCGCGGTCAAGGATCTGTGCGACATCGAAGGCCAGGTCACCACCGCCGGCTCGCAAGCCTGGCGCGAGCGCCGCAGCGCCACCACCGCCACCGCCGTGACCCGCCTGATCGACGCCGGCATGGTGGTGCTGGGCAAGACCCACATGGTCGAATTCGCCTTCGGCGGCTGGGGCACCAACCCCGTCATGGGCACGCCGCGCAACCCCTGGGACCTGGTGCGCGCCCGCATTCCCGGCGGTTCGTCCAGCGGCTCGGGCGTGGCGGTGGCCGCGGGCCTGGCGCCCGCCGCGCTGGGTTCGGACACAGGCGGCTCGGTACGCATTCCCGCCGCGCTCAACGGCATCACCGGCCTGAAAACCACGCGCGGCCTCATCAGCCTGTACGGCGCGGTGGCGCTGTCCCACACACTGGATTCCATCGGCCCGCTGACCCGCGACACCCGCGACTCGCTACTGCTGACCGCAGCCATGTCCGGACCCGACCCGCGCGATCCCGTGACGCGAGGCATACCCGCCTACCGCTACCGCGATCTGCGCGCGGGCGCCAAGCCGCTGGCCGGCACGCGCATCGCCGTCATGCCGCAGGCGCAGTACCCGATCGCCATCGACGCGGCGGTGCAAGGCGCGCTGGACGACACGCGGCGCGCGCTGACCGACCTGGGCGCGGAATGCGTGGAAGCCCCCTTCCCCTTCGATTTCCACGACATGATGCTGCGCAACGGCCTGATCATCGCCGCTGAAGCCTACGCCCAGCACCGCGACTACATCGAGGACGACAGCCTGCCGCTGGGCCGCTACGTGCGCTCCCGCGTGCTGGGCGGCAAGCAGACCAGCGCCGCCGACTACGTGCTGGCGCTGCAAGCCCACGCCCGCGCCTGCCAGGCCTGGCTGGACTGGATGCGCGACTACGACGCGGTCCTCGCGCCCTGCCTGCCGTTTGCCGCCTGCCCGCTGGAAGACGTGGACGAGGCCGCCACGCCGCTGGCCGCCTTCACCCGTCCCGGCAATTACGTCAACGCCTCGGGCCTGGCGCTACCCGCCGGCTTTGCCGCGGACGGCATGCCCATCGGCGTGCAGCTGCTGGGCAAGCCCAATGGCGAAGACGCGCTGGGCCGCATCGGCATGGCATTCCAGGCGGCCACCGACTGGCACCTGCGGCGTCCGGATCTGTCTGCGATCCAGTTGTAGACCGACGGTTGTAGACCCCAGGCCACCAAGGCCGGCCCCTCAGCAAGACGGGCCGGCCTTTTTTTGCGTTCCACCCAGTCCGCAAGCCGGCCGCAGCAGCGCCTCCAGCCAGTCCGCGAACACCTGCACCCGCCGCGATGGAGATCGCCGCTGCGGATAAAGCAGCGTCATCGGCATGGGCGCGGGGCGGTGGTCGGGCATGACTTCGACCAGCTCGCCCGCGGCGATCTGCGGCTGCACGTCGTAGGCCGGAATCTGGATCAGACCCAGACCCGCGACGCAGCTGGCAATATAGGCTTCGGCGCTATTGACCGTGACCCGCCCACGCAGAGGCGCGGTCCGGGACACGCCGCCATCCAGCCATTCCCAGAGCGCAAGCCGGCCGGTGGACGGCGAAGCGTAGTTCACGCAAGCATGCCCCGCCTCCAGATCGTCCGGCGTCAACGGCACGCCATGGCGCGCCAGGTAGGCCGGGCTGGCGACGTTGATCAAGCCCAGCATGCCTATCGGCCGCGCCACCAGGCCCGAATCCGGCAACACGCCGACTCGCAACACGCAATCCACGCCCTCTTCGATCAGGTTCACGGCACGGTCCGTCACGCCCAGCGTGACGTCGATCTGCGGATAGGCCGCCAGAAAAGACGGCAACGCTGGCGCCACGATGAGGCGGCCCACGCGTCCGGGCACGTCCACGCGCAGCATGCCGCTGGGACCCACCGAACTGTGGCGAAAGAGGTTCTCGGCCTCTTCCATGTCAGCCACCAGGCGCAGACAGCGCTCATAGAAGGCCGCGCCTTCCTGCGTGGGCGCCACCTGCCGCGTGGTGCGGTTCAGCAGCCGCGCGCCCAGCCGGCCCTCCAATTCCTGCACGGCGGCAGACACGGTGGAGCGCGGCAGGCCCAGCGTGTCCGCCGCGCGCGAGAAGTTCGCGCATTCGACGACGCGGGCGTAAACCCGGAACAGATCTATGCGGTCCATGGGGCGGATGGCTCCTGCGAGGCCTGGCCTCACTGTTCGTGATTTCTGGATAGAGATGCCAGAAATATCAGTTTTGTGCGGATTTTTTGGAATATATCATCGTCGGCACAAGGGCTCGCATTCGGCAGCCCGATAGCGGAGAGGACCATGGCAGACCACGGAATCAAAGGCAAAACCGTCATCATCGCGGGCGGCGCGAAGAACCTGGGCGGCTTGATCGCGCGGGACCTGGCGCAGCAAGGCGCGCGCGCGGTGGCGGTGCATTACAACAGCGCGGCCACCAAGGCCGACGCCGACGCGACGGTCGCCGCCGTCAAGGCCGCCGGCGCGCAGGCCGTCGCCTTGCAGGCCGACCTGAGTTCGGCCGGCGCAATGGAAAAGTTGTTCGCCGACGCGGTGGCCGCGGTAGGCCGGCCGGACATTGCGATCAATACCGTCGGCAAAGTGCTGAAGAAGCCCTTCACAGAAATCACGGAAGCGGAATACGACGAGATGGCTGCGGTGAACTCGAAGTCCGCCTTCTTCTTCCTGAAGGAAGCCGGCCGCCACGTCAACGACAACGGCAAGATCTGCACGCTGGTGACCTCGCTGCTGGGCGCCTACACGCCCTTTTACGCGGCCTACGCCGGCACCAAGGCGCCGGTGGAGCACTACACCCGCGCCGCGTCCAAGGAGTACGGCGCACGCGGCATTTCCGTGACGGCGGTAGGCCCCGGTCCCATGGACACGCCGTTCTTCTATCCGGCCGAAGGCGCCGACGCGGTGGCGTACCATAAGACCGCGGCCGCCTTGTCGCCGTTCTCGAAAACCGGGCTGACCGATATCGAGGACGTGGTGCCCTTCATCCGCTTCCTGGTGTCGGACGGCTGGTGGATCACCGGCCAGACGGTGCTGATCAACGGCGGCTACACCACCAAATAGGAGCGGCGCCATGCACGTACTGTTGACCATCGTCGGAGGCCTGCTGCTGCTGGCCGTGTTCGCGCTGTTCGGCAAGCAATGGGGCGGCGACGCCGCAGGCTCGATCGCCGCGGCCAAACTGTTCCTGCCCGCGTGGCTGCTGATGGCTATCGTCAACATGTGGGTCGGCGTCACGCGCGCCGGCTACACGGTGCGCGAAGAACTGCCCATCCTGCTGCTGGTGTTCGCGGTACCCGCCGCGGCGGCCTGGCTGGTCATCGCCTTCCTGCCGCGCGGGTGAAACGCTGGCATTGACCGCGCCAGCGCTCCATTCCGCATCCGCGCGGCCCGACCTCAGGGCTGCGCGGGAGCCGCCGCCGCAGGCGCGACGGGATTGTCCACGCGCGCTTGCGCCCCCGCGGCAGGCAGTCCTTCCCATCCGCCGCCCAGCGCCACGATCAGATTGACGCTGGCCGCGAAGCGATTGCCCAGCAGGCTCAGCGCATTGCGTTCGCTGTTGAGCGCGGTGGCGTCCACCACCGCCACGCTCAGGTAATCGACCAGACCCGCCTTGTACTGGTTCTGCGTCAGGCGCAGCGATTCACGCGCCGCTTCGAGCGCGCGGCGCTGCACCACCTGTTCGTTCTCCATGACGCGCAACTGGATCAGGTAGTCCTCGACCTCGCGCAATCCGGTCAGCGCCGTCTGACGGTAGGCGGCCGCTTGCGCGTCATAGGACGCGCGCGCCTGTTCCACCTGCGCCTCGCGCGCGCCGCCATCGAATATCGTCAGCGCCAGCGCCGGTCCCAGCGACCAGAAACGCGCCGGCGCCGTCAACAGTTCCGCGAACTGGCCGTTGCGAAAACCGCCATCGGCCGACAGCGTCAGGCTGGGGAACCACGCGGCCTGCGCCACGCCGATCTGCGCATTGGCGGCGGCGGCGCGGCGTTCGGCCGCCGCCACGTCAGGACGGCGTTCCAGCAGCTCGGAAGGCAGGCCCACCGGGATCTGCGGCAGTTGCAGCGCGAACACCGTGGGCGGCAGGCTGAATTGCGACGGCGCCTGGCCCATCAGTACGGCGATGGCGTGTTCGAGCTGGCCGCGCTGCCAATCCAGGTCGATGGATTGCGCGCGCGTGCTTTCCACCTGCGTGCGCGCCACGGCCACGTCGGCCTGCCCCGCCACGCCCACGGCGTAGCGGTTCTGCGTCAGCTGCAGGGATTTTTCATAGGCCGCCACGGTGGCGTCCAGCAGGCGTTTCTGTTCATCCAGCACGCGCAATTGCAGATAGGCCTGCACCAGCGCGGCCTGCGCGCTCAGGCGCGTGGCGCCCAGGTCGGCCAGGCTGGCCGCGGCGCTGGCCTCCGAGGATTCCACGCTGCGCCGCACGCGGCCCCACAGGTCCACTTCCCAGCTGACGCTGCCGGTCAGTGAATACTGGTTCGAAACATTGCTGCCGGACGAAGTCGAAGAACCATTCTGCCCGCCGCCGCTGCCCGAGCGCGTCATGCCCGCGCCCGCGCCCACCGTGGGGAAGAAGCCGGCGCGCGCGCCGCGCACCAGGCCCAGCGCCTGCCGGTAGTTGGCCTCGGCCTGGGCCACGGTCTGGTTGGACGCGTTCAGGCGCTCCACCAGGCCGTTCAAGGTCGCATCGTCGTAGACCTGCCACCATGCGCCGCGCTCGGCCTGGTCCAGCGGCCGGGCGGGCTTCCAGCCTTCGACCTGGTCCTGCCCTTCCTTGTAGGCCGTGCCCACGTCCAGCGCCGGGCGCTGGTAATCGGGGCCGACCGCGCAAGCGCCCAGCAGCGCGCACAGCGCGGCCGCGGCGATGCTGCGGGGAAAGAACAGGTTGGGAACAGACTTGGCGTTGCGCATCATGTGGGTTCTATGGAAGCGGAGGACCCGTTCCTGGAAGCGCGCTTGCGCGCGGCCCAGAGACGGAAGCGGTCCAGGTAAAGATAGACCACGGGCGTGGTGTACAGCGTGAGGATCTGGCTCAGGACCAGGCCGCCGACGATGGTAATGCCCAGCGGCTGGCGCATTTCCACCCCGGCGCCAGTGGCGAGCACCAGCGGCAGCGCGCCGAAGATGGCGGCCATGGTTGTCATCATGATGGGGCGAAAGCGCGTCAGGCACGCCTGGAAAATGGCCTCGCGCGGATTCATCCCCTGGGTGCGCTCGGCGTCCAGGGCGAAGTCCACCATCATGATGGCGTTCTTCTTGACGATGCCGATCAGCAGGAACACCCCGATCAGCGCAATCAGCGTGAAGTCATAGCGCACCAGCAGCAGTGCCAGCAGCGCGCCCAAACCGGCCGACGGCAGGGTCGACAGGATGGTCAGGGGATGCACGAAGCTTTCATACAGGATGCCCAGCACGATGTACATGGTGACCAGCGCCGCCAGGATCAGCCAGGGCTGCTGCGCCAGCGTCTGCTGCAGGGCCGCGGCGGTGCCCTGGAAGCCGGCCTGGATCTGGTCTGACGGCAGCCCGATGCGCGCCACCGCCGCATCGATGGCGCTGGTGGCCTGGCCCAGCGACACGCCGGGCGCCAGGCTGAACGAGATGGTATCGGCCACGAACAGCCCCTGATGCTGCACGCTGAGCGGCGCGTTGGCGTTTTCCAGGCGGGTGAAGGCCGACAGCGGCACCCGCGCGCCGGCCGTGGTGATGACTTCGACCTGCCTGAGCGATTCGATGTCCTGCGCGAACTTCGGGTCCACGCCCAGCACCACGTGGTACTGGTTCAACGGCCCGTACATCACCGACACCTGGCGCTGGCTGAAGGAGTTGTTCAGCACCGTGGAAATGGTGGACATGCTGACGCCCAGGCGGGTCGCGGCCTCGCGGTCGATCACCAGGTTGATCTGGCGGCCCTTGTCCTCGACGTCGGTGTCCACATCGGTGATTTCGGGAATCTGCGCCATGGCCTGCTGCACCTTGGGCATCCAGGTGCGCAGCAATTGCAGGTCGCCCGCCATCAGCGTGTAGTCGTAAGAGCCCTGGCTCTGGCGCCCGCCGATGCGTATGTCCTGCTGCGACACCAGGAACATGCGCGCGCCTGGCATGTTCTGCAGCTTGCCGCGCAGCCGGTTGATGACCACGTCCGCCGAAACTTTGCGCTCTTCCAGGGGCTTTAACTGGATCTGCATGAAGCTGCTGTTGCTGCCGCCGCGTCCGCCCGCGTAACCCGTCATGCTCTGCACGGCCGGATCCGCCAGCACCACCTTGCGCAGCGCTTCCAGCTTGGGCAGCGTGGCCTGGAACGAGGTGCCCTGGTCGACCCGGAAAAAACCCAGCAGCTGGCCCGTGTCCTGCTGTGGGAAGAAGCCCTTGGGCACCACGGTGTACAGATAGACGTTCAGGCCAACGGCCACCGCCAGGATCAGCATCATCAGGCGGCTGTGCGTCAACGCCCAGCGCAGGCTGCGGCGGTAGCCGTCCAGCATGGCGTCGAAGCCACGCTCCGACCAGCGCGCGAGCCGGCCCGGCGGCTTCTCTTCCGGGGCTTCCTGACGCAACAGGCGCGCACACATCATGGGCGTCAAGGTCAGCGACACCACCAGCGACACCATGATGGCGGCCGACAGCGTCACCGCGAACTCGCGGAACAGCCGCCCGACCACGCCGCCCATCAGCAGGATGGGGATGAACACCGCCACCAGCGACAGGCTCATCGACAGCACCGTGAAGCCCACTTCGCGCGAACCGCGCAGCGCCGCACGCATGGGCGACATGCCTCGTTCCACGTGGCGCATGATGTTCTCCAGCACCACGATGGCGTCATCCACCACGAAGCCGGTCGCCACGATCAGCGCCATCAGCGAAATGGTGTTCAGCGTGAAGCCGCTGAGGTACATGATGCAGAAGGTGCCGATCAGCGACACCGGCACCGCCACGCTGGGGATGATGGCCGCGCGCCAGCGCCGCAGGAACAGCAGCACTACCAGCACCACCAGGCCCACCGCGATGATCAGGGTCAGCTCGGCTTCGTGCAGCGAGGCCCGGATGCTGGGCGTGCGGTCCTGCGCCACCGTCATGTGCGCGTCCGCCGGCATCAGCGCCTGCAGGATGGGCAGCTGGGCGCGCACCGCGTCCACGGTTTCGATGATGTTGGCGTCGGCCTGGCGCCGCACGATCATCAGGATGGCCTTGCGCTCGTTGAAGAAGCCTGTCTGGTACAGGTCTTCGACCGAGTCCTCGACGCGGGCCACGTCGGACACGCGCACCGGCGCGCCGTCCTTCCAGGCGACGATCAGCGGCCGGTATTGCTCGGCGCGGCTGAGCTGGTCGCTGGCCATGATCTGCCAGTGGTAGCGGTCATTCTCCAGCACGCCCTTGGGACGGTTGGCGTTGGCATTGGCCAGCGTGGTGCGCAGCTGGTCCAGCGACACGCCGCGGTTGGCCAGCGCGCCCGGCAGCACGGTGACGCGCACCGCCGGCAGCGAACTGCCGCCCACCGTCACCTCGCCCACGCCGTCCACCTGCGACAGCTTCTGCGCCACGATGGTCGAGGCGATGTCGTAGAGCTGGCCCTGACTGAGCGTGTCGGACGTCAACGCCAGGGTCATGATGGGCGCGTCGGACGGATTGGACTTATGGTACGTGGGATTGCTGCGCAGGCCGGTCGGCAGGAGCGAGCGCGCCGCGTTGATGGCGGCCTGCACGTCGCGGGCCGCGCCATTGATGTCGCGCGACAGATCGAACTGCAGCGTGATGCGGGTGGAGCCCTGCGAACTGCTGGAGGTCATCTCGGTCACGCCGGCGATGCTGCCCAGTGAACGCTCCAGCGGCGTGGCCACGCTGGACGCCATGGTTTCCGGACTGGCGCCCGGCAGGCTGGCCGACACCGAAATGGTGGGGATGTCCACCTGCGGCAACGGCGCCACGGGCAAGAGGAAGAACGACAGCAGACCTGCCAGCACGACCGCCAGGCTCAGCAGCGTGGTCGCCACCGGCCGGACGATGAAGGGTGCCGACAGGATCATGACGCATCCTCCGCCCGCGCCTGGTCCACGCCGCGCCAGCGGCGCGACATGCGGTCGAACATCAGGTAGATGACCGGCGTGGTGAACAGCGTCAGCACCTGCGACAGCAGCAGTCCGCCCACCATCACCAGGCCCAGCGGCTGACGCAGCTCCGCGCCGGTGCCAGTCGACAGCATCAGCGGCAGCGCGCCGAACAGCGCGGCCAGCGTGGTCATCAGGATGGGCCGAAAGCGCAGCAGCGCCGCTTCATGGATGGCCGCGCGCGGACTCAGCCCGCGCTTGCGCTCCGCGTCCAGCGCGAAGTCGATCATCATGATGGCGTTCTTCTTGACGATGCCGATCAGCAGGATGATGCCGATGATGCCTATCATGTCCAGCTCGGTGCCGCTGATCAGGAGCGCCAGCAGCGCCCCCACGCCGGCCGAAGGCAAGGTCGACAGGATGGTGATGGGGTGGATATAGCTTTCGTACAGCACGCCCAGCACGATGTACATCGTCACGATGGCGGCCAGGATCAGCCACAGGGTGCTGGACAGCGAATTCTGGAACGCCAGCGCCGCGCCCTGGAAGCGCGTCTCGACGCCGGTGGGCAGGCCGATATCGGCCTCGGCCGCGATGATGTCCTCCACCGCGCCGGACAAGGACGCGCCCGGCGCCAGGTTGAAGGACACCGTCACCATCGGGAACTGGTCCAGCCGGTTCACCGCCAGCACCGTCTTGCCTTCGCTGATATGCGCCACTGACGACAGCGGCACCTGCGCCCCGGTCGAGGTAGGCACGTGGATCTGGCCCAGCGAGGCCGGCGTGACCTGGAACTGCGGCTCGACCTCCAGCACCACGCGGTACTGGTTGGATTGCGTGAAGATGGTGGAAATCAACCGCTGGCCGAAGGCGTTGTAGAGCGCCTCGTCAATTACCGCCGCCGTGATGCCCAGCCGCGACGCGGCGTCGCGGTCGATCTCGACCCAGGTCTGCAGGCCGTCGTCCTGCAGGTCGTCGGTCACGTCCTTCAGGCCGGGCACCTGCCGCAGGCGGTTCACCAGCTTGGGCGTCCATTCGCTCAACACCTTCAGGTCGGGATTGGACAGCGTCATCTGGTACTGCGTGCGGCTCACGCGGTCCTCGATGGTCAGGTCCTGCACCGGCTGCATGTAGACGGTCAGGCCATCCTGCTTGGCCAGCGCCTGCTCCAGGCGTCCCATCACCGTGCGCAGGTCGCCGTTGCGCTCGGCTTGCGGCTTGAGCGCGATCTGCATGCGTCCGGCGCTGAGCGTGGCGTTGCTGCCGTCCACGCCGATGAAGGACGATACGGCCTGCACGTCGGGATCTTCCAGCACCAGGCGCGCGGCCTCGCGCTGACGCTCCGCCATGGCGGGGAAGGAAATCGATTGCGGCGCCTGGGTGATGGCCTGGATCAGCCCGGTGTCCTGCTGCGGGAAGAAGCCCTTGGGGATCACCAGGTACAGCAGCACGGTCAGCGCGAAGGTTGCCAGCGCCACCAGCAGCGTCAGCGGCTGATGCCGCAGCACGACCTGCAGCCAGCGGTCGTAGCCGGCGATCACGCGGTCGATGAAGGCGCCCGTAACCTGATGGAAGCGGCCGTGCTTCTGCTCGGATTCGGCGCGCAAGAGGCGCGCGCACATCATGGGCGTCAGCGTCAGCGACACCACCAGCGATATCAGGATGGAAACGGCCAGCGTGATGGCGAACTCGCGGAACAGCCGCCCCACCACTTCGGTCATGAAGAGCAGCGGGATCAGCACGGCGATCAGCGAAAAGGTCAGCGAGATCAGCGTGAAGCCGATCTGCGAGGCGCCCTTGAGCGCGGCTTGCAGCGGCGTCTCGCCTTCCTCGATGTGGCGGGCGATGTTCTCGATCATGACGATGGCGTCGTCCACCACGAAGCCGGTGGCTATGGTCAACGCCATCAAGGTCAGGTTGTTGATGGAGAAGCCGGCCAGGTACATGATGCCGAAGGTACCCACCAGAGACAGCGGCACCACCACGCTGGGGATCAGCGTCGCCGTCAGGCTGCGCAGGAACACGAAGGTCACCATGACCACCAGGGCCACGGCCAGCATCATCTCGAACTGCACGTCGGCCACCGAATCGCGGATGGTCTGGGTGCGGTCGGACACCACGCTCACGTCCAGGGTCGCGGGCAAGGCGGCGCGCAGCTGGGGCAGCAGCGCCTGGATCCGGTTGACCACGTCGATCACGTTGGCGCCCGGCTGGCGCTGGATGTTCAGGAGGATGGCGGGCTTGTCGCCGGCCCAGGCCGCCTGGCGCGTGTCCTCGGCGCCTTCGACGGCGCGCGCCACGTCGGACAGGCGCAGCGGCGCATTGTTCTTGTACGCGATGATCAGGTCGTTGTAGTCGGTGGGCGTCTTGAGCTGATCGTTGGCGTTGATGG
Source organism: Achromobacter sp. ACM03 (assembly GCF_014851665.1). NCBI lineage: Bacteria > Pseudomonadati > Pseudomonadota > Betaproteobacteria > Burkholderiales > Alcaligenaceae > Achromobacter > Achromobacter sp. ACM03. The sequence goes on along the minus strand of NZ_JACVAD010000002.1, from coordinate 448,514 downwards.
TGGTGGACCGCTGCGGTCCGTCCAGATTGCCCTTCGGCTGGTTGACGTTGGCGCCAACGATGGCCGTGCGCAGGTCCGACAGCGACAGGCCGTTGGCCGCCAGCGCCTGCGGATTGACCTGTACCCGCACCGCCGGACGCTGGCCGCCCGCCACGCTGACCAGGCCCACGCCGGGAATCTGCGACAGCTTCTGCGCCACCCGCGTATCCACCAGGTCGCGCACCTGCGGCAAGGGCATGGTGGGGGACGTGATCGCCAGCGTCAGGACCGCGGCGTCCGCCGGGTTCACCTTGTTGTAGGTCGGCGGCACCGGCAGGTCGCTGGGCAGCAGGTTCGAAGCGGCGTTGATCGCCGCCTGCACCTGCTGTTCAGCCACGTCCAGGGGCAGCGTCAAATTGAACTGCAGCGTGATGACCGAGGCCCCGCCCGAACTGGTGGACGACATCTGGTTCAGGCCCGGCATCTGTCCGAACTGCCGTTCCAGTGGCGACGTCACCAGCGAAGTCATCACATCGGGACTGGCGCCGGGGTACAGCGTCACCACCTGGATCGTCGGATAGTCCACTTCCGGCAGGGCCGAAACGGGCAGCAGCCGGTAGGCGATGAAACCGGCGATCAGGATCGCCACCATCGACAGCGTGGTGGCTACCGGACGCAGGATGAACAGGCGCGACGGGCTCACGATGTTTCCCGGCTTACTTCGACGGCGGCGTGGTGCCGGCCGGCGCGCCCGCGCCCAGGGTCTTGTCGCGGGTGGCGGGGATCACGTCCGAGCCGCCCACCACTTCCACCTTGGCGCCCGCGCGCAGACGGTCGGTGCCTTCGACGACCACCCGGTCGCCGGGCTGCAGGCCTTCGTTGACGGCCACCATGCCGTTGTTGACGGCGCCCAGCTTCAGCTGGCGCACCTGCACGGTGTTGTCCTGCTGCACCAGGAACACGAAGGCGCCGGCCGAGCCTTGCTGGATGGCGGCGGTGGGGATCGCGGTCACGTCCTTGCGCGTGAGCACGTGCAGGCGCACGTTGACGAACTGGTTGGGAAAAAGCGCGTCGTCGGCGTTTTCAAAACGCGCCTTCAGCTTCAGGGTGCCGGTGGTGACGTCGATCTGGTTGTCCATCGTTTCCAGCTGGCCCGTGGCGATGCGCCGGGTGTCGGCGCGGTCATAGGCATCCACCGCCAGCGTCTTGCCGGCGGCGATCTCGGCGCGCACTTCGGGCAGCTGGGTCTCGGGCAGCGTGAACACCACGGAAATCGGCTGGGTCTGGGTGATCACCACCAGTCCGTTGGTGTCCGAGCTGGACACCAGATTGCCGCGGTCCACCTGGCGCAAGCCCAAACGGCCGCTGATGGGCGCGGTGATACGCGCGTATTCCAGTTGCAGGCGGGCGTTGTCCACGTTGGCCTGGTCGCTCTTGACGGTGCCTTCGTACTGCCGCACCAGGGCGGCCTGCGTGTCGACCTGCTGCTTCGCGATCGAGTCCTGCTTGTACAGCGCCTGATAACGCTGCAGGTCGCGCCGGGCGTTCTCCAGCTGGGCCAGGTTCTGCATCTGCGTGCCGCGCGCCTGGTCCAGGGCCACCTGGAACGCCCGCGGGTCCACCTGCGCCAACAGGTCGCCGGCCTTCACTTGCTGGCCCTCCTGGAAGGCCACTTCCACCAGTTCGCCGCTGACCCGGCTGCGCACGGTAACGGTGTTGTAGGCGGTGACCGTGCCCAGCGACTTCAGGAAGATATCGATGTCCTGCTTGGCGGCCGTGGCGATGCGCACCGGCACCGCGGGGGTCATCATGGCGCCCGCTGGCGGCCGGCCCCCGGGACGCCCCCCCGGGGCGCCCGCCCCGCCCGGCTTGGCCGCGGGCCGCAGCACCAGCCAGGCTATGCCCGCCACAACGAGCAATACCAGCGCCAGCCCAAGCAGGCGGCGGCGGGTCCAACGGGTGGGCGGAGATACGGGACGGCTATCAGGCATGGAACAGTTCCGGCACGGGCGGAGGAAAGCCGTATTGTGTACCAGACCGTCCCGGTTTCCAGCGCCGCGATCCCTGGTTGAAACTGGGAGCAACAGGAATCTGGGCGGAAGGCAAAGTGGGCCGCCTGGCCCCGCAGGCTTGGTCCGCCTTGCCCCATTCAAGCGCTGCTTGGTGGGTTACGCGCGTCGGACAACGGGCGGAGTTGCGCGAGGATGCTCGCGCTCCACCCATCCTATGAGGTGCAGAGCGTCATCTGGAAGGGGACGTCGCGGGCGACCTGCTGGGGCTTGAATTCGCCGTCCTGGGTGGAAAAACGTATCCAGATCATGTACTTATTGGCACTGATCTCGGGAAACACGCCCTGGGCGGGGTCCAGCCAGACCCGCAGCAGCTGGAACTGCTTGCCGCCCAGCATCTGCTGGTAGGCGCCCTGCTCGCCCACGATGTCCGACTTGCGGCCCGATTCGCGCAGCAGGCGCAGGGCCAGGGTCAGGCCGTCATACAAAGGAATGAAGGGTGCCACCCAGGCCTGCAGGTCGGCGCAGCGGGCGGCCTCGGATTTGTTCTGCCAGGCGAAATACGAGGGCATGTCGACCTGCGTGGCGCTGCCCGGCACCGACAGGCGTCCGCGCAGGCTGGTCAGCCATTCGTTTTCGCGCAGGGACTGGCCGGTCTTGCCAGGCGCGGCCAGCGCCGTGGTCACCTTTTCCATTTCGCGCAGCATGGCTTCAAGCGCATCCTGTGCAACGCCGGGATGATCGCGCAGCCCGACCAGCGCCATGCGCTGGCGTTCCAGGTCTTGCAGGACCGCGCCTTTTACATCGGTGCGTTCGCAGGCATCGAGCAGGTCGAACAGGGAGGTGACGGCGACCTGATGCAGGCGCGAGTCCCCCTCGCGGGCAAAGAAGAACAGCCTGTCGAACAGGTATTCCAGCCGCAGATAAGCGCGGATGCGCTCATTGAAGGGGTATTCGTAAACGATCACGCTTCTTTACAGGCCCATCTGTGTTTGGCCGGCTGGGCCAATGTTATTCAGGGGTGCCGGCCTAGCGCGGAGCTTGCCGGCCCGTCGTGCTCGCCAGCGCCAGCCAGCGGTCATGCAGGATCTTCGCCTGCGCGCGCAGTTGTTCCGGCGTAGTGCCTGCGTCATTGACGATGACGTCGTCGGCGACTTCCAGACGGCTTGCCCGCGCAGCCTGTGCCGCCATGATACGCCGTATGGCAGGCTCCGTCAGCCCGCTGCGTTGGCGCACCCGCGCCACCTGCGTCTCCGGGTCGCAATCCACCACGCAGATGCGGTCCAGGCGCGAGCGCCAACGCGGCAACGATTCAACCAGCAGCGGCACCACGAAGACCAGATACGCACCGGTCGCAGCCGCGGCCTGGCGCTCGGTCTCCTGCCCGATGGCGGGATGCAGCACGGCCTCCAGCCGCAAGCGCACCTGCGGATCCGAGAACGCCTGATCCCGCATCCACGCGCGGTCCAGCGCCCCGTCCGGCGTCAATGCCCGCGGGCCGAACTCGCGTTCTATCGCAGGCATGGCAGCACCGCCCGCGGCGGTCAGCTCACGCGCGATCTCGTCGGTATCGACCAGCGTCGCCCCCCACTCTGCAAGCATGTCCGCCACCCGGGTCTTGCCCGATCCGATGCCGCCCGTCAGACCTATCTTCAACATACCGCCCATCCCATGGAGGACATGAACCGCCCTATTGCAAAAACTGCCCCAAGCCGTGCTCGCCGCCCACCAGCAGCGTCACGACGCCCGCCAGCGCAAGATAGGGACCAAAGGGCAATGGCTGCCCGCGACTGGCGCGGCCGCTCAAGGTCAGCGCGCCGCCGATCAGCACGCCCAGCAACGATGCGCTCAGCAGCAGCGTCGGCAGGGCTTCCACGCCAAACCATGCGCCCAGCGCGGCGAGCAGTTTGAAATCACCATAGCCCATGCCCTCGCGCCCCGTCAGCAGGCGGAACACATGAAAGATAACCCACAGGAAGACGTAGCCCGCCACCGCCCCCACCACCGCCATCTGCAGGCTGGCATAGGCATCGAACAGATTGACCAGCAGCCCGGCCCAGAGCAGCGGCTGGGTCAATGCGTCGGGCAGCAGTGTGGACTCGAAGTCGATCCAGGCCAGCGCCACCAGCATGGCCGACAAGCCCATGGCGGACAGCGCCAGCGGCGTGGCGCCGAACCGCCAGGCGCATGCAGCGAACAGCGCGCAGGTCAGCAGTTCGATGGCCGGGTAGCGCCACCCGATGGCCACGCCGCAAGCGCCGCAGCGACCTCGCAACAGCAGCCAACCCAGCAGCGGCAGCCGCCGCCAGCCCGCCACGGGGGTGTCGCAGGCGGGGCAGTGCGATGCCGGCAACCACAGGCCATAGCGCCCCGCCGCAAGCGGCTTGCCCGAGGCTTCCTGGCAGTGCGCCTGCCATTCCTGCTCCATCATGCGTGGCAGCCGGTGGGTCAGCACCGTCAGCCAGTTGCCGACGAACAAACCCGCCAGCGCCGCCAGGCCGATGAACAGGCCCAGAGGCAGATCGAAGACATGCCGCATCGCCGTCATCCACACGCGCGGCACTGGGCCGCAACGGCGCCACGCCAGGAGCTGGCGATAGTGCGCGGGGCAGGCTGGCGGCGGCCGTGTCGTAAATAGTGCATAAAGTGTTGAGGATGCCCAAGTGCGGCTAAGGGGAACGTATCGAATCTTCGCATAAGTGCGTAAAATCGGAGACAGACTCACCACACGGATAAGCTGCCATGACCGCGCGCGTAGAAATCGGTACCCGCTCCCGCAAACTCAGCGTCATGGGGCTGCTGCTCGCAGGCACCGCATTGGGCGCAGCTGGCTGTGCCCAACAGAAAACCGAAGGCTACTACGACCCTCCCGCCGAAAGCACCGTGACCGACGCCCAGTACCAGGGGTCGGGCGCGGGATATCGCAGCGTCATCCGTGCGCCGTCGCAAGTGCAGATCGCGCTCAAGCCGGATGCCCCCCGCAAGAACCAGAATCAGGCCGCCCAGGCCGCCGCCGGCGGTCAGACCACGGAAGACGGCCAGGCAGTCCCGGCAGACACCGAACACACCACCTCGGCATCCGCCGCAAGCGCGCCGGCCGCCGCCAGCCCGGCAAATGCCAGCGCGCCCAACCCGGCGGTGCAGAGCCTGGTGCCGCAGCCGCAGACCTACATGGGCACCCTGCCGTGCTTCTCGCCCGCCATGCAGTGCACCGCACAGCGCGTGACGCTTACGCTGGCGCCCAATGGCCGTTGGCGCGGCCGCGTGGCCTACCTGGAAAACGATCCCAAGAAAGGCCCGCCGGTTACCGAGCAAGGCTGCTGGGATGCCACCGACGAGCGCCCGCCGCGCGTCATCCTGATGGACAGCAAGGGCAATGGCCGCGCGGAATTCGTGGTGGCTGCCAACAACGTGCTGCGCGTGCGCTCCATTGACGGCCAGACGCCCAACCTGAACTACAACCTGACCCGCCAGCCTGATCTGGACCCGATCGACGAATTGGCCAAGGCGGCCGCGCCCCAGTGTCCTTGAGGCCCGCCGGCGGCCATTGAGTACGCCGCCTGCGCAGCCTTCCTACCCGGGTCCGACGAACATCACGTTCGCCGGGCCCGGTGCTTTTGGACTACCCAGACTGGCTGTCTGGGTCGGCGCCAAGATCGGAACGGCGTGCAGCGGGACTTGCCAGGCATGGGCTGTACGCTGGCGTCGGCGGCTCATGCAGCACATAGCTCGGACTGACGCTGCCGGGCGGGCGCATGGAAACCAGCGCATGCCGGCGGTCCGGCCCAGCCGCCCCAGGCACGGGCGAGGCGCCGGAACGGCCGTGCTCGCACAGCCGGCACGCCAGTTGCATGGCGTTGCGCACTTGCAGCTTGGTGAAGATGCGGGAGCGGTGGGCCTCGACCGTGCGCAGCGAAATGCCCAGGTCTATGGCGATGACTTTATTGGGGCGGCCGGCGGCCACATAGGTGACGATTTGCCGTTCGCGGGGAGTGAGGGAAGAAAGAACGGCTTCCAGATCGGGACGGGGAGCTTGCATGGGGCGGCTCGCTTGCAATGTAGGATTGCACCGAGTCTGACCCGCCTCCCGCCACCACGTAAGCTGGTAGTTCTTTCAGGGGTGGACATGGACGCCACCCCCGCGGCCTTGCCGTCTCAGGCCGTGTAGGCCAGTTCCAGATTGTCGATCAGGCGGGTCGTGCCCAGCTTGGCCGCCGCCAGCGCCACCAACGGTTCGCCGGCCTGCAGGTCGGCGGCTTCGGGACGCTTGAGGTCGCGTTGGCGGCGCAGAGCCACGTAGTCCACCTGCCAGCCGCGCCGGGTCAGGGTCTCGACGGCTTCGCGCTCCAGGGCGGCGGCATCGCGTTCGCCCTGGGCCAGGCGCTCGTTGGCGTGCCGCAACGCGGCATACAACGCAGGCGCCTCGGCGCGGTCGGCGTCGCTGAGGTAACGGTTGCGCGAGGACAAGGCCAGGCCATCTTCGGCGCGCACGGTCTCGTGCGCCAACACTTCGACGGGCAATTGGAATTGGCGACACATGTTGCGCACCACCATCAGCTGCTGGTAGTCCTTCTTGCCGAACACCGCCACGCGCGGCTGCACGCAGGAGAACAGCTTCAGCACCACGGTGCTGACGCCTTCGAAGAAGCCGGGGCGGAACTCGCCTTCCAGGATATCGCCCAGGTCGTCCGGGGGCTGCACACGGAAGTTCTGCGGCTCCGGATACATCTCGCGCTCGTTCGGCGCGAACAGCACGTAGACGTCGCGCTCGCGCTCGAGCTTCTCGATGTCGGCGGCGAGCGTGCGGGGATACTGGTCGAAGTCTTCGTTGGGACCGAACTGCAGGCGGTTCACGAAGATGCTGGCCACCACCGGATCGCCATGCTGGCGCGCCAGCTTCATCAGGGACAGGTGGCCTTCGTGCAGATTGCCCATCGTGGGCACGAAGGACACGCGATTCTGGCCGCGCAGGTGATCGCGCAATTCCTGGATGGTGTGTACGACTTTCAAGGAGTTTCTCCGGGGTTGGGGGCAGCCCGGTGAGGATCAGGCCGCGACCGCCGACACGCTGGTGTAGGCCAGGCGCACGTAGATGGGAGCATAGGGCTCGGCCTGCGTAATTTCCAGCAGGGACTCGCGCGCCAGCTCCAGCATGGCGATGAAATGCACGACGACCACCGCCGCGGGCGCGCCTTCGCGGACGCGCTCCATGAACAGGTCGCCGAATTCCATGAAGCGCACGTCGTTCAGGCGCCGCAGGATATGCGTCATGTGATCGCGCACGGACAACTGTTCGCGCGTGATGTGGTGATGCTGGTTCAGCTTGGCCCGCTTCATGATGTCGGCCCACGCCGCGCGCAAGTCGTCCACGCTGACCTCGGGCAGCATGCGCTCGACGCTCAGGTCGGCCACCGCCTGGCTGCTGACGAAGTCGCGGCCCAACTGCGGCATCGCGTCCAGCTTCTGGGCGGCCAGCTTCATCTGCTCGTATTCGAGCAGGCGGCGCACGAGTTCGGCGCGTGGATCTTCCGGCTCTTCGCCGGTGTCGGTCTTCTTGACCGGCAGCAGCATGCGCGACTTGATCTCGATAAGCATCGCCGCCATCAGCAGGTACTCTGCGGCCAGCTCCAGGTTGTGGATGCGGATCTGCTCCACATACGACAGATACTGCCGCGTGACATCCGCCATGGGGATGTCCAGCACATTGAAGTTCTGCTTGCGGATCAGGTAGAGCAGCAGGTCGAGCGGCCCTTCAAACGCTTCCAGAAACACTTCCAGCGCATCCGGCGGGATGTACAGGTCCGTGGGCATCTGGAACAGCGGCTCGCCATACAGGCGCGCGAACGCCACGCTGTCGATCGTGTCAGGGGTGCTGTCGACGGGCGGTTCCACTAGCGCGGCCAGGGCGTCGCCCGGGACGGAAGCGTTTTGGGCCATGATTGCCGCAATGGGCTCAGTCGGCCTGGTAGACGTACGGCTTTTGCGGCACGCGGGCCGCGCGGAAGCCTTCCAGCAGCTCCGAGTCCTGCGGTTTGTCCCAAAGGCGGGCGCGGCCCTCGCGCTGGCGCTCTTCGGTGCCAGGATGCGATTTCTTGTAGTCCTTCAGGAAAAGGGTGATCTCGGATTCGTAGTTGGTCGCCATGGCACCAATTTCAATGGGTTTCGGATGTAGGGAGTTTACTTCACGGCGGCCCACCCCCCGGCGTTACAATCTCGCGGCACCCATCGCCCCCGCCCGCCATGTCCGCAGAAACCGCAGCAGCAGCCCGCCCCGCTCCTCTTTCCAGTGAGCAAGCCGCGCGCGCGGCGCGCATGATTCCCTTCATCGTGGGCTGTGCGCTGTTCATGCAGATGCTGGACGCCACCGTGGTGGCCACTGCCCTGCCAGCCATGGCCCACGCCCTGGGTTCGACCCCGGTACGGCTGAACGTGGCCATTACTTCCTACCTGCTGTCGGTGGCGGTATTCGTGCCCGTCAGCGGCTGGGCGGCCGACCGCTACGGCGCGCGGCGGGTGTTCGTGGCGGCGATCGGCCTGTTCACGCTCAGCTCGGTGGCCTGTGCGCTGTCCCAGGATCTGCCGCAACTGGTCCTGGCCCGCATCGTCCAGGGGATGGCGGGCGCAATGATGGTGCCGGTGGGGCGCATCATCCTGCTGCGCACCGTGCCCAAGCAGGACTTGCTGAAGGCCATGTCCTTCCTTTCCATTCCGGCCCTGCTGGGCCCCGTGATCGGACCGCCGTTGGGCGGCTTCATGGTCACCTACATGTCCTGGCACTGGATCTTCCTGATCAATATCCCTATCGGTATCCTGGGAATTTTCCTGGTGCTGCGCTACGTCGCGGAAATCCGCGAGGAAGCCGCCCCGCGCCTGGACTGGCCGGGCTTCCTGCTCAGCGCGATCTGCCTGGCGACCCTGGTCAGCGGTTTCGAGGCCATCGGCCGCGACGTCATGCCGCCGTCCGTGCTGCTGGGGCTGATCGCGGTCGGCACGATCTGCGGCCTGCTCTATGGCTGGCATGCCAAGCGCACCGAACACCCCATCATCGACCTGTCGCTGATGCGGATCCCCACCTTTGCCATCTCCACGCTGGGCGGCAACCTGTGCCGTTTCGCCGTGGGCGCCACGCCCTTCCTGCTGGCCATGCTGCTGCAGGTGGGTTTTGGCCTCACGCCGTTCGCGGCCGGCCTGATCACCTTCGCCAGCGCCGCGGGCGCGCTGCTGATGAAGTTCGTGGCCACCCCCATCGTCAAGCACTTCGGCTTTCGCCGGGTCCTGACCGTGAACGCCGTGCTGGCGGGCGCGTTCATCGTGGTCTGCGGCGCCTTCACGCCCACCACGCCGGTGTGGCTGATGATCGCGATCCTGCTGGTCGGCGGCTTTTTCCGTTCGCTGCAGTTCACCGGGGTAAATACGCTAACCTATGCCGACATCCCCCCGTCCAAGATGAGCCGCGCCAGCAGTTTCGCCGCGATGGCGCAGCAGCTGGGCATCAGCCTGGGCGTGGGCGTGGCCGCGGTGACGCTGAACATCAGCATGTCCCTGCGCGGCGCGGAAACGCTGGCGATCCGCGATGTCGTCGCGGGCTTCATCGTCGTCGGCGTGCTGTGCATGGCTTCGACCTTCTCCTTTAGACGCCTCGACCCTCTGGCCGGGGCACACCTGAACGGCGCCAAACAAAGTGACGACGAATGAATTTGTCCTAGCCCTGGACCAGGGCACGACCAGCTCCCGCGCAATCGTGTTCGACCGTGAGGGCGTGGTGCGCGGCGTGGGCCAGCGCGAATTCCGCCAGCACTATCCGCGGCCGGGCTGGGTCGAGCACGACGCCAGCGAGATCTGGCATAGCCAGCTGGACGTGGCGCGCGAAGCCCTGCGCAATGCCGGCGCCACCGCCGCCGACATCGCCGCCATTGGCATCACCAATCAGCGCGAAACCACCCTGATCTGGGAACGCGCCACCGGCCGCCCGCTGGCGCGCGCCATCGTCTGGCAGGACCGCCGCACGGCGCCCATGTGCGACCAGCTGCGCCAGGACGGCCACGCCGATTTCCTGCAATCGCGCACCGGCCTGGTGCTGGACGCCTATTTTTCCGGCACCAAGCTTGCCTGGCTGCTGGATCACGTGCCGGGCGCACGCCAGATGGCCGATCGCGGCGAACTGGCCTTTGGCACGGTGGACACCTGGCTGATCTGGCAACTGACGGGCGGCGCGGTGCACAGCACCGACCCGAGCAACGCCTCGCGCACCATGCTGTTCGACCTGCACACGCAGGACTGGAACGACGAGATCCTGGCGCTGCTGAAGATCCCGCGCAGCGTGCTGCCCACCATCGCGCCCAGCAGCGCGGTGGTGGGTGAAGCCCTGCCCGAATGGTTGGGCGGTTCGATCCCGATTGCCGGCAACGCCGGCGACCAGCAGGCCGCCACCTTCGGCCAGGCCTGCTTCACGCCGGGCATGGCAAAGAACACCTACGGCACCGGCTGCTTCATGCTGATGAACGTGGGCGAAAAACCTGTGCAGTCCCACAACAACCTGCTGTCCACGGTAGGCTGGGGCCTGCCGCAGGCCGGCGACAGCGGCTGGCGCCCGACCTACATGCTGGAAGGCGGCGTGTTCGTGGCCGGCGCGGCGGTGCAATGGCTGCGCGACGGCCTGGGCATCATCCAGCGTTCGGAAGAAATCGAATCCCTGGCCGCCAGCGTGGCCGACACCGACGACGTATTCATGGTCCCGGCCTTCGCCGGCCTGGGTGCGCCGCACTGGGATCCGTATGCGCGCGGCACGCTGGTGGGCCTGACCCGCGGCACCACCCGCGCCCACATCGCCCGCGCCACGCTGGAATCCATCGCTCTGCAAAGCGCCGAACTGCTGACCTGCATGAACGGCGACAGCGGCATCGCGCTGACCGAGCTGCGCGTGGACGGCGGCGCCGCCCGCAACGACCTGCTGATGCAGATGCAGGCGGATTTGCTGGGCGTCCCGGTGGTCCGCCCGCGCGTATCGGAATCGACGGCGCTGGGGGCCGCGGGGTTGGCGGGGCTGGCGGTAGGGTTCTGGTCGGGGCTGGAGGAGTTTGCCTCGAAGTGGCAGGCTGAGCGGACGTTCGAACCGACTTGGCCGGAGTCCGTGCGGGCTGCGCGGATGAAGCGGTGGCGGCAGGCGGTGGAGTTGTCCAAGGGGTGGTCGGATAGTGCTGGGAAGTAGGCGGGCTTTGTCGCTTCTGGCGATGTTGCTTCGTGGTATTAAGCTCGGCCGAGGCTGCGTTTGCATGGTTTCGAGGCGCCGTTCCAGTGCTTCGTAGGCCGCCCATCGGCGCGGGCGCCTGAGTGGCGGGCGCCCACGATTGCGGTCCGGAGCCTTCGCTCCGGACTGCCCCGTCGTCATCTTCGTCCAGGCCTTCGGCCTTCCCTTCAGATTCCCTCGGGCGCATCGAGGTTGCCCGCCACTCAGGCGCCCGCGCCGATGGGCTACTTGAATCTTGGACTGATGCGCTGCTAGAGCTGTGGTCAGGGACGATTCTTGGGCTGCCCGTCATTCTCGGCCGCGCGGGCGGCCGAGAATGACATACGTGATTTCTTGAATCTCGATTGTGTTCGCTTGCGCGAATGCGGCGAGTGGTTTGCTAATGGTCGCCAGCTCATGAGGGATGGGCGGTGATGGATGGCGCGCGGTGGCGAACTGCTTGCGCATGCTGACCGTCACGCGCGCCACCCATCCGGCACCCGCGTTAGGTCGACGACGGCCCGCGCGCAGCGTCATCATGCGACGCAAGACACCGAGTAAGCCCCAAAAGGCCGCCCGCGACGACGGACGACCTACGAAGCGCTTATGCGCTACAGCACACTCGAAATCGCATCCCGCGCCTGATGAGACAACTCCAGCCGCGTAGGCAAACTCCCGTCCGGATGCCGCGCCGCCAACGGCGGCAGGAACACCACTTCGACGGCCAGTCCGGTCACCCCCAGCACCCGCCAGAGATTCGCGACCAAGGACTCTTCGCCAACGAACGCCGCGTAACCGCTGCGCTTGCCATGCTGCAGGAAGCGCAAGGCCACGGGCTGGATCTCGACGGCGGCCGAACGCGCCGGCTCGAACAGGCTGGCGTGGAAGGGCAGCAGTTCGAAACCCTCGCTCGTCGTGCCTTCGGGGAACAGCCCCACCGCGTCGCCCTGCTTGAAGCGGGCTTGCATGGATTCACCCATGGCGTGCACCGCGTGGCGCTGGCCGCGTTCGATGAAGAGCGTGCCGGCGCCGGCCACCAGCCAGCCGATGATCGGCCAACTGCGGATTTCGCTTTTGGCGACGAAGGACGTGGCGCGCGCCGAGTTCAGCACGAAGATGTCGATCCAGGACACGTGGTTGGCCACCAGCAGCACCGGACCGGTCAGGCGCGGCTCGCCCTTGAGGACGACCCGCAGGCCACAGAAAGCCATCAGGCAGCGCGACCAGCGGCGGTTCAGCCAGGCACGTGATTTGGGGCCGATCAGGGGATATACCAGGCCTACACACAAGAGGCCGAAGAGAATCCAGGGCACCACGAGGAACAGCCTAAGGACAAAGCGCAGCAGCTTCAAACCGGAGTCTCCCAGGCCAGGCTGCCACCTACCACGGTGGCGCGTACGCGGCCGGGCAGCATCATACCCGCGAACGGGGTATGGCCGCTGCGGCTTTGCAGCGCGCCGGGCATCGCCAGCCATTCGGCTTCCAGATCGGCCAGGCACAGGTCCGCTGACGCTCCCACGCCCAGATGGCCGGCGGATGCGGCCAGCGGAGAAACGCTGGCCAGCACCGCGGCGGGGCCGCAAGTGACCCGCGCCAGTGCTTCGGGCAGAGGTCGGCGGTGGTCGCGCGCCCACTTCAGGGCCAGGGACAGCAGCAGCTCCAGTCCGGTAGCGCCGGGCTCGGCCAACGGGAACGGCACGGCTTTGGCGGCGTCGTCGATCGGATTGTGATCGGAGCACAGCGCATCGACAGTGCCGTCGGCCAACGCGGCCTGGATCGCGTCGCGATCGCGCTGGCCGCGCAGCGGCGGGTTCAGGCGGAAGTCCGTGTTGAAGAAGCCGATGTCCACGTCAGTCAGGTGCAGACTGTGGACGGACACGTCGGCCGTGACCGGCAGGCCCTCGCGCCGGGCGGCGCGCAGCAGTTCCAGGCCAGCGGCCGAGGACAGCCGCGTCAGGTGCACGCGCGCGCCGGTGGCGCGCTGCAGTTCAAAAATGGTGTGCAGGGCCACGGTTTCCGCCTGCGGCGGCAGCCCTTCGAGGCCCAGGCGCTCGGCGTAGGCGCCGCTTGCGGCGACCGCGCCGCGCGCAAGCCACGGATCCTGTGGTCGCAGCCACAGCGCCAGGCCCATGCCGCTGGCGTAGCGCATCGCGCCCCAGAGCACGCGCGTATCGGCGATGCCTTGTTCGCCGTGCGTGTAGGCGAGGCAGCCCGCCTGCGCCAGCAGGCCCATCTCGGCCAGCGTTTCGCCGGCCAGTCCCACCGTCATCGCGCCCAAGGGATGGACGCGGCATTGCCCGGCCTCGGCGTGGCGCATCAAGGCCTCGGCCTTGCCGGGTTCATCCAGCGGCGCGCCAGGGTCCGGTGGCAGCACCAGCCGGGTGACGCCACCGGCAAGCGCCGCGCGCAGTTCGGCAGCGGCGAAGGCCGCCGCGCCCGGTTGCGTGACGCGCGCGGACAGATCGATCAGGCCCGGCAACACCGCCAGCCCGCTGGCGTCCAGCGAGCGATCCGCTTGAAAACCGTCGGGCGCGCGGCCCACGGCGACGACGTGGCCGTCGGCGATGTAGAGGTCGTGCTGTCCGTCCACCGCGTTGGCGGGATCGATCAGCCGGCCATTGGCGATATGCAGCCTCACGACGCGTCTCCGGTCAGCAATTCCAAGGCGGCCAGACGCAGATGCTGCTCGATGTCCTCCAGCCGCGCCTCGATGGGCGCCAGGCTGGCCGACACATCGCCGTCGACCTCGATGGCGGGCGTCAACACGCCCGCCGGCAGCAGCAGGGCATCGGAGCGGGCCGCGGCCAGGGCATCCGGCGTCAGGCCGTAGGCCTGCGCGTATTCGCGTGCGGAAGGGAGTTGCGCGCCGCTGATGCCTTCCACTTGCAAGGGCAGCGCGATGATGACGTCTGCATCCTGCAAGCCCTCGCGCAGCGAGGCGCAGGCGCGCACGCCAAGCTGCGGCAGTCCGTCGGGCAACAGGGTGCGCGGCGCGGCGGCGCGGACTTCGGGCACGCCCAGCGTGGTCATGGCATGGATGACGGAACGCGCCACGCGCGAGTGGCGGATGTCGCCCACCAGCGTCACAGCCAGGTTGGTCAGGTCCTGCCGCGCGTCGAGCATGGCTTGCACCAGCGCCAGCGCGGGCAAGGGATCGGCGTGGCAGCCGTCGCCTGCGTTGAGGATGCGCAGGCCCGGCGCCGCGTGCGCGGCCGCGCAATGCGCCGCGCCGCTGGCGCCATGGCGCAGCACCAGCAGGCCCGGGGCCAGGCGCGAGACGGTTGCGGCCAGCGCGTCGCCGGCCTGCGGATCCAGCATGACCGCAGACAGCGACACGCGCTGCGCGGCGGCGGCAAAGGCATCGCGGTCTTGCGTGGACTCATCGGGCAGGCACAGGAATACCGGCATCGCGGACGACGGGCCGGCTGGCGCCTCTCCCGTTGTATCGCCGCGCGCCGCCCACGCGCGCGCCGCGTCCAGCAGCCGTTCGACGTGCCTGCGGGGCAGCCCTTCGGTGGTCAACAGGTGTATCAGTTCGCCGCGGCGATCGAGTTGCGGATTGAGCATAGGCAGTCCGGACCGCGTGCATCAAGCCGCAGGCAGGGTGTCCAGGTATCGTTGCAGGATAACAGCCGCCGCCATCGCGTCGTCCGCCGCATGGGTGCCCAGCAGGCGCTGCGCCTCCATGCTGGAACCGCGTTCGTCGACCAGTTCGACGGCGAGGCCGAAGCGGCCGTGCAATTGATTGGCAAAGCGGCGGCAGCGCGCGGTGGCGGGTTGCTCGCCGCCGTCGGCGTCCAGGGCCAGACCCACCACGACACGGTGGGGCTGCCACTCCTGCAAGAGCGCCGCGATGCGGCCGAAGCGCGCCTCGCGGACTTCGCTGAAGATGATTTCCAGCGGACGCGCCTGGCGCGTCAGCGTATTGCCGATGGCGATGCCGATCTTCTTCTCGCCGAAATCGAAGGCAAGCAGGGTCTCTTCAGGCATGTCCGGCATCGCCCGCCAGCATCACCGGATCGATGCCCAGCAGCTTCAGCGCGGCCGGATAGCGTTCCTCGGGGGGCACGTCGAAAATGATGTCGTCGTCAGCGCCCACGCTGAGCCAGGCGTTCTGCGCCATCTCGCTCTCGAGCTGGCCCGCGCCCCAACCGGCATAACCCAGCGTGACCAGCATGCGGGCCGGCCCCTTGCCGTCGGCCACGGCCTGCAGCACGTCGCGCGAGGTGGTCAGCGCCATGTCGCCCAGCTTGATGCTGGAGCTGTAGTCGCCGGCCGGCGCGTGCAGCACGAAACCGCGGTCGGTCTGCACCGGACCGCCAAAGAAGACCAGGGTGTCCTTCACGGGACCGATTTCGAGTGTCAGGTCGATGCGCTCGAACAAGGTGCCCAGCGTCAGGTCGGTGGGCCGGTTGATGACCAGGCCCAGCGCGCCACGTTCGGTGTGTTCGCAGACATAGATGACCGAACCCGCCAGGCTGCCTTCCACCATGCCGGGCATGGCGATCAGGAACTGGTTGGCAAAATTGGCTGCCTGCGTCGCGGCGTCTTCGTGATGTTTTTCCGTCATGGCAACCCCTACATGGGTAATCTGAAAGAACCGTGGGGAGGCCGCGCGTATCCAGCAAGCATCATGCCTGGCGGCAGTCGGGTCCACGGTTGCGAGGGATGGGGCCTAGCCCCATCTTACGAGCCTTGGCGGAATATGTCGGCGCTATGGCCTCAGATTTCCATCAATTCGAAGTCCTCTTTGCGGGCGCCGCATTCAGGACAGACCCAGTTCGGGGGCACGTCTTCCCAGCGGGTGCCGGGCGCAATGCCTTCGTCGGGCAGGCCGGCCTCTTCGTCATAGACCCAGCCGCAAATCAAACACATCCAAGTACGCATAGTTCTCTCTTACATCAATCCAGGCCCTTGCCCGGCATCAGGGCAAAGGTGAGGGGCTTCCATTAGAATGGGGACAATCTTACCGAAACCCAATAGGGGTTCCCCTGATTCACCGCAAATGAGTCCGGGCGCCCCCCCACTCTAACGCTGTCCAAGTGGCCCCCGTTACTCCCCCTCTCGTTTTGGTCTTCGGTCCGCTCGATCCCTCGGGTTCCGACGGCTTGCCGGCAGATGCCGTCACTTGTGCCGGCCTGGGTTGCCATGGCCTCGCGGCCGTGACCGCGCTGACCGTGCGGGATACCGCCGGCATCGAAGAAATCCATCCCGTTACACCCGACCTGCTGGACGATCAGGCGCGCTGCCTGCTCGAAGACATGTCCGTGCAGGCCATCAAGGTGGGCGGACTATACACCGCGGAAACCGCCAGCGTCGCAGCGCAGATCGCCGCCGATTACAGCCAGGTGCCGCTGGTCCTGCATCTGGGCCAGCGCGCCCAGCCGCCGGCCGACGCCGCCGACGAGGACGATGCCGACGACCTGCTGGCCGCCACCCTGGAGCTGGTGCTGCCGCAGACGGACCTGCTGATCATCGAGCACCTGCGCCTGGCGCAGTGGCACGCCGACGGCGACATTGATATCGGGGACGCACCGACACCCATGCACGCCCTGCTGGCGGCGGGCGCGGAATGGGTCCTGGTTCTGGGCAGCCCGCAGCGGCCCGGCCACTACGCCAACATGCTGCTAGGCCCCAACGGTCAGACCGCCACCCTGCCCTGGCAGGCGCCCCCGGACCGCAACGGCGACGCCGGCGGCGTGGCCGCCACTGCCATCGCGGCCATGCTGGCTCGCGGCCTGGAAATGCCGGAAGCCGTGCGCCAGGGGCTGGCGCACGCCGACGCGGCAGTCGCCGCCAGCTTCCTGCCGGGCATGGGCCGGCGCATTCCCAACCGGATTCCCTCCCAATGAAAGCGCTGCGCTTCCCCACTGGCCTGTATGGCGTCACCCCCGAATGGGACGACACCGATCGCCTGCTGCTGGCGGTGCGCCAGGCCGCCGCGGGCGGCATGCGCTCGCTGCAGCTGCGCCGCAAGAATGTGCCTGACGCCGTGCGCGCCGCCCAGGCCCGAGCGCTGGCGCCGCTGTGCCGCGAGCTGGGCGTAGTCTTCCTGATCAACGACGACTGGCGCCTGGCGCTGGAAGTGGGCGCCGACGGCGCGCACGTCGGCCGCGAGGACGAAAGCCTGGCGCGCATCCGCGCCGAGGCCGGTCCCGACCTGATCCTGGGCGGCTCCAGCTACGACGACCTGGGCCGCGCGCAGGAACTGCTGGCCGCGGGCGCCGATTACATCGCCTTCGGCGCCATGTATGCCTCCACCGTCAAGCCCGACACCGTGCGCGCGCCGCTGTCGGTGCTGACCGAAGCCCGCCGCCTGACGGACACCTGCGACGCCCCCCGGCCCGCGGTCGTCGCCATCGGCGGCATCACGCCCGACAACGCGCCGTTGGTGGCCCAAGCGGGCGCCGACGCCATCGCCGTCATCACCGCGCTATTCGAAGCGCCCAGCATCCGCGCCGCCGCGGCCGCATGCTCCGCGCCCTATTCCGCAAACCCCAACCGCAAGCCTTGAACGCCATGTCCAGTAACGCTCAGCTTTTCGAACGCGCCTGCCGCAGCATCCCCGGCGGCGTCAACTCGCCCGTGCGCGCCTTCCGCTCCGTGGGCGGCACGCCGCGCTTCATCAAGCGCGCGCAGGGCCCGTACGTGTGGGACGCGGAAGACAAGCAGTACATCGACTACGTCGGTTCCTGGGGCCCGGCCATCCTCGGCCATTCGCATCCTGAAGTGGTGCGCGCCGTGCAGGACGCGGCGGTCAACGGCCTGTCCTTCGGCGCTCCCACCGAAGCGGAAATCGAGCTGGCCGAAGTGCTGATCTCGCGCCTGCCCTCGCTGGAGCAGGTGCGCCTGGTCAGCTCGGGCACCGAAGCGACCATGACGGCCATCCGCCTGGCCCGCGGCGCCACCGGCCGCGCCAAGATCGTGAAGTTCGAAGGCTGCTACCACGGCCATTCGGACAGCCTGCTGGTGAAGGCGGGCTCGGGCCTGCTGACCTTCGGCAACCCCAGCTCGGCCGGCGTGCCGCCGGAATTCGTTTCGCACACGCTGACCCTGGAATACAACAACCTGGACGCCGTGCGCGAGGCTTTCGCCCAGCATGGCGCCGACATCGCCTGCATCATCGTCGAGCCGGTCGCCGGCAACATGAACCTGATCAAGCCGGCCCCTGGCTTCCTGGAAGGCCTGCGCGAGGTCTGCACGCAGCACGGCGCGCTGCTGATCTTCGACGAAGTCATGACCGGTTTCCGCGTCGGCCCGCAAGGCGTGCAAGGCCTGACCGGCGTCAAGCCCGACATCACCACGCTGGCCAAGGTGATCGGCGGCGGCATGCCGGTGGGCGCCTTCGGCGGCAGCGCCGAGATCATGAAGCACATCGCCCCGCTGGGCGGCGTCTATCAGGCCGGCACGCTGTCGGGCAACCCGGTGGCCGTGGCCGCGGGCCTGGCCACGATGCGCCTGATTGCCGCGCCGGGTTTCTACGACAAACTGTCGGCCCAGACCGCCAAGCTGGCCCAGGGCCTGCAGGAACGCGCCCGCGCCGCGGGCCTGGCCTTCTCGGCCGACTCGGTGGGCGGCATGTTCGGCATCTACTTCAGCGATAAGGTCCCGACCTCGTTCGCCGAAGTCTCGGCCTGCGACACGGCGGCGTTCAATCGCTTCTTCCATGCCATGCTGGACCACGGCGTGCACTTCGCGCCGTCCGCCTTCGAAGCGGGCTTTGTCTCGGCCACGCACGACGACGCGGTGATCAAGTCCACCCTGGACATCGCCGAAAAGGTCTTCGCGTCCATGTAACGACGCCGGGGAGCCGGCCCGCGGCCGCTCCCCTTCAAGGCGCCTTGTAGTGCTCGTACAAGGCGGTCACATCCCGCACGTACGCCTGGGTTTCCGCATAGGGAGGCACGGCGTCATATTTGCGCACCGCCCCTTCCCCCGCGTTATAGGCCGCCAGCGCCAGATCCAGCCGGCCCGGATACTGGTCGATCAGCCGGCGCAGATGGCGCGAGCCCGCGTTCACATTGGTCGCCGGATCCACCAGCGCCGTCTCCACGTCAGCCACTGAAAGCAGCGGCGCCGCGGTGGCAGGCATCAACTGCATCAGGCCCAACGCCCCCTTGGGCGAACGCGCATCGCTGCGAAAGCCCGATTCGATTGCGATCACGGCCCTGAGCAAGGCCTGGTCCACGCCCGACTCCCGGGCCGCCCGGGCAATCAGCCCGTCATGCGCCTGCGGCACCTTCAGGTCTTCCCAACGCTGCGCGCGCGAGGCAGAGGCCAGCGTCACCAGGCGCGCGCCATCGCCGGACTTGGGCTCGCAGTCCAGACAGACCTTCATGCCGCTGCCGCGCCAGGCGGTCCTGGCCTGCGCCCGCTTGTAATACTTGGCGTAACCCGTGGGCACCTTCATCGACCGCCACACGCCATACGGATCCTTGTAGCGATAGATGTCGGCCGCCTGGGCGGAACCGGCGGGCGCCAGGGCCAGAACGCCGCTCACCAGGGCCGCCAGCGCCGCCATGCCCGCGGCGCGCGCCGCGAAGGCGCGCAGGGCCGGCAGGACGGGACAGGGATGGCGGTGCATGGGCGGCTCCGGCGGCGTCCGAAGACGCGGAATCGAGCTCCTATGCTGCTGCGGCAACGCCCTTTTGTCGCTAGTACCGACGCCCTAGTCCTGCCCGGACGGTCCCCATCCCAGGGGCAAACAGGGGCAGAACTAGGGCATGCGGCGGAATTTGCCCCACCTACTTTCCAGTAGCCTATAACGCTTGGGATAGAATATGACTTAATATTTCCTATGATTACCAAATAATTTCACCTGGCAGAAACACCAGGCTGGAGAGAGGCAAGATGGACGCAGAAAACACGCTCCGGCTGACGCTGGACGCCACGACCAACGTCCTGACGGCGGTCTACACGCCGCCCGCGCGTCCCGACTCGGCGGATTCCGCCCTGGCGCCCGCCTCGCCAGCCGAGACAGACGGCGCAACCGCCCTGGACACCGAGGTCAGCGTCGCGGTCGACGACGACGAACCGCGTCCCAACGTCAATGCCGACCTGCCCAGCTGGGACACCCTGGCAGCGGCGGCCGTCGCTCAGGGCTGGGGTGCCGAGGCGCTGGACAGCCAGGCCGTCCTGACCTTCATCGACCTGTGCCGCCACGCCAACGAAACCGTGAAGGCCCCGGTCGGCCAGGTCATCGACGGCTCACTAGAGCTGGAACTGGACGCCGAGCGCATGTCCGCCCTGCTAACCCTGCTCCCGCCCAAGGGCGGCAAGCCCGTCACGTTGGAAGCCGTGCGCCAGGTGCTGGCCGAACGCGGCATTGTCCACGGCATCCTGGAACAGGAGCTGATCGACGCCGTCACGCAGGGCCGGCGCGAAACCACGCAGATCGCCCGCGGCACGCCGCCCACCCGCGGCACCCCGACGCGCTTCGAAAGCCTGCTGGACCGCCTCAAGCCCCGCGGCCAGGATATCGACGAACTGGCCCAGGTCGACTACCGCGACCTCGGCAGCCTGCTGCTGGTCACGCCCGGCATGCCACTGATGCGGCGCACGCCGCCCCTGCCCGGCGTGGACGGCAGCACCGTGCTGGGCGAACCGATCCTGCCCAACGAACTGCCTGACACGCCGTTCGCCAGCGACCTGTCCGGCGCCGCCGTCGACCCGGAAGATCCGCTGCTGCTGCGCGCCACCATCGCCGGTACGCCCACCCTGGTCAGCCACGGCGTGCAGGTCAATCCGCTGGTCGAAGTCGACGCCGTCAACCTCAGCACCGGCAACATCCATTTCGAAGGCTCGCTGCTGGTGCGCGGCGACATCGCCGCCACCATGGAAGTCCACGTGACGGGCGACGTGATGGTCAACGGCACCATGGAAGCTGCGCTGGTCGAGGCCGGCGGCAACGTCACGGTCAAGGGTGGCATCATCGGCCTGGCCGAAGCCCTGCAAGACGCCACCGCCGCCGCGCGCACCGCGCGCGTCGTCTGTGGCGGCGCACTGCGCGCCAAGTTCATCGAAAACGCCGTCATCAGTGCAGGCAAGGATGTAGACGTGGAGCGCGAAATCCGCCAGAGCAGCATCGCGGCCGGCGGCAGCGTCAACGTCGGCCCGCCCAACACCCAGCAAAGCGCCATCACCGGCGGCCAGACCCGCGCCATGCAGGCCGTACGCGCCGGCACCATTGGTTCGCCCTCGGGCATCCCGACGCTGGTGCAGGCCGGCCTGGATCCGCATGCCGACATCAAGCGTTCGGCATTGGCGCGCAAGCGCCAGAAGATGCACGAGGAAAAATCCAAGCTGGAGCAACTGCTGATGTTCCTGAAGGCCAATCCTCAACGCGCCCCGGGCGACGTAGCCGACCGCGCCCGCAACACCCACGTCAAGCTCAGCCAGGACCTGCTGGCGCTGGACGCGGAGGAAGCCCAGCTGGTGCTGGACCTGCAGCCCCTGGCCAGCGCCACCATCCAGGCCGCGCGCCGCTTCTGCGGCGGCGCGACGATCCAGGTGGGCAACAAGGTGCAGGAATTCCTGGAAGACCAGATCGGCGGCAAGGCCGCCGTCGAAGAGGGGCAGATCGTCATCCGCTGATCCTGCCCGCTGGCGCCCTCAGGGCGCCAGCTCCTTGAACCAGGCGCGCGGCGAAATGCCGCGGTCCGGCCCCAGGATGGAAAAGCCGCCGTCCACGGGTATGTCCACACCCGTCATCCACGAGGCCGCGTCGGAGCAGGCGAAGCACACGGCCGCGGCGATCTCCTCGCCCGACCCTACCCGCCCCAGCGGATGGAAATGCGCGCCCACCGCGTCCGCCGCCGGACGCGAACCGCCCGACAACTGTTCCACCGACGGCGACCAGGTCCAGGCCGGCGACACCGCCAGCACGCGCACGCCGGCCGGCGCCAGCTCCACCGCGAAGTTCTTGGTGATCTGCAGCAGCGCCGCCTTGGACGCCGGATAAAGCGCGCGCCCGGCCGCGCCGAACTTGCCGCCGGTGCTGCCCATGTTCACCACCACGCCGCCGCGCGGCAGCAGCGGCGCAGCCAGTTGCGTGAAGATGGCCGCCGACACCAGGTTGGTGTCCAGCGTGTTGTGCCATTCCTCGCGCGACGAGGCCAGGCCCCGGTCCGCGTACTGGCAAGCGTTGTTGACCAGGATATCCAGCCGTCCGAAACGCGCCACGGCAGCATCGATGCAGCGCTGTATCTGCGCGTCCTGCCCGATGTCGGTTTCGCAATACAGCGCACGGCCGTCCAGCTCGTCTTCGAGCTTGCGGCCGGCCTCGGCGTTGCGCCCGACCAGCACCACGTTGACGCCAGCCGCGGCCAGGCCGCGCGCGATGTCCGCGCCCAGTCCCTGGGTGCTGCCAGTGACGATGGCGGTCTTGCCGGCCAGCCCGGGAAAGCCTGTGAAATCCATGATGAATCCTTGATCAATGAGGCGCGGCGGCCCAGCGCACAGCTTCCGCCACCGGCCCGGTTTGCGCAATCAGGCGCATGCTGGCCAGCGACGCGTCGTGCACCGCCGGGTCGGCGGACGCGCATGCGTCCTGCGCCACCATGACCTCGAAGCCGATGTCGGCCGCATGGCGCACCGTGCCCTCCACCACCGAATGCGTGGCGACGCCTGCCACCACCAGCCGACGCGCGCCCAAGAGCCGCAGGGTCTCTTCCAGCGGCGTGCCGTAGAAGGCGCTGATGCGGGTGTGCTTCACCACGAACTCGCGCGCGCTGCCGGCCAGCGGCTGCAGCCCCTCGTAAAACGCGCTGCCCCACTGCCCCTCCGGCACCGCGCCGATGGCGGCCACGTTGCGGAAGATGGGGCAATTGGCCATCAGGTCGGCGTAATCCGGCCGGAATGCGATGCGCACGTGCACGATGGGCAGATCATGCGCCCGCGCCCCCGCCAGCAGGGCCGCCGCGTTGTCCAGCAGGCGCTGACGCGCCCCGCTGTCCGCATCCAGGCCGACACGGATCTTGCCCTCGGGGTGCAGCACGTCGTTCTGGAAGTGCAGCGCCAGCACCGCGGCGTCGGTCGCAGTCACACGAACACCTCGAACACGTCGTGCACGTCGTCGCAATTGACCAGATCCACCCGCTTCATGCGGATACGCCAGCTGTCGCCCTCGGCGGCCAGCTTATGGGTATAGCGGCCCGCCAATTGGCGCGGCTGGCGCTTGCGCCATTCGGTCATCTGGAAGGTGGAATGCACCACCAGATTACCGCCGGCGTCCACGCCCTCGATCTCCACCGCGCCCACCAGCCGCGCGCTGCGCGTGGGCGGCTGCTGCGACCAGTTGCGCGGATGCTCCAGCCGGCGGATGCGCACGTCGCGCAGCATGCGGTCTTCCCAGAACAGCGAGATGTGGTCGTAGGGGCTCTGCTGGCCCGCCGTGCGCGGCATCCAGTACATGCCGTCGGCGGTCCACAGCGCCTGCCAGTCCTCGTAGCGGCGTTCGTCCAGCAGGCGGGCCTCGCGGTACAGGAACTGCGCGATGCGGTGATAGGCGTCGGCCGGGACCTCGGCCGGCGACAGGCCTTCCGTGCTCACGTCGAAATCAAGGTCTAGCAGCATGAGCGGTCTCCGGTGGCGGCTTCGGCGGCGGCGGGGCCGGCTTCCATATAGGTCTTCCAGGCGTCGAACTGGTTGCGCATGGGCAGCTCGCTGGTGCCGTTGACCGACACCAGGCCTTCGCTATCGCTGCGGTCGCTGCCGTGGTAGCGGTGCATGCTGACCCATTCACCGCCTCTCGTGGCGTTGCCTTCCTGGCAGCGGTTGTAGAGTTCGATGTCGTCCGGCATGACGTTGGACGAAGGCGAGTTAATGACGTTGGCGTACAGCATGGCGCGCTTGAAAACGCCGTCCGGCGCGCCCTTGCAGCGGAAGGTCTGGATCTCGATCATGGTGCGGTCGACGGCGATGGGTCGGATCACGCGGAACTGCTGGAACACCGTGTGGGGCGAGCCGCTGCCGTAGATCACCGTGTTGTGGCGGTTCATGCCCAGGATCTCGCGGGCGCGCGTCTCGCCATAGGCGGCGGTCAGGGTTTCGAAATGCGCGCGCGACACCGGGTCGCGCTCGGCCGCGCCCGGATTGAAGATGCCTTCCATGTAGCCGTGGCCGTTGGGATAGGCGCGCAGCTCCAGCTTTTCCCAGAATTCGTAGGGTTCGCCGTTGCCGTCCATGATGTGCAGCTCCAGCGGCATCTCGCCCATTTCCTTGGCTTCGTCGCGGGCCGCGGCATACGACGATTCATGCGTGACGCGGGCATGCATGGTGTCGTGCAGGTTCTCGTAGAACACCTTCCAGTTGGAACGCTGCATGACGCGGAAGATGCCACCGGCCACTTCCACCTCGCCCACCGGCGAACGGTCGCAGAGATTGTCGATCGACGAGCGCACGCCGCCCAGGAAGTCTTCCAGCGCCGGGCCGTCCTTGGCCTGGCTGGCGAACACGAAGCCGCGATAGCTTTCCACGCGCGCCACCCGGCGCATCGAAAAGGACGGATCGGCGGGATCGTAGGCCGTACCCTCCAGCCCCTGCTTCAACGGCACGCCCAGATGGCTGCCATCCAGCTTGAAGGTCCAGGCGTGGTAGGGGCAGCGGAAGAACTTGCCGACGCAGCCCTCGCCGTCCGCCACTACCTTGGCGCCCTTGTGCGGGCAGCGGTTGTACAGCACATGCACGCGGCCGTCGGTGGCGCGCACCATCAGCACGTCCTGGTCGCCCAGGCGCGTGGTGTGGTAGTCGCCCGTCTTGGGCACCTGGCTTTCGTGCCCCACGTAGATCCAGGCGCGGCCATAGATCCGCTGCATCTCCAGGTCGAAGATGGCGGGGTCGGTGTAGACGCCGCGGTGCACGCTGTCGCCGCGCACCATCGCGGCCAATTGCTCTTCGGTGTATGACATGTCCGGCTCCTACTTGTTCTCGCTTTCTTTCCAGCGCGCCATCAACGTGTTCGACGGCAGGGTCTCGTCCAGCAGCTTGGCCGCGGTCTCGCGACCGGCCACGGGCAGGCCCTTGGGGTCCAGCAGGCCCACCTGCACCAGCACGCTGGCCTGGTCCCAATAGATGTGCTCGTGATAGAGCTTGTCGCCGCGGAACTTGACGATGGCGATCAGCGGAATCTCCACGTACTTGCCCGTGGGCTTCACGCCCGGCAGCAGCCAGTCGATCTCGGTGGTGTGCGTGAAGCAGAACAGCAGCTCGTCCACGATCTGCGTCGCGCCCACCGTGCGCGACAGCGGCACCAGGCGCGTATCCGGCGGATTGCTGTTGACGAAGTGATGCTGGTAGAAGCGGCTGAGCTCCTTGTGGCCCACGCCCCCGGTCATGGTGGGGATGTGGTTAACGTAGGGTTCGGCGACCATGGTCGCCATGGTCGCCGCCACATCGCGCGTGCCGAATTCGTACTCGCAGTGCTTGTCCCACAAGTACGAATAGTCGAACTCCGGCCCGATGGCGCGCTGCAAGGCCGCCATGCTGCGCTGATGCGCCATCAGCGCCGAAGGCTTGTCGTAATGGTCCCCGCCCGTGCGCGCGAACGCATGGTCCATGCCCGGGTAGACGTAGATCTGCACCCCGGGCTTGTTGCCCAGCGCTTCCAGGATGCGCTGACGCGCCTCGGGCGGACAGAAGCCGTCCTGCTCGGCGATGTGCAGCACCAGCCGGCCGCACAGTTGCGCCGCTTCGTCCAGGCTGTTCTCGATGCCTACGCCGTAGTAGCCGATGGCCACGTCCACGTCGGTGCGGCAGGCGGCCAGGTAGGCCAGCTTGCCGCCCAGGCAGTAGCCCAGCACGCCCACCCCGCCCTGCTGTTCAGGCAGCCCGCGCAGCGCGGCGATGGTGGACGCGATGTCCTTCAGGCCCAGCTCTACGTCGAATTTCTGGTAAAGCTCGAAGGCGCGCGGCATGTCGGCCGGGCCATCGGTCAGCTGGATGCCCGGCTGCTGGCGCCAGAACAGGTCCGGCACCAGCACCACATAACCTTCCTCGGCCAGCAGCTGCGCCGCGCGGCGCATGAAATCGTTCACGCCGAAGATCTCCTGGCACAGCACCAGGCCCGGGCCATGCCCGGACGCCGGCACGGCCAGATAGGCGCCGAAGGACTTGCCGTCATGCGAGGCCACCGTCACTTCGCGCGTCGTAATGTTCTGGGTCATACGTATCTCCTTGTTGCGGATGTCCGCCCTACTTCATCTGGCAGGCTGCGGCGAAAGGGTCCTGATACTGGGTCAGCACCGTGCCCGACAGCTTATTGGACAACTTGCCCCCCGCCCCGGCCTCGACGATGCGCAGGTAATAGTTCTGCACCGGATATTGGTTGCGGTTGAACTTGAAATCGCCGCGCACCGACTTGAAGTCCGCGCGCCGCAGCGCCGGACGCAGCGCGTCCGCCTCCAGCTTGCCGCCGGTCTGGCGCACCGCGCTGTCCAGCAGCATGGCCGCGTCATAGCCCTGCGAGGCATACAGCGTGGGGCTGCGGTTGTAGGTCTTCCGGAAGTCCTCGACGAACTTGCGGTTGGCGGGGTTGTCCAGGTCCGAGGCCCACTGCGAGGTATTGCGCATGCCCTCGATGGGCGCGCCCACCGCCGCGATGGTGTCCTCGTCGCCCGAGAAGCCCGGCGCCAGCAGCGCGATCTCCTTGGACAGGCCGGCGCCGTTGAACTGCTTGATGAAATTCACGCCCATGCCGCCGGGCAGGAAGAAGAACACCGCGTCCGGCTTGCTGGCGCGCAGGCGCGTGATCTCCACGCCATAATCCAACTGCCCCAGCTGGGTGTAGATCTCTTCGGACAGCCCGCCCTTGTACAGGCGCTTGAAACCGTTGAGCGATTCGCGTCCGCCCGGATAATCCGGCGCGATCAGCGCCACGCTCTTGTAGCCCTGGTCTGTGGCGTACTTGCCCATCGCGGCCGGGATGTCCTCGTTCTGCCATGCCACCGCGAAGAAATTCGGATTACAGCCTGCACCCGCATAGTTCTCCGGGCCAGTATTGGTGCTCAGGTAGATGGTGCCCGACTGCAGGATGGCCGGCATCACCGGCAGCAGCACATTCGAGAACACGACGCCCGTCATGACGTTCACGCGGTCGCGCTTCAACAGCCGCTCCACCGCCTGGCGGCCCGTGTCCGCCTTCTGCTGGTCGTCCGCCACCACGACTTCCGCCGGCAGGCCGCCGAGCTTGCCGCCCGTATGTTGCAGCGCCAGATTGAAGCCGTCGCGGATCTCGTTGCCCAGCGCCGCGCCCGGCCCCGACAGCGTGGTCAGCAAGCCGACCTTGACCTTGTCCGCCGCCGTCGCGCCCGCCGCCGCCGTCATGCACACCAGCGCAGCCAGCGCGCGCCGGCTCCATAGATTCCGATTCATGAGCCACCCCGTTATCCCCGCCTGGCCATGCCGGCGGAAAGCTGACAGAACCCGTCTGCCGTCGGTTAACGCATGCTGCCGAACAACGCCGCCAGCTTACGCGCCGCGGCGGCGCCCTCCAACCTGCACGCGAAGGGCCTGCCGGCTAGATTAGGCCGCGCCAGGGGGCCGCTCTATCCGGATTCCGTCAGCCTTATCCGGGAATCACTTAATTCCAAGTCCTTGACGTTTAAATTACCCTCGGCAGTGACACGGGAGCGTTCCCGTCCCGGAGGCATCCATGCACGGCTGGTCCCGACTTACGCTTGCGCCGCTGTTCAAGCGGCGCGTCTTCAGCTCCACCCAGCAGGACGAGACGCGCACCCTCGTATCTGAAGCCCTGAAGGAACACCGTCTCACCTGGAAGGGTGGCCGCGTCGATGCCGAACTGAACCGGGGCCGCTTCGGGTCGCTGACGGTCTGTACGCTGCGCTACGGCGCCGAAGTCCACATCGAACCCGACCGCCTGCAGGATTTCATGCTGGTCCAGGTCCCCCTGAGCGGCCGCGCCTGTATCGAATGCGGCAACGACCGCGTCGACGCCGACCCCGACTGCGCCGCGGTCATCGCCCCCAACCGCCCGCTCAAGCTGCACTGGGAAGCCGGCTGCGAACAACTGCTGCTCAAGATCCCCCGCGGCAAGCTCGAAGCCATCGGGCAGCGCGCATTCGGCGAGGCCGCCACCAGGCCGCTGGATTTCAGCCCCGCCCTGCGCCTGGATAATCCCGTGGGCGCCGTCTGGCGCAGCATGGTCGAAAGCCTGATCCACCTGCTGCCCACCCTGGATGACGGCGCCCCCCGTCCGCCCGCGGCCTGGCTGGAGCACCTGGAAGACACGCTGGTGCTGCACCTGCTCTACAACCAGCCCAACAGCTGGCAGGCGCACGCCGGCATCGCCCCCGCCGTCCCGCGCCGCCTGAGCGCCGCCGAAGCCTATATGCGCGACCGCCTCGCTGCTCCGCTCACCCTGGCCGACATCGCCCGTCACGCCGGCGCCAGCGCCAGCGCGCTGACGCGCCTGTTCCAGGAACACCGCAACACCACGCCCATGAATGCGCTGCGGGCGCTGCGGCTGGACGAAGCCAGAAACCGGTTGCGCACGCAGACAGGCGCCAGCGTCACCGAAGTGGCGCTGGGCGTAGGGTTCGGACATCTGGGGAGGTTCTCGGAGTATTACCGGGAACGTTTCGGGGAACTGCCGCGCGAGACGCGGCGGATCATGGAGTAACTCAAGCCACCCGCGCTCCTCCGATGGAAACCACCGTCGCGCTGAAGTCCTTCAGCAACGTCTCCCTGCGCGCCGCCACGCTCTCCATCGCGGCCTCCTTCACATGCCCGTACCCTCGGATGTCCTCGGGCAAGCTCGCCAGCGCCACCGCACGATCCAGATTCCCGCGATTCAATTTCGACAGGATCGCCGTGATCGTCTCCCGGTACTCGCGGATCAGTTCGCGTTCGGCGCGGCGCTCGGCCGTGTAGCCGAACGGGTCCAGTTTCGTGCCGCGCAATCTCCGCATCCGCGCCAGCACCCGGAACACGCGCAACATCCCCGGGCCATAGCTGCGCTTGATCAGGCGGCCTTCCTGGTCGCGCCGCGCGAACAGCGGCGGCGCCAGGTGGAAACGCAGCTTCCAGTCGCCTTCGAACTGCGATTGCACCCGTTTGAGGAACTCTCCGTCCGAATACAGCCGCGCGACTTCGTATTCGTCCTTGTAGGCCATCAGCTTGAAGTAGTAGCGTGCCACCGCCAGCGCCAGCCGGTTGGTGCCCGTAGCCTCGCGCTCGGCGCGCGCCACCTTGTCCACCAGTTCGGTGTATTGCAGGGCGTAAGCCTGGTTCTGGTAGTCGGTCAGGAAAGCCTTGCGCACCGCCACCACCCGCTCCAGTTCGCCGGTCGGCTTCTTCAGTTCCATCACCGGACTGGCGGCGCGCGGACGCTTGAGTTCGATGATGCCTTCCGGCCGCGACGGCGCGCCGCCGTTGGCGATCAGGCGCTTCACGTCCGCCAGGTCGTGCGCGGCGCGGCGGCCCCAGGCAAAGGCTGCCAGGTTGTTCGGCACCTGCTGGCCGTTCAGTTCGATGGCGCGCAAGAGCGCCTGCTGCGACAGCGGGATCCAGCCCTTCTGGTAGGCGTAGCCCATCATCAGCGGATTCGAGTAGATCGCGTCGCCCAGCAAGCCCAGGGCCAATGCGGCGGCATCGACGGTGGCCAGGTGCTCCTTGCCGCAGGCGGACGCCAGGTCTGCGGTCAGGTTGGCGCCCGGCAGCGTCCAGTCCGGATTGCCGACGAAGGCCGCGGTCGGCGCGGTGTCGCTGTTGAGCAGCACGCGGGTGCGCTCCGGATTCACCCGCGCCATGGATTCGGCGCTGGTGGCCACGACCAGATCGCCTGCCAGCAGCAGGTCGGCCTCGCCCATGGCGACCCGCGTATTCAGCAGGCGGTCCGGCGTCTGCGCCAGCACCACGTGCGAGTACACCGCGCCGCCCTTTTGCGCCAGGCCCGCCATGTCCAGCACCGAACAGCCCTTGCCTTCCAGGTGCGCGGCCATGCCCAGCAACTGGCCTATGGTGACCACGCCCGTGCCGCCCACGCCAGCGATGAAGACGCCGTAGGGCTGATGCAGTTCGCGCGCCGCCGGATGCGGCACGTCGTCGTCGATGGCGCCGTCCTGCGCCAGGGCGTCCGGCTTCTTGAGCTTGCCGCCTTCCACCGTCACGAAGCTGGGGCAAAAACCCTTCAGACAGGAGAAATCCTTGTTGCAGCTGGACTGGTTGATCGTGCGCTTGCGGCCGAACTCGGTGTCCAGCGGTTCCACCGACAGGCAGTGCGATTTCTGTGAACAATCGCCGCAGCCTTCGCACACGCGCTCGTTGATGAGCACGCGGCGGGCCGGATCCGGGTAGGCATTGCGCTTGCGGCGGCGGCGCTTCTCGGTGGCGCAGGTCTGGTCATAGATCAGCACCGATACCGCGGGATGCTCGCGCAGTTCGCGCATGACCGCGTCGAGTTCGTCGCGATGCCGCACCGGCACGCCTGGGGCCAGTCCCTCGACATGCTTGTACTTGTCGGGATCGTCGGTGACGACGATGATTTTCTCGATGCCCTCGGCCGCCACCTGGCTGCTGATCATGGGCACGCTCAAGGGGCCGTCCACCGGCTGCCCGCCCGTCATCGCCACCGCGTCGTTGAACAGGATCTTGTAGGTAATGGGCACCTTGGCCGCCACCGCCGCGCGTATGGCCAGCAAGCCCGAATGGAAGTAGGTACCGTCGCCCAGGTTGGCGAACACGTGCTTTTCCTCGGTGAACGGAGCCTGTCCCACCCAGGGCACGCCCTCGCCGCCCATCTGTGTAAAGACATCGGTGCTGCGGTCCATCCAGCGGACCATGTAGTGGCAGCCTATGCCTGCCATCCCGCGCGAACCTTCCGGCAGGCGGGTCGAGGTGTTGTGCGGACAGCCCGAACAGAACCAGGGCTTGCGCTCTTCGACCACGCGCGGGCGCGCCAGCGCCTGTTCGCGGCCGCTGATGAAGGCCAGGCGCGCCTCGATGCCGGCGCGCACGTCCTCGGGCAGTTCGAAGCGCAGCAGGCGCGCGGCGATGGCGCGCGCGACCATCGCGGGCGAGAACTCGTAGTGCGCCGGCAGCAGCCAGTTGCCCTGCGGCACCGACCATTCGCCGCCGTCCTTGTCGTCGAACTTGCCGACCACGCGCGGAATCTTCTTGCCGCTGCCGATCCAGCTGAACAGTTCTTCCTTCAGCTGGTACTCCAGCACCTGGCGCTTTTCCTCGACCACCAGGATCTCGTCCAGGCCTTCGGCGAAATGCTGCATGCCGGTGGATTCCAGCGGCCAGACCATGCCGACCTTGAACAACCGCAGGCCGATGCGCTGGCATACGGACTCGGACAGCCCCAGGTCGGACAGCGCCTGGCGCGTGTCCAGATAAGCCTTGCCCGAGGTCATGATGCCGAAGCGCGCATCGCGCTGCGGCACGTGCCAGAGTTCGCGGTTGAGCTTGTTGGCGCGGGCATAGGCCAGCGCGGCATAGAGCTTGTAGTCCAGCAGGCGGGCTTCCTGCTGTAGCGGCGTGTCGGGCAGCCGGATGTTCAGGCCGTCGGCCGGCAGCAAAAAGTCCTGCGGCAGCAGGATCTCCACGCGATGGGGATCCACGTCCACGGAAGCCGAGACTTCGACGATGTCGGTGATGCACTTCATGCCCACCCAGACGCCCGCGTAGCGGCTCATCGCCCATCCATGCAGGCCGTAGTCCAGCACTTCCTGCACGCTGGACGGAAACAGCGCGGGAATCATGCAGGCCTTGAGGATGTGGTCGCTCTGGTGCGGCAGGGTCGAAGACTTTGCGGGGTGGTCATCGCCCGCCACCACCAGCACGCCGCCGTGGCGCGAGGTGCCGGCCGCGTTCGCGTGCTTGAAGACATCGCCGCAGCGGTCCACGCCAGGTCCCTTGCCGTACCACATGCCAAACACGCCGTCGTACTTGGCGCCGGGGAACAGGTTGACCTGCTGCGAACCCCACACCGCGGTGGCGGCCAGGTCTTCGTTGATGCCCGGCTGGAACTCGACGTGATGCGCCTTCAGGTACTTGGCCGCCTTCCACATGTTCTGGTCCACGCCGCCCAGCGGAGAGCCGCGATAACCCGACACGAAGCCCGCCGTGTTCAGGCCGGCGCGCGCATCGCGCACGCGTTGCATCATGGGCAGGCGGACCAGGGCATGGATGCCGCTCATCCAGGCGCGCCCGGATTCCAGGGTGTACTTGTCGTCCAGCTGGACGGATTCAAGCGCGGCACGCAAGGCGGGCGAAACAGGAGCGTTCATGTCGACTCCAAGGGATCCAGGAACCCCGGCCGGCTACGCGCGACACCCTCTTGAAGCGCACGCGGGCGAGCAAGGGACGTGAATTGCGGGCGCTGGCGCGCTTCTGTTTCCATTGTTTGTAACCGCTAGCCCCAACCCGGGCAATAGGGCGATGCGATAATTGCCGCCATGGACTTCGCCCCTCGTATCGTCGACTGGCAGCGCCGCCACGGCCGCCACGATCTCCCCTGGCAAAACACCCGGGATCCTTACCGCATCTGGCTCTCCGAGATCATGCTGCAGCAGACGCAGGTGGCGACGGTCATTCCCTACTACGAACGCTTCCTGCAGCGCTTTCCGGACGTCGCCGCGCTGGCGGCGGCCGCGCAGGAAGACGTGATGCCCTACTGGGCCGGACTGGGCTACTACGCCCGCGCCCGCAACCTGCACCGCTGCGCGCAAGAAATCGCGCGCGACTGGGGCGGACGTTTCCCGCCCACGGCCGAAGCCATCGCCACGCTGCCCGGCATCGGCCGTTCCACCGCCGCCGCCATCGCCGCGTTCGCTTACGGCGAGCGCTCGCCCATCCTGGACGGCAACGTCAAACGCGTATTCACGCGGCACTTCGGCATCGCCGGCGATCCCGCCAAGCGTGAAGTCGAACAGAGGCTGTGGGCGCTGGCCGATGCGCAGGTCGAGGCCGCGCCCGGCCTGGACATGGCCGCCTACACGCAGGGGCTGATGGACCTGGGCGCCACGCTATGCACGCGCGGCAAGCCCGCGTGCGAGGCCTGTCCCGTGGCGGACAGCTGCGTGGCCAAGCGCGAGGGCCGCCAGGCCGAACTGCCCACGCCCAAGGCGCGCAAGGCGATCCCCGAACGCGAGACCTGTATGCTGGTCCTGCGGCACCAAGGCGCCTTCCTGCTGCAGCAGCGGCCCGAACCCGGCATCTGGGGCGGACTGTGGAGCCTGCCCGAATTCGACGTGTCGCAAGACCCCGACAGCGCTTCCCGCGCGCTGGGCCTGGAGCCCGAACACCGCTTCGAGCTGGCGGCCTTCGCCCACACCTTCACGCACTACCGCCTGCACATCCGGCCCTGGCTGGTGCCGGTGCGCGCAGCCGGGCTGCGCGAGTCCGCAAGGCCGGAGCGCTGGGTGCCGGCGGATGAACTGCCGTCGATGGCGCTGCCGGCGCCGGTGAAAAAACTGCTGCAAGGACTGGTCGAAGCCGGGATGCAGGACAGCCTGTTCAAGGGCTGATCTTTCAGGGCTGCGCGCCCCCGCCCAACAAGATCACCAGCTTCAGGTCCGGATGCGTCGCCAGCCGGAACGTGATCTGCTGGTAAGCCAGCTTGCCGCGGCCCGGATGCTGGAACTCACGCAGGCCGCCTTCGCGCTCGACCACCGCGTGGCGCGTCCACCAGTGGGCGAACACCGGGCTTTGCCGGTTCAGGTTGTCCAAGAGCGCCAGCACGGCCGGCTCGTCCAGATGCGCGCCGGCGTCGGCGCGGAATTCCGCCACCACGCGGCGAGCGCGCTGGTCCCAATCCACCACCAGCTCGCGGGCGGCGGGGTCCAGGAAGATATAGCGCAGCAGGTTGGGCTCGGCATCGCGCGCCGGCCAGTTGTCGAACAGGTCGCGCAGGGGCTCGTTGTAGGCCAGCACATTCCAGGCGCGGTCCAGCACGTAGGCCGGGGCGTTGATCGCGTTCACGCATTCCTGCAAGGGACCCGGCGCGCCGGCGTCGTCGCGGGCATGCTGAGGGTCGGCGCAGTCGGCCAGGTCGAACAGATAGGCGCGTTCGGCGCGGGCCAGTTGCAGCACGCCCGCGATGCGCGACCAGACCGAGGGCGATACCGACACTTCCCGCCCCTGTTCGATCCAGGTGTACCAGGTGACGCTGATGCCGCAAAGCTGGGCGACTTCCTCGCGCCGCAGTCCGGGGGTGCGGCGGCGCATGCCTTCGGGCAGGCCGGCCATCTGGGGCGTGATGCGGGAGCGGGCGCTGCGCACGAATTCGCCCAGCGCCTGGCGGCGCAGGGGGGAGCCTTCGTGACCGGCGGCGCCGGCTTGGGGGGAAGTAGTCATACCAGGATGAGCAATGGACTTGTACGTGTATGGGCGGCCGCCTATCTTAGCGCCTGGGCCGCCGCTTCCAAATGCTTTCCGCCCCTGTACCGGCCCCAGCCACCCAAGGATTCCCATGACCGCCAGTACCCATGACGCCGCCGTCGATCGCCAATTCAGCCCGCGCGCGACCGCCTATCTGACCAGCGCCGTACACGCGCAGGGCGAAGACCTGCTGCAGATGGCCGACATCGCCGCGCAGCATCCCGAAGCCCGGCTGCTGGACCTGGGCTGTGGCGGCGGCCACGTGAGCTTTCACGTGGCGCCGCAGGTCAAACACGTCACCGCCTATGACCTGTCGCAGCAGATGCTGGACGTGGTCGCCGGCGAGGCCGCCAAGCGCGGGCTGGCCAATCTGGCCACCCGCCAGGGCAAGGCGGAGTACCTGCCCTTCGGCGACGGCGAGTTCGACCTGGTGATGTCGCGCTACTCCACCCACCACTGGCAGGACGCCGGGCGCGGCCTGCGGGAAGCCTTCCGCGTGCTGAAGCCGGGCGGCATCGCCGTGTTCGCCGACGTGGTGTCGCCGGGCGAGCCGCTCCTGGATACGTGGCTGCAGACCATCGAGGTGCTGCGCGACACTTCGCACGTGCGCGACTACTCGGTCGCCGAGTGGACCCGCATGCTGACCGAGGCCGGCTTCACCCTGCAGGGTCTGACGCCGCGCCGCCTGCCGCTGGAGTTCCAGTCCTGGGTTGTGCGCATGCGCACCCCGGAGACGCTGGTGGCGGCGCTGCGCCACATGTTCGGCATCGCGCCGGACGTGGTGCGCGCGCACTTCGAGGTGCAGGACGACGCATCCTTCACCAGCGACACGGCGACCATCGTGGTGAGAAAACCGGGCTGATTCCTGCAGCGGCGGCGGGACCTGCTCGACAGCGCCCGCTTCCCCCTGTATAGGTACGGATTCGACAGAATCCCGCACAGGTAAGGAAGCGTCATGTCCGATACGTCCAAACAGTCATTGCCCGCCGCGTCCCCTGCGGACCTGACCGTCACCGAGGCCGCGGCCCTGATCCGGCAGGGCCGCCTCACCAGCGTTGCGCTGACCCAGGCCTGCCTGGACCGCATCGAGGCGCGCGCCGATCTCAACGCCTTCATCACCGTGGACCGCGCAGGCGCGCTGGCCCAGGCCCGCGCCCAGGATGCCGCCCGCGGCCAGGCGGACCAGGCCGCGCTGCCGCTGGCGGGCGTGCCCATCGCCATCAAGGACAACATCCACGTTGCCGGCCTGCCCAACACGGCCGGCACGCCCGCTTTGAAGAATTTCCGTCCGGCCGAGGACGCGCCGGTGGTGCGCCGCCTGCGCGAGGCGGGCGCCGTCATCGTGGGCAAGACCAACATGCACGAACTGGCCTTCGGCGTGTCGGGGTACAACACCGCCTTTCCCGGCGCGCACGGCGAAGGCACGCGCAATGCCTATGACGCGCGCCTGATCGCTGGCGGCTCGTCCTCGGGCAGCGGCGCGGCGGTGGGCGCGCGCCTGACGCCGGCCGCGCTGGGTACGGACACGGGCGCCTCGGTGCGCCTGCCTGCCGCGGTGAACGGCGCGGTGGGCTTTCGCCCGTCGGTGGGCCGCTACGACGGCGCCGGCATCACGCCGATCTCGCACACCCGCGATACGCCGGGGCCCATCGCCAACAGCATGGACGACATCGTGCTGCTGGACGCGGTGCTGACGGGCGACCGCCAGCCCTTGTCCGCCCTGCCTCCTGCCGGCATGCGCCTGGGCCTGTGCGACTACTTCTGGAAGGACCTGGATCCGCAGGTGCAGGCCGTCACGGATGCCGCGCTGGCCAAGCTGCGCGCGGCCGGCGTGCAACTGGTCGAACTGGAAATGCCGGGCCTGGAAGCCAGCAACGCCGCGGTCGGCATGCCGGTCTGCCTGTACGAACAGAAGGGCGACCTGACCGACTATCTCAGCCGCTACGGCACGGGCCTCAGCTTCGAACAGGTGGTGGCGCAAATTTCCAGCCCGGACGTCAAAGGAATTTTCGACGGCCTCATCGTGCCTGGCGTGCTGCCCCTGCCCTCCGGCGAGGCGCTGCCGCTGCAGCCGCTTTATGAACGCGCCATGACGACGCACCGCGACGAGCTCATCGGCGTGTACCGCCGCGCGTTCCAGGAGCATGCGCTGGACGGCCTGCTGTTTCCCACCGTGCCGATCCCGCCGATGGCCGCCACGCCCGAGGCCAGCAGCTTCGAGAGCTTCGGCCGCCTGGCGCGCAACGTCGATCCGGGCAGCAACGCCGGCCTGCCGGGGCTGAGCGTGCCTGCGGGCTTGGCAGCGGACGGACTGCCGGTGGGATTGGAAGTCGACGGGCTGCCGGGCGAGGACCGCAAGGTGCTGGCGGTCGGGTTGGCGCTGGAAAGCGTGCTGGGACGCTTGCAGGGGCCGGGACGTTCCGGCGGCTGAGAGGCGCTTCATGCAAAAAAATCGCCAGCCGGTTCACGGGCTGGCGATTTTCTTCGCGAGATGACGCGTTGCGTCGGCATCAGCCTTTCAGGCAGGTGCTCATGAAGGTCTTGCGCTTGTCGCCGGTCAGTTGCTGCGAGGTGGCCTTGGCGTTGCAGTCCTTCATCTTCTGCTGCTGCGGCGTGAGCTCCTTGGCGGGCGCGGCGGTTTCGCCCTTCAGGCAGCTGCTCATGTAGGCCTTGCGGTCGTCGCCCTTCTTGCCTTCAGCGGACTTGTTGCAGTCGGCCATGCGCTGCTGTTGCGGCGTAGGCGTCTTGGCGGTGGCGGGAGCTGCGGGGGTCTGGGCAAGGGCTGCGCCAGCAAAACAAGCGGTCAACAGAAAGGCCGAGGCCAACAGGCTGGTACGGGAAAGCATGGGTTCCTCCCTTGGCGCCCGCGCGCCTGGACTCAGTCGCAAAGGCGGGCCGCACGATCCGCCGGCCCAATCGCCGGCCCGGTCATGATCGAACAAACCCGAACCCTGCGCAAGAGTGCGGAAAGTCAAGAATCGCCAAGGCCTTACATGCCCCTGAAACCACCGGCCGCTTCCCTCGTGGACAGGCCATCCACGCAGGCGAATTTGCGACCAATCCAAGCACCCTGTTACCCATTCATCCCTTTGCCCCGTTGTGTACACGGCGGGAAAGGTGTGAGATAAGCATGCCCCCAAGGTAGAGGAGGCATTGACCGCCCTGCGGACCCGAACGGCATCCGACTGCGCGGCTGCACAGGAGACCATGATGAAACTTGCCCTTGCTTCGTTCGCGCTGCTTGCCGGCCTGTCCGGCGCCGCCGGCGCGCAGAGCCTGGTCTACGGCGTCACGCTGGGCAATGTCCAGGCCGTGCGCGACGTCAACCAGAACGTCTCGGCCATCACCGGCCTGCTGTCCAACCAGTCGGCGCGGCACATCAACAGCGCCATGCTGACCTTCGTGCTGTACGACTCGCAGGGCCGCGAGATCGGCCGCGTTCGCGACGACGTCATCGGCCCGCTGGCGCCCGGCCAGATCAAGCAGATCCGGGCCGTCACGCCGCTGCAATTCACCCGCGTCACCGCGCTGGACGTCGACGCCCGCTAGGCGCCCGTTATGGCCCGCCTACCGGAAAAAACCCTGATTACTTCAGGGTTTAGACAGCGTGGCGCAAGGTCAAATATGGGAAAATTCCGTTCGTCGACTCAATAAAAGGGGCTTCCACACGAAGCCCCTTGTTGCGTGCGCCGACGCGCCAGCACGCCTGGCTCCAGCTACGAGGAAGAAAAGATCATGTTTCCAAAAAGACTTACCGAAGGCTATCAATCTTTCCTGGGGGGCCGTTTCCCTTCGGAAAGCAGCCGATACCAGAAGCTGGCCGAATCGGGGCAAAACCCGGAAATCCTGATCATCGGGTGCTGCGACTCCCGCGTGTCGCCTGAAGTCATCTTCGACGCCGGCCCCGGCGAAATGTTTGTCGTGCGCAACGTCGCGAACCTGGTCCCGCCCTGTGACCCTGACTCGGAATCCTCGTACCACGGCACCAGCGCCGCGATCGAATTCGCGGTCAACGGCCTGAACGTCAAGCACATCGTGGTGCTGGGCCATGCTTCCTGCGGCGGCATCCGCTCATTCTTCGACGACGCCAAGCCCCTGACCAAAGGCGATTTCATCGGCAAGTGGATGTCGCAGATCGAACCCGTGGCCGAACGCCTGGGCCCCGGCACCGGCGACCGCCAGGCCAACCTGAAGCGCCTGGAACTGGCCGTGGTCGAGCACAGCCTGAACAACCTGATGACCTTCCCCTCCATCCGCCGCCGCGTCGAAAAGGGCGAACTGGAACTGCACGGCACCTACTTCGGCGTGGCCACCGGCCTGCTGTACCTGCGCGACCCCGCCACCGGCGAATTCAATCCCTGCCTCGAGGCGCCTGCGGCCGCAGCCTGAGGTTGGACCGCGGGCGGGCCTTACACCCGGTACGCCTGCGCCAGCCTCTCGTAGTTGTTCTTCAGGATGATGCCCGCGTAGTACACGTGTTCGCGCATCAGATCCTCGGCCCGCGCGCCGTCGCGGGCGATGATCGCATTGACGATGCGGTGATGGTCGTCATGCGATCGCAGGATGATCCCGTGGTCTTCCCACAGGATGATCCGGTCCGAGGCGTAGGGGATAGCCTGCGCCTGCGTCGCGAAGCGCCGCACCCAGGGGTTGCCCGCCGCTTCCAGGATGCCGTTGTGCAAGGTGATGTTCACCTGCTGATACGGCAGATGGTCCTCGGCCAGCAAGACCCCCTTGCCCAGGATCCGGTCCCCTTCGTCCAGGCAATTCTTCAGCACCGCCACGGCGTCGTTCGATAGCCCGCGCAAGGCCGCCTGCCGGCAGGCCAGCCCTTCCAGCGCCGCGCGCACCTCGTAGGCCGCCACGATTTCGCCGATGTCGTAGGCGCGCACCGTGTAGCCGCGCTTGGGCAGATGCTCCAGCAAACCTTCATTGCCCAGCGTCGCCAGCGCCGCGCGCACCGGCGTGCGCGACACCCCCAGTTTTTCCGCCAGCGGGATTTCTTCCAGGCGGGCGCCAGGGCTGAACTTGCCGTGCAGCACCCAGTCCCGCAGCGTGTCGGTAACGTGTTGAGATAGCGTGTCCATAGCCGCATTGTATACATGAAGAATACATAGGGCGTCATACGCCTTATTAGTTTTCGGAACATCTCCGTAAAACACGATGTAAATCAAGCAACACTCCGGGTAAGCCCCTATACCTGCGAATCATCCATGTATACATAATCGCAAAAAATTCAAACCAGCGGCCAGGTCCCACCCTAGGCGGACAGCACGCTACCAGGAGACAGCATGTCCAATGTATCCACGCCGGCCGGCAAGGGCCCGGCTCCCCGTCTTGCGCTCGTCACGGGCGGCGGCGGCGGCATAGGCGCCCGCATCTGCCAGGAACTGGCCAGCGCCGGCTTGCGCGTCGTCGTCTCGGACGTGGACGCCGGGCGCGCCCGCCGCGTGGCCGACGAGCTGGGCGCGCCGCACGCGTCGCTCGCCTTCGACGTCAGCGATGAGTCCTCGGTCGAAAACGCGTTCGAACAGATCGAAGCGCAGCACGGCCCCATCGCCGTGCTCGTCAGCGCCGCCGGCCTGCTGCTGTTCCAGGAAAACGGCGAACGCCCGCTCATCAAGGACACCTCGCTGGACATCTGGGAACGCAGCTTCGCCGTCAACGCCCGCGGCGTGTTCCTGTGCGGCCGCGCCTACCTGCGCCGGCGCGAGGCCGCGCCGCTGGCGCACGGCCGCATCGTCACGTTCACCTCGGTTGCGGCGCAGCTGGGCGGCTACCGCTCCAGCGCGTCTTACATCGCGGCCAAGTCCGCGGTGCTGGGCCTGACCAAGGCCATGGCGCGCGAATCCGCGCACCTGGGCGTGACGGTCAACGGCATTGCCCCCGGCCTAATCGACACCGACATGCTGCGCAGCACCGTCACAAGCAGCGGCGCGCTGGCCGCCGCGGCGCAGGCCATTCCGCTGGGCCGCATCGGCACCGTGGACGATGTCGCGGCCGCCGTGCGCTTCCTGGCGTCCGAAGAAGCCGGCTACATCACCGGCAGCGTCATCGACGTCAACGGCGGCTACCGCATGCAGTAAGGCATTCCGGCGGCCAGGCCGGCAACGCAGCAAAGCGCCACACCCAAACAAAGGCGCGCAACAAAAAAGAACGGGAGACAAAGATGAAGAAAAGCAGTCGCTACGCAGCCGCCGCCGCGCTATGCGCATGGGCGCTGAGCACGGGCGCGCAGGCGCAGCAGGAACCGGGCATCACCGACAAGACCATCAAGATCGGTCTGTTCGCGCCCTTGTCCGGCAGCGGCATGGCCTACGGCTTTGACGTGCTGAACGCCGCCAAGATGTGGTACGCCAAGGTCAACAAGGAAGGCGGCGTGCACGGCCGCCAGATCGAACTGGTGATCGAGGACGACCGCTGCAACGCCAACGACCTGGTCGCCGCGGTGAAGAAGCTGAACGAACAGGACAAGGTGTTCCTGCTGAACGGCGGTTCCTGCTCGGCCGCGGTGGTGGCCTCGCGCGAATACGTGGAACGCGAAAAGGTGCCGCTGGTCATGCTCAACGCCTCGGGCGACGGCGCGCTGTATCCGCCGTCCAAGTACATCTACGGCGCCTTCTCCATCTCCCAGCACGCCGTGGGCGGCTCGATGGTGCAGTTCGCCGCCGAGCACCTTAAGGCCAAGAAGATCGGCTACATCAACCATGACGACGCCTACGGCGGCTGGAACCTGGAGGCCGCGCAGGCCCAGGTCAAGCAGCTGGGCGACGCATCGCTGCAAGTCCAGTCGGTGAACCCGAACATCACCGACGTGACCGCGCCCATGCTGAAGATCCGCGCCGCCAACGCCGACGTGCTTCTGCTGACGACATACGCCCGCCCCGCCGCGCTCATCAT
This sequence comes from Achromobacter sp. ACM03, assembly GCF_014851665.1. Classification (NCBI taxonomy): domain Bacteria; kingdom Pseudomonadati; phylum Pseudomonadota; class Betaproteobacteria; order Burkholderiales; family Alcaligenaceae; genus Achromobacter; species Achromobacter sp. ACM03. The sequence continues at coordinate 407,060 of NZ_JACVAD010000002.1, read as the reverse complement.
CAAGAAGGCACAGGAACTGGGCTGGAACAAGCCTATCGTCCTGGCGGTGAACGGCACGGCCGACCTGAAGCAACTGGTGGAAAACGTGGGCAACAAGGACGCCTTCAAGAACGTCTACATCCAGGAAGTGCTGTCCGACGTGCCGGGCGGCGCCAAGCTGACCTGGGTGTACGACATGTACAAGCAGGCCTACCCAGACCTGGCCGCCAAGCCGGGCCATCCGCAGACCTACATGCCTTACGGCCTGCCGCCCGCGATGGCGGTGGTCAACGCGCTCAAGGCCGCCGGCCCGCAGCCCACCCGCGAAAAAGTGCTGCAGGCGCTGGAAACCATGAAGTTCGACTCCGGCGTCATGGCCGGTCCGATCGAGTTCGGCCCGAACGACCGCGCGGCGCAGGAATCCGCCATCTACATCAAGTTCGACGGCACCAACATGTCGCTCGTGCCCGGCGCCTTCAAGAGCGTCTGGCAGTACCAGAAGTAAATCAGCGGCCCGCCTTGGGCCTGGCCCGCGCGCTGGCGCAGCAGCGCGCGGGCTGCCGGAGAACATCATGAGCTTTGCCGATATCTGGCTGTTCCTGCAGCAGGGGGTGCTGTCGGGACTGGTGACGGGCAGCGTGTACGCGCTGCTGGCGGTCGCCGTAGTGATCATTTTCAAGACCACCGACGTGCCCAATTTCGCCCAGGGCGAGATCTTCATGGTCGGCGGCTACATCGCCCTGTTCCTCACCCTGGTGATGGGCTGGCCTTATCTCGTCGTCATTCCCATCACGCTCGCCGCCGTGGCCATCCTGTCCGGCCTGTTCCAGCGCGTCGTGATGGAGCGCGTCATCGCCTCCAAGGGCGTGGGCGTGCAGATGGTGATCGCCACGCTGGGCCTGGCCTATGCGCTCAAGGGCCTGGTGCGCCAGACCGGCCTGGGCGACACGCCGCGCTCGTTGCCGCCGCTGGCATCAACCGACGCCATCATCATCGGCGACGCGGTGCTGACCCAGCTGGACCTGGTGATCTTCGCGGTCGCCGTGACGGTGATGCTGCTGCTTTTCGGCATGTTCACCTATACCCGGGTCGGCCGCGCCATGCGCGCCGTGGGTATGAATCCCAAGGCCGCCCGGCTGGTGGGCGTGAACCTGACCCGCATCCGCATGCTGGTGTGGGCGCTGGCCGGCCTGATATCGGCGGTCGCGGCGCTGCTCATCACGCCCAAGATCCTTATCACCCCCGACATCGGCCACATCGCCATCCTGGCCTACGCCGCGGCCATCGTGGGCGGCATCACCAGCCTGCCTGGCGCGGTGGTCGGCGGCTTCGTGATCGGTGTGGCCGAGAACCTGGTGGGGCTGTTCATTTCGACCAATGCCATCGTGGTTGCGCCTTTCGTGGCCATCATGGTCGTGCTGCTGCTGCGTCCGCAAGGGCTCTTGGGCGGCAAACTGCAGGTGAAGAAAGTATGAGCAAGAAAATAGACCATGCGCTGCTGGCGCTGATGGCCATCGTGCTGGCGATCCTGCCCTTCGCGGCCAGCGGCTATGTCATCTACGTGGTGAACCTGCTGATGGTGTTCGTGGTGTTGGCGCTGGGCCTGCATCTGGTCATCGGCGAAACCGGGCAGTTCGCGCTATCGCACGCCGCCTTCTACGGCGTGGGCATCTATACCGCGGGCCTCATCAACAATCTGTGGCATCCGCCCTTCTTCATTTCGATCATCGCGGGCGGGCTGCTGGCCGCCGTGCTCGGCTATGTGATCGGCGCGCTGGCGCTGCGCATGCGCGACATCTACCTGGCGCTTTCCACCTTCGCCTTCGGCGAAGCGATGCAGTGGGTGTTCCTGAACTGGCAATCGGTCACCAACGGCTCGAACGGCTTCCGGATCTCGCCGGCCACGCTGTTCGGCTACGAACTGGTGTCGGACGCCAAGGCCTATCCCTTCGTGGTGCTGATCGCCGCGCTGTTGCTGTGGGCCACCATTGCGCTGTCGCGCTCGCAACTGGGCTCGGCCTTTCGCGCCGTGCGCGAGAGCGACGTGGCGGCCCAGGCCATGGGCGTGAACGTCAACGCCATCAAGCGCACGGCCTTCACGTTGTCCGCGGCCTATGCCGGCATCGCCGGCGGCATGTACACGACCTTCGCCTCGTTCATCCACCCGGAGAGCCTGGGCTTTCAGACCACCATCCTGATCCTGACGATGGTGGTGGTTGGCGGCATCGGGTCGGTGCGCGGCGCCATCGCGGGCGCGTTGGCCTTCGGCCTGATCTCCGAGCTGCTGCGCCAGGCCCTGTCGTTCCAGGAAATCATCTACGGCGTCATTCTGATGGGCTTCATGATGTTCGCGCCCAAGGGCTTGTTCGCCGGCCGCGGCGCGCGCGGGCGGGCACCGGCGCCGGCTGCGCCCTTGCCTTCCGCCACGCGCCCGGCTGCGGCCAAACCGACCCAAAGGAGCGCCGCATGAGCAGCCATCCCTATCTGGACGTGCAAGGCCTGACCGTCAAGTTCGGCGGCCTCACCGCCATCAACGGCCTGTCCATGCAGGTCGAGCGCGGCCGCATCCACGCGCTGATCGGCCCCAACGGCGCGGGCAAGTCCACCACCTTCAATTGCATCTCGCGCTATTACCGTCCCAGCAGCGGCAGCATCCGGTTCGACGGCGCGGACATCACCCGCAAGAAGCCGCATGAAATGGCGGCGCTGGGCGTGGCCCGCACCTTCCAGAACCTGGAGCTGTTCGGCGCGCTCAGCGTGCGCGAAAACGCCCTGCTGGGCACCTATGCGCATGGCGCCGACAGCGCAGGCAAGCTGCTGCGCCCCGCTGCCGCGCAGACGCGCGAGCGCGTCGAGCACCTGCTGGAGCGCGTCGGACTGGCCGACTTCCTGGACACGCCGGCGTGCAGCCTGGACTTCGGCCGCCAGAAGATGCTGGAGCTGGCGCGCGCCCTGGCCATATCGCCCAAGCTGCTGTTGCTGGACGAACCGGCGGCCGGCCTGCGCAACCGCGAAATCGAAACGCTGGACCGCCTGCTGACCGAACTGTGCGAACGCGACGGCATCACGGTGCTGCTGGTGGAGCACGTCATGCAGCTGGTGATGTCGATCTCGCATCGCATCACCGTCATGTCCTTTGGCGAGAAGATCGCCGAAGGCACGCCCGCCGAGGTGCGCAGCAACCCGCGGGTCATTGAAGCCTATCTGGGCAAGGGAGCGGCCGGTGGCTGATTATTTGCTTGAAGTCGATGCGGTATCGGCCGCCTACGGCAATATCCGCGCGCTGCAGGACGTATCGCTGAAAGTGCCACAGGGCGCCATCGTGGCGCTGCTGGGCGCCAACGGCGCCGGCAAGTCCACCACGCTGAACGTGATCTCGCGCCTGGTTGCGCCCACCGCGGGCAGCGTGCGCTTTGCGGGCGAACCCATACACCGCCTGGCGGCGGACGCCATCGTCGGACGCGGCATCGTGCAGGTGCCGGAAGGCCGCGAGATCTTCCGCGAAATGAGCGTGCGCGAGAACCTGGAGATGGGCGCCTACCTGCGCACCGACCGGGCCGCGGTGCGGCAGGACCTGGACATGGTGTGCGACACCTTCCCGCGCCTGCGCGAACGCTACGAACAGAAAGCCGCGACGCTGTCCGGCGGCGAACAGCAGATGCTGGCCACGGGCCGCGCCATGATGGCGCGCCCGCGCATGATCCTGCTGGACGAACCCTCGATGGGTCTGTCGCCGCTGGTGGTCGAACAGATCTTCGACATCGTGCTGCGGCTGAACCGCGAGCAAGGCATCACCATCCTGCTGGTGGAGCAGAACGTGAAGCTGGCGCTGTCGGTGTCCAGCTACGCGTACATCCTCGAAAACGGCGAGATCGCGCTGGAAGGCGAGTCCGCCGCGCTCGCCAGCGACGAAGGCGTGCAGCGCGCCTATCTGGGCGCCTGACGCGCCGAAAGGACCGACCATGATATCGATGCAAGACAAGCGGGTGCTCGTGACGGGCGCGGGCCGCGGCCTGGGCGCGGCCATCGCACAAGGCTTCGCCAGGCAAGGCGCTGCCGTCATCGTCGCAGATGTGGATGCGGCGCTGGCCGCAGCCACGGTGCAAGCCATCCGCGCCGCGGGCGGCAAGGCCGCTGACGCGGTGCTGGACGTGACGGATGCCGCCGCCGTGCGCGACTTTGCGCAACGGTCCGCCACCGAACACGGCAATCTGGACATCCTGATCAACAACGCCGGGATTTCGGCGCGCGCCCCGTTCGACGATCCCAAGACGCCCGAGATCTGGGACCGTCTGATGAGCGTGAACCTGCAAGGCACGTTCAACGTCACCCACGCCTTCGTCGAACAGCTGAAAGCCACGCGCGGCGCCATCGTCAATCTGTGCTCCATCGTGGCCTACGGCTGCAGCATCTCGACCGCCGGCTATGTGGTGTCCAAGGGCGGCGTGCGCTCGTTCACCGAGGTACTGGCGCGCGACCTCGCGCCGCATGGCGTGCGCGTGAACGCCGTGGCTCCCGGCCTGATGGAAACCGAGATGACGGCGGGCCAGCGCGCGCAGGCGCAGGGCACGGACTGGTACATGCAGCGCGCGCCCATGGCCCGCGCGGGGCGGGCCGACGAGATCGTGGGTCCGGTCCTTTTCCTGGCCTCGGACATGGCCAGCTACGTGAACGGCGTGGTGCTGCCCGTGGACGGCGGCTACCTGGCCGTGTGAGGAAACATCATGAATCTGGGCACGGCATTGGTTACGGGCGGCGCTAGCGGCATGGGTCTTGCCATCGTGGAGCGGCTGGCGCGCGATGGCTTTCGCGTCGTGATGGCCGACCGCAACGCGGAACTGGCCGAAAAGGAGGCCGACGCGCTGCGGGCGCAAGGGCTGGACGTGGAACACCGCGTGGTGGACCTGAGGGACGAAGCCGCCACGCGCGCGCTGGCGCGTTCGCTTGCGCCGCTGGCCGCGCTGGTCAACAACGCGGGGCTCTTCGACGAGCGCAAGTTCTTTGAGGTGGACAGCGCCGACTACCGCCGCGCCTTTGACGTCAACCTGCTGGCGGTCGCGACCTTGACGCAGGAGGCCGCGCGCGACATGGCGCCGGGCGCCAAGATCGTCAACATCGCCTCGCGCGCCTACCTGGGCGCAAAGAACCACCCGCACTACGTGGCCTCGAAAGCGGCCTTGGTCGGCTACACGCGCGCTTCGGCCATGGAACTGGCCCCGCGCGGCATCCTGGTCAACGCCATCGCCCCCGGCCTCATCGACACCCCGCTCTTGCGCAACCTCACGCCCGAACGCCTTGCGGCGCAACTGGCCCTGCAGCCCACCGGCCGCGCGGGCCAGCCGCAAGACATCGCCTATGCCGTGTCCTTCCTGGCCGCGCCGCACATGGACTTCATCACCGGCCAGGTCATCTTCGTGGACGGCGGAAAATCGCTGGGCGGCTCGGGAGCATAGGCAGCATGGAAGGCATTACTTGGGACAAGGAAGTCGACGCGCTGGTCGTCGGCTCGGGCGCGGGCGGCATGGCCGCGGCGCTGACGGCGCGCGAGGAAGGACTGGACGTGCTGCTGGTGGAAAAGACCGGCCGCATCGGCGGTTCCACCGCGATCTCAGGCGGCGCGCTGTGGATACCGCTGAACGCGCAGACAGACGCCGCCGGCCATCCGGACAGTTTTGAAAAGGTCTGGACCTATCTGGAACAGACCGTGGGCGCGGCGGCCCCCGATGACATGAAGCGCGCCTATCTCGAAGCCGGCCCGCGCATGATGGATTACCTGGTGTCGCGCGGCATCCTGGATCTGGCGGCGCGCACGGCCTCGCCCGATTACTACCCCGACCTGCCCGGCGCCGCGATGGGCGGCCGTTCGCTCGACCCGCTGGAGTTCGACGGCCGCAAGCTCGGCGGCGATTTCCGTTTCCTGCGGGATCCTCTGAAGGAATTCACGGTGCTGGGCGGCATGATGGTCAACATCACCGACGTGCGCCATCTGCTGCGCGCCACGCGTTCGTTCGCGGCCTGGCGCCACAGCATGAAGCTGGTGCTGCGCTATGCCGCCGACCGCGCGCGCGGCTATCGCCGCGGCACCCGGCTGCTGCTGGGCAATGCGCTGGCCGCGCAGCTGTTCCACGGCATGCTGGCTCGCAAGATCGAATACTGGCTGGACACGCCGGCGCTGGCGCTGCACCGCGATGCAGCGGGCCGCGTGCTGGGCGCCGCGGTCCGGCGCAATGGCAAGTCGTTGAACATCCGCGCGCGCCGCGGCGTGGTGATGGCCACGGGCGGCTTTCCCTGGGATCCGGCGCGCCGCGCGCAGAGCTATCCTCAGCCCACGGGTCTGTGGTCCATGTCGCCGCGAGACAACGCCGGCGACGGCATCCGCCTGTCGGAAGCCGCCGGCGCCGCGCTCGGCTCGGGCCACGCCAGCCCCGCGTTCTGGGCGCCGGTCTCGCTGCTGGAATCCGCGGACGGCAAGCCCCTGCATTACCCGCACCTGGTGTGGGACCGGGCCAAGCCGGGCCTCATCGCGGTCAATGGCGCGGGCCGGCGTTTCGTGAACGAATCCGCCTCGTACCATGAGTTCGTGCAGGCCATGTACCGCAGCCATGGCACGACGCCCAGCATTCCCGCTTTCCTGATCTGCGACCAGCGCTTCATCGACACCTGGGGCCTGGGCCTGGCGCTGCCAGGGGGCCGGCCGCGCCAGCATCTGATCGACGCCGGCTACCTGCTGCAAGCCGAGACGCTGGCGGCCCTGGCGGCCCGGCTGGGCGTGCCCGCCGATGCGCTGCAGGCCACGGTGGAACGCTACAACACCCACGCCGCCCAGGGCCTGGACCCGGACTTCGGCAAGGGATCGACCGCCTACAACCGCTACCTGGGCGATCCGGAACACGCTCCCAATCCCTGCCTCGCGCCGCTGGCGGCGGGCCCCTACTACGCCGTCAAGGTCTATCCCGGCGACATCGGCACCGCTTGCGGCATCGCCGCCAATCCGCATGCCCAGGCCCTGGACGCCACGGGCGCGCCCATTGCTGGCCTCTACGTGGCCGGCAACGACATGCAGTCGGTGATGGGCGGCGCCTATCCCGGCCCCGGCATCACGCTTGGTCCCGCCCTGACCTTCGGCTGGATCGCTGGACAACATCTGGCCCATGCACAACACTGACGCCTCTCCACCGACAAGGATCCCCATGAAAATCTTCTACTCGCCCGCCTCGCCCTTCGTGCGCAAATGCATGGTCATCGCCCATGAGCTCGGCCTGGCCGACCGCATCGAGAAGCTGCCGAGCGCAGCCGGCCCCGTGGCCCGCGACCAGACCATCATCCCCACCAATCCGCTGGGCCAGGTGCCCACCTTCATCACGGATGACGGCCAGGCGCTGTACGACAGCCGCGTGGTCTGCGAATACCTGAACGACCTGGGCGGCGGTTCGCTGTTCCCGTCGGGCAAGACCCGCTGGCAGGTGCTGACGGAACAGTCCATGGCCGACGGCATGCTGGGCGCGGCACTGCTGGCCCGCTACGAAACCGTGCTGCGTCCGGAAGCGCTGCGCTGGGACGGCTGGGTCGAGGGCCAGCTGGGCAAGGTCCGCGACGGCCTCGCGCTGGTGGAAAAGAACGCCGCCGCGCTGGCAGGCCGCCTGGACATCGGCACCATCACCATCGGCTGCGCGCTGGGCTATCTGGACTTCCGCTTCCCCGACCTGGACTGGCGCGCCGAACATCCGGCCACCGCCGCCTGGTACGAGACCTTCAGCCAGCGTCCGTCCATGCAGGCCACCAAGCCCTGATCCGGTTTGGGCAGGCGCAGGGCCGGGAGAACCCGCCGGGCTCCCTGGCCATCACCTGCCCTGGTACGGCGCGGCCCCGAGCCGCGTCGCTAGGCCCCTGACGCGTGCAGGGGCCTTTTTTTCGCCCGGATCGCCCCCAGCTGTTACAGTGAAGTCGGCAGGCGGGCCGATCCGCCGGCCATCACCAGAAGGGGCCCAGCATGAACGTCGCTGCGATCTCCGCCATCCACCGGGCTGATGCGCCCTATCCCGCGCGCTCGGCCGCGCTGGACGCCACCCGCGCATTTCCCGAAACCCAACGCGTGGCCCACGTCCACGCGGCCCGGGCAACGGCTGCCGCCCACGCGCTGCGCGTCGAACGCGACCGCGACAGTCTGCCATTGGCGCTGGCCGTCTTTGACGCCTCGAATGCGGACGCGCTACGCGACCTGCACGCAGCATCGCGCATGCGCCGCGCCGTTGAGGATTTTGCCGCGCAGCCCGACCCCGCGGCCCAGCGCGCCGGCTCCGCCAACGACCTGGGCACCATCGAAGGCCTGATGCCGCTGCAGGCCTACCGCGTCGCGATGGGCAATCCGCAAGTGCAGGAACTGCAGACCGCAGTCGCCATGAAGGCGGCGGGCCTGGGCGTTCCCAAGGTCGCCAACATCGGCGCGACCGAGAACGTCACGGACAACGCGCGCTACCGGCCGGGTTTCGCGCCCTGACCAAAAAAAACCGCCTGACGCATCAGGCGGTTCTTGATTCGGGAACGAACGGCGATCAGTGGAAGAATTCCGCGATCATGGTCGCGCCCAGGAAGGTGCCGGCGTTGGCGGCCAGGGACACCACCACGATCTTCCAGCCCAGCTTGCGGAACGCCGGCAGGTCCTTGAGGATCGACAGGCCGGCCATGGCCAGGATCACGGTCGTGAACGGCAGGAAGTTCACCTTGCCTACCATGGCGATGATCTGGTCCGAGTACGGCAGCACGCCGGGGCAGCCCGCGGTCATGGCGATCAGCGACAGCACGAACACGGCGGGCAACTTGGGCACCACGCGCAGCACCAGGTCGGTGATGACGACCAGCAGGATGATGATGCCCATGCCCGGCAAGGCGTCGGCAAACGGCACGTTGTAGCCCAGGCGGTTGCCCACCAGCGCGAACAGGCCGCAGATGACATAGGCGGTCAGGCGATCGCCGAAGCCCATCTTGACGCCGTGCGCGGGCGCGTCCTGCGTGACCTCGTCATCAGCGGCGACGGTCTCGGCCTTGCCGCGCGAGAAGCGGCCCAGCACCGGTTCCAGCTTGCCGTACAGGAAGATGGTGGTCGGCAGCGAAATGAACAGCGTGAAGTACACGCCCACCACCGTGGTCAGCAGATTGGCGGCGGCGGCCAGCGCGGCCACCTGGTGCGCGACTTCGGGCGTCTGCTGGGATGCGATCGCGCCCACGCCGGCGGCCATCATGCTGCCCGAGCCCACCCCGGCGCCCATGGCGAGCGAGCGCGGATCGAAGATGTTCAGGCTGGTGATGAAGCCGGCCATCAACGCCACGAACAGCGCGCCGATCACGGTGCCGGTGATGTACTCGGCCATCACGCCGCGGCCTTCGGGCGAGTTCATGCCGTAGCGTTCGCCGATGATGGCCAGGCTGGGCTCGCGGCCCACCGAGAAAGTGGCGCCGATGGCCTCGCGCTTGATGCCCAGCAGCAGCGCCAGCGGCAGGCCGACGGCCATGGTGCCGAAGAAGTGGCCGAATTCCTGGAACACCAGGGCCCAGCCGGCTTCGCGCACCTGCGGCAAGGCGCCGCCCACCATCAGGCCCAGCTTGGCCAGGAAGGGCAGCAGCGCGTATTGCAGATAGCCGCTGATGCGGGTCTGCATGGCGGTGTCGATGTTCAGGCCCGCCGGCAGGCGCTGGCCCAAGGCGGCCACGATGGCGCCGATGAAGATGGCCCACAGCATCGGCTGCAGGATGATCTTGCCCGGGCCTACGTTGAAGGTGGCGCTGCCGATCGCCTCCGAAACGACAACCACCAGCAAGATGGCGGCGAGCATGCGGATGCGCCCGGATAGCGGCATGGAAGGCGCGGCCAGGCTGGCGCTGGCGTGTGACATCGGATTCCCCTGAGTACGTGAATAGTCGTCGTGGCTGCCCGCCGCGATCCCGGCCGGCCGGCGCCCGCAATGGGCGTCGCAGCGCGGCGGCGGCGACGGCGCGCGCAGCAGGGCCGATTTTCGCCGGGGGCCCGGCGCGCAACCATGACAGGGCTGGCGCATAAACGTTGCGTAAAATGCAACGGACAGGCTTTTCCAGGGAAAATTTTGCATGATCTCGATTCATGCAAGGGTAAACCCTAGATTGTATCTGTGGATCTGCCGCCGCACTCTCCGCCACGGAGCCCCGCCATGGACGAAAAACTCGACGCCCGCCGCACCCACTATTTCATGCAGGTCATGAGCCGCGGCTCGGTGCGCGGCGCCGCCGAAGTGCTGGACATGGACCCGTCCGCCGTCAGCCGCGCCATAGCCGCCCTGGAACGCGACTGCGGCATCGCCCTGTTCGAGCGCCGCGGACGGGGCGTAGTGCCGACCGACGCGGGCCACATCCTGGCGCGCTACATCAAGCGCCAGCAGGACATCCAGGAGAGCTTCTTCTCCGAGATCGACAGCTTGCGCAAGGCCGAACGGGGACACATAGACCTGGTGCTGGGCGAGGGCTTCGTGGAGCTGATGTTCGAGCGCGTGCTGCCGGGCTACTGGCGCAGCCACCCTGAGGTCACGCTGGACATCGACGTCGCGCGCACGTCCGAGATCGTGCAGCGCATCGTCGATGACCGCGCCTATATCGGACTGGTGTTCCAGCCGCCCAACGACGCCCGCCTGCGCACCCATTATTCGCGGCCCGAACCCATCCGCGCCATCGTGCGCGAGGACCACCCGCTGACCCTGCTGAGCCGTCCCCTGCTGCTGACCGACCTGGCCGAGTATCCCGGCGCGTCCATGCAGGAGGGGTTCGGCGTGCGCCAGCACATCCAGGCCGCCGAAATCAGCGAACAGGTCAGGCTGCGCAACGTGCTCACCACTTCGTCCTTCAAGGCACTGTGGCAATTCGCCGCCGCCGGCATCGGCTATGCGCTGACGCCGCCCATCGCGGTCACGGCCGACCTGCGCGCCCAGCGCCTGGCCAGCCTGCCGCTGGCCAACCCCATCCTCAACCAGGGCAGCCTGCATGTGCTGAGCCGCGCCGGCCGCCATGTGTCCCCCGCCGCGCGCGAACTGCTGGACCACATCGTGCGCGGCATCGGCGCCCCGGCCGGTCCGGCGTCTGATACGGTCAGGTAAGGCGGATCTGCATCTGTTTCCCCGACGCCCGGCAGCCTACATTGGCGCTATCCGCCACGACGCCAGGAGAGACAACATGCTGAGTTTCTTGCGCACGGTCAAATCCGTGCTGTGGGGATTCTTCGGCGTGCGCCGCGGACGGGGCTACGATGCCGACATCGCCAACAACAAGCCGGCGCCATTGATATTGACCGGGCTGCTGATGGCGGCTTGTCTGGTGGTCATTCTGGTGCTGGTCGCGCGCTGGGCGGTGAACGCCGCGTTGTAAATCCACCGTCCCGCAAGAATGCCCGTCCCGCCGCCGGGCCGCCCCAAGGCGGGATAGCCCCCTCGGGGGGCAGCAAGCGCGCGCAAGCGCGTGCAGCGTGGGGGCCCCATTATCTTATTACCAGAATGACTTAGACGGTCGCTACAGCTGCCTGTTACGGTTATGAACCCCTTTCTCCTGCCGCATTGCGCCGGGCGACCGCCGGGATCCAGACCGAGAAGACTTCAAGGGCAGTAGACATGTACGTGTATGACCCCGTCGACCAGCAGCTAGTCGAGCAACGCGTGGCGCAATTCTCCGACCAGACGCGCCGCTTCCTCGATGGCCAACTAACGGAAGATGAATTCCGCGTTTTGCGCCTGCAGAACGGCCTGTACATCCAGCGCCACGCGCCCATGCTGCGCGTCGCCATTCCCTACGGCATCCTGGCGTCGCGCCAATTGCGCACGCTGGCGCACATCGCCCGCAAATGGGACCGCGGCTACGGCCATTTCAGCACCCGCCAGAACATCCAGTTCAACTGGCCCAAGCTGGAAGACGTGCCGGCCATCCTGGCCGAACTTGCCACGGTGCAGATGCATGCCATCCAGACCAGCGGCAACTGCATCCGCAACACCACCACCGACCACTTCGCCGGCGTCGCGCCGGACGAGCTGGTGGATCCGCTGGTTTGGTGCGAGATCATCCGCCAGTGGTCCACGCTGCACCCGGAGTTCGCCTTCCTGCCGCGCAAGTTCAAGATCGCGGTCAGCGGCGCCGTGCAGGACCGCGCGGCCGTGGGCGTGCACGACATCGGCCTGCAAGCCGTCGAACGCGACGGCAAGCTGGGCTTTCGCGTCTGGGTGGGCGGCGGGCTGGGCCGCACGCCCATCGTCGGCAAGCTGATCAATCCCTTCGTCGAATGGCAGGACCTGCTGACCTATCTGCAGGCCGCGCTGCGGGTCTACAACCTGCACGGCCGCCGCGACAACAAGTACAAGGCGCGCATCAAGATCCTGGTCAAGGACCTGACGCCGGAAGTCTATGCGCAGCAGGTGGATGAACAGTGGCAGCTCATCAAGGGCGGCCCGGACACCATCACCCAGGAATTCGTCGACAGCATCAAGGCCCGTTTCGTCTGGCCGCAATACGATGCCGCTGCCGCGCAGGACGTGGACAACACCGCCGCGCTGGCCGCCGCCGATCCGCGCTTTGCGCGCTGGCTGCGCACCAACGTGCATCCGCACAAGGTGGCCGGCTATGCCGCCGTCACCGTGTCGCTCAAGCCCACCGGCGTGCCGCCGGGCGACATCACCGCCGACCAGATGGACGCGGTGGCCAACCTGGCCGACGACTACGGCTTCGGCGAACTGCGCGTCTCGCACGAGCAGAACCTGATCCTGGCCGACGTGCGCCGCGCGCGCCTGCACGAGCTCTGGACCACGTTGCAGGCGCTGAACCTGGCCACGCCCAACATCGGCCTGCTGACCAACATCATCGCCTGTCCGGGCGGGGATTTCTGCGCGCTGGCCAATGCCGTCTCCATCCCCGTGGCCGAAGCCATCCAGCGCCAGTTCGACAATCTCGACTATCTCTTCGAGATCGGCGAGCTGGACCTGAACATCTCGGGCTGCATCAACTCCTGCGGCCACCATCACGTGGGCCACATCGGCATCCTCGGGGTCGATAAGGCCGGCGAAGAGTGGTATCAGGTCACCATCGGCGGACGCCAGAACGGCGCCGCCAAGCCGTTGCCCGATATCGAATCCACGCGCGGCGGCGGCGCCGCCATCGGCCGCATCATCGGCCCGTCGTTCGCGCGCGAGCAGGTCGCTGGCGTGGTGGACCGCCTGATCCGCACTTACCTGGGCCTGCGCGACAGCGAAGAGGAACGCTTCATCGACGTGGTGGACCGGGTCGGCATCGACCCCTTCAAGCAGGACGTCTACTCCGATCCCGCCTTCGCCAAACCCGCGCAGCAAGCCGAGGCCGCCCATGTCTGAAATCTATCCGCACGACGCCCCCGGCCCGCACCTGATCCGCAACGGCCGCCTGGAAGCCGACGCCTCGCGCGTCTTCACGCCTGAACCCGAGGTCCCCGCCGAAGGCCAAGTGCCTGGCGACGCGCCGGGCTGGATCGTGCCGCTTTCCGTCTGGAAGACCTCGCGCGCCACCTTGCGCCGCCACCAGCATCCGGTCGCGGTACTGCTTGACCCCGACGCCGACCTGCGCGACCTGGCAGAAGCCGACGGCACGCTGGACCCCGCCGGCATCGCCTTCATCGCCGTCGACTTCCCGGTCTACACCGATGGCCGAGGCTATTCGCTGGCGCAGCTGCTGCGCACGCGCTACCAATGGCAAGGCGAACTGCGCGCGGTCGGCGACGTGATGATCGATACCATCCACTACCAGGCGCGCGTCGGCTTCGACAGCTTCCTGGTCAAGCCCGGCCACGATCCGCACAAGGCCCTGGACGCGTTCAAGACCTTCACGGTGCATTACCAGAAGACCTACCGCGTGCCGACGCCGGCAGCCGCCTAAGCCGCGGGAAACCCCGGCAGCGCCCAGCGCTGCGTCCTGACCTCATCCTGCGCCAACTGGGCGCGGATCAGGTCGGCGATATTGCGCTGGCGCGCCGCCTGCATGCGGCCGATCAGGCTGGACACGCTGACGGCCAGGCGCGGATATCCGCCCGCGTCGCACAAGGCCACGCCCACCCCCAACACGCCCGGCACCGCCGCGTTGCCCACCACCGACCAGCCGCGCCCGCGCGTGTTCTCCACCAGGCGCCGCATCTGCGCCACCGTCATGCCGCCGTAGGCGCGCAGCGCCTGCTCGTTCTGCGCAATCACCTCTTCCGACTCGTCCGGCGGCAGCGCGGCCAATAGCGCCAGCCCGGCCGCCCCCACGCCCAGCGGCTGGCGGTGACCCACCGTGACCGCCAGCACCTGCACGGGATAGTTGCCCACTTCACGGTGCAGGCAAAGCGAATCGTTGCCCGCGCGGCAGATGAGAAAAGCGGAATCGCCGCTGACATCGCTGATCTGGCGCAGCACCGGCCGCAGGTCGCGCACAGCCTGCGCATGCGGATCGCCCGCCATCATCACGCCCAGCTCGGCCACGCGCCAACGCGGCGCCTCGGACTCGCGCAAGGCGTAGCCCTCCTGCACCAGCACGTCGAGATAGCGATAGGCCGTGGTCCGCTGCATGCCCGCAGCGCGCGCGATGTCGACCACGTGCATGCCCGCCGCCCCCGCCTGCCGCAGCACGCCCAGCACGCGCAGCCCGCGGCGCAATACGCGCGGCCCCGAGCCTTCGGATTCTGGTTTGTTCATTTTTTGGACAGCTTGCGTTGATGAGGCCCCTATCAAAGCCCAATATGGATCCGGGCAGACGCAGAGCTGTCCAAATATTAGACAAACAGGACGGAGACAACAATGAAGATGCAAAGCAAGCGGTGGGCCGCCGCGGCGGCCGCCCTGGGTGCGCTGCTCGCGGCCCCGGCCCTGGCGGCCAAGCCCTATCCCGAGCGTCCCGTGACGCTGGTCGTCGGCTACGCGGCGGGCGGCGCCACCGACATCGTGGCGCGCCTGATGGCGAAGTCCCTCTCGGAAGAATTGGGCCAGACCATCGTGGTGGAGAACAAGACCGGCGCCAACAGCAACATAGGCGCGGAAATCGTCTCGCGCGCCGCGCCAGACGGCTACACGCTGTATGTGGGTTCCATCGCCAACACCATCAACCGCACGCTGTACAGCCAGCTCAACTATGACTTCGTGAAGGGCTTCGAGCCCGTGGGCCTGCTGGCGACCATTCCGAACATCCTGGTCGTCAACCCCAAGCTGCCGGTCAAGACCGTGCAGGAATACGTGGCCTACGCGAAGAAAAATCCGGGCAAGCTGACCTGCGCCTCTTCCGGCAGCGGCTCGTCCATCCACCTGTCGTGCGAGCTGTTCAAGATGCAGACCGGCACCGACATCCTGCACGTGCCGTACCGCGGCAGCGGCCCGGCCGTGGCCGACCTGCTGGGCGGCCAGGTGGATTCCATGTTCGACAACCTGCCCTCGTCGCTGCCGCACGTGCAGGCCGGCAAGCTGCGCGCCATCGGCGTGACCTCGCCGCAGCGCCTGCCCACCGCGCCCGACACGCCCACGCTGGCCGAATCCGGCCTGCCCGGCTTCGAGGTGGAATCCTGGTTCGGCGTGATGGCGCCGGCCGGCACCCCCAAGCCCGTCGTCGAGCGCTTGAACCAGGCCATCAACAAGGCGCTGGCCAGCCCGGCGCTGCAGGCGTCCTACCAGCAATCCGGCTTCTACGCGCCGCAGCAGCCCAACACCCCCGAGACCTACGCCCAGAAGATCGCCAGCGAGATCGACAAATGGGGCAAGGTCGTCAAGAGCGCCAACCTCAAAGCCAACTAGGAACACCAGGATGTACCCGATAGATTTCTTCTTCCGCGCCGCCGAGCAGTATCCGGAGCGCATCGCGCTGGACGGTCCCGAAGGCCAGGTCACTTACTCGCAATTGGCCGCCGATACGCGGGCGCTGGCCACGGCCTTGCAAGAACTGGATCCCGCGCCGCAGACGCGGGTGGCGATCTGCGCCGGCAACTCCGCGCGGCACATCCTGGCGCTGCTGGCCGTGCTGGCCAGCGGCAAGGTGTGGGTGCCGCTCAACTACCGCAGCACGGAGCGCGAGATCGGGCGCATCCTGGACGCCACCGAGCCGTCCATCGTGATCGTGGACGGCGTGGGCGCGCCGCTGGCGCCTCCGGCCCTGGCGCCGCAAGGCCGCCGCCACATCCATCTGGACGACGCATCGGCGCCGCTGGCGCTGGATGAGCTGCTGGCCCGCTGCGCCGGACGCGAGCCGCAGCGCCACGCGCTACCGCGCGACGCCACCCAGGCCATCAAGTTCACAGGCGGCACCACCGGCCTGCCCAAGGGCGTGATGCAGCCGTACCACGCGTGGAACGCGGGCATCATCAACCAGATCATGAGCTGGGGCCTGACCCACGAAGACCGCTATGTCGTGGCCGCCCCCATCACGCACGGCACCGGCACATACCTCTTGCCGGTGCTGGCGCGCGGCGGCGCCCATCTGCTGTTGGATGGCGTCACGCCGGCCAGCATCACCGCCGCCTTCCGCGAGCGCGGCGGCACGCTGAGCTTCATGCCGCCTACCCTGATCTACATGATCATGGCGCAGCCCGGCGTCTCGCGCACCGACTTCCCGCGGCTGCGCAACCTGATCTACGGCGGCGCGCCCATGCCCGTGGAAAAGATCGATCGGGCGCGCGAATTCTTCGGCCCTGTGCTGGGCACCACCTACGGCCAGACCGAGGCGCCGCAGATCATGACGGTGCTGCGCCCCGCCGACCTGGAAGCGCCGGAGAACCGCGCCTCAGTCGGACGCGTCACCTGGCTCAGCGACGTGGCCATCATGTCGCCCGACGGCGCGCTGCTGCCGCGCGGCGAGATCGGCGAGGTCGTGGTGCAGGGCGACCTGGTCATGTCGGGCTACTGGCGCCTGCCCGAAAAAACCGCCGAAACGGTGGTGGACGGCTGGCTGCATACCGGCGACACCGGCCTGATCGATGCGCGCGGCTATCTGTTCCTGAAGGACCGGCTGCGCGACGTGATCATCACCGGCGGCTTCAACATCTACCCGGTGGACGTGGAGAACGCGCTGTCCGCGCATCCCGCCGTCTACGAGTGCTCGGTGTTCGGACTGCCCGACGACAAGTGGGGCGAAGCGGTCCACGCCGCCGTGCAGTTCCATCCCGGCGCGCAGGCCAGCGCGGACGAGTTGAAGGCGCACGTGCGCGCCCTGCTCGGCCCCGTGGCCACGCCCAAGCAATTCCACATCCATGACAGCCTGCCGCGCTCCAGCGTGGGCAAGGTACTGAAAAACGCCGTGCGCGACGCGGCCCTGAAGGAGACCTCATGAAAACGCCCGAAACCCGCCTCTGCGCGCATCACCTTACCGGCATGTCCTACCGCGACGTGGATCTGGTCGAAGACCTGATCGGCAAGAAGACCTTCACCGAAGTCATGATCATGCAGATCCTGGGCCGCGAGGCGCGCCCAGTGGACCTGCGCATCGTCGACGCGGTGCTGGTCACGCTGATGGAGCATGGCCTGACGCCCAGCGCCATCGCCACCCGGCTGATCTACATGAGCGCGCCGGAAAACCTGCAGGGCGCGGTGGCGTCCGGCCTCATGGCGGTAGGCAGCCAGTTCGTCGGCACCATGGAAAACTGCTCGCGCCTGCTGGACCGCATCCGCCAGGCCGACGACGGCCGCGCAGAAGCCCTGGCGATCGCCCGCGAGTTCCGCGAATCGCGCAGCGCCCTGCCGGGCTTCGGCCACCATCTGCACAAGCCCGACGACCCGCGCTCGATCAAGCTGCTGGCGCTGGCCGAGGCCGAACCGGAACTCAAGGGCGACTCGCTCAAGGCGCTGCGCCTGCTCTCGGCCGCGATCGACGAGACCTACGGCAAGCACATCACCATCAACGCCACCGGCGCGGTGGCCGCGTTGCTCAGCGAGATCGGCGTGCCGACCGAACTGATGCGCGGCTTCGCCGTCATTTCGCGCGCGGCCGGCCTGGTGTCGCACGTGGCCGAGGAACAGCAAAGTCCATCGGGACGCTACATCTGGGAAACCATAGACCAGGCCATTCCCTATGTGGGCAAAGGCAAGACGCATCAAGACGGAGAGCAGGCGTAACGGCGCAGCCGCATGGACGGGGGAATGGCCAGCGAGTACGCCTGACCGCTCCCCCCGCAGCGCTCAACCCAGGTTCGGCGCCAGGGTACGCTTCAGGTCTTCGATGCTGCGGCCACTGCGGGCGGCGTAGTCCTGCAACTGGTCTTCGCCGATCACGCCCACGTTGAAGTACTGCGACTGCGGGTGGCTGAAGTAGAAGCCGGACACGCTGGAGGCCGGGTACATGGCATAGCTGTCGGTCAGCATCATGCCGATATCGGCGCCGTCCAGCACGCGGAACATGTCGGTCTTGATGACGTGTTCGGGGCAGGCCGGGTAGCCGGGCGCGGGGCGGATGCCCACGTACTTCTCGGCGATCATGTCGTCATTGGACAGGGCTTCGTCGGGCGCATAGCCCCACAGATCCTGGCGCACGCGGGCATGCAGGCATTCGGCGAAGCCTTCGGCCAGGCGGTCGGCCAGCGACTTCAGCATGATGCTGGAGTAGTCGTCCAGCGCCTTTTCGAATTCCGCTTCCTTCTTTTCGATGCCCAGGCCCGCCGTGACGGCGAACATGCCGATGTAGTCCAGCTTGCCGCTGGACTTGGGCGCGATGAAATCGGACAGGCACTTGTTGCTGACGCCTTCGCGCTTGGCGCCCTGCTGGCGCAGATTGCGGTAGGTGAACAGCACCTCGCTGCGGGTCTCGTCCTTGTAGACCTCGATGTCTTCGTCGTTGATGCTGTTGGCCGGATAGAAGCCCACCACGCCGTTGGCGGTGAGCCAGCGGCCTTCAATGATGCGCTTCATCATGGCCAGGCCGTCGGCGTAGACCTTGCGCGCCTGCTCGCCCACGACCTTGTCGTCCAGGATGGCGGGGAACGGGCCGAACAGGCTCCAGGTCTGGAAGAACGGGCCCCAGTCCACGTACTTGGCGATTTCGGCCAGGTCGTAGCTCTTGAATGTGCGGCGGCCGATGAACTTCGGGCGCGGCGGCGTGTAGTTGTCCCAGTCGATCGCGGGACGCGAGGCGCGCGCTTCCGCCAGCGGCAGGATGGGCGTGGCCTTGCGATTGGCGTGGCGGCGGCGCACCTCTTCGTATTCCTCGGCCAACTCCGCCAGATACGTTGCGGACTGGTCCGACATCAGGTTCGTCGCCACGCCCACGGAACGGCTGGCATCCGGCACGTAGATCACCGGGCCTTCGTAGTTGGGCGCGATCTTGACGGCGGTGTGCACGCGGCTGGTGGTGGCGCCGCCTATCATCAGCGGCAGCTTGCGGCTGCGGAAGTACTCGTCGCGCTGCATTTCGCTGGCCACGTAGGCCATTTCTTCCAGGCTGGGCGTGATCAGGCCGGACAGGCCGACGATGTCGGCGTTCTCTTCCTTGGCCTTTTCCAGGATCTGGGCGCAGGGCACCATCACGCCCATGTTCACGACTTCGAAGTTATTGCACTGCAGGACCACCGATACGATGTTCTTGCCGATGTCGTGCACGTCGCCCTTGACGGTGGCGATGACGATCTTGCCCTTGGCGCGCACGTCGCCGCCCGCGGCCGCGATCTGGCGCTTTTCTTCCTCGATGAAGGGAATCAGGTGGGCCACGGCCTGCTTCATGACCCGGGCCGACTTCACCACCTGCGGCAGGAACATCTTGCCTTCGCCGAACAGGTCGCCCACCACGTTCATGCCGTCCATCAGCGGGCCTTCGATCACTTCGATCGGACGGCCGCCGCGCGCGGCGATCTTCTGGCGCACTTCCTCGGTGTCCTCGACGATGAAGGCGGTGATGCCGTGCACCAGCGCATGCGACAGGCGCGCCTCGACCTCGGCATTACGCCAGGTCAGGTCCTCTTCCTTCTTGGCGCCAGAGCCCTTCACGCTGTCGGCGAACTGCACCAGGCGCTCGGTCGGGGTGCGCTCGTCGTCGGCTTCCGTCTTGCCCACGGGCTCGGCGCGGTCCAGCACCACGTCCTCGACCAGGTCGCGCAGCTTGGGATCCAGGTCGGCGTACACGCCCAGCTGGCCGGCGTTGACGATGCCCATCGTCATGCCTTCCTTGACGGCGTAATAGAGGAACACCGTGTGGATGGCCTCGCGCATGGGCTCATTGCCGCGGAACGAGAAGCTGACGTTGGACACGCCGCCCGAGATGCGGGCGTAGGGCAGGTTCTCGCGGATCCAGCGCGTGCCTTCGATGAAGTCCACGGCGTAGTGGTTGTGTTCGTCGATGCCGGTGGCGACCGCGAAGACGTTGGGATCGAAGATGATGTCTTCCGGCGGGAAGCCTTCTTCCTCGACCAGGATCTTGTAGGCGCGGCCGCAGATTTCCTTGCGGCGCTCCAGCGTGTCGGCCTGGCCCTGTTCGTCGAACGCCATCACCACCACGGCCGCGCCGTAGCGGCGGCACAGGCGCGCATGGTGGCGGAAGGGCTCCAGCCCTTCCTTCATGGAGATCGAGTTCACCACGGGCTTGCCCTGCACGCACTTCAGGCCTTCTTCGATGACTTCCCACTTGGAGCTGTCGATCATGATCGGCACGCGCGCGATGTCGGGCTCGGAGGCGATCAGGTTGAGGAAGCGCCGCATGCAGGCCACCGAATCCAGCATGGCCTCGTCCATGTTGATGTCGATGATCTGCGCGCCATTCTCGACCTGCTGGCGGGCCACGGCCAGCGCCTCGTCGTATTTCTCTTCGCGGATCAGGCGGGCGAACATCTTGCTGCCCGTCACGTTGGTGCGTTCACCGACGTTGACGTACAGCGTGTCTTCGTCGATGTTCAGCGGCTCCAGGCCCGACAGGCGGGTCTTGACCGGAATGTCCGGCACGGCGCGCGGAGTCAGCGACATGACCTTGGCCGCGATCTCGCGGATGTGGTCCGGGGTGGTGCCGCAACAGCCGCCCGACATGTTGACCAGCCCGGCGCGGGCGAATTCCTCCAGCAGCGCCGAGGTATCGGCCGGGGTTTCGTCAAAGCCGGTCTCGGCCATGGGATTGGGCAGGCCGGCGTTCGGATAGACGCAGACGTAGGTGTCGCAGATGCGGGCAAGCTCGGCCACGTAGGGCCGCATCAGCGCCGCGCCCAGCGCGCAGTTCAGGCCGATGGTGATGGGGCGCGCGTGGCGCACCGAATTCCAGAAGGCTTCCACGGTCTGGCCGGAAAGGATGCGCCCGGACGCGTCGGTCACCGTGCCCGAGATCATCACGGGCAGGCGCACGCCGCGCGCCTCGAACACTTCCTCGGTGGCGAAGATGGCCGCCTTGGCGTTCAGGGTGTCGAAGATGGTTTCGATCAGGACGATGTCGATGCCGCCGTCCAGCAGGCCGTTGAGCTGCTCCACATAGGCGACGCGCAGTTCCTCGAAGGTGACGTTGCGCGCGCCCGGATCGTTCACGTCCGGCGAGATCGACGCGGTCTTGGGCTGCGGTCCCAGCGCGCCGGCCACGAAACGCGGCCGCTCGGGCGTGCTGTAGGCGTCACAGGCCTCGCGCGCCAGGCGCGCGGACACCAGGTTCAGTTCGTAGGCCAGTTCCGGCAGTTCATAGTCGCCCTGCGCGATGGTGGTGGCGCCGAAGGTGTTGGTCTCGATGACGTCGGCGCCGGCTTCCAGGTACTGGCGATGGATCTCGGAGATCACGTCCGGACGCACCAGCGACAGCAGCTCGTTGTTGCCCTTGACGTCCTTGCCGTGGTCGGCGAAGCGCTCGCCGCGGAAATCCGCCTCGCCCAGCTTGTAGCGCTGGATCATGGTGCCCATGGCGCCATCCAGGATCAGGATGCGCTTGCCCAGCAGGCGGGCGAATTCGCTGCCGTGGGTATAGGCTTCGGGCGGGTAAGGCAGGCGGGGATACGACACGGGCAGGTCCGGATGGAGTTGGCGATGGCGGCGCTATGTGGCGAAAAAGCGAAAAACGCCGCAAAAACAAGCCCTGATCGTAACAAAATGGGCCTATCCGCGCCTCCCGGTGATACAGTTTCGGCCCCGAACCGGTGCTTTCGGCGCACTGGGCAGGCAAGAACGCAACACTTGCCAGCCGCGCGCGAAAGGTAAACGGGAAACAGGAAGAACCTCCCAGGACTGCCGCCCCACAAGGCGCCGGCAAACCCTGGCTCCAGCCTGTGCTGCCCCCGCAACGGTCCCCATGCGCGCAATGCGCCCATGGCAGCCCGATACCGGCCTGTTCGATCGCCAGGAAGTCCATGCATTGCCGCCAGGCCTACACCGGCCCGCCGCGGCTTGGGCATCCTCCCCATCGTGAATGGCCTGCGGGGTCGCGGGTCGCATCGAGGTTACGTAGATGAAAACCCGCTCCATCCGGCGCTATGCCGGCGCCCTGCTCTGCTCCGCCCCGGCCATCGCCGCCGCCCAGCAAGCCGCCCCCGACACTCCCCAGTTCGACGCCATCACGGTCACCGCCCAGCGCGTGCCGACCGACGGCCGCACGCTGCCGGTGTCGATCTCGATCATCACCGCCGAGGACATCGCCGCGTCCAGCGCCCGCACCATGCAGGACGTGCTGTCGACCCAGGCCGGCATCCATCTGATCAACACCAGCAGCTCCAGCGACAACTCCATCGTCGACCTGCGCGGCTTCGGCATCACCGGCGCCAGCAACACGCTGATCCTGATCGACGGCGTGAAGCAGAACACCAACGACCTGTCGGCCCCGAGCCTGGGCGTGGTGCCGCTGGACCAGGTCGAGCGCATTGAAATCGTGCGCGGCAGCGGTTCGGTGCAATATGGCGGCGGCACCACCGGCGGCGTGATCAACATCATCACGCGCCCTGATTTCGCCAAGGAACCGGTAAGCGCCCGCGCCACCGCCACCTTCGGCAGCTACGGCCTGCGCCAGTATGACGCCGCCGTGGCCATGAACAATGAAAAGGTCGGCATCGACGCCTACATGCAGTCGCTGCACAGCGACGGCTACCGCGATCACAGCGGCGAGCGGCGCGAGGGCGGCGGCGGCGGCATCACCTTCCGCCATGACGACGGCTCGATCCGCCTGTACGGCCGCACCACCACCCAGAAGCTGGAACTGCCCGGCCCGCGCACGATCAACCCCAAGACCGGCCTGAACGAATACCAGGACGATCCGCGCGGCTCGAAGAACGACGTCGATTACGTCAAGACCACCACCACCACCTTCGGCCTGCAGCTCGAGCAGGCCATCGGCGCCGGCACCTTGTACGCCGACCTGTCGACCCGCGAAAAGAAGCTCGACGGCCTGACCTACGACGGCTTCGGCGACATCCTGCGCGACCAGAAGCTGGAAGAGAACATCGCCAGCGTGCGCTACCGCCTGCCGATCAACGGCGGCCACAGCATCGTCTTCGGCGCCGACGGCCAGGAAGCCAAGACCACCGCCAACCAGAACGCCTACTACGACTTCCAGCCCTCGAAGTGGCAGTCGCGCCAGCACCAGTACGGCCTGTTCGCCGAAGGCCAGGTACGCGCCACCGATACCACCTACGTGACGGCCGGCGTGCGCCGCCAGTACGCCTCCGACGACCTCGACGTGATTTCCGGCTCGGGCACGGCGTCGGACCGCAGCAACCACCTGACCGCCTGGCAGCTGGGCGTGCGCCAGGACCTGCCCGCCGGCTTCGGCGTGTATGGCAAGGTCGGCCGCAGCTTCCGCCTGCCCAACGCCGATGAACTGCTGTCGGTGCAGACCCCGCTGGCGCCGCAGACCTCCACCGACAAGGAAATCGGCGTGACCTGGCAATCGGCCAGCAGCAGCGCCCGCCTGTCGTACTTCCGCTATGACCTGACCAACGAGATCCAGTACAACCCGCTGGCCGACGGCATCTGGGGCCCGGGCACGGGCGCCAACACCAACCTGGATCCGACCCGCCGCCAAGGCATCGAACTGGAAGGCCACACCGCCATTTCCAGCAGCGTGTCGCTGGACGCCAACCTGACCTGGATGGAAGCGCAATTCCGCTCCGGCACCTACGCCGGCGTGGACCTGGCTGGCAAGACCGTGCCGCTGGCGCCCAAGTGGCTGGCCAACGCCGGCGTGACCTGGCGTCCCACCGATGCGTTCCTGTGGAACGTGACGGCGCAATACGTGGGCAAGTCGCGCATGGACAACGACCAGGCCAACCAGTTCGCCAAGGAACTGGACGCCTACGTACTGTTCAACACCAAGGTGGCGTACAAGTTCACGCGCAACATCGAAGGCGCCATCGGCGTGAACAACATCTTCGACCGCCAGTACGCCACGTACGGCATCCGCGGCGGCAATGCTTCGTTCGAGATGCTGGGCCCGGTCGCCAACTACAGCCTGTACCCCGCGCCTGGCCGCAACTTCTACGCGTCGCTCACGCTGCGCTACTGATCGCGGCATTCCGATATAGTCGGCGTTCCCCGCTGGCTATATCGGTCTCCTGCATGACCCGCGCACGCACCCTCCCTCGCATCGCTCCGGGGCTGTTCCTGGCCCTGGGCGCGCTGCTGTCTGCGGGACCCGCCGCGGCAAGTTCCCTGGCAGGTCCGGCAACCCGTGCCGCGGCCGGCGCGGCCATCCAGGTCCGCGACGACCAGGGACGCCAGGTCTCGCTGGCCGCCCCCGCGCAACGCGCCGTCACCCTGGCCCCGCACGCCACCGAACTCGTCTTTGCCGCCGGCGCGGGCGACCGGCTCATCGCCACCATCCGCGGCAGCGACTATCCGCCCGCCGCTCGCCAGCTGCCCGTCATCGGCGACGGCACCCAGCCCGATCCCGAACGCGTGGCGGCCGTGCGTCCGGACCTGCTGATCGCCTGGCAGCCCGCCGCCGCCGCGCCGCTGGCGCGGGTGATGGACAAGCTGGGCGTGCCGGTGTTCTACAGCGATCCGCAGACCCTGGCCGCCATCCCCGATGCAGTCGAACGCATGGGTGCCCTGTTCGGCACCGAAGCGCAGGCGCGGCCCGCGGCCCAGGCCCTGCGCGCGCGGCTGGACGCCCTGGCCGCCCGCTATGCCGGCCGCCGCCCCGTGCGCGTCTTCGTGCAGGCGGGGCTGGATCCCATCTACACCCTGAACGACAGCAGCATCGTCAGTGACGCCCTGCGCGTCTGCGGCGGCGTCAATGTCTTCGGCCAGGCCCCCGTGGTGGCGCCCCAGGTCACGCTGGAAAGCGTGCTGGCGGCGCGGCCCGAGGCCGTGCTGGCCGGCACGTCCCGACCCGAGGACGGCGCCCGCAACCTGGCAGCCTGGCAGGCGCTGGGGCTGCCCGCCGCGCGGCTGGGGCACGTGTACGGCGTGGACGCCGACGCCCTGTACCGCCCGGGTCCGCGCCTGATCGACGCCGCCGAGGCGATCTGCGCCGATCTGGACCGCCTGCGCTGAACCGCGTCCGCGCCGCGATCTGCAAATAGTGGAACGCTACATTTCACCGGACGGGTCTGCCGCGCGGCGCCGTGCTTTATCATTCGTCCAACGAATCGCCAGTCCCCGCGGGTCTCGCATCGTGCGCACCCGCCCTTTGAACCTCCGCCATGACCACTCAAGACACCCTCACCATCGCCGGCCGCGCCTACTCGTCGCGCCTGCTCGTCGGCACCGGCAAGTACAAGGACTTCGAACAGACCCGCGCGGCGTTGGACGCCAGCGGCACCGAGATCGTCACCGTCGCCATCCGCCGCACCAATATCGGCCAGAACGCCGGTGAACCGAATCTGCTGGACTACGTCCCGCCGTCCAAATTCACGCTGCTGCCCAACACCGCCGGCTGCTACAGCGCCGACGAGGCCGTGCGCACGCTGCGCCTGGCGCGCGAACTGCTGGACGGCCATGACCTCGTGAAGCTGGAGGTGCTGGGCGACCCGCAGACCCTGTTCCCCAACATGCCGGAGACGCTCAAGGCCACCAAGACCCTGGTGGACGAAGGCTTCAAGGTCATGGTGTATTGCACCGACGATCCCATCCAGTGCCGCATGCTGGAAGACCTGGGCGCGGTCGCCGTGATGCCGCTGGCCTCGCTGATCGGCTCGGGCATGGGTATCCTGAATCCCTGGAACCTGCGCCTGATCATCGAACAGGCCCGCGTGCCCATCGTGGTGGACGCCGGCGTGGGTACCGCGTCGGACGCCACCATCGCCATGGAACTGGGCTGCGACGCCGTCCTGATGAACACCGCCATCGCCGGCGCGCGCGATCCCATCCTGATGGCCAGCGCCATGAAGAAAGGCGTGGAAGCCGGCCGCGAGGCCTTCCTGGCCGGCCGCATGCCCAAGAAGCTGTACAGCGGCGCTCCCAGCTCGCCCAACGAAGGCCTGATCACGGCAGGCGCCCCCAAATGAACGGTCGCCAGCAGGCCGCCAGCGGCCGTCCCATCCCCAACGCGTTGACCATCGCCGGCGTCGACCCGTCCGGCGGCGCCGGCATCCTGGCCGACGTGAAGGCCATGAGCGCGCTGGGCGCCTACGGCTGCGCGGTGATCGCCGCGCTGACGGCGCAGAACACCCAGGGCGTCACCGGCATCTCTGCGGTGCCGCCCGCTTTCGTTGGCCAGCAGATCGACACGCTGTTCGCGGACGTGCGCATCGACGCGGTCAAGATCGGCATGCTGGGCCAGCAGCCGGTGATCCAGGTGGTGGCCGAGAAGCTCGCCAAGTGGACCCCCGCCCACGTGGTGCTGGACCCGGTCATGGTGGCCAAGAGCGGCGACCTGCTCCTGGAGCGCGACGCCGTGGGCGCCATGCGCGAAGCCCTGCTGCCGCAGTCCACCCTGCTGACGCCCAACCTGCCCGAAGCCGGCGTGCTGCTGGAAGAGCGCCCGGTCGAGACGGTCAAGGAAATGCGGCGCGTGGCCGAACGCCTGCGCAACAAGCTGGCCCATTCGGGCGAGCGCTGGGTGCTGGTCAAGGGCGGCCACCTGCCCGGCAACGAGACCATCGACCTGCTGCACGACGGCGACCGCATGATCGAGCTGCCCGGCCACCGCATCGAAACCGCCAATACCCACGGCACCGGCTGCACGCTGTCGGCGGCGCTGGCCGCCCTGCTGCCGCAAACCGGGGACGTGCCCGAGGCGGCGCGTCGCGCCAAGGCCTACCTCACGGAGGCCATCCGCCACGCCGAGCGCCTGTCGGTGGGGTCGGGCCACGGCCCGGTGCACCACTTCCACGCCTGGTGGTAGATCCGGACGTCTGAAACATCTGTCGGCGGGGCCGGGCGTCACAGTACGCTACGAATCGGTACAATGGTCTGTTGATTCCTCTGTTTTTTCTGACCGTCATGAACGCTTCGACCCTGCCCGACGTAGAACAAGCCCGCTTCAACATGGTGGAACAGCAGATCCGCCCGTGGGACGTTCTGGACGCCAACGTGCTGCAAGCGCTGTTCGATGTGCGCCGCGAACAATTCGTTCCGCCGGCCCTGCGCGCGCTGGCGTTTTCCGACCTGGAACTGCCGCTTGAGATCAACGCGGTCAACACCCGCCAGAACATGCTGGCGCCCAAGGTGGAAGCCCGCCTGGCGCAAGAGCTGCAGCTGACCAAGTCCGACTGCGTGCTGGAGATCGGCACCGGCTCCGGCTACCAGGCCGCGCTGCTGGGCTACCTGGCGCAGCAGGTCACCTCGGTCGAAATCGACAGCCGCCTGGTGACGTTCGCGCAGCAGAACCTGCAGATGAACAACGTCACCAACGTCAAGGTCGAAACCGGCGACGCCCGCAACGGCTGGGGCTCCACCGAATACGACGCCATCCTCGTCACGGGTTCCGTGCCGACCGTCCCCGACGCGCTGAAGTACCAGCTGCGCGTGGGTGGCCGCCTGGTCGTGATCGTGGGCCAGGCCCCCGTCATGACGGCCTGTCGCATCACCCGCACCACCGCGGCCAGCTTCGAAACGGTGAACCTGTTCGAAACCGTCATCAAGCCGCTGCGCGGCGTCACGGTCTCCCAGTTCAAGTTCTGATCCCCAACCCTGCCGCCCGGCGCCTGCCTCCTTGACGGGGCCGCCGCGCCCCGGGCGGCCCGGCGTATCGTTGACCAACATGCGTTTCCGATTGCTAACGGCTTTACTGGTTTTTACCTGCGCCGCAAGCGTCGGCCCGACGCTTGCCCGCGCGCAGAACCTGATCCAGATCTGGCAATCGGCGCTGGGCAATGACCCGATCTACGCCGCAGCGCGCGCCAACTATCGCGCCGGCCTGGAAAAAGAGCCCCAGGCCCGTTCGCTGCTCCTGCCCTTGATTTCCGCCGAAGCCGGCGGCGCCTACCAGGAAACCCGCAGCACTCGCGGCATGGGCATCGCCTATAGCGGCGGCCGCGGCGTCTGGGATTTGTCCCTGACCCAGCCGCTGTTCGACTGGGGCCGCTGGCAGAACTTCGAGCAGTCCAAGCTGATCGTCGCCGACGTCGAAGTGCAGCTGCAACAGGCTTACCAGGACTTGCTGCTGCGCGTGGCCGACGCCTATTTCAACGTGCTCTACGCCCAGGACACGCTGACCGCCACCGAGGCCGAGAAGGCCGCCGTGGCCGGGCAGCTGGAATCCGCCAAGCGCAACTTCGAACTCGGCAACGCCACCATCACCGACACCTACGAAGCGCAGGCGCGCTACGACCTGGTGGTGGCGCAGGAGCTGCGCCTGCAGAACGACCTGGAAGTCCGCCGCGACGAACTGGCCAAGATCATCGGCACGCCGCCCGGCGCCTTGTCCGAACTGCCCTATGGCGTGCAACTGCCCGCGCCGCAGCCCGCCCGCGTGGCCGACTGGAGCAACCAGGCCGAGTCCTCCAGCCTGGACGTGCTGCGCGCGCAGCTCCTGACGCGCATCGCCGGCCGCGAGATCCAGATCGCCAAAAGCGGCCACTATCCCACCCTGAACCTGCGCGCCAGCAGCGGCAGCGCCAGCGACGCCGTGATGCGCAATGCCGCGCCCGGCAAGCCCATCGACAGCACCATCGGCGTGGTGCTGTCGATCCCGCTGTACTCGGGCGGCGGGGTGTCGTCGCAAGTGACCGAAAAGGTCCAGCTGGAACAGAAGGCGCGCCATGACTATGAGGCAGCGCGCCGCCAGGCCGTGCAGGCCGCGCGCCAGTACTACACCGGCGTCACCAGCGGCCTGGCCCGCATCCAGGCGCTGGAGGCAGGCGAAAAATCCAGCCGCGCCGCGGTCGAGGCCAACCGCACCGGCTACGAGGTCGGCGTGCGCATCAACCTGGACGTGCTCAACGCCCAGCAGCAGCTCTATGCCACCCAGCGCGACCTGGCGCTGGCGCGCTACAGCACGGTGCTCGCCAGCCTGCGCCTGAAGGCCACCAGCGGCATCCTGGCCGAAGCGGACCTGGAAGCAATCAACCGCCTGCTGCGGGAACCGCGCTGAGCCGCTACGGGGCCCGGTTTACTTGTTCTGGATTTTCTTCACGAGCGCCGTGGTCGAGCGCTCGAACTCGAATGGAATCGCCACCGCGCGGCCGCCCCAGCTATTGACCAGGGCGGTCTCGGGCAGCTTTTCCATGTCGTAGTCGCCGCCCTTGACGATCAGGTCCGGCTTGAGCTGGCCGATCAGGGCTTCGGGCGTGTCTTCATGGAAGGACGTGACCACGGTCACGAAGCCCAGCGCCGCCAGCAAGGCGGCGCGGTCTTCCATGCGATTCAGCGGACGCTCGGCGCCCTTGCCCAGGCGCCGCACCGACTCGTCGGTGTTCACCGCCACCACCAGGGTCGCGCCCAGTTGGGCGGCCTGGTCGAGGTAGGTCGCGTGGCCCCGGTGCAGGATGTCGAAGACGCCGTTGGTGAACACCAGCGGCCGCGGATAGCGGCCGTCGGCGACGGCAGCGACGCATTCGTCGCGGGACAGGACCTTGGATTCGAAACGGGCGGCAGGCATGCGGCGATTGTATCGCCCCGGCTCAGGCGCCGCCCAGGATGATCTGCTTTTCCTTGGGCACGATCAGGGCCGTCATTTCCTTGCGGTAGCGGTTCAGGTCCTTCACCGTTTCGAAGCTGCGGTCCATCAGCTTGGACAGGATGTGCAGGATACGGGTGGCGACCTTCTGCTCCCACACGCCGTCAAAGCGGATCTGCGTGTCCAGCCAGTGCTCCAGCCAGCCGGGTTCCGGCAGGCGCGACTGCACCGTGTCGTTGGGGAACAGGTCCTTGTTCACGTGCAGGTTGGTCGGATGCAGGGCCTGCTGCGTGCGGCCGGCCGACGCCATCAGCACGCCGATCTTGGAGAACGCCAGGCGCGCCTGCTCGCTCGTGTCCTGGCCGCGGTCGTGCAGCGCGCGGCGCATGTACTGCAGGTAGGCGCCGGCGTGGCGGGCCTCGTCCTGGGCCACGGTCTTGTAGATGGCCTTGATGACCGGTTCCGTGTGCCATTCGGCGGCGCGGCGGTACCAGTGGTTCAAACGGACTTCGCCGCAGAAATGCAGCATCAGGGTTTCGAGTTCGGGCGCGGCGTCGAACTCGAAGCGCACGTTGTGCAGCTCTTCCTCGGTGGGCACCAGGTCCGGACGGAAGCGGCGCAGGTATTCGATCAGCACCAGCGAATGCTTCTGCTCTTCAAAGAACCACACCGACATGAACGCGCAGAAATCGCTGTCGCCGCGGTTGTCGCGCAGGAACATTTCGGTGGCCGGCAAGGCGGCCCATTCCGTGATGGCGTTCATCTTGATCGTGTGTGCCTGCTCGTCCGAGAGCTTGCTGCGATCGAAGTCGCCCCAGGGAATGTCATGCGCCATGTTCCAGCGCACGGCTTCCATGGTCTTGAAGAGTTCAGGATAAAGCATGGTCTGCCCTTGTATTCGTCCCGCTAGTGGGGCTATAGATATAGAGATTAAGAATGGCGCGCGCGCTGCCGGCGAGGGCGCTGCATTCATCCACCGCAGCGCTATTTTTCGCCGTGTACCGCGAAGCTATGATGACCGTTTCATGAATGAAACATGACAGATACCGTCTAGATCATCGCGCCGCCTATCGGGTCAAGGCCCATATCGCGACCCCGATGGCAACCGCGGCCACCCCAACCAGCGCTGCAACCAGCCGGTTGTTCTGTTCCTGGGCCCGCCGCAACTGGATCATCTCGGCCAGCAAGGCGGGCGAGACGTTGGGACGGCTCAGGTGGTCATGGACCAGCCTGGGCAAAGCAGGCAGCATTTGCGACCACTGCGCGGCTTCTTTTTCCAGGCTCTGCCGCAGCCCCTTGAATCCGACGCGCTGACGCATCCAGCGTTCCAGATAGGGCTTGGCGGTCTTCCAGAGATCCAGGTTGGGATCGAGCTGGCGGCCCAATCCTTCAACGTTCAGCAGGGTCTTCTGCAACAGGACCAGCTGCGGCTGGATCTCCACATTGAACCGGCGCGAGGTCTGGAACAGCCGCAAGAGCACCTGCCCCAGCGAGATCTCCGACAATGGCCGGTCAAAGTACGGTTCGCAGACGGCGCGCACGGCGCCTTCCAGTTCTTCTTCGCGCGTATCGGGCGGCACCCAGCCCGATTCAATGTGCAGTTGCGCCACGCGGCGGTAATCGCGGTGGAAGAAGGCCAGGAAATTCTGCGCCAGGTAATTCTTGTCGAACTCGGACAGCGAGCCCACGATGCCGAAGTCCAGGGCAATGTAGCTGCCCAGCGTTTCCGGACGGTCGGACACGTAGATGTTGCCCGGGTGCATGTCGGCGTGGAAGAAGCCGTCGGTGAAGACCTGGGTGAAGAAGATCTCCACGCCGGTGCGCGCCAGCGTCGGGATGTCGATGCCGGCCTCGCGCATGCGCTCCACCTGGCCCACCGGCATGCCGTACATGCGCTGCATGGTGAAGACCGTGGATGCCGTGTATTCCCAGATCACCTCGGGCACGATCAGCATGTCGCCGCGGCCGGACTCGGGGCCGAAGTTGCGGCGCAACTGGCTGCAATTGGACGCTTCTCGCACCAGGTCCAGCTCGTCGTGCAGGTACTTGTCGAACTCGGCCACCACTTCGCGCGGCTTCAGGCGGCGGCCGTCGGCGCCCAGGCGCTCGATGATGCGCGCCACCACTTTCAGCAGCGACAGGTCTTTCTCGATGATGCTGAGCATGCCCGGGCGCAGCACCTTGACCGCGACCTCGCGGCCGTCGTGCAGCACGGCAAAGTGCACCTGCGCGATCGAGGCCGAGGCCACCGGATCCACTTCGAACTGCGCGAACAGCTTCTCGGGCGGCGCGCCCAGCGCCGCCTCGATGCAGGCCGCGGCCTGCGCCGAGGGGAACGGCGGCACGCGGTCCTGCAAGAGCGCCAGTTCGTCGGCGATATCGGCGGGGATCAGGTCGCGGCGGGTGGACAGCACCTGTCCGAACTTCACGAAGATGGGGCCCAGCGACTCCAGCGCCAGGCGCAGCCTCAAGCCGCGCGGCTTGCGCGGACGCGTGCCCAGGCGGATGACGCGCAACAGGCAGGTGGCCAGCGGATGGTTCAGGCTGGAGAGCACCAGCTCATCCAGGCCGTAGCGCAGCGAAACCAGAATGATGCGGAAAAGGCGCAGCAAGGGAAACATGTATCAGGCGCCCCGCTTTGCGCTGGCGGATGCCAGGCGGGTTTGCAGCGCGGCGGCCGAGCGGGCCAGCGCCTCGGCGCGGGCGTTCAGCTCGGCCAGGTCCAGCCGCCACTGCTCCAGCGCCGGTCGGCTGGCCAGCATGCCGCTTTCCTCGGACAGGTACTCGGACACGTTCTCGGCCAGTCTCAGGCTGGCCGTGCGCGCGCCGCCGGCGGCCGCGCGCGCCCCGCCCACCAGGCGCAGCGCGGCGATGTCGCCCACCACCCGGGCCAGCGCGTCCTCCGGATCCCAGCGCAGCTGCTTGGACAGGTCCGACACCACCTGCGCCAGCGCCGCGTCGCCTGAGATATGGGTGGCCTCGGCGAAATCGGGGCGTTCGCGGTCCGCGCCCAGGCGCGGCAGCGGCAGTTTTTCAGGCGCGACCGTCAGGGTCACGTCGGGCACCACGGCCGCATCGGCCTGGGCCGCCAGGCCTTCGCTATCGATGGTAAGGCCCAGGCTGAAGCCGCCCAGCGCGAAACGCACCGTCTTGCCCGCATGCCGGACCAGGCGCGCACGCGCCCAGTCCTCGCGCCGCAACAGGGCGTTGAGCGCGCTTACAGCCAGTCGCGAGGGGGTGGGCAGGAACGGAAGAGGCAGCATGGCGGTCTGCAACGGCCCCGATTGCGGGGGTTGCGGAAGTTAATGGGTAAATCGGGAGTGTAACGGGTTAGATGGCTGGGTGTTTTGCGCAAGCACATGGAAAAACCGGCCCTGTAAGGGCCGGTTCAAACAGATGCCTTGCGGCATCCGCAACGGAGGTGGGGATCGGCCCCGGCCGGCCAGGCTTAGCTGGCGAGATCCACCGGGATCTGCTGGATGCCTGCCAGCAGCCAGCCGCCATTGGCGGGCTTGAACAGGTTCCAGACTTCCTCGAAGCGGAAGGCCTCGGCGCCCGGCGCTTCGCGCAGCATGCCGGAGAAGCGCACGCTGGCCAGGTGGCCGTCGGACACGGTTTCGATGCCCAGCATTTCAGCGTTCAGCAGGACCACTTCGGTCTTGTTGGGCGCCGCGCCGCGCTCGGCCAGCTGCGGCTTGAGCTCGGTGATCAGGTCGTCGGTCAGGAACTCGCGCAGGCCATCGGTGCTACCGCTGTCCCAGACGGCCTGGATGCGCACGAACTGCTCCTTGGCCTGCTTCAGGAAGTTGGGCGTATCGAAGTCACCCGGCACGAACCAGTTGTTGTCGTCGCCCATCTTGGGCATCGCGGCCGGCGCCGCGGCGGCGGCAACCGGAGCCGCTGCAGCAGGAGCCGCCGGCTTCAGCGTTTCACGCCACATCGGCTGCTGTTGCTGCTGGCCCGGCGCGTTGTTGGCGCCACCGAACGCGCCCTGCGTGGCAGTGCGCGGACCGGCGCCGCGCAGGCGGCGGATGATGAACATGACGGCGAACACGACCGCGGCGATCAGCAGCGCGGAACCGAGGAACTCGGCGAAAGCGCCCGACAGGCCCATGCTGGAGAGCAGCGCGGCGATACCCAGGCCAGCGGCGATGCCGGCGATGGGGCCGAGCCAGCGCGAAGCGCCGCTCTTGGCGGCGGCGCCCGCAGTGGCAGCGCCGGCCGTGGCCGCGCCGGCGGCTGCCGGAGCGGCGGTAGCGCCCGCCGTGTTGCTGGCGGCGGTCGGCGGCGTGGTCGCCTGGCGCTGCTGGGTCACGTTGGAGGATTGTCGGCCGACGCTGCTGCCGCCGCCCGCACGGCGGGCTTCGGCGTCAAAAGACGCCGTCACCAGTGCCGCGCCGGAAACGGCGATCAGCGCCGCGGCGACAAACCGCGAAAGACAGAATTTGGACATAGGTTTGCTCCCTCGTACTCGCGCTCCTGCCGCCCCGAGCAGCAGGAAGTCCCACGGACCGCGGGACCTTCGTCGCGACTTTTCTTACATTAATCTGAATACCGTAAGAATAACGGACAAGACGCCGCCCCACAAGTTCCCGCAGGGCGGCGAAAAATCCGGATGGCCGGGGCGGATCAGCCCAGCTTCACGCCTTCGTGCAGAGCGGCGATGCCGGCGGTCAGGTTGAAGTACT
This sequence comes from Achromobacter sp. ACM03, assembly GCF_014851665.1. Taxonomy (NCBI): domain Bacteria; kingdom Pseudomonadati; phylum Pseudomonadota; class Betaproteobacteria; order Burkholderiales; family Alcaligenaceae; genus Achromobacter; species Achromobacter sp. ACM03. The sequence continues at coordinate 372,474 of NZ_JACVAD010000002.1, read as the reverse complement.
GCACCCGTTCCAGCCCGGCCGTGCGCAGCATGTCCGCCAGGGTTTCCTGGTCGGGGTGCATGCGGATGGATTCGGCCAGATAGCGGTAGCTGGCTTCGTCCTTGGCGACCTTCTTGCCCAGCCAGGGCAGCACATTGAAGGAATACCAGTCGTAGGCGGGGGCCAGCGGCTTGGCCACGCGCGAAAATTCCAGCACCAGCAGTTTGCCGCCCGGCTTCAGCACCCGGGTCATTTCAGCCAGGGCGCGGTCCTTGTGGGTCATGTTGCGCAGACCGAAAGCCACGCTGACGCGGTCGAAATGGCCGGTGGGGAACGGCAGGCGCTCGGCGTCGCACACGGCGGTGGGGACCAGCAGGCCGGCATCGGTCAGGCGGTCGCGGCCCACGCGCAGCATGGAGTCGTTGATGTCCGTGAGCCAGACCTCGCCCGTGGGGCCGGCGCGCTTGGCGAAGGCCTTTGCCAGATCGCCCGTGCCGCCGGCAATGTCCAGCACCTTCATGCCGGGGCGGATGGCGGCGCGGCCAATGGTGAACGCCTTCCAGACGCGGTGCAGCCCGGCCGACATGAAATCGTTCATGACGTCGTAGCGCTGGGCGACCGAATGGAATACTTCGGCGACTTTGCGGGCCTTTTCGCCTTCCGGCACCGTCTGGAAGCCGAAATGGGTCGATTGCGAGGCGGAATCCGCGGAATGTTGCGATTCGGAGGGGTTTTGCATGGTGAATTCCCGATATATCGTTCAATGGTAGCCTATCGGGCTCCCGCGGGCGGCCGGCGGACGCGGACAATGACGCCCGGCGGTCACATACCTGAAATATTGCGGCCATACTATCGCAATGTTCGCGCCGCGCCGGCGCTCAGAAGTGTGCCCAATCCGCCATGTCCAGCACCATCCTCGTCGTCGAAGACGAACCCGCCATCCAGGAACTGATCGCCGTCAACCTGTCCTTCGCCGGACACAAGGTGCTGCGCGCCTTCGACGCCGACCAGGCCCAGACCCTGATCCGCGCCGAACTTCCCGACCTGATCCTGCTGGACTGGATGCTGCCCGGCACCTCCGGCCTGGCCATGGCGCGCAAACTGCGCAACGACGAGCGCACCCGCGCCGTGCCGGTGATCATGCTGACCGCCAAGGGTTCCGAGCAGGACAAAGTCGACGGCCTGGAAGCCGGCGCCGACGACTACATTACCAAGCCCTTCTCGCCCAAGGAGCTGATGGCACGCATCAAGGCCGTGCTGCGCCGCCGCGCCCCCCAGCTGACCGACGACGTGATCGACGTGGGCGGCCTGAAGCTGGATCCGGTGACGCATCGCCTGTCGGGCAACAGCCAGTCGCTGCAGATCGGCCCCACCGAATTCCGCCTGCTGCACTTTTTCATGACGCACCCCGAACGCGTGTTCTCGCGTTCCCAGCTGCTGGATCAGGTCTGGGGCGACCACGTCTTCGTGGAAGAGCGCACGGTCGACGTACACATCCGCCGCCTGCGCAAAGCGCTGGAACCCAGCGGCCACGACGCGCACGTGGAAACGGTCCGCGGCAGCGGCTACCGGTTTACTGCCCAGCTCCCGACGCGGTAAAAACTCCCGCACGATGATCTGGCTGCGCACTCTTTTCCTGGTCGCCCTGTGGGCGGTTGCCGCATTACTGGCCCAATGGCTCATAGGAGACCCGGCGGGCTGGATACTGTTTTCCTTCGCGCTGGCCGCCATGCTGCTCTGGCGCAGCTGGCGCCTGCACCTGGTGTCCCACTGGGCCAACCACCCCGATACCTCGCCGCCCGCTTCGGTCGGTCCCTGGGACGACATCCTCGCGCCGCTGTACCGCTACACCCGCGCCCGGGCCCGCGAACTGAACGAAACCCAGAACACCATGCAGGGCATGCTGGCCGCGGCGCAAGCGCTGCCGGACGGCGCGGTGACGCTGAACGAGGATTTCCAGATCGACTGGTGCAACCGCATGGCGCGCCAGCACCTGGGCCTGCGCCTGCCGGCCGACCGCGGCCATAACCTGCTGAACCTGCTGCGCGCGCCCGAATTCGTCGAATATGCGCACCGTCCGTCCTGGCCCGAGCCCATACTGGTGCGCCTGGGCCAGCAAGGCCAGGAGCGGCTGATGATGATGCAGCTGACGGCCTACGCCAGCAACCAGCGCCTGCTGATCACGCGCGACGTCACCCAGATCGAACGCCTGGAAACCACGCGCCGCGACTTCGTGGCCAATGTCTCGCACGAATTGCGCACGCCTCTGACGGTACTGGCGGGTTTTCTGGAAACCCTGCGCGACATGCCCGCCGACGCCCTGCCCGCCGAACAACGCGAGCAGTACATCGACATGATGCACGAGCAGGCCCAGCGCATGCAGGCCATCGTCGAAGACTTGCTGACCCTGTCCACGCTGGAATCCTCGCCGGGCAGCGACCCGCGCGCGGTCAACATGGGCGCGCTGCTGCAGAAGGCGCGCCAGCAGATCGAGGCCCTGTCGGGCGGCCGCCACGTGCTGGAGTGGCACATCGATGAATCCCTGGACGTGCTGGGCGCCGAAACCGAACTGACCTCGGCCCTGTCCAACCTGCTGACCAACGCGGTGCGCTACACGCCGGACGGCGGCACCATCACCGTGCGCTGGGAGCGCGAGGAAGACGGCGGCGCGCGCTACAGCGTGCAGGACACCGGCATCGGCATCCCCGCGCGCCACCTGCCCCGCCTGACCGAGCGTTTCTACCGCGTGGACCGCGGCCGTTCGCGCGCGGTGGGCGGCACCGGCCTGGGCCTGGCGATCACCAAGCACATCGCCATGCGCCACGACGCCGAACTGCTGATCACCAGCGAACCCGGCAAGGGCAGCGTGTTCGCCCTGCGCTTTCCGCCCGACCGCATCGCCATCGACAGCCCGGCCTGAGCCGTCCGCCGGACCTGACGCAGCGCGGATGGTAAATTTCCTGCCATGCGCATCCTGGTCATCGAAGACGAACCCAAACTGGCCGACTACCTCAAGAAGGGCCTGTCGGAGCAAAGCCACGTCGTGGACCTGGCTCGCGACGGCGTGGACGGCCTGCATCTGGCGCTGGAAGGCGTCTACGACCTGATTGTGCTGGACGTGATGCTGCCGGGCGTGGATGGCTTCGGCGTGCTGGCCGCGGTGCGCGAACAGAAGGACACGCCCATCCTGATGCTGACCGCGCGCGACGCCGTCGAGGACCGCGTGCGCGGATTGGAAGGCGGCGCCGACGACTACCTGGTCAAGCCTTTCGCCTTTTCGGAACTGCTGGCGCGGGTGCAGGCGCTGCTACGCCGCGGACGTTCTCAGGAACCCACCCTGCTGCGCCTGGCGGACCTGGAACTGGACCTGGCCCGCCGGCGCGCCCAACGCGGCGGCCGCCGCCTGGACCTGACCGCCAAGGAATTCAATCTGCTGGCCCTGCTGCTGCGCCGCCAGGGCCAGGTGCTGTCGCGCACCACCCTGGCCGAGCAGGTCTGGGACATGAACTTCGACAGCGACACCAACGTCATCGACGTGGCGGTGCGGCGGCTGCGCAGCAAGCTGGACGACCCCTACGACACCAAGTTGCTGCATACAGTGCGCGGCATGGGCTACGTGCTGGAATCGCGCCCCGCGGATAGCCGCCCGGCATGAAGCCGCTGCGCATGCGTTCCATGCAGGCGCGGCTGACGCTGCTCCTGGGCGCCATCGCCCTGCTTGTGTCCAGCCTGGCGGGAGCCACGCTGTTCTGGGCGCTCAAGCGCGAAGTGGAACGGCAGGAAATCACCGAAGTCAGCGGCAAGCTGGAATTGATCGATCACCTGATCGACATGCAGAACAACGCCCGCGGCCTGAAAGACCTGGCCGCCACCTTCGACGAGATGCGCGCGGGCGAAGGCCAGCTGGGCATCTGGATCGTGGATGCGCACGGCCACTCCGTGTACGGCGGCCCCGCTCCCGAAACGCTGGCGACCGGCGACGGCAGGCAGGTCGTGCTGCAGACCGCCGACGGCGGCCGCATGCGCGGCCTGCGGGTCGCCATGAACGACCGCATCCTGCCCGGCGCGCAACTGACCGTGGCGGTCAGCACGCGCACCAGTTCGCAGTTCCTGTATGCCTATGGCACCGCGCTGGTGCTGATCTGCGCGCTGTGGGTCGGCGCGACCGTGGTGTTGGCGGCCTGGGCCGTCAGGCGCAGCATGGCGCCGGCGCGCAGGCTGTCCGAGCAGGCGGCCAGCATCCAGCCCGACAATCTGGCGCGGCGCCTGCCGCTGGAAGACACCGACCGCGAATTGCACGAGCTGGTCCGTTCCTTCAACCGCACGCTGGAACGCCTGCAGGCCGCCTACCAGCAGATGGAAGGCTTCAATGCCGACGTGGCGCACGAGCTGCGCACGCCGCTGGCCACGCTGATCAACGGCACGCAGGTCATGCTGTCGTCGCCGCGCGACGCGGCAGAACTGCGCGATGCGCTGGAATCCAACCTTGAAGAGCTGGAAGACCTGAAGACCCTGGTCAACGACATGCTGTTCCTGGCGCGCGCCGACCGCGGCGAACGGGCCGCGGACCTGGCGCCAGTATCGCTGGCCGCCGAAGCGCGACGCGTGGCCGAATACTACGAAGCCACGCTGGAAGAAAGCGGCGTGCATCTGCGCTGCGCAGGCGACGCCACCGTGGCCGCCAACGCCGGGTTGGTGCGGCGCGCGCTGGCGAACCTGATTTCCAACGCCATCAAGGCCACGCCCCGGGGCGGCGAAATCGTGCTGACCTGCTCGGCTTCGCCCGCGGGCGCGCGGGTGGAAGTGCGCAACCCAGGCCCGCCCATCCCGCCGACGGACCTGCCCCGCATCTTCGACCGCTTCTTCCGCTCCAGCCAGGCGCGCGCGCCGCGCAGCGAAGGCCACGGCCTGGGCCTGGCCATCGTGCGCGCCATCGCGCGCATGCATGGCGGCGAGGTCGACGCGGCCTCGGGCGCGCATGGCACCGTGGTCGGCATCACGCTGCGCGCGCCGGAGGGCCATGCCACCGCGGACAACATTACAAAATCGTAATGTGCGGGACAGAATGGGGTCACCCCCGTTCCTCTACAGTACGCTTGCAATCACATCGTCCCGCAACGGAGCATCATGAACCTTTCCCGTCTTACGCGCCGCCTGGCCCTTGCCGCGGCCCTGTGCGCGCCCGTTTTCGCCACCGCCCAGACGCCCGTCAAGGTCGAGGTCTGGAAGACCCCGACCTGCGGCTGCTGTGAAGACTGGGTCAAGCACATGCGCGACAACGGCTTCGCCGTCACCACCCACGACGTCCAGGACACTGGCCCCATCCGCCGCAACGCCGGCATGGCCAACTACGGTTCGTGCCACACCGCGGCCGTCGAAGGCTACGCGATCGAAGGCCACGTCCCGGCCAGCGACGTGCGCCGCCTGCTGCTCGAAAAGCCCGACGCAGCCGGCCTGGCCGCGCCAGGCATGCCGCTGGGCTCCCCCGGCATGGACGGCCCCGAATACGGCGGCCGCAAGACGCCGCATGACGTGGTCCTGGTGGACAAGCAGGGCGGCGCCAAGGTGTTCCAGGCCTACCGTTAACGCGCGAACCTTCAGGTTCTGTCCGGGCATCGCTCTTTGTGGCGATGCCCGTATCGTTTGTGCGCCTGAAACAATTCATCCATGCCGCCTCAATGGCTACTCCTTGCACTGCAGCAAAAATGGGCCACAATCAATAAAACGGATTCCTCACCCACCCCTCAGGCTGTCATGGCACAAATCGTCCTGTTCGAGAACATCCACCCGAGCGCCCGCGCTGTTTTTGAAGCCGCCGGCTACTCCGACATCGTCACGCATGCGGCCGCCTTGCCGGCGTCGCAATTGAGCGACGCCCTGCGCGGCGCTCAGGTGGCGGGGATCCGTTCTCGCACGCACCTGGATGCCGCCCTGCTGTCCGGCAACCCCGACCTGCGCGTCGTGGGCTGCTTCTGCATCGGCACCAACCAGGTCGACCTGGACGCGGCCATGCAGCGCGGCATCCCGGTGTTCAACGCACCGTTCTCGAACACCCGCTCGGTGGCCGAACTGGTGCTGGGCGAAGCCATCCTGCTGCTGCGCCGCATTCCCGAAAAGAACGCCCGCGTGCACCTGGGCCACTGGGACAAGAGCGCTGCCGGCGCATTCGAGACCCGCGGCAAGACGCTGGGCATCGTGGGCTACGGCAACATCGGCTCGCAGATCAGCACGCTGGCCGAAGGCCTGGGCATGCGCGTCGTCTATCACGACGTCGAAGCCAAGCTGCCGCTGGGCAACGCCCGGCCCGCGGCCACGCTCAACGAACTGCTGGAGCAGGCCGACGTGGTGACCCTGCATGTGCCGGGCGGCAAGACCACCGAAAAGATCATGAACGCGGAAACCATCGGCCGCATGCGCCGTGGCGCCATCCTGATCAACGCCTCGCGCGGCACGGTGGTGGATATCGACGCGCTGCATGCGGCGCTGAAATCCGGCCATCTGGCCGGCGCCGCGCTGGACGTGTTCCCGACCGAGCCCAAGGGCGCGGACGAGCCGCTGGCCAGCCCGCTGATCGGCCTGCCCAACGTGATCCTGACGCCGCACATCGGCGGCAGCACGCAGGAATCGCAAGAGAACATCGGCCGGGAAGTGGCCGAGAAGCTGGTGCGCTTCCTGCAGGCCGGCACCACCAAGGGCGCGGTCAACTTCCCCGAGCTGCCGTATCTGGAGCCCGCCGGCGGCACGCGCATCCTGCACGTGCACCGCAACGCCCCGGGCGCGCTGGGCACGCTGGACAACCTGATGGCGCAGCACGGCCTGAACATCGTCAGCCAGACCCTGCAGACCCGCGGCCAGATCGGCTATGTGATCACCGACGTGGAAGGCGAAGTCAACGACGTCGTGATGTCCACGCTGCGCAGCCACCCCATCACGGTCCGCTGCGACCGGCTGTAAGCCACCGCCGCCGTGGCGGGCAGCGCGTCATGCGCCGCCCGCCAAACGGCTCAAGACTCTGCCGCGGCGGCCGCCAGGCATTCCGCCATCTTCTCCTGCACGCTGCCGGCATCGAACGGCAGCCGGCCTATCAGGCCGATCTCGCGGTGGAACGCCGCCTCCCCCAGCGGCAACAGCCGCAAGCCGGTCATGTCCAGCCGCCGCAGCTGCGGCAACAGCGCCACGCCCAGCCCCAACCGCACCATGTTGGCGATGGCGTCGATCTCGTCCAGCTCCACAGCCTCGCGCACCGGGATGCGCTGCTTCTTCAGGAACAGGTCCACCACGCGCCCGCCGAATGACGCGCGGTCGTAGCGGATGAAGGGCTGGCTTGCCAGCAGTTCGCGCCAGGGCGCGATGGGCATGGAAGCGGGCATGGCCAACATCACCGGTTCACGCAGCAGGGGCTGCCAGCCGAGTTCGGGCGGCAGAGCGAAGGGCGGCTTGATCAGCATGGCCATGTCCACCTCGCCCGCATCCACCTGCCCCAGGAGCGACAGCGACACGCCTGGCACGATGCGCACCCGCACATCCGGATAGACCGCGCGAAATCCGCCCAGCGCGCGCGCCAGCAGGTCCTGCTGCACCGACGCGATGGCGCCGATGCGCAGCAAGCCGCTGACATGGCCCGCCCCGCCAGCTGTAATCATCCGCTCGGCCATGGCGACCAGTTCTTCCGCCTGCGGCAGCACTTCGCGGCCGTGCGCATTCAGCACCGCGGCGCGCGCGCTACGGTCGAACAGCGGCCCGCCCAGGTAATCCTCCAGGCGCTTGATCTGGGCGCTGACGGCAGACTGGGTCAGGCCCAGCCGGGCGCCGGCGCCGGTAAAGGTGCCGTCCCGCGCCACGGCGATGAAGGTCTTGAACTCTTTGATCACGATCAATTATTTCGATGCTAAGTAGCAAAAAATATCGTTTTTCAATCAAAAAAACAATACCTAAACTACCCATCGATGCTAGGCCGTCCAAGCTTGCGATGGCTCGCAATCTGACTGATCATTTTTTCTTTGCCTGACCCGGAGCCTTCCATGACCGCTCAAACCAACCTGCCGCCGTTCCACCTCGCCTTCCCGGTCCGCGACCTGGCCGAAGCCCGCGCCTTCTATGGCGAAAAACTGGGCTGTCCGGAGGGCCGCAGCTCGCCCGAATGGATCGACTTCAACTTCTACGGCCACCAGATCGTCGCCCACCTGGCTCCCGGCGAATGCGGCCACAAGGCCACCAGCGCCGTGGACTCGCACAATGTGCCGGTGCGCCATTTCGGCGCGGTGCTTTCCATGGAACAATGGGAAGCGATGGCGAAGCGTCTGACCGACGCCGGCACCGAATTCGTCATCGAGCCCTACATCCGCTTCAAGGGTGAAGTGGGCGAACAAGCCACCATGTTCTTCCTGGATCCGTCGGGCAACGCGCTGGAATTCAAGGCGTTCAAGAACCTGGATTCCCTGTTCGCCAAGTAATCCGTCTCTACAGGTTTCGTGTCGTTGAACGCAAATTCAGAACCTCCTTCTCCGGCCGAAACCTCCTGGCGCATCCTGCCCCAGGGTGACCGCTGCCTGATCGTTTCCTTTGGCGACCAGATCGACGCCGATGTCGGCAGGACCTGTCTGGCCGCGGCCGGCAAGCTGCGCGACGCGCGGCTTGCCGGCGTGACCGATGTGGTGCCTTCCTTCGTCGCGGTGGCGGTGCATTACCGCCCCGGCGCCAACGGCGGCCCCACCTACCCGCAACTGGCCGAGCGCATCGGACAACTATTGTCCGAAGGCATCGCCGCGGACGCCCTGGGCGGACGCGAGATCGACATCCCGGTCTGCTACGGCGGCGAACATGGCCCCGACCTCGCCGAAGTGGCCGACGCCGCCGGCCTCACTCCCGAAGGCGTCATCCAGATGCACAGCCAGCCGCGCAGCATGGTCTTCATGCTGGGCTTCGCGCCCGGCCACGCCTATCTGGGCGTGCACGACGAAAAACTGAATATCCCGCGCCGCGCCTCGCCGCGCACCGCGGTGCCGCCCGGCGCCGTGGCGGTCGCCAACCGGCAGACCGTGATCTACCCGAACCGCCTGCCCGGCGGCTGGAACATCATCGGCGCCACGCCGCTCACCATGTTCGACCCGGCCCGCGAACCCGCCGCCCTGCTGCAACCCGGCGACTCGGTCCGCTTCGTGCCCATCAGCCCCGAGGAATTCAACCGCATCCGGGGAGCCCGGCCATGAGCGTGACCGTGATCAAGCCCGGCATGCTGTCCAGCTTCCAGGACCGCGGCCGCGAGGGCTACCAGCATCAGGGCATCCCCGCCGCGGGCGCCATGGACGAGCGCGCGCACCGGCTGGCCAACGCGCTGGCCGGCAATCAAGACGAACACGCCACGCTGGAAATGACCCTGACGGGTCCTACCCTGCGCTTTGACGCCGCGGCCTGCTTCGCGCTGGCTGGCGCCGACCTTGGCGCCACGCTCAACGGCCAGGACATTCCCGTCCACCGCCCGCTGGTGGCGCGGACGGGCGACACCCTGGCCTTCGGCGCCAGGCCGGCCGTGGGCGTGCGCGGCTATCTCGCGGTGCACGGCGGCTTTGCGCTGCCGCGCGTCATGGGCAGCGAAAGCACCTACCTGCGCAGCGGCTTCGGCGGCTTCCAGGGACGCGCGCTGGCCAAGGGCGACCAGGTGCCATTGCATGCGCCGCTGGCCGCTGGCCGCGACCTCGACGCCTTGCAGGAAGCGCTGTGGAACCAGCGCGTCTACCTGCCGGCGGCGCTGGGCGCCAAGCGCCGCGAGTTCATCCGTTTCCTGCCCGGCATGCACTGGGAGGAATTCTCCGATGCCACCCGCCAGGCCTTTGGCGGCGGCGCGGAGTTCCGCATCAGCCCGCAGTCCGACCGCATGGGCTACCGCCTGCTGGGCCCCGCGCTGGCCATGAGCCAGCCGCGTCAGATGCTGTCGGAAGCCGCGTGTTTCGGCACCGTGCAGGTGCCTTCGGGCGGCGAGGCCATCATCCTCATGGCCGACCGGCAGACCACCGGCGGCTACCCCAAGATCGCGCAGATCGCCACGGTGGACCTGCCCGTCCTGGCGCAGTGCGCACCGGGCCAGACGCTGCGCTTCCAGCTGATCGAACTGGAAGAAGCGCAGCGCCTGGACGGCGAACGCGAGCGCGCCTTCACGCAATTGCAGGACGCGCTGGCGCCGTTGCGCGCGCTCCTCGCCTAGAAAGGAATTTGCCATGACCACCCGCATCGACATGAACTGCGACATGGGCGAAAGCTATGGCGCCTGGACCATGGGCAACGACGCCGCGGTGCTGCAGTTCGTCAGCTCCGCCAACATTGCCTGTGGCTTCCATGGCGGCGACCCGGCCACCATGCGCAAGACCGTGGCGGCCGCGCTGGCGCGCGGCGTGGCGCTGGGCGCGCACCCCAGCCTGCAGGATCTGGCCGGATTCGGACGCCGCGTCATCCAGATCAGCCCCGACGAAGCCTACGACATCGTGGTCTACCAGATCGGCGCCTTGGCCGGCGTGGCCGCCTCGCAAGGCGCGCGGCTGCACCATGTGAAAGCGCACGGCGCGCTTTACAACATGGCCGCCAAGGACGAAGGGCTGGCGCGCGCGATCTGCCAGGCCGTCAAGGACGTGGACGCCTCGCTGATCCTGTACGGACTGGCCGGCAGCAAACTGATCGACGCGGCCCGTTCCATCGGCCTGGCCGCCGCCAACGAGGTCTTCGCCGACCGCTCCTACCAGGACGACGGCTCGCTCACGCCGCGCAGCCGCGCCGGCGCGATGATCGAAGACCTGGATCAGGCGGTGGCGCAGGTAGTACGCATGGTGCGCGAAGGCAAGGTGCGTTCGGTGGACGGCAAGGACGTGGCGGTGCAGGCCGACACGCTGTGCATCCATGGCGACCAGCCGAACGCGCTGATCTTCGCCGACGGCATCCGCAAGGCGCTGGAACAGGCCGGCATAGAAGTCCGCACCCCACCGAGGGAATAGGCGCGGCCGGCTAGGCGCGGCCGGCGAGGCGCGGCCGGCTCAGGCGCGTGCGTAGCGCGGCTGCGGTTCTTCCGCGTCCTGCAGCGCGGCATGGCGATACGCCTGCGCCACGCTGGGCAGCACGTCCGCCAGATAGCTGCGCGTCAGGTTGGCAGCGCGCTCGACGTCGCGGCCGGCCAACGCTTCGATGACGCCGCTGGTGCAGGCCTGGATGCCGGTGAACGGCAGCGCCTGCCTGGCCAACAGGTAGCGCAACGGTTCGATCTGCTCGTAAAGCTTGCTGAGCATGCCCGCAAGCGGGGTATTGCCCGTGCTGCGGGCCGCAGCCAGATAGAACGCGCAGGCCGAGGCAATGGCGGCGCGTCCATCGCCCGACGCCAATGCCGCCCCGATGGCGGCGTCATGAAGGCGCAGCTCGGCCAGCAGCGGCGCCTGGTCGGCCGCTTCCGCCGCCTGGCGGATGCAATAGGCCTCGAGTTCGGCGCGCAGTTGGTACAGATGACGGATCTGCGCCTCGGTGTACAGGGTGACCCTGAAGCCCTTGCGCTGGATATGGGTGACCAGGCCGCTCAGCTCCAGCAGGCGCAGCGCTTCGCGGATCGGGCTGCGGCTGGTGCCGAAACGCTGCTCCAGCTCCTGTTCGCGCAGCGGCTGGCCGGGACGGATGGTGCCGTCCACGATCAATTCACGAATCTGTTCCTGCAGGAAATACGGAATCGTGGCGGGCGCTTTGACGTCCAATCGGCTCCCCTTGTACTGCGCAATGCATGGTATGAGACTTCGTGAAGATACTAGAAATCTCTTGAAACATAAATAAGAAAATTGTTGCAGAGCGCCCTGCCGCCCTGCTTCAGTCCCAGTCGTCCCGATACACGAACTTCGGCATCTGCCAATTGAAGCGCAGGGCCAGCAGGCGCACCGCCAGGCCCGCGGCCAGCGCAATCGGCACCGCGGCGTTGGCGGACAGGCCCAAGGCCTGCGAGCCCAGGTACAGCCCGCCGGTCACGAAGGACACGCTGGCATAGAGCTCCTTGCGGAACAGCAGCGGCACCTCGTTGCACAGCACATCGCGCAGCACCCCGCCGGCGCAGCCGGTGATCATGCCGCTGATCAGCACCACGGTGATCGGCAGCTGCATCAGCTGCGCCACCTGGCAGCCGATGACCGTGAACGCCACCAGGCCCAGCGCATCGGCCAGCAGGAACAGGCTGCGCAGGCGCCGCATGACGGGCGCGATCAGGGCCGTAAAGATCGCCGCGCCCGCTGTCATCCAGAGATACTCGGGATGGACCACCCAGGTCAGCGGGTAATGCCCCAGCAGCACGTCGCGCAGGGAACCGCCGCCCAGGGCCGTCACGCAGGCAATGATGCAGACGCCCATCCAGTCCATGTCGCGCCTGCCGGCCGAAAGCGCCGCGGTCATCGCTTCCGCCACGATGGCGACAAGATACAGCGTGTGCAGCAAGGCGGGAGACAGATCCGGAAACATGGGCAGGCAGGGAGTTGAACTGGCCCCATTGTATTAAGGCGGCGGGGTAGCGGACGGCCATTGCCTGCGCGCCCGCCATCCCTTACCCTCGACTTTGCGTTGATATCTATCAAGTCCCCTTCCGCGCAGCCGCGCGAGAATGGGGATAAGGCCCGCGAGGGCGGAACGGCTGGAGCGACGCACGCGGGAGTCGGCGGTCCAACCACAACCGGGAGAGAACGTATGACACAGCAAACTGGCCCCATCCTGTTGGCGACCGACCTGAGCGCGCGCGGCGACCGCGCCCTGGACCGCGCGCTGCAGCTGGCCAAGGAACTCAACACCAAGCTCATCGTCCTGCATGTCATGGAATCCCATGCCACGCCGGCTCGCCTGACCACGCCCGTGTGGCGGCGCCTGTCGACGGACCACAAGGCGCTGGCCGAGCGCGAGCTGGCCGAGGACCTGGCCGCCGCCGACGTGGCGACCGAAGTGGTGGTGGTCAGCGGCGATCCGCTGGTCCGCATCATGGAAACCGCCGACAGCTACGGCTGCTCGCTGATCGTCACCGGCACCGCGCGCGATGAAACCCTGGGCCGCCTGCTGCTGGGCACCACGGTCGAAAAGCTGGCCCGCCAGGCACGCCAGCCCGTACTGGTGGTCAAGACCCGTCCGCGCCGGCCCTACCGCGACGTGCTGGTCGCCACGGACTTCTCCGCCGGCTCGCGCCAGGCGCTGCGCGCCGCGCTGCACCTGGTGCCGAACGCGGACCTGACCTTGTTCCACTCCTACGACGTCCCCTTCCAGGGCAAGAACACGCCGGATGACGCCATCACGCGCAGCTTCTACAAGGCGGCCGAGCAGAGCGCCCAGGACTTCATCGCCGAAACGCCCGAACTCGCCCAGGTCGCCGCACCCAAGGTGGTGCTGGAATGCGGCCAGCCGGAAACCGTGCTGTCGGAATACTCCTTCAACCACCGTTCCGATCTGGTCGTGACGGGCACCCATGGCCGCACCGGCATCCTGCGCACCGCCATCGGCAGCGTGGCCGAACGGCTGCTGGAGTCGCTGCCCAGCGACGTGCTGATCGTCAGGTTGCTCGGCGAGGAATAAACCCCGGTCCGGCCATGAAAAAACGGCGCCTCGGCGCCGTTTTTTTTGGACCCGCCGGCTTCAAGCCGGGGCCTGATCGCCCTGCTTCTCCATGGTTTCTATCGTGCCGCGCAGCAGATGCAGCAGCACCAGGCCCGGCAACGCGATGGCCACGGTCAGCAGGAAGAAACCCGGCCAGCCCATGGCTTCCACCAGCGGCGGCGTGAGAGGGCCGGCCAGGTAGGTCCGGCCCACCGCCGACAGCGCCGACAGCAGCGCGAACTGGGTCGCCGAAAACTGCTGGCGGCACAACGCCATAAGCAGGCCAACGAAGGACGCCGTGCCCAGGCCGCCGCACAGGTTCTCGATCCCCACGCCCGCGGCCATCAGCCAGAGGTTCTTGGGACTGACGGCGATCAGCCAGTACGCCAGATTCGACACCGCCTGCAGCAGCCCGAACGCCATCAGCGACCGGTACAGGCCCCAGCGCGACATGAGCGACCCGCCCGCCAGTGCGCCGATGATGGTGGCGGCCAGCCCCAGCACCTTGTTCACCGTACCCACTTCCGTCGGCGTGAAGCCCGCGCCGCGGATCAGGAAGGTGGTGGACAAAGCCCCCGCGAACGCGTCGCCCAGTTTGTACAGCACGATCAGCAGCAACACCGCCAGCGCGCCGCGCCGCGTGAAGAATTCCCGCAAAGGCTCGCCCACGGCCTCGCCCAGCGTACGCGGCGGTCGGGCGACGTGCTCGGGTTCGGGCGCCCAGAAGGTCGCCAACGCGCACAACAGCATCAGCCCGCCCATCAGCACATAGGTGTTGCCCCAGCCTATCCACTGGTCCGCCAGGATCAGCGCCAGCCCGCCCGACACGATCATCGCCAGCCGGTAGCCCATGACCTTGATGGCCGCGCCGGCGCCGCGCTCATCCTTGCGCAGCACGTCCGTGCAATAGGCGTCGAAAGCAATGTCCTGCGTGGCCGACAGAAACGCCACCAGCACGGCCAGCAGAGCCAGCGTCTGCAAGGCGGACGAAGGCGACAAGGCGCCCATCGCCATGATGGCCACGGCCAGCAGCAACTGCGTCAGCAGCATCCAGCCGCGCCGCCGCCCCAGCAAGGGCGGCGCGTAGCGGTCCACCAAGGGAGCCCACAGGAACTTGAGGGTATAGGCGCTGCCCACCAGGGTCAGGAAACCGATCTGCTGCAGCGGCACGTTTTCCACCGTGGCCCAGGCCTGCAAGGTGCCGCTGGTCAGGGCCAGAGGCAATCCGCTGGCGAATCCCAGGACCAGCAAGGGGGCCACGCGGGGGCTGGTATAGACGTTGGATGCAGCGGTAATGACGGTCTCCTAAAACAACGCGCCAGCGCACCGCTGGCGGCCGCAGGCTTGCGGCATTTTAGGGCCTATGCGCCCGCGCCGCAGGCAGCAGGCGTGTCGGAATGTCAGGGCGACGCGAAGCGGTACACCGCCAGGGTGCTGCGCCAGCTGGGCAGCAGCTTGACCTCGCGTCCTTCGTTGAAGGTGGCGCGTTCCAGGATGGACAGGCGCAATTCGCCGGCCAGCTGCTCGAAGTCGCGCAGCGTGCACAAGTGAATGTTCGGCGTGTTGTACCACTGGTAGGGCATCTGGCCCGTCACCGGCATGCGGCCGCGCAGGATGGCCCAGCCGTGCGGCCAGTAACCGAAGTTGGGAAACGACACCACGCCGTAGCGCGCCACCCGCGCCATTTCGCGCAGGATGTGCTCGGTGCGGTGCATCGATTGCAGGGTCTGCGACAGCACCACGGTATCGAACTGCTTGTCGTCGAACAGCGCCAGCCCATCTTCCAGGTTCTGCTGGATCACTTCAACGCCGCGCCGCACGCAGGCGATGACGCAGTTGTCGTCCAGTTCCACGCCCGCGCCCCGCACCTGCCGGTGGTCGCGCAGATGCGCCAGCAGCGCGCCGTCGCCGCAGCCCAGGTCCAGGACGCGGCTGCCGGGCTCGATCCAGCTGGCGATGCGCGCCAGGTCGGGCCGCAAGACGCTGTGCGCGGGTCGGGGAGTCACGGGAGTCATGCGGAACGTCCTTCGGTCTGGGCGGCAACGCCGAGCCCGAGCTCGCGCGCGATGCGTTCGTAATAGCCGCGAACCACGGCATGGTAGCGCGCGTCTTCCAGCAGGAAGGCGTCGTGGCCGTGCGGCGCGTCGATCTCGGCGTAGGTCACGGGGCTGGCATTCTTCAGCAACGCACGCACGATTTCGCGCGAACGCTCCGGCGGGAAGCGCCAGTCGGTCGAGAACGACACCAGCAGGAAATCGGCCTTGGCCGGAGCCAGCGCGCGGGCCAAATCGCCGCCGGTGGTGCGCGCCGGGTCGAAGTAGTCCAGCGCGCGCGTAATCAGCAGATAGGTGTTGGCGTCGAAATAACGGGTGAATTTCTCGCCCTGATAGCGCAGGTACGACTCCACCTCGAACTCGACGTCGTAGCCGTAGTGGTACGCGCCGTTCTCGGCCGGCGCGCGCTGGGCGCGGCCGAACTTCTCGGCCATGTCGTCGTCGGACAGGTAGGTGATGTGGCCAAGCATGCGCGCCACCGACAGGCCGCGGCGCGGCACGGTATCCTGCGCGTAGTAGTCGCCGCCGTGGAAATCCGGATCGGTGATGATGGCGCGGCGCGCCACCTCGTTAAAGCCGATGTTCTGCGCCGACAGGCGCGGCGTGCTGGCGATGACCACGCAATTGGCCACGCGGTCGGGCAACGTAATGGCCCAGCTGAGCGCCTGCATGCCGCCCAGCGATCCGCCCATCACGGCGGCGAAACGTTCGATGCCGAAGTGGTCCGCGACCCTGGCCTGCGCCCTTACCCAGTCCTCGACGGTCAGCACCGGAAAAGCGGCGCCCCAGGGCTTGCCGGTTTCCGGATTGATACTGGCCGGGCCGGTCGAGCCGAAGCAGGAGCCCAGGTTGTTGACGCCGATGACGAAGAAGACGTTGGTGTCCACCGCTTTGCCGGGCCCCACCATGTTGTCCCACCACCCCACGTCGCTGGGATTGTCGGCCGCCTGCCCCGCCACGTGGTGCGAAGCGTTCAGCGCGTGGCAGATCAGCACCGCGTTGCTGCGCTGGGCATTGAGCGTGCCGTAGGTTTCGACCGCCAGTTCGTAGGCAGCCAACGACTGGCCGCTCTGCAAGGACAGGGGCTCATCGAAACGGATGAAGGTGGGGGCAACGAGACCGACCGAACCGGGATCAGCGGAAGCGGAAGTCGTGACGGTTGCGGGTACGAACCCGCTGGCCGAATCACCGGCCAAATTTTGGGCAGGAGTGGTCATACGGACCTCTTTAGCTGGATTTATTGGAAGGCGCCCGCAAGCGGATCAGGCAAATCGGCGCCGAAAAATTTTGTACTGCGGCAGGAATTCTAGCACTGCTGACGCGCGCCGCAACGGCGGGCGACCCATCCGGCCCGCCTGGCGCGCGCGGCGGCCATTCAGGCGCCGGCCTCCCAGGGCTCCTGGCCCAGGTACTCGTAGCGTTCGGTGTTGACGCGCGAGATGCGCCATTCCACCGCCTGCCGCTTGTAGGAAAACGCCACGCGGCGGATCTCCAGCAAGGGGCTGCCTTCGGCCACGCCCAGCGCCCGCGCCTGCGTGCGTTCGGCCACGCAGGTGCGCAGCCGCTCGTCGGTGGCGATCACATTGACGCCGAATACGTCCTGGTACAGCGCATACAGCGTGCTGGCGCGGTCGCGCAGGTGCGCTTCGGTCATGCCCGGAAAGCATGCTTCCGGCAGGCAGATCTCATCCATCATCACCACGTCGCCGTTGAGCGACAACAGGTTGAGGAACTCGAACACCATGGCGCCAGCGGGCAGGTTCAGCTTCTCGCGCGCGATGGCCGAGGCCCGCACGCGGCGAAATCGCAGCAGCTCGGTCGCGGGATAGGACTTGTCGCCGTCCTGCCGCACGATGCGGAAGAACTTGAAGAAATGGTGGTTGCGAGTGTGCACGGCCACAAAGGTGCCGCGGCCCTGATGCCGCACCAGGATGTTCTCCGCAGCCAGTTCGTCGATGGCCTTGCGCAAGGTACCGATGGAGACGCCGAAGCGTTCCGCCAGCAGCTTCTCGGGCGGGATCGCCTCGCCCTGCTTCCATTCGCCCTGCGCCAGCGCGGCCAGCACGGCCTGCTTGACCTGCGCGTACAGAGGACTGCCCAAAGGCACGGTCGAGGACAGGCTGGTGTTCATGGGTGCATCGCAAAAATCAGGAGCCCACAGTGTAGCGGCGGGGACGGAACCTGCTCAAGTCATACAATTCATATATATGATTTAGTTGACACGCATGAAG
Source organism: Achromobacter sp. ACM03 (assembly GCF_014851665.1). Taxonomy (NCBI): domain Bacteria; kingdom Pseudomonadati; phylum Pseudomonadota; class Betaproteobacteria; order Burkholderiales; family Alcaligenaceae; genus Achromobacter; species Achromobacter sp. ACM03. Next base: position 354,626 of record NZ_JACVAD010000002.1, on the reverse strand, counting down.
CGCGGTCCTAAGATTTCCTGGCCGTAGCGATCCGCGCCCTGCCGCCGCACCAGCCGGGCGCCCCCAAGCCCAAGAGAGGAAGACAAATGATTCACGCCGTATTGCACGATGCCAAGGACACGGTGGCGGTCGCCGTCGTGGAAGGAGTCACCGCCGGAACGGAACTGAACGCCTGGATCATGGATGAAGACAAGATCATCCACGTGCGCGCATCGCAGGACATCCCCATCGGACACAAGGTGGCGATGAAGGACATGGCCGTGGGCGACACCGTCTTCAAGTACGGCGTCGACATCGGCCGCGTGGTGGAGCCCATCAAGGCCGGCCAGCACGCCCATGTGCACAACATCAAGACCAAGCGCTGGTAAGCCCCCCACCCCGCACAGGAATCCGCCATGTCCATCATCACCGCCTCGACCACCTTCCAGGGCTACCGCCGCGACAACGGCCGCGTCGGCGTCCGCAACCACGTCATCGTCCTGCCCGTGGACGATATTTCGAATGCCGCAGCCGAAGCCGTGGCCAACAACATCAAGGGCACGATGGCCCTGCCTCATCCCTATGGCCGACTGCAATTCGGCGAGGACCTGGAGCTGCACTTCCGCACCCTGATCGGCACCGGCTGCAATCCCAACGTCGCCGCAGTGGTGGTAATCGGTATCGAGGAAGGCTGGACCAAGCGCGTGGTGGACGGCATCGCCGCCACCGGCAAGCCGGTCATGGGCTTCAGCATCGAACTGCACGGCGACCACGACACCATCATGCGCGCCTCGCGCTGCGCCAAGGAATTCGTGCACTACGCCACGGCCCTGACGCGCAGCGAATGCCCCATCGCCGACCTGTGGGTGTCGACCAAATGCGGCGAATCCGACACCACCTCCGGCTGTGGCGCCAACCCCACCGTGGGCAACGCTTTCGACAAGCTGTACGCGCTGGGCTCCACGCTGGTCTTCGGTGAAACCTCGGAACTCACCGGCGGCGAACACATCGTGGCCGAGCGCTGCGCCAACGACGCGGTGCGCGAGCGCTTCATGTTCATGTTCAACCGCTACCAGGCCATGATCGACCGCTGGAAGACCAGCGACCTGTCCGAATCCCAGCCCACCAAGGGCAACATCGCGGGCGGACTGACCACCATCGAGGAAAAGGCGCTGGGCAACATCCAGAAGATCGGCAAGCAATGCCGCGTGGACGGCGTGATCGACAAGGCCGAGATCCCGGACGGCCCGGGCCTGTGGTTCATGGACTCGTCCTCCGCCGCGGCCGAAATGGTGACCTTGTGCGCGGCCTCGGGCTACGCCGTGCACTTCTTCCCCACCGGCCAGGGCAACGTCATCGGCAACCCGATACTGCCGGTCATCAAGATCTGCGCCAATCCGCGCACGGTGCGCACCATGTCCGAACACATCGACGTGGACACCAGCGGCCTGCTGCAGCGTGAAATCGACCTGAACCAGGCCGGCGACAAGCTGCTGGAATGCATGCTGGCCACCGCCAACGGCCGCTGGACCGCGGCCGAAGCGCTGGGCCACCGCGAATTCGTCCTGACCCGCATCTTCGAAAGCGCTTAATCGCGCCTGTCGTCCCTGGCAACGGCGCGTCCGCGAGCAGGATTGCGGACGCGCCGTCCTGCCGCCAGCATTTCCCCGCAGCATCGTCTCAGAACCACACCAGCAGACCCGGGCGACATCCGCCACGGCAGCACAGGCGGTTGCATTCCTACCCGGGCGTCCCCCAAGGAGGAAGACAGATGAACAGCGAACACGATCACCATCCCGACGCCGCGCAACGCCGGCGCCTGCTTGCCGCCCTGGGCGCCGCCGGCCTCTGTGCCCTGGCGCCGTGGCAGCGCGCGCTGGCGCAGAAAGCCTGGCCCGAACGTCCGATCAATTACGTGGTGCCCTTTCCGCCCGGCGGCCTGACCGACGTGGCCGCGCGCCAGGTCGGCAAAGCGCTAAGCGACGCCGAGCGCTGGAACGTGGTGGTGGAAAACAAGCCCGGCGGCAGCGCCAACATCGGCGCCGCCCACGTTTCCCATGCCGCTCCGGACGGCTACACCTGGCTGGCGATCACGCTGTCGCATGCCGCCAACGCGACGCTCTTTGCCGGCAAGGCGGGCTACGACCTGACGCGCGACCTCACGCCGCTGGCCGGCCTGGCTTCCTCGCCCATCATGGTGGTGGTCAACGCCAAGAGCGACATCAAGAGCATGGCCGATCTGGCCAAGGCCGCCCGCTCGAAATCGCTGTCGGCCGGCTCCAGCGGCAACGGCACGCCGCCGCACCTCACCCTGGCGCTGTACCAGAAGCTCACCGGCGTACCGATGATGCACATTCCCTACAAGGGCGGCGCGCCGTCCCTCACCGACCTGATAGGCGGCCACCTGGACGTGGTGTTCTCCAACTATCCGGAATCGCTCTCGCACGTGAAGAACGGCTCGTTGCGGGCGCTGGCCATCACCACCCGCGAACGCAGCGCGGACCTGCCCGACGTGCCCACCGTGAAGGAAGCCGGCCTGCCGGACCTGATCGTCGAGAACTTCACCGGCGTGCTGGCACCCGCGGGCACGCCGCCGGAGCTGGTGCAGCGCATCGGCGACGCCATCGTGCGCCAGGTCTCGCAGCCCGCCATGAAGCAGGCGCTGCTGCAGTTGGGCTTCGTGCCGCAGCCGCGCGGCCCCGCGGAGTTCGGCGCCTACCTGAAGTCCGAGGTCGACCGCTGGGCCAAGATCATCCGCGACGCCAACATCCAGATCGCCTGAGCACCGTGGAGTCCCAACCGATGCATATCCTCATTTCCGAGTTCATGGACGCGCCCGCGGTCGACGCGCTGCGCCAGCGGTTCAAGGTGCGGTACGAGCCCGAACTGGTGGAGCAGCGCGATGCCTTTCTGGCCGCGGCGGCCGACGCCGACGCCCTCATCGTGCGCAACCGCAGCAAGGTCGACGCCGCCCTGCTGCAGGCGGCCTCGCGGCTGCGGGCCGTGGGCCGCCTGGGCGTAGGGCTGGACAACATCGACCTGGACGGTTGCGCCGCGCGCAACATCGCGGTGATACCGGCCACCGGCGCCAACGCGCGCGCTGTCGCCGAGTACGTCGTGGGCGCCATGCTGATGCTGCTGCGCGGCGCCTACGGGTCGACGGCCGAGGTCGCGGCGGGCGCATGGCCGCGCAACGCGCTCTCGCAGGGGTTGGAGGCGCACAACCGCATGCTGGGCATCGTGGGCTTCGGCGGCATAGGCCGGCTGACCGCAAGCCTGGCGCAAGGACTGGGCATGCGCGTGGCCGGCTGCGACGCCGCGCTGCCGCCAGACCATCCCGCGTGGGGGGAGACCGGCGTCACCGCCCTGCCGCTGGACGAGCTGCTGGCCCAGGCCGATGCCATCACCCTGCACCTGCCGCTCACGCCCGGCACGCGGCGGTTGATGGACGCCGGCCGCATCGCGCGCATGCGGCCCGGCGCCGTGTTGATCAACACCTCGCGCGGCGGCATCGTGGACGAGGCCGCGCTGGCGGATGCCCTGCGCACGGGCCATCTGCGCGGCGCGGCGCTGGACGTGTTCGAACAGGAACCCCTGCCCGCCGGCAGCCCGCTGGCGGGCGCGCCCAACCTGATCCTGACGCCGCATATCGCCGGGCTGACGCAGGAAGCCAACACCCGGGTTTCCGACATGGTGGCCGCCGGGGTGACAATGGCGCTTACCGGCGGCGACCGATGAAGCCACACGGCCCGGCGCGCGCCCTTGAAGAGAAGGATATGGCTCACATCTATCTGGACGAACTGCAACTCCTGGCCGCGGCCGGCCTGGCCGCCGCCGGCGCCAACCCGGCCATGGCCGACAGCACGGCGCGTGCGCTGGTCTTCGCCGAAAGCCAGGGACTCAGCTCCCACGGCCTGTCGCGCGTGCCTTTCTATGCCGGACACCTGCGCGCCGGCCGCGCCATCGGTACGGCGGTGCCGCGCATCGTGCATGAGCGCGGCGGCGCCGCGCTGATCGATGCCGGGTCCGGCCTGGCCTTTCCCGCCTGCGCCATGGCGATCGAACAGGCCGGCCTGCGCGCCCGCGAGCATGGCGTAGCCTTCATCGGCGTGGCCAACAGCCACCACTTCGGCGAAGCCGGCTACCACCTGGAAGCCCTGGCCGACCTCGGGCTGGTGGGACTGGCGCTGAGCAACTCGCCCGCCGCCATGCCCGCCTGGGGCGGCAAGCGTCCGTTATTCGGCACCAACCCCATCGCCGCGGTCTTTCCGCGACGCGGCGGCGCGCGCCTGGTGATCGATCTGTCGCTGTCGCAGGTCGCGCGCGGCAAGCTCATGATCGCGGCCCGCGACAACCAGCCCATCCCCCTGGGCTGGGCGCTGGACGCCGACGGCCAGCCGACCACCGATCCCAAGGCCGGCCTGGCTGGCAGCATGCTGCCCGCGGGCGGCGTCAAGGGCGCGATGCTGGCGCTGATCATCGAACTGCTGGCTTGCGCGCTGACCGGCTCGCACTTCGGTTTCGAGACCGAGTCCTTCTTTGTCGACGAAGGCGGCCCGGCGCGGCTGGGCCAGGCCTTCATGGCGATCGACCCAGGCGCCCTGGCGGGCAACAACGCCTATCTGGATCGCGTCGAGGTCCTGGTCGACGCCATGCTGGAAGATGAAGGCGTGCGCCTGCCGGGTGATCGCCGCCGCAAGCTGCGCGACGAAGCGCTCAAGCATGGCGTGGAGATTCCCGATGCGTTGATGGCGCAATTGCGCGCGATGTCGGGCGCGGGGTAGGTCAAACCCCGCGGCTGAACCAAAGTATCACCGGCGCCAGCAACAGGAACGCCACGGTCGACACCAGCACCGCGCCAGCCGCGGTATCGCCCTGCGTCGTGTAGCGCTTGACGTACATGTAGCTCACCACGGCGCAGGGCATGGCCATCTGCAGGCTCAGCGCCCCGGCGAGCACCGGTTCCAGATCCAGCGCCCACACCACCGCCAGCCCCGCGCCCAGGCCCACGGCCAGGCGGATGGCGGCGACCTTGGCGCCGTCGCGCAAGCCGTTGGACGGAATCAAGGCCAGCGCGTGACCCAGGCTCAGCAGCATCAGCGGCACGGTTACCGCGCCCAGCATGCGCGAGGTCTCGATCAGCCATGCGGGCACCGGCACGTGCATGAGACGCAGGGCCACGGCGACCAGCGAAGCCAGCAAAATCGGACTCTTCCAGCTGCCCTTGGTGTTGACGCCCGGCAACAGGCGCACCGCGATGGTGTGCATGACAAAGGAACTGACCGCGAAGAACGCGACCGCCACCGACAGGCCCGCGTCGCCAAAGGCCATCTGCGAAATCGGCAGCCCGAGGTTTCCGGCGTTGGGCAGGAAGGCCGTGGGCAGCAGCGTACGCACGGGCAGCTTCCATGCCTTCAGCAACAACGCGCACACCAGGGCGCACAGCAGCAGCGCCAGCAGGGTCGCCACCGCCACGTCGGCCAGCGCGCGGTCGTCCAGGTGGGTGGTGACGAAAGTGTGGAACACCAGGGCCGGCGTGGTCACCGACGTCACCAGCATGGTGATGAAGGAACCGCCGAACGGCAGGTCCCGCTTGCCCCAATACACCCCTATACCCGCGCAAAAGAGCAAAGGCAGCATCAGCACGATCGATGAAAAATAGAACTGCACGACGGCAGACATGCGCTTATTCCGTTAGAGATAAGAGGTTTGATGCATGAAGGCATCATCGCTTGCCGGGCAACGCGCCCGGGCGGCAGCATGGAGCAACTCGTCAATCGCCGGGCTTCTGCCCCCAACCGCCATGTCAGCCACCGCACATTCCGCCACGCCCCCGCATCTGGCCACACACGTGGCCACAAACCCGGCCGCGAATCCCACCTTGAACGCCGCGTCTGGTCCGGCCCGGCCCATCAAACCCCTGTCGGAACGCCAGGCCAGCTGCCTGCACTGGGCCGCCATGGGCAAGACCAGCTGGGAAACCGCCCGCATCCTGGGCGTCAGCGAAAGCACGGTGAATTTCCATCTGTGCAACGCCTGCGAAAAGCTCGGCGTGCGCGGCCGCCGCGCCGCAGTGGTCGCGGCATTGAGACTGGGCCTGATCGCGCCCGTCACGGCTTGATGACAACGGAACGCAGGAACTCATGCGCCCGCTCGGCCGGCAGGCTTTCCACGGTGCCGGCTGCCACGGCCTCGATCAACATGGTGTCGGTCACCCAGACCCTGGCGCGCAGCCAGCCCGGCTTGCCCATGGCCTTGCCCTGGACCTCGATGTCCTGCCCGTAGGCAGGCCATTCATTGGGCGGCGGCGATTGCATGTTGGCGTAGAGCGAATGCATCAGCGCCATGCCCAGCGCCTGCCTGGCGGCCGGATCCTTCGCGATGTCGGGCGGCAGCGGCGCCGATCCCACGGCGAAGACCGCCTCGCCCACGGTGGCGCTGGCCAGGGTAAAACGCAAGGTATGGGTATCCAGCTTCAGGTCGCGGGTGTCGGTCGTGACCCGGTCCGGAAACGCGGCGCGCGCGTGGCCGTCGGCCACGTCGACTTCGCGCCAGTTGTAACTGGGCGAGCAGGCCGTGATCAGCAGGGCCAGCGCGACAATTGCGCCGGCTTTCTTGAACATGAAACGAAACAGCGATGAAATCGTCATTACCCGAGGACCTGGACTGTCTATTCATTTCGAGGAAGCCAGAAATTGTCGCCGATTTCGATGACCCCCGCGCCCGACGGCACGCCACTGGCCAACTATGTGTGGCCAGCCGCGCCCAACGTGCCCCCGCCGATCGCCGGCCTGGGCACCCCCAGTATCTACCTGCTGCACGGACTTAGCGAGCATGCCGGGCGCTATGACCGCCTGGCGCGCTGGCTGACCGCGCGCGGCTGGACGGTGGGCGCCCATGACCACCGCGGCCATGGCCGCTCCGGCGGGCGGCCCGCCACCCTGAACCATGAGGACGATCTGGTCGTCGATGCGGTCGACCGCCTGCGGGCCTGGACCGCGGCCCATGGACGCCCGCCCATCCTGCTGGGCCACAGCCTGGGCGCGCTGGTCGCGGTGCGGATCGCCCTGCGCCGCCTGGCCGAGATCGACGGCCTGGTGCTCAGTTCGCCGCCGTTCGTGGTGCACGTGCCGCCGTGGGTGCGGCGCACCCTGACCTGGATGTCGCTGCATGCGCCCGACCTGCGCGTGCCCCACGGCCTGGCGCCCGCCCGCATTTCCCACGACCCGGCCGTGGTCAAGGCCTACCGCAGCGATCCGCTGGTGCGGCGCCAAATGACAGGACGCCTGGCGCGCTTCGTGGACGAAGGCGGCCGCGAGTCCCTGCGTGAAGCCCCGCTGCTGGCCTGCCGCACCCTGCTGATGGTAGCGGGCGACGATTCCATCGTCGCTGCCGAAGGCAGCCGCCAGTTCGCCCAGCGCGCACCCGCCGAACTGCTGACGCTGCGCTGGTACGACACCGCCTGGCACGAGATTTTCAATGAAACCGCCCCCATCGCCGACCCGGTCTACGCAGACCTGGATGAGTGGCTGGCGCGCACCGCTCAGGCATTGTCCCTGTCCCCAGTATTGACTCCCTCGGCACAGGAGGCCGGCACCCCGTAAAATCCGGCGACAGACCCAAACGAGAAGAACCCGTGACTGATACTGCCGCCAACCGCCTCTCCCGCCTGGAGGCCAACCGATCGCTGCTGACCCAGACCCTGCGGGGCATCGAAAAGGAAGGCCTGCGCGTGGACGAACAGGGTGTCCTGTCCCGCAAGCCGCACCCCGCCGGCCTGGGATCGGCGCTGACCAACGAACACGTCACCACCGACTACTCCGAATCCCTGCTTGAACTCATCACAGGCACGCACAAGGACGTCGACGCGCTGCTGGCCGAACTGACCAACACCCATCGCCACGTCTACAGCGTGCTGGACCATGAACTGATCTGGAATCAGTCCATGCCCGCCACGCTGCCGCCCGAAGCCGACATCCCCATCGCCTGGTACGGCAAGTCCAACACCGGCATGCTCAAGCACGTGTACCGCCGCGGCCTGGCCGTGCGCTACGGCAAGACCATGCAATGCATCGCCGGCGTGCACTACAACTTCTCGCTGGCCGAAGACCTGTGGTCCGTGCTGGACACGCAGCCGGGTAGCCCCCAGGACCGCCGTTCGCGCGGCTACATCGGCCTGATCCGCAATTTCACGCGCTATTCCTGGCTGCTGATGTACCTGTTCGGCGCCGCCCCGGCCTTGTCCAGCGACTTCCTGCGCGGGCGCGAACATCCGCTGAAAAAGCTGGATGACAGCACGCTGTACCTGCCCTACGCCACCAGCCTGCGCATGAGCGACCTGGGTTACCAGAACAAGGCGCAGTCGCAGCTCAAGCTCTGCTACAACGACCTGGACACGTTCCTGGGCCGCTTGTACGACGCCGTCAGCCAGCCCTGGCCCGACTACCAGAAGATCGGCACGCACCGCGACGGCGAATGGATCCAGCTCAACACCAACGTGCTGCAGATCGAAAACGAGTACTACTCCAGCATCCGCCCCAAGCGCGCCACCGGCCGCTGCGAACGCCCGATCACGGCGCTGGCAGAACGCGGCGTGCAGTACGTTGAAGTGCGCTGCCTGGATATCGACCCGAACTCGCCGGTCGGCATCGACGCCAGCACCAGCCGCTTCGTCGATGCCTTCCTGCTGTTCTGCACCGCGTCCGACAGCCCCTTCTTCCCCGCCAATGGCTACTGTCAGCGCAGCGCCGACAACTTCTCGACCGTGGTCAAGGAAGGTCGCAAGCCCGGCCTCATGCTGGATCGCGAAGGCCAGCCCATCGGGCTGGCGCAATGGGGCCACGAACTGCTGGACCAGATCGCGCCCTACGCCGCGCTGTTCGACTCGGCCATGGGCGGCAGCGCCTATGCCGAGGCCCTGGCGGCCCAGCGCGCCAAGCTCGATCAGCCCGACTCCACGCCGTCGGCGCGCCTGCTGGCTTCGCTGACCGACAGCGGCCTGTCGTTCCATGACTATTCGCTGGACCTCAGCCGCAAGCATGCCGACGCGCTGCGCGCCCAGGCCTTGCCCGCCGACCTGGCGGCAGCCTATGAACAGGCCGCCGCGCAGTCCACGGCGGAACAGCTGCGCCTGGAGCAATCGGACACCGAGGATTTCGATACCTATGTGGCCCGCTACCACGCCGCGCTGAAGGCCCCGCGCAAATAAGGCGTATCGTTAGGGTTTTGATCCGCGCCGCCGGCCCTCCGGCCGGCGCGGACCGCTCTGTCACATCAGGAGGTTTCCCCCATGCGCCGCACCGCAACATTCCTGTTGGCCTTGGCCACCAGCGTGGCGGGGATAGTCCATGCCGCGCCGCCGCCCATGCAAACCGTGGAATCGGTGGACCTGAAGCGTTACGCAGGCATGTGGTACGAAATCGCAAATTTCCCCATGTTCTTCCAGCGCGACTGCGTGGGAGACACCACCGCCGAATACACCGCACATGCCGATGGCACGGTCGGCGTGAACAACCGCTGCCGCACCAAGGATGGCGACATCGATTCGGCCTCGGGCACCGCCACCGTGGTGGAAGGCAGCAACAACGCCAAGCTCGAAGTTTCGTTCTTCAAGCCGTTCAAGGGCGATTACTGGGTGATCGGCCTGGACCCCGAATACCGCTGGTCGGTGGTCGGCACCCCGGACCGGAAATACCTGTGGATCCTGTCGCGCTCGCCGCAGTTGCCCAAGGAAGAACTGGACAAGGCCCTGGATGCGGCCAAGGCCCAAGGCTATCAGCTGGATGAATTGCGGTTCACGCCGCAGAAATAAGACGCGCCGCAGCGCTTAGCCGGCGTAGTCCCGCGCCAGCCGCACCACCGTCACGCCCGGCTTCAGCTGGCGCAAGGACGGCATGACCAGCGTGCACTGATCGTACGGCGTCACGATGGGTTGGCCGTCGGCCCAGCCTATCGTCGATCCGGCGTGCTCGAACGTTTCCAACCCGGTCCAGGGCTGCGCGAAGCGCAGGTCCATGGATGGCGCGACCACCGCGTCCGTCACTTCCAGCACGCGCTGGTTTTCGGCATCCGGCAACAGCCAGCCCGCCGGCACGTCCGCCGCATCCGCCACGCCCGACTCCAGCAGCATGCGCGCCACCATGTCGCGCGCCACGTCGCGCGCAGCCAGCTCGCCATGGAAACCGCATTCGATCAGCAAGGCGCAGGCGTCTTCTCGGGCGGGATCGCCGAACTGGCCGAAGTCGCGCATGCGCACGCCGTCCTTATGCCCCGCGTCCACGATCACGTGCTGCGGCGCCTTCAGGCGGCGCGCCAGCGCAATGTTGCGCGGCAGGACGCCGGTCAGCAGCAAGGGCGCACCCGGCTCATGCATGGAATGCAGGTCCAGCAGCCAGTCCGCGCGCTCCACCCAGGGACGCAGCTCGGCGCCGCGCCGGCGGTCCGGCGTCGTGGGATTGTCCAGGCGTTCGGCACTCCAGACGCGGTTCATGTCTTCGGCGACGAAGCGCGAGGCGTCGTGGTTGGCGTGGTCAAAGCGGTCGAACGCATCCAGATTGCAGAATGCCAGCGTCAGGCTGCCGCGGCGCGGCCGCACGCCCGCCGCCAGCAGGTCCTTCAAGGCCCAGGCGCCGCACAACTCGTTGCCGTGCACCAGCGCGGACACCATCAACGCGCGCCCCGGAAGGCCTGAATCGAAATGCCACACGCCAGGGGTGCCGGTATTGCCGGCGCGCTCGGCGCTCAGGTCGGGTACGGGAAGCTTGAATTCCATGGATGTCGTCCGCTGCGGTACTAGGGTGTTGCGATGATCCGGTTTCGGATCACTGGGCTTCGATCTTGGCGGCCTTGACCAGCGCGCCGTATTTCCTGGTTTCCTCGGCCTGATAGGCCGCCGGGTCCAGGCCCGGTTGCGACAGCACGCCGCCGGCTTCCTGCATCTTGGCGCGGAACTGCTCCGACTTCAGCGTGTCGGCCAGCGCGCTGCGCAGCTTGGCGGCCACCGGCTCCGGCAAGCCGGCCGGGCCATAGAGCGCGAACCAGACGCTGATGTCCACGGACTCGAACCCCGGGGTTTCCGCCAGGGCCGGCAGGTCCGGCGCCACCGGCGAACGCTTCTTCTCGGTCACGCCCAGCGCCACGATCTTGTCGGCGCGCACTTGCGGCAGGCCCGAGGACAGCACCAGCATGCCGTAGTCCAGTTGACCGCTCATCAAGTCCGTCACCAGCGGCGCCACGCCGCGGTACGGCACGTGCTCGGCGCGCGTGCCGGTCGACTGGTTGATCATCTCGCCGGCCAGGTGCAGGGTCGTGCCCACGCCGGAAGAACCGTAGTTGAAGCTGCCGGGCGCGGAGGCGCGCAGCTTCTGCAGGTATTCGGCGGCGGTCTTCACGCCGGAATTCTTGCTGGCGGCCAGCAGCATGGGCTGCGAGGCGATCACGCCCAGCGGCGAAAAGTCCTTCACGCTGTCGTACTTGACCGCGTTGTTGATCATGCTGGCGATGACCATCTCATTGGTCGAGCCCAGCAGCAGCGTGTAGCCGTCGGGCGCGGCGCGCGCCACGCGCTGCGCGCCGATGGTGCCGCCGGCGCCGCCCACGTTCTCGACCACCACGCTCTGGCCCAGGCGCTTGGCCAGTTCTTCGCCAAACAGGCGCGCGGTCAGGTCCACGCTGCCGCCCGCCGGGTAGCCGACCACCAGAGAAATGGCGCGTTCGGGATACCCGGCGTGGGCGGAAGGCGCCGCGGCCAGCGCCGAGACGGCACAGATAGCGGCGAGCGCGCCGCGCAATGGATGCAGGACGGATTTCATGTTTTCTCCCTGGGGTGCTGAGGCGGACGGCGGCGCCGTCTCATTTAATGTTTCGGGAGCTATTCTCGGGCGTACACCAGGGATATTTCGTGCTGAATCGACACATGGCCGTGCGGATTCGGCACACGCCGGACGCGCGACTGACGGATTTCACGCCTTGCGACTGGCGGTCGCTTCCCAGGCCGCTTCGGCCAGGTCCGCCAGGCGCGCCCGCGAACGGTACAGCCGCACCTCGAACGAGATTTCCTCGCTACGGCCGCCCAGGGCTGCCAGCGCGCCGCGGCGGCAGTCCGCCGCCACCATGGACCACGGCAGCCAAGCCACGCCCAGCCCCTTGGCGACCGCGCCATGCGCCGCGTCCAGCGAGTCGCTGCGCAAGAATGGCGCCAGGGCGTACGGCGTGGCCTCCAGGCGGTCGCCCACAATGCGTTCCATCGCGAGGCCGCCCGCATAGGTGATCAAGGGCACGGACGGACCGCCTTCCTGCAGCACGTAACGGGGCCGGCCGCGGGAATCCGCCTGGCTGACGGGCACGAGCTTGTCTGTGCCCAGGGTCATGTAACGGTAGCGCCCCGGGCTCAGCTGCACCGACAGGGCCGGATGCTCGTAGCAGCACAGCAGGTCCACCCGGCCCTGCTCCAGCCGCGCCGCCATGTCCTGCATCATGCCGGTGGACAATTCGACCTGCGTGCCCTCGGTCAACACCTTGGGCGTGCGGTGGCGCAGGCGCGCGATCCAGTCGGCCACCAACGTGCGGGCCAGGCTGCGGCCGGTGGCGATGCGCAGCACCGCCTCCCCGCCTGCGCCGAAACTGCGGATGCGATGGCGCACCTGCCCCATCTGCTCCACCACCTGCGTCGCGGTCTTGAGCAAGGCCTCGCCTTCGGCGGTCAGGACCACCGGCAGGCGCTGGCGTTCGATCAACGGCGCGCCGGCCCAGGCCTCCAGCGCGCGGATGCGTCGGCCGAACGCCGGATGAGTGACGTGGCGCAGCTCGGCCGCGCGCACGAAGCTGCCGGTCTGCGCCAGGGCAATCAGGTCTTCAAGGAGTTTCAGGTCGGCCATGGACGTCAAGCTTACGCCATCGGCCGGCCGTTCACTTGGCGCCCAGCCCCATCATCGCCAGGGTGGCGCGGGTCAGATCGCTGTCCGGATTTTCCAGTTCATTGACCAGGTCAAAATGATTGCAGTGCGGCGTCGGAATACGGGTGGAGGCCAGCCCCGCAGCATTCCACGCCGCTTCGTACGCCGCCGTCTGGTTCTTGAAACCCTGCGTCTCCAACCCGCCCACGGCCAGCAGCATCGGGCCAGCACGTTCCGGCAGATGGAAGATCGGGCTTTGGTGCGCGGCCTGCTCTGGCGTCAGCTGCAGCCAGGTGTTGGGCAGGATATCGCACAGCGGCCGCAGATCGAACAGCCCGCTCAATGCCAGCGTGCCCTTGATCACGTCGTCCGGCACGCCGTAGCGTGCCTGCCATTCGGGCGCGACCAGCATGCCGGCCAGATGGCCGCCCGCCGAGCTGCCGCTGACGTAGATCCGTTCAGGGTCCACGCCATAGGCCGCCACGTTGCGGTACAGCCAGGCCACGGCGGAGCGCACTTCGCGCACCACTTCGCCCAGGGTCGCCTCGGGCACCAGCGTGTATTCCAGGGTAGCCACGGCGGCGCCCGCGGCGTTGAAGGCCTCTGCCATCACGGGCGCGTCTTCCTTGCGCTGCGCGCGCCAATAGCCGCCATGGATGAACACGAACAGCGGCGCCCGCGCCTGCGAGGCGGCGGGCAGGAACAGGTCCAGCCTTTCATCCTGGCCCATGCCGTAGCGCAGGTCCAGCACGCCCGGGCGGCGCGTGCGCACCCGCGCCGAGGACTCGGCATAGCGGCGCACGCAGGCGTCGAAATCCGGCACCGATTCGCGCGCGTTGTATTGCACCTCGCGCTCGGCGATGGTGGGAAAGAAGAGATCGATGTCGCTGTTATGCATGCCTGGCCTGCGATGTTGGCTGCGATTGGGGCTGGGAGATGATGCGTTCGATGAACTGCGCGGTCTTGCGGTAGTGCGCGGCGAGCATGGCGACCGAGCCTTCCACGTCGCGCGAGATGGCGGCGTCCAACAGCTGGCGGTGCTCGTCGTCGACGTTGCGTTCAGGCCCGTAGGCGGTCGCGCCGGCGCGCGCCGGACGGCGGTAGCGCTCGGTCTGCGCGTAGAGCTGGGTGGACAGGTCCAGCAGCCAGTTGGAACGGCACGCGCCGATCAGCGCGTGGTGGAACTCCAGGTGGCGCGCCTCCAGCAGCTCGTCCAATTCTTCCGACGGCTCGGCGGCCTGGTCGGCCCGCTGCGCGGCCAGCGTCAGCGCATGGTACGCGCCGACCAGGCGCGTTTCCCAGGCGTCGTCGGCATTGGCCAGCGAGCGGCGCAGCGCGTCGCAGTCGATCAGGATGCGGGTTTCACAGGCGTCCCACATTTCTTCGACCGACAAGGGCGCGATGCTGAAGCCGCGCGACGTGGTGCTGATGACCATGCGCTCGCTGCGCAGGCGGTTGAGGGCTTCGCGGATGGGAGAGAAGCTGCTGCCGTAGCGCTGCTTCAGCAATTCCAGCCGCAAGGACTGGCCCGGCGCGAAGGCGCCGCGCATGATGTCGCGCCGAAGCAGGCGGTAAACCTGCTCGGACAGCGTGATTTCCTCAATGCCGGCGCTCCCGTCCGATCCGGGATCGTCCTGGCGGGAAGCTTTTATTCTAGGCTTCAAGATGGTCTCCAGATGTCAGCGGCCGGGGCGCGTATCCGCGCACAGGCGGCTCATTCTACCCGCGCGGCCTGTTCATATGCCCAGGTAGCGCTGCGCCAGCTCGGGCTGGGCGGACAGCTCGGCGGGCTGCCCCGACCAGGCCACCCGGCCCTTGTCCACGATGTAGTGGCGGTCCACCAGCGTCGCCATTTCGGGCAGGTTCTTGTCGATCACCAGGATGGTCTGGCCTTCGGCCTTCAGCGCCCGCAGGCAACGCCAGATCTCCTGGCGGATGAGCGGCGCCAGCCCCTCGGTGGCTTCGTCCAGGATCAGGAGCTTGGGGTTGGTCATGAGGGCGCGCCCCACCACCAGCATCTGCTGTTCGCCGCCCGACAGCGTGCGCGACGACTGGCCGCGGCGCTCTTTCAAACGCGGGAACAGCGTGTAGACCCGCTCCAGATCCCATCCGCCCGGCGCGGTGCGCGAGGTCGCCACCAGGTTTTCCTGCACCGTCAGCGAACCGAACACGCGCCGGCCCTCCGGCACCAGCCCCACGCCCAGCCGCGCCACGCTGCTGGGCGCGGAGCGGCCCAGCGTGCGGCCGCGAAACTGCACCGCGCCGCCGGTGGCTGGCAGCATGCCCATCAGGGTCTTGATCGTGGTGGTCTTGCCCATGCCGTTGCGCCCGATCAGCGAGATCACCTCGCCTTCACTGGCCTCGAACGACATGCCGAACAGGACCTTGCTGGACCCGTAGCCGCCAGTCAGCCCTTCAACCTTCAACATGTTCTTCTCCCAGATACGCCGCGCGCACCTCCGGATGGCGGCGCACCTCCTCTGGCGAACCACTGAACACCACGCGGCCGTAGACCAGCACGCTGATGCGGTCGGCCAGCGCGAAGACCGCGTCCATGTCGTGTTCCACCAGCAGGATGCCGTAGTCGCCCTTCATGCCTTGCAAGAGCCGGGTCATGCGCGCCGATTCCTCCGGCCCCATGCCGGCCATGGGCTCGTCCAGCAGCAACAGCCGCGGCGAACGCGCCAGCGCCACCGCCAGCTCCAGCTGCCGTTTCTCGCCGTGCGCCAGGTCCGACGAACGCACGTGGCGGCGGTCCTCCAGCCCCACGTGCGTCAGCCACTGCATGGCCTCGGTCTTCAAGGCCGCGTCATGACGCGGATTGGACCAGGCCTGGAAGGCGCGGCCGCCCTTGAGCATGCGCGACAGGATCACGTTCTCCAGTGCGGTGTACTCCTGGCACAGCTCGGTGATCTGGAACGAGCGGCCCAGCCCCAGGCGCGCACGCTCGAAGGCGCGCAGCGCGGTCACGTCCTGCCCATCCAAATGGATGGTCCCGGAGTCCGGCCGGATCTCGCCGCAGATCTGCGCGATCAGGGTGGACTTGCCCGCGCCGTTGGGGCCGATGATGGCGTGGATCTCGCCGGCGCGCACGTCCAGGTCCACGCCGTTGGTGGCCACCACCGCGTCGAAAGCCTTGCGCAGCTGCGTCAGGCGCAACAGGCTGGCGCTTGCGTCAGTCGGCATGGCGCGTCTCCAGCAGCTTTCCGAACAGGCCCTTCTGGCCCCACAGCACCACCAGCACCAGGATGGGCCCCATGTACAGCAGCCAGTGCTCGGTCAGGGACGACAGCATCTGCTCCAGCCCCAGGAATACCGCCGCGCCCGCGATCGGCCCGAGCAAGGTGCCCACGCCGCCCAGGATGACGATGGCCATGAGTTCGCCGGACTTGGTCCAGGCCGCCATGTCGGGCGTCACCAGCCCGGCATAGTTGGCCCACAGCACGCCGGCCAGCCCCGTGCCCACCGCCGACAGCACGAAGGCGCTGAGCCGGTACGGCGTGGGCGCCACGCCCAGGTTGATGGCGCGCCGCTCGCTCTGGCGCAGCGCCTGCAGCACCATGCCGAAGCGCGAGTTGGTCACGCGGATGCACAGCAGCGTCCAAAGGGTCAGCAGCGCCAGGCACAGGTAGTAGAAAACCATGGGGCTTTCCAGATTGATGCCCGGCAGCTCATTGCGCTGCGGAATCATCAGGCCATCGTCCCCGCCGTAGAACTGCAGCGACACCAGCACGAAGTACACCATCTGGCCGAACGCCAGCGTGATCATGATGAACTGCACGCCGCGCGTGCGCAGCGCCAGATAGCCGAACAGCCAGCCGGCCAACGCGCACACGATGAGCGCTATCGGCCACACCACCAGCGCCGCGTTGCTGCCAGCCCAGCCGAAGATCGGACCGGCTTCCGAAGTATGGAAGGCGATGATGCCGACCGCATAGCCGCCCAGCCCGAAGAACATGGCATGGCCGAAACTGACCATGGCGCCGTAGCCGATCACCAGGTCCAGGCTGACCGCGGCCAGGCCGTAGATCAGAAAGCGCGTCACCACGCCGATCAGGAACGGCGAACCCGAGGCCAGCGCCGCAGCCGGCAGCAGGATCAGCACCGCCAGGCCGCCCAGCCCCCAGCGGGCGCGGTTCGTAAGTGTGTATGCCATCGTCATCCTCGCGCCGGGAACAGCCCGCCCGGCTTGGCGATCAGCACGATCGCCATCAGTACATAAATGCTTGCCGAAGCCATGCCTGCGGCCAGCGGGTCCGCGGTGGCGGGCGAGAACATCGTCGACAGCAGCTGCGGCAGGAACGCGCGCCCCAGGCTGTCCACCATGCCCACCAGCAAGGCGCCTGCCAGGGCGCCGCGCACCGAACCGACCCCGCCGATCACGATGACCACGAAGGTGGTGATCAGGATGCGTTCGCCCATGCCGATTTCCACCGCCAGCAAGGGCGCGGCCATCACGCCGGCCAGCCCGCACAGCAAGGCGCCCAGGCCAAACACCAGCGTGTAGAGCTTGCGGATGTCTATGCCCAACGCGTCGACCATCTCGCGGTCGTCGGCGCCCGCGCGGATCAGCATGCCGATGCGCGTGCGGTTGACCAGCCACCACAGGCCCACCGCCACCAGCGCGCCAATGGCGATGAACGACAGGCGGATCAGCGGATACTGGAATCCCGGCGCCAACGTCACCGCGCCTTCCAGGAAGCTTGGGATGCCCACCAGCGGCGGACGCCGGCCGAAGATCAGGCTGACCGCTTCGTTCGAGAACAGCAGCAGGCCGAAGGTGGCCAGGACCTGGTACAGGTGATCCCGCTTGTACAGCTTGCGTATCACCACCACTTCGACCGAAATGCCGTACAGGCCCGCCCCCAGCAGCGCCGCCAGCACGCCCGCGAGGAACGAGCCGGTGGTGCCGATGGCGTACGCCGCGCAGTAGGCGCCCACCATGTAGAACGAGCCATGCGTCAGGTTGACCACGCCCATGATGCCGAAGATCAGCGTCAGTCCGGCTGCCAGCATGAACAGCATGGCGCCGAACTGCAGCCCGTTGAGCAGCTGTTCAAACAGGAGCGTCATGACGGCATCTTGCAGAGTTGCGCGTAGGCGTCCTTGTCATCGGACACCAGCTTGCGGACCAGCTTCGGCGACAGGCTGCCGTCGCTGCCTTTCTCGATGCGCATCAGGTACAGATCCTGGATCGGATGCTGGTTGGTGTTCATGCTGAACTTGCCGCGCAGCGACGTGAACTCGGGCTTGCGCAGCGCGGCTCGGAACTCGGCCGCCTTGGACAGGTCGCCGCCGGTGGCCTTCAGGCCCGCGCCAATCAGCTGCGCGGTGTCGTAGGCCTGCATGGCGTAGTCCGTCGGCACACGGCCATAGGCGTCCTTGAACGCTTGCACGAAGGCCTTGGATTGCGCGTTGTCGAAGTCCTGCGACCAGATGCCGGTGATGTAGGCGCCGGCCGACGCGTCACCCGTGGCCTGGATCATGCGCGCATCCATCGAGAAGCTGGGCATCAGCATCGGGATGCTCTTGTTCAGCCCGGCCGCCGCGTACTGCTTGACGAAGTTGATGCCCGTGCCGCCCGGATGGAACTGATAGATGGCGTCGGGCGCCAGCGAACGCAGGCGCGCCAGCTCGACCGAGAAGTCCGACTGGTCGAGCTTGGTGTAGATTTCGGCGACCACTTCGCCCTTGTAGGTGCGCTTGAAGCCTTCGATGGCGTCGCGGCCCGCCTGGTAGTTGGGCGCCAGCAGCACGACCTTCTTGTATCCCAGTTCGTTGGCCGCCACGCCGCCAGCCGTATGGAAGGCGTCGTTCTGGTAGGACGCCACGAAGTAATTGGGATCGCACTTTTCGCCCGCGAAGTTCGACGGGCCGGGATTCAGGCTGACATAGAAGGCGCCGGACTTCACCACGCTGGGCACGACCGCTGCCAGCACGTTGGAGAAGTTCACGCCGGTATAGAGCTTGACGCCCGATTGCAGCAGGCGGTCGGCCGCCTGCTTGGCGTTGGCGGGCTTCAGGCCGTCGTCCTCGATCACCAGCTGCACGGGCACGCCGCCCAGCTTGCCGCCGCCCTGCTTGATGGCCAGGTTGAACGCATCGCGCTCGTCCTCGCCGATATAGCCCGCCGGCGTGGACAAGGTGGCGATAAAGCCGATCTTGACCGGTTCCGCGGCATAGGCCGCTCCCATGGACGCCGCGGCGCCCAGCGCGACGGACAACGCGCCGCCCAGTATCTGTTTCTTGATCATGTTTTTCCCCTTGGAGACTGCGTTGCCCGCCGCGGCGCGGCCAGGCGTTTTTTAGACCGCCACCACCGGATGGCGCAGCGTGCCGATGCCTTCGACGCAGGCCACCACCACGTCGCCCGGCCACAGCCATTCCTGCGGCTTGCGGCCCGCGCCCACGCCTTCAGGCGTGCCGGTGGCGATGATGTCGCCCGGCTCCAGCGTGATGCCCGCGCTGATGTCCGAGATCAGGAACGGCACCTTGAACAGCATGTGGCGCGTGTTCGAGCCCTGCTTCTTCTCGCCATTGACCGTCAGCCACAGATCCAGCACCTGCGGATCCGGGATCTCGTCGGCGGTCACGATGCACGGGCCGAAGGGCGCATAGGTGTCCTGGCCCTTGGAATAGATCCACTGGCCGGCGCGGCGGCAATCGCGCGCGCTCATGTCCAGCATCACGCTGTAGCCGAACACATAGGACAGCGCATCGGCTTCGGCCACGCGCGAGGCGCGGCGGCCCATGATCACGGCCAGCTCCACTTCCCAATCCAGCTGTTGCGTGATCTTGGCGTTGTGCTCGATGGCGTCGCCCGGGCCGATGACGGTGGTGGGCGGCTTGGAGAAGATCACCGGCTGCTTGGGCAGGTCGGCCGAGGTATCCAGCGTACGGCTGGATTCCGCCACGTGCTCCACGTAATTCAGCCCGATGCCGAAGATGTTCTTGCGCGGACGCGGAATCGGCGCCAGCAGCTTGACGTTTTCCTGCGGCAGCGCGCTGCCCACGGGCCAGTTGCCGCGATAAGCCTCCATCAGCTTGCTGGCCTGCGCCACCGCCACGGGGCCCAGGTCGATGAAAGCCAGCATGTCGTCGGGCAGGTCCACGCCGCCTGCGTGGCCCAGCAGGGCCAGGTCAATCACATAGCCTTCGGCCAGCGCGCCCAGGCGGGCAGCGGCGGTGGGATGGGCGCGAAAAGTTACCAAGCGCATAAGAACTCCATAAATTCAGGACGAGTTGAGTCAGGCGCGCGGGCCCGGCCCGCGCGGCGGATGAAAAATTCAAGAGGGATCGGGCAGCGCTAGATCAGCACTTGATGGCCGTCGTTTTCCTTGACCGCTTCTTCGCGGTAAAGCGCCAGCGCGCGCATCACGGGCAGGTCGTTGAAGCTGAACAGGCAGGCGTCGTCGTTCGATGAAAGATTGACGTGTTCATGGATGGCCCACGAGGGCACGCAGAAGATGTCGCGTTCGGTCCAGTCGTAGCGCTTGCCGTCGATGATGGAATAGCCGCTGCCCTTGGCCACCTGGTAGATGAAGCTGCCGGTATGGCGGTGGGCCTTGGTGTGCTCGCCGGGCCGCAGCAGCTGCATGCTGGCGCCGATGGTGGGCATGACCGGGCCGCCCGTGGCCGGGTTGACGTATTCGAGCAGGATGCCGTCGTAGGGGCTGCCGGCGGTAGTGCGCGCATAGCGGCGCAGCGCCTCGTAGGTGGGCTCCCATTCGTACTTGAAGAGCGGCGAATACGGCTTGGTCCAACCGGACACCTGAGGCCGTAGCGCCGGGTTGGCCCAGGCGGCGGTGGTGTCGTCCACCGGATAGGTCACAGTCTGGTTCAGGTCCGGATGCACGGCATAGAAACCGGCCTCCATGGCGTTGACCAGCGGAATGTCCAGGCCGTCCTGCCAGATGCAGGTAGTGCCGTCTTCGGCCACGCCGTGCTCGTGCCAGGTGCCATTGGGCGTCAGCACGAAATCGTTCGCGCCCAGTGTCATCTTGTGGCCGTCGACCACGGTGAAGGCGCCCCGCCCTTCCATGATGAAGCGCAGCGCCGAATGCGAATGCTTGTGGGCGGAAGCCAGTTCGCCCGGCTTCATGACCTGCAGGCCCGAATACAGCCAGCCCACGGCGGCGGCCACGTCGCGCCGGCCCGGGTTGTTCAGGTAGATCACGCGCCGGCCAGCCTCTTCGGGCGAAACCAGCTCGGAAGAACGCAGCACGTGGCCGCGCAGGTCCTGGTAGCGCCACACCACCGGCACCGAGGCCGACCGCGGCGCCCACGGTTCGATCTTGTTCGCCACCGTCCACAGGGCGCCGGTCTCCAGGCGGGCCAGCTCCTGGTAGTAGGCGATGAGCTCGGGCGAGTCGGCCACATTGGCGCGGCCTATGGTGTCCTCGCGGTACGCGTCATAGCGGTTCGCTTCCATCCCTTGCCTCTTTTTATAAAAATTTAAATATTTTCGAAAATAATAGAGGCCGGCGGAAAATCGGGCAATGAATGCGCGCTAGGGGTTTTCCCAGGCTGATTGAAAATTGTTGGCGCGGCGTCAAACAATACTGTACAAAAACACAGTACAACGTGATACATTTCGCTCGCCCAAAAACTGTCGTCCAGGAGAACCCTGTGTCAGAAGCTGCCCATCTCGTTCAGTACATCGTCGTTCCCTACCGCGCCGCCGCCGATGGCGTCGCGCCTGGTGAAATCCGCGCCGCCAGCAGCGAGTTCGGCGCCATCCGCATCGCCAACTCCATGGCCTCCAAGTTCGCCGGCGTTGCCGCCTACGAAGTGCTGGTGGACAAGGAAACCGGCGACATGGAATCGCCGCGCATCCTCGCCCAGATCGGGACCGTACCGGCGTTGGACGATTGAACGCGTATCCACCGTGCCGGGCCCAATTCGGCCCGGCGACGACGCCTGCTCGTCAACGAGTCAGGTTATGAATTTTCTTTGATTTGAATAAGTATTTTCTAGCTTCATTAACGCAAGGATGTCCGGCAGCATGCGGGGTTGCGCGCAATTCGCCCACCCACTCTTGCCACCAAGAAGCAGCATGATCCGCCGACTCCCCTTGCACGGTTCCGCCATTGCCGCACTCCTGTTCCTTGCTTGCGCGCTGACGCCCGCTGCGCACGCGGCCGAATCCCCCGACTGGCCAAGCAGACCCGTGACGCTGGTGGTGCCTTTCCCCCCCGGCGGCGGCAATGATGCAGTGGCCCGGCAGATCGCCGGCCCGGTGGGCCAGGCACTGGGCCAGCCGCTGGTCATCGAAAACCGGCCGGGCGCGGGAGGCACCATAGGCTCGGCGGCCGTCGCCCGGGCACGCCCCGATGGATATACCCTGCTGCTCTGCTCCACCAGCAGCCTGGTCATGGCGACAGCGCTTTATCCCGGCTTGCCGTACCGCGTCGAGGATCTGGCTCCCGTCGTCCACATCGCCGATACGCCGACGATCTGGGTGGCCGATCCGGCCGTATCTGCCAACAATCTCCAGGAATTCATCGCGGCGGCCAAACAGGCGCCCGGCAAATACGGCTACGCCTCGGGCGGCAAGAACACCATGCCCCACCTTGCGGGCCAGACAGTCAGCGCGCGCAATGGCCTGGACATGCTGCATGTGCCCTACCGCGGATCCACGCCGGCTTATGCGGATCTCGCCACGGGGCGCGTGAACGTGATGATGGACAGCATCATTTCAGCGTTGCCCTTTATCGAGTCTGGCCGTGTCAAGGGATTGGCCGTCAGCACGGATCAGCGCCTGCCGCAGATGCCGTCCGTACCGACCTTGGCCGAACAGGGCCTGGACGATTTGGGCTTCGAAGGCTGGGTCGGCATTTGCGCGCCGCGCGACACCCCGCCCGAGATCAGCGCCAAGGTCGCCCGCAGCGCGCAGCTGGCCTTGGCCCAACTCGCGTTGCGGGAAACATTCGCCAGGCAGATTGCGGAACCGGTAGGAGACGGCCCCGAAGCGTTTGCGCAGACGATACAGCGCGATGCCATCGCGTGGCGGCAGATCATCGCGGCGTCCCCCAACGAACCGGACTGAGAGGCAGACAGCGCAGACCGAAGCGCGGCTGCGCTCAGGCGGCAAAAGTTGTCTCGTCCGCCACGCCATCTGAGACCAGCCGCGCTACCTCGCAAATGCAGTCGGCCATGGCTGCGCGCAACGGAATCGCAGGCTGGTCGACATAGGCGGCGAAGTAGGTCTGCTTCGGAAAGGGCCTGGGAAATGGCAGCCGCACCAGCTTTTCCGAATCGAGTTCGCCGCGGATGAGTTCGAGCGGCAGTACCGCGTAGCCCGCACCCGCAACGGCCAGCCGCAGCATGACCGTCAGCGACCTCACGACGATCAACTTGAAGCCTTGCATCTGCGGAGATGAGAAATAGCTGGCAATCGAGGAGTACAGCAGCGAATCCACCGGATAGGACAGCAGAGGCAGCCGCTTCAACTGATTCATCGACGGCTCGACCTCGCCGCGCATCAGGCTCGGGCTGCAGACCCAGACGTAATCCAGCCCCAGCAATTGCCGGTTGACCACCGTCGGCTCTTCGATGCTGCCCAGCAACAGTCCGATGTCGAGCGCCCCCCCAAGCAATTGCTGTCGTATATCCGTACTGGTCAACGATTGCAGGTGCACGGTGACGTTCGGCCATTGTCTGCTCAAGGCGGCGGCCATAGGCTCGAGTATGGCTTCCGCGACGGTTCCGCTCAGGCCGATGCTGATCTGGGTAAGCCGTACGTCCGTGGTCGCGAACCGGCTGGTGAAGGCTCTCGCATGAGCCAGCAGTTCTTCCGCGGGCCCAAGCATTTCAGCGCCGACTGGCGTCAAGCTCAGTTGCTTGCCCTTCTCCCGCACAAAGACCCTCACCCCCAGTTCTTCCTCGAAGGCTGCGATGCGGGCAGAGATGGCCGCCTGGGACGCGTGCAGTTCTTCCGCGGCCAAGGTCATTTTCTTGAGCCTGGCGGCTCGGACAAACGTTTCCAGAAACCGGAGATTCATGCGTGGATATCCTAAGCCTGAGACGCAACCCAAGCCCCCGGCCGGCATCAGGACAATCCGCCAGGAATGGGATAGGCCATCAGAATCAGAATCTGCAGGGAGCTGGGCTTCGTTGTTGCGATGCTGCAATGCATCAAAATGCTGACTGGATTAGCCAGCAAACGCTGATTCCAGAAAAAAATACGGCCGGTCAACCCATTTTTTTCGTGGACCGCAGACGCGGGTGGCGACCTGCGGATCTGAACACAAAGCGGGAGACAAGGCTCCCGCTCATAATCCCAAGCAATTGATTTTAACGAATTTTCCGAGATTTCCACATAAATGGACCCTATCAGAACTTCGTGTTTTTTTGTGTGCTTCAACCTTGTAAGAGTTTGCCAATCGACGCGGGATCAGGATGCTGGATAATCGAAATATTCCGCGTATTTCACTGCAACAAAATTAATCCACATTGCCGTCGCCCAGACGGGCGCATACCTGGTCAGATCCAGTACCTGCGGGTAGACAGCCGCGTATGGCGCTGGAACGTCTGCACAGGATCGGTTGTTCAAATCATGAAGAATCGGCAATAAACAATCGTTGCCTGAATTTGAAATCCGCCACGCGCAGAGGCAATCAAACGTTTCCGATCCAGCGCCTGCCATCGTCCGCCCGCGTTCTGCCAGGCAGTGAAGATCCAGTTAAGTCAGCGCGATGCCGCCGTCGACGCGCAGATTGACCCCGGTAATGAACCCGCCGTCGTCCGAAGCGAGAAACAATGCGGCGCGCGCCAATTCCGCAGATTGCGCCAGCCGCCCAAGCGGAATCAATGAGGCCATGCCCTGTTCGAATGCGGGCCGATGCGCCGCGCCCACGCCCAGCTTTTCCAGAATGGGCGTATCCGTAGGACCGGGGCTCAATACGTTGAAACGAATCTTGCGCGACTTGAATTCCAGCGCCCAGGCGCGCGCAAACGCCTCGATGGCGGCTTTGGAGCCGGCATAGACCGCATGGTTTTCCAGCACTTTGGCGCTGGCGATGGAGCCAGTGATGATGATGGAACCACCGTCGCGCACCAGCGGCAGGACCTTGGTGACGCCGAAGAACACGGCGCGCGTGTTGGTGTCGAACTGGACGTCATAGCTGTCCACGCTTACCGCGGTCGAAGGCTCGATGTTATTCATGCCGGCGTTGGCCATGTAGATGTCGACGGCGCCGAACCGTTCACGGACTTCTGCCGCCACGCGGTCATGCGTGGCCAGGTCGGCAACGTCCCCAACCATGCCGAAGGCGGACGCTCCAAGTTGCGCCACCGCCGCGTCGACGGCATCTTTCCTGCGCCCGAGGATGGCCACGCGCGCGCCTTCGGCAATGAAGGCCTCGGCCGCGGCATAGCCTATGCCGCTGTTGCCGCCGGTGACGACGGCAGTCTTGCCCAACAGTTTTTTCATGATGATGTTCCTTCGTACAGGTAAGACGCCGGCCGACGCGACAGGCCTCGTCGGCCGGCATCGGCGCGCTTAAAAGTCCCAGATGACCGGCACCCAGCGGAACGCGTCGCCGTCGACCGCCACACGTCCCAGGGACGGGAACGGCAGATGGGCGGCGACCAACAGCCCGCGGTTCTGCGCCAGCTCCTGGAACAGACCGAGGCGGACGCGGGCCGATTCCTCGGGGTCGTGCTCGAAACCGTTTTGCCATTCGGGATGGTCGAACGCGACCGGGAACATGGCGTCGCCAGCAAACGTCAGCCTTTCGCCGCCCGAGACCAAGTCGACCACGCTGTGCCCGGGAGTATGGCCGCCGGTCATGCGCACGATGACGCCCGGCGCCACCTCATGCCGATCGTCGAAGAGGCGCAGCCGGTCGCGGTACTCGTTGTAGAAGCTGGTAGCCGTCGACTTCAATACCGCAGGCACAGGCTTGGGCATGACGGTGTGCGAGAAATCCGGCGAGGTCCAGAACGCCACTTCGGTCGCGGACACGTGGATGCGCACGTCGGGACGCAAGCGCTCCTTGACGTCCGGCACGAGCAGCCCGCCCACGTGGTCCATGTGCATGTGCGTGATGATCACGTCGGTCACGGATTCCAGCGCGATGCCGGCGGACTCCAATCTCTGCGGGAACATCCCGGCGCGCGGAAAGCCCGCGAACTGCCCGCCCAGCCCCGCATCGATGAGGATGGTCTGGTCGCCGCTGCGCGCCACCATCACGTTCAGCGGCCAGTCGAACGCGTCCGGAGGCATGAACATGTGTTCCAGCCAGGCAGCGAGATCGGCAGGATCGGCATTGGTGGCCATGGTCGAAGTCGGCAGCGGCAGCACGCCGTCGCTCACGACCAGGGCGTCGATGTCGCCGATCTGCAGCGCGTAGCGCGACGGGACCAGGTCGAGGGATTCGGTGTTTTCAATGGCAAACATGGCGGTAACTCCAGGTAGGTGCGCCGTTCAGGCGGTGGCGCGGATGAAGGCGAGCAGGTCGTCGTTGATGCGGTCCTGCATGGTGGCGGTCAGGCCATGCGGCGCGCCGGGGTAATAGATTTCCCTGGCGTTCTTGACCAGGCGCGCGGCCTTCTTCGCCGAGTCGTGCACCGGCACGATCTGATCGTCTTCGCCGTGCATGAACAGGGTCGGGACGTCGATCTTCTTCAGGTCCTCGGTGAAGTCGGTCTCGGAAAACGCCTTGACGCATTCGTAGGCGTTCTTCTGGCCGCTTTGCATGCTCCACAACCAGAACTGGTCCAGCATGCCTTGCGAGACCTTGGCATCGGGGCGGTTGGCGCCGTAGAAGGGAACCGCCAGCTCCTTGTAGAACTGTGAGCGGTCTCCCGCCACGCCCGCGCGGATGCCGTCGAAGACCTCGACAGGCAGGCCTTCGGGATTGGCGGCGGACTTCAACATCACCGGCGGCACCGCGCCGATAAGCACCGCGCGGGCCACGCGCTTGCTGCCGTGGCGGCCGATATAGCGCGCCACTTCGCCGCCGCCGGTGGAATGGCCAACCATGGTGATGTTCTTCAGATCGAGCGCCTCGATCAACTGCGCCAGGTCATCGGCATAGCCGTTCATGTCGTTGCCGGCAGACGGCTGCGAAGAACGGCCATGGCCGCGCCGATCATGCGCGATGACGCGAAAGCCATTGCGCGCCAGGTAGTGCATCTGCCCGTCCCAGGCATCCGCGTTCAGCGGCCAGCCATGCGAAAAGGTGACCACGGGGCCCTGGCCCCAATCCTTGAAGTAGATCTGCGTACCGTCGTTGGTGGTGAAGGTATTGCGGGTCATGGTCGTGCTCCGGTTGGATTGCGCGTTGCTCTGCGCGGCTGCTTCGGCGCGGATGGCGAATGCCCCCGTCGCCAGGACGGCGCTGCCGGCAAGAAGACTGCGGCGGGCCGGGTTGTGCGAGTCGTTCATGGGAACTCCTGTTTCGGCAAAGTGAGTGAGGGCATGGTAGGTATGCGGTCTGGTCCGCGGTAGGCACGCGGCGGGAAGCACGCTGTTGCGCGACGGGCACCAATGCGCCGCGGCATGGACATGACGCGCGCCACACAGGCCCACGTCACGCGGGCCGCACTTATTCGGAAGGAGAAACGATGATTGGTGTCGCGCCGGCAACACCATGCGTCCTTGCATGGCCCTACCGCGTCACGCGCGACGCTCTTAGGATGAGCGCACCCATACACACCAGACGCGCCGCTGCGCGCCGACCGGGGGGCCGACATCATGCATCTGGGAAAATCCTATCGCCTGGGCGAGTTCATCATCTGGACCCGCAGGAAGATCTACGTCCTGCTGGCGCTGGGCTTCGCGCCAGTGCTGCTCCATCAGCTGGCTGGCCTGAAATGGCTGACCTTGCCCTTGTCGGTGGTTTCGCTACTGGGCACCGCCACCACCTTTGTCGTCGGCTTCAAGAACGTGCAGACCTACGCGCGCACGGTCGAAGCGCAGAAGGTCTGGATGAGCATTGTCAGCGCCAGCCGCTACTGGGGCGTGATCAGCCGCAACTACGTCGGCGACGCCGAACGCGGCACGGCCTTGGTGCAGCGGCATCTGGCCTGGTTGACGGCGTTGCGCTACCAGCTGCGCGAGGCCCGCCTATGGGAGACCGTCGGCAACCGTCCCAATGCCGAATACCGCAGGCAGTACGTGATCCCGGAACGCGCCGAGCCCCTGGAGTCCGCGCTTTCCCGCTACCTGCCGGCACAGGACATTGCCGGTTTGATGCAGACCGATGACAAGGCCGCGCAAATGCTGGCAATGCAAGGCCGGGCGGTCCGCGGACTGCTGGATGCAGGCGCCATCACCGCGGCGGAATACGCCGAGCTCAACAGCCGCATCCGGGAACTGCTGGATCTGCAGGGACAGGCCGAGCGCATCAAGAATTTTCCGTATCCACGCCAGTACGCCATCATCAACACCTTGTTCGTGCGCTCTTTCTGCGTGGCGCTGCCGTTCGGACTGACGGGCCAATTCGCCCAGCTGGGCCAGGATATCGGCGGCTACATGCAAGGCCAGATGGCGTGGCTGGCGGTGCCGTTCAGCGTGATCATCTCGTGGATCTACACCTCGCTCGAGCAGGTGGGCGAAAGTACGGAGAATCCCTTCGAGGGCAGCGCCAACGACGTACCCATCAGCCGCCTGAGCGTCATGATCGAAAGGGATCTGAAGCAGATGGCAGGCAGCGCCAACCTGCCCGCGCTGCCTGCCTCGGTGATCGCGCTGTAGCGCGCGCGGCACGCGGCGCGCCCCTCCGCCCGCGACTGGCTGGCAGAGGCTTGCGCAGCTTGTCCTGCCCGGGCCGCTGCGGCAAAATACCCTGCCCTCCCGCCCCCCCATTTCCGCTAGGCATTGGCCCATTCCATGACCGGCTCCGTGACCCTGTTCGACCGCCATCGCCCGCGCCTCTACGCGATCGCCTATCGCATGCTGGGCTCGGTGGCCGAGGCGGAAGACGTGGTGCAGGATGCGTGGCTGCGCTGGCATGGCGCCG
Source organism: Achromobacter sp. ACM03 (assembly GCF_014851665.1). Lineage (NCBI taxonomy): Bacteria > Pseudomonadati > Pseudomonadota > Betaproteobacteria > Burkholderiales > Alcaligenaceae > Achromobacter > Achromobacter sp. ACM03. Next base: position 325,786 of record NZ_JACVAD010000002.1, on the reverse strand, counting down.
ACCGCTCCACGCTGGAGAACCCCGAGGCCTGGCTCGTCACCGTCACCACCCGTCTGGCGATCGACCGCCTGCGCGCTGCCCGCACGGAACGGGAAAACTACGTGGGCGTCTGGCTGCCGGAACCGATGCTGATGGCCGCGCCTTCCACGCCCGAACAGATCCATGAACTGGCCGACGATGTGTCAGTGGCATTTCTGTTCATGCTGGAGCGCCTGTCGCCGGACGCCCGCGCGGCCTTCCTGATGCGCGAAGTGTTCGACGCCGACTACGAGGACATCGCGCAGACCCTGGACAAGACCCAGGCCGCGGTCCGCCAGCTGGTGCGGCGCGCCAAGCAGCAATTGCGCCAAGGCACCCCGCGCGAGGCCGTGCCGCGCGCGACGCTGCACCGGCTGCTGCTGACCTTTGCCGATGCGATGGACCGCAGCGACTTCCACGGCCTGCATGCGCTGCTGAGCGACGATGCCGAACTTATCGGCGACGGCGGCGACAAGGTCACCGCCTTTGCCAGCCTGGTGGGCGGCAAGCGGCTGGCGCAGCTGTTCTACGCCGGCAAGCGCCGCTACCGCGACGCGTTGCGCACCGAGGTGGTCCAGGTGAACGGCCAGTGGACCTTGCTGCGCTTCATCGATGGCGATCTCGAATCGGTGCAGTCCTACGAAACGGACGGCAAGCGCCTGACCCGGGTGCTGGTGCAGCGCAATCCGGACAAGCTGGCCCGCATCGCGGCCGCCCTGGCGCAACGCTGAGACCGCCCGCACCGGCGTTGGTGCATCGCGGGCAACATGGTGGTCCCTTGCGCGGACCTACCGCCGCGCCGCCCTCGCTTCTACGATGGACCTGTCACCACTCCACTCAGGACAGGCCATGCCGAAACTCACCAAACTCGCGTTGTCTTTCATCGCCGCCGGCGCGCTGCTGGGCCAGCCCGCCCATGCTGCATCGCACCACGGCGCGCCCGCCGGCAAGCCGGCCGATCCCATCGTCACGGAAGTAATGAGCAAGGACCTGCCCGACATTCCCGGCCGGGATGCCGTCATGCTCGTCGTCGACTACCCGCCCGGGGCCGCCGACCCCTTGCACCGCCATGACGCCTCGGCCTTCGTCTATGTGCTGGAGGGCAGCATCGTCATGCAGGTCAAAGGCGGCAAGGAAGTGACGCTGACCCCTGGCCAGACCTTCTACGAAGGGCCGGACGACATCCACACCGTGGGCCGCAACGCCAGCCAGACCAAGCCGGCCAAGTTCGTGGTCGTGCTGATCAAGAAAAAGGGCGCTCCCGCCCTGATCCCCGTTCAATAAGGGACGGATATTTATCCCTTCCTGGCCATCCCCGGGTGTCTCCCCGCCCGGGGATGGCCATTTTTTTCAAGGAGGCGTCACAAAACCGTCCAGCGCAACGTCTTAGCAGGTAGGATCAACCAACTTGCGGCGCTGCCACCATGCCTACCCCTATCCCAGCCTCCCCGGTCACCCCTCCCGCGAACGGCCCGGACTCCCTGGCCGACAGCTTTGCCACCAGCTATGCCGGCGTCATGGCCTTCCTGGCGGTCGCCGCCGAGGGCAACTTCGCCAAGGCCGGCGACCGGCTGGGCATAGGGCGTTCGGCAGTCAGCCGCAGCGTGCAGAAACTCGAAGACCAGCTGGGCGTGCGGCTCTTCGTGCGCACCACGCGCAGCACCTCGCTGACCGCGGAGGGGCAGCGCTTCTACGAGCAATGCCATCCCGGCGTGGAACGGATCATCCAGGCACTGGACAACATGCGCGACCTGCGCGAGGGCCCGCCTTCCGGCCTGGTGCGCGTCTGCTCCACCGTGGGTTTCGGCCGCAAGGTCGTGGCGCCCCTGCTGAAGGCGTTCCGCGAAGCGCATCCGAACATCTCGGTAGAGCTGTTGCTGGATGACGGCCCGACCGACTTCACCACGGACCGCGTCGACGTGTCGTTTCGCAATGGCCGCATGGAAGACAGCCAGGTGATCGCCAAGAAAGTCATTCCCATGCAGATGATCCTGTGCGCCTCGCCCGACTATGCCGCCAGGCACGGGCTGCCGCTAAGCGTCGACGAGCTGTCCGGCCATAGCTGCGTGAACTTCCTGCTGGCGTCCGGCCGCGTATTCGAATGGGAATTCAAGGTCGGCGGCCATCTGCGCAAGTTCGCGCCGCCCGCCATGCTGACCTTCAACGATGCCGACCTGGTCCTGCAGGCCGTGCTGGACGGCCATGGCATCGCGCAGATGGCGGCGTACCAGGTCTGCGAGCATCTGCGCGCAGGCACGCTGGTCGCCTGCATGCCGCAGTACTCGCCCGACGACCGCGGGCACTACCTGTGCTTTCTCAGCCGCCAGCACCTGCCCGCCCGCATGCGGGTCTTCATCGATTTCATGACCGAGAGCATCCGCGCGCAGGACCTGCTGATCATCGACAGCCTGCTGCCAAAACAGGCCTGAGCGCTATTGGGTCAGGGCCACGACGCTCTGGATCCCGCCCTGGGCCATCTTGGCGTAAGGACACAGGCGTTCCGTATTGCGCACCAGCTCTTCCGCGATGGGCGTGGGCACGCCCGGAAGGTGGATATTGACGTCCGCCGTCAGCGCGAAAAAGCCATCGACGGGGTCCCGGCCGAACGAGATGGTGGCCGTCACGGAAGCGTCCGGGATGGCCAGGCCGGCGCGTTCGGCCAGCATGCTGAGCGCGCCGTGGAAGCACGCCGCATAGCCGGCGGCGAATAGCTGTTCGGGGTTGGTGCCCCCGCCCGTGCCGCCCAGCTCCACCGGCAGGCGCAGTTCCACGATCAGCTCGCCATCGTCCGAAATGGCCATGCCGGAGGCGCGTCCATGCGCGGCCTCCCCGCCGCGCACCGTCACGCTGGTGGTGTACAGGGGATGGAAATCCTTCCCCCGGTACTTGTCCAGGAGACTCTGGGGAGGAGGCCGCAGTTTGCTCATGAGGGTCCTTGCGCCTGCCGCTACTTTCTTGCGCCCGAACGGCTGAACCAGGTTTCGAAGCCGATCTGGCCCAGGCGCGGGCCGGCTCCCGGAACCAGCGTGTCGTCATCGAGCAGCGCGCCGAAATAGCGCGCGCCGGTGTCCGCCCGCACGGGGCGCGCGTCACCGATCTTGGCCATGTAGCGCTGCACCAGCTCGGCCAGGCGTACCCGCTCGGGGCCGGCGATTTCGACGATGCCGTTCACCGGCGGCGCCAGCGTGGCGTCGGCCATGGCCAGGGCGACGTCGTCCGACGCAATGGGCTGGACGTAGGCGGGCGACAGCCGCACTTCCGCCCCTTCGGTCCCCGACTGCACGATACCGCCCAGGAATTCGAAGAACTGGGTGCTATGCACGATGGTGTACGGGATTCCAGCAGCCACGATCAGCGCTTCCTGCGCGATCTTGCCGCGGAAGTAGCCGCTTTCGGCCAGGCGCTGCGTGCCGACCACCGACAGCGCGACGTGGTGGCGCACGCCGGCGCGGGCCTCCGCCGCCAACAGGTTGCGCCCCGAGGCCTGGAAGAACTCCAGCACGGCGCGGTCTTCGAACGACGGCGAGTTGGCGACGTCGACCACCGTGTCGACGCCGGCGAGCGCGGCGTCCAGGCCCTCGCCAGTCATGGTGTTGACGCCCGTGGCGGGCGATGCGGCAATCGCCTCATGGCCGCGCTCAGTCAGCAGTTTGACGAGTTTGGAGCCGATCAGGCCCGTGCCGCCGATAACCAGGATTTTCATGGTAGTCCCTTAGTTGAACTTGGCCTTATCCAGGCCATATGCCTTGTCGGCAGAACCCGGCACGGTGCGGAAGCCCACGTTCAGGCGGTTCCAGCCATTGATCGCCATGACGGCGAAGCTGAGGTCCGAGATTTCCTTTTCGGACAGTTGCGTGCGGACGCGTTCATAGATCTCGTCGGGCACGCCCTGCGCGCCCAGCGTGGTCAGCGCTTCGGTCCAGGCCAGGCAGGCGCGTTCACGCGGCGAAAACTCGGTCGATTCGCGCCAGATCGCCACGTGATGCAGGCGCAGTTCGCCTTCGCCGTGGATCTTGGCATCCTTCACATGCATGTCCAGGCAGAAGCCGCAGCCGTTGATCTGCGAAGCGCGGATTTCGACCAGGCGCAGGATCGATTGCTCGATCGCGCCGGACTTCAGGAGCATGCCGAACTCGACGAATTTCTTGAACAGTTCGGGCGATTGCGCAAAGGCATTCAGACGTTGACTCATGGTGACTTCCTCGATGGGTTGAACGACGCCCAAATCGTAGGTCTGCCGGCAAAACGGCAGTAGGCCCGCGGAGGGGACCATGATGTTGCCGCGGCGGCAACAATCGTCAGCGCGCGCTGACGGCCATGTTCAGGTTCAGGATTTCGGTTCGATCCCGAGTTGTTTCATGGCCCGGCCGATGGCCTGGGGCGCGTAATCGTCCCAAGGCTCGTTGCCCGCATCCAGGCGGGTGTGGATGTTGGCGATGGTCCATTGCGCCGAGCCTTTCAGCCCGTCCAGTTCGTCCCAGCGGACCGGTACGGACACGCCCAGGCCGGGCCGGGCGCGGGCCGACCAGGCCGCCACGGTCGTGGCGCCGAAGCCGTTGCGCAGGTAATCGGCGAATATCTTGCCCACGCGGTTCTTGGGCCCGCTTTTGGCGACGAACAGCTTCGGCAGCGTTTGCGCCAGATGGCGCACCATGGCTTCGGAAAAGTCCTTCACGGCGTCCCAGCCGTATTGCTTGCGGATCGGCACGACCACATGCAGGCCCTTGCCGCCGCTGGTCTTCAGCCAGCCGCGCAGGCCTAGCTCCTGAAGCAGCACGCGCACCAGCTCCGCGCCCTGCTGCACGGCAGGCCAATCCACCCCTTCTCCAGGGTCCAGGTCGAACAGCATCCGGTCCGGCTTGGCGATCGAGGTCTTGATCGCATTCCAGGTATGGAACTCCACCACGTTCAGCTGGGCGGCAGCGAGTATCGCTGCTTCGTTCGAGATTTCCATGAGCGGCGGATGTTCTGGGTACAGGCGTTCAGGCAGCGCCAGCACCCCCGCGATGGGGGATTCCGAGTGCCGCTGGAAGAAGTGCTGACCCTGGATCCCCGCGGGCGCCCTGACGAAGGAAACCGGGCGGCCGCGCAGGTGCGGCATCATCAGTGGCGCCACCAACCCGTAATAGCGCGCCAGATCGAGCTTGGTCGCTCCCGAAGAGGGATCTATGACGCGGTCGGGATTGGACAGTTTCATTCCCTTCGGCGGCGTTGCCGCGCCCTCTTTCAAGGCCTTGGCGGGGCGTTCGCGGGTGGATATCTTTTCAGCCGGCATGGCAACCTCGCGCGTGATCTTCTTGGGGGGTTTGTCGGTCCGCAGCCCGCGGAAGGTCGAATGGCGCACATGGCCGTCGCCAGTCCATTCGCCGAACGAAACCTCTCCCACCAGCGTAGGATGGACCCAGTGGACCTGCTTGAGGGCGCGCGGCTTGCCCTGGGTCAACGCGCTGGTTTCTTGTTCAATGCCGGCCAGCTTGCGATGCAGGTCCAGCAGCGTCCTGTCGTCGAAACCCGTGCCCACATTGCCGGCGTAGCGCAGCCCGCCATCCGGCTCGTGCACCGCCAGCAGCAGCGCGCCAAAGCCCTGGCGGCTGCCCTTGGGCTCGGTGTAGCCCACGATGACGAATTCCTGGCGCTTGGTGCACTTGAGCTTGATCCAGTCGTCCGTGCGGCGCGACACATAGGGCGCGGACAGACGCTTGCCGATGATCCCCTCCAGGCCCAGCTTGCAGGCCGAAGCGACCAGGTCTGCCGGCGGCTTATCGAAGGCCTCGCTGAACTTCACGTGCTGGCCCTTGCACCTGGCGATGACCTGCCGCAGCAGGTCCCGCCGCAGCCTGAGAGGCTCGTCGCGCAGGTCGCGTCCCGCGACGTAGGGCAGGTCGAAGGCGTAGAAGACGATATCCGCCGTGCTCGCGGCATCGAAGGCGTTCTGCAAGGCCTGGAAGCTGGGCACGCCTTCGCGCGTCAGCACCACGATCTCGCCGTCGATCCAGGCATTGGCGATCTCCAGTGCCGCCAGCTCCTGGGCCAGCCGCGGAATCCTGGCTGTCCAATCGTGGCCGTTGCGCGTGTACAGCTTCGCGCTGCCGCCATCCAGCCTGGCCAGGATCCGGTAGCCGTCGAACTTCATTTCATAGGACCAGTCGTCCGCGCCCCGCGGCACGCCGTCGACCAGGGTGGCCAGCTGAGGCTTGAGCGACGCGGGCAAGGGAGCGGCCTTGCCCGGCAAGGCCGCGGCGGATTCTGTTGCATTCACGGCGCGGGCTTGCGGTTTGCTGCGCGCAGCCGCCTTCTTCTTCGTGCGCAGCGGCACCACGCTGTCCGGCATCTCATCCACGACGCTGAAATCCCGGTCTGGCCGCGCGTACTCGTCGTTTTCCTTGATCAGCAGCCAGGACGGCTGGCGATCGCTCTCTTTGCCCTTCATGCGGATCAGCGCCCAGCGCCCGCGCAGCTTCACGCCGTCGAGCGTGAACTTCAGATGGCCTGTCTTGTATCCCTTGCGCGGATCGCCTATAGGCGTCCAGCGCCCCTCGTCCCAGATGATCACCTTGCCGGCCCCGTACTGCCCCTCGGGGATGGTGCCTTCGAACTGGTTGTACGCGATGGGATGGTCTTCGACCTGCACCGCCATGCGCTTGACGGAGGGATCGAACGACGGCCCTTTCGGCACCGCCCAGCTTTTCATCGCGCCATCGAGCTCCAGGCGGAAGTCATAGTGCAGGCGGCTGGCCCAGTGCTTTTGTATGACGAACACCAGGTCTGCGCCGCCTGATTCACCGCCTTCCGCCGGTTCCGGCGTGACGGCGAAATTGCGCTTCTCGCGGTATTTCTTCAGGCTGTCCGCCATTTTCAGGCCGCCTTTTTCGCCTGCCTGGCGCTCTTGGCGGCCTTCTTCGCGGGCGCCTTTTTCACAGCGGAACTACGCGGCGCGGCTTTCTTGGCGGGCTTGGCCTCGGCCTTGGCGCGCCCCTTGGACGCGCCGCCGCGCAAGCTGCGCTGCAACAGGTCGGTCAGATCGATCACGTTATCCGCATACGCAGGCGCTTCCTCCTGCGGCGCGATTACGGTTTCGGTCTTGCCCGCCTGGGCCTTCTGTTCCACCAGCCCCATGATGGCCGCCTTGAATTCGTCCTGGTACTCGGCCGGATCCCACTCTGCCGACATTTCGTCCACCAGCATCTTGGCCATCTTCAATTCGGACGCGCTGGGCGACATGCTCTTGGCGCCTGCCTTGGGCAGATCCAGTCCCTCAACGGACTTCACCTCGTCGCCCCAACGCATCAGATTCAGAACCAGCGCGTCTCCCATGGGAATCAATGCCGCCAGATGCTGCTTGGTCTGGATCACGACCTTGGCGATGCCTATCTTGCCGCTTTTCACCAGCGTGTCGCGCAGCAGCGCGTACACCTTCTGCCCCTTGTTGATCGGGGCGATGTAATACGGCCGCTCCAGGTAGACGAACGAGACTTCGGCCGATTCGACAAATTGCTGGATTTCGATGGTTTGCGTCGTGCGCGGATAGGCCTCCGCGATCTCCTCGGGGGAGATGATGACGTACTGGCCGTCCTCATATTCGACCCCTTTGACGATGTCCTTGGATTCGATCTCCTTGCCCGTGCGCTTGTTGATGCGCTTGTAGCCGACGGGGTCCATCGACCGGCGGTCCAGCCAATCGAAATCCACGCCCGATTCCGTCGTGGCGGTATGCAAGCCCACGGGGATGTGGACCAGGCCGAAGGTGATCGCGCCCTTCCAGATGGTTCGCGTGGCCATGAGAATTTCTCCTAGGTGATGTGCACGCGCTCTCGCCGCGGCTTCGGATGCCACAACAACGGCAGCCATCGCCACGGCGGAAAACGCAGAGCAGCAACTTCCATGCCCGACGCCCGGCCCGCGCCTGACTGCGCCGCCGCCGGCTCCCCGGACCGCGATTCCTGCACAGGCACGCCGCTTGCTGAGTTGCCTGCCATGACATCCCTACCCGATTCCCGCTCGGAAGGCATCGTGGCGGCTTTTCCCCGGCGCGCGCGGGCCTCCGAACACGAGGTGGCATCACTCGATGCCCAAGCCGCCCGACTGGCCGCGTTGCTGGGCAGACGCTACGTGCCCGATTACCGACCCAGCCGCCACGGCGGCGGGGTGGTTCCCTATTATGTGCCTGATCGCACCATCATAGGCGCCAGGCGCGCCGCCGTGCTGGGCATCGTCAGCGAGACAGACCTTTACGGCGGCGTGGCGCCGCATGCGTTCGTGGCCACCAAATCCATCAGCCACGGACTGGTGGGGCCGCAGGCCTCCCGCCCTGCCAGCTGGTCCATGGCACTGGCGGACATGCTGGGCGACGCCGTGCTGGAAGGCTATACCGCCTTTTGCCCCGAAGACGCCCTAGCCGCAGGACGACGCTTGCTCGCACGCGGCACGGTACGCGTGAAGCCCGCGGACGCCACGGCGGGTCGCGGACAGGTCGTGGTCAGGAGCCTGGATGCGCTGCGGGCTGCCCTGGCCGAGCAATCCCCGCGCTTGATGCAGCGCCTGGGTCTGGTGCTGGAAGAAGACCTGGAAGAAATCGAAACGTATAGCGTGGGCTGGTCGAAAGTGGGCCAGATGGAGATCGCCTATGTGGGCACCCAATCGCTGACCGACGACAATCAGGGCTGCCAGGTGTACGGCGGGTCCGAGCTGCGCGTGGCGCGCGGCGGTTTTGACGCCCTGCGCGCGCTGGATCTTCGCGCGGATGAGCGACGCGCCATCGAGCTGGCGTGCCGTTATGACACGGCGGCCTGGGCCGCCTATCCGCAATTGATCGCATCGCGGCGCAACTACGACGTGGCGATCGGGCGCGCGGCGGACGGCGGCGCGCGCGCCGGCGTGCTGGAGCAATCCTGGCGCGCTGGCGGCGCCAGTCTGGCCGAACTGGCCGCCATGCAGGCCTTCGCGCTGTCACCGGCGCTGATGGAAGTGCGCGCCGAGACCCGCGAACGCTACGGCGCCGGCGAACCCGTGCCAATCGCGCAACGGCTGGTGTTCCACGGGGTCGACAGCGCCATCGGCCAGATCAGCAAATCGGGAGGCATCCTGGAGGCGCAAGATGGCGGCGCATAGCACCCCTACCGCTCTGGAAGTCGACGACGTGTCGCTCGAGGCGACCTTTCTCACTCCCCAGGACAAGGTCCCTGGCGTGCTGTTTATCCACGGCTGGGGCGGCAGCCAGGAATTTGACCTGTCCCGGGCCAAGGGGATCGCCGCGCTGGGATGTGTCTGCCTGACCTTCGACCTGCGCGGTCATGCGGGCACCCGGGCCCAGCAACTACAGGTGACCCGCGAGGACAATCTGCGCGACGTGGTGGCGGCCTACGACAGGCTGTCGCTCCACCCCGCGCTGGACTCCGGTTCCATCGCCGTAGTGGGCAGCAGCTACGGCGGCTATCTGGCCGCCCTGCTCTGCACGCTGCGCCGGGTGCGCTGGCTTGCGTTGCATGTCCCCGCCTTGTATCGCGACGACGAATGGCTGGTGCCCAAGAACCAGCTCAACCGCGACACGCTGCGCGCCTACCGCAGCGCCTACGTGCCGCCGGAAGAAAACCGCGCGCTGAAGGCTTGCACGGAATTCTCCGGCGACGTGCTGCTGGTGGAAGCGGAGCACGACATCTATATCCCGCACTCCACCATCATGAGCTACCGATCGGCCTTCCGCCGTTCGCACTCATTGACCCACCGCATCATCGACGGCGCCGATCACGCGCTGACGGAAAAGCCGGCGCAACGCGCGTATACCTCGATCCTGGTCAACTGGGTGACGGAGATGGTGACGGGCGCGCGCATGGGCGAGGGCCGGGCGAGCTTCTGAGCGCAAGCGCAATCTCCCTGCCGGCCAAAGACCGATGCGCACGCACCGCGCGCGTGATCGTGGCGCATCGCCCCGACACGATTGCGACGGCCGGGCGCGAGATCTCGCTGGTAGCCGGCAAGGTGGCCAGCGACAGCGGGCTGCCGCCTATGCCGGCTTCCCGAACACGCCGCCGCGCCGCGCCACTAGCGTCGCCTGCGTACGATTGAGCACGCCCAGGGTGCCCAGAATGGCCGACACATGCGTCTTGACGGTCTTCTCGGTCATGTTCAGCCGTTCCGAGATTTCCTTGTTGCGCAGTCCGTCGCACATCAGGCATAGCACCTCGACCTGGCGAGGCGTCAGCGCGCGCAGCAAGGCTGCTTCGTCCTGGTCGCCTGCGGACAGCGCGCGGCGCTGCGGCGGCGCCGCCTCGTTGACCGCTTCCAGCGCGGCGGCCAGCTCCTGGCAGCTGGCGGACTTGTTCAGGAAGCCCTGCGCGCCGGCCTCCAGCGCGCGGCGCATGTCCTCGGGATCTTGCGAGGCCGACAGCACCAGGATGCGCAACTTCGACCGGCGCTGACGCAAGCGTTTGAGCAAGTCGGCGCCAGCCATGTCGGGCAGGTAGAAATCCATGATGACGTGCTGGATCGCCGTATGCCGATCCAGTATCTCCAGCGCTTCCTGGCCGCTGGCCGCGGGATGGATCTCCAGGCCGGCCACGCCCTGGCCCAACGCCATCACCAGCGCTTCGCGGAACATGGCGTGGTCGTCGACCAATAACACTGCCGTCATTCGGCATCTCCGGGAAGGGGCGCTGCTTCCCTGGCATGCAGCAGGCCCGTCACGTGCTCGCGCAAAGCCTGGACTTGCACGGGCTTGTGCAAGAGCGGCACGCCGCGCGCGGCAGCCTCGGTCAGGCGCGCCGGATCGGTATCGCCGCTGACCAGCAAGGCAGGCAGATCGGGATCGTTGTATTCCTCGCGCAGCCTTTCGATTACGTGAATGCCGGTCTCGTGTTCGCGCAGCCGGTAATCCGTGACGATCAGGGCCGGCGTTTCGGCCAGCGGCAGCACGCGCTCGAACAGCGCATTGCCGCTGGTCGCGGCGATGACGCGGCAGCCCCAGCTTTCGAACAGCATCGACAGGCCCGCCAGGTTCTGCGCGTCGTCGTCCACCAGCAGCGCCAGCTTGCCGCGCAGGCTGTCTTCACTTGCAGGCGCCCGGGGCAGTCCCACATTGGCATCCGTGATCGAAAGGCCTGCCGCGGCCGGATCCGACAGCGGCGCCGTGACCGCGAACACCGTGCTGCGGCCTTCTTCCGAGCGCAGCGCCAGTTCGTGGGCCAGCAGCCTGGCGGTGCGGCGCACGATGGCCAGGCCCAAGCCCAGGCCCTTGCTGCGGTCGCGCTCGGGATTGGCCAGTTGATGGAACTCCCAGAAGACGCGCTCCTGCTCGGCCTTGGGAATCCCCGGGCCGTTGTCCCAGACCTCGATGCGCAATCGGCTTCCGCGCCTGCGGCAGCCCACCAGGACGCGGCCGCCGTCGGAGTGCACGATGGCATTGCTGATCAGATTGCGCAGCATGCGCTCCAGCAGCACGGGATCCGAACGCACGCTGGCCGCGCACGCGCGCACCCGCAGCCGTATCCCCTTCTCGCTGGCCTGCGGCGCGTATTCGGCCTTGAGCTGGTCCAGCAGCGGCTGCATCCTGAACGTCTCGAAACGAGGTTCGATGACGCCGGCGTCCAGCCGCGACAGATTCAACAGCGCGTCGAACAGATGGCCCATCGCCGACAGCGCGCTGGTGATGTTGTCGACCAGATAGCGCCCGTGCCGGGACAGGGGTTCGTTCGCCAGCAAGCCCAGGAACAAGTTCACCGCATGCACGGGCTGGCGCAGGTCGTGGCTGGCCGCAGCAAGAAAGCGGGACTTCTCCAGATCGCTGCGTTCGGCCGCTATCTTCTCCTGGCGCACCTGTTCCAGCAGCGCCAGGTTTTCATAACCCAGCCGCAACGCGTCCAGGTGGGTGCGGTTCATGCGATGGATGAACGCCAGGGTCGCGACCAGATATGCCAGGCCGCCCGTCACCAGCGCCAGATGGATGGCGGAAGGCTGCGCCGCCAGCGCGATGAACATCGGCGCGAAAGCCGGCACTTCGAACGCGTACATCACCGGCAGCATCATGTAGTTCGAATAGATGGCGCCCGTACCCAGTCCGAACAGGATGACGATGAAGAACAGCTGATACTCCAGCGGGACGAAAAACGTCCAGTAGGCCAGGGGCAGTCCCCACAGGATGCCGGAGCACAGATTCCCCGCCAGCATGCGGCGCACCCAGCGCTGCGCCGCTGACGGATCGGCGCGATGGCGGTCGTACGCCACCACGGCGGCCCAGCGCAGCACACCCACGGCCAACGTGGCGCCCAGCCACAGCAGGATCTCGTGGTGGGGCAGCACGCCGACCAAGGCGAATGCGGAAAAACAGGCGCTGATCAGCGACCCGGCCAGGGCGAACGGAAAGCTTCGGCGCAATGCGTCGACCTGCACCTGATGGATGCGGGCGGCATAGGACGAACTTGGCGGCGTGGAAGCGGAAGTCTGACCGATGGTTGGCTGCAATGGCGTGGGGATGTTACGTGCGAGGGACCTGCCGCTTGCGCAGGGGCGGATCGAAACGTGTGCGGATTTTAGACCCATCGTGCGGATTTCCGCAGGCGCTGCGCGATTTTCGTTCGGCATTGACATTCCAACGGTGGAAAACCCCAGGATTTCCGCCTTGGCCCCGGGCGTATGCGCTCCCTGCCCGCTTTCCTGCGGCCGGCACCACGCCCGAGGCGCGCCAACCCGTCAGACTCAATCCGACGGCCCGATCCGCGACGACTTGGTGGAAAGATCCGATGAAACTACCCGCATCCAGGCAAGAGCTGCTGTGTAACCTCCGCGACCGGCACAGGCAATTCCGCGTCGAGGCGGCCACCATACGCGCGAGCCTCTACCGAAGGACGGCCGAGGTGGGACATGCTCATCGCATGCCTATCGATGCCGCCACCGTGTTGGTCGACCTCATTCTCTGGAACACGATGATCCTGCAGTTCGCCGCCGCGGGGGCAGGGGATGCCGGCTCCCCCTTCTACAGCAGGGAAGCGATGCTGGACAGATTCTGCCGCCTGACCCACGGCTTCCGACGCGACTTCAACGGCAGCAGCCTGCACAGGCTGCATGAACTGACCCGTCTGGGGCAGGAACGCGTGGTCAGCAGCGTAGCGCGGCACACGGACGCCGCCCTCTTCGCGCCCTCGGGCGCAGGAACTGGAACCTTGGGCGGCCAACTTCAGATTCTGACTTGCATGGCTTATGCCAATGGGCTGTCGAAATTGCGCGCCTGGAAGCAGGCCGTGTAGCAGCATCGCTGCCCGGTCGCCGCGGACAAGGCTTGGGCCGCCGCTTTGACGCGGCGGCCCAAGCCCGGGGACTGGCTATGTCCTCCAGGGCCTGGCGACATTTGGCGGACCCTATGCCCCGGCGGGCATGCGCGCCGAATGCTCGGACCAACCTCCACCCAACGCCTTGTAGAGGTCGATCAGGTTGTTCAGGCGCGTCAGGCGCGTGCGCACCAGGATCTGTTGCGCGCCGTATAGCGAGCGATAGGCCTCAAGCAAGGTGAGATAGTCGTCCACGCCCTCCTGAAACCGCAGTTCCGCCAGCTCATAAGCGCTGCGGCTTGCCGTCACCGCCAACTGCTCCGAACGGATTTGGTCGTCAAGCGTGCGCTTGCCCGCCAAGCCATCGGCCACCTCGCGGAATGCCACCTGAATGGCCTGCTCGTAGTTGGCGATTTCCACCCGCTTCTTTACATGCGCCACGTCCAGGTTGGCCAACAAGGCGCCTCCCCGAAAAATGGGCAGCGTGATGTGCGGCAGGAACGCCCAGGCCCGCGACCCGGAGTCGAACAAGCCGTCCAGAGAGGCGCTGGCGGTTCCCGCCGAGCCCGTCAGGCTGATCGCCGGCAGGAAAGCGGCGCGCGCCGCGCCGATATTGGCATTGGCGCCGCGCAGCATCTGCTCCGCCGCGCGTATGTCGGGCCGTCGGACCAACAACTCGGAGGGTAGTCCGGTCGGCAAATCCGATGGAACGATACCGTCTGGCAGCGTCGTTGCCGCGTCCAGCTGGCTGGACAACTCGGGCGTCAGCGGCTGTCCCAGGAGCAGCACCAGCGCGTTGCGGTCCCTGGCTACTTGTCGCGTGTAGGCGGACCGGTTGGCCTCCGCATTACGCAACGCAATCTCGGCCAGACGCAGGTCGAGCTGCGTCGAGTTGCCGGCCGCAGCCAGATCGGCCGTCAGATCATACGAACGCTTTTGCGTGGCCAGCGTGTCTTCCGTCAGCCGCAACAGCTCCTGGTCGGCGCGCAGCGTGAGGTAGGCATTGGCCACTTCGGCAACCAGGCTCAGCTGCGTGGCGATCCGGTTCTCCTCCAGTGCCAGATATGTGGCCAGGGCCTGATCGCTGAGGCTGCGGATACGGCCCCAAAGGTCCAGTTCCCAGGCGCTCGTCACGCCGGCCACGTCATAGCGCTTCGAGACCTGGCCGTCCTGCGTGGCGCCAAGGTCGCCCGGAATGCGCTCGGATGCGCCACTGGCCGAGACGCTCAGGTTCGGCAGCATCGCGGCGCGCTGGATTCGGTACAACGCCTGCGCCGCTTCGACGTTGAGCGCGGCGCGGCGCATGTCCCGATTGTTGTGCAGCGAGATTTCTATCAATTGCTGCAAGAGCGGATCCCGGAAAAATTCGCGCCATCCTATGTCGGCCGCGGCCATCGCATCGGGCTTGTGCCGCGCATCCTCGGCATCCGAAGAATAGGTCGCGTCGACAGGCGCAGCGGGGCGTTCGTACTTCGGCGCCAGGGAGCAGCCGGCCAACGCGGCCGCAAGCGTCAGCGGCGCGAGCTTCAGGCAGCGCCGGGAGCGGGTGTAAAGATGCTTCATGTCGTTATTCCTCCTGGCCATCATGCGTGTTGCTTGGCCGAGCGGGTCGCGGCCCGGCGGGCTTCCCGTCGCAGCGCCAATTTGCGCACCACGACGTAGAACACGGGCGTGAGCAACAGGCCGAACAGGGTCACGCCAACCATTCCCGCAAACACTGCGATACCCATGGCATGGCGCATCTCCGCCCCGGCGCCTGTAGCCAGCACCAACGGCACCACGCCGGCGATGAAAGCGAACGAGGTCATCAGGATGGGGCGCAGGCGCAACCGGGCAGCCTCCAGCACTGCCGCCAGCGGATCGGCGCCTTCGTCCTCCTTGGTGCGGGCGAATTCCACGATCAGGATGGCATTCTTGGCGGCCAAGCCGACCAGCACCACAAAGCCGATCTGCGTGAAGATGTTGTTATCGCCGTTGGACAGCCAGACCCCGCCTATCGCCGAAAGCAATGCCATGGGCGCGATGAGCAGCACGGCGAACGGCAACGACCAGCTGTTGTACTGGGCAGCAAGAATGAGGAAGGCCAACAGCACCGCCAATGGGAAGATGTACAACGCCGAATTCCCAGCCTGCTTCTCCTGGTAGACGAGGTCCGTCCACTCGTAGACCATGCCTTCGGGCAAGGTCTCGCGGACGATGCGTTCTATCGCGTCCGTCGCCTGCCCCGAGGAATATCCCGGCGCGGGACCGCCGCTGATATCCGCCGACGGAAAGCCGTTGTAGCGGATGACCCTGTCCGGCCCGGACCCGCGCGTCAGCGTCACAAAGGCGCTCAGGGGAATCATTTCGCCACTGTCGTTACGCACCTTGAGCATCCCGATGTCGTCGGCCTGCATGCGGAACGGCGCGTCGGCCTGCGCCATGACCCGGTAGGTGCGCCCGAAGCGGTTGAAGTCATTGACGTAGAGCGATCCCAGATTGATTTGCAGAGTCTCGAACACGTCCGTCAGCGATACCCCCAGGGACTTGGCCTTGACGCGGTCGATGTCCACCTGCAACTGCGGCGCGTTGGTCTGGAAGCTGGCCAGCATGTTCGCCAGTTCGGGAGCCTGCATGGCCTTCGCCATGATCTGCCCCTGCGCCTGGGCCAGCGCTTCGAACCCCAATCCGGCGCGGTCCTCGATCTGCAGCTTGAAGCCGCCCATGGCCCCCAGGCCCGGCACGGGAGGCGGCGGGAAGATACCGAGGAACCCGTCCGGAATCTGACTGAACTTGCCCATCAGCTTTCCGGCGATGGCGTTGGCGGAAAGCGAAGGATCCTGGCGTTCATCGAAGGGTTTGAGCATGGCGAACATCAGCGCCGAGTTCGGCACGTTCACCGGACCGTTGACCGAAAGCCCGGGGAAGGCAACCACGCTCTCCACGCCCGGTTCGGCCAGCGCGATCTCGGACATCTGCTTCACCGCCGCCTCCGTCCTGTCGAGCGAAGCGCCGCTGGGCAACTGTGCGATACCCACCAGGAAGTACTTGTCCTGGGCCGGCACGAATCCGTTCGGCACCTGGTGAAAGCCCAGCCAGGTCAGGCCGACGAAGCCGGCGTACAGCAGCAGCACGATGGCACTGCCGCGCACCGCCCGGCGCACCGTTCCGACGTAGGCATTCGAGGCGCTGTCGAAGAAGACATTGAAGCGCCGGAAGAAGCCGCCCAGCGCCCGGCCCATGATGCGCGTAAGCCAGTCGGCCTTGGCCGCGTCGTGATGCGGCTTGAGCAGGATGGCCGCAAGCGCGGGCGACAGGGTGAGCGAGTTGATGGCGGAGAGTATGGTCGAAATTGCGATGGTCAGCGCGAACTGGCGATAGAACTCGCCCTGCAGCCCGGACAGGAAGGCCGACGGAATGAAGACTGCCGCCAGCACCGAGGTGATCGCAATAATCGGCCCCGTCACCTCGTCCATGGCCTTGATCGCGGCCTGCCTTGGGGATTCGCCCAGGGCCATGTGCCGCTCCACGTTTTCGACCACCACGATGGCGTCGTCCACCACGATGCCGATCGACAGGACCAGGCCGAACAGCGACAGCGTGTTGAGCGAAAAGCCGAACATGTGCATCAGCGCAAAGGTCCCCACCAGCGACACGGGCACGGCCACCAGGGGAATGATGGACGCGCGCCAGGTCTGCAGGAACAGCACCACCACGATGACGACGAGAAGGATGGCCTCCAGCAGCGTGACCGCCACCGATTGCAGCGAGGCGCGCACGAACACGGTGGGGTCGTAGGCGATCCGGTATTCCACATCCTGCGGGAAGCTCTGCTGCAGCTCCTGCATCTTGCCGCGCACCGCATTGGAGACGTCGATGGCGTTGGCGCCGGGACTCTGGATGATCTGCAGAGCGGGCGCCGATTCGCCATCGATCAGGCTGCGCAAGGTGTAGGCATCCGCCCCCAGCGAAACGCGGGCAACGTCGCGCAGCCGGGTAACCTGGCCATCCGCGCCCGTCTTCACCACGATGTCGCCGAACTGCTCCGCGCTGGTCAGACGCCCCAGCGTGTTGACCGTCACCTGGTAGGCCGCCGTGGTATCCGGCTGCTGGCCCACCGACCCCGCGGCGACCTGCACGTTCTGCTCCCGCAGGGCCGCAACCACGTCGCTGGCGGTCAGGCCGCGCGCGGCGACGCTGGTGGGGTCTAGCCAGACGCGCATCGAGTACTCGCCGGCGCCCCAGACCAGCACGTCGCCCACGCCGGGCAGGCGCGCGAGTTCGTCGCGCACCTGCCGGATGGCGAAGTTCGATAGATAGAGCGAGTCGTAGCGTTTTTCCGGCGAAACCAGGTGCACCACCATCAACACGTCGGGTGAGGTCTTCTGCGTGACCACCCCGATGCGCTGCACTTCCTGCGGCAAGCGCGGCAAGGCGCGCGAGACCCGGTTCTGCACCTGGATCTGCGCCATGTCCGGGTCCGTTCCCTGCTTGAAGGCAATGGTGAGCACCATCTGGCCGTCGACGGCCATCTGGGAACTCATGTACAGCATGCCTTCCACGCCGTTGATCACCTGTTCCAGCGGGGCCGCCACGGTATCGGCGATCACTTCCGGATTGGCGCCGGGATAGCTTGCCGTCACCTGTACCGTGGGCGGGGTGACGGCGGGATACTCGCTCAGCGGCAACTGCCAGAACGCAATGCCGCCCGCCAACAGCATCAGCAACGACAGGACGATGGCGAAGATTGGCCGCGCAATGAAGAAATGAGGGAACTTCATGGGCGGGCCTCCGCAGCGGCTACCTGCTGCATGGGCACCATACGCGGCGTGACGCTCATGCCGGGGCGTACCAGCCCCTTGATGATGATCCTCTCACCAGCCTGCAAGCCGGAACTGATCATGCGCAGCCCATCCACCATCTGGCCCAGCTGCACCGCGCGGTACTGGGCCTGATTGTCGGCACCCACGACCAGGACGTAGTTTTTCCCCTGGTCCGTACCCACCGCCAGATCATCGACCAGAATGGCTGCGCGCTCGGCGCCGGTCGTCAGCCTGGCACGCGCGAACAGCCCCGGGGCCAACAGGCCATCGGGATTCGGCACGACGGCGCGGGCGCGGATGGTGCCTGTGCCGCGGTCGATCTGGTTGCCCACGAAATCCAGCGTGCCCTTGTGGGGAAAGCCCTGGTCCGTCGCGAGCGCCACGGCGACCGGCAGCGACGCCTTTCCGCCCTGGGAGTCTGGCCGGGCCAGCCTCACGGCGTTGAGGTAGGTCGCTTCGTCTATGTCGAAGTACACGTGCACCGGGTCGATCGAAACGATCGTGGTCAGCAGGTTGGCCGCGCCCCCCGCCCCGCCGTTGACCAGATTGCCTTCGGTCACCATGATCCGGTCGACGCGACCTGATATCGGGGCCGTGATGCGCGCGTAGGACAGATCGAGCCGCGCCGCCGCCACGGCTGCCTTGGCCACCAGGATCTCCGCCTGGCGGGCGTTGCGCGCGGACACGGCGTCGTCATAGGTCTTGCGCGACACCGCGCCGGTCGCCACCAGCCGCTGGGCGCGGTCGAAGTCAGCCTGGGCCTGGCTGGCCAGCGCCTCGGCCTGGCGCAACTGCGCCGCGGCCGTGTCGAGCGCCACCTGGAATGGCCGCGGATCGATCTGGAACAGCTGCTGTCCTTTGCGCACCAGGCTGCCCTCGGGAACGCTGACGGCATCTACCGCGCCGCTGACCCGCGAGCGTAATTCGACGGATTCCGGAGCCGCCAGATATCCGGTGAAGTCGGTCGATGGCGCGATGACACGCTGGATCACTTCGGCGACCGGAACCTGAGGCGCCATCGGCGCGCCCGCGGAAGGCGGCGGCTTGCTTTCATCTCCGGACGCATCACCGGCCGCCCACGCAATGGTTCCGGCCGCCGCGATGGCTCCAGCCACGACAACGATTCTGAATTTTCGACGCATCGACATGCCCCTTCTGTACGGCAGGGCTTCGGCCCTTCCGAAGCGCTCTGCAGAAATTCGGCAAGGCTAGGGATTCCAACGACAGGAAGGTCAAGCATGCGCTGGCGGATGCGGCGGGCTATTGACCTTGCAACTGTTGGAAGCAATAGATTGGGACCGCCGTCTGAACGGCAGAGGGCATCTCGATGCCGTTCCATACCAACCCGAAGTATCTGGAGCAACCCAATGAGCAGTAGAACGGTGGACATCCGGCAGGCGCGAGCCAGGCTGCCGGTTCCGGACGGCCAGACCATACTCGAAGCAGCACTGCAGAATGGCGTTGCCTATCCGCACGGCTGCCGATCGGGCCGCTGCGGCAGCTGCAAATCGCGCCTGATCGAAGGCGCGGTGGAAATGCTGCCGCACTCGCGCTACGCGTTGACGGAAGAAGAAACGCGCTGCGGCTTCATCCTGGCGTGCCGCGCGGTTCCGAAGAGCGATGTGGCGGTGGCATGGCTGGGCAACGACGAAGCAGCCGCGGCGCCAATCCAGAATGTGGAAGGGACCGTCGTTGCCATGGACGAACTGACGCACGACATCATGCGCGTAAGGATCCGACCTGAAGCAACGAATACCTTGCCGTTCGCCGCCGGGCAGTATGCCGACATCAGGTTCGGGCCGTCGCCGGCGCGCAGCTACTCGATGGCCAACAGGCCAGGCGATCGCGAACTGGAATTCCACATCCGCCGTGTTCCGGGCGGGGTCGCGTCGGGCTATGTCCACGCCACGCTGCAATCTGGTGAACGCGTGGCGCTGCGCGCACCGCTCGGCTCCTCGCATCTGCGCGATGAACATTCCGGACCGATGCTCTGCATCGCGGGAGGTTCGGGATTGGCCCCCATCAACTCAATTGTCGAAACCGCGCTCGCGCACGGCATGAGCCAGCCGATTCATGTCTACTTCGGCGCGCGCACGGAACGGGATCTTTACTTCGTCCAGCATTTCGAGGCGTTGGCACGCCGCCACGCCAACCTGAGCTTTGTGCCCGTGTTGTCCGAGGCGCATGCCACGCCATACCGGACCGGCTTCGTCACGCAAGCCGCCGGCGCAGACCTCGCGGACTTGAAAAGCTGGAAAGCCTATGTCGCCGGCCCGCCGGCGATGGTGGAAGCGGCGATGGCTCTGGCGTTCGAGCGCGGACTGAACGTCCAGGACATGCACGCCGATGTTTTTTTTACGCCACAGTAACCAGCCGGACCGGCCCCTCCCCGGCCGGCGGCATGCTTGACCTTCCCATGTTGGAAAGCTCTAGTCTTCTCTCATGCCTCTACCCATTCCTTTGAGCGAGGAGACTCCCATGAACATCGGCGAAGCGTCCAAGACCTCCAAGGTATCGGCAAAAATGATCCGCTATTACGAGCAGATCGGCCTGATACCCGTGGCGCAGCGGAACTCGTCCGGCTACCGCGCCTACAGCCGGATCGATGTTCACCGGCTGCACTTCATCCGCCGTGCTCGCAACCTGGGCTTTTCAGTCGCCGAGACCAAGGATCTGCTGAGCCTCTGGCACGACCAGTCGCGCCAGAGCGCGGACGTCAAGCACGTAGCCCAGGAACACCTGGCTGAACTGGACCGGCGCATCGAAAGCATGCGGCAGATGGCCGACACGCTCGAGGCGCTGATCCGCTGTTGCGCGGGCGACGATCGGCCGAATTGCCCCATCCTGCACACCCTTGAGCAGCCGGACGAAAAAGAACAGGAGCCCGCCGCGCGCGGCGGCGCCGTGCTGCGGAGCGCTCGCAAGGAATCGCCGGCAAAACCCGCATCAGCTTGTTGAGCGCCTGGAATCCGATATGCCAAAAATCACCGTACTCCCGCATGCCGAGCTGGCGCCCGAAGGCGCCGAGCTGGAGGTGCGGGCTGGCACCACAATTTGCGAGGCCCTGCTGGCCAACGGCATTGAAATAGAACATGCATGCGACATGAGCGCCGCCTGCACCACCTGCCACTGCATCGTGCGCAAGGGTTTCGAATCCTTGAACGAAGCGAACGAGTCCGAGGACGACCTGCTCGACCGCGCCTGGGGGCTGGAAGCCCAATCCCGCCTGAGCTGCCAGGCGATCGTCGCGGAAGAGGACCTTACCGTCGCCATCCCCAAATACACGATCAACCATGCGAAGGAAGAGCATTAGGATCTGGCTGAGGTGTCAGGAACTTCGGCCGATGAGCCTTGCATCCTGTCGGCCGCCTGCCTCGTAGATGTCCCATGCCTGTCCGGCGCTGGCGTCATCATGGATCATGGCCATCAGCGCCCGCACCACCGATGACGGATCGGCGTGTTGGTAGACATTGCGGCCATACACCAGCCCCACCGCCCCTTCATCGAGCAACTCGCGCGACCGCTCGAAGACCTGCCGCAGGTCCTCCCGGCCACCGCCGCGCACCAGCACCGGGCAGCGCGCCGCCTGCACCACGCGGTGGAAATCGCGCGTGGCGGTCGTGGGGTCGGCCTTGACGATGTCGGCGCCCATTTCGCGCGCCAGCCTGACCAGCGTGACGATCTTCTCCGCATCGCCATCGACCATATAGCCGCCGCGCGCGGAATGCGGCGCCATGACCAGGGGTTCGATCATCAGCGGCATGCCGTAGCGGTCGCAGTCCGCGCGTACCCGCGCGATGTTGGCGACGCACTGGCGGAACAGGTCGGGCTCGTCCGGCAGCATGAACAGGTTGACCACCACGCAGGCCGCGTCCATCTGGACCGCAGGCAGCACCGGGTCTTGCTCGTTCTGCAGCACGGCCCACATGACGCGGTGGGTCGTGGCGTTGTAGGGATTGCCCATGTCCAGCCGCATGACCAGCGCGGGCTTGTCGCGGCCGGGGCGTTGCTGGAGCAGGTCGGCCTGGCCATAGTTCAGCTGGATGGCGTCGGGGCGCGCGGCGGCCAGTTGTTCCATCACGGCCGGCATGTCCTCCAGTCCGGACAGGAAGCTGGGTTCATTGCAGACGCCGTGGTCGACGGCGATGTCCAGGCAGCGGCCGCCGTTCAGCAGGCGGTTCAGGCGCGCTTCTTTTCTGTGCAGCATGGAGATTCCTTGTTCAATCCAGTGTTTGCAGATGACGCCCGGCTGCCAGGTCGATGGCGGCAATGTCTTCAGGCGTAAGTTCCAGCGCGGCAGCGCCGGCGTTCTGCCTGGCCTGCTGCGGCGTGCGGGCGCCGCATAGCGCCACGGTGACCCCGCCTGGGCGCGTGGTCCAGGCGATCATCAGTTGCGAAGCCGAGCAGTCCAGCCGCTGGCGCAGCGGTTCCAGTTCTGCGAAGAAGCCTTGCAGCCGGCTGCGATTGGCGACGCTGAAACGGGGGTTGCCGGCGCGCTGGTCGTCGCCGGTAAAGCGGCGCTCCGGATCGATGGGTCCGGCCAGCAGGCCGAGCGCCAACGAGGAATACCCGAGGATGCCGACGTTGTGGCGGCGGCATAGCGGCATCAGCGTGGCTTCGATCTCGCGGTCGATCAGGCTGTAGCGTTCCTGAATGGCGTCCACCGGGCCATGGCGCAGGTATTCGGCCAAAGTGCCGGGATCCACGTTGCTGACGCCGATGGCGCGGATCTTGCCTTGCCGCTTCAGATCCAGCAGGGCGTCCATGGTCTCGGCGACGGGCGTGCCGGCGTCCTGCCAATGCGTGATGTAGAGGTCGATGTAGTCCGTCTGCAGCCGCGCCAGGCTTTGCTCTACTTCGTGGAAGATGGAAGCGCGGCCCAGGTGGCGGTGCACGGCCTGGCCTTCCTCGTCGAAGAAATGCTCGCCTTGGCGTGTATGCCAGACCAGCCCGCATTTGGTGGCGATGACGGCCTGCTGGCGGCGCCCCTTGAGCGCCTGGCCGACCAGGCTTTCGGCGTGCCCCAGGCCATAGGCAGGCGCGGTATCGATGAGCCGTACGCCCGCGTCCAGGGACGCCTGGATGGCGGCAACGGCAGCCGCATCGTCCCCGCCGCCCCACATCCAGCCGCCCATGGCCCAGGTGCCCAGGCCGACGGATTCGCAGGCGATGCCGGACGCGCCCAGTGTTGTTGTCTTCATCGTGAAACCTTTTTGACGTTCATGAGATGGTCGACGGTGACCGCGGCCAGCAGGATCAGCCCCTTGACGACGTCTTGCCAGTAGGGCGACACGTCCAGCAGGATGAGCGAGCTGGTGACGACCGACAGCAAGGCCAAGCCCAGCACCGCGCCCAGCACGGTGCCCGAGCCGCCCTTGAGACTGGCGCCCCCGATCACCACCGCCGCGATGACGTTGAGCTCCATGCCCACGCCGAAGTTGGGCGTGGCAGCGCCGAAGCGGGCCGTGTAGACCACCCCTGCGACGCCGGCCAAGGTCGAGCACAGCACAGTGACCCAGAACTTCACGCGGCCGGTGCGGATGCCGGCATAGAGCGCCGCCTTTTCATTGCTGCCGGTGTAGAACACCTTGCGCAACAGGGCGGCGCGGCGCAACGCGAAATCGCTGATGACGACGATGGCGGCGAAGATCAGGATGACGGCGGGTATGCCCGCGATGGATCCCTGCCCGATGAACTTGAACTGCGGCGGCAAGGAGAACAGCGATTGCGGCGTGCCCTGGGTGATGGCCAGGCACAGGCCGCGCACGATCACCATGAACGCCAGCGACGCGATGAAATGGCTGAGGCCGATGCGGGTGACGCAGCCGCCGATGAGCGCGCCCACCATCGTGCAGACGGCGATCGCGGCCAGGCTGGCGGTCCATGGGTCCAGTCCCATCAGGAAGAGCTTGCCGGTGATGACCATGGCCAGGCAGACCACCGAGCCCACCGACAAGTCGATGCCGCCGACGATGACCAGTATGGTCATGCCGACCACCACGATGCCTTCGATGGAAAACGACAGCAGCATGGCGCGCACGTTTTCCCAGGTCAGGAAATGCGGCGACGCGAAGCTCATGACGACGCACAGCGCGGCAATGATCAGCAGCAGCCCCGCTTCGCGGAAGCTGCCCAGCCGGCGTCCCGGGCGGGCCCCCGTCGGCAGGCCGGCGGCCGGAGGCATCAGGACTGCTTGCGCCGCCGGTTGGGTTTTCAGGTCGCTCGTCATGTCGCCTCCTCGGCGGACAGGCCGGAGGCCAGCCGCAGCAATTTTTCTTCCGTCATTTCGCTGGCCGCAAGCTCTCCGGCGAGCCTGCCATTGCGTATCACCAAGGCCCGGTCGCACAGGCCGATGATTTCCGGCAGCTCGGACGAGATCACCACCACGCCCACGCCCTGGTTGGCCAGGTCGCGCAGCAGGTGATGGATCTCGGATTTGGCGCCGACGTCCACGCCGCGCGTCGGTTCGTCCATCAGCAGCACCGAGGGGCGGGTCGCCAGCAGTTTGGCGATGGCCACCTTTTGCTGGTTGCCGCCCGACAGGCAGCTGGCGTCGATCGCCACGCCGTCCGACTTGAGCCTGAGCCGGGCGCCCAGCTCGACGGCCAGGCTGCGTTCCGCCGTGCGTTTGAGCAGGCCGAAGCGCGAGCTGATGCGGCGCAGCGCCATCGAAGACACGTTCTGTTCGATAGGCATGTCCAGGAACAGGCCGGCTGCCTTGCGGTCTTCGCTCAGGTAGGCGATGCCGTGGCGCAGGGCGTCGGCATAGCGGCGCAGCCGCAGGGGCTGGCCGCGCAGCCGCACGGCGCCTCGCCGCGCGCGCCGCAGGCCGCACACGGTTTCGGCCAGCTCGCTGCGGCCCGCGCCCATCAGGCCGGAGATGCCCAGGATTTCGCCTCGGCGCAGCGTGAACGAGATGCCGTGGACTGCGGCGCCGTCGGCAAGGTCCTCCACTTCCAGCAGGGTCTCGGCTAGCGCATCGCCAGCCGCCTGCCGGGGTGGGTAGTAGTTGCCCAGATCGCGCCCCACCATGCAGCGCACCAGCGCATCCGGAGAAAGCGCCGCAATATCGCCGCTGTGCACATCGCGGCCGTCACGCAACACCGTGACGCGGTCGCAGTGCTCGAAGATCTCTGCCATGCGGTGGCTGATGTAGACGATGCCGATGCCCTGGGCCTTGAGGTCATGCAGGACGCGGAACAGCGCCACGGACTCCACTTCCGTCAACGCGGCGGTGGGTTCGTCCAGGATCAGCACCTTGCAGTCCAGCGTCAAGGCGCGGGCGATCTCGACCAGCTGCTGGCTCGATATGCCCAGCGCATCCACCCGCAGGCCCGGGTCGATGTCCTGGCCCAGCCGCCGCAGCACGGCCGCAGCGCGCTCTTGCAGGCCGGCATAGTCCATCCAGGCCTGTGCACCCGCGCTGATCATGGGCATGAAGATGTTCTCGGCCACGGTCGCATCGCCGCATAGCGAGATTTCCTGGTGCACCAGGCCGATGCCCAGGCGCATCGCATGGGCCGGCCCGTTGATGACCACGCGCTCGCCTTCCAGGTAGATGTCGCCGCTGTCGGGCTGGTGGATGCCGTCGATGATCTTCATCAGCGTCGACTTGCCAGCGCCGTTCTCGCCGCACAAGGCATGGATTTCGCCCCGGCGCAGCGTGAAGCGCACGTCGGCCAGGGCTTTGGACGCGCCGAACTGCTTGCTGATGCCCTGCAGTTCCAGCAGCGCTGCGGGCGCCTTCATTCGTTGATGCCCTTGGTGCCGCGACGCGCCAGGTACTTGTCCCAATAGAAGTCGTCGGCGTTCGCCTTGCTGACGATGGACAGGCCGTTGTCCAGGAACGGCACGGCCATGGGGTTGGTGCCGTTGCGCTTGGCGTCATTCATCGGGTCGATCAGTTGCTGGTTGCGCGCCAGGAACAGCAGCATCATGCCCATATAGCCCTGCACGCCCTGGTTCGGGTTGACGGAACCGAAGACCTCGCCCGACTTGATCATGTCCAGGATCTTGGCGTTCACGTCGCAGCACAGGACCTTGATGTTCTTCTTGGTCTCGATGGAGGCCTGCGCCGCGCCCAGCGCCGAGTTGGCTTCGGGCATGAACAGGGCGCCCAGGCCGGGGTTGGCCTGCGCCAGGCTCAGCGTGGCCTGGTAGGCCTTGTTCGGATCCTGGTTGCTGGCCGCGCGGCCCACCAGCTTCATGCCGGGATGCTGGGTCTTCATGCGGTTGATGAAGGCGGCAACGCGGCGGTCATGGTTGTCCTGGCCGGGGTTTTCCAGCACCGCGTATTCGCCCTTGCCATTGAGCGAGGCCGCGATGGCGTCGGCGGCCTGCGCGCCTTCGCGGTCGTTGTCGGACGTGACAAAGGACACGCGCTTGGAATTGGGCGAGTCGGCCGCAAAGGTCACCACCGGGATGCCCATGGCCGCGGCGCGGTTGATGGGTTCGATGAAGGGGTCGGGGTTCATGGGATGCAGCAGGATGCCGGCCGGCTTGCGCGCCAGTTCCTGCTCGAACGAGGCCAGTTGCTTATTGACGTCGTACTCGGGCGTGCCCGAATAGCGGGTGCGCACGCCGAGCGAATGGCCCAGCTGCTTCATCATTTCGTAGACAGGGAACCAGTACTCCACCCCGGACACCATCACGTTCATCACGTAGACGTCGTTGGCGTTGCCGCGCAGCCCGGGGGCTTGCGGAGTGTTCTGCGCAAAGGCGTTGACGCTCGCCAGGCCGGCGCCCGCCGCCGCTACGGTCTTCAAGAAATCTCGTCTCATGTTCCGCTCCTTTTTTCGCATCGTTCCAAGAACCCTGCAGCCCTCGGTGCCTGTTGTTCAACCTTGTTTTGGTCGAATCGTTGTTATGACATCGACGAACTATATTGCAGCCGGATTTTTTAGATTACTAGGGGAAACACTGCTATTCTGCGGGAAATATCTGTAGACAATGTTATGACATGAAAACAGACATCTACCTGGGCATAGACATGGGCTCCACGGGCTTGAAGGCGGTTGCCTTCGAGGCCGGGAGCGGGACCACACTGGCCGCATCGGGCGGCGCGCTGCCCTATCGGCAACTGGCGCAAGGCGGTTGCGAACTGCCCGCGGACGCCATCCAGACGGCGCTGGCGCGGGCCTTGCAAGGCGTGGCAACCCAGTTGGGTCCGCGCGTGGCCCACCTGCGCGCGCTGTGCTGCACCGGCCATGGCGCCGGCCTGTATGCGCTGGATGCAAGCGGCCAATTGCTGGAAGGCCGCGCGGTGGCATCGACCGACCAGCGCGCCGCCGCGCGCGCCCGGGCGCTGGGCCGCGACATGGGGGACGCGCTGTATCACGAAGTCGGCTGCCGGCCGTGGTCAGGACAGTCGTCGCTTATCGCTGCAGAACTCTACGGCGCGGACGCCGCTCAACTCCGCCGCATCCGCCACCTGCTGTTCGCCAAGGACTATCTGGGATTCCTGTTGACCGGCGAAATCGCCACGGACGCCAGCGACGCCAGCACGGCCGGCCTGCTGTCGCTCAACACGGGGACTTGGTCCACGATGGCTTTCGAGGCCGCCGGCCTGTCCGGCCTGGCCGCCACGGCGCTGGCGCCCATCGCGCCCAGCGGCGCCGTGATCGGCCGGCTGCGGCCGGCCCAGGCGGCCGCTTTCGGTTTGCCCGCCGGCCTGCCCGTGGCGCTCGGCGCAATCGATCTGCTCGCCTCGCTGAAGGCGGTGAACGCGGAGCGCCAGGGGCACGCCGTGGCCGTGCTCGGCACCTGGTGCGTGAATGCCGTGGTGGCGCCGGCCCGCGAACCGAAGCCGGAGGTGGGCGCCATTGTCAGCTTCGGCGATCCGGACCGCAGGCTTTATCTGGAAAACAGCCCCTCATCGATGGCGAACGTGGCCTGGCTGGCGCGCACCTTGCAGTTCCAGGATGCGGCCGCGGCGGTGGATTGCGCGATGGGCGTGCCCCTGGGCGCCGACGGTCTGCGTTTTCTGCCCTTCATCAATGGCGGCAGCTGGCCGGCGGGAGCCTGCGCGGGTTACGTCGGCCTGCAAGGCCATCACACCCGCGCGCACATGGCGCGTGCCGTGGTGGACGCCGTGGTAGCGCTGCACGCGCGGCACCTGAAGCGCCTGGCGGCGCTTGGACTGGGCGTGCCAGACAAGGTCGCCGCGCTGGGCGGCGGCGCCCGGGACTTGCGTTTGGCGCGCCTGCTGGCGGGCTTTCTGGGCCACGCCGTGGAACGCTGCGGCGACGACGAAACCGGTGCGCGCGGCGCTGCGCTGTATGCCGCGCTGTCGCAGAACCCTGGCGGCGGCGACTTGCTGCCCGCCCCATGCGAACGGGTCGAACCCCTGGCCACCGAAGCGCAGGCGCACGCAGATTTCTACGCCAGCTTCCATGGCCTGGTGGACAGCATGGCCCCGGCTTTCGGCCATCTTGCGGGATCCGCGCGATGACTCCTCGCACATCCGCTTTCATGCGCCCGGCTTCGTTGGCGGGACGCCATTTTTCGACGGTGATCGTAGGCGCGGGCATCAACGGGGCTGGCGTGTTCCGCGACCTGTCGCTGCAGGGCGTGGATTGCCTGATCGTGGACAAGGACGATGTGGCCGCCGGCGCCAGCAGCGCGCCATCGCGCATGATCCACGGCGGCTTGCGCTACCTGGAAAGCGGATCATTTTCCCTGGTGGCGGAGGCCACGCGCGAACGCAATCTGCTGCTGCGCAATGCGGCGCATCTGGTGCAGCCGCTGGAAACCGTGGTGCCGCTATCCAGCCGCTTCGGCGGACTGTGGGGCAGCATGCTGCGCTTTGCCGGCCTGAACGCCTCACCTGGCGCGCGGGGACTGTGCGTGGTGGGACTGGGCTTGCGCCTCTATGACAAGCTGGGCCGCAACCAGCGCGTCATGCCGGAACATCGCATCGAGCGCCTGCCGGCGGCGGACAACGCGCTGTTCGGCGCGGCGGTGCGCTGGACGGCCACGTATTACGACGCCTGGATACGGCATCCGGAATGGCTGGTGCTGGAGCTGATCGACGATGCGCATCGCGGCCACCCGGCCTCGGTCGCGTCGAACTATTGCAGCGTGACGGCTTGCCAGGGCCGCGCCATTACCCTGCGCGATGCGCTGACCGGCGAATCCGTGCAAGTGACTGCCGACACGGTGGTCAACGCAACGGGCGCCTGGCTGGACCGCGCGGCTGGCGCCCTGGAAGGCGACGGCTCGCGCGTCATGGGCACCAAAGGATCACACCTGATCCTGGATCACCCCGCACTGCGCACCGCGCTCCAGGGACGCATGGCGTACTTCGAGGCGTCCGACGGCCGGGTGTGCATCGTCTACCCGTTCCTGGACCGAGTGCTGGTGGGATCCACCGACATTCCGGTGGATGATCCCGACCTCGCCGCGACCGAACCGGCGGAGATCGACTACCTGCTCGATGTATTGCATGAGGTGTTTCCCCGCCTGGACTTCAGCCGGAAGGACGTGGTCTACACTTACGTGGGCGTCAGGCCGCTGGCCCAGTCGGATGCCGACAAACCCGGGCAGATATCGCGCGACCACGCGGTGGTGATCGACCCGCCCAACTCGCGCCGCGAGGTGCCGATGGTGTGCCTGGTCGGCGGAAAATGGACGACGTTCCGTTCGCTAGCGCAACTGGCGGCCGACGCGGTGCTGCAGCAACTGGGTCGCGCGCGGCGGCAGTCGACCGAGCAGGTGGCGATCGGTGGAGGCGCGGGCATGCCCGCCGATGCGGCGGGACGGCAACGCTTTCTGGACAGCATTCAGGCCGCCACCGCGCTGGACCGCGGGCGCGTCGCCGAACTGTTCATGCGCTATGGTGCGCGGGCGGGCGCCGTGGCGGCGGATTTCGCCGCGGCGGGCGATAAGCCCTTGCGCCACGCGCCAGATCATTCAACGGCCGAGATCCGCTATCTGTGCCGCGAAACGTCTGTGCAGCACTTGGCCGACCTGGCGATCCGGCGCACCTTGCTGGCCATTCGCGGCCATGTCACGCCGGCACTGCTTGCGGAACTGGCGGATATCGCCGCAGCCGAGCTGGGCTGGAGCCCGGCGCGCCGGCAAGACGAGTTACGAGCCTGCACCGCGACGCTGCGGGACCGGCACTGTGTTCAACTTCCTCCAGACGAGGCGCCCTGGGCAGAGCCCGCCGATTCCGCCTTGGCTACAGGTTCGATTTCAAACTCTTTGACGACATGAGCAGCCCCATCTCCACCGAAGCCATATTGGACCGCAGCGCCGGCGCCCCGCTCTGGACACAGTTCCGCGACGTGGTGCGCGGCAAGATCCTGCAAGGCGAACTGGCCGTGGGCGACAAGCTGCCCACCGAGGCCGAGTTCGGCGAGCAATATGGCATTTCGCGCATCGTCGTGCGCGAAGCGCTGGCGGACCTGGTCCGCAACGGCCTGATCTACAAGATACGCGGCCAGGGCGCCTTCGTGTCGGCGCGCGAGCGCGACGAAGACTTCGTGTCCACCGTGCTGGGCTTTTCGGACGAAATGGAGCGCAAGGGCCGCACGGTACGCACCCAGGTGCTGCTGCAGGAACTGCGCGCGCCCACGGCGCACGAAGCCAGTTCGCTAGGGCTGACCGAAGACAGCCAGGTCGTGGCGCTCAAGCGGTTGCGCAGCGTCGACGGCGAACTGCAATTGCTGGTGGAAACGGCCGTGCCCGCGGATCTGGTGCCGGGCCTGCACCGCACCCGCCTGGAAAACCGTTCGCTCTACGACGTGCTGCGCAGACAGTACGGCCTGCGCATCGTGCGCGCGGAACGTTGGATAGACGCGGTGCAACCGGACGCCCAGACCTGCGAATTGCTGGGCATGAAAGATCCCGAACCCATGCTGCGCATCGAGTCCATCGCCTATGGCGCCAACGGGCGGGCGCTGGAGCACTACCGCGCCTTGCACCGCTGCAAGTCCAGCCGGCTGCATGTGCAGACTACTACCTGAGACGGCAGGAGGCTTGCAGATTTGGCGATCGGATCAAGAGCGTTGGCTGTCCGCGCAAGGATCCGCGGCGACTGGACTGCTCTCCTATGACCCCAGACTCTACGCGGCCAGATCAGAAAAATTGGTGATCTTGACAGCGCCATCCGGGAAACGAGCGACCACTTCAAGCTTGCCACCCATTGCCTCAATGTGGCTTCGTAACGTCGATATATACATGTCCGTCCGCTTCTCCATTTTTGCAATGGACGGCTGTTGAACATGCAACACCTCTGCCAGAACTTTCTGCGACAAACCTCGTGCCTGTCGCAGTTCCTGAAGCGGCATCTCTTGAAGCATCTGCTCTGTGGCAGCCTTGGCGCGAAGCTGTGATTCCGGCGACATGGCGGCGCGGAGCGTCCCAAATTTCTTAGCCATTTATCTGCCCTTCCTTTCGCAATAATCTCAAATGATCGTCATATAGTTTGTCTGCCAGCGGCACAAACTCTTCATACCAACGATCGTTGCCCGTCTTGTCCCCGCCTATCAACAAAATTGCCGCTCGCCTTGGATCAAAGGCATACAACGTGCGCAGCGGGCGGCCTCCGGCTTGAGTCCTAAGTTCCCGCATGTACTCATGCTTGGAACCGTTGATGCCGCTGGAATGCGGGAAGCCGAGGGTGGTGCCACGAGCTTCCAGAAGACCAACGGTAGCGGCGACAGACTCTTGTTCTCCACATTCGGGAGCGCATACGCGAGGAGCTGCTCTTCGAGGCCTACTCGAAGTGGATCGACAAGATCGCAAATCAGCCAGGGGAGAGACACGATGCGGCGGCTTGCTGCGCGGCACCTTCGGGCGAGGCAATCAGGCCTTCTGAACCGGAGTCGGAATAGCCACATTCAGGCCCAGTGCGGACCCAAGCCATTCCTTAGTCTTGGATTTGGTGGCGCGCCCGACAGGAATCGAACCTGTATCAAGAGCTTCGGAAACTCTCATTCTATCCATTGAACTACGGGCGCAGCGCAAGGAGGCGGTATTGTACCCAGTTTTCGCTGAACTGCATGAACGGGATCAAATCTTCCGGCAAACTCAGCGAAAACCCCGTCGGTTGCATTGGACTCGTGTCTATGACACCGTTATATAATCCAGCGTTTGCTTGCAAGGCGGGCTCCTTCATGCCGCCGACTTGTGCAGTACTGATTTTCTGTTGCCGCCGCCAGGCGCCCCCGGTACCCGTTAGCAGGATTTGGTCATGAGCAACGAGCAGGAACACATAGAAGAGCACTCCTCCCCCATCAAGACCCCGAAGCAACTGATCGTCACGATCGTCCTGTCTTTCGTGATCCCGATCGCCATCATCATCCTATTGGTGAACATGGTGGTCTCGGGCACCAAAACAGGAGCGGGTTCGGACACGCTGTCCCAAGAAGCTGTCGCCAAGCGCATTGCCCCGGTCGCGGGTTTCCAGCTGGTCGATGCAAATGCCCCCAAGGTCTTCAAGACCGGCGAACAGGTCTTCGCCGCCGTCTGTACGGCCTGTCATACCGCCGGCGTGGCTGGCGCACCCAAGGTGGGCGATAACGCCGCCTGGGCGCCCTTCATCACTGCGGGCTACGACGCCATGATGAACGTGGCCCTGCACGGCAAGGGCGGCATGCCCGCCAAGGGTGGCAACCCCACGCTGTCCGACTACGAAGTCGCGCGCGCCGTGGTGTACATGGCAAACAAGTCGGGCGCTTCGCTGCCCGAACCCGCCGCTCCGGCCGCGGAAGGCGACAAGAAGGAAGCCGCTGCCGCTCCCGCCGCAGCGCCTGCAGCGCCCGCCGCTGCCGCCCCCGCTGCGGCAGCCCCGGCACCGGCCGCCGCCGCGCCTGCTCCCGCTCCGGCAGCCCAAGCCGCCGCGCCGCAAGTAGCGGCAGTCAATCCGGCCGGCGAAAAGCTGTACAAGAGCGTCTGTTTCGCCTGCCATGCCACCGGCGTGGCCAACGCCCCCAAGTTCGGCGACAAGGCCGCCTGGGAGCCCTACATCAAGACCGGCATGGACGCCATGGTGAAGGTCGCCATGCAAGGCAAGCCGCCGATGCCCCCGAAGGGCGGCGCGGCCAACGCCTCGGAAGACGACATCCGCGCAGCGGTGCAGTACATGGTGGATGCGGCCAAGTGAAGTAAGGCTCGCGGCCCATGATGAATAAAGCCCCTTGATCTGATCAAGGGGCTTTTTCTTTGCGCCAGACCGCGGGCGCGACTCGATTGCGAAGTCTTGTGCTGGCGCTCAGGCGCGCGCCACCCAGGCGCCTTCCACCTCGGCCAACTGGCTGCTGATCTGGCCGGCGGCCTCGATGACCGCCGCGCGGAACGGCTCGAGACGGCAATGCTCGGCGCGCACGATCAGGCTCAGCCCGGCCACCACGCGTTGCTCCAGAAAAATCGGCGCTGCAATGCCTATGGTCCCCGGCGTGATCTCGGAATCGCTGACGGCGACGCCCGCCTCGCGGATGGCATCGAGTTCCAGGCACAGGTCCTTCAGGCTCTTCCAGTGCGAAATGGCGCGCACTTCCTCTTCGTGGGCCAGGTACATGCGCTCCAGGGCGCGGCGGCTCTGGTGCGCCAGGATGACTTTGGAGGTCGCGCCGCGGAACATCGGCATGGTGGCGCCGCGTTCGTAGCGGCCCACGCGCGCGGCCGGGTCGCCGATTTCCTGGTGGATGCACATGACCTTGTCCTGGTAGCTGCGCGTGAGCACCGAGGCCGACGAGGGCGTGGTGGCCTCCACCAGCCGCCGCATCAGCGGCTCCGCCACCTTGAGCAAGGGGTCGCCATGGCGCATCAGCAGGTCGAAATGGGCAAACGTGGGCCCCAGCACGTAGCGCGCGCCCATCACCGGGGTCAGGAAATCCGCGCGCACCAGTTCCTGCACGTCGCGATAGGCCGAGCTGACGGACACATCCATTTCAACGGCGATTTCCTCCACCGACCATGCGGCGCTCCTGTCATAGAGCTGCAGGATGTGCAGTATCCGGTTGCGCGTCCTGATTTCACCCGCCACGTCGCCCTCTCTTTGTTGTTGCGCCTTTACGGCCCGCAATTTCGCATCCATTGCGAAATTTAATTTCTCCGCGATTCTAGCAGCGTCATCCCTCCCTCTGCCCCGGGGCTGTGGCGCGAAATCGCGGGGGCTTGCCAAAGCGTCAACTCGATGCAAAAATTCATTTAATCGCAATGGTTGCGAATTTAATGTTTTTTGCAAAGGCGCATCATGGCAATCGATGAAACCTCCGAAACACGCATTCCGGTCACCTTGCTGACGGGATTCCTGGGCAGCGGCAAGACCACTCTGCTGAATCACTGGCTGCGCGATCCGGCGCTGGCCGATGCGGCGGTCATCGTCAACGAGTTTGGCGAGATCGGCATCGATCACGCGCTGATCGCCAGCAGTAACGACAACACCATCGAACTGAGCACGGGATGCCTGTGCTGCACCGTGCAGGGCGATCTGGTCGAGACGCTGCGCGATTTGCGCGCCAAGCGCAGCGCTGGCCAGATTCCGGCCTTCGACCGCGTCCTGATCGAGACCACGGGCATGGCCGACGTGGTGCCGGTCATCCAGGCCTTGATGACGTTTCCGGTGGCGCGCTCGTTTCGCCTGAACCGCGTGCTGACCGTGGTGGATGCCGTCAACGGGCCAGGCACCCTGGCGGCACACCCGGAAGCCATCAAGCAGGTGGCTGTGGCCGATGCCTTGATCGTCACCAAGACCGACCTGCCGGACGCGCGCGCCACGGCGCTTGTGGACACGCTTGCGCAAGTCAACCCCGGCGCCACGCGCCTGGTCTGCGACCCCGCCGCCCGGCCGGACGCCACCGTGCTGGACGGACCCGACGTCTATGACGTGGATGTGCGCCCGGAGCAGGCGCGGCAATGGCTCAATGCCGCGCCCTACGCGGACGGGCATGGGCATGGGCACCACCATGAACACACGCATGCGCATGACCATGCGCGCATCGACAGCTTCTGCCTGGACTTCGCCGACCCCTTGCACTGGTCCCAGGTCAGCGCCTGGCTGGATGCGCTGGTCATGGCGCATCCCGACGAGCTGCTGCGCGTCAAGGGCATCCTGCACATCGCCGGCCACGAACGGCCCATCGTGCTGCAAGCGGTGCAGCGCCTGTTCCATCCGCCTGTCGAGTTGCCGCAATGGCCGGACGCGGACCGGCAATCCCGCATGGTTTTCATTACCAAAGGCCTGAGCAAGGACTACGTCATGCAGGTCTGGGACACGGTGCGCGAGCGCGCCCTCCCGCCTGCCGCCCGCGCGGCCTGATCGTTTCGGCATTCCCCATCACAAGGAAAACAGCATGGACACTTTGATCAAGAACGGCCTGGTGGTCACTCCCCAGGGACAGGTGCGCGCCGCTATCGGCATCCGCGACGGCAAGATCGCCGGCTTGTACGAGGCAGGCAGCGAACCCGAGGCGCGCAACGTCATCGACGCCAGCGGCCTGGCCGTATTGCCGGGCGCGATCGACATGCACTCGCACCACCGCCAGGGCTCGCAGAAGGGGTTCGAGTACAAGGACACCATCCTCACCGCCACGCAGCAATGCGCCGCTGGCGGCGTTACCACCAGCGTGGGCATGCCCAACGTCAATCCGCCGCCCAACTCGCTGGACCTGCTGGAAAAGCAGTTCGCCATCTACCGCAGCGATGCCGTGGTCGACTGGAACTTCAACCCGGCGCCAACGATAGAGTCGGAAATGGAAGCCATGACCGCCACGGGTATCGCCGCGTTCAAGATCTTCATGGTGGTGGACACGGGCCGAGACTACCCGCACATGCCCGGCATCGGCGTGCATGATCACGGCAAGCTGCTGCGCATCATGCAGCGCTGCGCCGAACTGGACGTGCCCTTGATGGTGCATCCCCACGACCAGGCCCTGATGGACGTGATCGAACAGACCTACTGGGACCGAGGCGAACGCGACGCTCTCGCCTATGCGCGCGCCTACGCCGCCCACGATGGCGTGATCTGGGAAACCGCCATTGCCACGCTGCTGCGGCTGCAGAAGGCGGCCGGCTGCCACCTGCACATCCTGCACACCCAGACCGCCGGCAGCGTGCAGCTCATCCGCGAGGCCAAGGCGGCAGGCCAGAAGGTCACCTGCGAAATCAATCCCTGGGCCCTGTTCCTGGGTTGCGAATGGTCGGCCATCCAGCGCCTGGGCTCGTATGCGCTGTCGTACTGGGTGCCGGAGAAGAACGTGCCCGGCTTGTGGGAAGGCCTGAACGACGGAACGATCGACATCATCGCCACCGACCATGCGCCGCACACGCGCGAAGAAAAGGAAGTGGGCTGGACCGATGGCTGGAAAGCCCATACCGGCACGCCATCGACGCAGTTCTACCTGAGCATGTTCCTGACGGCGGCCCAGGAAGGCAAGATCAGCCTGGAGCGCGTGGCCGAGGCATGTTCGGCCAAGCCCGCGGAATTGTTCCGACTGCGCAGCAAGGGTGAAATCCGCGCGGGCCTGGACGCCGATCTGGTGCTGGTCGATCTGGAGACGGAATACGAGGTGCGTGACGAGGACGTGCTCAGCCTGGTGGGCTGGAGCCCCTATGCCGGCCGCCGCCTCAAGGGCAAGCCGGTGCACACCATGGTGCGCGGCGCCACGGTATATGCGGACGGTAAAGTGGTCGGCGCCAAGGGCGGCGGCCAGATGGCTGCCGCGGTACGCTGAAGCCCAGGCCGCGCATCACTACGACACAAGGGGAAAACATCATGAATCGTCGTCAGTTCTCGCGGCTGCTGGCTTCTGCGCCATTGCTGCTGCCCACGTTGGTCCGCGCCCAGGATGGGACCGCCATCACGTTGATCGTGCCGTATCCGCCTGGCGGCAATACCGACTACGTGGCGCGCATTACCTCCGATTCGCTACGCCGCACCCTGGGTTCATCGGTCGTGGTGAAGAACCAGGCCGGCGCAGGCGGCACTATTGCCACCGATGCGCTGATACGCTCGCGCAACGACGGCAACACGCTGATGGTGGGCTCCATCGGCCAGGTTTCGCTGGTGCGGTTTTTGTTCAATGTGCGTTACGACCCGTTGAACGATCTGGTGCCGGTCGCCAACATCGCCAGCAATCCGCTGGTGCTCACGGTGCCGTCCAGTTCGCGTTTCCAGAGCCTGGCGCAACTGATCGAGTATGGCCGGGCCAAGCCGGGCGCGCTGACCGTCGCGCACGGCGGCGAAGGGTCGATGTCGCACATGTCGGTGCTGGTGTTTCTCAAGCGCGCGGGTGTCGAGGCGACACTGATCGGCTACCGGGGCGGCGCGCCCGCCCTGCTCGACACCATGGGCGGCACGACCGATCTGTACTCGGCCAACATCTCCGAAATCCTGCCGTACAAGGACAGCGGCCGCATTCGTTTCCTGGGCGTGTCCAGCCGCCAGCCCGTGCCTCAGTTGCCCGGCGTGCCGGCCATCGCCGACACCATCTCCGGACACGAGATCGAAACCTGGAACGGCCTGTTCGCGCCCCCTGGCACGCCCGCCGAAGTGGTGGACAGGCTGGCCGACGCCGTGCAGGTCATGCTGCGCGACCCGGAGGTGCTCAGCAAATTCGACGCGTCCGGCAGCCAGCCGCGGGCAGGCGAAGTAAAGGAGAAGTTCGCCCGGCGCATCCGCGACGACATCGCGCTATGGACGCCGCTGGTGTCCCTGATCGGGGTCAAGCCGGCGAACTGAGGCGGCCGGCGTCGCGAAAAAAAGCCCGCAAGACATGATGTCTTGCGGGCTTTTTCGCATGCCAGGGCGGCGCCTGCCATGCTCATCGCGTCACTCTTCGCCAGCCGCCTTGGTCAGCGACATGCCCAGCTGCACGCGGCGCTGCAGCCACAGGCTGGGGCGATAGCGTGGATCGCCGGTCACGCGCTGCATGCTCTTGAGGATTTCCAGGATGCGGTCGGCGCCGAGCTTGTCGCCCAGGGCCAGCGGGCCCACCGGATAACCCAGGCCCAGCGTCACCGCCAGGTCGATGTCCTTGGGCGTGGCGATCTGCTGCTGCGCGATGTCGCTGGCGATGTTGACGATGGTGGCGACGATGCGCTGGGCGATGAAGCCAGGCGAATCCTCGATCACCGTGACGGGCACGCCGTCCGCAGCCAGCAGCGCGTGCGCGGCGTCGCGCCACTTGGCTTCGGTGGCGGGCGACACCATGATGGTGCGGCGCTTGGCGCTGTCGAAGGCGTAGAGCGTGTCCAGGCCGACCGTGCGGGCCGCGTTCAGGCCTTGCGCGGAAACGGTGGTGGAGACGTCTTCGCCGTAGGGCGTGACCAGGATGAGCGCGTCGGCGTCGGGCGTGGAACCGGTCACCAGCGTGGCGCCCAGCTTTTCGACCAGCGCGGCGGCGCGGGCGTAGCCTTCACCGTGCTTGGGGCTGACCCAGACCTTCAGGTTTTCGGGCAGCGCCGGCACGGGCGGCTCGGCCGGCACCTGCTTCTGGCCGTCGGCGTAGACGTAGAAACCTTCGCCGGCCTTGCGGCCGATCAGCCCGCCTGCCAGGCGCACGGTGGTGATGGGCGAAGGACGGAAGCGCGGCTCGTCGAAGAACTGGCGGTAGATGGACTCCATGACGGGGTGCGACACGTCCAGCGCCGTCAGGTCCAGCAGTTCGAACGGACCCATGCGGAAACCGGCCTGCTCGCGCATCACGGCGTCGACCTGGGCGAAGGTCGCCACGGCTTCCTGCGCCACGCGTAGGCCTTCGGTATTCATGCCGCGGCCAGCGTGGTTGACGATGAAGCCCGGCATGTCCTTGGCGCGCACGGGCGTGTGGCCCATGCGGCGCGCCAGCTCGGCCAGCGCGTCGCCGACTTCGGGCGCGCTGCGCAGGCCGTCGATGACTTCGACCACCTTCATCAGCGCGACCGGGTTGAAGAAGTGGTAGCCGGCCACGCGCTGC
Source organism: Achromobacter sp. ACM03 (assembly GCF_014851665.1). Taxonomy (NCBI): domain Bacteria; kingdom Pseudomonadati; phylum Pseudomonadota; class Betaproteobacteria; order Burkholderiales; family Alcaligenaceae; genus Achromobacter; species Achromobacter sp. ACM03. The sequence goes on along the minus strand of NZ_JACVAD010000002.1, from coordinate 286,807 downwards.
GGCCGCTTGCAGGCGGCGGCGATGGCGGTGATCGACAGCGACGAGGTGTTCGACGCCAGGATGCAATCTTCGGCCACCACGCCTTCCAGCGCGGCAAACAGGTCACGCTTGACGTCCAGGCGTTCGACGATGGCTTCCACCACCAGCTGGCAGTTGGACATGTCGGTCAGCGCGGTGGCGGATTCCACGCGTTCCAGCGCGGCCTGCGCGTCGGCCGCGCTCAGCTTGCCCTTCTGGGCCAGCTTGTCCCATGTCTGGCGCAACGATTCGCGCGCAGCCGCCACGGCATCGGCGCTGGTGTCGTACAGGCGCACGCGCAGCCCGGCCTGCGCCGCGATCTGCGCGATGCCGCGCCCCATGGCCCCGGCGCCGACGACGCCGATGGTTTGAATCTCCTTCATCAACACTCTCCTGCCTTTATTGGATGGGGTTCAGGCCCGGCTTTGCGCCAGCGCCAGGATTTCTTCGGCCGACAGGCCCAGCTTCTCGGACAGCACCTGTTCGGTGTGCTCGCCCAGCATGGGCGGCGGACGACGGTACTCGACCGGGCTGTCGGAAAACTTCAGCGGGCTGGAGGCAATGGGCACTGTGCCCGCGGTCGGATGCGGCATTTCGCGCTTCATGCCGCGCGCCAGGACCTGCGGGTCTTCGTAGACCTGGTCCAGCGTGTTGATGGGGCCGGCGGGAACGCCCACGCCTTCCAGCGCGGCCAGCCAGTGGTCGCGCGCGCCGGTGGCCATGCGTTCGGCCAGGAGCGGCACCAGTTCGGCGCGGTTCTTCACGCGCTGCGGATTGGTGGCAAAGCGCGGATCGGCCGACAGCTCGGGCAGGCCGATCGCGCCGCAGTAGTTGCGGAACTGGCTGTCGTTGCCGACCGCCACGATCAGGTGGCCGTCGCTGGCCGCGAAGACCTGGTAAGGCACCAGATTCTGGTGCGCATTGCCGGCGCGCTTGGGCGCCACGCCCGAGGTCATGTAATTGAGGTTCTGGTTGGCCAGCATGCTGACCTGGCAGTCCAGCAGCGCCATGTCGATGTGCTGGCCCAGGCCGCTGCGCGAGCGCTCGTGCAGCGCGGCCAGGATGCCCACCGTGGAGTACATGCCGGTCATCAGGTCGGTCACCGCCACGCCCGCTTTCTGCGGCCCGCCGCCGGGCAGGTCATCGCGTTCGCCGGTGATGCTCATCAGCCCGCCCATGCCCTGGATCATGAAGTCATAGCCGGGGCGGCTGGCGTAAGGGCCGGTCTGGCCGAAGCCGGTGATGGAGCAGTAGATCAGGCGCGGGTTGAGCTCCTTCAGGCTTTCGTAGTCCAGGCCGTACTTGGACAGGCCGCCCACCTTGAAGTTTTCAACCAGGATGTCGCTTTGCAGCGCCAGTTCGCGCACCAGCTCGGCGCCGCGCGGCGAGGCGATGTCCAGCGCCACCGACAGCTTGTTGCGGTTGGCGGACAGGTAATACGCAGCTTCGGTGGTGTCGTTGCCCGCCTCGTCCTTCAGGTACGGAGGCCCCCAGGCCCGCGTGTCGTCGCCCGCGCCGGGGCGTTCGATCTTGATGACCTCGGCGCCGAGGTCGGCGAGGTTCTGGGTGCACCAGGGACCCGCCAGGACGCGGGTGAGATCCAGCACGCGTATGCCGGTAAGGGGAGCGGGACGTTGCGACATTAGTCTTTTCGCTAGAAGAGAAATGAAAACGTCCGGCTTGCGGCGGCGCGCAAGCCAGACTGGAATTCCGTCATGCCGGCGGCGCGCGGCCGCTGGCGCGTCATATGCCGGCGCGGCCATGGGCCGTGCGCCGGATCACCGTCAGTCATGCAGGATATTAGCCTCTTGCGCCGGGTCCGCGCTCAGGAATGCGCCTTGATGGTTTCGCGGGCGATCACCAGCTGCTGGATCTGCGAAGTGCCTTCGAAGATGCGGAACAGACGCACGTCGCGGTAGAAGCGCTCGACCGCGTACTCCGACATGTAGCCGGCGCCGCCGTGGATCTGCACCGCACGGTCAGCCACGCGGCCCACCATTTCGGTGGCGTACAGCTTGCAGCAAGCGGCCTGCATGGTGGTGTTCTCGCCGCGGTCGCGCATGCGGGCGGCGTCCAGCACCATGCAGCGCGCGGCGTAGAGTTCGGCCTGGCTGTCGGCGATCATGGCCTGGATCAGCTGGAATTCGGCGATGGGTTGGCCGAATTGCTTACGCTCAATGGCGTACTTCACGGCATCGCTCAGCAGGCGGTCGGCGATGCCCACGCACAGCGCCGAGATATGCAGGCGGCCCTTGTCCAGCACCCGCATCGAGGTGCGGAAACCGTTGCCCTCTTCGCCGCCCAGCAGCGCGCTGGCCGGGACGCGGCAGTTGTCGAACACCACGTCGCTGGTCAGGGCGCCGGCCTGGCCCATCTTCTTGTCGGGCTTGCCGATGGTCAGGCCCGGCGTGCCTGCTTCGACCAGGAAGCACGAAATGGAATTGGCGCGGCGTTCCGGCGCGGTGCGGGCCATGACAGAGAACAGGCCGGCGATGGGCGCGTTGGTGATGTAGCGCTTGGTGCCGTTGAGCACATAGCTGTCGCCGTCGCGCACCGCGGACAGGCGCAGCGCCATCGCGTCGGAACCTGCGTCGGGTTCGGTCAGCGCGAACGAGCCGATCAATTCGCCGCTGGCCAGCTTGGGCAGGTAGCGGGCGCGCTGCTCGTCGGTACCGGCCAGCACGATGGCCTGCGAGCCGATGCCGATGTTGGTGCCGGCCAGCGAACGGAACGCGGGCGAGGTCTGCCCCAGTTCGAAGACTACTCGCACTTCCTCTTCCATGGTGAGGCCCAGGCCGCCATGGTCGGGCGAGATGGACAGGCCGAACAGGCCCAGGTCGCGCATCTCGTTGACGATGTCGGGCGGCACCTGGCCGCTTTCGGCGAGTTCGTCTTCGGCGGGGATCAGGCGTTCGTGCACGAAACGGCGCACGGCGTCCAGCAACAGGTTCAGGGTTTCGGTATCAAGGGCCATGGTGGGAGTCTCAAGAAGATACGGGGCAAGCCGGGGACAGCCGCGCTTCAGGCGCGCATGCCTCCGACCAATAGATCGAAATAGCCGGCGGCGATGGCTTCGGCGCTGTCGCCCTGGCCGGGCTTGTACCAGCGCACCATCCAGTTCAGCATGGACAACACGGCGCGGCCCGCCGCGGCCACGTCCAGCGCGCGGAACTCGCCGGCGGCGACGCCTTGCGCGATCAGTTCGCGCAGGCGCTTCTCGTAGCCGTCGCGCAGCCGGGCGGCGTCTTCGCGTTCGGTCAGGGCCATGCCGGAATAGCCGATCAGCATGGTGACGAATTCGGCGTGGTGCTGCTCGAAGTAGCGCGCGTGGCCCACCATGAAGGCGCGCAGCCGGGCCGTGGCGCCCTCCGCCCGCGCCACATCCTGGGCGACGGCCTGCGTCAGGCCGCTGAGCACGGCCAGGATGATGGCGTCGTAGATGTCTTGCTTGGTGGTGTAGTAGTGGTAGATGGCCGCCTTGGACACGCCGAGCGCGCCGGCCAGGTCGGATACCGAGCTGCCGTCGTAGCCGCTTTGGGCGAAGAGCTTGGCGGCTTCTTCCAGGATGCGTTCGCGCGGGGCCGCCACGGTGGGCGGCCGGCCGGCGCGGGCGCGTTTCTGGGCGGGAGGGGCGGAGGTCGCCATGGCAGCCTTTGCAAGGGCCGCGCCGCAGCTGCCGGAGGGACTCGCGTACCTCCATTGACAGCGCTTCAGCGCATGCCGTTTAATAAGGATTAATTAATTACCGGACGGTCGGTAGGTAATTATAGGCACACCCGCCAACGGTGTTCAAGTCCTGATGTTCAAGTTCTCCCGTGACCTTTTTCCGCGACGAAGCCATGCCCCACTCTCTCGTGACTGATTTGTACGGCCAGATGTCCCTGCCGGTCATCTGCGCCCCGATGTTCATCGTGTCCAATCCCAAGCTGGTGGTGGCGCAGTGCACCAGCGGCATCGTGGGGTCGTTCCCCGCGCTGAACGCGCGTCCGCAGAGCCTGCTGACCGACTGGCTGGACGAAGTCCAGGCCGGCCTGGCGTCGCACCGCGAGGCCAACCCCGGCGCGACGGTGGCGCCGTTTGCGGTCAACCAGATCATCCATCAGTCCAACGACCGGTTGGAGCAGGACCTGGCCGTGTGCGCCAGCCACCGCGTGCCGCTCATCATCACCAGCCTGCGCGCCCCCGGCGACCTGGTCAAAGGCATCCATGACTGGGGCGGCAAGGTGTTCCATGACGTGACCACCATCCGCCACGCCGAAAAGGCGCTGGAAGCCGGCGTGGACGGCCTGATCCTGGTGTGCGCCGGCGCTGGCGGCCATGCGGGCACGCTCAGCCCCTTCGCGCTGGTGTCCGAAGTGCGCCGCTTCTATGACGGCCCGCTGATCCTGTCGGGCGCGATCACCTCGGGTGCGCACATCCTGGCCGCGCAGGCCATGGGCGCGGACTTCGCCTATATGGGTACGCGCTTCATCGCCAGCGAGGAAGCCAACGCCAGCGAAGGCTACAAGTCCGCCATCGTGGACGCCAGCGCCTCGGACATCCTGTATACCCCGTTCTTCACCGGCATTCCCGGCAACTACCTGAAGGCCAGCATCGCCGCTGCCGGCCTGGACCCGGCCAACCTGCCGCAGCCAGACAGCGGCGCGTCCAATTTCGGCTCCACCCGGGTCAAGCCCTGGAAGGACATCTGGGGCGCGGGCCAGGGCGTAGGCGGCATCGCCAGCGTGCTGCCGACCCGCCAGATCGTGGACACGCTGCGCAGCGAATACGCGGACGCCAAGTCCCGCCTGGCCGACGGTTTCGGCGCATGAGCGCCGGCCTGCAGGTCAGCCGCGACGGCGCGGTGCTGACGCTGACCATCAATCGCCCGGACCGCCGCAACGCGCTGGATACGGCCACTTATGCCGCCCTGACCGAGCAGATCACTCTGGCATGCGCCGACACGGCGCTGGCGGCAGTGGTCCTGACCGGCGCGGGCGAGCATTTCACGGCGGGCAATGATTTGCGCGACTTCCAGGCGGAACGCGGCGCAGGCGACAGCGCCGCCTTGACCTTCCTGCGGGCGCTGGTCATGGCGGACGTGCCGGTCATCGCCGCAGTCGAAGGCTATGCCATCGGCATCGGTGTGACCCTGTTGCAGCACTGCGATTTCGTCCACATCGGCGAAGGCGCCACCTTGCGCATGCCGTTCGTGGCGCTGGGGCTGTGCCCGGAAGGCGCTTCCAGCCTGCTGATGCCGCGCCTGGCCGGCGCCCGCCGCGCCGCTGAATGGCTGTTGCAGGGCAAGGCCTTCACGGCGCAGGACGCCTGCGACGCCGGGCTGGCCACTTCGGTCACGCCCAAGGGCCAGGCGCTGGCGGCGGCGCAAGCCACCGCCGCCGACCTGGCGCGCCAGCCGCCGGCCGCGCTGCGCCTGACCAAGGCCATGCTGCGCCGCCCGGACCGCCAGGCGATCCAGGACACGCTGGACTATGAAGCCCAGCAATTCCGCATCCGCCTGCAATCCGAGGAAGCGCAGGCGGCGTTCGCGAAGTTCTTCAAGAAGTAGGAAAGCCGGATTGCGCGCCCTAGCCTGGCGCGCGTAATCCGTCGCCTCAGAACGGCGAATCCGGCCGGAAGTTCGGGGCGCGGCGTTCGCGCAGGGACTGGATCCCTTCGCGCACGTCCGGACCGCCAAAGCCCATGAATTCCAGCGCCAGCGACGTATCGAAGCTGGGTCCGGCCATGCGCAGCCAGTTGTTCAGCGAGTACTTGGTCCAGCGGATGGCGGTCTGGGAACCGGCGGCCAGCTTGTTGGCGACCTCGAAGGCGCGGCCGATGAGTTCGGCCTCGTCCACGCACAGCGACACCAGGCCGATGCGCTCGGCTTCCTCGCCGGTCACGGTTTCGCACAGCATCAGGTAGTACTTGGCGCGCGCCATGCCGCAAAGCAGCGGCCAGACGATTGCGGCGTGGTCGCCGGCCGTCACGCCCAGGCGGGTATGGCCGTCGATGATGCGCGCGTCGCGCGCCGCGATTGAGATGTCGGCCAGCAGGCCGGCCACCAGGCCCGCGCCCACGGCCGCGCCATGCATGGCGGACACGATGGGCTTGTTGCAGTTGATGATGTTGTAGACCAGGTCGCGAGCCTCGCGCCAGACGCGGGTGCGCACGTCGAAGTCGTCGGCCATCTGCTGCACCAGGTCCAGGTCGCCCCCGCCCGAAAAGCCCTTGCCCTCGCCGCGGATCACCACCACCCGGGTGTCCGGGTCGGTGTCGATATCGCGCCAGATGTCGGCCAATTCGCGGTGCATGCGGTCATCGGCGGTGGACAGCTTGCCCGGCATGCCGCCCTTGGCGCCCATGATCACCTCCAGCACCCCGCCGGGGTGCCGGCGCAGTTTCAGGGACTCATAGGCGGAATAGTGTTCCAGCGTGATGTCGCTCATGTTCGTCTCCACGTAATCTTGTCTTGAGGCCGGGCCGAATGCCGGCCGGTTTGGGCGCACTATAGTAGATACGCGCTTTCGCGCCACGCCGCCATCCCCAGGAGCCTCAGCCCATGAACACTACCGCCCCGTCCGCCGGCGGCGCCATCGACCGCGCCGCCCTGCCCGCCCTGTTCGCGCCGCGCGGCCAGGACACCCACAAGGGCAGTTTCGGCACAGTGGGCGTGGTGGGCGGCGGCCCGGGCATGACGGGCGCGGCGCTGCTGGCCGCGCGCGCCGCCCTGAAGACCGGCGCCGGCAAGGTGCTGGTCGGCTTCGCCCAGGACGCCGCGCCGCTGGCCTGCGATCCGCTGCAGCCCGAACTGATGCTGCGCGACGCCCGCTCGCTGCTGGAACAAGACTGGGGCGTCACCGCCTGGGTGGCGGGCTGCGGCATCGGCACGGACGCCCTGGCGGCCAACGCCTTGTCCGAACTATTCGTGCTGCGCCGCGGCTCGCCCCTGGTGCTGGACGCGGACGGCCTGAATCTGCTGGCCCGCGGCGACATCCAGCCCAACTGGGGCGAGGGCGCCGTGGTGCTGACGCCCCATCCGGCCGAGGCCGGGCGGCTGCTCGGCATGGACACGGCCGAGGTGCAGGCCGACCGGCCGGCCGCCGCCAGGAAACTGGCCCAGCGCTACCGCGCCTGGATCGTGCTGAAGGGCGCGGGCACCGTGGTCTGCTCCCCGGATGGCGATCTGCGGGTCAATACCAGCGGCAATCCGGGGCTCGCCACCGCCGGAACCGGGGACGTATTAGCGGGCATGCTGGGCTCGTTGATCGCCCAGAAGCTGCCGCTGGAGCAGGCGGTCGCCGGGGCAGTCTGGCTGCACGGCGCGGCCGCCGACGCGCTGGTCGCCCAGGGTGTCGGCCCCATCGGACTGACCGCCGGCGAGCTGGCGGATGCCGTCCGCGCCCTGCGCAATGGCGGCTAAGTCCCTGCGGCATAAACATTTTTACAACATATAGGGGTTTACCCTAGAAATGGCATTGCTTTTATTCTAGGGTTATCCCTATAATGGTTTACCCCAAGACGAAACGGACTGGAGCAAACCATGAGCGAACTGACCCTGAACCACACTGCCCGCCTGACCGACGCGCTGGAGCGTGACCTGCTCCGCGGCGCCCTCGAGAACCAACCGAATTCCCATCCGCTGACCAGCCTGAAGAAGGCCGGCCAAGCCGTAGTGGCAGCTGTTGCCGCCGTGTTTTCCTTCATCGACGAAGTGAACGAGTCGATGAACAAGGCCCGCGCCGCCAGCTCGCGCTTCTCCGGTTCGCAGTGGTAAGCCCTGCCGCGCCGGCCTGAGTCGCGATCGATCTCCCGCGATTCAGCCCGGCGCGACCCCGCCGCAACGCCCGCCGGTTTCCCGGCGCCCCTTGCGGCGGTTCTTCGGCGCCCAGCCCCTCACCCGGGCGCCATCGCGCCGCGCAGGCCTCCAGACGAGGCAGCGCGGCGCCCTCTTTCCCCCTCCCTCTCCGCGTTTTCCCTAGCGCCGCGCTTGCCATTGCGCATTGACAGTGCGCGAAGCCCCTACCGATAATCGGCCCCTTGCCGTCGTGCCCGGCGCCAAAACCCCCTGAGCCCCTTCCAGGCGAGGCCGCCCGCGCGGCTGGCGCAGGCCGGTTTACACGCAGGCGCGATCCGGTTCGTTCCCCATCCGGAGTTGTCACCATGAAGTTGCGTACCACCCTGGCCCTTGCGGCCGCCGCCATTCCCCTGGCCGCCGCCCAAGCCCAGACGCTGAAGATCGGCCTGTCGGCCGAGCCCACCTCGGCGGATCCCCACTACCACAAGATGACGCAGAACGACGCCTTCTCTGCGCACGTCTACAGTTCCCTGGTGGGCCGCAGCGCCGACATGAAGCTGGTTCCGGCCCTGGCCACCTCCTGGAAAACGCTGGACGACCAGACCTGGGAATTCAAGCTGCGCGACGACGTCAAGTTCTCCAACGGCAAGCCGTTCACGTCCGAAGACGTGCTGTTCACCATCTGCCGCACGCTGAACAACGAAACCAACGTGTCGCAGTCCTATATGGACATGACCAAGCGCATCACCGACGTGCAGACGCCGGACGCGCACACCGTCATCATCAAGACCGGCGAACCCTTCCCGCTGATGCCCGCCGAACTGGCGCGTTCGCTGCCCATCGTCTGGAACGGCATCGTCGAACACGGCAAGCTCACGTTCGACCCCAAGAAGGGTTGCGGCGTGACCGGCCCCTGGCCCACCGTGGCCGACTTCAACAACGGCAAGGACGCCATCGGCACCGGCCCGTACACCCTGAAGTCCTACGTCAAGGGCACCGGCATCGAGCTGGTCCGCAATGAAAACTACTGGGGTCCCAAGCCGTACTGGAAGGAAGTGAAGTTCGTGCCGGTGCCGTCGGCCGGCCCGCGCCTGACCGGCCTCTTGTCCGGCGACTTCGACATGATCGAAAACCCCGCCGCCCGCGACCTGCCGCGCCTGAAGGACAACCCCAAGTTCGGTTTCGTCGCCACCCCGTCGACCCGCCTGGTGTTCTTCCAGCCTGACGTGGGCCGCAACCCGAGCCCCTTCGTCAAGAGCGCCGACGGCAAGAACCCGCTGCAGGACCTGCGCGTGCGCAAGGCGATTTCGATGGCCATCGACCGCAAGACCATCACCGCCCGCATCATGGACGGCATGGCCACGCCCGCCTTCCAGTACATGCCCGACGGCATGTTCGGCGCGCTGCCCCAGGCGCCGGAAATCAAGTTCGACCCGGAAGGCGCCAAGAAGCTGCTGGCCGAAGCCGGCTACCCGAACGGCTTTGAACTGACCCTGTCGTCGACCAACGACCGCTACGTCAACGACGGCCAGGTGGCGCAAGCCGTGGCCCAGTACCTGGCCCGCGTCGGCATCAAGACCAATGTGGACGCCATGACGGCCTCCATCTATTTCCCCAAGCGCGCCAAGCGCGAGTTCAGCTTCTCGATGGGCGGCTGGCCGGCGGAAACGGGTGAAGCCTCGGCCCTGTTCCAGCTGTGGGTGGCATCCCTGGATTCCCCCAACAGCCTGGGCACCAGCAACTACGGCGGCTTCAGCAATGCCGACTTCGACAAGGTCTACAAGGAAGCCATCGTGACGGTGGACGCGCCCAAGCGCGAGAAGCTGCTGCAGCAATCCACCCAGATCGCGCTGGACAACGTGCCGCTGATCCCGCTGCACTTCGAAAGCAGCATCTGGGCCTTCCGCAAGGGCATCACCTACGAAGGCCGCCGCGACCAGTACACGCTGGCCACTTCGGTCACGCCCGAAAAGAAGTAATCAGGTCCGCTTGAACGAAGAACGGCTGCCCCAGGGCAGCCGTTTTTTTGCCTGGGCGGAGGACTTCTGCGTCCTTGGCGGACTATGCGGCCGCCCTGCCTTGCAGCGCGTCGTCCAGCTCCCGCGCCAGCAATTCGACAAAGGCCTCGGCCGCTGGCGGCAACACCCGGCCCGGCATGACCTGGATCTGCAGGGTGCGCGATTGCAGCTCGGCATTGGAAATCGGCACGGCGATCAGCTCGTCGCGCCGCAGGCTCCAGGCCACCGAGATATAGCCGCTGAGCATGATGGCGTCCGACCCGAAGACGAAGCCGTGCAGGGGTGAGGAATCGTTGCAGGTCAGCGCTGGCTCCAGCTGCACCGACTCCAGCGCGCAGCCCATCTCGAACAGCTGGCGCGTGGTGGTGCCCGGCCCGGTCAGCGCCAGCGGATACTGGCTGAGATCCTGCAGGCTGACGCTGGCGCGCCCCGCCAGCGGATGGTCGGCCGCCATCACCGCATGCACCGGCGCGCGGCGCGAATAGCGCGGACTGACCCCGCCGATGCGTTCGGCAATGAAGACCATGCCCAGTTCCACGCTGCCTTCGGCCACCCGGCGGCTGACTTCGGCCGGCGACCCCACGTGCAGGTCGAAGCGGATGTTGGGCCAGTCGCGACGAAAACGCGCCATCACCGAGGGCAGGAAGATCCGCGCCACGCCCTCGACCGAGGCCACCCGGATCTCGTTGCGCGCGGCGCCCTTGATGGCGGCGATTTCCTGCAGCACGGAATCGGCTTCCAGCATGGTGCGGCGGGCATGCGCCAGCAGCAGCTGGCCCGCTTCGCTCAGGACCATGCCGCGCGCGGCGCGCTCGAACAGCGGCGCGCCCGCCTCTTCCTCCAGCTTGGCGATCTGCCGGCTGATGGCCGACACCGCCACATGCAGGCGCTCGGACGCGCCGCTCAGGCTGCCCGCCTGGGCTACCTCCAGAAAATACTTCAAGGCGATGCCGTGCACGTCAGCCCTCGCGGTTCTCAGAGAAGGGGAATGGGGAACAAGCTTTGCCTTTTCTGCAAAGCTCGAGATAAATATTCTAATTGTAGAGAAAGCAGCCAAGCTCCTAGAATTCGCCCAATACTCAAAGGCGGCGCGCGCCTGACGCGCCCTATATATAAGGGAAAACCCGTGCTAGCAGCCTGTTTCAGCGCCCGTCGCGCCGCGGCGCCCGCTCATGCCGGCCGCTAGCCGCCCCCCCAGCGCCATCGCCTATACAATCCCGTCGCTTCATCGGAGTTCCCATGCCCACGTCCGCCCCCGCGTCCACACCGCGTCCATTTCTACTTGCCTGTCCGAACTTGTCGGCAGAGCGGGTGGGCAACACGGATACCCCGGGGGTCTGGCATTTCGATTCGGGCGTGCCGGGCAAACGCGTCATGCTGAGCGCGCTGATCCACGGCAATGAACTCTGCGGCGCCTGGGCGCTGAAGGACGCGCTGGCGGCGGGCCTGCGCCCGCGCCGCGGTTCGCTGACGCTGGCGTTCTGCAACCTGGCGGCATTCGATCGCTTCGACCCTGCCAATTACGCGCCCGCGCGCTTCGTCGACGAAGACATGAACCGCGTCTGGAGCGACGACAAGCTGAGCGTGCCGACCAGCCAGGAACGCCGCCGCGCCGCCGAGATCCAGCCCTGGGTCGAGCAGGCCGACTGGCTGCTGGATTTCCATTCGATGAGCAATTCCGACGTGCCGCTGCAGCTGACCGGCATGGAGCAACGCAATATCGACCTGGCGCTGGCCCTGGGCAACCCCGCCACCATCATCGCCGACGCCGGCCACGCCGCGGGCGTGCGCATGCGCGACTATGGCCGCTTCGGCGAAGCCGGCGACAACGGCACCCGTTCCCTGCTGATCGAATGCGGCTTCCATGGCGCGCCCGAAGCGCGCGGCGTGGCTGTCGACCAGATGGCGCGCTTCCTGGTGGAAGCGGGCACGGTGGACCGCGGCGACCTGCCCGCGGATTGGTTCGCCCCCGCCGCGTCCACGCAGCGCGCACTGCGCGTGACGCATGCGATCGCCGCCAAGAGCGCCGATTTCCGCTTCGCCCAACCCTGGAAGGGCCTGGAAACGCTGGCCCGCGCCGGCGACCTGATCGGCTGGTCCGAGGGCGAGCCCGTCGTCACGCCTTATGACGATTGCGTGCTGATCATGCCTTCCACCGCCAATCTGCGGCCCGGCGTGACCGTCGTCCGGCTGGCGCAGCCCATCGCCTGAAGACCCGCGGCGGCCCGCCAGGAACGCCGCCCCGCAAAACACCATAACCAATACAACAAAGGGACAAAATCCATGTCTGCCCAGACGCTCTACCGCAGCATGCTCACGGCCTTCGCCATGGCCGCCTGTACCACCGCGGCCATCGCCCAGGATGCCGCCGGCGTTCTGCGGATCGGCCTGTCGTCCGAGCCGACGTCGATGGATCCGCACTACCACCAGGCCACGCCGAACGATGCGATGACCTCGCACATGTTCGAGACGCTGGTGGGGCAGGATGCCAAGATGAACCTGATCCCGCGCCTGGCCACGGCCTGGAAGCCGGTGGACGACACGACCTGGGAATTCACGCTGCGCGATGGCGTCAAGTTTTCCAACGGCCAGCCCTTCACGGCGCAGGACGTGCTGTTCACTTTCTGTCGCGTGGTCAACAACGAGCAGTCCATCAGCAGCTCGTACCCCTCCATCGTGCAGAAGTTCGCCGACGTGCAGGTGCGCGACGGCAACACGCTGGTGATCAAGACGCGCCAGCCCTATCCGCTGCTGCCCAACGACCTGACCCGCATGGGCATGCTGTGGAACGGCATCGCAGAACATGGCCCGATCAGCTTCGACCTGAAGAACAAGTGCGGCGTCACCGGCTCCTGGCCTACCGTGGCCGACTTCAACACCGGCCGCTCCGTGATCGGCACCGGGCCCTACACGCTCAAGAGCTACGTCAAGGGCACCGCCATCGAACTGACGCGCAACGACGCCTACTGGGGCGCTAAGCCGGCATGGAAGGACGTAAAGCTGGTGCCGGTGCCTGCCGCTGGCCCGCGCCTGACCGGCCTCTTGGCGGGCGACTTCGACCTGATCGAAAATCCCGCCGCGCGCGACGTGAAGCGCATTTCGGAAACGCCGGGTTTCGGCCACGTCATCACCCCGTCGGTGCGCGTGGTGTATTTCCAGCCCGACGTGGCGCGCAATCCCAGCCCTGGCGTGAAAGCCGCGGACGGCAAGAACCCGCTGCAGGACGTGCGCGTGCGCCGCGCCATTTCCATGGCCATCGACCGCAAGACCATCGCCGACCGCATCATGGACGGCGCCGCCACGCCGGCCAACCAGTTCCTGCCTGACGGCATGTTCGGCACCCTGCCCAACCCGCCCGCGCTGAAGTACGACCCGGCCGCCGCCAAGAAGCTGCTGGCCGAAGCCGGCTACCCGAATGGCTTCGAGCTGACCGTCTCATCCACCAACGACCGCTACATCAACGATGCGCAGGTCACGCAGGCAGTGGCGCAATACCTGTCGCGCGTGGGCATCAAGACCACCGTCGACACCATGACGCGCTCGGTCTACTTCCCCAAGCGCGCCAAGCGCGAGTTCAGCTTCGCCATGGGCGGCTGGTCGTCGGAAACCGGCGAGGCCTCGTCCTTCCTGCAATACTGGGTCAGCGCGTTCGACAAGGAACACGGCCTGGGCACCAGCAACTACGGCGGCTATGACAACCCCGAGTTCGACCGCGTGTTCAAGCGCGCCCTCGTCACCGTGGACCCGGCCGCGCGCGAAAAGCTGCTGCAGGAATCGCTGACGCTGGCGTTGGCCGACCTGCCCAGCATTCCCCTGCATTTCGAAAGCAGCATCTGGGCGTTCCGCAAGGGACTGACCTATGAAGGCCGCGCCGACCAGTACACCCTGGCCATGTCGGCCAAGCCCGCCAAGTAAGACCCTACGCGGCGCCCGCAAACCCTGAGCCCACCAAGGAAATAATCTCGTGGCCTTGTTCATCCTACGCAGACTGATACAGAGTCTGTTCGTGCTGCTGGCCGTTTCGGTCGTGGTCTTCTTCGCGGTCTATGCCGTGGGCGATCCGATCGAACTGCTGGTCAGCCCCGAAGCCAGCCAGGCCGCACGCGAGGCGATGATCGCCCGCCTGGGCCTGGACCTGCCGGTATGGCAGCAATACACAGGATTCCTGTGGCGCGCGCTGCACGGCGACCTGGGCACATCCTTCGTGCACGGCATCCCCGCCATCGAGCTGATCGTGCAGCGCATCCCCGCCACGTTCGAGCTGGTGGTGGTCGCCATCATGCTGACCTGTGTGTTCGGCATTCCGCTGGGGCTGATCGCGGGCCTGTACCGCGACCAGCCGCTGGGCCGCGGCATCATGGCCACTTCGGTGCTGGGCTTTTCGCTGCCGAACTTCTGGCAAGGCATGATGCTGATCCTGCTGTTCGCGGTATGGCTGGGCTGGCTGCCCGCCACCGGCCGCGGCGACACGGTCACCGTGCTGGGCGTGCCGCTGTCCATCCTGACTGCCGATGGCTGGTCGCACCTGATCATGCCGGCCATCAACCTGGCGCTGGCCAACATCGCCCTGGTGCTGCGCCTGACCGCGTCCGGCGTGGTCGAGGCCCGCAGCCAGGACTACGTGAAGTTCGCGCGCGCCAAGGGCGTCAAGCCCGGCCGCATCGTGCGCCGCCACATCCTGCGCAACATCCTGATCCCCGTGGTCACCGTGATCGGCATGGAGTTCGGCACCCTCATCGCCTACTCCACCATCACCGAAACCGTGTTCGCCTGGCCGGGCATGGGCAAGCTGCTGATCGACAGCGTCTACCAGCTGGACCGCCCGGTCGTGGTGGCCTACGTGATGCTGGTCACCCTGATCTTCGTGATCATCAACCTGGTTGTGGACATCCTGTACGCCACGCTCGATCCGCGCGTGCAGCTCGTGACTCCCGCTCAATAATCCGCCATGGCTCAAACTCCGAATCCCGGCCGCACCCGCACCGTCCAGCCCCTGGCTGAGACGCCCCAGCGCGCCTCCATCCTGAAGAAACTGCACGCGCGCCCGACGGTGCGCGGCTCCGTCATCGCGCTGACCATCCTGATCGTCCTGGTGGTCTTCGCGCCTTTCTTCGCGCCGCAGAATCCCTACGACCTCGCCAACCTTTCGCTGATGGACGGCCGCCTGGCGCCGCGCCAGGCGCTGATGGACGGCAGCATCGCCTGGCTCGGCACCGACGACCAGGGCCGCGACATGCTCAGCGCCATCCTGTATGGCCTGCGCATCAGCCTGATGGTGGGCCTGTCCGCCGTGGTCCTGGCCACCGCCGTGGGCGGCGCCATCGGCCTGGTGGCCGCTTATGTCGGCGGCGTGGTCGATACCGTGCTCATGCGCATCGTCGACTTCATCCTGGGCTTTCCGACCATCCTGGTGGCGCTGGTGCTGCTGGTGGTGCTGGGGCGAGGGGTCGACAAGGTGATCCTGGCGTTGGTGCTGGTGCAGTGGGGGCATTACGCCCGCATCATGCGCAGCCGCGCCCTGCAGGAACGCCGCAAGGAATACGTGGAAGCCGCCGCCAACCTGGGCTTCCCCGCCTGGCGCATCATGCTGTTCCACCTGCTGCCCAACTGCCTGGGCCCCGTCATGGTGTTCGCCACCATCCAGATCGCGACCGCGATCGCGCTGGAAGCCACGCTGTCGTTCCTGGGCGTGGGCGTGCCCATCACCGAACCGTCGCTGGGCCTGCTGATTTCCAACGGTTTCCAGTACCTGCTGTCGGGCGACTACTGGATCAGCCTGTTCCCGGGCATCGCCCTGCTGGTGCTGATCCTCTCCATCAACATCGTGGGCGACCGCCTGCGCGAAAGCCTGGACCCGAAGAGATGAGGCCCACCCCCGAAGCGCTGCGCGCTTCCCCCTCAAGGGGGCATGCCTGCGGACCGGCAAAGCCGGCTCCGCGGCATCCCGATGGAGCTATCTCCATTACATGCGCCGCGGTTGGCGCAATGGGCAACTGAAATGAGCGAAAACATTCTTGAGGTGCGCGGCCTGCGCACCGCATTCCATACCGAAGCCGGCGCGTGGCTGGCAGTCGACGGCGTCGACCTGACCGTGCGCCGCGGCGAGATCGTCGGCCTGGTCGGCGAATCGGGTTCCGGCAAATCCGTCACCGGCTTTTCGCTCCTGGGCCTGATCGACCCGCCCGGGGAAGTGGTGGACGGCGAAGTGAAGTTCAAGGGCACGGACCTGCGCAAGCTGAGCGAAGAGCAGATGCGCCAGTTGCGCGGCAACCGCATCGCCATGATCTTCCAGGATCCCCTGATGACGCTCAATCCGGTGCTGCGCATCGGCGAGCAGATGATGGAAGCCATCCTGACCCACGAAGACGTGCCGCGCGCCGAAGCCGAGGAACGCTGCCGCGAGGCGCTGGCCATGGTCGGCATTCCTTCGCCCGAAAAGCGCCTGAAGAGCTATCCGCACGAATTCTCGGGCGGCATGCGCCAGCGCGTGGCGATCGCGATCGCCATGCTGAACAAGCCCGACCTGATCATCTGCGACGAGCCGACCACGGCGCTGGACGTCACCATCCAGGGCCAGATCCTCTACCGCATGCAGGAGATCTGCCGCGAGCACAACACCGCGCTGATCTGGATCACCCACGACCTGGGCGTGGTGGCTGAACTGGCCGACCGCGTGGCCGTGATGTACGCAGGCCGCATCGTCGAAAGCGGCCCGGTCGAAGAAGTGCTGGACGCGCCGCGCCACCCCTACACCAAGGGCCTGCTGGATTCGATGCCCGGCGCCACCCAGCCCGGCGCGCGCCTGCACCAGATCAACGGCATGGCGCCCAGCCTCGCCGGCCGCCCCTCGGGCTGTCCGTTCCGCCCGCGCTGCACCAGCGCGGTCACGCGTTGCACCGAACAAGCCCCCACTGTCACCACCGAAGGCGCGCGCAACTACCGCTGCTACGTGCCGATTACCCGCGAGGCCCAGCCGGTATGAGCCAAGCCGATACTCCCGTCATCGAGCTCAAGAACGTCCACAAGCGCTTCGAGCAGCGGCCCGACCTGGCCCAGCGCATCCTGGCCCTGACCGGCCGTCCCATCGACCGCCGCACCGTGTATGCGGTCAACGGCGTGGACCTGTCCATCAAGCGCGGCGAAGTCGTGGGCCTGGTCGGCGAATCCGGCTGCGGCAAGTCCACGCTGGGCCGCGTCGTTGCCGGCCTGCATGGCCAGACTGAAGGCCAGCTGCTGTACCAGGGCCAGGAAGCCCGCCGCCTGCGCGGCGCCGACAAGCTGGCCTATACGCTGGGCGTGCAGATGATCTTCCAGGATCCGCAGGCCTCGCTGAATCCGCGCCAGCGCCTGCGCCAGATCCTGGGCGAATCGCTCAAGGTCCACAAACTGGCGCCCGCCGCCCAGATTCCCGCGCGCATCGACCAGGCGCTGAAGGAAGTGGGCCTGGACCCCGAGTACCGCGACCGCTTCCCGCACCAGATCTCGGGCGGCCAGCGCCAGCGCATCGGCATCGCGCGTGCGCTGATGGTGGCGCCGAAGTTCCTGGTCTGCGACGAGCCCGTGGCCGCGCTGGACGTGTCGATCCAGGCGCAGGTGATCAACCTGTTCATGGACCTGCGCGAACAGCACGGCTTCACCTACCTGTTCATCAGCCATGACCTGGGCGTGGTCAAGCACATCTCCGACCGCGTGGCGATCATGTACCTGGGCAAGATCGTGGAAATCTCCACGTCGGCCGAGATCTTCGCGCGCGCCAACCATCCCTACACCCAGGCCCTGATGGCCGAGGTGCCGGACGTGGGCCGCCGCGGCCGCAAGTTCACGCCGATCAAGGGCGAGATCCCGTCGCCGCTGAATCCGCCGCCGGGCTGTACCTTCAATCCCCGCTGCCCCCACGCCATGCCGCGCTGCCGCGAGCAGGCGCCGGTCCTGAAAGAAATCTCGGCAGGCCATTGGTCGGCCTGCCACCTGAATGAGGCGAACGCCTGATGAAACCCTCCGAGATGTCCAACGTCGACCGCATCGCCATCGAACTGGGCCATGCCGGCCGCAACGCCATCCTGTATGTGGACGAGGACCGCAACTCCGACCGCCCCTTCAAGCTGCAGACCTACCGCCCCTACGGCTACACGCCCGACATGCCGGTGGTCATCGTGCAGCACGGCGTGCTGCGCAACGGCGACGAGTACCGCGATTTCTGGGTGGAAGCCGCCGACAAGCACAAGCTGCTGATCGTGGCCCTGACCTTCTCCAACGAGATCTGGCCCGGCGTGGAAAGCTACAACAACGGCCGCGTGTTCTCGGCCGGCGGCAATCCGCGCCACATCGACGGCTGGACCTACGCGTTGGTGGGCAATGTCATCAAGGACCTGATCGCCGGCGAAATCACCGACGGCCAGAACGTCTACCTGTTCGGCCACTCCGCCGGCGGCCAGTTCGTGCACCGCCTGATGAGCAGCCAGTCGCACGCGCCGTTCAAGGCCGTGACTGCCGGCAACCCGGGCTGGTACACGCTGCCCACGTTCGACTATCCCTTCCCCGAAGGCATGGACGGCGTAGGCATGACGGAAGACCACCTGGTGAAGCTGCTGGCCTACCCGATGACCATCCTGGCGGGCGACCAGGACATCGCCACCGACGACCCCAACCTGCCGTCCGAGCCCGCCGCCATGCGCCAGGGCCCGCACCGTTTCGCACGCGCGCAGAACTACTTCGAGTTCGGGCGCAAGGAAGCCGAGCGCCGCGGCGTGCCGTTCGGCTGGAAGCTGCAGGTCGTACCGGGCATCGGCCACGACGGCCGCGCCATGTCCGCCGTCTGCGCCAGCCTCTGGTTCGACGGCAAGATGCCCGACGCCGCCGAACTGGCCCGCCTGGCCGGCCAGCAGGTCGCCTGACCGCCCCCACTTTCTTCGTTGCAGATATCCGATACCGTCATGTCCAACACCCAGAGCACTGAACAGATCGTCGCCGGCATCAAGAGCTGGCTGCAATGCGAATCGCCCTCGAACTTCCCCGAGGGCATCGCCGCCATGGCGCGCATCATCGCCGACTACGCCGCGGCCGCCGGCCTGACGGTGGAGCTATCGTCCCTGGGCCCGACCACGGGTCCGCTGCTGTACGCGACCAACCGCGCCCCCGGCGACACGCGCCCCGGCATCCTGATCCTGGCGCACATGGACACGGTGCATCCGGTGGGCACGCTGCTGGAGAACCCGGTGCGCATCGAAGGCGACCGCCTCTATGGGCCGGGCGGCTACGACATGAAGGCCGGCATCTACCTGGCGCTGACGGCGCTGTCCGGCCTGGCGCGCCCCGGCGCGACCCAGCTGCCGGTGGACTTTCTGGTGGTGCCCGACGAAGAAACCGGCAGCCACGCGTCGCGCGCGCACATCGAGCGCTTTGCCGCCAACGCCAAGTACGCGCTGGTCTGCGAACCCGCCCGCCCCAACGGCGGCAAGTGCGTCACAGCGCGCAAGGGCACCGGCATGCTGAACCTGAACGTCAAGGGCCGTCCGGCCCATGCCGGCATGCAGCATGAGAAGGGCCGCAGCGCCATCCGCGAAATGGCCCATCAGGTGCTGGCGCTGGAAGCCATGACCGACTATGACCGCGGCATCACCGTGAGCGTCGGCACCATCGCCGGCGGCACCGTGACCAACACCGTGCCAGCGCTGTGCCGCTGCGTGGTCGACTTCCGCGTGCCCGACATGGGCGCCGCCGAAGACGTGCTGCGCCGCATGCGCGAGCTGTGCGCCGTGGGTCCGGACGTGGAACTGGACATCGATGTGGAGCTGAACCGTCCGCCCATGGTGAAGACCGAAGCCGCCGCCGATCTGCTGGCGCTGGTGCAGGGCTATGCCGAACGCGCCGGCTTCCTGCTGGAAGACGCGCCCATGACGGGCGGCGGCAGCGACGCCAACTTCACGTCCGCCATGGGCATCCCGACGCTGGACGGCCTGGGCGCCGACGGCGACGGCGCGCACACCTTGAACGAGTACATCCTGGTTTCGACGCTGGAACAGCGCATGAAATTCTGGGAACTGCTGCTGAAAGAACTGGCGTAAACAGTCCTTGCCGCCACCGATAGCCGTGCGCCGGCGGCTGCTGGCGCCGGCGTTCGCCATGCAGGTCCTGTTCGCGGCTGGCGCAGCGCACGCGCACGCCGGACAGGCCGAACCGGACCGCAGCCTGCTGGCCGACCGTCCGGCCCGTCCCGCGCCGGCCCAGCCGGGCTGGCTCGTCGTCGTCGACAATTGGCAAACGCTGGAAGGCGGCGCCAACACGGCCCGCATCAAGCAACGCACCACCGGCCTGTATGGCGGCGGCGAATTCGACGCGGGCGCCGGCTGGCGGCTGGGCGGCGCGCTGGGCGCCACCCGCAGCCGCGTCCGCATCGACGCGGCCGATGCGCGGGTGGACGTATACAGCTATACCGCGGGGCTCTACGGCAAGAAGTCGTTCGACGCCGGCCCCGGCAAGCTGAACCTGCTGACGGCCGCCTCCTACACCTGGCACGACATCGACACCCGGCGGCATTTCGAGATGCCCGGCATCGCCCGGCAGACCTTGACCGCCGACTTCAGTGCCTACACCGCGCAGGCCTTTTCGGAACTGGGCTACGAGCTGGCGCTGTCGGAAAGCGCGACCATCGAGCCATTCGCGGGCCTGGCGGTGCGCAACGTGCGCACGCGCAGCTTCAGCGAATCGGGCGGATTCACCGCGCTCTCGGCCGACGCGGGACGGATCCGGCAGACCACCACCACGCTGGGCCTGCGCGGCCAGACCGGCTTCGCGGTCGGCCCCACCTTCGGCAGACTGCACGCGACACTGGGCTGGCGCCGCGCCTTTGGCGACGTACAACCGGAAACCACCCTGGTGCTGGACGGCGGCAGCGTGCTGACGGTCGCCGGCGCGCCCATCGCCCGGTCCGCCGCGCTGGCGGGCGCCGGCCTGGAAATCGCCGTGTCGCGCTCGGCCGTCATCGGCCTGGCCTACGGCGGCCAGTATGGCGGCGGCAACCGCGAACACACCGGGTCGCTGAGCCTGCGCTGGGCCTTCGGCAGCCTCTGAAAACCGCGGCCCTTTCGCCTTAGAATTACGCACCCAGACTGCGCACTTCCTCTTTCATCATGGCCGATTCCCCCAAGCCCCTCAGCGCCATCGCCTATGGCGTCGCCACGCTGGCCGCCGACGGCGCCATCCTGGATACCTGGTATCCGCGTCCCTCGCTGGCCGACAACTCGCCGGCCACCGGCACCCGCCACCTGTCGCCCGAGGAAGCCCGCGCCGCGCTGGGCGAACATGTGCCCACCGCCCTGGTCCGCGACACCCGCCGCAAGGTCGACATCGTCGCCGTGCGTACCGCGATCTCGTCGCTGGACGAACCGCCGGTCGATGCGCACGACGCCTATCTGCGCCTGCACCTGCTCAGCCACCGGCTGATCCGTCCGCACGACGCCAACCTGGACGGCCTGTTCAACGTGCTGGCCAACGTCGCCTGGACGTCGGCCGGGCCCTGCGCGGTGGATCAGGTGGATGCGCTGCGCTGGCATCTGCGCGCCTCCGGACAGATCCTGGAAATCCGCGGCGTGGACAAGATTCCCCGCATGACCGACTACGTCATGCCCAGCGGCGTGCGCATCGCCGACACCGCGCGCGTGCGCCTGGGCGCGCATCTGTCGCCCGGCACCACGGTGCTGCATGAAGGTTTCTGCAATTTCAACGCCGGCACGCTGGGCGCGTCCATGGTCGAAGGCCGCATCAGCGCCGGCGTCATCGTCGACGACGGCAGCGACATCGGCGGCGGCGCATCCATCATGGGCACCATGTCCGGCGGCGGCAAGCAGGTGGTATCCATCGGCAAGCGCTGCCTGCTGGGCGCCAACTCGGGCATAGGAATTTCGCTGGGCGACGACTGCGTGGTGGAAGCCGGCTGCTACGTCACCGCCGGCACGCGCGTGCTGACGCCGGAAGGCGCGGTGGTGAAGGCCACCTCGCTGGCGGGTCAGCAAGGCCTGCTGTTCCGCCGCAATTCGCAGACCGGCGCCGTGGAGTGCCTGGTGCGCACCGCCGCCTGGGGCACGCTGAATCCGGCCCTGCATACGGGCCACTGAAGCCCGGCCCGGCTCAGGCCCCCGGCGGCACCGGCACGAACGGATAGTGCGCCACCGTGCCGCCGCCCGCGATGATGGCGGTGGCTTCGGGCACTTCCTCCCAGGCGCCGGGCATCTCGGTCAAGGGCTCCGACAGCAGCAGGAATGCGTCGTCATCCAGCGCCGCGATCTGCGGATTGTCGGGATATAGCTGGCGCAGATGGCGCACGCAGGTGTTGTGGAACAGCGTGCGTGAATCGGCCTCGCTGGAATAGCGCACGGCGATCAGCCGCTGGCCGTCCAGCGCGCACACCGTCATGTTGATGGGCTGCGCCACGCCATGCCGCCTGCCCGTCTCTTCCACCGCGCCCACCATGCGGGCCAGCGCCGCCAGCGGGTCTTCCTCCAGGCCGAAGCTCAAAGCCAGCAGGAACATCACCTCGGAATCCGTCGACCCTTCCAGCGAGCCGAAATAGGCCGGCGCGATCATCAGCATCAGGTCGCGCCTGAGCAACGGATAGTCGCGGATGACGCCGTTGTGCACGAACAGCCACTGGCCGTGGCGAAACGGATGGCAGTTGGTTTCCTGCGCGGGCGTGTCGGTGGCGGCGCGGATGTGCGCCACGAACAGCGGCGCGTGGATCGCGCGCGCCGCTTCCCGCAGATTGCGGTCGTTCCAGGCCGGATGCACGCTGCGGTAGCGGAACGGCGGCTCCAGCGGCCGGCCTTCGTGCTGACGGCCATACCAGCCCAGCCCGAAGCCGTCGCCATTGGTAGTGGTAGCGCCCAGCCGCGAGTGCAGGCTCTGGTCGATCAGGGAGTGCTTGGCCTTGAACAGCACGCTCTCCATCTGTATGGGACTACCGGTATAAGCCAGCCAGCGACACATGGCGCGCTCCTTCGATCCACGGAATTGCCGCGCCCCGGACGGCGGGGCGGGCGCAGTCCAGTGTAGGAGCAGGCCGCGGCTTTCCACAAGCCGCCGCCCCGCCCCTATTTCTTCAGCAACGCCTTGAGCATGGCCATGCGCTCCTTGGGATTCATTGCGGCGGTGGCCGCGTCTTCCTGCATGCGCACATCGCCCAGGCCCATTTCCTCGATGAAGCGCGAAGGCTCGCGCACCAGGTCTTCGCGCGCGCGGCGGCGGCGCTTGCACCAGCTCAGGTTCAGGCTGCGCTGCGCGCGCGTGATGCCCACGTACATGAGCCGGCGCTCTTCCTGGATGCGCGAAGCCAGGTTCTCGGCCGCGCGCGCCGGATCGCCGACTTCGTCATCCTTGCCCAGGTGCGGCAGCAAGCCTTCCTCGACGCCCGCGAGGTACACGTGCGGATACTCCAGCCCCTTGGAAGCATGCAGGGTGGACATCTTCACCGCATCGGGCTCTTCTTCCTCGCCGCGCTCCAGCATGGTGACCAGCGCCACATGCTGCACCAGGTCGAAGAGCGTCATGTTGTCTTCTTCGGCCTTGCGCTTGAGCCATCCGGTCAGCTCCAGCACGTTCTGCCAGCGCGTCTGCGCGGGCCGCTCTTCGAACAGCTCGTACAGATGGCGTTCGTACTGGATGGCTTCCAGCAGATCGTCCAGCAGCACGCCCGCGGGCTCGGACGGCGCGGCGTCCTTCGCATCGGCCGCGCCACGGCCCGCGCGCCATTGCATGCGGCGGATGAACTCGGTGAAGGTGCGCAGCGGCTCCAGCTGCCGTGGCGCCAGCAGGCTTTCCAGGCCGGTCTCGGCCACTGCCGCCAGCAGCGACAGCTCGCGGCTTGCGGCGTACTGCCCCAGCGTCTGCAAGGTGGCCTGGCCGATGCCGCGCTTGGGCGTGGTGGCCGCGCGGATGAAGGCCGGATCGTCGTCGTCGTTGGCCAGGATGCGCAGATAGGCCAGCACGTCGCGCACTTCGGTCTTGTCGAAGAAACTCTGCCCGCCCGAGATCGTGTACGGGATCTTCAGGTTGCGCAGCGCCTGTTCCAGGATGCGCGACTGATGATTGCTGCGGTACAGGATGGCAAAATCCTTCCACTGCGCCTGGCGCTCGAAGCGCGAAGCCGACACCTTCATGGCGATGGATTCGGCCTCCTGCTCCTCGCCGTCCATGGCCGATACCAGGATGGGTTCGCCCACGCCCAGATCGGACCACAGCTTCTTGTCGAACAGCTTGGGGTTCTTTTCAATCACCTGGTTTGCGGCCGCCAGGATGCGCTGCACCGACCGGTAGTTCTGCTCCAGCTTGATGAGCTTGATGTTGGGGTAGTCGGTGGTCAGCTTGGCCAGGTTCTCGATGGTTGCGCCACGCCAGGCGTAGATCGCCTGGTCGTCATCGCCCACCGCCGTGAACATGGCGCGCGAACCCGTCAGGAGCTGCACCAGGCGGTACTGGCACACGTTGGTGTCCTGGTATTC
Organism: Achromobacter sp. ACM03; assembly: GCF_014851665.1. Lineage (NCBI taxonomy): Bacteria > Pseudomonadati > Pseudomonadota > Betaproteobacteria > Burkholderiales > Alcaligenaceae > Achromobacter > Achromobacter sp. ACM03. Next base: position 262,502 of record NZ_JACVAD010000002.1, on the reverse strand, counting down.
GTCCACCAGCAGATAACGCACGCGGTTCTGCCAGCGGGTGCGCACTTCTTCGTTGTTGGCCAGCAGCAGCGCGGGGATGCGGATCAGGTCGTCGAAGTCCACCGCCTGGTAGGCGGCCAGCGTGGCGGCGTAGCTGCGGTAGACGTTGGCCGCCTCCACGTCGGCCGGCGTGATGGCTTCACGCGCGGCATCGTCCGGCTCCATCAAGCCGTTCTTCCACAGCGAGATGATGCCCTGCACGTGGCGCAGGCGAGCCTTGTCGGTCGTGTTCAAGAGTTCCTGGATGATGGCCATCGCATCGTCGGCGTCCAGGATCGAAAACGTCGGCTTCAGGCCCGCGTTGCGCGCCTCCTCGCGCAGCATCTTCACGCCCAGCGAATGGAAGGTGCTGATGATCAGGCCCTTGGACAGCTTGCGATCCACCAGGGTCTTCACGCGTTCGTCCATCTCGCGCGCGGCCTTGTTGGTGAAGGTCAGCGCCACCACGTTGCGCCCCATATAGCCGCACTCGCGCAGCAGGTAGGCGATCTTCTGCGTGATCACGCGCGTCTTGCCGCTGCCGGCGCCGGCCAGCACCAGGCAGGGGCCGTCCAGGTACAGCACCGCTTCGCGTTGAGCGGGGTTCATGCCTTGGGCTATAGGTTCGCTGGCGGACATTCGAGTCAGGTGATCATGCATCGCGGCGGCCGCATTGAAGCTGCGGCCAGCAAGCACGAAGCTTGCGGCCGCCCGTCAGCGGGCCGGTAACACGCGAGAAAAAGGGGACGGGCGCAGCCGCCACGGCGGGCCTGCCGCGCCGGCGCGATAGAGGAGAAAGATCATAGAACAATCGGATCGACGGCGCATTGGCCCCGGCCGCAGCCGATCAGATTTCCAGCGGATCGACTTCCAGTTGCCAGCGCACGCGGGCCTCGTTGGCCAGGTACGGCAGGTGGTGCGACCAGGACGCCAGGAAGGCCTGCAAAGCCGGCCGGCTGCTGCTTTCCGCCAGCAACTGGGCGCGCTCGATATTGGCCACGCGCACCACGCGCAGCGGCACCGGGTCGTACAGCATGATGGCGTCCAGGCCTGGAAAATCGGCCGCCCATTCACCCTCGGGCAAGGCCCGCGCCCGCTCCAGGAATTCCAGCGCCACCTTCAGCTCGCGCGCCTCCGCGGTCAGCAGGGCCTGGTAAACGAAAGGCGGCAGGCCGGTGCTTTCCCGCTCGTGCAGGGCATGGCGGGCAAAGCCCGCGTAGTCATGCCGCAGCAGCGCCTGATAGACCGGCTGCTCGGGGTAGTTGGTCTGTATCAGCACCTCGCCGTTGCCTTGATGGCGGCCGGCGCGGCCCGCCACCTGCATCAACTGCGCGAACAGGCGCTCGGGCGCGCGGAAGTCATGCGCGAACAACATGGAATCCGCATTCAGCACGCCCACCAATCCCAGGCGCGCGAAGTCGTGGCCCTTGGCCACCATCTGCGTGCCCACCAGGATGTCCACCTCGCCGGCATGCACCGAGGCGAACAGCGCTTCGGCGCTGCCCTTCTTGCGCGTGCTGTCGGCGTCGATGCGCAGGATGCGCGCCTCGGGAAACAATTCCGCCAGATGTTCTTCCACCCGCTGCGTGCCGCGCCCCATGGGCGCCAGGTCCTGGTCGCCGCATTCGGGACAAGCGCGCGGCACCGGGGCCTGGTAGCCGCAGTGATGGCACTGCAGGCGATGGCCGCGGCCGTCGGTACGGTGCAGGACGGTAAATGCAGTGCAGCGCGGGCAATTGCTGACCCACGCGCAGGACTGGCAATGCAGCACCGGCGAATAGCCGCGGCGGTTCAGGAAGATGAGGGACTGTTCCTTGCGTTCCAGGCGCTGTCCGATGGCATCCAGCAGTTGCGGCGACATGCCCTGCGTCAGTTGCAGGCGCCGCGTGTCGATCAGGCGCATGGACGGCAGGCTGCTGGCGCGCGCCCGGCCCGGCAGGGTCAGGCGCAGGTAGCGCCCGCGCTCGGCATGCTGCCAAGTCTCCAGGGACGGCGTGGCCGACCCCAGCACTACTGGAATATTCAGGTCATGGGCGCGCCACACCGCCAGGTCGCGCGCCGAATAGCGCAAGCCGTCCTGCTGCTTGTAGGACGCGTCGTGCTCCTCGTCCACCACGATCAGGCCCAGCTGGCTCAAGGGCGCGAACACCGACATGCGCGTGCCCAGCAGCATGCGGGCCTCGCCGCGCTGGGCGCGGGTCCAGGCCTGCAAGCGTTCGCCATCGGACAGGCCGCTATGCATGACGGCCAGACCGTCCGGTCCAACGAGTGCCTCCAGGCGCGCGCGCAGCGCGCCTTCGAGCTGCGGCGTCAGGTTGATTTCGGGCACCATCAGCAACACCTGGCGTCCCGCCGCCAGCACCCTTTCGGCCGCGCGCAGGTACACCTCGGTCTTGCCGCTGCCCGTCACCCCGTGCAGCAACACGGGCTTGAACCCGTCCAGCGCGCCTATGGCGTCCACCGCCTCGCGCTGGGCGTCGTTGAGCTCCGGCGGCTGGTCGGCCTGGGCCGGCGCGCGCGCCGTCTTGCGCTTGCGCCCGTCCAGGCGCGCCACGGGTCCGCCCGCCGAGCGCTTGCCCTGGTAGGCCGTGGGCTTGCGCAGCGGCGGCGGCAGCGTGGGCAGCATCACCTCGCCCAGCGGCCGCTGGTAGTAGTCAGCGGCAAAGCGGGCCAGGCGCAGCCAGTCCTCGTCGAAGGGCGGCAGGTCATCCAGCACCTCTTCGATCGGCCGGATCTGCTTGGGGTCGAAGGACGGCTCCGCCGGGTTGTCCACCACAACGCCGATCAGCTTGCGGCGGCCGAACGGCACGATGACCCGCAGGCCCACCGTCACCGGCGCGTCGCTGCGGTAGTCGAACGGACCCGGCAGGGGCACGTCCAGCGCCACCCGCACCCAGCAGACCGCGGGGGTCGTGTTCGACAGCGTTTCAGACATGGGTGCTAGGACGGAGCATGTAGAAGGATGATCCCGGATGATGCCGGCGCGCTCCATTTTCCGCCTGTGGATAACTTTGGGGAAAAGGCAGGAGCAACATCGGAAATTGGAATTTGACAAGATTGCGCAAACTTGCGAAATCTTGTTGAAAACTCTCATTTCACCATTTAAAACAATGACTTATGATAGCTTCCGAGATTGTAAACTAGCATCTAAAGGGTTTTCCCCGAGGGCAATCTTGCTGTGCACAAGTGTCATCAGGGACCCTCCTGCTCCGGCCCTGTAGACCGAAGCGTCCACTCACTTACCCTCGCAGCGAACGGCTGTGCTGGTGGACTTCATCAACCAATTCGGCTACGGCTTCTGGCGGAGTAAAGCGGGATATGCCGTGGCCCAGGTTGAACACGTGGCCGCCCTTGCCGACCGGTCCGAACGCGTCCAGCACGCGCCGCGCCTCGGCACGGATGGCGGGTCCGCCACCGAACAAGGCCATGGGGTCGAGGTTGCCCTGGAACGCGACCGAGTCCCCGGTGCGGCGCCGCGCGGCGGCCAGATCCACCGTCCAGTCCAGGCCCACGGCATCGGCGCCGCAAGCAGCGATCTGTTCCAGCCACTGGCCGCCGCCCTTGGTGAAGACAATGGCCGGCACGCGGCGGCCTTCGTGTTCGCGGGTCAGCCCGGCCACGACCTTGCGGGTGTAGGCCAGCGAGAACTGCTGGAACAGCCCGTCGGCCAGCACGCCGCCCCAGCTGTCGAACAGCATCACGGCTTGGGCGCCGGCGGCGATCTGCGCGTTCAAGTACTGCAACGTGGCTTCGGCGTTGATTTCGAGGATGCGGTGCAGCAGGTCGGGACGCGCATACAGCATCGTCTTGATCAGGCGATAGTCGTCGCTGCCCTGGCCTTCCACCATGTAGCAAGCGATGGTCCAGGGGCTGCCGGCAAAGCCGATCAGCGGCACCTTGCCGTCCAGGTCGCGCCGGATCGTACGCACGGCATCGAATACATAGCGCAGCTTGTCCATGTCCGGCACTTCCAGGCGCGCCACGTCTTCTTCGGTACGCACCGGACGGGCGAAGCGCGGACCCTCGCCTTCGGCGAAGTCCAGGCCCAGGCCCATGGCGTGCGGCACCGTCAGGATGTCCGAGAACAGAATGGCCGCATCCAGGTCGAAACGCTCCAGCGGCTGCAGCGTGACTTCCGAGGCGTAGTCCGGGTTCTGAGCGAGGCCCATGAAGGAACCTGCGCGGGCCCGCGTCTGGCGGTATTCAGGCAGGTAGCGGCCGGCCTGGCGCATCAGCCAGATCGGGGTATAGGGCACGGGCTCGCGCAGCAGCGAGCGCAAGAACACATCGTTCTTCAGTACGGAAGCAGACACGACTATCCTCGATGATCGGAAGCCGTGATTTTACTTCCCCTGGCTGACAAGTCGCAGCCAGGCTCTGCGCCGGCCTTGCCGGCGCGCAAGCGGGGCGCTTTCAGGGGCAAGGCGGCGCGCGCGGCGCCCCGCCCGCTGGCCGTGCGTCGACCGACCGCCGGCAGGTCCGTCGCTTCAGGCCCCCCGCTCCTGCGCGGCCTGCCGGTACGGCGCCGCCTCGATGCCGTGCTTGCGCATCAGCGCCCAGAACGCCCGCCGGTGCTTGCAGCAAGCCCGCGCCGCCTGCGCCACGTTGCCGCCATGGCGCGACAGCGCAAGCCGGATATAGTCGCGCTCGAAGCCGTCCACCACCCGCGCCTTCGCGATGCGGAAGGATTCATGCGCAGGCCGCGGATGCGGTTTGCGCATGCCCGACAAGGTTTGCTCTACCAGATCCTGTGGCACCCGGGCGTGCAACGCAGCGAGCCTCGGCGCCCCGTCCGCGCCCAGTTCCATCCGCGCCTCGCGATAAGCCGTCGTGGGCTCGCGGATATCCGCCCGCGCCGCGCCACGCCCGTGCGCCGCGCCGGCCAGGCGGCCAAGCCGCACCCGCATGCTTTCCAGGCAGGCCGGCTGCATGATGAAATCCGACGCGCCCAGGCTCAGCAGGTCTTCGATCGCGGGCGCCTTCACATCGGAGATCAGCAACAGCACCGGCGTGCTCAATGCGCTGCCCGCCTGTTGCAGCGCCATGCGCGTCCAGGCGAGCGATGACGGCGCCACCGGCAGAATGCAGCAGTCGTAGCGCCTGAGCGCCACCGCCAGCCGGGCCAGCGCCTGCACGTCCGCTTCCTGGCTGTCGGCATGCGCGTCGGCGTCGGTCTGCGCGCCTGACACGGCATCGCGCGCCGCCATGCCCGCGGTCGCATAGCGCACCGGACTCAGCGACACCAGATGGAGCCGCACGCGCGTCTGCCTGGCCGGGTGCAGCGCGACCAGATCGCGCATCGGCCCATCATGGCCGGGCGCCAGCAATACCCCGCAATCCAGGACTTCTCGCACGCTTCCCCCTACGCTTGACTAGGAAGATTGAAGGCTACTGTTGCAACCGGCGTGCAGCTATTCGTAGTGATCGCATTGCGGCCCGCCCAAAGGACGGCGGACCTTCACTCGGCAATGACAAAAACAGGCATGAAAAAAGCGGCCCTGAGGCCGCTTCTTTCGATTCCGGGGCGAACCCCGGGGCACAGCTTCGCCGCTTAGTGCGAACGGCCGCCTTGGCGCAGCTTGCGCGCCGCGATGGCTTGCGCAGCCAGCATGGCGAGTTCCGCTTCGACCACGGCGATGTCCGCCTTGTCCTTGGCGTTGGCCAGGGCCTGTTCGGCCTTCTGGCGCGCTTCCAGGGCGCGGGCTTCGTCCAGGTCGGCGGCACGGATAGCCGTGTCGGCCAGAACCGTCACGCTGCCCGGCTGCACTTCCAGAATGCCCCCGGCGACGAAGATGTTTTCCTCGCCTTGGTCGGCACGAACGATCTTGACCGTCCCGGGGCGTATGCGCGAAATCAGCGGGGTGTGGCCGGGCAGAATGCCCAGTTCACCCGCTTCGCCAGGCAGCACCACGAACTTCGCCTCACCGGAGAAGATCGCTTCCTCTGCGCTGACGACATCCACATGCAGGGTAGCCATATCGGTTCCTTATTGCAGTTTCTTGGCCTTCTCGAAGGCCTCGTCGATCGAGCCGACCATGTAGAAGGCCTGTTCCGGCAGCGCATCGCACTCGCCGTTCACGATCATCTTGAAACCACGGATGGTTTCGGCCAGCGGAACGTACTTGCCGGGCGAACCGGTGAACACTTCTGCAACGTGGAACGGCTGCGACAGGAAGCGCTGGATCTTACGGGCGCGGGCCACGGCCTGCTTGTCTTCCGGCGACAGTTCGTCCATGCCCAGAATCGCGATGATGTCGCGCAGTTCCTTGTAGCGCTGCAGCGTTTGCTGCACGCCACGGGCCACGGCGTAGTGCTCTTCGCCCACGACTTGCGGGTCGAGCTGGCGGCTGGACGAATCCAGCGGGTCCACGGCCGGGTAGATACCCAGGGCGGCGATGTCACGCGACAGCACGACGGTGGAGTCCAAATGCTGGAAGGTCGTGGCAGGCGACGGGTCGGTCAAGTCGTCCGCAGGGACGTACACGGCCTGGATCGAGGTGATCGAGCCGGTCTTGGTCGACGTGATGCGCTCTTGCAGCTTGCCCATTTCTTCGGCCAGCGTGGGCTGGTAGCCCACTGCCGACGGCATACGGCCCAGCAGTGCCGACACTTCGGTACCGGCCAGGGTGTAGCGGTAGATGTTGTCCACGAAGAACAGGATGTCGCGGCCTTCGTCGCGGAACTTCTCGGCCATGGTCAGGCCGGTCAGCGCCACGCGCAGACGGTTGCCCGGGGGTTCGTTCATCTGACCGAACACCATCGCAACCTTGTCCAGAACGTTCGACTCTTCCATTTCGTGGTAGAAGTCGTTGCCTTCGCGGGTACGCTCGCCCACGCCGGCGAACACCGACAAGCCGCTGTGCTGCTTGGCGATGTTGTTGATCAGTTCCATCATGTTGACGGTCTTGCCCACGCCGGCGCCGCCGAACAGGCCGACCTTGCCGCCCTTGGCGAACGGGCAAACCAGGTCAATAACCTTGATGCCGGTTTCCAGCAGTTCCACCGACGGCGACAGCTCGTCGAAACGGGGAGCCGCTTGGTGAATGCCACGCTTTTCGTCGTGCTGGATCGGGCCGGCTTCGTCGATGGGACGACCCAGCACGTCCATGATGCGGCCCAGCGTGCCGGTGCCGACGGGCACCGAGATCGGGGCGCCCGTGCCGGTGACCTTCATGCCGCGGCGCAGGCCGTCGCTGGAGCCCAGCGCAATGGTACGCACCACGCCGTCGCCCAGCTGTTGCTGCACTTCCAGCGTCAGACCCTTTTCGGCGAACGAGGAACCCTCGTCGGCCAGGGTAAGCGCTTCGTAGATCTTGGGCATTTGATCGCGGGGGAACTGAATATCCACCACGGCGCCGATGCACTGAACGATGGTTCCGTTGCTCATGTCGATTCCTTGCTTGATAGCTTTTGACGGGATGCTGCCTGCCTCAAACGGCGGCAGCGCCCCCTACGATTTCCGAAATTTCTTTGGTGATCGCGGCCTGACGGGTCTTGTTGTAGACCAGTTGCAGATCGCCGATGACCTTCTTGGCGTTGTCCGACGCCGCCTTCATGGCGACCATCCGGGCCGACTGCTCCGAAGCCATGTTCTCGGCCACGGCTTGGTACAGCAGGCCTTCAACGTAACGCTGCAGCAGGTCGTCGATCACGCTACGGGCGTCGGGTTCGTAGATGTAATCCCAGCTGTAGTCCGACTTCACTTCCGAGGTCTTGGCCAGGCTATCAGCGCCCGTCTGGTACGGATCATCCAAACCGCTGGCCAGAGGCAGCAGGCGCAAGAACAACGGCTCCTGCTTCATCGTGTTGACGAAGCGGGTCGAGGCCACGTACAGCGCGTCGATGCGGCCTTCCAGGTAGGCGTCCAGCTGCACCTTGATCGCGCCCAGCAGGCGGTCGAGTTGCGGCTTGTCGCCCAGTTGCACTTCCTGGGAAACCAGTTTGGCGCCGATGCGGGTCAGCACGCCCACGCCCTTGTTGCCGAAAGCGGTCGCTTGCACGGCGATGCCGTTCTTCTCGAACTCTTTCAGCTTGCCCAACGTCACGCGGGTGATGTTGGTGTTCAAGCCGCCGCACAGGCCCTTGTCGGTCGTGACCATGATCACGCCGACCGCCTTGACTTCGCGTTCGACCAGGTACGGGTGGCTGTACTCGGGGTTGGCCTGCATCAGGTGCGCAGCAATCTCGCGCACCTTGGTGGCATACGGACGGCCAGCACGCATCCGCTCCTGCGCCTTGCGCATCTTGGATGCGGCGACCATTTCCATCGCCTTGGTGATCTTGCGCGTGTTTTGCACGCTCTTGATCTTGGTTCGGATTTCCTTAATTCCGGGCATTGCGCTTTCCTGTGAAGACTGGCCGATGGGTTCCGCTGGCGCCTCATCCATCCGGGAAGGATGGGTGAGGCGTCGCGGACGCCTAACCCATCACTTTCTTAAAAAGCACCGTGCTTCTTGAATTCCTGGATGGCGGCGGCCAATTCGGCTTCGTCATCCTTGGACAGTTCCTTGGTGTCTTCGATGCGCTGGATCAGGGCCGCATGCTTGGCCTTCAGTTGATCCTTCAGCGACTTCTCGAACGACAGCACTTGGGCCACGTCCACTTCATCCAGGTAGCCGTTGTTGACCGTGTACAGCGTGACGGCCAGTTCCCACACTTGCAGCGGCTGGTATTGCGGCTGCTTGAGCAGTTCCACCACGCGCTTGCCGCGTTCCAGCTGGCGACGGGTCGCGTCGTCCAGGTCGGAAGCGAACTGCGCGAAGGCGGCCAGTTCACGGTACTGCGCCAAGTCGGTACGGATACCGCCGGACAGCTTCTTGACGACCTTGGTCTGAGCAGCGCCACCCACACGCGACACCGAGATACCGGCGTTGATTGCGGGGCGGACACCGGCGTTGAACAGGTCGGTTTCCAGGAAGATCTGGCCGTCGGTGATCGAGATCACGTTGGTCGGAACGAAGGCCGACACGTCGCCTGCCTGGGTTTCGATGATCGGCAGCGCGGTCAGCGAGCCGGTCTTGCCCTTGACGGCGCCGTTGGTGAACTTCTCGACGTACTCTTCGTTCACGCGGGCAGCGCGTTCCAGCAGGCGCGAGTGCAGGTAGAACACGTCGCCCGGATAGGCTTCACGGCCCGGCGGACGGCGCAGCAGCAGCGACACTTGGCGATAGGCCCAGGCTTGCTTGGTCAGGTCGTCATAAACGATCAGGGCGTCTTCGCCGCGGTCGCGGAAGTATTCGCCCATCGTGCAGCCGGCGTAGGCGGCCAGGTACTGCATGGCGGCCGAGTCGGAGGCCGAAGCGGCCACGACGATGGTGTATTCCATCGCGCCGTGCTCTTCCAGCTTGCGCACCACGTTGTTGATCGTCGAAGCCTTCTGGCCGATAGCGACGTACACGCAGGTGACGCCCTTGCCCTTCTGGCTGATGATCGTGTCGACAGCGACGGCGGTCTTGCCGGTCTGGCGGTCGCCAATGATCAGTTCGCGCTGGCCGCGGCCGATCGGCACCATCGAGTCGATAGCCTTGATGCCGGTTTGCAGCGGCTGCGACACCGAGCGGCGGGCGATAACGCCAGGCGCCACTTTTTCGATGATGTCGGTGGCCTTGGCGTTGACCGGGCCCTTGCCGTCGATCGGCTCGCCCAGCGTGTTGACCACGCGGCCTTTCAGTTCGGGACCGACCGGAACTTCCAGAATGCGGCCGGTCGTCTTGACCTGGTCGCCTTCGGAAACGCCGGTGTAGTCGCCGAGAATAACGGCGCCGACGGAATCACGCTCGAGGTTGAGCGCCAGACCGAAAACGTTGTTGGGGAATTCGAGCATTTCGCCCTGCATCACGTCGGACAAGCCGTGGATGCGGGTAATACCGTCGGTCACGGACACGACGGTGCCCTGAGTACGGACATCAGCCGAAGCGCCCAGGCCCTCGATGCGGCTCTTGAGCAGTTCGCTGATCTCGGAGGGATTGAGTTGCATATTGACTCCTGGAATCCTGTTAGTTGCCTTAAGCGGCGAGCTGATCGCGCATGCGGGCCAATTGGGCTTGTACGGAAGTATCGAGCACCTGGTCACCGACGGCCACGCGCACGCCGCCGATCAGCGACGGATCAACGGTGACGCTGGGCTTGAGCTTGAGGCCGAATTTTTGTTCGAGCGCGCTGACCAGTTCTTTGACCTGGGCATCGCTCATTTCGAACGCGCTGGTAATTTCCGCCTGCGCCGTGCCGTCGTGACGATTCCGCAGCACCGCGAATTGCGCGGCGATGTCGGGCAGCAGCAGCAGCCGGTCGTTTTCGACCAGCAGCTCGATGAAATTGCGGGCGGCTTGAGGCAGTTCGGCCTTTACCAGGCCGGAGAACAGCTCGACGCGCTGCTTGTCGCCCAGACGCGGGTCGGCCATGGCCTCGCGCACGTCGGGGTTGGAGGCGACCTGAGCCAGTTCGCTGACCAGATCGGACCAGGCCGGCAAGCCGGCGCGGTCGTCGCGCGCCGCGCTGAAGAGCGCTTCAGCGTAGGGCCGGGCAACAGTGGAAAGTTCAGCCATGACGGTCCCGGATTAAAGCTGCGCGCGGAGCTGGTTGAGCAGCTCGGCGTGTGCGCGGGCGTCAACCTCGCGCTTGAGGATCTGTTCAGCACCCTTGACGGCCAGCGCAGCGACGTCGTCGCGCAGCAGGTCGCGGGCGCGCTGGACTTCCTGCGCGGCATCCTGGGCAGCCTGCGCCACGATGCGGGCGCGTTCGGCTTCCGCTTCACGGCGGGCCTGCTCGATCAGGGAGGCGGCTTGCTTCTCGGCCTCGATGATGCGGGCGTGGTTTTCGGACTTGGCAGAAGCCTCGATCAGACTGACGCGCGCCTGGGCTTGAGCCAAATCGGCTTTGCCCTTCTCGGCGGCGGCCAGGCCGTCGGCGATTTTCTGGCGGCGCTCGTCCATCGCCTTCGTCAGGGGAGGCCACACGAATTTCATCGTGAACCAGCCAAGAACGAAGAACACGAGCATCTGGAAAATGATCGTCGCGTTCAGATTCACGGTCGTTCCTTTAACACCTTGCGGCTCCGACCGCACCCGGAAAGGGGCGTCACGGAGCACTCGATACTTTGCTAGTCGGCGACGGAGCTTGCACCCACATCGCCGCCAGCGTCATGACCCGCCTTTTCGCCGGCGGGCGGTGCCTTAGCCGACGAACGGGTTGGCGAAGGCGAACAGCATGGCGATACCCACGCCGATCAGGAATGCCGCGTCGATCAGGCCAGCCAGCAGGAACATCTTCGTTTGCAGAGCGTTCATCAGTTCAGGCTGACGAGCCGAGGCTTCCAGATACTTGCCGCCCATCAGTGCGATGCCGATGCAAGCGCCGATAGCGCCCAGACCGATGATAAGACCGCAAGCGAGGGCAACGAAAGCGACGTTGGTCATGACAACTCCTTGGTTAGAAATCTGAAGTCAAAAATTGAAAAATAAGGGGTACTGCTCAATGCAAGATAATCTTGCTATCCCATGCTGGCCGGGTGGCCAGCACGGGAAATTCGGGGGATCAGTGGCCTTCGTGAGCCTGGCCGAGGTACACCAGCGTCAGCATCATGAAGATGAAGGCCTGCAGCAGAACGATCAGGATGTGGAAGATCGCCCAGATGGAGCCGGCCAGGATGTGGCCGATGCCCAGGCCGATGCTGGCGCCGTTGAAGCCGGTCCAGGCGCCGCCCAGCAGGGCGATCAGCATGAAAATCAGTTCGCCGGCGAACATGTTGCCGAACAACCGCATGCCCAGCGACACGGACTTGGCGGCGTATTCGATCAGGTTCAGCAGCAGGTTGAACGGGGCCAGCACGATGGCGCCGATGCCGTGCGCGTGGAACGGCGCGGTGAACAGTTCCTTGACGAAGCCGCCCGGGTGCTTGATCTTGATGCCGTAGTAGAACATCAGCAGCAGCACGCCCAGCGACATGCCCATCGGCACGTTCAGGTCGGCGGTCGGCAGAATGCGGTGGTAGTAGAGCGGATCGCCGTGCTCAGCGCCCAGGCCGGTCAGGCGCCAGATGGAGGGCAGCAGGTCGACGGGCAGCAGGTCCAGCGCGTTCATCAGGATGATCCAGAGGAACACGGTGAGCGCCAGCGGGGCAATGAAAAGACGGCTCTTGGCGTTGTGGACGATGCCCTTGGCCTGGTCGTCGACCATGTCGACGATCATTTCCACGAAGGCCTGGAAACGGCCCGGCACGCCACTGGTGGCGCGGCGCGCAGCGCGCCACAGGAAGAAAATGACGATCAGACCCATCAGGCCCGACCAGAACAACGAGTCGTAGTTGATGATGTCGAACTGAGCGATAGCGCTCTGTTTCTCACCCGTATTGTTCAGATGCACCAGGTGGTGCTGAATATACGCGGACTGAGGCGACACGTCGCTGGCAGCAGCCATTTGAATCCTACCCTATTTGCTGTGCCCGGCCCTTGCGAACCGGACGATTCCACGATTTCGTTTGCCGTAAACCTGCTCGGCGCTATGACAACTTGCGGAACATCAAGAGCAGGAGATAGCCCTTCAATGTGAGTATCAGACCGAGCAACGCGGCAGGCCATACGAGGCTATCCTGCGTCACACGCGAAAGCAGCCACAACAGCAGCGCCGTTGCGAACAACTTGATCAACTCACCAGAGAGAAAGGTAAAGGGACTGGCCTTACCGGCCCGTACGCTGACAGCCAGGCGCAATGCGAACAACGCATTGGGAATGAAATACGCTCCCGCCCCCGCCAGCGCCGACCAACCTGCCGCCGCCCCTCCGACAACCCCCGCAATTACTGCTGCTGCGAGCCCCATGGCACCTTGCGCTGCCAATGCCAACAGGAGCCCGCGGCTAGCTTGAGCATTCAGCGCCGCGCGATCCGCGTCACTGAGAACCAGAACTTTATCCGTCATGTCGTGGTCAAACATTGCTTGCTGCTGACCCTGACCGTCAACCGGACCCTGCCGCACTTCATGCTGCATGGAGTTCTGTTGCATCAAACTTCCTCGCTTTGCTTCTTTGCCCCTATCAGAACCGGCGCGTCTCGCTGCCCGTAGCTGCCCCCATAGCCGGCGCCAAGTCGTTGATTTCAAAAGGCTCATCAACACCGTGCCCGCTACTTGTCAGCCGCTACGTGTTCTTATCCCGCAAGCGTCAAACCCGCAGAGTATAGCGTGATTCTTTTTACCCTAGCAAATGAACTTTCGGCCGTTTGTAAGGCGCAAACAACGCTTGGATCGGCCGAAATTAGGGACGCGAATCACCCCTCGCAGCATGCTGCGCAAACCCTGCTCAATGAACCGCGGCCTCCGTCATGGAGGCCGCGCTTTATACCATCAAACCAGGATCAATCCTCCTTGACCGGCGGCGGCGCCCACAGTCCGTCCAACGCCGTATCCTGCGGCGAGTACAGGCGCATGCTGAGCAGGAACGGCGCATCGGCGGCCGGCGTGGCGATCCAGTTCGAGCGCTTGCGCTCGCCGGGATCGCGGCGCTGGATGTAGATGTCCAGCGAACCGTCGGCGTTGTACTTCAGGCCATCGGTGCTGCGCAGTACGTAGCGGTTGGCCGGATTGTCGGCGAAGCCGTGCTTGTCGTCATAGACGTGCAGCGACCAGAATGCGTTGACCGGCGGCAACTGCCCCTTGTCGAAGTGCAATACATAGTCTTCATCGGAATTCAGCGCGCGGCCCTTGGAGTCGGACACCGTGACCGGGTACAGCACGTCTTCCGGCGTCGGCGCGCCCAGGCCGGCATAGGCGATGGCGGCGCGGCGCGTGTAGTCGGTGCCATAAGTACCGATGCCGGACAGCACGGTGCTCCAGCCGTTCATGGGCGTACCCAGGCGCGACACGCCATCAGCGATGCGCCGGCCGGCCAACGGCTGGGCCTGCGCCAGCGCCTGCTGCACGGCCGGACTCAGGCGGCCATACGAGAACGGCTGGCGGCTGTCCAGGCCGATGCGGCGCATGCGGTCCAGAATGGGCGTGTCGTTGGCGTGCGGCGGGTTGTTGCGCATCACGTCGAAGAACAGCGTGAAGAACGAGGCGGCGTCCATGCCGGCCGCCTGTTCGGCCGGCGTGCCGTCGGGCACCGTCACGGGCATAGGCGGCGGCAGGTCGCTGCCGATCGGCGCCGAACCCACGCCGGGCCCCGTTTGCGGATAGGCGCTGCGGGAACCGCGGTTGGCAGCAGGCCTGGCGAGCACGGGCGCGGCCATCGGGCTGGCGGTCATGCCGGCCTGGATCTGATTGACGGCCGCGTAGTCCTGCGGACCGCCCGCCTGGGTCCAGCCGATCAACCAGCCGGTGGCCGTAGGGCTGTGGATCACGTCCATGCCGGGGGGCACGCTGCCCTGCCAGCCTGGGCCGACGATGGCGAACGACTGAGCGCCGTTGCCGTTGGTGCGCGTGCCGCGCGAGGCGAATACGTCGCTCCACATGTCCAACGCCGACAACACCATATAGCGGTCGCCGGTCGCGGGCAGGTTCACGATCAGCGGGGCGCGCGACACGTCGAACCAGAGGCTGGAATAGAGCGCGTCGGCGCTGGGCCAGGGCACGTCGCCCGCGCGCGGATCGGGGAAGGCGGCCTTGTGGCCGAACTGGTTCACCGGCGCCTTGCCGTCCAGCGGCGTCTGCACGGCGGTGGCCTTGCGGCGGGCCAACTCCATCAGCACCATCGGATAAGCATAGACATAGGCGTCGATGGCGATGTCGCGCAGCTCTTGCTCGCTCATCTGCGCCGCGGGCGCGGAGGCGGCCGGGTACGGCGTCTCGGACACCAGGCGCAAAGTAGGCCGCGGCGATTGCGCCTGGGCGGCGGTGACGAAGCAGGCGCTCAGTGCGCCAGCAAGGACCGCGGCGGACCAGCGGCGGGTAGCGATGGATGTACGCATGCAAGGCTCCTTATTGATTTTGTCTGCAAGCGAGCCGCCGCGCCGGGCTTGCCAGTTCGGGCAAGCCTCTCTGGCGCGGCACCTCGCGGTGACGCTTTTTCAGGATAGGGCCGAACTCTGCAACAAGGTGCTGCCGAACCGTTTCAAGGCGCAACTCCGCTCATGGGCCTGGAAGCGCGCAAAAAAACGCGCCCTGGGAGGGCGCGCGGGGCGGATCCTGGTGCACCCGGACAGGCCGCCCGGGCGTAACAAGGATTAACGGTGTTTGAAGTCCGGTTTGCGCTTCTCGGTGAAGGCGGCCATGCCTTCCTTCTGGTCTTCGGTCGCAAACAGCGAATGGAACACGCGGCGCTCGAACAGCAGGCCTTCGTTGAGCGAGCCTTCGAAGGCGCGGTTGACGCATTCCTTGGCCATCATGACCGACGGCAGGGACATGGAGGCGATGACGGTGGCCGCGTCCATGGCTTCTTCCATGAGCTTGTCGGCCGGAACCACGCGCGACACCAGGCCGGCGCGTTCCGCTTCCTCGGCGCCCATCATGCGGGCGGTCAGCGCCAGGTCCATGGCCTTGGCCTTGCCCACCGCGCGCGGCAGGCGCTGGGTGCCGCCCGCGCCCGGAATCACGCCCAGCTTGATTTCGGGCTGGCCGAACTTGGCGGTGTCGGCGGCGATGATGATGTCGCACATCATGGCCAGTTCGCAGCCGCCGCCCAGGGCGTAGCCGGCCACGGCCGCGATCACGGGTTTACGGATGCGCTTGAGGGTTTCCCAGTTGCGCGTGATGTATTCGCTGCCATACACGTCCATGTAGGACCAGTCTTTCATGGCGCCGATGTCGGCGCCCGCGGCGAAGGCTTTTTCGCTGCCGGTGATGACCACGGCGCCGATATCGGCGTCCGCTTCGAACGCCAGCAGGGCCGCGCCGAGCTCATCCATCAGTTGATCGTTCAAGGCGTTCAGGGCCTTGGGACGGTTCAGCGTCAGCAGGCCGACGCGGCCCCGGGTTTCGACCAGCACAAACGACTCGCTCATTGATGTCTCCGAATAAGTATGAAAGTAAGATATGGCCATGGAAAAAGACTACGCTTTGCCGCTACTTTACCGCCTCGCGCCCCATGATCCGGCCGGACACCGCTACCGGATAACCCTAAGCATCGCCGCGCCCTCCCCCGACGGCCAGCGCCTGTCGCTGCCGGCCTGGATTCCGGGCAGCTACCTGATCCGCGATTTCTCGCGCCAGATCGAATCGCTGGCGGCCTATTCGGGCACGCGGCGCGTGCCTGTCGAGAAGATCGACAACCATACCTGGCAGGCCGCGCCCTGCGAGGGTCCGCTGCGGGTGGAGTACGAGGTCTATGCCTGGGACCTGTCGGTGCGCGGCGCGCATCTGGACGAAACCCACGGCTTTTTCAACGGCACCAGCGTGTTCCTGCGCGTGCATGGCCAGGACCATCTGCCCTGCCTGGTGGACCTGGCGCCGCCGCGCTCGATCCAGGGCTGGAAGGTCTACACCAGCCTGCCTGAAGCGCGCGGCCACAAGGGCGCCGCGCGCCGCCACGGTTTCGGGCTGTACCTGGCGCCGGACTATGACGCGCTGATCGACCATCCGGTGGAGATGGGCACGCCACAGGTTTCGAGCTTCGTGGCGCATGGCGCCGAACACGAACTGGTGTTCACGGGCGTTGCACCCAATCTGGACCTGGCACGAATCACGGAAGACGTGCGCAAGATCTGCGAAGCGCAGATTGCGTTCTTCGAGCCCCGCAGCAAGCGCGCGCCGTTCCTGGACAGCTCGGACCGCTATGTGTTCATGACCATGGTGACGGGCGACGGCTATGGCGGCCTGGAGCATCGCGCCAGCACCGCGCTGATGACGGCCCGCAAGGATCTGCCGGTGATGGGCCAGCAAGGCCAGGGCGAAGGCTATCGCGGCTTTCTGGGCCTGGTAAGCCATGAGTACTTCCATACCTGGAACGTGAAGCGGATCAAGCCGGAAGCCTTCGTGCCCTACGATCTTTCGCAGCCCGATCTGACGCGTCTGCTGTGGGTATTCGAAGGCTTCACGTCCTATTACGACGATCTGCTGCTGTTGCGCTCGGGCGCGATCACGCAGCCTGACTATCTGCGGCTGCTGGCCAAGACCATCACCAGCGTGGCGCGTACGCCGGGCCGGTTGAAGCAGTCGGTGGCGGAGAGTTCGTTCGATGCCTGGACGCGCTATTACAAGCAGGATGAAAATTCGCCGAACGCGCTGGTCAGCTATTACACCAAGGGCGCGTTGGTGGCACTGGGACTGGATCTGCTGATCCGCCGGGAAACGGGTGGCGCGCACTCGCTGGATGATGTGATGCGCTTGCTTTGGAGCCGCTATGGACGCGATTTCTATCAGGGCAAGCCGCAAGGGTTGCCGGAAGATGGACTGCCGGCGCTGATTCGTGAAGCCACTGGCGTGGATACGCGGCGCTTCATCGCGCGCCATGCCTATGGGACGGCGGATGTGCCGCTGGCGGAACTACTGGAGCCGCAGGGCATCAAGCTGCAATGGAAGACGGCGGCCAATATTCCTTCGCTGGATGTGCGTACGCGCAAGCAGGGGGAATCGCTGGTGCTGGCGACAGTGCTGGAGGGCGGCGCGGGGCATAAGGGCGGGTTGTCCGCCGGGGATGTGCTGGTGGCGGTGGACGGCTTGCGGGTGGATGCGCCGGCGGGGCTGGAACTGTTGCTGGCGCAGTACCGGGTGGGGGATCGGGTGACTGTGCATGTGTTCCGGCGGGATGAGTTGAGGGAGTTCCGGGTGCGGTTGGGTGCGCCGGAGGCTTTGGATTGTGTGTTGACGGGCTGAGTTATTTTGCTTTGCTTGGTTTTTTGGGGCCGTCTTTTTGTGGGACGGCCTCTTGTTTTTGGGGCCGGTCTTTGTGTTCTTAAGACCGCCTGGCGCGGCGGCCCGGCCGGTGGCGCGGGGCAACGATTGCGGTCCGGAGCGTTCGCTCCGGACTTCCCCTGCGTCATCCTCGTCACCGCCTACGGCGGTTCCTTCGGATTCCCTTGGGCTTATCGACGCCCCGCGCCACCGGCCGGGCCGCCGCGCCAGGCTGTGCTGTTTGAATCTTGACGCGACCTGGGGCGAGCTGTGTTCTTGGCGTTCTCGCCTCGGTCGGGGATGGTGGCGAGGATCTTGTAATGCCCGCCCCCGGCCGGCCGCGCGGGCGGCCTTTGGGGGCTTACGCGATGTCTTGCAGTTTCGGGGGATGCTGCGCGGTTGCCATCATGCCTCCTGCATCTGGGCAGCGGTTTGCAGGAACGTGTCCAGTGCGCGCCTGCGTCCTTGCCGGCGTGTGACGGCGTAGACCATGGCGCGCGCGATGTCGGCGGGCAGCGTGCAAACGGCAATGCGGTCGGTTGCATGGCGGCATGTGGAACGCGGCACCAAGGCCACGCCCAGGCCCGCGGCGACCAGAGCCAGCTGGGCCGGGACTTCGGCGACGGTTTGGGCGGCGGACAGGGGCAGGCCGGCGCGCGCGCAGGTTTCGGCCAGCGCGCGGGCGAAGGCGGAGGTGTCCTGGCGCAGCATGACGAAGGCCTCGCCGGCGAGGTCGCCGAGCGCCAGCCGCTTGCGGGCGGACAGAGGGTGGCCCTTGGGGAGCACGGCCACGACGGGATCGGGCCATAGGGGCATGGACTGTAGTTCCTCGTCGTCGACGGCGGTGCGGGAGATGCTGACGTCGATGCGGTGGCCGCGCAGCGCGTCCAGTTGCGCGGCGGGGTTCATTTCGTTGAGCAGGACTGAGACCTGGGGGTGGGAGGCCTTGTAGCGGGCGATCAGCGCGGGTACCGGGCCCATGAAGTGCGAGCCGGACAGGCCGACCTCGATGCGGCCGGCCAGGCCCTGGTCCACGGCGCGGGCTCGGACGGTGGCGTCCTTCAGGCTGGCGAGGAGCGCACGCACGTCGTTGAGAAAGGCTTCGCCGGCTTCGGTCAGGGTGACGCGGCGGTTGTTGCGGTCGAACAGCTTGACCTCGAGTTCGCGCTCCAGCTGCGCGATCTGCAGGCTGAGCGGCGGTTGCGAGATGTGCAGGCGCGCGGCGGCCCGGGTGAAGTTCAGCTCTTCGGCCAGCACGGCGAAATAACGGAGTTGGCGGATTTCCATGGCGGCCAGTTATTTGGGAAAGATATCAAACAAGATAAAAACTATATTGGAAAATATCGTTCCCGGCGACCAGAATAAGCCTTGCCGATAGAGCACACGACAAACATCCGGGGACCTGCCATGAGACCAGCGCTCACCGCCGCAGGCACTGCCACCGGCTGACATCCGTATTCCGCATTGCCGGGTTCCCGCGCGCCGCCGCGGGCCGGCCCTCTTACGCCATTCGAGGAGCATCGCCATGACCGCATCCCCCCGCGCCCTGCGCATCGGCCAGATCGTCCCCAGTTCCAACACCACCATGGAAACGGAAATCCCGGCCATGCTGCGCCTGCGCGAGACCATCGCGCCGGAGCGTTTCACTTTCCATTCCAGCCGCATGCGCATGAAGCAGGTGACGGCGGCGGAACTGGCGTCGATGGACCGGGAGTCGGACCGTTGCGCGCAGGAGCTGTCCGATGCACGCGTGGACGTGCTGGGCTATGCCTGCCTGGTGGCGATCATGAGCCAGGGCCTGGGCTATCACCGCGTCTCGCAGGAACGCCTGCACCAGGCCACGGTGGACAACGGCGCGCCGGCACCGGTGATCTCCAGCGCAGGCGCGCTGGTGGAGGGCCTGCACGCCATCGGCGCGCGCAAGGTCGCTATCCTGACGCCCTACATGAAGCCGCTGACCAAGCTGGTGGTGGACTACATCGAGAACGAAGGCATCGAGGTGCAGGACAGCCTGTCGCTGGAGATTCCCGACAACCTGAAGGTTGGCGCGCAGGATCCGATGGCGCCCGCCAGCCACGTGGAACGCCTGAACACGCGCGGCGTGGATGCGGTGGTGCTGTCCGCCTGCGTGCAGATGCCGTCCCTGGCGTCGATTCAGCCGGTGCAGGACCGCCTGGGTCTGCCGGTGGTGACGGCGGCCGCGGCCACCGTCTATCGCATGCTGAAGGTGCTGGACCTGGAAGCGCGCGTGCCCAACGCGGGCGAGTTGCTGACGGGCAAGTACTGAAGCTGCGCGGCGCGCCCTACTTGCCCAGCGAAAGGATTTCGTTGGCGTTGACGATGGCGCCCGCGATTTCTTCAGTAGTGACGCGCTTGTTCATGGCCTGCTCGCGGATCAGGTCGTAGGCCTGGTCCTCGGTGACGTTGCGCGTGCGCATGAGGATGCTCTTGGCTTCCGCGATGCGGCGCACGCCCAGGAGTTTTCCCTCCAGCTTGCGCAGGCGCCGGGCATGCGACTTGATGTCGTCGTAGACCTGGCGCGCCACCACCAATGAAGACAACAGGCCGAACGAGCGCACGGGCGAAGGCAGCACTGCTTTCGCGCCGATGCGCAACACGGCCTCGACGATGGTCGGATTTTCGTAGGTGACGATGGCGATGACCATGGGCGCGTCTTCGCTCTTGGCCCATTCGAAGCCCAGGTCGATCACATCTGGCCGCACGGCCAGGAACACCGCGTCCAGCCCTTCGGGCAACGTGGGCGCCGGAGGCCAGAAGGTCTGCACCTGACAGCCGATCCGTTGCAGCTGCTGCGTCAGTTGGCGGCCGTCGGCGTCGTCGGGATGATAGACGGCGATCCGCAGCGTACGCAGGTCCTTGAGCAGGGATGGCGTCGCGCGCTCCGCGCGCTGGCGGCTGGCGGTATCGCCCATCAGATATCCAGCGAACTCAGGGTGGCCGTCCAGTCGCCCAACGAATGGGTGACCAGGTACGGATCGGGATGCACGGGCCGCGTGGCCTCGCGCACGATGGTGAACTGGCCTTTGCCGTTGACCCGGCCGACGCGCGGATACAGGCAGGTGTGGTGGTTGGTAGGGTCGATGCGCACGCGGCCCTGGGGCGCCTGGAATTCGCTTTGCAGCACGCGCGGCAGGATCTGCGCGATCTCGTCGGTGCCGGTGTCGCGGAAAGCGTTGGCGAAGATGTGCATCTGGAAGTACGCCGCTTCCCAGCAGAGATTGGGCACGCAGTCATGCCCGAAGCGCCGCCGCAATCGTTCCAGGCAGCGCCGGTTGATGTCGGAATCGATGGATTGGAAATACGGCGCGGAAGTGAAGTGGCCGGCGGCGACCTCGGGCTCCATCTGGGAGATCTCCGCTTCGGAGGTCGTCAGGCTGGCGATGGGCATGGTCTTCGGATCGAAGCCCGCGTCCGCGTAGGCACGGTACAGGCAGGCCGTGGAATTGCCCACCACCGTGGAGAAAATGAAGTCCGGACGCTTGTTGCGGATGTCGTCCAGGATCTCCCGGTAGTCGCGTTCCGTCGCGGTCAAAGGCACATAGCGTTCGCCCAGCTTGGCGCTGTCCTGCCGCTGCAGCACGAGTTCGCCCATGATGCGGTTGGACTCGTAGGGATAGATGTAGTCCGAACCGATCAGGTAGACCCGCGCGCCGAAGTTGGCGGTCATGAATTCGGCCAGTTGCACGCTGTTCTGGTTGGGCGCGGCGCCGGTGTAGATGATGTTGTTCGAAAACTCGAACCCTTCGTACAGCGTCGGGTAGAACAGCAAGCGGTTCCATTTCTCGACCACCGGCAGCACGGCCTTGCGGCTGCTGGACATGTAGCAGCCGAATATGACGTTGACGCGGTCTTGCGTGATGAGTCTTTCAGCCAGCACGCTGTAGGTGGCGGGGTCCGATCTCGGGTCGTAGCGCACCGGCACGATCTCGCGGCCGTCGACCCCGCCCGCCTCGTTGATCTCGTCGATGGCCAGCAAGGTGCCATGCAGCTGGGACCGGCCTATGGTCGATGTGGCACCTGTTTCGGAAAACAGCACGCCTACGCGGATAGGATCTTTGTTTGCCATGATCGGGAGGCCCGCTGGCGCGGACATCCATCCTTTGTCGAGTTCATCAGTTTCAGCACAGCCGCAGCCGCCGTCAACACGTGGATTCCTGGGGTGGTCATGGCGCGGTCCTGGCATAGGCGCGAACCAGCGCCTGCGGCAATGCCGCCGGGTTCGTCACGATCCGGTAACCGCGAAAGCCGAACATCGCGCGCAACTGCGGTTCGGCCTGCGCGTCCAACGCGACGCAATGCACGCTGACGCCTCGCCCGCGCAGTTCCAGCACCGCCTCGCGCGCATCGTCCACCAGATAGCGCGGGTCATGCACGTCGACATCGGAGGGTTCACCGTCGGTGACGACGATGATGGCGCGCCGCTCTCCCGGCGCCTGCAGCGCCAGCGCGCCGGCATGCCGCAGCGCCGCGCCCAGGCGCGTTGAATAACGGGCCTGGGCGCCGCCTATGCGGCCCAACGCCGCCGCAACCGGGGCGCCGGATTCAAGCAGGCGGTAGTAGTACACCGCCGCCCGCGTGTCCGAACAAAAGCCGTGCACGGCGATCAGGTCGCCTTCGCCTGATGTGGCCTGCGCCAGCAGCATCGCCGCCCGCTTCTCCAATTCCAGCACTGTCGCCCCTGCGTCGGACGCCAGGTCGTTGGCCGAGGCCGACAGGTCCAGCAGCACCAGCGTGCTGCTAGCGCAGGGCTGGCTGCCCGGGCGCATGAAGAAGCGGGCGTCGGGCGCCAGGTCCAGGCGCCGGTCGATCAGGACCTCGATCGCGGCGTTCAGGTCGATGTCATCGCCCTCCCATTGGCGCCTCAGACGGCGCGTGCGGCTCAGGCGGCGCGACTGCGGCAGGGCCAGGCGCTGCGCGGGTCCGGCGAGCGCGGGCAGCGGCATGCCGGTCCAACCCGGCAGCTTCTCGATCACGGTGCACCAGTCCGGCCGGCTTCGGTCCAGCTTGTAGTCCCATTCGGGATAACGGTAGCGTCCCATTTCCGTTTCGCTGGCCGCTGGCGCGGGCTGCTCCTGGCCTTGCGGCGCGGCGTCGCGCCGCTCGGGCGCCACACCCTGCGACCCCAGGGTCAGCTCAGGCGGCGGCTCTGCCGCGTCGCCGTAGTCCCACAGATAGGCGTTGTCGTCACGGTAGGGCACGGGTACGGCGTACTGCTGTGGATTGAAGCGCACCCGCATCTGGCCCAGGTCATTCGCCAGCACCGACGCCAGGCGACGGAAGGCCGCCGTGTCACGCAGGTCGGCGGCCTGCGCCTCGAATAACGTGCGCGCCTTGTTCACCCAATGGTTGTCGTCGTGCAGCGACGGATCCATCAACAGCCGGCTCATGCGCTGGATCAGGGCCGCGAATCCCAAGTCCGCCGGATCGGGCGGCGGCGGCACGAAGGACAGGAACCAGCGCCGCACGCCGGGATAGTCGGCCGCCAGCAGCCGCTCCACCCGCGCATCCTCTATGGCGGATACCACCGCCACGCCCATGGGCTTGAGGCTCAGTACCGGCTGCGCCGCTGGCGAGTAACGCAGATGGGCGGCCGCATGCGCCACCGCCGCGCGGTACAGCGCCCAGCGGTCGGCGCCGTCCAGCACGGTGTAGCTGTCCGGCACCAGCAGGTGCGAGGGCGCGAGGATGGGGCGCGACGGCGGGCCGTCCAGCGCCGGACGCCGCAAGGCTTCGACCGCCATGCCCCTGCCCGACAGGCCGCACAAGAGCCACGCCAGCCTGGCCTGCGCGGCTTCCAGTTCCGGCGCGCCTGCTTCGCCGTTCAAGGCCTCGCGGGCGTAGGCGTCGCGCAGTTGGAAATATGCGCGCAGAGGACCGGGCTGGCGCTCGTAGCGCCGCAGGCCCGCCAGCATCCAGCGCCCCAGCCCGCCGGCCGTCAACTTCGCCATCAACTGGTCGAACCGCTCTGCCACCGCGGCAGCGCAATCGGGGTCTTCGCCGTGCAGCGCGTCGATCCAGCGCCGCGCTTGAACCGCCTGGTCCTCGCCGCTGCGCGCAGCCAGCCGGCGCAGTTTGTCATCCAGCGTCCCGGCCAGGCCTGCGCCGGCGCCAGCCCCTTCCCCCGCGGACAGGACGGCTCGCATGTTCATTCCAGGTTCGCGTCGACCAGCGCCCGCAACGCCGCGGCCATGTCGGGGTCGTCGGTCAGCGCGCGCGTCATCGTCATGTCGCAGCTCTCGGCGGGGCTGACGCCGTCGCGGATGAGGATGCCGGCGTAGATCAGCATGCGGGTGGACACGCCCTCGTCCAACCCATGGCGCTTGAGTTCGCGCGAACTGTGCGCGATGCGCACCAGCCGCTGCGCCAAGCCGGCGTCTATGCCGGCCTCATGCGCCACGATCTCGGCTTCGCGCCCGGGCTCCGGATAGTCGAAATCCAGCGCCACGAAGCGCTGCCGGGTAGAGGGCTTGAGATCCTTGGCGCTGCTCTGGTAGCCGGGGTTGTAGGACACCACCAGTTGGAAGTCGGGATGGGCCCGCACCACCTCGCCCTTCTTGTCCAGGGGCAGGATGCGCCTCGCGTCGGTCAGCGGATGGATGACCACCGTAGTGTCCTGGCGCGCTTCGACGATCTCGTCCAGGTAGCAGATGCCGCCATGGCGCACGGCCTGCGTCAGCGGGCCGTCATGCCATGCGGTGCCGTCAGCGTCCAGCAGGTAGCGGCCCACCAGGTCGGAAGCCGTCATGTCCTCGTTGCACGCCAGCGTGACCAGCGGGCGTCCCAGCTTCCAGGCCATGTACTCCACGAAGCGCGTCTTGCCGCAACCGGTGGGGCCCTTCAGGATCATGGGCAGCCGGTGCGCGTACGCATGTTCGTACAGCGCGGTTTCCCGCCCGGAGGGACGGTAGAAGGGTTCTTGCGCAATCCGGTAGGTTTCGAGCGGAGACGGCACGGTTCATGTCCTCGGGAATCGTCCGTCCGGCGCGGCGGGCCGGACGGACCGGATGGTCGGCAGGCACGCCTAGCGGTGCTTGGCGTCCTCGTTGGGGATGCCGTCCATGGGGCACTCCGGCGTACCCACGGTGGACCGCGTGAAGGATTCGACCATCTTGCGTGTGCCCTCCGGATCGTTGATCCAGTTGGCGTAGAAGTTGTACGGGCATGCCGCGACGCCGGTGGCCTCTTCGCCGGAATTGATCTTGCCGGTGTAGCCGCGGTGCACCAGCTTGAACAAATGGTTCTGCGACTGCATGTTCTTGCGCGCGTCGCGGATCAGGCTGGTGGAGAGCTCGGCGTACTGCACGCCCATGTCTTCTTCACCGCATTCGCCCAGCGTGCGGCCGTCGAAGCCGATGATGGCCGAATGGCCGAAGTAGGAATACACGCCGTCGAAGCCCGCGGCATTGGCCACCGCCACGTAGACGTTGTTCATCCACGCCATGGCCTTGGACACCATGACCTGCTGGTCCTTGGCCGGGTACATGTATCCCTGGCAACGCACGATCAGCTCGGCGCCGCGCATGGCGCAATCGCGCCAGATCTCGGGGTAATTGCCGTCGTCGCAGATGATGAGGCTGATCTTCAGTCCCTTGGGGCCTTCCGACACATAGGTGCAATCGCCCGGATACCAGCCTTCGATCGGCACCCAGGGCATGATCTTGCGGTACTTCTGCACGATCTCGCCCTTGTTGTTCATCAGGATGAGCGTGTTGTACGGCGCCTTGTTCGGGTGCTCTTCGTGGCGCTCGCCCGTCAGCGAAAACACGCCCCATACGTTGGCCTTGCGGCAGGCGTCGGCGAACACAGCGGTCTCTTCGCCCGGAATGGCCGAAGCGGTTTCGTACATTTCCTTGGCGTCGTACATGATGCCGTGGGTGGAGTACTCGGGGAAGATGACCAGATCCATGCCGGGCAGGCCGCGCTTCATGCCCACGACCATGTCGGCGATCTTGCGGGCGTTCTCCATCACCTCCGCGCGGGTATGCAGCCGCGGCATCTTGTAGTTCACGACGGCCACGCCCACGCAATCGTTGCTGCTGGAGATATCTCCGTGTCTCATGACAATGCTCCTCGGTGGTTGACGGTCATACCGTCAGGAAAGATCTGACTTTGTCCTGGTCCAGGCTCTCGCGGCAGGCCTCGTGCACGATGCGGCCCCGGTCTATCACCAGGAAGCGGTCGGCCAGGTCCAGCGCGAAGCTCAGCATCTGTTCCGACACGACGATGGCGAAGCCGCGCTCCTCGCGCAGCGCGTTCAGGACCCGTGCGATGTCCTTGATGATGGAAGGCTGGATGCCTTCGGTGGGCTCGTCCAGGATCAGCACGCGCGGATCGGAAATCAGCGCGCGGGCGATCGCCAGTTGCTGCTGCTGCCCGCCGGACAGGTTGCCGCCCTTGCGCCGGCGCATCTCGTGCAGCACCGGGAAAAAGCGGTACAGGTATTCCGGCACGGCCTTCAGGCCGCTGCGCTCCGCGCCGGCCAGGATGTTCTGCTCCACGGTCAGGAAGGGAAAGATCATCCTGCCTTGCGGCACGAAGGCCAGCCCGTTGCGCACGCGCTGGTAGCTCTCCATGCCGGCCAGCTCCACGCCGTCCAGCCGGATGCTGCCCGAGCCCGACCGCAGCATGCCGATCAGCGCCTTGAGCAAGGTTGTCTTGCCCATGCCATTGCGGCCCATGATGGCCACGGATTCCCGGGGCGCAACTTCGAAGCACACATCGTGGACGACGTGCGATTCGCCGTAACTCACGTTCAACCTGTCGATCCGGAACATGGCGCGTCCTCCTCTCAATGGCCCAGGTACACGTCCAGCACACGCGGGTCGGCCTGCACTTCGCCCACCGTGCCTTCGCTCAGCAAACGTCCCTGGTGCAACACCGTGACCTTGTGCGCGATGCGCTTGACGAAATCCATGTCGTGCTCGATGACCACCATCGACTTGCCGCGCGAGATGCGCGCCAGGAGCTCGGCCGTCTGTTCACGTTCGCGCGGACTCATGCCGGCCACGGGTTCATCCAGCAACAGCAGCTGCGGGTTCTGCATCAGCAGCATGCCGATCTCCAGCCATTGCTTCTGTCCATGGCTCAGGCGGCCAGCCTTCTCCGCCAGGCGGTCCTGCAGGAACACCTGCGCGGCCATGTCCTGGATGCGCTCGCGGATTTCCGCCGTGCGCCGGAACCGCAGCGAGCGGACCACCCCGTGCGCGTTCGGCAGCGAGATCTCGAAGTTCTCCAGCACCGTCAGGTCTTCATAAACCGACGGTGTCTGGAACTTGCGCCCGACGCCGGCCCGCACGATATCGAATTCCGCCATGCGCACCAGATCGCGGCCCTGGAACATAACGCGGCCCGCCGATGGCCGGGTCTTGCCGCAGATGATGTCCAGCAGCGTGGTCTTGCCCGCGCCATTCGGGCCGATGATGACGCGCAGCTCATCCTGCGCCACGCGCAGGCTCAGGCCGTCCACTGCGCGAAAGCCATCGAACGAGACCGTCAGGTCCTCGACGCTCAGGATGGCGCCGGGCGCCGGGCGGTCGCTGCTCATTTCCATGCTGGCGGGCTCCTGCAGGTCCAGGGTGGCACTCATCGCGCGCTCCCCGCGGCGCGGCGCGCCTGAATCTGGCCGAACACGCCGGCCAGGCCGTTGGGCATGACCACGACGACCGCGATGAAGATGGCCCCCAGGAAATACAGCCAGACTTCCGGAAACGTCTCTGACAGGTAGGACTTGAGAAAGCCGATCAGCAAGGCCCCGACCACGGCCCCGGGAATCGACAGCCGGCCGCCGACGGCCGCATAGATCACCATCTCGATCGACGCCACCACGCCAATGGCGCCCGGAGAGATCAGGCCTACCTGCAGGGTGAAGAAGGCGCCGCCGATGGAGGACAGGACCGCCGCCACGCAAAAGATGCAGGCCTTTACGTGCGCGGTGTCGTAACCCGAGAACCGCACGCGATCTTCGCGGTCTCGGATGGCGATCAGGATCTTGCCCAGCCGGCTGCGCACGATGGCCAGCGCCGCCAGCATCGCCACGACCAGTGCGCCGGCTTCGATGAAGTACAGCGCCTGCTTGCCTTCGTCGCCGACGATGTCCCAGCCCAGCAGCGTGCGGAAGTCGGTAATGCCGTTGGCGCCGCCCGTGTCCCCCTGCTGGCCGATGATGAGCACGGTCAGCGTCATCGCCAGGGCCAGGGTCACGATGGCGAAATACACGCCGCTGACCCGCTTGCGGAAGATCGCCAACGAAAACAGATAGGCCGCCAGTCCCGGCAGGACCACGATCAGCAGCAGCGTCAAAGTCAGCGAGTGGAACGGTTGCCACCAGACAGGCAGGCTCTCCACGCTGCTCCACACCATGAAGTCGGGCAGCTCCGGCGCGGACGCCTCCAGCTTCAGGAACATGGCCATCATGTACCCGCCCAACCCAAAGAAAATGCCTTGCCCCAGGCTCAGCACGCCGCTATAGCCCCAGGTCAGCACGATGCCTATCGCCACGAAGGCGAACGCCATGTACTTGCCGACCAGATTCAGCCGGAACGGATCCAGCGACAGGGGCAGGACGGCCAGGATCAGCGCCGCGACCAGCAGGATCGCGATCTCTTCGGTTTTCCGGTGCAGGGTCTTCATCGCATCATCCCCGAGTCTTGTTGGCGAACAGCCCGTTCGGGCGGAAATAGAGGACCAGGATCACCAGGACGAGGATCGTGACCTTGGCCATCGAACCGCTCATCAGGTACTCCAGCGTGGTCTGCGACTGTGCGATCGCAAGGCCGGAGAACGCCGTTCCCAGCAAGCTCTGCACGCCGCCGAACACCACGACGATGAATGAATCCACGATGTAGAGCTGGCCCGTGCCGGGGTTGGTCGATCCGATCATGGTGAAGACGCAGCCCGCGATGCCCGCCAGGCCGGAGCCCAGCGCGAAGGTCAGCGCATCCACGCGCCGCGTGTTGATGCCGACGGCGCCCGCCATCGCGCGATTCTGGGTGACGGCGCGCACGCGCAGTCCCCACGCGCTGCGGTAAAGCAGCAGATACACGCCCACCGCCACCAGCAGCGTCAGGCCCAGGATGAAGATGCGATTCAGCGGGAACTGCAGGTCGGGCGTGGGCTCCCACGCGCCGCTGAGCCAGGAGGCCAGCGGCACGCTGACCTCCTGCGCGCCGAACAGCGAGCGATAGGCCTGCTGCAGGATCAGGCTCAGGCCCCAGGTCGCCAGCAGCGTGTCCAGCGGACGGTTGTAGAACCAGCGGATGAAGCCGCGCTCCAGCCCATAGCCGAATGCGAAGGTGACCAGGAACGCCAACGGAATGGCCGCGAACAGGTAGACGTCCATCCAGCCGGGCGCCCAATGCTGGAACGCCACCGAGACCAGATAGGTGGTGTAGGCGCCCATGGCCATCAGCTCGCCGTGCGCCATGTTGATGACGCCCATCAGGCCGAACACGACGGCCAGGCCGATCGCCATCAGCAGAAGGATGCTGAACAGGCTGATCCCGTTGAATAGCTGCATTGCCGCGATGTCGATATTCATGGTCACGTTCCTGGCTGCGCCGGCGGCAAGGCCGCCGGCCAAGGGCTTGCGCGCATTGGCAAGCGCGGGCTACAGCTTCGGGAAGGGATTGGGCTCGATCAGGTCGGCCGATTCCCAGACGATGTCGAACTGCCCGTCCGGCCTCGCCCGGCCCACCCGCACCTTCTTCCAGACGTGATGGTTGGTCTCGTGCACGCGCACGGTCCCCTCCGGCGCCTGCAACGTCAGCCCGGCGGACGCCGCGATCACCTTGTCGGGATCGAACGAACCGGCCTTCTCCACGCCGAGCTTCCACAGATACACGCTGTTGTAGGCAACCTCCATCGGGTCGCCGATGACCCGGTCCTGGCCGTACTTGGCCTTGAAGGCCTTGACGAATTTTTCGTTGGCCGGATTCTGCAGGCTCTGGAAGTAGCCCATGCAGGCGTAGTAGCCCGCCGCGTTGTCCTTGCCGATGCCTTCGATCTCGTTTTCGGACACCACGGTGGACAGCAGCACGACGCGCGTGCCGTCCAGGCCGGCCGCGCGCAGCTGCTTGTAGAACGCCACATTCGAGCCGCCCACCACGGTGCTGTAGATGCACTCGGGCTTGGCGGCCTTGATCTTGTTGATGATGGAAGAGAACTCGGTGTGGCCCAGCGGCGCGTACTCCTCGCCCACCACCTTGGCATTCATGCGGGCGATGGCCGGCTTGGCGATCTTGTTGCAGGTGCGCGGATAGATGTAGTCGGAGCCGACCAGGAAAAAGGTCTTGCCCTTCTCCCGCGCCATCCACTCCACCGCCGCGATCACGGACTGCGTGGCTTCCTGCGACGGATAGAACACCCGCGCGTCCTGTTCCTGGCCTTCGTAATAGGTGGGGTAGTAGAGCAAGCCTTTGCTGCGCGCGAGCACCGGCAACAGCGCCTTGCGCGAAGCCGAGGTATAGCAGCCCACGATGGCGGCCACCTTGTCGCGGTCGAGCAGCTTGCGCGCCTTCTCGGCAAACACGGCATTCTCGCTCGCGCCGTCTTCGACCACGGGTTCGATCTTGCGCCCCATCACGCCGCCCGAGGCGTTGATCTCTTCGATCGCCAGCTTCTCCGCGTCCACCAGCGACGCCTCGGCGATGGCGATGGTGCCGGACAGCGAATGCAGCAGGCCCAGTTTGACTGTGTCTTGGGCATAGGCCTGGCGGGGCAAGGCTGCCATCCCCGACGCGGCGCTCAGTAGGACCATGGAGCCGCTGTGCTGCAGAAAGCGGCGGCGGTTGTATACGCTCATCGTTGCGCTCCTGTGCGTTTCTGAAGGCAAGCCTCCGGCTGGGGCTTGCACGCAAGCCCTGAACTGCCCGGGATTGGGCAGGCGCCTTTGCCCACCACATCACGACGACTGCCGTCCGCCCGCTGCCTGCCACGTTTCTTCAGGCAAAGCTGCGCCCACGGCGCAGCGAAACGCCATTCGAAGAAAAGCGATGGACAAACGGAAAACGAAAAGGCCCGAGCCGGAAATTCCGGCTCGGGCCTTTTTGCCCTACGCCTGACTGGCAA
Organism: Achromobacter sp. ACM03; assembly: GCF_014851665.1. Taxonomy (NCBI): domain Bacteria; kingdom Pseudomonadati; phylum Pseudomonadota; class Betaproteobacteria; order Burkholderiales; family Alcaligenaceae; genus Achromobacter; species Achromobacter sp. ACM03. The sequence goes on along the minus strand of NZ_JACVAD010000002.1, from coordinate 231,640 downwards.
CACTGGCAGTCGGCGAAAATTTGAAGACGAACTTGCGTCTGGAAGGCATTCTGAAGAAGCGTGTGGCGCTATGCCATGCGTATTTTCCCTTAGCGGCTGCGGCTCGCTGCCAAGGCGCGGCGCAAAGCTGGCCCGGCATTCTGCAGGTAGCGCCACAAGCGGTTCGAGACCGGACCCTGCGCGCGGTCCGTGCGCCGCGCCGCGACCAGTTCTTCGACGCTGCCCGGCAGATGGCGGTTGGCAATCGAGATCAGGCGACCGTCGCGCAGTTCCTCATCGACGAGAAAGCGCGGCATGTGGCCCCAGCCCATGCCTTGCAGGATGATTTCCTTCTTCATCAGCTGGTCCGCCACCGTGCACTGGCGCGCGCCTTCCACGGTGAAGTAATCCTGCGGCGGCGTATGCCTGGCGGTGTCGCGCATGACGCATTGCGTGTAGTCGCGCATCAGCGCGGGCTTGATAGCACGCGGCACGGGCTCACGCAGAAAGCCGGGCGCCACCACGGGCACGAAAGGCACCTTGGCCAGGTCGACCCATTCAATGCGGGCATCGTTCTTGTCGACGCGATGCAGGATGAGGTCGGCCTCGCCGTCGTAAAGGCGTTCCAGCGGCCCGGACACGGCCTCGAAGTGCAGGTCCAGGCGCGTGGCCTGACAGTCGGCGAAAAAGCGGCTCAAGAGACCCAGCACATAAGGGCGCGGACAGAAGTCGCCGATCACGATGCGCAGTTCGGTTTCCTCGCCCATGGCCAGTTGCTCGGCGTGCGCGCGCAAGGCGGTCAGCTCGCGCAGCAGCGATTGCGCGCGCGCATGGAACGACTGCCCCGCGGCCGTCAGGCTCACGCGGTAGCCGCTGCGGTCCAGCAAGGCCAGACCCAGCTGCCGCTCCAGCTTGGCCACGGCGGCGAACACCGCCGGGTGCGAGCGGTGCAGCGTTGCCGCGGCCGCCTGGAAGCCGCCCTCGCGCGCCACCGCGTCGAAGCATTGGAGATCGTGCAGCGTGAATTCGCTCATGTCTATTTTTCCGACAATGATTGTGCGAACTTTGTAATTTTTTCTTTAACGACGCGCAACTACGATTTGCCTTACACCCATCACCCAGAGGCGAATCATCATGCAAGACATCTCCTACTACACCGCCGGCGACGGCGCCCGCATCGCCTACCGCTACGATGGCCGCGCGGACCTGCCCACGCTGGTGCTGGCGAACTCCATCGGCACCACCCTGCACATGTGGGACGCGCAGATTCCCGCGCTGACCCGCCACTTCCGCGTGCTGCGCTACGACTACCGCGGCCATGGCGCGTCCAGCGTGCCGCAAGGCCCCTACTCTCTGGACCGCCTGGGCCGCGACGTGCTGGAGCTGATGGACGGGCTGGGCGTCGAGCACGCGCATTTCCTGGGCTTGTCGCTGGGCGGCATCGTCGGACTATGGCTGGGCGTGCACGCGCCGCAGCGCATCGACCGCCTGGTCCTCAGCAATACCTCGGCCTATCTGGGACCGGCGCCGCAATGGGACGAGCGCATCGCCGCCACGCTGCGGGCAGAGAACATGTCGGAAACGGCCGAGACCTTCCTGAAGAACTGGTTTCCCGCGGCCTGGCTGCAGCAGAGCAATCCCGCCGTCGAACCGTTCCGCGCCATGCTGCTGGACACCGACAAGCATGGCCTGGCGGGCGCATTCGCCGCGGTGCGGGACTTCGACCTGCGCCGCACCATGGCGCTGATCCCCAATCCGACGCTGGTCATCGCCGGCCAGCACGACACGGTCACCGCGGCCAGCCACGGCGAGCAGATCGCCGCAACCATCCCCGGCGCCAGGCTGCTGACGCTGCCGGCCGTCCATTTGGCGAACATCGAACTGCCCCAGGCCTTCGAGGCCGCGGTGCTGGAGTTCCTGCTCGAAGGCTGAAGAGCTAGTCCGCGCCGCGCTCCCAACGGCGCTGGATGGCCTTGGCCGCGACCACGCCGTCGGCCATGGAGGTCACCACGCAGGGATGCATGCGGTGCGCCACCTCGCCCACGGCGTAGATGTCGGGCACGCTGGTCTCGGCGGTGGCGAAGTCCGTGCGGATGTAGCCGCGCTCGTCGCGGGCCAGGTGCAGGCTGTCGGCAAAGCCGGCCTGAGGCTCCCAGCCGTAGAAGACCAGGATCAGGTCGTACTGCTTGCCGTCCACGCTGCGGGTGGCGGGGTCCACCTTGTATGGGCCGATATGCACGCCTTCGCGGCCGGCGCGCGTCACCCATTGCTGTTGGGCGCGGACGCTGCGGGCATAGAGATGCACGCTGCGGGCGCCGCGGTTGCGCACGTAGACGTAGTTTTCGAAGGCGTTGTCGCCCCCGCCCAGCACCGCCACCGACAGGCCCGAATAGTCCTGCGCCACGATGGGCGAGCCCGGGCCGATCAGCACGCCGGGCCAGGATGCGCCCGGCGGGTGGTCCGGCAGCCCCTTGGCGCGCACGCCCGAGGCGATCACCAGGGTGCGCCCGCGCACCAGGGATTCGGCGCCGTCTGCGTCTGCCAGCGTCGCCTCGATGCCGCCTTTGCAGGGACGCACCCCGGTTACGCGGGTTTCCAGGCGCACCGGCACGCCGGCCGCGCGCACGCTGGCGTCGATGTTGGCAGCCACCTGCTGTCCGGTCACGCCCGGCAGCACGGCGATCCAGTCGTCGGCGAAGGGATTGTCATTGCCCAACCCGCCCAGCCGGGGGCCAGCCTCGACCAATAGCGGGGACAGGCCCAGGCGCGCCAACCACAGGGCGCAGGAAGCGCCGGCCGGGCCGCCGCCTACAATGACCGAATCGTGCATCTGTTGCATTTCACCCCTTATTGACTGCGCCGGCGCCTCACGGACGCCCGGCATGGCCGGATTGTAGCCAGCGCGCCGCCCCCGTTCCGCTGTCGCCTTACAATTCCGGGCTACCCCACCCAGGTTTTCATCATGCCTACACGCCGCATCATTCTTTCCGGGCTTGCGCTCGACGCCCGCATCGGCATCCTCGAGCACGAGCGCCGCGCCACCCAGCCCCTGCATGTCGACGCCGACTTCGACGTGGACATCCAACGCTCGGTCGACGACCACGACATCCACAGCGTGCTGGACTACCGCCGGCTGCGCGAGGCCATCGTGGAAGAATGCACGCAGGCGCACGTGAACCTGATCGAAACCCTGTCGGAGCAGGTCGCGGCGCGCCTGCTGGCCGACTTCCAGGAAATCCGCGCGCTGCGCCTGCGCATCAGCAAGCCCATGGCCTTTTCCGACTGCGCGGCGGTAGGCGTGGAAATCCAGATCACGCGTTGACCATGAACGATATCGCTACCCCTGAGGTGCGCTTTCGCACCGAGGCCGAAGAAAAGGCCCGCCACGAAGGCAACAAGCTGACCAAGCGCCTGGCCCGCGAAACCACGCGCGCCCTGTCCGACTACAACATGATCGAAGCAGGCGACCGCGTCATGGTCTGCCTGTCGGGCGGCAAGGATTCCTACGCGCTCCTGGACATCCTGCTGCAGCTGCAGAAGCGCGCCCCCTTCAAGTTCGAGCTGATCGCGGTCAACCTGGACCAGAAGCAGCCGGGCTTTCCCGACCACATACTGCCGCAGTACCTGACGGAACTGGGCGTGCCCTTCCACATCGAGACGCAGGATACGTATTCCATCGTCACGCGCGTGCTGGAAGAGGGCAAGACCATGTGCTCGCTCTGTTCGCGCCTGCGCCGCGGCATCCTGTACCGCGTCGCCTCTGAACTGGGCGCGACCAAGATCGCGCTGGGCCATCACCGCGACGACATCCTGGGCACGTTCTTCCTGAACCTGTTCTACGGCGGCAAGGCCAAGGGCATGCCGCCCAAGCTGGTGTCCGACGACGGCCGCCACACGGTGATCCGCCCCCTGGCCTATGTGCCGGAAACCGACCTGATCGCCTACGCGGAGCTCAAGCAGTTCCCCATCATTCCCTGCAATCTCTGCGGTTCGCAAGAGAACCTGAAGCGCAAGGAAGTGGGCCGCATGATCAAGGAATGGGACAAGCAGCATCCGGGCCGCTCGTGGAACGTGTTCAACGCGCTGTCGCGCGTGGTGCCTTCGCACTTGATGGACCGCGACCTGTTCGACTTCGTGGGTTTGAAGCCTACTGGCCAGCCGGACGTCAATGGCGACACGGCGTTCGACGCCGAGGATCCGCAGGAAGATGCTGGCGAAGCCTGTGGCGATACGCCGCAACCGCTGGAGCCCGGCGCCATTGTCGAAAAGAAGGTGACGTTCACGCGCAGCTGAAAACTGCGCGCAGAAATGAAAAAGGCTGCCCTGCGCAGCCTTTTTCATTTGCAGGCGCTACGCCTACGCGTTCAGCACGCGGATGGGCTTGCCGGCTTTCCACGCCTTCACCGCTTCCAGCGCATTCTGATAGAAGGCTTCGAAGTTCTCGCGGCTGACGTAGCCCAGGTGCGGCGTCAGGATCACGTTGTCCAGGTCCCGCACGGAATCCGTGGGCGACAGCGGCTCTTCGGGATAGACGTCCAGGCCGGCGCCGGCGATGCGGAACTTCACCAGCGCGTCCATCAAGGCTTCCTGGTCCACCAGGCCGGCGCGCGAAGTGTTGACCAGGTACGCGGTCGGTTTCATCGCGGCCAGCGCGGCCGCGTCGACCACATGGCGGCTGCGCTCGGACAGGATCAGATGCAGGCTGACCACGTCGGACGTGGCGAAGAGTTCGTGCTTGTCCACCCGCTTCACGCCCGCCGCCTCGGCGCGCTCGTCGGTCAGGTTGGGGCTCCAGGCCACCACGTCCATGCCGAAGGCCAGGCCTACCTTGGCGACCGCCGCGCCCAGCTTGCCCAGGCCCAGCACGCCCAGGCGCTTGCCTGCCAATGGTTCAGGCATGGCCGTCTGCCACATGCCGCGGCGCATGGCCGCGTCTTCGGCCGGCAGGTGCTTGAACAGGCCCAGGATGTGCGCCCAGGCCAGTTCGGCCGTGGCGGTGTTGGCGTCGGCGCTGCCGGGCGCGCCGCAGACGATGATGCCCTGCCCGGCGCAGGCCTGCATGTCGATAGCGTTGTTGCGCATGCCGGTGGTGACCAGCAGACGCAGGTTCGGCAGGGCGCGGATCCGCTCCGCGGGGAACGGCGTGCGCTCGCGCATGGCGACAATCACGTCGTAGGGTTCAAGCGTGGGCTCGACCTGTTCTTCGGGAATGAAGTTGTTGAAGATCTGCACCTCGGCGTCACCGCCCAGCGAGGTCCAATCCGCATAGCGCTTGGCTACGTCATGGTAATCGTCGAGTATTGCGATTTTCAAAAGCTGTCTCCGGGGGCTTGGCGCCTGTGGCGCCAGCCTCCCGGCCGGCGCCGCGCGCCGGTCAGTTCAAGCGGGCTTTGAATTGCTCCAGCGGCAAGGCGCCGCTGACGCGCGAGCCGTCTGCAAAGAACGTGGTCGGCGTGCCGCGCACCATCAGCTTCTGGCCCAAGGCCAACAGCTTGTCCTCGGGCACGTCGCAATTGGCGGTGGCGGGCTTCTTGCCGCGCAGCATCCAGTCATCCCAGGTGGCGCCCGGGTCCTTCGAGCACCACACATCGCGCACCTTGTCCTTGGAATCGGGCGACAGGATGGGATAGAGGAAGGTGTAGACGGTGATGTTGTCGACGTTTTCCAGCGTCTTGCGCAATTGCTTGCAGTAGCCGCAGTTGGGGTCTTCGAAGATCGCGACCTTGCGCGAACCGTCGCCCTTGACCTGCTTGATGGCGAGATCCAGCGGCAACTGGTCGAACGACACGGCGCTCAGGCGTTCCTGCGTTTCGCGGGTGACGTCGCGGCGCGTCATGGCGTCGATCAGCGGACCTTCCATGACCCACGTCACTTTTTCATCCGTGTAGATGAGGTCCATGCCCAGCTGCACTTCGAACAGGCCGTAGGGCGTGCGGCGCACGGCCGTGACGTCCATGCCGTCGAAACGCTGGCGGAAACGCTCCTTGACCGCGTCCGCCACGGGATCGGCCGGCGCCACCTGGGTGGTGGAGTAGCTCTTGTCGCCCTTGGCGGGCTGCCCCACGGACTGGGTGGAGACAGACTTGTCGCCCTGGGCCGCCGCGCCGGCGGACATGCCCAGGCCCGCGGCCAGGAAACAAGCCGCCAAGGTGGCGGATATGCGGAAATTCATCGGTACTCCTGTACTCATCTATCGTGTTCTTGTGCGGAAAGGGTAACCGATCCGCGCCTGGGCGAATCCGGTCTGCGGGCAGGCGCCCCCTAAGGATCAGACAATCCGCCCGCGGGCGAGGTTCCGCGGGACGGATCCGGCCCTAGTTGGCCGAGGCCCCGGTTATCAGGCGGCGCTTGATCAAAGGCGCCCGCTCTACCCAGTGCATGCCGGCATTGCGCAGCCAGACCAGCGGCGTCGCCCGCGACGCGAACAGCTTGTGCAAGCCGTCAGTGGCCAGGCGCATGGCCAGCACCGGCTCGGCGCGCGCGCGCTGGTAGCGGTGCAGCACGCGCAGGTCGCCCGCCGAGCGATAGGCTTCGCGGCCCGCGACCACGCGGGCCAGCGCCTCGACGTCGCCCAGGCCCAGGTTCAGCCCCTGGCCCGCCAGCGGGTGCAGGCGGTGGGCCGCGTCGCCCGCCAGCGCGATACCCGGCGCAACCATCTGGGCGCGCTCCAGCGTCAAGGGAAAGCCATGCAGCTTGCTGCGGACCTTCAGCGCGCCCAGGCGGCCTTCGGCGGCGTCGGCCAGCAGGGTTTCGAGGCGAGCGGCCTGCTCCTCGGGCGGCAGGGCCAGCAGTGCCTGGGCCAGCTCGGTGCGCATGGACCAGACCATGGAAACCTGCGGACCGGCAGAGGTATCGGGCAGCGGCAGCAGGGCCAGCACGCCGTCGTCTCGGAACCACTGGAAAGCGGTGCCCTGGTGCGGACGCTCAGCGTCCAGGTGCACCACCAGGCCCGTGTCGTCGTAGGACACGGATTCATGCTTCAGGCCGGCGGCCTCGCGCAGCGGCGACGCCGCGCCATCGGCGCCCACGAACAGCTCGGCCTCGATGCGCGCGCCGCTTTCGGTGTCGATGGCGCCGTCGCGGTAACCCGTGCAGCGGTCCTCCAGCCACGGGATGCCGAACATGCGGACCGCCTGGATCAGCACGCGCTCGATTTCGCCGGACTCGACGATCCAGGCCAGCTGCGGCAGCGCCGCCTGCCAGGCGCTCAGGTTCACCTGGCCGTCGGCGTCGCCGTGGATTTCCATGGCGTTGACCGGCGTCAGCCGGGACGCGGGCATGGCGTCCCACACGCCGAGCTCGGCCAGGAAACGCTGGCTGGCGGGTGAAATGGCGTAGACGCGCGGGTGGTAGCGGTCGGGATCGGCCGGCGGCACGCTGGCGCGCGGCGCCAGCACGGCCACGCGCTGGCCGCGGCGGGCCAGCGCCAGGGCAGTGGACAGGCCGACGATGCCGGCCCCGCAAACGACGATCTGATGGCTCATCTTGCGCTCGGCTCCCCGGCCTGTTTCGGCCACAGCACCCACATCTGGCCGCGTTGCTTCATGCGGCCGGCCTGCTGGCCGGCGTCGTCGCCGTAGCCCCAGTAGAAGTCGGCGCGCGCGGCGCCGCGGATGGCCGTGCCCGTGTCCTGGGCCAGCACCAGGCGCTGCAGCGGCCGGTCGGACGCCGGATAGGTCGTGGCCAGGAACACCGGCGTGCCCAGCGGCACGAAACCCGCGTCGACCGCGATCGAACGCATGGGGGCCAGCGGCACCGCGTAGGCGCCCTTGGGACCTTGTTCCGGATCGACCACCGCCTCTTCGCGGAAGAACACCACCGCCGGGTTGGCGTTGAGCATTTCCGGCACGCGCTTGGGATTGCGCTGGGCCCAGGCGCGGATGTTCTGCATGGAAGCCTGGTCGGCCGACAACTCGCCGCGGTCGATCAGCCAGCGGCCGATGGAGGCGTAAGGCTGGCCGTTGTGGTCGGCATAGGCCACGCGGATGGTCTTGCCGGAATCGGGACCGTCGGTCAGCTGCACGCGGCCCGAGCCCTGCACCTGCAGGAAGAAGTTGTCGACGGGGTCATCCACCCACACCAGCACAGGCGGACGCCGGCCGGAGGACTCGATGGCGGCGCGCGAGTCATAAGGCACCACCCGCTTGCCGTCCAGCTTGCCGCGCACGCGCTTGCCCGCCAGTTCCGGATAGATCGAGCCCAGGTCGATGGTCAGCAGGTCCGCGGGCACGGTGTACAGCGGCCATTGATGGCTGCCGCCCTGGCGGCGCGAGCCGCGCACCAGGGGCTCGTAATAGCCTGTCACGGTGTTGGTGGCCGGCTTGCCGTCGGCGGCGTTCAGACGCCAGGGCTGCAGATAGGTCTGCAGGAAGCGGCGCACGCCCTCGCCATCGCCCGCGGCAGGCGCGCGGGACGGATCTGCGGCGGCCGCGCAGACCGGCTGCCAGGCCCGCGGCGTGGCGCGCGCGGGCGCGGCCAGGTTGCCGCTGGTCGGCCGCATCAGGCCGCGGCAATTGCGCAGGAACAGAGGCCAGAAGCGCGACAGGTCATCGTTGGTCCAGCCGGGCATCTCGGCCCAGTTGGCCGCCTTGTACTTGCCAGCCAGCGCACGCGGCGGAGTATCGGGCAAGGACGCCAGCGACGGCACCACCAGCGGGCCGTCGGCCGCGGGCGCGGACGGGCCGGGGATGCCGGTCGAACCGGAGTCGGGAGGAATGTCAGAGGGGGTGGAACATGCCGCCAGCAATACGGACAGCACGGACAGACTGAGAATGCGCTTCATGAGCAAATGAAAAAACGTGCGACGGATGGCCGGGCCATTCAATGCAGGGTACGCGGCATGGCCAGGACGAATTCGGAGATCGGCACTTCGAACGGTATGCCGTTCTCGCCGACGCAGTGGTAGGTGCCGCGCATCGTGCCCACCGGCGTGGGCAGGGGACAGCCGCTGGTGTACTCGAAGGTTTCGCCGGGCGCGAGCAAGGGCTGCTGGCCCACGATGCCCAGCCCGCGCACTTCCTGCACGCGCTGGTTGCCATCGGTGATGATCCAGTGGCGGCTGATCACCTGGGCGGGATGCTCGCCGGTATTGGTGATGCGGACGGTATAGGCGAACACGAACTGCTGTTCGCCAGGATCGGACTGTTCAGGCACGAAGCGCGGAGAGACAGAGACGCTCAGGTCGTAAGGTTTCACAGTCCTTCCCTGTGTGGTGCTGGCGGGCGGCCGTGGTACGGCGCCGGACGCTGGAAAAGACGCGGTTCCCGGACCCGCCGGGCCGGGCCATTCCCGGTACCGCGCCTCAAACTGCAATAATGGCACATTATGCCCTCCCCGATCCCGAACATCATGTCTACCCAACAGGCTTCCACCCGCATCACCCCCAGCATCCTGTCGGCCGACTTCGCCCGCCTGGGCGAGGAAGTCCGCAACGTCGTCGCCGCCGGCGCCGACTGGATCCACGTGGACGTGATGGACAACCACTATGTCCCCAATCTGACCATCGGCCCGATGGTGTGCGCGGCCATCCGCCCCCACGTCCAGGTGCCGATCGACGTGCACCTGATGGTGGAACCGGTGGACGACCTGGTGCCGATGTTCGCCAAGGCCGGCGCCGACTACATCAGCTTCCACCCTGACGCCAGCCGCCACGTGGACCGCACGCTGTCGCTGATCCGCGAAAACGGCTGTAAGGCCGGCCTGGTGTTCAACCCCGCCACCCCGCTGTCCTACCTGGACTACGTGATGGACAAGATCGACCTGATCCTGATCATGTCGGTGAATCCGGGCTTCGGCGGCCAGAGCTTCATCCCCGGCGCGCTGACCAAACTGCGCGAGGCGCGCGCGCGCATCGACGCCTGGACGCAGGCCGGCGGCCAGGAAATCGTGCTGCAGGTCGACGGCGGCGTGAAGATCGACAACATCGCTGAAATCCGCCGCGCCGGCGCCGATACCTTCGTGGCCGGCTCCGCCATCTTCGGCAAGCCGGACTATGCCGGCATCATCAAGTCCATGCGCGAACAGATCGCCATCGGCGAAACCACCGCCATCTAAGCTCCGGGAACCGACATGACCGCTTTTCGCGCCGCGCTGCTGGACCTGGACGGCACCCTGCTGGATTCGATTCCCGACCTGGCCTTCGCCGCCAACGCCATGCGCGTGGAGCTGGGCATGTCGCCGCTGCGCGAAGACGTGGTGGCCACCTTCGTGGGCAAGGGCGTGGACAACCTGGTGCGCCGCAGCCTGGCCGGCAGCCTGGACGCGGTCGACCCCACCGCCGCCGAGTTCGATGTCGCCCGCGCCGCCTTCTATCGCCATTACCACCTGTCCAATGGCGAAAAAGCGCAGATCTACCCTGGCGTCATCGACGGCCTGAAGCTCATGCGCGAGCAAGGGCTGAAGCTGGCCGTCGTCACCAACAAGCCCACCGAATTCACCCTGCCGCTGCTGCAACGCACGGGCCTGGCGGGCTTTTTCGATGCCGTGGTCTGCGGCGACACCTGCGAGCGCCGCAAGCCCGATCCGGATCAGGTGGTGCATGCCTGCGACCTGCTCGGCGTCGCTCCGCACGAAGCCGTGACCATCGGCGATTCCGTCAATGACGCGCAGGCGGGCCGCAGCGCCGGCACCCAGGTCCTGGTCGTGCCTTACGGTTACAACGAAGGCCGGGACGTGCGCGAGCTGGATGTCGATGGTATAGTTGACACGCTAGTCGCCGCCGCCCAGTGGGTCGCGCTCTGGAATCAAAACCAGAACGCGGCAAAAACAGGCTCCTGAACAACGGCGGCTCACCGCGAATTCAATACTGAACAAAGCTCAATGAACGTTTCCATCCAGAACCAAATGCTCGGCGCCTCGTGGCGCTGGTGGCGTTTGTCTTCCGGGTGGCGATGATCCCTCCCGGCCCTGGACGCGTATGCCGCCTAGTGCCGTAGCTGTGTAAACACAGAGCCAAGCCCGGAACCAGTAACCTGGACCGGGCTTTTTTGTTGCGCGCCTGGTCCGATAGCAGATAAATCGCTCACGAGACCCGACATGACCGAAATCGAATTCAAGGCCCTCGCCGCACAAGGCTACAACCGCATCCCCCTGGTCGCCGAAACCTATGCCGACCTGGACACCCCGCTGGGCATCTACCTGAAGCTGGCGCACGCCGGCCCCCAGGGCGGGCGCATGACCTGCCTGATGGAGTCGGTGGTGGGCGGCGAACGCTTCGGCCGTTATTCCTTCATCGGCCTGCCGGCCCGCACGGTGATCCGCGCCAGCGGCACCCGCACCGAGGTGCTGCACGACGGCAAGGTCGCCGAAACCCATGACGGCGATCCGCTGGCCTTCATCGAGCAATACCAGAGCCGCTTCAAGGTCGCCCTGCGTCCCGGCATGCCGCGCTTCTGCGGCGGCCTGGCGGGCTACTTCGGCTACGACACCGTGCGCCACATCGAGCCCTGCCTGGGCCCGGCGGTCAAGCCGTTCCCCGCCGGCATGGAAGGCGGCACGCCCGACCTGATGCTGATGCACGTGGACGAGCTGGTCATCGTCGACAACCTGGCCGGCCGCATCTACCTGATGGTCTACGCGGACCCGGGCCAGCCCGAGGCCTACAGCCGCGCCCAGCAGCGCCTGCACGACCTGCGCGCCCGACTGCGACGCCCGGTGGAAATTCCCTACAGCCACGCCAGCATGCAGACCGAAGAGCGGCGCGACTTCAAGAAGGAAGACTATCTGGCGGCCGTGCACCGCGCCAAGGAACACATCGCCGCCGGCGACCTGATGCAAGTGCAGATTGGCCAGGTCATCGCCAAGCCCTTCCGCGATTCCCCCCTCTCCCTCTACCGCGCCCTGCGGTCGCTCAATCCCTCCCCCTACATGTACTTCTGGAACTTCGGCGACTTCCAGGTGGTCGGCGCGTCGCCGGAAATCCTGGTGCGCCAGGAACGCGTGGTGGAAAACGGCGAACCCAAGTCGCAGATCACGATCCGTCCCCTGGCCGGCACCCGCAAGCGCGGCGGCACGCCCGAGGAAGACGCCGCCCTGGCCGCCGAACTGAAGGCCGATCCCAAGGAAGTGGCCGAACACGTGATGCTGATCGACCTGGCGCGCAACGACGTGGGCCGCGTGGCCCAGGTGGGCTCGGTCAAGGTCAGCGACACCATGGTGATCGAACGCTATTCGCACGTGATGCACCTGGTGTCCAACGTCACCGGCACGCTGAACCCGGGCATGAGCAGCATGGACGTGCTGCGCGCGTCCTTCCCCGCAGGCACCCTGACCGGCGCGCCCAAGGTCGAGGCCATGAAGATCATCGACGAACTGGAACCCGTGCGCCGCGGCATCTACGGCGGCGCGGCCGGCTACCTGAGCTACGGCGGCGAAATGGACGTGGCCATCGCCATCCGCACCGGCGTCATCAAGGACGGCACGCTGTACGTGCAGGCCGCCGCCGGCATCGTGGCCGATTCCAACCCTGAAGCCGAATGGGCCGAAACCGAAGCCAAGGCCCGCGCGGTGCTGCGCGCGGCGGAGCAGGTGCAGCACGGCCTGGACGAGCCCATCTGAGGCCCCGCCCCCACCGGACATATCCGGGCCGCCGGGCGGCCCCACAGGAGAATTAAATGCTGTTGATGATCGACAACTACGACTCTTTCACCTACAACCTGGTGCAATACTTCGGTGAACTGGGCGAAGACGTGCGCGTGGCGCGCAACGACCAGATCACGCTGGAAGAGATCGCCGCCATGAACCCGGACCGCATCTGCGTGTCGCCCGGCCCCTGCTCGCCGGCCGAGGCAGGCATCTCGGTGCCCGTGATCCAGGCCTTCGCGGGCAAGAAACCCATCCTGGGCGTGTGCCTGGGCCATCAGGCCATCGGCGCGGCCTACGGCGGCGACATCGTGCGCGCGCAGCAGATCATGCACGGCAAGACCGTGCAGATCTCGCATACCGGCACGGACATCTTCACCGATCTGCCCACCCCGTACACCGTGATCCGTTACAACTCGCTGACCATAGACCCCGCGACCCTGCCCGACTGCCTGGCCGTGACCGCGACCGCGCCGGACGGCGACATCATGGGCGTGCGCCACAAGACCCTGCCGCTATACGGAGTACAGTTCCATCCCGAGTCGGTGCTCAGCGAGCACGGCCATGCCCTGCTCCGCAATTTCCTGAACCTCGCCTAAGAAGGACGCATCGTGACTATTTCCCCCGCCGAAGCGCTGACGCGCTGCATTGAACACCGCGAAATCTTCCACGACGAAATGCTGCATCTCATGCGCATGCTGATGCGCGGCGAAATGTCGCCGCAGATCGCAAGCGCCTTGCTGATGGGCCTGCGCGTGAAGAAAGAGACCATAGGCGAAATCACCGCCGCCGCACAGGTCATGCGCGAATTCGCCACGCCCGTGGTCACGCCCAACCCCGCCGACCTGCTGGACATGTGCGGCACCGGCGGCGACGGCAGCCATACCTTCAACATTTCCACCACCGCCATGTTCGTGGCGGCGGCGGCCGGCGTGCCGATCGCCAAGCACGGCAACCGCAGCGCCTCGTCGTCCAGCGGCAGCGCCGACGTGCTGGAAGCCCTGGGCGCCAACCTGGTGCTGACGCCCGAACAGGTGGCCGAGTGCATCCAGGCCACCGGCATCGGCTTCATGTTCGCGCCCGCCCACCATGGCGCCATGAAGAACGTGGCCGCCGTGCGCAAGGAACTGGCCGTGCGCACCATTTTCAACATCCTGGGCCCGCTGACCAATCCGGCCGGCGCCGCCAACCAGTTGATGGGCGTGTTCCACCCCGACCTGGTCGGCATCCAGGTGCGCGTGCTGGAACGCCTGGGTTCGCGCCACGTGCTGGTGGTGCACGGCAAGGACGGCATGGACGAGGCCTCGCTGGGCGGCGCCACCCTGGTCGGGGAACTCAAGGACGGAAAGGTCCTCGAATATGAGATCCATCCCGAGGACTACGGGCTATCCATGATGTCCAACCGCAGCATCAAGGTGTCCAATCGCGAACAATCGCGCGAGCTTGTCATCGAGGCGCTCGAAAATGTCGAGGGCACCGCCCGCGACATCGTCGCGCTCAATGCGGGACTCGCCATTTATGCTGGCAATAAGGCCGATTCCATTCCCGAGGCATTGGCTCTAGCATTTGAACTTATCTCCACCGGCGCGGCGCGAGCCAAGCTGGAAGAATTCTGCGCATATACCCGGAAATTCCTGAAATGAACGATATTCTCGCGAAGATCCTCGCCGTCAAGGCCGAGGAAGTCGCCGCCGCTCGCCAGATGCGCAGCGAAGCCGAAGTCCTGCGCGAAGCGCAGGCGCGGCAGGACGTGCGTGGCTTTGCCCAAGCCATCGAAGACAAGATCTCGCAAGGCAAGCCCGGCGTCATCGCCGAAATCAAGAAGGCCTCGCCGTCCAAGGGCGTGCTGCGCGACCCTTTCAATCCCCCGGAAATCGCCGCCACCTATGCGGTGCACGGCGCGGCCTGCCTGTCGGTGCTGACCGACGTGCAGTTCTTCCAGGGCTCCCACGACCATCTGCGCCAGGCGCGCGCGGCCTGCTCGCTGCCGGTGCTGCGCAAGGACTTCGTGATCGATCCCTACCAGATCATCGCCGCGCGCGCCATGGGCGCGGACTGCGTGCTGCTGATCGTGGCCGCGCTCAGCCCGGCGCAACTGCGCGACTATGAAACGCTGGCGATGGAACTGGGCATGGACGTGCTGGTGGAAGTGCACGACGCCAAGGAACTGGACGTCGCGCTGACCATGAAGACGCCGCTGCTCGGCATCAACAACCGCAACCTGCGCACCTTCGAGACCAGCCTGTCGAACACCCTGGACCTGCTGCCCCGGATTCCCGCGGGCAAGCGCGTCGTAACCGAAAGCGGCATCCTCAAGCCGGAAGACGTGCAGCTGATGCGCCAGCACAAGGTCGACGCCTTCCTGGTGGGCGAAGCCTTCATGCGCGCCAAGGATCCGGGCGCGGAACTTGCGCGCCTGATGGGCTGACCGGCCGGCCCGGGAGCCCATGGACACCACCTTCCTGCTCAATTTCATCCAGGTCATCGAGCAGGGTTCGATCGCCGAGGTTGCGCGCAAGAACGGCCTGACACCGGCGGCGGTCAATCAGCGCATCAAGAAGGTCGAGGACGAACTGGGTTTCAAGCTGGTGGTGCGTTCCGGCCGCACCGTCAAACCCACGGTCGAAGGCGCGCAGATCCTGGCGCAGGCCAAGCACGTCATGGAAGAGGTGCGCAACCTGAAGGCCGCGTCCCAGGGGCCGGTGGTGTTCGGCCACCTGACCCTGGGCGCGTTCGATTCGGCCATGACCACGCTGATGCCCACGCTGCTGGCGCGTCTCATCGACCGGCATCCCAATCTCGAAATCAGCCTGGTCAAGGGCTATTCCGTCAATCTCTACAGCAAGATCTGCGACGGAGAGATGGACGCGGCACTGATACTGCAGCCGCAGTTCCAGATGCCCAAGAACCTGGAATGGCGCCGGGTGCGTGACGAGCCGCTGGTGGTGCTGGCGCCGGCCTCGCTCGCCGAGACCGACCCGCACCAGCTGCTGCGCGCCAATCCGCTGATCTGCTATGACCGCAAGCTGTGGGGCGGGCAGCTCGCCGCCAACTACTTCCGCCAGCACAGCATACGGCCCAAGATACGCATCGAAACCGCTTCCATCGAGGTCATCGCGCTGCTGGTAGGCCAGGGACTGGGCGTGTCCCTGGTGCCGGACGGCGCAGGCGAACTGCGCCCGGACTCCGGGCTGCGCAAGATCCCCCTGCCGGACGACGAGCACTTCCGCAGCGTCGGCCTGCTATGGAACCGGCAATCGGTCCGCGCCGCCCTGATCGAGGAAATATACGAGATCGCGCGGGCCGCCTGAGGCGGGGCCTCAGCAGGTTCCCTCGGCGCCCAGGATGACCGTGGACTGGCTGGACAGCGTGCCGCCGTTGCCGTGCGCCAGGGCCAGGCGCGCATCCCGGACCTGGCGCTCGCCCGCCTGGCCGCGCAACTGGCGCACCGCTTCGATCACCAGGAACACCCCGTACATGCCCGGATGGACGCAGGACAACCCGCCCCCGTTTGTGTTCACCGGCAGCCTGCCACCCGGCGCAATGCCGCCGCCGCGCACGAAGGCCCCGCCCTCGCCCTTGGCGCAGAATCCCAGGTCTTCGAGGAACAGGATGGTGTTGATGGTGAAGGCGTCGTATAGCTGCGCCACGTCGATGTCGGCTGGACGATAGCCGGCCATTTCGAACGCCAGCGCGCCCGACTGGCGCGCCGCGGTGGTGGTCAGGCTCTCCATCGCGGATATCTGGCGGTTCCATACGGCGGTCGCGCTGCCCAGGATGTAGGCGGGAGGCTGTGGCAGATCCCGGGCGCGGTCGGCCCGCGTCATCACGAAGGCGCCCGCGCCATCCGTCACCAGGCAGCAATCGCGGACAGTCAGCGGATCCGATACCCGGCGCGCGCTCAGCACCTCATCAATTGATAGTGGATCGCGCGAATATGCTTCGGGATTGAGTTGCGCCCAGCGGCGCGCCGCCACCGCAACTTCGGCCAAATCCTCGCGCCGGGTGCCAAACTCGTGCATGTGGCGCCTGGCGGCCAGCGCGTAGGCGCTGGGCGGATTCAAAGGTTCATACGGCATTTCGTAGGGCTGAGGGTCCAGCGCCTTGCGCGTGGCCGCAATCGCCGAGCGTCCGACGGCAGCTGTCTTCTGCGCGCTGCCGTAGCAGACCAGCACGGCATTGCACTGCCCCGAATCCAGCGCATGGGCCGCGGCCAGGATGTAGGACATGAAGCTGGAGCCGCCCAGGCAGGTTCCATCGATGTAGGTGGGGCGGATGCCCAGGGTCTCGATGACGGACATAGGCCACATGCTGGCCGCCACGCTGGAGGTCGCGATGCCGTCGATGTCGCGCATCTGCAAGCCCGCATCCCGCACCGCCGCATGGGCGGCCCGCACCAGCAGCTCCATGTCCGTGTAGCCCGGCGCCTGGCCGAGGCCGAAGTGGCCAACGCCGGCGATGACCGTCTTACCCCGCAATTGCCGGTAGTTCATTGCTGCGCCTCCTCGAACAACACGGCGGCGGCGCCGTCGCGTTCGCCGATTGCGGCCCTTACGGCCATGCCGATGCGCACCTGGTCAGGCGGCATGCCCACGACGTTGGACATCATCCGCACGCCCTCCTCCAGATCGAGCAGCGAAACGTTGTAGTCGCCGCCGGCCTCGGGCTTGCGCGCGACAGTGGTGCAACTGTAGACAATGGCCCGACCCGTCGGTGCGACCCAGGTCAGCGCCTCGCTGCCGCAATGTGGGCAGATTTCGCGCGGCTGGAACACGTGCCGCGCGCAATCGGCGCAGCGCTGGATCAGGAAGCGGCCCTGCGCCAGGTGGTCGAAGTACTGCTTCTGGGTGCCTGCATTGGCGGCTGCGCTGTTCATCGCGATTCTCCCTGGCTTGCGGGCTGCTGCAGCGCCGCGATTTCAGTGTCGCTGCATCCGAGCCTGGCGCTCAGGACGCTCTGCGTATCGGCTCCCAGCAAGGGAGCCGCGTTGCGGTAGGCGACCGGGCTTTCCGAGAAACGCATCGGACTGCGGACCTGCGGCACGCTTCCGCAGACTGGGTGCGGCAACGAGAATTTCAGGCCGCGGGCGCGCACCTGCGGATCCTCATGAACCTGGGCGATGTCGTTGATCACGCCTACCGGCACGCCTGCGGCATCCAGCAGGCCGACCCATTCGTCGCGGCCTCGCGTGAGAAACAGCCGCTCGAGTTCGGGAATGAGCACGCCCTTGGCGAGCACGCGCCCGGTATTGGTCAGGTAGCGCTCATCTTCAGCCAGATCGGGCCGGCCCGCCGCGGCGCAAAATTTCTGGAACTGACCGTCGTTGCCAACGCCCAGCACCACATGCCCGTCCGCCGCCTCGAACACCTGATAAGGGGCCAGGTTGACATGCGCGTTGCCTTCACGGCGGGGCACCTCGCCCGACAGAAAGTAGTTGAAGTTCTGCACGCCCAACGCCGCCACCTGGCAATCCAGCATGGAGATATCGATGTGTTGGCCCAGGCCGCTGCGGCCGCGCTCATGCAGCGCCGCGAGGATGGCGCTGGTGGCGTACATGCCCGCCATCAGGTCGGCGGCGGCGTTGCCGGCCTTCTGCGGACCGCCGCCAGGCAGCGCGTCCTTTTCCCCAGTGATGCTCATCAGACCGCCCAGCGCCTGGATCACGAAGTCATAACCGGGCTTTTCCGCGTAGGGACCGTCCTGGCCGAACCCCGTGATGGAGCAATAGATGAGCCTCGGGTTCAGCTCCCGCAGGCTGGCGTAGTCCAGGCCGTACTTGCGCAGGCCGCCCACCTTGAAATTCTCGACGAAGATGTCGCATCCGGCTGCCAGCCGGCGCACCGCGTCCGCGCCAGCCTGGGTTGCGATGTCCAGGGCCAACGACTTCTTGTTGCGGTTGGCGGCCAGGTAATACGCCGACTCCTGCGTGCGCCGGCCTTCGGCGTCCATCAGATTGGGCGGCCCCCAGCCGCGGGTGTCGTCGCCCGATAGCGGGCGTTCGATCTTCAGTACTTCGGCGCCCAGGTCGGCCAGGTTCTGCGTGCACCAGGGACCCGCCATGATGCGGGTCATGTCCAGCACGGTGATGCCGCTAAGCGGAGGTTCTCTGTTAGACATAGGATGTGTGTACGTGGATGACGGAAGGGAAAGCCTCAGCGAGGGTAAAAGCCGCCGCCGTCGCGCGCCTGGGCGAGCAGCAGCGGCGCGGGCGTCCAGTACTGCTCGCCTGCCAGGCTGGCGTAATGGCGGATGCGCTCGCAGAGGCGCGCCGCGCCGATCTGGTCCGCATGGAACATCGGGCCGCCGCGGAACCGCGGAAAGCCGTAGCCGTTGAGCCAGATGGTGTCGATGTCCTCCGGCCGGCTGGCGACGCCCTCCTCCAGGATCAGCGCCCCCTCGTTGATCATGGCGTAGAGGCAGCGCTCCAGGATCTCTCCGTCGGAAATCTCGCGCCGCCTGATGCCGCGCCGTTCCGCGTTGTGCACGATCAGTTCGGAAATGGCCGGGTCCACCGACCGTTTGCGCTGCGCATCATAGGTATAGAACCCTGCCCCGGTCTTCTGCCCCAGCCGTCCCGCCGCGACGATCTCGTCCAGGATGTTGCAGGCCACCTCGCGTGGGCTCAAACGGTCCAGCCGGCTTTGGCGGTTGCGCCAGGCCACGTCCAGGCCCGCCAGGTCGTTCAGCTGGAACTGTCCCATCGGAAAACCGAACTCGCACAGCACGCGGTCGACCTGCTCGGGCAACGCGCCTTCCTCCAGCATGAAGTAACACTCGCGGGTGCGTCGCGCCAGCATGCGGTTGCCGACGAAACCATCGGACACCCCCACCATCACCGCCACCTTACCCAGGCGCTTGCCCAAGGCCTGGATCGTGGCCAGCGCGCGCGGCGAACTACGCGCGCCGCGCACGTTTTCCAGCAGCTTCATGATGTGGGCAGGGCTGAAGAAATGCATGCCGACGACGTTCTCCGGGCGGCGCAGGTCCGCCGCCAACGCATCGATGTCCAGGAACGAGGTGTTGGTGGCGATCAGCGCATCCGGCCGCAGGTTCTCTTCGATGCTGGCCAGTACCTGCCGCTTGACGCCCATGTCCTCGAAGACGGCCTCCACCACGAGGTCGCAGTCGCACAGCGGCTCGTATTGCTGCGTCGGCGTCAGCGCGCCGTTCCGCGCACGCTGCGTGGCTTCGGTGATGCGGCCCTTCGCCACATCGTTGCTATAGGTCTTGCCTATGGTCTCGACGCTGGACGCCAGCACCTTTTCGTTCTGCTCGACCAGCACGACGGGGATGCCCGCATTCAGAAAGCACATGGCGATGCCCGTGCCCATGGTGCCGGCGCCGACCACGCCGGCCTTGCGCACCGGCGCCGCGTCCTCGGCGGGCAGGCCGGCGGGCTTGGTCGCGATGCGCTCGGCGAAGAACGCGTGGCGCAAGGCTTGCGCCTGCGGCGACGCCACCAGTTCCCGGAAGCGCTCGCGGCCATAGACCACGCTGTCCTCGAAACTCGAAGCGACGCTGCGCATGGCCACGTCGACGCAAGCCTGCGGCGCCAACTGGCCTCGATGGCTGACCTGGAACCTGGCGCGTGCGGCCTCGAACAACTGAGGTTCGCAGGCCGGAACCGGCAATTCCCGCGTGCGCCGCGCGCCCTGGCCCTCCGCCAGCAAGCGCTGGGCGTACGCAATGGCGGCGGCCCGGACATCCTCCTGTGCTAACGCGTCCGCCAAACCGGCTTCCAGCGCCTCGGCCGCGTCTATTGGTTTGCCGCCCGCAGCCATGTCCAGCGCCTTCTCGACGCCCGCCAGGCGCAGCAGCCGAGGAATACCGCCCGCCCCGGGGATGATACCCAGGGTGGACTCGGGCAGGCCCAGGCGGGCTCGCGCATCCACCACCCGGTAGTGGCAGCCCATGGCCAGTTCCAGCCCCCCGCCCAGCGCGGAACCGTGGATCGCCGCGACCACCGGCTTGGCGCTGGATTCGATGGCGTGTATCACCTGCGACAGGTGCGGGTCCAGCGGCGGCTTGCCGAACTCCTTGATATCGGCCCCGGCCACGAAGGTAGCGCCGGCGCAGGCAATGACGATGGCCCGGGTATCGTCATCGCCTGCCGCCTGCTCCATGGCCTGCAGCAGGCCGGCGCGCACCGCCTGGGACGTGGCATTGACCGGAGGGTTGTCGATGACGATGACGCGGATGTTTCCGCTAAGCGTGGAAATTACGGCTTGCATGGTTGTCCTGGAGTGATGGCGGCCTCGCCGCCGGTGTTCAGCGCGATGCCTGCAGCGGCACCTTGGCCGTCTTGATGACCTGAGCCCACTTGTCCTTTTCCTGGCTGATGTAACGCCCGAAGCCCTCGGGCGTATCGGTCTGCGGCTCCATACCCTGTTGCCGCAGCCATTGCGTGAAGTCGGGCTTGTCCACCATCTCGCGCAGCGCCGCGTTGAGTTGCGCGACGATCGGCTGCGGCGTGCCGGCGGGCGCGAGCAGCCCATACCAGCCTGCCGCCTGGAATCCCGGATAGCCGGATTCGGCCACGGTTGGCACCTCGGGCAGCGACTGGATGCGCTGCGCGGTTTCGACCGCGAGAGGCACCAATTGCCCCGACTGGATCAGCGGCACCAGCGTGATCGCGTTGTCGCTGACCGCGGAGATCAGGCCCGACTGCACGTCGACCAGCGCCGCCGAACTGCCCTTGTAAGGCACGTGCAGCATGTCCACGCCCGCAGTCGACTTGAGCAGTTCCATTGACAGATGCTGCGTCGATCCGGTGCCGGCCGACCCGAAGGTCAGCTTGCCAGGATCCTTCTTAGCCAGGGCCAGGAATTCACCCAGGGACTTCGGTCCGAGCTTGGGACTGACGGCAATGACCAGGGGCGAGACCGCCACGATGGTGATGGGCGCGAAGTCCTTGACCGGGTCATAGGGCAGTTGCTGGTACAGCGAAGGATTGATGGACATCGCGCCCGAGAAGGTCATGCCCAGGGTGTAGCCGTCCGCGGGCGCCTTGGCGATGGCGGACATGCCCACGATGGCGGCCGCGCCGGGCTTGTTCTCGATGACCACGGGCTGGCCGAATTTCTCCGTCAATCCACGGCCTATCATGCGCGCCAGCGTATCGGCGGCGCCGCCGGCCGCGGCCGGCACGATCATGCGGATAGGCTTGTCGGGATACGGCGCGGCCCAGGCGGCCGTCGCGGCCATGGCCGCGCAAGAGAGGGCAAGGCTCTGCAGGATGCGTTTCAAGATTGTCTCCTTATGCTTGTTATGTGTTGCGGCCGGGTTCAGCCGCGGCGGCGGGTGATGGTTCCCACCTGGACCTTCTTTCCGTCAGCCAGGGTGCAGGCGTAGGCCAGCTCCAGCCATCCGGGTTCGCTGCGGGTCACTTCGAATGCAACGTCCACGGCCTCCCCCGGCCGCGTGAACGCCACGAACTTCGCCTCGATCTCACTGCCGTCGAGCCACGTATCGCCAAGCAGATCGGCGGCCATGTCGAGAACTGGCGCCATCACCAGCGCCCCCTGCACGATGACTCCGCCGAAAACGCTGTTGCGCGCATATTCGGGATCGGTGTGCGTCCTGCCGGTGGTACCGTGCAGCGCGCCGAAGCGGTTGATGTCTTCCTGTTCCGCGCCGCGCGCAACGCTACGGAACTTGTCGCCTACCTTGAATTCCATGCCGGCCTCCTCAGTTGGGCCAAACCAGGCTGCGCTCCGCCACCAGAGCGACGCGCGCGTTTTCCAGCTTGCGGACGGTGATCTCCAGCACCACGAAACGCTTGTCGTTCTTCAGGTACTTGTCCTTCACCAGCACGCTGGCCTCCAGCTCCTCTCCTGGATACACGGGCGCCAGCAGACGGACTTTCTCGCGGGCGTGCAGCACGCCAGTCGGCCAGGCAAAGGCCGCGTGCTGCGGCTGAAAGCTGCCGACCAGCACCGGATGCACGCTGCGCACGGGCGCGCCGCCTTGCGCCAATACGGCGCGGCCGCTGCCGTCGAGGACCGGAGTGTGTTCGAAGGTGCCGATGAAAGCGTCGCTGTCTGCGGCGCCGATGCTGTAGCGGCTGGGAGGAAAGAGACGGCCTATTTCGAAGTCGTCGTAGAACAGCTCGTTGCTTGCCATGTCATCACCTGGGTTGAAGGGGATGCGGGCATCGTAAGCAGTTCTTCCCGTGTGCTGGGATAGTTAACCTATCTTCAAAAGATAGTTTTTGTGCACGCCTTGCGTACACGTGGAAAACATCGGCGCAGCCGCGCGCGCAAGGAACGGAAAATTCCGCTAGACCGGACGCGGCAGGCGGCGATAAAGCGTGCTGCGGTGTACGCCCAGCGCGCGCGCTGCGCGGCTGACATTGCCGCCGTGGGCGGCCAGGGCGTCGCGGATCGCGGCGTCCGTCATGGCTTGCAGATTGGTCGGGTCATCGCCGCCCGCAGCGGGCGGCGGTGGCGCCGCGCCACGGATATCGGCAGGCAGCATGTCGGCCTCGACGACACCGGCAGGTCCCGCCAGCACGTGCAGCGTGCGCAGCACGGCCACCAGTTGCCGGTAATTGCCGGGCCAGGCGTACGCAACCAGGGTTACTTCGATGTCGGGCGGCAGGACCGGCCCCGCGCCTTGCGCCGCCCACAGGCCGCGCAGCAGTTCCAGGCGGTCGGCGCGCGCGCGCAGCGGTTCCAGCGTGACGGTGTATTCGGCGATGCGGAAATACAGGTCCGGGCGCACCGGCGCATCGGGCCCTTCATGGGCCAGCGGCCGGTGCGTCGCGCATACCAGTGCAAAGTCCACGGCCACCGGCCTCGCCGCGCCCAACGGCGAGACTTCGCGCGTCTGCAGCACACGTAGCAGGCGCGATTGCAGCATCAGCGGCATGTCGCCGATCTCGTCCAGGAACAGCACGCCGCCGTGCGCCTGGCGCAGCAGCCCTTTGCTGCCCTGGCGCCGCGCGCCGGTGAAGGCGCCGTCTTCGTAGCCGAAAAGTTCGGATTCGATCAGGCTCTCAGGCAACGCTGCGCAGTTCACCGCCACGAACGGCCCGCAGGCGCGCTTGCTGCGCGCATGCAGCTGACGCGCGAACACTTCCTTGCCGACGCCGGTTTCGCCTTGCAGCAGAATCGACACACCCGCATCCGACAAGTGCACGGCGCGCGCCAGCGCGCCCAGGGTTGGGGCATCGAAACTCGGCGCAGCGGGGCGCGAGCCGGCCGCGGGCGGCAGTGACGGCAGTGACGGCGCTTGCGGGGCGCGCGAGCGCGGCCAGCGCAAGCGCGCGTGGTACACGACGCCCGAACGCGCCTGCACCCGGCCCGCCGCGTCGGGGCAGCGTTCCATGTCGCCGTCGAACACGTCGCCGTAGCGGTACACGCCCAGAGCCGTGGGCGCCAGGCCGAGCGCCTGCAAGGCGCGGCGGTTGGCGCCGATCAGCAGGTCGCCCTGGAAGGCCAGCAGGCCCTCGCCGGGCGCGCCCAGTCCGGAGCGATCCACATGCAGCCGCAGCACGGCGTGCTGCTCGTAGGCTTGTTCGAACAAGCGGTGCTCGATCAGGTCGACGGCGGCGCGCACCAGTTCCAGCACGTCGGGCCGCAGGTCGCGCGCCGGGCTGGACAGGTCCAGCACGCCCAGCGTGCGGCCCTCGCTGTCGGTAATGGGGACAGCAGCGCAGGTCAGGATGCGGTTGGGTTCGAAATAGTGTTCCGCCCCGTGCACGGCGATGGGCCGGCCTTCCACCAGGGCGGTGCCGATGGCATTGGTGCCTGCCGCCGCTTCGTCCCAAGGCGCGCCGGGCATCAATGCCACGCGCGAGGCGCGCTGGGCGAAACCGGTGTCGCCGTCGGAATCCAGCACCAGGCCCTGGGCATCGGACAGGATCACCAGGCCGCCGCTGCCGCCAGCCTGGCGGCGCAGCATGGACATGGCGGGTTCGGACAGCCGGCGCAGCGCCTCGTTGCGCTGCTGGGCCTCGCGCAGCTCGCCCTGGGTCATGAGTTCGGCGCGGCGCACGCCGCGCATGTCGAAGCCCAGGTCGGCGCAGCGCCGCCAAGACCGCAGGATGGGCTCGGCGACCACGCCGCCGGGCACCGCGCCTTGCTGGTTGAACAGCAGGCGCGCTTGCGTCAGCGCATGCTGACGGGATTGAGTGGCCATGCATGTCTCCTGGGACAGGCGTTCTGCGACACCTGTTCCGCGACGATGTCGCAAAAAGCGACAGGGAGCGAGCCCTCACGCCGCGCCCGCTACGCGGACTGCCTGCCCCCTGGGGAGCTGACCCGACTAGGGGCGGCCCGGCGGCGGGCCGGCCCTCTGGGGCATTGCTGCACGTCGCCCCGTTTTGGAAACCTACTTTCGCATGCAACCCGCAGGCTGTCCAGCGGGGAAGCACCGACTGGCACGCTCCTTGCTTGATACGGGACAGGCAGCCGACTGCCGCACCCCCACAATACCGGAGACAAGCATGGACATCGCGACCCGCATCACCCCCGACTCCTACGGCACCCGCCTGGACCTGAAAACCCAGTACGACAATTTCATCGACGGCAAATGGCAGAAGCCCGCCGACGGCGAATACTTCGACAACGTCACGCCGGTCACGGGCCAGGTGCTGACGCGCAATGCCCGCTCCAAGGAGCGCGACATTGAACTGGCGCTGGACGCCGCGCACCGCGCCGCGCCCAAATGGGGAGCGACCCCGGCCGCGCAGCGCGCCCGCATGCTGATGCAGATCGCCGATGTAATGGAGGCGAACCTGGAACGCCTGGCCACGGCCGAAACCTGGGACAACGGCAAGCCCATCCGCGAAGCGCGCGCCGCCGACATTCCGCTGGCAATCGACCACTTCCGCTATTTCGCTTCCTGCATCCGCAGCCAGGAAGGCTCGCTGTCCGAGATCGACCACGACACGGTCGCCTATCACTTCAACGAACCGCTGGGCGTGGTCGGCCAGATCATTCCTTGGAACTTCCCCATCCTGATGGCGGCATGGAAGCTGGCGCCGGCCCTGGCCGCAGGCAACTGCGTGGTGCTCAAGCCCGCCGAGCAGACGCCGCTGGGCATTCTGCTGCTGATGGAACTGATCGGCGACATCCTGCCGCCGGGCGTGGTGAACGTGGTCACGGGCTTCGGCCTGGAAGCCGGCAAGCCGCTGGCGTCCAACAAGCGCATCGCCAAGATCGCCTTCACCGGCGAGACCACCACCGGCCGGCTCATCATGCAGTACGCCTCGCAGAACATCATCCCGGTCACGCTGGAACTGGGCGGCAAGTCGCCCAACATCTTCTTTGCCGACGTGGCCGCGCAGGACGATGACTTCCTCGACAAGGCGGTCGAGGGCTTCGTCATGTTCGCGCTGAACCAGGGCGAGGTCTGCACCTGCCCCAGCCGCGCGCTGATCCAGGAATCCCTGTACGACAAGTTCATGGAACGTGCGCTCAAGCGCGTGGCCGAGATCAAGCAAGGCAATCCGCTG
Source organism: Achromobacter sp. ACM03 (assembly GCF_014851665.1). Classification (NCBI taxonomy): domain Bacteria; kingdom Pseudomonadati; phylum Pseudomonadota; class Betaproteobacteria; order Burkholderiales; family Alcaligenaceae; genus Achromobacter; species Achromobacter sp. ACM03. The sequence goes on along the minus strand of NZ_JACVAD010000002.1, from coordinate 205,623 downwards.
GACGCGGACACCATGCTGGGCGCGCAGGCATCCACCGAGCAGCTGGAGAAGATCCTGTCGTACCTGGACATCGGCAAGCAGGAAGGCGCCGACGTGCTGGCCGGCGGCTCGCGCGCGCAGATGCAGGGCGCGCTGGAAGGCGGCTATTACGTGCAGCCCACGGTGTTCAAGGGCCACAACAAGATGCGCGTGTTCCAGGAGGAAATCTTCGGGCCGGTGGTGGCCGTGACGACCTTCAAGGATGCCGACGATGCGCTGGCCCTGGCCAACGACACGCTCTACGGCCTGGGCGCGGGCGTGTGGTCGCGCGACGCCAACACCTGCTATCGCATGGGCCGCGCGATCAAGGCCGGCCGCGTGTGGACCAACTGCTATCACGCCTATCCGGCGCATGCGGCGTTTGGCGGCTACAAGCAATCGGGCATCGGACGCGAGAACCACAAGATGATGCTCAACCACTATCAGCAGACCAAGAACCTGCTGGTGAGCTACTCGCCGAAGAAGCTGGGTTTCTTCTGACCCCGCCATGGCCTGGCGCCGGGCCGCGAGGCCCGGCGCGCCTCAAAGGAGCCTGACATGGCAGAGCAAACGCCGCGCGTGGTCGCCACCGACGAGGCGCGCAGCCTGATCGAGACCCTGCGGGCCAAGCATGGCCCGCTGATGTTCCACCAGTCCGGCGGCTGCTGCGACGGCAGTTCGCCCATGTGCTACGCCCAGGGCGAATTCATGGTGGGCGGTTCGGACGTGCTGCTCGGCGAACTGGAAGGCTGCCCGTTCTACATGGGCGAGGACCAGTTCGCGTACTGGGAGCACACCCAGCTCATCATCGACGCCGTGCCCGGCCGGGGCGGCGCGTTTTCGCTGGACAGCGCGGAAGGCAAGCGCTTCCTGCTGCGTTCGCGGCTGTACTCGGACGAGGAGTGGGCGCGGGTGGCGCCCGTCAGCAAGGGCTGACTGGCCCCTGCCGGCGTATGGCGCGGGGCCCTAGCGGCCCCGCGAGCCGCCTTGCGGACTGCCCTTGTCCGGCATGCCGACTGCTGCGGCCTGTTTCCACTGGAACGACACGCGCCGGATGCGCGCGGCCCGGAATTGCGTGAACGAACGGCCGCCCGGCATGGGCGCGCCGCGATAGGCACTGCTGGCGTTTTTCATTGCTGAAGTTGGGTTGACGAAAAAACTTGTTTGGGCGGCGCTCAGGCGCGCGTGGCCGATGCATTCCAGGCGCTGGCGGGCGCCTCGCGGCGGGTCCATTCCAGCGCGTCTTCCAGGCGGTCGTTGCCCCAGAACATCTCTCCGTCCACAAAGAACGTGGGTGCGCCGAACAGGCCCAGGTTGCGGGCACGGTCGACCTGGCGGCGCAGCGCCTCCTTGGCCGCTTCGGACTTGCCGCGGGCGATCAGCGCCGCGGCGTCCAGCCCCAGGTCCGTCAGCAGCCCGTGCACCACGTCCTCGGACTGGATGTCCAGGTCGTGCTGGAAATTGGCGCGGAACACCGCCACGCAGAAATCGCGGCCCCAGGGCTCGTCCTGCCCCAGCAGCGCGATGCGGGCGGGCAGCACGCTCATGCGCGGAAACAGGCGGGGACGGTTGTAGACCAGGCCGTACTTTTCGGCCAGGCGGGCGATGTCGCGCATCATGTAGGCGCCCTTGCCCGGAAACAGCCGGAACGGCGTGTCGTTCCAGCCTTGGGCCTGGAAGATAGGACCCAGCAGGAAAGGGCGCAGATCGACCCGCACCCCGGCCTCTTGCGCCAGGGCGTCGATGCGTTCGATGGCCAGATAGCTGTACGGGCTGGCGAAATCGAACCACATCTCGATGCGGGGCGTGTCGGGCAGGGGCGCGGTCATGACTGGAGCTCCGGGGCAAGCTGCTACGAAATTAGCGCGACCTGCGCATCCGGCAGGCCGCTGAGAACGACATCGCGATCGCTGCCGACGGTGATGGAATCCCCGGCTTGAAGCACGCTGTCATCGAAGCGCCGGTACTCGGAAAGCCACAAGGTGCCGGCGTGACACACGATGCGGACGCCCGAGGCGTGCTTGAGCAGCATAGTCGAGCCGCCGGCCAAACGGAATGACATTCCCGCAGTGCAACATACCTGGATCATGGCGTACCCCTGGGCCGCGGCGGCGGCGATCGCGGCGGATTGCCGGGCTTTGCGCCCTTACACCCGTCGTCTGAGTCCTATTGAACGCCCTGGAGGTACTATTGCTCAAGCGACATTTCCGTCCGATACGCATGAGTTTTACGAATGCCATATCCGCTGGCCAAACTCCCGCCGCTTGATCTGGTCCGAGGCTTCGTGGCCGTGGGCCGCCGCATGAGCATCACGCTGGCCGCGCAGGATCTGCATGTGACCCAGTCGGCCGTGAGCCGCCAGATCCGGGCGCTGGAGGCCCACCTGGGCGTGGCCCTGCTGGTGCGCGGATTCCGCAGCGTGTCGTTCACCTCCGAGGGCGCGCAGCTGTTCCGAATGGCCGACGTGTGGCTGAGCCAGCTGGGCGACCTGACCGAGCAGCTGCGCGCACCCGAGCGCCGCACGCCCGTTACCGTCACCACGACCATCGGGGTGGCCTCGCTGTGGCTGTTGCCTCGTCTGGGGGACTTCCAGGCGGCGCATCCGCACATCGACGTGCGCGTGGCGGCCGACAACCGGCTGATCGACATCGACCGCGAAAGCGTGGACATCGCCATTCGCTACAGCCTGCGCGATGGCGTGCCAGACAGCGCGGCCTGGCTGTTCGGCGAGGCGGTGGTGCCGGTGGCCCACCCCTCGCTCAAGGCCCGCCTGCTGGATGCCGAGGAACTGCAACGCCATGTGCTGCTGGAATTCGACGACCCGACGCGCCCCTGGCTGCAATGGTCGGAATGGCTGAATGCGCGCGGCCTTTCCCGGGTGCCCGCCCGGGGCATGCTGCGCTTCAACCAGTATGACCAGATCGTGCACGCGGCGCTGGCGGGCCACGGCATCGCGCTGGGCCGGCTGGCGCTGATCGCGCCGATGCTGGCGGACAAACGGCTGGAGGCCGTCGGCGGCCAGGCCGCCAGCGCCACCGAGCACGCCTATTGGCTGGTGCGCAATACACGCCGCGCCACGCCGGACGCCGAGGTCGTCACGCGTTGGCTGATCGAACAGGCCGAAGCCACCGCGCGCGACCTGACCGTGTAGGCGCCGCGCCGCTACAAAATCCATACAGATCTTCATAACTTGGGATGGCTGCTCCGGTAGATTGCGGCGCTGGTCCGTAACCCTGCTCCCAAGATGTTGATTAGGCTTTTCCGTCCGGCGTTCGGGTGGCAAGACTGGTTCGTCAATTTTCAACGATCCTTTCTGGTCCTGCTGGCCCCCTGGCTGATCAGCGTCCTGGCGCAAAGCGCCGGGCGCGGCTACCTGCTGCTGCGCTATGCCGCGCCGGGGACCTATGACGCGTTGCCGCAGGACGTGCGGCGCACCCTGGCGACAGGGCTGCTGTTCGACATCAAGGTCGCCAGCATCGCCTGTTCGGCGCTGCTGCTGCTGTCCATGGCAGCGGCGGCCAGACCCGGCCTGCAACGGCGCTGGCAGCGCCATCTGCCGGGGCTGGGCGCAGCCATGGCGACGCTGTTCGCGGCCATCACGATCATCAGCGTCTTCTACTTCGCCACATTTTCCCGTTCGATCGACATCTTCGTGTTCGGGCTGGTGGACGACGACACCCAGGCCATCCTGATGACCCTGTGGCATGGCTACCCGCTGGCGCAGGCTGGCCTGCTGCTGGCGGCGGTGCTGGCGGGAACCTGGTGGCTCGGCCGCCGTTGGCGTGGCTGGGTGCAAGGCATGCTGTTCAAGCGCCGCGCGTTCATCCCCAGCCTGTTGCGGTTTGCGCTGATCATAGGCATTACCGTGCTGGCCTGCAGAGGATCGCTGGGCAAGTTTCCGCTCAACAAGGACGACACCAGCATCTCGTCGCTGCGCCTGCTCAACGACATCGCGCCCAATGGCGTCTCTGCCTTTTCCTGGGCCCTGTCCGACCGCGGCAACGACAAGCGCTTCGAACCCGTCACCTTGCGAGAGGGGCGCCAGCTCTATGAGCGCTTCCTGGGCTGGCCGGATGTTGGCCTGCGGCCCTTCATGGCCGCAACCGGGCCCAATCCGGCGGCTGCGGCGCGGCCTCCGCACGTGGTGCTGCAGGTCATGGAGAGCATGGGGGCACACCTGAACTCGTATGACCGTCCGGGGCGCGACGTGCTCGGCGCGCTGCGTCCGCACTGGAGCGAGGACTGGGTGTTCGAGCGCTTCGTGGCCGAAGGCAACGGCACCATCGAATCATTGAGCCTCCTGCTGGTGCGTAGCCCCATTGCAGCCGTCGGCCAATCGTCGGCGGTGGACACGCCATTCGCCAGCAATGCCTTCACGCCCTTTTTGCAGCGCGGCTACCGGGTCGTCTTCGTTACGTCCGGCGCCGCCACATGGCGCAACCTCGGCGTCTTCGCCACCAAGCTGGGCGCACATGAATTCGTGGACCAGCAGACCCTCAAGGTGCGCTATCCGCAAGCACGGGCCGGAACCTGGGGCGTACCGGACGAGTACATGTTCCGCTATATCGAAGAACGGCTGGCGCAAGGCAATCAGGACAGCCAGCCGCTCTTCATCGTCGCCTTGTCCACCACTCACCATCCGCCGTTCATCGTGCCCGAGGGCGGGCAGCGCGGCGGCCTGCCCCTGGACGATGTGGCCAGCCTGCCCTACTTCAAGACCTGGGATGCGCTGGCTGCCGCATTCGACACGCTGCGTTACGCCAACGATCAGCTGGGTCGCTTCCTGACGCGCCTGAAGGCATCGGACTATGCGTCCCGGACCATCGTCGCCGTGACCGGCGACCACAACATCCTGGGTATCGATTATCAGGACCCGAAGGACGCGGCGCTGGCGCGCGCGGTGCCGTTCTACCTGTACGTGCCGCCGGCCTACCGGGCGCAGGCGCGCTACGACCCGGCGCGCGTGGGCAGCCACAAGGACATTCTGCCCACGCTGTATCACCTGAGCCTGCCGCAAACAGCCTACTTCCGCAGTGGCTGCGACCTGCTGGCCGCCCAGCCCGATCCGGCCTGGTGCTTCGGCTTCAACAGCAAGCACGTGCTGCTGACCGATGAAGGCGTATTCCGGCCGGGCAAACCCGGCCGCATCCTGCCCTGGGCAGGTCCATCAGGGCTGGCGCTGGAGGAAGAGCAGGACGCGACGGCGGAACAATGGGCGGAGCAGGTTCGCCTGAACGCCTACACGGAGCTGCTGCACTGGCAGATCAACTACCAGGTGCAGGAATTGGGCCGCGCCGGCCAGGCGCGCTAGCGCCCAGGCCAGCCAGGGGCCTTCAGTCGACGCGCACTTCCGGCTCGCCCGCCCGCATGTCGCCGATGATGGCCGCCTGCTCGAAGCCGTGCTGGCGGAACAGGTCCAGCACGGCCTGCGCGGCGTCCGGCGAGCAGGCCACCAGCAGTCCGCCGGCGGTCTGCGGATCGGTCAACAAGGCCCGCTCCGTGTCGCTCACGCCCTCGCCCAGGCGCACGGACGCGCCATAGGAAGCCCAATTGCGGCCGGACGCGCCGGTGATGACGCCGTCCGCGGCAAAGGCCTGCACGCCGGGCAGCCAGGGCAGCGCATCGCGCCGCACATGCGCCGTCAGCTGCGCGCCGCGCGCCATTTCCAGCGTATGTCCCAACAGGCCGAAGCCCGTCACGTCAGTGATGGCGTGCACGCCTTCCATGGCGGCCAGCGCAGGCCCCGGCCGGTTCAGACGCGTGGTCTCGGTGATCATGGCGCGGTAGCCGGCGTCGTTCAGCCGGTTCTTTTTCAGCGCGGCCGACAGGATGCCCACGCCCAATGCCTTGCCCAGGATCAGCACGTCGCCAGCGCGCGCGTCGGCATTGCGCTTGATGCGGCCGGGATGCACCAGGCCCATCGCCGCCAGGCCGTAAATGGGTTCGACGGAGTCGATGCTGTGGCCGCCGGCCACCGGAATGCCGGCGTCCTTGCAGACCGATTCGCCGCCGCGCAGGATGTCGGCAATGACGCTATGCGGCAGCACGTTGATCGGCATGCCCACGATGGCCAGCGCCATGATGGGCGTGCCGCCCATCGCGTAGACGTCCGACAGCGCATTGGTCGCGGCGATGCGGCCGAAGTCGTAGGGGTCGTCGACGATGGGCATGAAGAAATCGGTGGTGGCGATGAGCGCCTGCTCGTCGTTCAGCCGATAGACCGCCGCGTCGTCGGCCGTCTCGGTGCCCACCAGCAGATCAGGGTAGCTGACCGCCGGGCCGAAGCGCTTGAGCAACTCGGACAGCACGCCGGGTGCGATCTTGCAGCCGCAGCCGCCGCCGTGCGAAAGCGAAGTCAATCGCGGCACCGCCGCGCTGGCAACATCCTGGGTGGTCATCTGAATCTCCATAGGTCAGTGGAAAAGGATAGCACCGCCCCCGGGATTGGCCCTATGATGATCCGGCAGCACGCAGCAACGGACGGCCGCCCGGCCCCGGGCGCACCGACAGCCAATCTTCACCGTGAGTGAGGGCTATATGGATCGCCGACATTTCCTCCGTTTCTCGGGCGCCCTGTGCGCCGCCAGCGCGGCCCTGCCCAGGGCGGCGCACGCGGGACTCGCCCCTGTCAGCGCCGGATGGCGCGCCTTCGAACTGACCACCGACATCACCGTGCAGGATCCGGGCGCGCACGCGCGCATCTGGATCCCGGTACCCTACTCCACTGACACCACCTACCAGCGCGGCGCGCAGAGCGCCTGGCAGGTCAGCGGCGGCGGCGTGGCCCAACTGACCCAGGCGCCCGGCTACGGCGTGCAGATGCTTGCCGTGCAATGGCCGGACGCGCAGGCGCCGCGCCAGGTCACGGTCACCAGCCGCTTCCAGACCCGCAACCGGCGCGTGGACCTGAGCCAGCCGCCCGCGGCCGACGTTCCCCGTGAAAGCGCGGCCGCGCTACGCGAATTCCTCCAGCCTACCGCGCTGCTGCCTACCGACGGCATCGTCAAGAGCACCGCCGACCGCATCACCCGCGGCCACCGCGGCGATCTGGCGCAGGCCCGCGCCATCTACGAATGGGTGGTCGAGAACACCTGCAGAACCGCGTCCACCCGCGGCTGCGGCGTGGGCGACGTGCGCTACATGCTCACGGCCAATGATCTGAACGGCAAGTGCGCCGACATCAACTCCCTGTTTGTCGCACTGGCCCGCGCCGCCGGCATACCGGCCCGCGATGCCTATGGCCTGCGGGTGGCGGACTCCGAGTTCGGCTACAAAAGCCTGGGCAAGGCGGGCGACGTCACCAAGGCGCAGCATTGCCGCGCCGAGTTCTATGCCGCGGGCTACGGCTGGGTGCCGGTGGACCCTGCCGATGTGCGCAAGGTCATGCTGGAAGAGCCGCCCGGCGAACTGCCGCTGACCGATGCCAAGGTTCGCGCCGCGCGCGTCATGCTGTTCGGCGCCTGGGAGATGAACTGGGTGGCATACAACCACGGCCACGACGTGGTCCTGCCGGGCGCTGCCCACGGTCCCGTGCCTTTCCTGATGTATCCCAACGGCGAAACCTCGGACGGCCGGCTGGACAGCCTGGATCCCGCCAGCTTCAGCTACAAGCTCAACGCCAGGCCGCTTTCCCTCTGAGTCCACCCGCTGCCCACCCACGGGGACCGCCATGATCAGCCGCCGTCTACTCCTGCAGTCCGGCCTGTCGCTGGCGGCCCTGCCCTGGTATGCCCGGGCCGCCAGCGACGATGCGCTCAAGAAGGCCACCGGCCCGGACTGGGCGCCCTGGACCGCATCCACGCCGCCGCTGGCCCTGCCCGATCTGGCCGGCCGCGAAAAGAAGCTCGCCGCCTGGCGCGGCAACGTGATCATCGTCAGCTTCTGGGCCACCTCGTGCGACCCTTGCCGCGATGAAATCCCCATCATGTCCGCCATGGCCAAACGTCACCGCGAAGAAGGCCTGCGCCTGGTGGCCGTGAACGTCGGCGATTCGGCGGCCAGGATCAACGCCTTTCTGGCGAAATGGCCGGTCGCGGGTACCGTGCTGCACGACAGGAACAGCACGGCGTCAAAGCAATGGGATGCAGTCGGCCTGCCCGCAAACTATCTGGTGGACCGCGGCGGATCCGTCCGATATTGGCATCTGGAACAACTGGACTGGAAATCGGACCGGGTTGGCGGCGTGGTGACAGGGATGCTGCGGGCTTAGCGCGCCGCGCAAGGGATGGCGGAAGGCAGCAGGAGTCGAACCTACCTGGGAACGTCTGACGCCCCCAACTGGGTTTGAAGCCCAGCCGTGCCACCGGGCACGAATGCCTTCCACGGTGGCCGCCCATGATACCGGGTTACTGCGCCTGCCGCGGGCTTCCGTAGGCGCTTTCCTGGCGCAACACGTGCGTGTCGCGCAAACGCCGCGTGTACCCCACGCGGTCGAAGAACTCCAGGATCTGGATCGCGCGCTTTCTGCCCAGGCCCGTAGCGTCGCGGAACGACGCGGCGTTCAAGCCCGCGGGCTGCGCCGCCAGGCCTTGCGCCAGCGCTGCCAACGCCGCCACCTGGTCGCGGTGATAGAACAGGTCCTTCACCACCTGGGCCACGTCGCCGCGCCGCAGCAGCTTGCGCAGCAGCTGCCGCATGCGGTCCTCGGGCTCGCCCAGCGTGCGGGCGAGATCCCGCACCCAGGGCGGGTCGAAGGCGCCGGCCGCCAGCAGAGGCAGCACGCGCCCGGCCAGCGCCGACTCCTCGGGCGCCAAGGTTGCGCTATGACCCGGCAGGTGCAGCCAGGGGCCATTGCGCACGATGCGGCCATCGCGCTGCAGATCGTCCAGCGCCGCCTGCCACAGCGCATCCGGGCCGACGGGCATGGCCATGCGGCGCAAGCGCGGGCCGTCAGGGCCTGGCTCGTCGGGCGCGCCTTGATGGAAGGCCGCCAGCGCCTGTTCCACGCGCGCGCGCAGCGCATCCCAATGGGCAGTCAGGATCAGGGTGCGCGGCGCCTGCGGCGTGCGCGCCTCCAGCCATACCGCAACGGGCGGCGCAGCGATCTCATTTACCGGTTTGCCCGTCAGACGCTGCAAGGCGTCTTCGTCCAGCCCCAGCGCAGCGTGCTCCAGCACGGGATGCAGGCCGGCGCCGTCCAGCATGGCCGCCAGCGCCTGCAGCCACTGCATGCGCGCGGCGGACCGGCGCTTGCGGTCAGGAGCGTTCGGGTCCAGCACCCGGCCACCGCCGACCGTGCGCGTGGCCTGCGCGTTGCGCACAATGTAGCGGTCGCCCGGCATGACGCAGACGGGTTCGTCGAACACCAGCTGCACCCAGCCGGACTGTCCCGGGGCAAGCGATTCCGCGCTCAGCGGCACCACGTGCGCCACGTGGCGCGCGGCGCCGATGTGCACATGCAGCGGCGCCCATGCGCGCACCGGCGCGTCGGCGGTTGCCAGCAGCGTCAGCGCCACGTCGACATGGCGCGACGGCAAAAAGCAGCGCGCATCCGCGATCCAGTCGCCGCGCGCGATGGCGTTCTTGTCCATACCGGCGAGATTCAAGGCGCAACGTTGGCCGGCCGCGCCGGTTTCGCTGCGCTGGTTCTGGGCATGGATGCTGCGCACGCGTACGCGTGTGCCGGCAGGCATCAGCCGCAGGTCGGCAGCGTCGTCGTCCGCACGCGCCAGTCCGGCATGGGCCGTGCCTGTCACCACCGTGCCGTGGCCGGCCAGGGTGAACACGCGATCGACGGCCAGCCGGAACAGGCCCGCGCTGTCGCGCTGGCGCAGGGCTTGAGCCTCGCCGTGCAGATAGTCTTTCAGTTCCGCCACGCCCGGGTCGCCGGCCTGCGACGCGCATACGGCGTATAGCGGCGCATCCTGCAGGAAGGTACCCGCGGACAGTTCGGCGATTTCCGCGCGCACTGCCTGCAGCCGCCCGGCATCGGCGCGGTCGGTCTTGGTCAGCGCCACCGCGCCGCGTTCCACGCCCAGCAGGGTCAGGATCGCCAGGTGTTCGCGCGTCTGCGGCATGACGCCGTCGTCCGCCGCCACCACCAGCAGGCCGAAATCAATGCCGCTGGCGCCGGCCGCCATGGTGTGCACAAGCTTCTCGTGCCCGGGCACGTCGATGAAGCCCAGCACGTCGCCGTTGGGCAACGGGGTGTAGGCATAGCCCAGCTCGATGGAAATCCCGCGCGCCTTCTCTTCCTTGAGCCTGTCGGTATCGATGCCGGTCAGCGCCCGCACCAGCGTGGTCTTGCCGTGATCGATATGGCCTGCGGTGCCGATGATCACGCCAGGCGCTCCGCGAGTTGCGCGGCGAAGGCCGGTTCGTCGCGCGCTTCCAGGCAACGCAGATCCAGCCATAGGGCGTCGTCCGCAATGCGGCCGATCACGGGCACGGGCAGGCGGCGCAATTGCGTCTCCAGTTTGTCCAGGTGCCGGCCGGCGCGGCCGCTGCCGGTGTAGCGCGCGGCCAGGCCGTAGCTGGGCAGCTGGTCCACGGGCAAGGCGCCGCTGCCGATCTGGCTGAACATGGGCACGGCCTCTACCGCGTAGTGCTCGCCCGCCGCATGCGCCAGGACGCCGCGCAGGCGCTCGGCCTGCGGCTGGATGTCGCGTTGCGGGCGGGTCAACAAGCGCAGCGTGGTCAAGCGATCGGCCAGGAATTCGGGCGCGCGGTACAGGCCCAACACCGGCTCCAAGGCCGCCAGCGTCAGCTTGCTGACGCGCAGCGCGCGCTTGAGCGGATTCTTCTTGATCTTGCGGATCAGGTCCTTGCGGCCCACCAGCAGGCCGGCCTGCGGGCCGCCCAGCAGTTTGTCGCCGCTGAAGGTGACCAGGTCCGCGCCGGCCGCGATGGTTTCGCGCACGGTGTCTTCCTTGGGCAGGCCGAACTGGGTCAGGTCGACCAGCGTGCCGCTGCCCAGGTCCACGGTAGCGGGCAGGCCGCGCGCGTGCGCCAGCGCCGCCACCTCGGCCACGCTCACGCTCTTGGTGAAACCGGTGACCGCGTAGTTGCTGCAATGCACCTTCATCAGCATGGCGGTACGCGGGCCGATGGCGTTTTCGTAATCGGCGGCATGGGTGCGGTTGGTGGTGCCGACTTCGACCAGCTTGGCCCCGGCGCGCTTCATGATGTCCGGGATGCGGAACGCGCCGCCGATCTCGACCAGTTCGCCCCGGGACACCACGACTTCGCGCCGGTCTGCCAGGGCATTGAGCATCAGCAATACGGCGGCCGCATTGTTGTTGACGACGGTAGCGGCCTCGGCCCCCGTCAGTTCGCACAACAGTTCGTCGATCAGGTCGTCGCGGTCGCCGCGCCCGCCGGTGTCCAGGTCGAACTCCAGGTTGGCGGGGGTGGTGAGGGCGCGCAGCACCGACGCCACCGCCTCGTCGGGCAGCAGCGCCCGGCCCAGATTGGTGTGCAACACCGTACCGGTCAGGTTGTACACGGCCCGCAGCCTGGGCTCGGCGGCGCGGGCCAGGGCCGCGGCCACGCGCGCCGCCACGGCGTCGGCTTCCAATTCCTGGCGCGGCAACCCGCCGGCCAGCGCGCGTTCGCGCATCGCGTCCAGGTCGCGGCGCAGGGCCGCCACCACCTGCGTGCGGCCGTGCCCGTCCAGCGCGGCGCGCATGGCCGGCGCATTCAGCAACCGGTCCAGCGACGGGATCTCCGAGACCGCGGCCACGCCGCCTGCGGGCGCTGGCGCGGCCATCACTGCTCTACTCCCGGCTCCGATCCGTGCCACAGCAACGGATTGCCGCTGGCCCGCGAATAGCCGGCCTCGCCGACCAGCACGTCCAGCATCAGGCTGGCCAGGTCGTCGGCCACGGGCTCCACCTGCAGGTCCTTGTCCTGGTAGAAGATCTTGCGATAGGTGTGGCAGTGGTCGCAGGTTTCGGCCTTGATGGCGGGCGTGCGGCCCTCGATGGCCTGGTAGGCCACCGATTCCACGTCTTCGCAGTGCGAGCATTTCACCCGCACCATGTGCCACTGGGTCGCGCACAGGCTGCAGCACAGGTAGCGGTAGCCTTCGAACTGCCCGCCCACGCGGACCACGCTGGCCACCGGCAGGCTGGCGCAAACGGGACAGACGCCGAAGGGACTGGCCACTGGCAACTGCTTTTCGTCGAAACGGCTGGCCAGATCGGTCCAATAGACTTGCAGGGCCGCCATCACGAAGGGAGCGGCGGCGCCGTCCACGCCCTGGTCCTGCTCGGACAGCACGGCCTCGGCCAGATCCTCCAGCGACTCCGGGGACTCGGTCAGCGCGCGGCGCAGGCCGGCGCAGACTTCGATGGCCTCGGCCGGCACGTCCTTGGCGCTGGCGACGTGGTCCAGCAGCTGGCCCAGGATGTTGCGCCACAAGGGGTCGCGCGGCCAGCCCACGGCCTGCAGGGGCGGCATGCCATGCGCCTGCGCCAGCGAAATGCGCTCCTCGGAGGCCGCGGGCGCGGCGCAATCCTGCAAGGCGCGGTGCTGGGCGTCGACCAGATGCGCCATCAGCAGCAGGTAGTCGGCCACCGGGCTATCCGCCGCCAGCTGCCGCAAGCGGGCTGCGCGCGTGGCAAAAACCGACGCGCGGTCCGGCAGGCTGACTTGGGGAATGCGGTTATGGTCTAGCGCTTCGATCTCGCCGCGCGGAAGAATTCGCTGCACTTGCGTCTCCAGATAAAAAAACACGGCTGCCAGCCTTCAAGGAGAAGGATAGCAGCCGTTGGGCGGATGCGTGGGCGCCAGGAGAGGCCCATTTGCCGCAGAGCAAGCGGGACGCGCCTGCCAGCGCGCCCCGTCAGCTTTATTTTCTGATTTGTTCGCGGAACCAGGCGCGGTGATGCTTCCACGCCCAACCCGCCGTCACATACCCGCGCAGCATCGCGGTCAGCGAACCCTTGACCCAAATGGCAGCGTAGATGTGCACGATGATGGCGCAGATCAGCACCAGCGCGCTGACGGCATGCACCACCGAGGCGGCGCGGATGATCCAGATCGGGAAGTAGAACGCGAAGTACTCGCGCCAGATCACGATGCCGCTGACGAACAGGCCCAGCATGCAGAGGATCAACACGTAGAACAGCAGCTTCTGGCCGGCGTTGTACTTGCCGACTTCCGGGAGCTTTTCCTCGCGGTTCTCGACCACGTCGTTCAGTTGCCGCATCCACTGGCGATCGGCCTTCGTCATGAGGTTGTGCCGCCACATGTGGCCGGCGAACACGACGAAGCAGACGAACATCACGATCCCGATGAAGGGATGCAGGATGCGCGTCCAGGGACCGCCCCCGAACAGGTTGGTCAGCCAGTACATGGACGGGTGGAACAACGCCAGCCCGGACAGTGCCAACAGGATGAACGTGAAGGCGATGATCCAGTGGTTGGTGCGCTCACCTGGCGTGTAGCGCTTGATCCGGCGGTGATGGCGGTCTTCACTCATGGCGCACCTCCTCTTCGGCACGGCGTTCGTCTTCCTCGGACACCTCGTTGCGGCCAACGCGGGCGTAGTGGAAGAAGCCCGCCAGCGCGGTCAGGGCCATGGCGGCCACGCCCAGCGGTTTGGCCAGGCCCTTCCACAGCGAAACCATGGGGCTGATCTGCGGGTCCTTGGGCAGCCCGTGGTACAGCCCGGGCTGGTCGGCGTGATGCAGCACGTACATGACGTGGGTGCCGCCCACGCCCTGCGGGTCATACAGGCCGGCCTTGTCGAAGCCGCGCGACTTGAGGTCGACGATCCGTTCCTCGGCGTGCTGCGTCATGTCTTCCTTGGTGCCGAAGACGATGGCGCCGGTGGGACAGGCCTTGACGCAGGCCGGCTCCTGACCGACGGCCACGCGGTCGGAACACAGGGTGCACTTGTACGCCTTGTGGTCCTTCTTGGAGATGCGCGGCACGTTGAACGGACAGCCAGTGATGCAGTAGCCGCAACCGATGCAGTTCTCTTCGTGGAAATCCACGATGCCGTTGTTGTACTGGATGATGGCGCCCGGCGAGGGACAGGCCTTCAGGCAGCCCGGATCCTCGCAGTGCATGCAGCCGTCCTTGCGGATCAGCCATTCCAGGTCGCCTTGCGGATTCTCGTATTCGGAGAAGCGCATGACGGTCCAGGAATGCTCGGTCAGGTCGGCAGGGTTGTCGTAGACGCCCACGTTGGTGCCGATCTCGTCGCGCAGATCGTTCCATTCCATACAGGCGCTTTGGCAAGCCTTGCAGCCGATGCACTTGGAGACGTCGATCAGCTTGGCCACCGAGCCCGTGACGGGCTCGCGGATGCCCGGCGGCGGCGTGGTGGTGGCGGAGCGCCGCTTGATGTCTAGGGATTGCATGGACATGTCGGTCTCCTTAGGCCTTCTCGACCTGCACCAGGAACGACTTGAATTCCGGCGTCTGGGAATTCCCGTCGCCCACGAACGGCGTCAGGGTGTTGGTGAGGAAGCCAGGCTTGGCCAGGCCCACGAAGCCCCAATGGATGGGGATGCCCACGTGGTGCACGGTCTTGCCCTCGATGGTCAGCGCGCGCAAGCGCTTGGTGACCAGCGCCACCGCCTTGATGTAGCCGCGGTTGGACGACACCTTCACGCGCGACCCGTTGGCAATGCCCAATTCCTTGGCCAGCGCCTCGCCGATCTCCACGAACTGCTCCGGCTGGAGGATCGAGTTGATGCGGACGTGCTTGGTCCAGTAGTGGAAGTGCTCGGTCAGGCGGTAGGTCGTGGCCACGTAGGGGAACTTGTCCACGGTGCCCATCGCGGCCAGGTCGTCCTTGAAGACCCGCGCGGCCGGATTGCTGGTGACGCCCTTGGCCTTCGGATACAGCGGGTTGTAGCCCAGCGGCGTCTCGAAGGGTTCGTAGTGCTCGGGGAACGGCCCTTCGGCCATGCCCGCCCGCGCGAAGAAGCGCGCCACGCCCTCGGGGTTCATGATGAACGGCCCCATGCCGCCGTCGGGATTTTCATCGCCCTTGAAGTCGGGGATGTCCGCGCCGGTCCAGAACTTGCCGTTCCAGGAGATCAGGCTGCGGCGCGGATCGAAGGGCTTGCCCGCCACGTCACAGGAGGCGCGGTTGTACAGGATGCGGCGATTGGCCGGCCACGCCCAGGCCCAGTTCAGGGTCTGGCCGATGCCGGTCGGGTCGCTGTTGTCGCGCCGCGCCATCAGGTTGCCGCCAGGGCCCCAGGCGCCCGCGAAGATCCAACAGCCGCTGATGGTGGAGCCATCGTCGCGCAGTTCCGCGAAGCCGGCCAATTGCTCGCCGGCCTTGCGGGTGACCTTGGACGGATCCTTGGGGTCGGTCAGTTCCACCAGTGCCTTGCCGGTGTATTCCTTGGCCAGCTCTTCAGCGGTGGGATTCTGCGGATTGGAGTACGGCCACGACAGGTTGACGATGGGATCGGGATACTTGCCGCCCTCGTCCTGGTACATCTTGCGCAGGCGCGTGAACAGCAGCGCCATGATCTCGATGTCGCTCTTGGCTTCGCCCGGAGGCTCCGCGCCCTTCCAGTGCCATTGCAGCCAGCGGCCGGAGTTCACCAGCGTGCCGTCTTCCTCGGCGAAACAGGTGGTCGGCAGACGGAAGACCTCGGTCTGGATCTTGGACGGATCCACATCGTTGGCCTCGCCCGCGTTGCGCCAGAACTCGGAGGTCTCGGTGACCAGCGGATCCATGATGACCAGGAATTTCAGCTTGGCGAAACCGGCGTTCAGCTTGGCCTTGTTGGGCGCGGCCGCCAGGGGGTTGAAGCCCTGGGCGATGTAGCCATTCATCTTGCCCTGGTTCATGAGCTCGTAGACCTGCAGCATGTCGTAGAGCTTGTCCAGCTTGGGCAGGTAGTCGAACGCCCAATTGTTTTCGGCCGTGGCGGACTTGCCCCACCAGGCCTTCATCAGGCTCACGTGGAACTTGCTGTAGTTCTGCCAGTAGCTAAGCTGATTGGGCCGCAGGGGTTTCTGCGTGCGCGACTCGATGTACTTGCCGTAGTCCTGCTCGGGCTCGTTGGGCAGGGTCATGTAGCCGGGCAGCAGGTTCGACATCAGGCCCAGATCGGTCAGGCCCTGGATGTTCGAGTGCCCGCGCAGCGCGTTCATGCCGCCGCCGGCGATGCCGATGTTGCCCAGCAGCAGCTGCACCATCGCGCCCGTGCGGATGATCTGCGAACCGATGGAGTGCTGCGTCCACCCCAGCGCGTAGAGGATGGTCGCGGCGCGGTTGGTGGTGGCAGTGGAAGCCAGCATCTCGCACACCTTCAGGAACTTGTCCTTGGGCGTGCCGCAGACGCGCTCGACCATGTCTTCGGTGTAGCGCGAGTAGTGCTTCTTCAGCAACTGGTAGACGGTGCGCGGATGCGCCAGCGTCGGGTCCGTCTTGACGTAGCCGTCGTCGCCGCGCTCGTAGTCCCAGCTGGCCTTGTTGTAGGTGCGCTTTTCGGCGTCGTAGCCGGAATACAGGCCTGCGTCGAACGCGAAGTCCTCGCGCACGATGAAGGAAAAGTCCGTGTAGTTGCGCACGTACTCGTGCTGGATCTTGTCGTTGTCCAGCAGATACTTGATGACGCCGCCCAAGAAGATGATGTCGGTGCCGGTGCGTATGGGCGCGTAGAAGTCCGCCACGGATGCCGAGCGCGTAAAGCGCGGATCCACGACGATCAGCTTTGCCTTGTTATGGGCCTTTGCTTCCGTGACCCATTTGAACCCGCAAGGGTGGGCCTCGGCGGCATTGCCGCCCATGATCAGTACTACGTCCGCGTTCTTGATGTCGACCCAATGGTTCGTCATCGCTCCACGGCCAAACGTCGGGGCAAGACCTGCCACCGTCGGGCCATGTCAGACACGGGCTTGGTTATCGAACGCCAGTATCCCCATGCTGCGCACAGTCTTGTGCGTGATGTAGCCGACCTCGTTGCTGCTTGCCGAGGCCGCCAGCATGCCGGTGGTCAGCCACCGGTTGACGGTCTTGCCGTCCGCGGTCTTCTCGACGAAGTTCGCGTCGCGGTCCGCCTTCATGAGCTTGGTGATGCGGGTCAGGGCGTCGTCCCACGACATCCGCACCCACTTGTCCGAACCTGGAGCCCGGTATTCCGGGTACTTCAGGCGGTTGGGGCTGTGGATGAAGTCGATCAGGGCAGCGCCCTTCGGACAGAGCGTGCCGCGGTTGACGGGGTGGTCGGGGTCGCCTTCGATGTGCATGATGCTGGCACGGGCGTTCTTGGAGCCGTCGCCCAAGCCGTACATCAGCAGTCCACAGGCGACCGAACAGTAGGGACAGGTGTTGCGCGTTTCAGTCATGCGCGCAAGCTTGTACTGGCGGACTTCGGCCATGGCCGTGCCGGGGGCTGCCCCCAGCAAAGCCAGGCTGGAGCCTGCCAGCGTCGCACCGGTCACCTTGAAGAACTGGCGGCGATTCATGTTGACCATGAAACACTCCTCTCCTGGTGAAATGGAGGAAGCCGTTGGCTGGCCGAAGCAAAAAGCCCTACGGTTTCCAAGGATATTTTTCCAAGTATAGGCTTTGCGGGACGGACGCGCCATGGCATCCGGCCCCAAAGAGACCTTCCTTATGTCTGAAATTTGGCGGCGAAATAGGGTTTTTTCGCAGATTTTGGATGATCCTGCGGCTGCTACCATTCCCGGCTGCCTGGACTGGCCCCCACGCTCCCCATTCGGGGACGCCGCGCCTCCAGCCTTCCATCCTGTTTTCCGCATGACCGTAGGAGCGCCGATGCGCCGCCTTGTTGCCCTGGCCCTGTCCATCACCGCCGCGCTCGCGCCCGCCACGCTGACCCGCGCGGCCCCGGCCGCGCTGACTCCCGCGGCGGCGGCCACCGAGGCCGCCCACCAGACGGGCATGGAAGGCTATCTGTACTTCTATCCGCTGGTCACGATGGACCTGACCCGCCGCCAGTTCACCCATCCGTCCCGCGGCAACGACGGCGCGCCGGCCAACACCTTTCTGCACGCGCGTGCGCTGCCGCAGCCGGGCGCCGCCACGCCCTGGGCCAACCCCGACATGCTGCGCAGCGTCGGCTGGCTGGACCTGACGTCCGGGCCGGTGGTGCTGTCGGTGCCGGATACCCAAGGCCGGCTCTATACGCTGACGCTGCTGGACATGTGGACCGACGTGTTCGCCACGCTGGGTAAGCGCAGCACCGGCACGGCCAAGGGCAATACCGTGATCGTTCCACCGGGCTGGAACGGCGTGCTGCCCTCGGGCATGGCGCGCATCGATGCGCCCACCGCCTATGTTTGGGCCAAGAATCTGATCCAGGCCGATGGGCCTGCCGATTACCCCGCGGTCCACGCCTTGCAGGACGGCTTCCTGGTGACGCCGCTGGCGCAATGGAACCTGCCCGCGCAGGCGCAGCGGTTGAAGGCCGATCCTTCCCTGAATCTGCGCATCCCCGTGCGCGAGCAGGTCGAATCCATGCCGACCGACGCCTACTTCGAATATGCGGCGGAGCTGCTGCGCAAGAACCCGCCGCATGCCACCGACCAGCCGGTGCTGGCCAGGCTGCGCGGCGCCGGGCTGGTCGCCGGCCGGCCATTCGACTTCGCCCAGCTCGACCATCCTGCCAAACAGGGCTTGCGCCGCGGCCTGCGGGCGGCGCGCGAGCGCATGACGGCGGCAGCCGGCGCCACGGTGCGCAGCGTCAACGGCTGGCACCAGGAAACCGCCAGCATCGGCGTCTACGGCAATTCCTATCTGCGGCGCGCCCTGGCGGCGCAGGCGCAGCCGGGCGCGGGCCTGCCCGAAGACCTGAGCGTGCTGCTGCTGGCGGCCGACAGCCAGGGCGCACCGCTGGATGGCGCGCATGGCTACACGCTGCATTTCGAAAGCGGCCAATTGCCGCCCGCCGCGGCGCTGTGGTCGCTGGCGGCCTATGACGCGCAAGGCATGCCGTCGGCCAATCCGCTGAACCGCTACGCGCTGGGCGACCGCGACCCGCTGCGCTACAACGCCGACGGTTCGCTGGACCTGCGCATCAGCCATGCGCCGCCCGCGCCCGAGGAACAGTCCAACTGGCTGCCGCTGCCTGCCGCCGGCGCGGTCAGCGTGCTGCTGCGCGTGTATGCGCCGGAATCTGCCCTACTGGACGGATTGTGGACGCCCCCCGCCCTGCTGCGCGACGCCCCGCCCGAAGAAGCGACGCAAGAAACCCCGGAAGCCGCTGAAAAGACGCAGCCATGACAGGCGCCTGCCGCTACCATAGGCGTTTTATCCAAGATTGAACGCCCGCCATGGACGAAGCCTTTAGCCACCAATTGTCGATGACCATCCTGATGACGCCGGACATGGCGAATTTCTCAGGGAATGTGCACGGCGGAACCATCCTCAAGTACCTGGACCAGGTGGCCTACGCCTGTGCCAGCCGGTACGCCGGCCAATATGTGGTGACCCTGTCCGTGGACCAGGTCGTGTTCCGCGAACCGATCCACGTGGGCGAACTGGTGACCTTTCTGGCGGCGGTGAACTACACCGGCCGCACGTCCATGGAAATCGGCATCAAGGTCGTCACCGAGGACATCCGCAAGAAGCTCGTGCGCCACACCAACAGCTGCTATTTCACGATGGTTGCGGTGGATGATCAGGGCGCGCCGACCGCGGTGCCGCCGCTGGAACCGCGCAACCTGGAAGAGAAGCAACGCATGGAAGCCGCCCGGCTGCGCCGCGAACTGCGCCAGGAAATGGAACGCCGGCACGGCGAGATCAAGCGCGAAACCACGCACGACGCGCAACCCTGAAACGGAATTCCCTGCCCGCCCAAAACAAAACGAGCCCAGCGGGCTCGTTTTTTCATGCGCGGCCTTTGAGGCCAGGCCGCTTTCAGGCGCGTTCAACCGAGGCCGGAGGCGACGGCGGCGCGGCGGCGGGTTCGCGGTCGCGGCCCACCATGCGTTTCAAGCCCAGCCACTGCTGCGACCAGAAGCCGCGGCCGTAATCACGCCCGCCCAGTTCCGCCTGCTGGTCATGAATGCCCGTGGGGCCGTAGCCCACGCCGAAGCGGGCGGTGCGGAACAGTACGTCCCAGATGGGAAACAGCGCCGCAAAGTTGTAGCCGCCCACCGGACCCGGCGTGGAGGCGTCGTAGGCGATGGAATGGTGGTGGCGGTGAAAGCGCGGGCTGACCAGCAGGCGCTCGCCGATGGCGCCGAAATGCATGCGCAGATTGGCGTGCGAGAAACTCTGCGCCAGCTGAGTGATGGCCACCACCATGACGAACTGCGCCGGCGGCACGCCCACCAGTTGCGACACGAACACCACCAGCACGTCGCGCAGCATATCGTCCAGCAGGTGGTTGCGGTCGTCGCTCCAGATGGTCATCTGGCGCTGGCTGTGATGCACGGCGTGCAAAGCCCAGAGCCAGCCGAAACGGTGCTGGGCACGGTGGTAGATGTAGTCCACCGCGTCGAACAGCAACAGGTAGATGATCAGGCTGACCCAGGCCTTGTCCGTCACGCCGGGCCAGTACTGGTCCAGCTGGAAAGGCGCGAAACCCCAGACGTGCAGCTGACCAAACACGCTGTCCCACAACGGGTCGATGGTGAAGAACAGCAGCAGGCGGAAAGCGCCCAGCCGGTGGATCAGCGTGTACAGCACGTCGATGCCGATCTGGCGACGGTCGGTAACCGCCTCCACGGGGCGCAGGCGCTGCAGGGGACCGAACACCAAAACCAGCACGACAATCTGCAGCAGGCCGACCAGCAGCCACATGGTGGCGTCGTAGCCGTCCTCGATGAAGTTGCTCATGCCCAGGTGGAACAGCGCGGGCTGAATCGCCGTTTCGAAGAGCCATTGCTGGCACTCTCCGAACAATTGACTAAGCGTATCCATGATCAGTGATGATTAGCGATCCAATCGCGATAGGACGGGTGCGTGTCCAAGGTAGCAAAACAATAGCCCTTGCGCTGCAAACCTTCAATCAGCGGCTCCAGCACGGCTGGCGCCCACGGATCCTGGCGCGACCAGATGCCCAGGTGGGCCAGCAGGATATCGCCGGGCTTGATGGTGCGCAGCGCCTGGTCCAGCAGGCGGGCGTTGGGGTATTTGTCACTGGGCAGTTCATCGCCCAGGAAGCCGGCGGGCGCCCAGCCCACGTGCTCGAAGCCGCAGGCCTTGGCCGCCTTCAGCAGCGCAGGCGAGGTCTTGCCGCCCGGCGCGCGGTAGATCGGCAGCATGTTCTTGCCCGTCATCTGATGGAAACGGGTGACGGACCGCTTGATCTCGGCGCAATACTGCTCGGGCGTCCATTCGGCGCGCTTGCCCGCGTCCGGGCCGGCGCTGGGCTTGACGCGGAACTTGCCGCCAGGAAGATCCGCCTGCCAATAGACGTGGTCATAGGTGTGCGAGCCGAAGACATGGCCTTCGGCCGCGCGCGCCTTCCACCAGGGCGCCCACACGTCATCCAGGCTGGAGCCGTCGGTCAGCGTGCGCTCATTGGCCAGGAAAAAAGTGACCTTGACGTTGTGCCGGGCCAATACGTCCGCGATCAGCGGGGCCACGCCCATGTGGCCGGTATCGAACGTCAGGTAGACAGGCTTGTCGCAGGTCGCTGGCGCTGCCATTCCCATGCTGGGAAAGGCCAGCGCAAGCATCACCGCGGCGTGGACGCGCTTATCTCGTAGGAGCATGGTTCAGCGTCCAGACGCCGTGAGGCGACTTGCCCACCGGCACCTGATTGACCACCTTCTTCTGCTCCAGGTCCACCACGGTGAGCTTGCGGGCCCAGCGCGAGGTGACCAGCAGGGTCTTGCCATCGGCCAGCACGTCCATGCAGTCGGGACCGCCGGGCACCGGGAAGGTGTCGGTGACGGCCAGCGTCTGCAGGTCGATGCGGCTGATGGAGTTGGCGGTGCGGTTGCTGACGAACAGGTGGCGGTGGTCGCCCTGCGCGCGGAAGGCGTGGGCGCCCGCGGCGGTCTTGATGCGCGTCACCAGCTTGGCCGGGCCGTTGCTGACGTCGTAGGCCTCGACGTAGGAGTCGCCGGTCAGCGCCACCAGCAGGGTTTTCTGGTCGGGCGTCAGGAATACGTCCGCAGGCGTCTTGCCCACCGACACCGTCCATTTCGGCGTCTGCGTGGCCAGGTCGATGGCGATGAGCTGATCGCTGTCCTGCAGCGTCACGTAGGCCGTGGTGCTGGCCTTGTCGATCATGATGTGACTGGGCGTCTTGCCAGCCTGGATGCGCTTGACCAGTTTGAGGTCGAAGCCTTTTTCCAGCGGATGCCAGGAATAGATGTCGATGTGGTCCAGGCGGTTGGCCGCGGTCACGAACCACTTCATGTCCGGCGAGAACTGCAGCTGGTAGGGATCGACGATGCCGGTCAGCGTGCGCTGCACTTCACCGGTCTTGGGATCCATCAGCGTGATCGAATCGCTGGTGGCGTTGGCCACCATGAGCGACTTTTCGTCGGGAGTCAGGTACAGGTGATGCGGCTCCTTGCCCGTGGGCACGCGCCGCAATTCCTTGTAGGTGGCCGGATCGACGATGCTGACGTTGGCGTCCAGGGAGTTCAGGACGAAAATCGGGGCCGAGGCCGCCGCGGCGCTAAGCGCCATCCCTACGCCGAAGAGGGCGTAGCGGACAAAATGCATGGGGTTCAATTTCTAGGTCCGGCAAAGGGGTATCGGGCAGGGTCCCGGTGCTCGCCATTTTAGGCACAGCGGGCTGACAAAAGGGCGTCGCGCTACCCGATGCGGACAAACGGACACGCCTGTTGCGACCCAGCAACAGGCGTGTCCCGATTACTCTTCGGAAGCCGGAAAAATCATTTGCTGCCAACGGGTTGCGCGTCGGCGTCGGTCCAGGTTCCGGCACTGATATCGCGTTCCCGCAAGGCCGCGGCGCGTGCCGCGGACGCGGGTCCCAGGTCGGCTTCCAACACGCGCCCGTCGGGACCGACGACGAAGGAGTCGATGCCCGTCTGCCCGTAGCGCGCCGGCCAGGCCACGATTCGGTACGAGCCTCCGTCCGCGCCCGGTATCACCTTGTACCGGTAGCCGTAGTAAGCGTCGTCCAGCGGCACCTCCGGCCCCATGCTGAGCGCGTCCAACCCGTAGGCCTGCTGCGGTGCGCCCGGCACCTCGGGCCAGTACAGCCCGTCGCGTTGTCCCGGACGGCTGACCAGGCGGCTCGCGTAGCGTCCCTGGCCCACGCTGTCCTTGTATCGCCCCTGCGCGGCCTGCAGCTCGCGCAGCGTTTCGATGGCGGTCAGTTCGTTGCGGCCGATGGCGCGGCGGCGGATTTCCGCCGTGCCCGCCGCCGGGTCGAAACGCCAGCCCTGCCCGGCGCGCACGATGGGTACGGGCAGCGTCCAGCCCGAATCCCCGACCGCCAGCCAGGAACGGCCGCCATCGGCCACGATCTCGTGCTTGCGCGACCAGGCCGCCAGGAAACGGTAGATGTCGTCCTGCGCCACGCCGCCCGGCACGATCTTGCGATGATTCGGCCCCAACACCTTGGCCAGTTTGTCGAGGTCACTGGTGGCCATGGCGTCGACGAAGGCGTCGGCGGCGGCCTGCGGACTCGGATAAAGGCTTTGCGCCGCGGCGGGGGCCGCAAGGCCCAGCGCCAGCAGCGACGCGGCGCCCAGCGCGCGCAAACGAGCAATGGTCATGAGAGTTCCCTTGTCCATGATGCTTATCTCCGGCCGCCGAAATGTCCGCCGCCGCCACCGCCGCGTCCGCCGCCCCCATGTCCGCCGCCGCGCGGGCCGCCACCGCCGCCGCGGCTCATCTCGCTGCGCGTGTGCTGCTGCCGCATCTGGTCGCCGTTGCCGGCGCCGCTCAGCGCGTTGGCGCTATTGGAAGCGCGGCCGCGGTCGCGTGCGGCCGCTTCGTCGGCGCGCTGGCGCTGGGCCGCGGCCTGGCGGTCCTGCGTGGACACGCTGGAGGCAGGCCGGCTGTGCTGCGCCTGCCCGCCGCCCTGCGCCCGGTCGCGGGCGCCTTGTCCGCCCTGCCCGCCTTGTCCGGCCCGCTGCCCTTGTCCCTGCCCGCGATTGGCCGCGGCGTCTCCCCTGCCCGCCCCCTGGCCGCGCCCCGCGCCCGGTTCGGAATGGCCGGGTATGGACTGCCCGGTACGGCCTTCGAACGACTGCGCCGCGCGCTGGCGCGCGGCATCGCGGGAGTTCGGCGCTGCCGCTGCGCCCGGCGCGCGGCCCCCCTGCGCCCGGTTCTGCACGCCGGCCTGACGCTGGCTGTCGAAGCGCTGGCGGCTGGCCTGGTCGGCATACGGCGTATTGCCGCGGTTGGCCGGGTTGTGCTGCCAGGTCGTTCTATTGTTGTTGATGTTGTTGCGGTCGATGCGCTGGTTGACGTTGATGTTGTTGTAGCGGTTGACGTCGATGTCGACGTCGTTATGCCCCCAGTCGAACCCGCCCCACATGGAGTTGACCGCAGCCACGCCCAGGCCGAAGCCGATGCCGGCCACCAGCGAGGTGGCGAACACCGAGCCCGGAGGCGGCGGATAGTAGTAAGGCGGATAGGAGGGATAGGCCCAGGTGCCGTACACCACCGTCGGGTTGTAGCTGGGCACGTACACCACCTGCGGATCGGCCGGCTCGATCACCACGACGGTCTTGTCGTTGGTGGTGCTGGAGGTGACCTTCTGCTGCGGCGTGCTCTTCAGGTTGCCGGCCTTCTGCGCCTGGACGCGCAGCCGCTGGACCGAATCCATGACGGCGTCGGGCTGCGCCAGGAAGGCGTCGCCCACGGATTTCACCCAGTCAGGCTGGCGGCCCATCATGTCCATGACCGAGGGGAAGGCCACCAGGGATTTGACGCTGGGATCCCAGGACTCGCCCTCGACCGCCTTGACGGCCTGGTCTCCGGATTCCGAGGTGTGGGCGGCCGACCATTTGGCGGCCGCCGCGACATCGTCGGGGTAGGTCGCACCCATGAGGATTTGCGAGAGCAGCGAATCCGGATACAGCGCCACGGGCGCCATCAACTGATCCAGTTGCGCGTTGTCCAGCTTGGTCTGCGCCGTGGCGGGAAGGCAGACCGCCAACCCCAGGCATAACCAGCCGATGAACCATTGTTGCAGTCGACGCATTTTCCGTTCTCCGTGTATCGCCAAGCGTAAAGCCACAAGCCAGGAGGAACTGCCGGATATCGCGCTGACAATATATGCCTAACCCCGGCGCAGGGGAAGCGCCGGCGTGGGTCTGCCTCGGTTCACAGTTTGGCGACGGAAACCTCGGTCGCCTTGACGAAAGCCAGCACCTCGGTGCCGACCTCCAGGCCCAACTCCTTGACCGACCGGGTGGTGATCACCGAGGTCACGATGCCGGCCGGCGTATCCACGTCCACCTCGGACACCACCGGACCCAGGATGATCTCCTTGATCTTGCCGCGGAACTGGTTGCGGGCGTTGATGGATTGAATGCTCATGGTCTTGCTCCTGGGGTAAAGGGCGGCGTCATGCCGCCCATGGGGGAATCGCCGGGCGCGGTTTCAGACCGCCAGCCTCAGGTGCCGGATCTGGATGACGGGCGCCAAGGGACGGCCAGCGTCCGGCGTGTCTTGTTGACGCAAGGCGGCGCGCAGCACGCGGGCCTCCAGGGCGGCGACAGCGGCCGAACCGCGCACGCGGGGACGCGCCAGGCCGACGCGCTCGTCCAGCGCCACGCCGCCTTCGTCCAGCACCAGGATGCGGTCCGCCACCGCCACGGCCTCGGCCGCGTCGTCGGTCGCCAGCACGGCGGTAAAGCCCTGCTGGCGCCAGAGATCCTCCAGCAGCCGCTGCGCCTCGATGCGGCTCAGCGAATCCAGCTCCTGGAAAGGCTCGTCCAGCAACAACAAGCCGGGACGGCGCGCCAGGGCCCGGGCCAGCGCCACGCGCTGGCGCTGCGGTTCGGATAGCTGCGCGGGCCACTCGCCGCCGCGGCCGTCCAGTCCGACCTGCCGCAACGCTTCGGCCGCCGGCGCCGTGCCGGGCAACCCCAGGGCGACGTTGTGCAGCACGGTCTTCCAGGGCAAAAGGCGTGAGTCCGACAGCAAGAGACGCACGCGGGCGTCGGGCTCCCAGACGGGAAAGTTGTCGAACAGCAGCGGCGGACGGCCCGGCTCGCCACCTTGCTCGCCGCTGGGCGCAAGCTTGCCGGCCAGCAGATGCAGCAAGGTGCTCTTGCCGCTGCCGGCGCGCCCGACCACGGCCACGAACTCGCCGGCCGCGATCTCCAGGTCCAGCGG
This sequence comes from Achromobacter sp. ACM03, assembly GCF_014851665.1. NCBI lineage: Bacteria > Pseudomonadati > Pseudomonadota > Betaproteobacteria > Burkholderiales > Alcaligenaceae > Achromobacter > Achromobacter sp. ACM03. Next base: position 179,438 of record NZ_JACVAD010000002.1, on the reverse strand, counting down.
CTGCAAGGCAATGCGGTCGCCGTGGCGCTTGGCGAGCTTGCGCAAGGTCACGCGCAGCGCAGCCTGCGGCTCGGCCTCGGGCGCTTTCGTCCGGCTCCGTCGGCTGGCGCACGTCCAGGTGCTGCAATAGCTCGAATTCGTTGGGATTGATGAACATCATCGCGGCCTCCAGCGCAGCAGCCAGCGCTCCAGCGCGCTTACCAGCGCCCCCGAGCCCACGCTGAGAGCCGCGTAGAGCGCAATCGCCAGCAACAGCGTCGTCGCACCCGGCGGACCGCTGCCCAGCCATTGCGGAATTCCCAATCGCGTCGGCGTCGCGAACAGTTCCAATGCGATCAGGATCAGCCATAGAAGTCCCAGCCCCTGCCTCAGGCCCGTCAGGATGAACGGCAATGCGCCCGGCAGCAGCACATGCCAATAGAGCGCCCAGCCGTTCAAGCCATGAGACCGACCGGTTTCGACCAGCGCCGGATCCGCCGCGCGTATGCCGCGCACCGTCTGGTACAGGAGCGGCGCAAGCAGGCTCAACGCCGGCAGCGCCGGCCTGGCCGTCTCGCTGCCGCCCAGCCAAAGTGCGGCGAGCAGCGCGCCTCCCAGCCAGCGCAGAGCCGGGGCGTCGGGAGCGTTGCGGGCGTGGGCGCGGCGCATCGGTCAGACGCTGAAGGCGCCCGCCAACGCGAGCCGGCCCAGATCGTAGGATGGGCTGGAAACGGCGACGCGCGGCAAGACCAGCTCGGACAGACGCTCCACCGAGTCATCCAGCCGCCGGCTGACCTCCCCGTCTATCTCGCGCGCGCCGAATTCGTCCAGGCGAACCTGCGTATCGGTGGCGTAGACGCCCGCCAGGATGTGGCGCGCGCCCAGCGCTGACAGCACGGGCTTCAAGCCATACTCCAGCGCCAACAGATGCGCCGGGCTGCCCCCCGTGGCGATGGGCAACACCACCTTGCCGGCCAACGCCTTGGGATCCAGCAGGTCCAACACCGCCTTCAACCCGCCGGAAAAGGAAGCCTGGTAGACCGGCGAGGAAATCACCACCGCGTCTGCCGCCGCCACGCGTGCGCGCAGCGCGTTGGCCGCGGGGCCGGCGTAGTTGCCTTCTATCAGGTCTTCGGCGGGGATATCGCGCAAGCCCAGTTCTCCCACGCTCAAGCCCCGCCGCTGCAGGATCCCGGCGGCGTGCCGCAGCAGCACCGAGGAACGGGAGCGCTGCGATGGACTGCCGGCGATGGCAAGGACGCGGACGTGAGCCTGGTGACGTGGCGATGACATGAAGGGTCGTTTCCGGCGGTGGGTTCAAGAAGTCGAACCGATTCTGTCATCGCCGCGCGGCGCCGAAAAATACTTAGTCGATATGAGGTTATGTTGAAGCGCGGGTTCGGCCGCTTTGGGAAATATGCGAAGACTGCCGCCCGGACGCCTCGTCCGTATGCAGGACTGGCTTGCACCTGGCGGCGAGCCTATACTGGATTGGCTAGTTGCTCCCGATTCCTTTTCCTAAAGGAGAGGCAACATGTATAAGCACCTGCTCGTCGCCGTGGACGGCTCCCTGCTGTCTGAATCGGCTTTCAAGCGCGCTCTTGTTTTCGCCAAGGAAATGGGAGCCACCGTCACGCTCATCCGCGCCATTCCGGAGGACCATCTGCTGGTCTACCAGGCCGAAATGCTGGGCACCACGCAGGCGCACCACACCGACCAGGCGCGCAAGAATGCGCAAACCTACCTGGACAACCTGGAAATGGAAGCGCGCCACGCGCTGGTGCCGTGCAATGCCGTGGTCACGGTCAACGACCATCCGCACGAAGCCATCGTCGAGGCGGCGCAGAACCAGGGCTGCGACCTGATCGTCATGGGTTCGCACGGCCGCCACGGCATGACGGGCTTCCTGCTGGGCAGCGAAACCCAGCGCGTGCTGGCGCGCACCAAGCTGCCGGTGCTGGTGTACCGCTAGGCGCGGCCGCTCAGGCCGCAGCCAGCGCGTGCTGGAAGGTGAAGCTGTCGGAGTACATGTGATCCAGGCTGGCGCCGCGCGCGGCCAGCAGGCTCTTGGCTTGGTGGATCATGTCCGGCGCGCCGCACAGGTAGAAGGCGTGCTCGGACAGATCCTGGTGGTCCTCCAGGACCGCTTGCTGCACATGGCCGCGGCGGCCCTGCCAATCGGCGCCCGCGCGCGACAGCACCGGCACGAAGTTGAATTCGTACAGCCGCCCCGCCCAGCTTTCGATCTCGTCGCGCAGATACAGGTCTGCTTCGGTGCGCATGCCCCAGTAGAGCGTGACGGGCGGGCAGTCCTCGTTGTCCAGCAGCGATTCCAGAATGGCCTTGATCGGCGCGATGCCGGTCCCCGTGGCCATCATGATGAGCGGCCGCCAGTCTTCCTCGTGGTAGCTGAATACGCCCAGCGGCGCTTCGATCTCCACGCCGGCGCCGGCTTGCGCCTGGCCCAGCCACTGATCGGTGTAACGGCCGCCGGGAATGCGACGCACATGGAAATCCACCAGGTTGCCGGCGGGCGCCGAAGCCATGGAAAAGCTGCGCGTCTCGCCGTCGGGCAGCACCACGTTCATGTACTGGCCCGGCACGTACTCCAGGCCCGCTTCTGGCAGCGCCAGCGTCAGGTGGATGACGTCATCGCAGAAGCGCTCGATGCGGTGGATGGTGGCGGGCAGGCGGCGCGGTTCGGGAAACGACTGCCGGCTGCTGGCCACGCTGATGCAAAGATCGCCCAGGGGCCGGGCCTGGCAGGCCAGCGCGTAGCCTTCGGCCGCTTCTTCGGGTGTCAGGGCCATGGGGAACTCTTCGTACTCCACGGCGCCGGATTCCAGCTTGATGCGGCAGGTGCCGCAGCCGCCGAAGGTGCACTCGTGCGGCAGCTTCACCGCCGAGCGTTCGGCGGCCTGCAGCACGGATTCGCCTTCTTCGACCTGGAACGACTCGTCGGTTTGCAGGATGTGCACGCGGTATGCCATGGCCGGCCTCGCTTATTTCTTGATGTCAGCCTCGACCAGCACTTTCATGCCGCGCGGCTCCAGCAGCGTCGCCAGTGCCGCAAGCGCGGCCAGACCAGCCTTGGTGTCCTGTTCGCCGTTGCCGCCGCTCAGGCCCACGCCGCCGATCACTTCGTTGTTGACCACAATGGGAAAGCCGCCGACAAACACGGCGAACTTGCCGTCAAAGCTCCACTGGATGCCGAACGCTTCGTTGCCGGGCAGCGCGGGACCGTTGGGCGGCGTGTTGAACAGATGCGTGGAACGCTTGTGCCCGGCCGCTGTGAATGCCTTGTTCCAGGCAATCTGCGGGCCGGTGATGCGGGCGCCGTCCATGCGTTCCAGCGCGATGGGATAGCCGCCGTCGTCGACGATGCAAATCGTCTCCAGCACGCCGATCTCTTCCGATTTGGCAATGGCCGCGCGCACCATCATGCGCGCTTCTTCAAGTTCCAGACGATAGACCTGCTTCATGGGGATGACCTCCTTTGCTTGCGTGTAGGGACCGCAGCCTCAGCCGGCGCGGTAGACAGTCTTGATCTGCGTGTAGAACTCCAGTCCCACGCGCCCCGATTCGCGGAACGTGGAAGTGCTGGAGTGCTTGAGTCCGCCGAACGGCGCGTTGATCAGGTTGCCGGTGGTGGTCCGATTGATCTTCACGGTGCCGGCCTGGATGTCGCGGGCGAAACGGTGGGCATAGCGCGCATCGGTGGTGGCGATGGCGGCCGACAGGCCGTATTCGGTGTCGTTGGCGCGGGCAATGGCGTCTTCGTAGCCGTCCACTTCAATCAGCGCGATCACCGGGCCGAAAATCTCTTCACGGGCGATGCGCATCTGCTGCGTGACGTCGGTGAACAGCGCGGGCGACACGTAATAGCCGCGCTCGAACCCGGCACCCGTCAGGCGGTCGCCGCCGTACAGGTGCGTGGCCTCCTGCTTGCCGACCGCCACGTAGCCCAGCACGTTGTCCAGCTGCTTGGCGGTGGCCAGCGGCCCCAGGTCGAAGTTGCCGTCCAGGCCGTTGCCTATGGTCAGCGTCTTGATGCGGGCCAGCAGCTTGTCGGTGTAGGCCTGGCGCACGCGCTTGTCCACCAGCACCCGGCTGGTGCCGGTGCAGGCCTGGCCGCTGAGCGAAAAGCCGCCCTTCACAGTCAGGTCCACGGCTCGGTCCAGGTCGGCGTCCGCCAGCACGATCAAGGGATTCTTGCCGCCCAGTTCCATCTGCGTGCGGGTGGTCAGGCCGGCGGTCCTGTGTATCTGCTCGCCCGCGGCGGTGGAGCCTGTAAAGGAAATCGCCCGTACCGCGCGCGCACCGGTGATGGCCTCGCCCACGGCGCCGGCCGGGCCGGTCAGGAAGTTCAGCACCCCGGCCGGCAGGCCTGCCTGCACGAAGGCTTCGGTCAGCCGGTAGCCCGACATGGGTGCGTCGGACGAGGGCTTGAACACCACGGTATTGCCCGTGATGAGCGCCGGGGCAATCTTGCGGGCGGGGATGGAAATGGGGAAGTTCCAGGGGGAAATCACCGTCACCACGCCCAGCGGTTCGCGCTGGCTGTAGACCACCATGTCCGGATCGTCGTTGGGATAGGTTTCGCCCGTGAATGACTGCCCTTCCACTGCGTAGAAGCGGATCGTCTGCGCCGAACGCAGCACCTCGTCCCGGGCCAGGTTCAGGCTCTTGCCCTCTTCGCGGGTCAATTCGCGCGCGATGTCGTTGGCGTGGTCTTCCAGATACTGGGCCGCGCGGAACAGGATGGCGGCGCGCTTGGAGATCGGCGTATCGCGCCAGCCGGCGAAGGCGGCCTCGGCGGATGCCACCGCCTGGCGGGCGTCTTCGGCGTCCGACACCTGGAAACGGCCCACGATGTCGCTGGTGTCGGCCGGGTTGATGTTGGGCGCCGTCTTGCCGGTGCCGCTGGGCACCCAGCTGCCGCCGATGTGGTTCAGGAATGTTTGCTGCGAGAGATCGTCCACGGAAGCTCTTCCTTAGTCTGCGCCCGTCTGGCCGCGAGTGCCTGGGCGGGTTGGCTTATGAACATTGTATACTTTAATCAATATGGATCGATACGTGTAAACCCCCGCTCCGGAGAGGTCGCCACCTGGAAAAAAGGGTCCCCGCAGGGACCCCAAAGCAGCGCCACAAACAGGTATCAGCTCCAGATCAGCACGGCGCAGATCGTGGAGACGAACAGCGCCAGCAGCACCGGCACCAGCAAGGCGCGCACCAGCGACAACACGTTCACCCGCGCAAAGCCCGCCACCGCGATCAGCGAGGACCAGGCGATCAGCGTGCCGCCGCCCGTCCAGACCGCGCCCATCTGGCCCACTGCCGCCAGCGTCGCCGGGTCCACGCCCACTACAGGGCCCAGGGCGCCGGACAGGGTGCCGGTCAGGGGCAGGCCGGCGAAGCCCGATCCGTCGATGCCGGTGATCATCCCGACCAGCAGCACGCCGAACGCCACGAGGAAATGGTTTTCAGGGATCAGGTGCTGGCCGGCGGAGATCACCTCGAACAGCAGGCCCGGCGCCTGCGCTTGCGGCACGCCCAGGATCTGCGCGGCGGTTTCATTGGCGCCCACGAAGAAGAAACCCGCGATCGGCAGCACCGAGCCCATGGCCTTGAAGGCGAACACGAAGCCGTCGGTGACGTGTTCCGGACAGACATCCAGCATCTTGCGCGGGCCTTCCGCGGCCAGGGTCACCAGCATCATCACGACAAAGGCCACGCCGCCCACCAGCGCCGCCGCATCGCCGCCGCGCAGCGCGGGCAGGGACGGGAACAGGCGCGGCAGCACCATGACCGCGATCACCGCGAGAAAGGCCAACGGCGTCACCACGGCAAAGGTCTTGGACCAGCGCACGCGGCGGCGCTCTTCGTCGCTCAGGGCCGGGCCGCTGGGCAAGGCAGGGTCCGCGCCCATGGTGCCCCGGGCCAGCTCGGCCTTGTCGAAGGAGCCGGACTGTTCGATGCGCGCCAGGCTGCCGTCCTGCGCGCGGGCCTGCCAGGCGGACAGGAGCCCAGCATCGGCCGGCACGATGTGCTTGCGGATCAGCAGGTAAGCGGCCACCAGCGCGACCCCGCCGGTGATGAGCGATAGCACCAGCGCGCGGTCCGCGACCACGGCGGCGCTGACCGCCGCCCCGGCAGCCTTGGCGCTGATGCTGGGCGCCACGCCGATCACGTAGTCCGAGGACAGCGCCATGCCCTGGCCGGCGATGGCGATGGCCATGGCGCCCGCCAAGGGTGGCAGGCCCGCCGCGATGGCCGCGGGCAGCAGGATGGCGGACACCAGCGGCACCGCCGGCGTCGGCCAGAAGAACAGCGAGATCACATAAGTACAGAGGGCGATGATCAGGAAGGACGAATGCCCGCCCCGCATGACGCGGCGAAACGGCTGCACCATGCGCACGTCCGCCTGCAGGGTTTTCAGCGCATTGAGCAGCGCCGTCATGAAGGTGATCACCAGGAAGATGTTGAAAAGCTCCTTGGCCGCCACGAAGCTGGCCGAGAAGATGCCTATCAGGGCGCTGATCGGATTGCCCGTGATGGCCAGCACCACCAGAAAGGTGCCGATGACCGACGGCACCACCACGTTGGCCCGCAGAATCATCGTCAGGATGATGGCGGCCACGCTGATCAGGTACATCCAGTGAGCAGCGTTAAGCACTACGTCCGCTTGCATGTGCTATTCCCCTTGTATGCGTGGCAGTTATGTCGCCACGTTCGGTATACTATATTTCGTTTGTAGTCATACCAATCAAAATATGCAGCGCCTAGGGAAAGCGATAATTCTGAAAAATCCATGAATAGCTCCGAAAAATCAGGGGATTACCCTAGTTTTTGAAGCACTTCATGAAATTCGGAAAAATCCTGGATAGACTATCGTATACATAGTAAAGACTACTCCAGGCATGCCATCCTCCCTGCCGTATCCCGATCTTCTGCAGTACGCCACCATGGCCGCCGTGGTGTTCGGCGCCGCGATCGCGCAGGGCGTGGGCGGCGTGGGCTTCGCGATGTTCGCCGCGCCGGTGGCGGCCATGTTCTTTCCGCAGTTGGCGCCGGGGCCGCTCTTGACGCTGGGCGGCTTCATTTCGCTGCTGACCGCATTGCGCGAGCGGGCCGCCATCGACTGGCCTTCGGTGTCCTACGCGCTGGCGGGACGCGCCGTCGGTACGCTGATCGCGATCTACGCCATGACGCGCTTCGCGCCGCAGGCGCTGGGGGTGCTGTTCGCCGCCCTGATCCTGGTGGCCGTGGCGCTGAGCGCGGCCGGCCTGCACTTTTCCGCCACGCCCGGACGCGTATCCGGCGCGGGCGTGGCCTCGGGCATCATGGGCACCATGACCTCGGTGGGCGCGCCGCCCATCGCCATCGTGATGCAGCACGCGGCGCCGCCGCGCCTGCGCGCCACGCTCGGCATGGTGCTGTTCCTGGGATCGATCTTCTCGCTGGCCATGCTGGCATGGGCCAAGCGGTATACGGGCTATCACGCCGGACTGGCGCTCAGCCTGGCGCCTTTCCTGCTGGCCGGTTTTGCGGTCTCCAACCGGCTGCGCCACCGTCTGCCGCCGCGCGCGGTGCGCGGCGTGCTGCTGGCGGTATGCGCCTTGGGCGCGCTGGGCGTACTGGCAAAGGCTTTTTGGGGACACTGATGCGGTGCGCCCCCAAGCCATGCAGCTACACCCGGTAATACAATGGAGACTGTATCCATTAAGCCAAACCTGCTCGCCATGACAACCTCACCCGTCAGCCCGCAAGCCGCAGCAACGCAGCATTCCGCCTCGCTGAAGATCGGCGAGCAGCATCCGCAGTTGTTTGCCGTCATCCGCGACAAGCTGCGCGAGCGCATCCTCAGCGGCGAGTTCACGCCCGGCGACCGCCTGGTCGAGGGCCGCCTGTCCGAGGAAATGGGCGTCTCGCGCATCCCCGTGCGCGAAGCGCTGCGCGCATTGGCCGCCGAAGGCCTGGTGACCATCGAGCCGCGCCGCGGCGCGTCCGTGTCGGTGCTGTCCGACGCCGTCGCCTACGACATGGTGGAGGTGCGCGCCACGCTGGAAGGCCTGAACGCCAAGCTCGCGGCGCAGCGCCGCGATGAGAAAACCGTGGAACGCCTGCAGGCCTTCCTGCGCGAAGGCACGGAAGCGGCGCGCGGCGAACAGCTGGACAAGTTCCTGGCGCTGAATTCCCAGTTCCACGAAATGCTGGCCACCATCGGCGGCAACGTGGTGCTGACCGACCTGATGCGTTCGTTGCGCGACCGTACGGCGCTGCTGTTCGCGCCCAGCAATATGCTGCGCGCCAAGCAGAACTGGGATGAGCATTCGCAGATCCTCAACGCCGTCATCGCCGGCAACGGCGACCTGGCCGCGCTGCTGGCCAGCCAGCACGTGCATAACGCCGCCAAGGCCTATACGGAAGCCCAGCAGCAGCCGCACGCGTCGGTGGCCTGAACGGGCCTGCCGCGCCTGAAACTCATCACACCGAGCCGGCCGCGCGGCCAGGAGCCAGCGCCGGTCGGCCAGGGCCTTGCAGCCCTCAGGTCGCCGCTTCCACGGGATCGGACGCCGCGCCGACCACCACGCCCTTGCCGTTCTGGATCACCCACGACACCTTCACATCGCCATTGACGAAGGTCTGGCAGGCCATGCGGTAGCCGGCCTCGAAGTCTTCGGGACGCAGATGCTTGCGCTCCTTCGGCTTGATGGCGTCGGTGTTTTCCAGCCCTTCCTCGATGCGGCACTTGCAGGTGCCGCACAGGCCGCCGCCGCACTTGAAGGGAATGCCGCCCTTTTCCTTGAGCGACACGCGCAGCAGATTGCTGTTCTCGGGCGCCGTGGCGACCTTGCCGCCATTGGAGATGAATGTGATCTGGACCATGTTGTTCAGTGCTCCGCGGCGACCGCGCCGGAGCGCAGCGTCAAGGTCGATTCCATGCTGCCAAAGCGCGTCAGGTGGGCCAGTTCCTTGCGGGCGGCTTCCACCGACGCGAACTTCTCCAGGAATTTGGAGGGCACGCGGTTCACCACGTAGGGCGGCGTTTCCTCGGTGACGATGAGCTTGGTGTCGCCATGCAGGCGGGCGATGCGGTAGACGGCCAGCGCGCGGCCGTAGAACGCGTAATCGTAGGTTTCAAGGATATCCACCGCGCCATCGTCCGCTTCCGTGCGGAATACGCCGGGCTTGGTGGTCAATATGACGTATACCGGGTCCATTGCCGCTATGCCTCCACGTCCTGGACCAGCTCGATGTCACTGGTAAGCCAGAGCTGGCACGCCAGCCGGTAACCCTGGTCGATGCGTTCGCCCAGCTGCTTTTTTTCCTTCCAGTTCACCGGCGGCAGATGCTCGGCCCCGGCCAGCACGCGGCAGGCGCACTTGGCGCACTTGCCCATGCCGCATTCGTAGCGCAGATGCGGATACGGAAACTGCTTGATGCCGGCCCGCACCACCAGGTTGGTGTTGTCCTTCACCACGTCGGTGTAGGTCTGGCCGCCCTTATGAAACACGATGGTAGGCATGGATACTCTGCTCTGGGGTCTGCGGGGCCGCGGCCGTCCGGCGCGAAAGCGCCAGACGGCCTTGCGGTGTGCTCAGGCGGCAAGGCCCAGTTCGGGCAGCGTGATTTCCTGCTGCACGTAGTCGGTGTAGAGCGCGGTCGTGTACAGCAGCCGCATCTGCGCGCCGATCTCGCAGATCTTCAGGCAGCGCTGCTGCAGGTCCACCGTGTTGGCGTGCTCCAGCACGATCTGGTAGCCGCGTTCGCCGTGGATTTCGTCGGACACGATGTGCAGGTCGAAGAACTCCACTTCCTCGTCGGTGAAACCGTACTTCTCGCGCAGGGTCGGGGTCTGCTTGCGGTAGATGGACGGCACTTGCGATTCCAGGCCCACCACCAGCCCGGCCACCGCCACGATGGGGTCCTCGCGCATGGCCACGGCGTAGCACCAGCTTTGCAGGGCGCGCGTGGTGGGCGACATGTTGTCGGGGTTGGTGACGCGTTCGCGGGTGGTGCCGCAGGCTTCGGCAAAGCGGATCAGCAGGTCCGTGTGGCGGTCGCCCCCGATTTCCTCTTCATACATATTGGCCAGCAGGAAGTCCTTGGCCTCGGTGTAGGAGTCGGGCGTGCGGGCGTACAGATAGCCCAGGTAGTCGGCGAACGGGCCCACGTAGTGGTAGTGGTTCTCGGCCCAGCGCTGCAGATGCTGGCGGCTGAGCTTGCCTTCTGCCCAGGCGATGGAAAAGGGCGAAGCGTTGGCGCTCTTGCCCTTGATCGCGTTTTCCAACGCGGTACGGAATTCATCTCGGTTCATCAGTTCAGCCATGACTCGCTCCAGGTCCATTGGTGAGGATTCCAGGCTGGTCTAAGCCCGGGCATGTTGAACATTGTATACCGTCTACTATTTTGAACTGCTAGGGCAATCCCGGAGATTGGTCAAACGCTGCCCAATAAACAGGGACAGTCTTTATGGATCAATGACTTGGCGCGCGCACGCGGGGGCTGGCCGGAATGCGCGCGCACTGGTACAATGAATACACTTTCAATGCAATACGGAAATACCATGAATACCCGCCATCCCCTGGGAGACGCCCCGATCGGCCAACAATTGCTGACGCATTACGCCCGCCGCGACGCCGTGCGCCACGCCACCCCGCTGTTTCCTTCGTCCTGGGCCGAGCTCTTCGCGCCGTTCCGCAACGCCCGCCTGCAGCCGCTGCGCGCAGCCAAGCCCGCCGCGCACGCGCACGACGACGCGCCGGTCTGCCAGGCAGGCTGATTCCCTGATGGAAGCCCGGCTGATTCGGCCGGGCAGAAAGACGAAAAGCGCCTAGGCGCCGCGCAACGCGGCGCCCCGCCGCCGGTTCCAGGCGGCCAGCGCCAGCACCAGGAAGAATCCCAGCGTATAGGCCAGCATGTCCCACCAGTCGGGCACGCTGCCCAGGATCACGCGCAATACCGGCTGCTCCAGCCGCCAGCCGAAATACCGGGCCAGGTACTGCCCCAGTTCCACCGCGTAGCCGGTGCACAGCGCGGCCAGCGCCAGCGGCAGCACGCCCGCGCGGATGAAGCTGCGATACACCAGATAGGCCCAGCCCACCGCCACCACGTCGCCCACGAAGCCCCGCAACAGGGGATAGGGCGCGCCCAGGGTGGCGATCAGCGCTTCCAGCGCGGTTACGGCCAGCAGCGCGGCAAAGGCGCGCTTGTTGAAGGTCAGGGTCATCGGTGCGAAAAACGCGGAAATTGAAACGGGCAGCGCGGACGTTAACGCATTTGTCAGGCCGCCGCGCGTAGGCTCGTCTGAACGCGCCGGGGCAGGGCGCTGACAAGAACGAGGAGACACCAAGATGAGCACATCCGACCCGAATGGGCGCCGGCGCTTCCTGCGCCAGGCCTGTACGCTGGGCGCCACCGGCACGCTGGCCGGCCATGCGCTGACCAGCCTGGCGGCGCCGGCCACCGTCACGCTGCCGTTCGCCAACGGCGAGCGCGACCTGATCGCCTATCCGCAAAAGCGGCCCCTGATCCGCCAGACCTCGCGCCCGCCGCAGCTGGAAACGCCGTTCGCGGTCTTCAATGAGAACATCATCACGCCCAACGACGCGTTCTTCGTGCGCTACCACCTGGGCAACATCCCCACCGCCATCGACCTGAACACCTACCGCATCAAGGTCAGCGGGCTGGTGGACAAACCCCTGGAGCTGTCGCTGGCGGACCTGAAGCAGCAGTTCGGCAAGCCCGTGGAACTGGTGGCTGTCACCCAGTGCTCGGGCAACAGCCGCGGCTTCTTCGCGCCACGCGTGGGCGGGGGGCAACTGGGCAACGGCGCCATGGGCAATGCCCGCTGGCTGGGCATCCCGCTCAAGCGCGTGCTGGAAAAAGCCGGCATCCGCGCCGGCGCGCGCCAGGTGACGTTCGAGGGCATGGACCGCCCGGTGCTGCCCGGCACGCCGGAGTTCATCAAGGCGCTGGACGCCGCCCATGCGCTGGACGGCGAAGTCATGCTGGCCTACGCCATGAACGGCGCCGACCTGCCCATGCTCAACGGCTATCCCGTGCGCCTGGTGGTGCCGGGGTACTACGGCACCTACTGGGTCAAGCACCTGGCCGACATCAAGGTGCTGGACAAGGAGTTCGACGGCTTCTGGATGCAGAAGGCCTACCGCATTCCCGACAATGATTGCGCCTGCACGCCGCCGGGCAAGGCGCCGGAGAAGACGCGCCCCATCGGCCGCTACAACGTGCGCAGCTTCATCACCAGCCTTGCCGAAGGCGCCCGCGTCGCCCGCGGCAAGCCGGTACAGGTGCGCGGCATCGCCTTCGATGGCGGCAAGGGCATACGCGAGGTCCAGTTCTCGTCGGACGACGGCAAGACCTGGCAGGCCGCCAAGCTCGGCCGCGACCTGGGCCGTTATTCCTTCCGCGAATGGCACGCCGATTTCACGCCCAAGACCGCCGGCGACTACACGCTGAAGGTCCGCGCCACCAACACGGCCGGCGAAACCCAGCCGCTGGACCCGCTGTGGAACCCGGCCGGCTACATGCGCAACGTGGTCGAAGCCGTCCGCGTCACCGCCGCCTGAGGAGAGCGCCATGAACCGCCTTATCCGTCGCTGCCTGCCGGCGCTCGCGCTGGCCTGCGCCTGTCTCTCCCCGGCCGCCCAGGCCCTGGAAATCAAGCTGCCCCAGGAAACCGCCACGCTGCATTCCGGCACCGGCGCGGGGGCCCAGCATGCGGCCCTGTGCCTGATGTGCCATTCGGTGGACTACGTATCGTCGCAGCCGCCCATGCCCCTGGGCTTCTGGGACGCCGAGGTCAAGAAGATGGTGGGCACCTACGGCGCCCCCATACCCGCCGACCAGGTGCCGTTGATCGTGGAATACCTGAACCAGGCCTATCCGCCGGCCCCTGCGCCGGCCCCGGCCGCCAAGCAATAGGCGGCCTCCCTGCAGCAGCCCCGGGGCGGCGCGCGACCGCCCCGCAGCGCCGCGCGCGCTCCCTTCGATCGCTGGCTTAGGCGTACCATTACCCGACCCAGACCACGTCCGAAAGGAGCGCCCGCGCGGCGCCCCGGAAGAACCCCATGCTGCAACCCGTTTCGGCCAACACCGATCTGCCCGCGGACGCGCCAGCCGCCCCCGCCCCCGTGCTGCAGGTCAGCACGCTATCCCCCTTCGCGTTTCCGGCGTTCCGCATCATCTGGATCGCCAACCTGTTCGCCAACCTGGGCACCTGGGCGCAATCCGTCGCTGCCGCATGGATCATCACCACCGAGCAAAGCAGCCCGCTGATGGTCGCCATGATCCAGGTGGCCGCCGCCTTCCCGCTGGTGGCGCTGTCCATCCTGACCGGCGTGCTGGCGGACAACTACGACCGCCGCAAGGTCATGCTGACCGGCATGCTGCTGGAGCTGACGGGCGGCGTCTTCATCACCATCCTGGCCTTTGCCGGCCTGCTGCATCCCATCACGCTGATCGCGTCGGTGTTCTGCATCGCCATCGGCAGCGCCATCGTCACGCCAGCCTGGCAGGCTGCCGTGGGCGAACAGGTGCCGCGCGCGCACGTCGGCAGCGCGGTACTGCTGAACAGCGTCAACTTCAACGTGGCGCGCGCGGTAGGCCCGGCCATCGGCGGCCTGCTGCTGGGCGCCATGGGCGCGCCCTGGGTGTTCCTGCTGAACTGCTTTTGCTACGGCGGCCTGATCTGGGCGATCTGGCGCTGGAAACGCGACCTGCCCGTGCGCCGCCTGCCGCCCGAAGGCATCCTGGAAGGCGTGGTCGCCGCGCTGCGCTACACCCAGCATTCAACCGTCACCCGCGTGGTGATGCTGCGCTCGTTCGCCTTTGGTCTGTCGGCCAGCGCGCTATGGGCCTTGCTGCCGCTGCTGGCGCACGAACACGAAGGCGGCAGCGCCCTGCTGTACGGCTACATGCTGGGCGCACTGGGCCTGGGCGCGATCCTCGGCAGCGCCGTGGTGCGGCGGGTCCAGGCGACCTTGGGCGCGAGCGGCCTGATCAGCGTGGCGGCGGCCCTCCTGGCCGCGTGCCTGCTGGCGCTGGGCCTGGCCGGCACCCTGTGGGTGGCTTTTCCCGCGCTGCTGCTGTCCGGCAGCTGCTGGATCGGCGTGCTGGCCACCTACAACACCACCGTCCAGATGCTGGTGCCGGACTGGGTCAAGGCACGCGCGCTGGCGCTGTACCAGACGGCCATCTTCGGCGGCCTGGCGGCTGGCTCCTTCATGTGGGGCCATTTCGCCGGCACCATGGGCGTTTCCGGCGCCCTGGCCACCGCCGGCATCATGCTGGGCATCACCGTCGCGCTGATGTACCGCTCGCGGCTGCCCGAACATCTGGACACCACGTCGCTGGCGCGCGCGGACGCCACCGAGCCGGCGATGGCCGCGGTCGGCTTCAACACGCAGCACGGCGCGGTGCTGGTCGCCGTGGAGTACCTGATCGAAAAGGAAAAGCTGTCCGCGCTGATCGGCGCGGCGCATCCGCTGCGCCTGATGCGGTTGCGCAACGGCGCGCAGCAATGGCAGCTGTTCCGCGACCTGGAGCGCGAGGGCGTCTGGCGCGAAGTCTTCCTGGTGGAAAGCTGGATGCAGTACCTGCGCATGATCGACCGCATGACGCTGGAGGACAAGATGGTGCTGGACAAGGTGCGCGCGCTGCACGCCGGCGACAAGCCGCCGGTGGTGTCGCGCAACGTCAGCTATCTGGCCATGAACGAGGCGCAGGGCTTCTCGCTGCGCCGCGATCCGGAGTCTCTGTAGGCGCCGCGCCGGCGGGCCTGCCGGGCTTCAGGCGGCCGTTTCGGGCGCCCAGCCCGCGGCCGTGCGGCGCATGCGCGGCGACTCGAACGCACAGGCCACCGGAATCGGCGCGCCATCCGCGTCCACCAGCCGCTCGCGCCAGCGCTCGCCCTGGCACATGGCCACGACGATGCCCGCCACTTCCGCGCCGCAGCGCGCCAGCAGTTCCAGCGCGGACAGCATCGTCTGCCCCGTGCTGACGGCGTCGTCCACCACCAGCACGCGGCGCCCCGCCAGGCTGCCCGCCAGATTCGGATCCACGTACAGCAGCTTTCCGGCATCCGGCGTGGTCAGCGACTGTACCGGCACGGCCAGGCGTTCGTCGTACCAATACTTGCGCGAATAACCGAAGGGCACGTAGCGCGTGAACCCCAGGCCGCGCGCCACCATGGGCGCGAAAGCGAGGCCCAGCGTCGGCAGGCCCACGACCACCTCGGCCTTGAAGGCGCGCGCGCGCTCGGCCATGAAGCCGGCCAGGGCATCGACCACCTCCAGGCTGGCATGGTTGGCAATCAGCGAGGCCACGCAGCGATCAGGGTCGCCGGGCACGCCGCGCAGCGGCAGCACCAGGTAGCGGCCGTCAGGCAGCCGTGCTGGATAGCCGCGGGAATAGGGCGGACCCACCGGCAGCGCCAGCGCATCGGCGCTGACGATCTCCTGCCAGTAGTCGGTGGTGGCGTCGAAGGCCGGCGCGCCGGCGGCAATCGGGTCGTGTGAGGCAGTCATGCGTCGCGGAAAATAGCGGCTGCCGGTCAGCGCGCGCCGGCGGCCAGATAGGCTTCCGCCAGCGTCACCCAGTAGCTGGCCGTGACCGGCAGGATGTCGTCGTTGAAATCGTAATCGGGGTTGTGCACCATGCAGCCGCCTTCGCCCTCGCCATTGCCAACGATGAAATAGCTGCCGGGCACCTGCTCCAGCATGAAGGCGAAATCATCGCTGGCCTGCAACGGCTCCAGGTCAGGGATCAGCAGGTGTTCGCCCAGCCAGCCGCGCGCGACCTCGGCCGCGAACTGCGTGGCGGCGCGGTCATTGACCACCGGCGGATAGCGCCAGCGGTAGTCCACGTCGACGCTGGCGCGGTGCACGGCGGCCTGCGCCGTAGCGATCGCCGTGATGCGCTGGCGCAGCAGCGCGCGCGTTTCAGGGCGGCGTGCGCGCACCGTCAGGCGCAGCTCCACCGACTTGGGAATCACGTTGGGCGCGTCACCGCCGTGGATGGCGCCTATGGTCACCACCGCCATGTCGTTGGGATCGATCTCGCGCGAGACGATGGTCTGCAAGGCCAGCACGATGCTGGCCGCCGCCACGATGGGGTCCACCGCCACGTGCGGCATGGCCCCATGGCCGCCCACGCCGCTGACGGTCAGGATCACCGTGTCGGACGAGCTGTACATCACGCCGGAGCGGAAGCCGAAATGGCCGGCCGGATAGCCCGGCTCGTTGTGGAAGCTGTAGACGGCGTCGCAAGGAAAGCGTTCGAACAGGCCGTCGGCAATCATCTTCTGCGCGCCGCCATGGCCTTCCTCGGCGGGCTGGAAGATCAGGTGCACGGTGCCGTCGAAACGGCTGCGTTCGGCCAGCGCGCGGGCCGCGGCCAGCAACGTGGCCGTGTGGCCGTCGTGGCCGCAGGCGTGCATCTTGCCGGGATTCTGGCTGGCGTAGGGCAGGCCGGTGGTCTCATGGATGGGCAGGGCGTCCATATCGGCGCGCAGGCCCAGCCGGCGCGCGCCGCTGCCCCGGCGCAAGGTGCCCACCACGCCGGTCACGCCCAGGCCGCGATGCACTTCGTAGCCCCAGGCCGCCAGCCTTTCGGCCACCAGTTCGGCCGTGGCGACCTCCTGATAGGCCAGTTCGGGATTGGCGTGGATGCGATGGCGCAGCGCCACCATCTCTTCCTGGATGGCCTGGATCTCGGGCAGCACGGGGGGTGTATTCATGGCATGGCTTCCTGCAAAGGGGCAGGCCTATTCCTGCTGGATGTTGGCGCTCTTCACGATGTGCGCGTACAAGGCTTTTTCCTTCTTCAGGAAAGCGGCGAAATCCTGCGGCGTGCCCTGTCCGGGCATGGCGCCGCCTTCGGCCAGGCGCTTTTGCACCTCGTCCATGCGCAGCACCGCATTCAGCTCCAGGTTCAGCCGCTCGACCACGGCGGGGTCGGTGCCAACCGGCACGAACACGCCGGTCCAGGTGTTGAGTTCAAAGCCCTTGAGCGCCGGCGTCTCGCCAAACGCCTGCACCTGCGGCAACGTGTCCACGCGCGCGGCGGACGTCACGCCCAGCGCGTGCAACTTCTTCTGCTGCACCAGCGGCGTGGCGCTCGTGGTCACCAGCAGGCCCAGGTCCACCTGGCCGCCCATGACGTCGTTGGTGATCTGCGCGCCGCCGCGGTAGGGCACATGCACCAGTTTGACCTTTGCCTGGTCCTGCATCACCTCCATCGCCAGATGCAGCACGGTGCCCACGCCCGACGAAGCGTAGGTCAGCGTGTCGGGTTTCTCGCGCGCCAGCGCGATCAGCTCGTCCATGTTCTGCACCGGCAGGCCCGGACGCGCCAACAACACCACGGGCGCGGTGGTCACCAGCGCCACCGGCGCAAGATCGGCTTCGGCGTCGTACTTCACGGCCGAGTTGATCAGCCGGGCCACGCTGATCGGGCCGTCAAAGCCCATCACCAGCGTGTAGCCGTCCGGCTTGGCATGCACGGCCTTGGTCACGCCCAGCACGCCGCCCGCGCCCGCCACGTTGTCGACGATGACGGACTGCTTGAGGCGGTCCGACAGCTTTTGCGCCACCAGGCGCGCCGTGGTGTCGACGTTGCCGCCCGGACTGAACGGCACGATCAAGGTCAGGGGCCGGGCGTCGGGCCAGGTGTCGGCGCCGGCCGCAGGGGCAAGGCACAGCGCGGCGACCAGCGCGGACACGGACAGGAACAGGAACAGGCGTTTGAACATGGAAGGAGCGGGGTCGGAGCGAGGAACGCGCGTGGAACCGGCAGCGCGGAGGAGGGCGACGGCGCCATCCTAACCAGATCCTGGTGATAACTGAAATGCTATATTTTTATAGATTCATCAGGCAAATCTATGACCAAGCGCCCTGCTTCCGATGGCCACGCTGCCCCCGCCCGCCAGCCCACGCTACGCCAGCTGCGCGGTTTCAAGGAAGTGGCCCGCCACGCCAGCTTCAGCCGCGCCGCCGAGGCCCTGGCGCTGAGCCAGCCGGCCCTGTCCGCCGCCATCCGCGAGCTGGAAACGCTGATGGGCGTGGCCCTGTTCGAGCGCAGCACCCACCATGTGCGCCTGACGCCCGCCGGACAAGCGGCGCGCGCGCAGATCGAATGGCTGCTTAACAGCTATACGCAGGGCGCCGAAGACCTGCAGCGCCTGCTGGACACGCAGGCCGCCACGGTGCGCATCGGCTGCATTCCGTCCACCATGCACCTGCTGGCGCCGGTGGTGGCGCAATGGCGCCTGCGCCATCCCGAAATCGTGCTGATCCTCAGCGACCACCTCAACGACGAACTCATGGCCGCGCTGGGCAATGGCGAACTGGATATTGGCCTGGGCCTGGACTTCGGCCTCACGCCCGGCGTGGCCGCGGCTTTCGTGGCCGAGGACGACCTGGTCGCGGTGCTGGCCGATACGCACCGGCTGGCGCGGCGCCAGGCGGTGACCTGGCAGGATTTGAAGGCGGAGCCATTGGCCGTGCTGTCGCGCGGCAGCACCTACGAAATGATCGTGGCCACGCTGCGCCAGCTGGGCTCGGACCTGGCCGCGACCGACACCCTGAATTACACCGACACGCTTTACAGCCTGGTGCGCGCGGGATTGCGCGTGGGCCTGATCTCGCGCCTGTACACGCAGGGGCAGCGGCAGGACGGCCTGGCCATCGTGCCATTGCAGCGTCCGCGGCTCACGCGGCGCATTTGCCTGATGATGCGCGCGCCCGAACAGCAGGCCCGCGCCGCGGTGCGGCTTTGCCACGCCGAACTGGCCCAATTGCTGCGCGAACGCGCAGCCATCCGGACACCCTAGAAAGCCGGACGCGGGCGCTCAGCCGCCCGTCCGCGCACGCCAGGCCACGGCGCGTTCGGCCCAGGCCTGATGGATCGCGTTCATGTTGCGCGCCAGCGTGGCGGCATCGCCGAAATTCACACGCGACCCCTGCAAGTGCAGCTGCATGCGGACTTCCTCCGATTCGAGCGCCCGCGCCACCTGCTGCTGCAGTTGCTCGACGCGGGCCGGCGCCACGCCGCGCGGCGCGAACAAGCCGGCCACACCGCCGCGCTCCAGTCCCGCGAAGCCCTGCTCGGCAAAGGTGGGAACATCGCCCAGATCGGCATGGCGGCCTGGACCCGAAATCGCCAGCAGGCGCAGCCGCCCGGCGCTTGCCGGCTCCCGCAATTCGGCCAGGGATGTCAGGCCCAGCGCCAGATAGCCGGCCTGCAGGTCGGTCACCAATGGCGCGCCGCCGCGATAGCACACTGCCGTGGCCGCCACGCCGAAACGCTCGGCCAGCAGCTCCACGGCCAGCTCCGGCACGCTGCCGGGCGCAGGCACGCCCACCGGCAGCGGCCCCTCGTGTCCGCGCAGATCCTGCAGCTTCAACCAACGCGAATCCGCCCTGACCGCCAGCGCAATGGCGCTCTGGTCGGTCGTCTGTGCCACCGCCGCGAAATCATCCGGCGACGCAAAGCCGGCCTGCGCCACGATATGCGGCAAGATGGCCAAGGTGTGCTCGTTGGTGAACAGCAGGGTATGCCCATCCGGGCGCGCGGCCAGCAGCTCCTGCGCCGCCAGCAAGCCCCCCGCGCCGGGCCGATTTTCGACCAGCACCACCTCGCCCAGGCCGGCCTCCAACTGCCGCGCCAACAAACGGGCGATCACATCCACCCCGCCCCCCGGCGGAAAGCCGACCAGGATGCGAGTCAGAGGCACGGCCCCAAGACGCCCTGCCGCCGCAGCGCCCAGAACGCCCAGCGCGAGCGCCGGCAAGAGCCGGCGACGGCGCTGGGATACGCCAAATTGCATGGTCGACCACTCCTTGGAAACGCGGCCCGGTGCCGCGCAGGCGGCAGGATAAGGAGAAACGCCCTGCAAGGAAAGCCAGCTCCCCACCCGGTCCGCGGGCCGGATCCCTTAACACGTTCTAGAATCAGTGATCGCAGCTTCCGGCCCTCTGTCCGGACGCGTTGCCCCCCGTGGTCCCGTACATGCTCTCGTTCTCCCGCAATACCGTCTATCCGGCCGGCGTCGGCCTGCCGGCAGCCGAACGCCCGGGCGCGCTCCTGGCCGTCATGCTGGCCCTGTGCATGGCCAGCCTGGACACCGCCATCGCCAACACGGCGCTACCCACCATTGCGCGCGACCTGCAGGCCAGCGATGCCGGGTCCATCTGGATCGTCAGCGGCTATCAGCTGGCCATGGTGGCGGGCCTGCTGCCGGCCGCGGCGCTGGGCGAAATCCTGGGCCACCGGCGAGTCTATATCGTGGGGCTGGCGATCTTCATCCTGTCTTCGCTGGCCAGCGGCCTGGCGCCGTCCTTGCCCACGCTGGTGATCGCGCGCGTGCTGCAAGGCCTGGGCGCGGCCGGCGTCATGAGCGTCAATGGCGCGCTGCTGCGCTTCATCTACCCCTCGCACCTGTTGGGCCGCGGCCTGGGCCTGAACGCCATGGTGGTGGGCATCTCCTTCGCGGCGGGGCCGACCGTGGCTTCGGCCATCCTGCTGCTGGGATCCTGGCACTGGCTGTTTCTGATCAACGTGCCCATCGGCCTGCTGGCGTTCGCGCTGGGCCTGCGCAAGCTGCCCGGGACCGCGCGCGCGCCGCATCGCTTCGACGGCCTGGCCGCAGTGCTGTGCGCCCTGACGCTGGGCCTGTTCGTGCTGGGGTCCAACGAATTGGCGCACGCCGCCCCCTGGCCGCGCGTGGCGCTGGAATGGGGCATCGCCGCAGCCAGCCTGTGGCTGCTGATGCGCCGGCAGGCCGGCCACCCCGCGCCCATCCTGGCGGTGGACCTGCTGCGCCGGCCCTTGTTCGCGCTGTCCGCAGCCACAGCCGTGTGCGCGTTCGCGGCGCAGGCGCTGGCCTTCGTGTCGCTGCCGTTCCTGCTGCAAGCCACGCTCGGCTACAGCCAGGTGCAGACCGGCTTTCTCATCACGCCCTGGCCGGTAGTGGTGGCGATCATGGCGCCGATAGCGGGACGGCTGTCGGACCGCTATGCGGCCGGCGCCCTGGGCGGCGTGGGTTTAGCCCTGCTGGCGCTGGGCCTGGCCTCAATGGCGCTGATGCCGGCCTCGCCATCAGTCTGGGACCTCTGCTGGCGCATGGCGCTGTGCGGCGCCGGCTTCGGCTTCTTCCAGTCGCCCAACCTGCGCGCCATCATGATGTCGGCGCCGGCCTCGCGCGCCGGCGGCGCCAGCGGCATGATAGGCACGGTGCGGCTGCTGGGCCAGGCCTCGGGCGCGGCCCTGGTGGCCGCCTGCTTCAACATTTCCAGCACGCACGGCGCCATTGCCGCGCTGTGGCTGGGTTGCGTGTGCGCCGCGCTGGCCTGCGTCGCCAGCTTTTCGCGGCTGCGCTTTGACGCGAGCGAGCCGGCGCAGGCCGGCTCGACGCGCTAGCGCCGCGCTATTCCCGCACGTAGCACGGGTACTGCGACTGCTGCGCGCGCGCACGCGCCGGATCCACCTCGATCACCACGATGGATTCGGTATCGCTGGTTTGCGCCAGAGGTTCGCCATCCGGCTGGAATGCGAATGCCGTCCCCCCGAATACCTGCCCCGCCGCCGTGCGCCCCGCTCGGTTCGAGCTGACCACATAACAGCCCGACACCAGCGCCGCCATGGCGCCCGCCGTCAGCCAGCGGCGCGTCGACGCGCTGCTGGCTCGCGGCGCCACGATCAGCTCGGCCCCCGCGCGTCCGTAGGCGCGCGAGCGCTCGTTGAACATCAATTCGGTGCATAGCTGCACGCCCAGGCGTATGCCGCCCACCTCGAATACCTCGAAGCCGTCCATGGCGGCATGGAACCAGGTCGCTTCGAAATAGCCCGGTTCCTCCGGGAAGTACTGCTTGTGGTGCAGCCGTGTGTAGCGGCCGTCCTGCAAGGCGAACGCCTCGTTGGCCAGCCGTCCACCCGCATGCACCGGCCGCGACGACACGACGGCCGGCACTCCCAGCGCCGCCAGCGCACCCAGGCCCGCCTCGTGGATGCGCACCGACGCTGCCGCGCGATCCGCGTCGTATTGCGGGTCCGCGGCCACCCAGGGGCCGAACGGCATTTCACTGGTCACCAACAGATCCGGGGCCAGCTCGCCGATGCGTTCGGCGATGCCTTCCCAGGTCGCGCCCTTGGGCTCCAGATCGGCCGGCCCTTCCATCATGCATATCCGCATACCCACATCCAATCTGATCGCGCGCTCCGGGATGAACGCGTCATCCACGGATGGTAGACCGCCTGCGGCGACTGCGGACGCGCGCGGGTCCAAGCCGTCCGTTGCGGGCGCGATCCTGTCCGGATCTGCCCGTTTCAGGCAAGCGTTGCGGCGTCGACCAGCGCGCCATGCCGGACCACCCGCTTGGGCAGATCGCCGCCTATCCAGTAGGCCAGTTCGGCGGGATGCCGCACCTCCCAGGCGACGAAGTCCGCATACTTGCCGGCTTCCAGCGTGCCATGCGTGGCCTGCAGGCCCAGCGCTTTGGCCGCATGCGCCGTCGCCCCCGCCAACGATTCTTCGGGCGTCAGGCGGAACAGCGTGCAGGCCATGCTCAACATCAGCCGCAGCGACAGAGCGGGCGAGGTGCCGGGATTCAGGTCGCTGGAGATGGCGATGGGTACGCCATGGCGGCGCAACAGGTCGATGGGAGGCAGCTTGGTCTCGCGCAGGGCGTAGAACGCCCCAGGCAGCAGCACCGCCACCGTGCCGGCCTGCGCCATTGCCAGCACATCGCTTTCGGTCAGGTATTCCAGATGGTCCGCCGACCAGGCGCCATAACGTGCGGCCAGCGTCGCGCCGTGCAACGAAGACAGTTGCTCCGCATGCAGCTTCACGGGCAGCCCCAGTTCACCCGCGGCCTGGAACACCCGTTCGACCTGCGCCGGCGTGAATGCCAGATGCTCGCAGAAGGCATCCACCGCGTCGATCAGGCCCTCGGCCGCCAGTACCGGCAACATGCGGCGCGCAACTTCATCGACGTAGTCGTCGGCCCGCCCGGCATACTCGGGCGGCAGCGCGTGCGCGGCCAGGCAGGTCGCGCTGACGGTCAGCGGCAAAGTCTGGCCCAGGCGCCGCGCCACCCTGAGCATCTTGCGCTCGTTGGGCAGGTCCAGCCCATAGCCCGATTTCACTTCCAGCGTGGTCACGCCGTCGCGCATCAGATGCAGGGCGCGCCTGCGCGCGCTGGCGTAGAGTTCGTCCTCGCTGGCGGCGCGGGTGGCGCGCACGGTGCTGGCGATGCCGCCGCCTTGCGCGGCAATGGTGGCGTAGTCCACGCCTTGCAGGCGCTGCTCGAACTCCAGGCTGCGATCGCCGCCAAACACCAGATGGGTGTGGCAATCGATCAATCCGGGCGTGACCCATGCGCCGCCCAGGTCATGCTCGCCCGCAACGTCCGCTGGCGGCAGCGTTGCCTCGGGACCGATCCATTCGATACGGTTCTCGCGCGTGACGATGGCGGCCCGTTCGATCACGGAGTATTTGCCTTGCGCCATCGTGGCTGCGTGGCAATTGCGCCAGACCTGTTTCATGCGTAGGCTCCTGTTGCGCGCCGGCGTTAAAGACTGGGCAACAGGCCCGCCGGCACCAGCGCCGTCAGACCCTGGCCCGCGATGAGCAGACTCGCCGCCTCGATGTCGGGTGCGAAGAAGCGGTCCCGCTCATAATGCGCCACTTTCTCGCGCAACAGGCCGCGCGCACGCTCCAGCTTGGGCGCGGTCTTCAGGCCCTGGCGGAAATCCAGGCCCTGGCAGGCGCCGAGCCATTCGATCGCGAGGATGTCGCGCACGTTCTCGGCCATGGGCCAGAGCCGCTTGCCCGCATTCGGCGCCATGGACACGTGGTCCTCCTGGTTGGCCGAAGTCGGCAGGCTGTCCACGCTGGCCGGGTGCGCCAGCGCCTTGTTGTCGCTGGCCAGCGCCGCCGCGGTCACCTGGGCAATCATGAAGCCGGAGTTCACGCCGCCGTTGCTCACCAGGAACGGCGGCAGCTGCGACATGTGCTTGTCCATCATCAGCGAAATACGGCGCTCGGACAGCGCGCCGATCTCTGCCAGCGCCAACGCCAGGTTGTCCGCCGCCATGGCCACGGGCTCGGCATGGAAGTTGCCGCCCGACACCACGTCGCCCTGCTCGGCAAACACCAGCGGATTGTCCGAGACCGCGTTGGACTCGATCTCCAGCACCTGGGCCGCATGGCGTATCTGCGTCAGGCAGGCGCCCATGACCTGCGGCTGGCAGCGCAGCGAATAGGGGTCTTGCACCTTGTCGCAGTTTGCGTGTGAATGCCCGACCTCGCTGTCCTCGGTCAGCAGATCGCGGTACACGGCCGCCACGTCGATCTGGCCAGGCTGACCACGCGCGGCGTGGATGCGGGGATCGAACGGTGCGCGCGATGCCAGCATGGCTTCCACGCTGAGACTGCCGCAGACCAGCGCGGCAGCCAGCAGATCCTCGGCCTCGAACAGGCCGCGCAGCGCATAGGCCGTCGAAACCTGCGTACCGTTCAAGAGCGCCAGGCCTTCCTTGGCCGCCAGCGTCAGGGGTTCCAGCCCCGCCTGGGCCAGCGCTTCGCGCGCGGGCAGCCAGGCGCCGCGATGGCGCGCCTTGCTCTCGCCCAGCAGCAGCAGGGACATGTGCGCCAGCGGCGCAAGGTCGCCCGACGCGCCCACCGATCCCTTCAGCGGAATATGCGGATAGACCTCGGCGTTCACCAGCGCGATCAACGCGTCGATGACCTTGCGGCGGATGCCCGAATAACCCCGCGCCAGGCTGTTGATCTTCAACACCATGATCAGCCGCACCATCGCGTCGTCCAGCGCCTCGCCCACTCCGGCCGCGTGCGACAGCACCAGCGAACTCTGCAGGGCTTCCAGGTCCTCGCGCGCGATCCGCGTCGTGGCGAGCAGCCCGAATCCGGTGTTGATGCCGTAGGCCGTGCGGCCTTCATCGATGATGCGTTCGACGCAGGCCACGCTGGCCTCGATCGGCCCGGCGGCAGCCGGGTCCAGCGTCACGCGCGCCGGCTGCTGATAGACGCGCCGCAGGTCCGCCAAGGTCATGTGGCCGGGTGTCAGATGCAATTCCATTGTTGTTCTCCTAGGCGAGTGCCGGCGTCAAAGCGTATGGGTGGCGCGGGCGGCGCCACGATGTTGCGGTACGGCATCCCGGCGCGCGAACAGGTAATACAGGATGCTGGGCACGACCAGGCCGATGATCCACGAGATATCCACCCCGCCCAGGCGCTCGACCATCGGACCCGTGTAGAGCTTGGTCGAAATGAAGGGCATCTGCACCAGCACCCCGAACAGATATATCAGGATCCCTGGCCAGTTCCAACGGCCATAGCGCCCATTCGGATCCGACAGCGCTTCCACGTCGTATTGCTCGCGGCTCACGAAGTAGTAGTCGACCAGATTAACCGCGCTCCACGGCACGAAAAACGCCAGCAGGAACAGGATGAAGGACTTGAACGCGTTCAGGAAGGAATGCTGCCCGATCAGCGCCACCGCCGTGGCCGCTGCGACGATCACCAGCACCAGCAGCGCGCGCTGCCGGCGGGAAATCTCCACATGTCCGCGAAAGCCGCTGGCGATGGTCGCGATGCACATGAAGCTGCCGTAGGAGTTCAGCGTCGAAATCGTGACCTTGCCGAACGCGATGGTGAAGTACAGCAGCGCGGCCATGGCTCCCGTGCCGCCCAGCCCGACGATGTAGGCGACCTCGCGCCCGGCAAACTGGCCGGCCGCCATGGCCGCAGCCAGCACGCCCAGCACCATTGCAATCTGCGCGCCCAGCACCGAACCCAGCCCTACCGCCAGGAAGGTCTTGAACGACGAGGTCCGGCTCGGCAGATAGCGCGAGTAGTCCGCGACGTAAGGCCCATAGGCGATCTGCCACGATGCCGCCAGCGACACCGACAGCAGGAAGGAACTCCACGTGAAGTGGCGGATCTGCAGCAACTGGCCCACGTCGCCCAGCGCGATCACGCGGCTGAACAGGTAGAAGAAGGCAATGATGCCCAGCACCGTCGCGATCCGCCCGATGATGTGGATCATGCGGTAGCCGAACAACGTCACCCCGGCGATCACGGCGGCGAATATCAGGATGCCGGCCGTATCGCTCACGCCGAACAACTGGCCCAGGGCCTGCCCCGACAGCACCGTGCCCGTGGCCGTGAATCCCAGGTACATCAGGCACACCAGCACGATGGGGATCGCCGCGCCATAGACGCCGAACTGCACCCGGCTGGAGATCATTTGGGGCAATCCCAGCTTGGGTCCCTGGGCAGCATGCAGCGCCATCACCGCGCCGCCAAAAACCTGGCCGACGAACAGCCCGATCAGCGACCAGAAAACGTCTCCGCCCAGCACCACCGCCAAGGCTCCGGTGATGATGGCGGTGATCTGCAGATTGGCGCCCATCCACAGCGTGAACTGGCTGTAGAGCTTGCCGTGGCGCTCCGTTTCGGGAATGAAATCGATCGAGCGCCGCTCGATGAGCGGCCCCCTTGCTGCCTGGCTGTCCTGAGTCATTGCGTAGTCTCGGTCATGGCGTATGGACGGGCGCGGTCGCGGCCCGCAGGTATGGGCGGCGCGGTATCAGCGCTTGCCCGCAAGCATGGGCAGATTCAGGCCCTGCTCCTGCGCGCATTCAATGGCGGCTGCGTAGCCCGCGTCGGCATGCCGCATGACGCCCGTGCCCGGATCGTTGGTCAGCACGCGGGCGATGCGCTCGGCCGCCTCGTCCGTGCCGTCGCAGACGATGACCATGCCGGCATGCTGCGAAAAACCCATGCCCACGCCGCCGCCATGGTGCAGCGACACCCAGGTCGCGCCGCTGGCCGTGTTCAGCAGTGCGTTCAGCAGCGGCCAGTCGGATACCGCATCCGAACCGTCGCGCATCGATTCCGTTTCACGGTTGGGGCTGGCGACAGAGCCGGAATCCAGATGGTCGCGGCCGATGACGATGGGCGCCGACAGCTCGCCCGTGCGGACCATTTCATTGAACGCCAGGCCCAGCTTGGCGCGCTGGCCCAGGCCCACCCAGCAGATGCGCGCCGGCAGGCCCTGGAAGCTGATGCGTTCGCGCGCCATGTCCAGCCAGCGGTGCAGGTGTGCGTCGTCCGGGATCAGTTCCTTGACCTTGGCGTCGGTCTTGTAGATGTCTTGCGGATCGCCCGACAGCGCGGCCCAGCGGAACGGGCCCACGCCGCGGCAGAACAATGGCCGGATGTAGGCGGGCACGAAACCCGGAAAATCGAACGCGTCCGCCACGCCTTCTTCCTTGGCCATCTGGCGGATGTTGTTGCCATAATCGAAGGTCGGAACGCCCTGGCGCTGGAAGGCCAGCATGGCCTGCACGTGCACCGCCATGGACTGCTTGGCCGCCTTGATGACCGCGGCCGGTTCGCGCTTGGCGCGCGCGCGATAGTCCTGCCAGGTCCAGCCGGCCGGCAGATAGCCGTTCAGC
Source organism: Achromobacter sp. ACM03 (assembly GCF_014851665.1). Lineage (NCBI taxonomy): Bacteria > Pseudomonadati > Pseudomonadota > Betaproteobacteria > Burkholderiales > Alcaligenaceae > Achromobacter > Achromobacter sp. ACM03. The sequence goes on along the minus strand of NZ_JACVAD010000002.1, from coordinate 151,952 downwards.
GGATCGTGCGCGCTGGTCTGGTCCGTCACCATGTCCGGGCGCACGCCGCGGCGCACCAGTTCCGGCAGGATCTCGGCGGCGTTGCCGCACAGGGCGATGGAAACGGCGCGGCCTTCCTGCGTGTACTTGGCGATGCGCGCCAACGCGTCGTCCAGGTCGCGCGCCTGTTCGTCCACATAGCGGGTGCGCAGGCGGAAATCGATGCTGGTCTGCTGGCATTCGATGTTCAGCGAGCAGGCGCCAGCCAGCGTGGCCGCCAGCGGTTGCGCGCCGCCCATGCCGCCCAGGCCGGCGGTCAGCACCCAGCGCCCTTTGAGGTTGCCTCCATAGTGCTGGCGGCCCGCCTCGACGAAGGTCTCGTACGTACCCTGCACGATGCCCTGGCTGCCGATGTAGATCCAGCTGCCCGCCGTCATCTGGCCGTACATGGCCAGGCCCTTGGCATCCAGTTCGTTGAAGTGTTCCCAGGTGGCCCAGTGCGGCACCAGGTTGGAGTTGGCGATCAGCACGCGCGGCGCGTTGGCATGGGTCTTGAAAACGCCTACCGGCTTGCCGGACTGCACCAGCAGGGTTTCGTCTTCGTTCAGGTTCTTGAGCGATTCGACGATCTTGTCATAGCAATCCCAGTCCCGGGCGGCGCGGCCGATGCCGCCGTAAACCACCAGTTCCTTCGGGTTCTCGGCCACGTCGGGATCCAGGTTGTTCATCAGCATGCGCAAGGGGGCTTCGGTCAGCCAGCTCTTGGCGTTCAGTTGCTTGCCGCGCGGTGCGCGGATGACCACGTCGCGGTATCGGTTCGAGTTGTCCAAGAGGCTCTCCTTGATCAGTTCGGTTGCGCGCCTGCGTGGCGCTGCGCTTGTCTGGATCATAGGATGCCTATGCTTGTATATACAAGTCAATATGAGTCGATTTTTCTCAGGGATTACCCGAATAAAAAAGCCGAGGCGACAGCACCCCGGCTTTCATCGGCAACAACGGAATACGGCCGCTCCAGGCGGCCGCGCAATCAGACGCTACGCGGCAACAGTTCGATCACGCAGGCGTCCAGCGGCGCTTCGGCCTCCAGCCGGTACTCGGCCAGGCAGTCCATGGACTCGGCATGCAGGCAGTCGTAACGCGACGGCAGCACTTGCGGCTTGCCGTCGATGCGCACCGTAAGCGCGCCGCCCGCCGTCAGCACCAGCACATCGCGCGCGGCGCTGTGGAATGTCCATGGCCCCGCGCCCGCCACCCACTGCAGCCGGGCATGCCAGCGCGCCGGCGCGTAGATCAGGTTGAAGTCGCGTATCGGCCCATCCAGCAGACGGCACTGCACTTGGGCCTCGCCTGCGAAGGCATAGGCCTGGCGCGGCGTGAGCGGCGTCTGCAGGCTGCCGTCCACCGTCAGCTGGATGCCCGAGCCCTCCAGTACCGTGATGATGCGCTGATAGCCCGTGAACGCGGAAAAGCCGCCGTCCTGTGCCACATCGGCGATGGACAGGCGCCAGTCGAACCCGGCCGCGCTGCCGCCGGGATTGCAGACGACTTCCTGCGTGGTGCCGCCGCCGTTGCGCCAGGGCATGCGCGGATAGTCGGCGGCGCGATACAGATGGACTTCGGGTTGCTTCATGAGGTGAACTTGCCTTCCAGGCGGTGCCGGGAACCAGGGTGAATCAAACGGGCCAGGGTGACGGCGCGATCGCCCGACCAGGTGCGGCGGCTGATCAACAGACAGGGCTCGTCGCGCTCGATCTGCAACAGCTGGCATTCGCGCGGCTTGGCGAGGATGGCCTCGACCACGTGCTCGCCTTCGCTCAGCGGCGCGACGCGCGTCAGGTATTCGTACGGCGTGCTATGCGTGAAGTCCTGCTTCAGGTAGTCCGGCGCCAGGCCCACATTGACGTAGCGGTCCTCCAGCTGGATCGGCAGGTCGTCTTCGTAGTGCACGATGATCGAGTGGTACACCGGCTGCCCGGCGCGGATATCCAGCGCCAGCGCCTGTTCGGCGCCTGCAGGCTCTTCGGCCAGACGCACCACGCGGCTGTGGTGACGATGATTGCGCGCCGCGATCTCGTCGGCGATGTTATTGACGGCGAACAGCGCCGAGCGCGCCTTGGGCTGGGCCACGAAGGTGCCCACGCCCTGCATGCGCACCAGCAGTCCCTCGGCCGTCAACTCGCGCAAGGCGCGATTGATGGTCATGCGGCTGAACCCGAGCTCATCGACCAGTTCGCTTTCCGACGGCACCCGGTAGTGTTCCGGCCACGCGCCGCTGCGGATCTGCTGCGCGATCATTTGCTTGACCTGCGCATAGAGTGGCGCAGGCGGCGCATTGGCCTGGATGGGCAATTTGGGGGGATTGGAAGCCATGGGAGATCCTGTAATGCGGCGCCAGGCGACGGATGGCGGTCAGCGCCTAGTATAGACAGGTACAGACGGCTCGCGGATCCGCAGACCCCGCGCGGCCCCGGCTTGTCGCCCGCGCCGCGCCTAGGCATGGTCCCCGGCGCGGGAGTACCGTAGTGGACGTGGGCAGCCAGATTTTCTATACTCCCCCCCTGTATTCATCGGAGCCTGCCGTGCCGCACTCCCCGGAAGAGAAAAAACGCGTCGTCACCCGCTTGCGCCGCATCCAGGGCCAGGCGCTGGCGCTGGAGCGGGCCGTGAACGAAGGCACGGAATGCGGCGCGCTGCTGCAGCAGCTGGCCGCCTTGCGCGGCGCCGCCACCGGCCTGATGGCCGAGGTGCTGGAAAGCCATCTGCGCGAAACGTTCCTCCAAACCGCCCAGGGCGGCCGCCAGGACGCCACGATCGAACCCGAAGCCGAGATCGATCTCTTGATGCGCCTGGTCCGTTCCTATCTGAAATAACGCCATCTGACATACGTGGAGCCCTAACTATGAAATCACGCGCAGCAGTCGCATTCGGACCCGGCAAGCCGCTGGAAATCGTTGAAATCGACGTCGCCCCGCCGCAGCACGGCGAAGTGCTGGTGAAGATCACCCACACCGGCGTCTGCCACACCGACGCCTTCACCCTCAGCGGCGACGATCCGGAAGGCCTGTTCCCCGCCGTGCTGGGCCACGAAGGCGCGGGCGTGGTGGTCGAAGTCGGCGAAGGCGTGACTTCGCTGAAGCCCGGCGACCACGTCATCCCGCTCTACACGGCCGAATGCCGCGAATGCAAGTTCTGCCTGTCCGGCAAGACCAACCTGTGCCAGAAAGTGCGCGCCACGCAGGGCAAGGGCGTCATGCCCGACGGCACCTCGCGCTTCAGCTATGAAGGCAAGCCGCTCTACCACTACATGGGCTGCTCGACCTTCAGCGAATACACCGTGGTCAACGAGATCTCGCTGGCCAAGATCAATCCTGCCGCTCCGCATGAAAAGGTCTGCCTGCTGGGTTGCGGCGTCACCACCGGCCTGGGCGCCGTGCACAACACCGCCAAGGTCAAGGAAGGCGACACCGTCGCCGTGTTCGGCCTGGGCGGCATCGGCCTGGCCGTGATCCAGGGCGCGGTGCAGGCCAAGGCCGGCCGCATCATCGCCGTGGACACCAACCCCAACAAGTTCGTGCTGGCCAGCGCCATGGGCGCCACCGACTGCGTCAACCCCAAGGACCACGACAAGCCTATCCAGGACGTGATCGTCGAAATGACCGACGGCGGCGTGGACTTCTCGTTCGAGTGCATCGGCAACGTGCACGTCATGCGCGCCGCGCTGGAATGCTGCCACAAGGGCTGGGGCGAGAGCATCATCATCGGCGTGGCTGGCGCCGGCCAGGAAATCAGCACGCGCCCGTTCCAGCTGGTCACGGGCCGCGTCTGGCGCGGTTCGGCCTTCGGCGGCGTCAAGGGCCGCACACAGCTGCCGGGCATGGTGGAAGACGCCATGAGCGGCAAGATCGACCTGGACCCGTTCGTGACCCACACGCTGCCGCTGGAACGCATCAACGAAGCCTTCGACCTGATGCATGAAGGCAAGTCGATCCGCACGGTGATCCACTACTAAACCCGCGTCTTGCGGCAACGACGGGCCCGGCGCGACATGCGCCGGGCCCGTTGCTTTTGCATGACAGGCTTGCGACATGTCGTCGCGCAACATGACAGCACTGTCATTCATTTCGGCGTCATCTTGACCCGCGACCATTCGCCCTCCGATGACAGAGGGGTACACGCGAATGAACACGTGGAAGAGGAACGCAGGCGCGGCCATGCTGAGCGCACTGGCGCTGCTGGCCGGCTGCGGCGGCGATGACGATGACGACAAGCCCGTCGAACAACCCGAGCAGCCGGCTCCCGGCCGGCCGATGGAACTGACGATCCTGCACATCAACGATCATCACTCCAACCTGGATAGCAAGAAGAAGGACCTCAAGCTCAAGAACGCTGCCGGCGCGCGCGTCGCCGTGAACGCCGATACGGGCGGCTTTCCGCGAGTGACGGGCGCGATCAACGCGCTGGCTGCGCAATCCGCCAACGTGCTCAAGCTGCACGCGGGCGACGCCACCACCGGCACGCTGTACTTCAACCGCGCGGGCGAACCGGGCGAGGCCGACGCGGCCATGATGAACACCGTCTGCTTCGACGCCATGACCCTGGGCAACCATGAGTTCGACAAGGGCGACAGCGGCCTGAAGCGCTTCATCGAACTGCTGCACGCGGGCGCCTGCCAGACGCCCGTGCTGAGCGCCAACGTCACGTTCGCCGCCGGCTCGGCGCTGAATCCCTCGCGCGCCCCCGGCATGGTCAAGCCCGCCGTGGTCCTCAAGCGCGACGGCCAGGATATCGGCCTGGTGGGCCTGACCATCGCCGCCAAGACCCAGCAGTCCTCCAGCCCGGACGCCGGCACCGTGTTCTCGGACGAGACCATCGCCGCGCAGCAGCAGATCGACGCGCTGCGCGCGCAGGGCGTCAATAAGATCGTGGTGATGAGCCACATCGGCTACAGCTATGACAAGCAGGTGATCGCGCAGCTGAGCGGCGTGGACGTGGTGGTGGGCGGCGACTCGCACACGTTGCTGGGTCCCGCTTCCATGGCGGACTATGGCGTGGGCTCGCCCGCGGGCGCCTATCCCACGGTGCTCCAGGACAAGGACGGCAAGCGCGTCTGCCTGGTGCAAGCGTGGGAATACTCGCAGGTGGTCGGCGAGCTGAAGGTGAGCTTCGACGCCAACGGCGACGTCACCGCCTGCGCCGGCACGCCGCATGTGCTGATGGACGGTCCGCTGAAGGTCGCCGGCGCCGCACCCTCGGCAGCCGACGAGGCGGCGATCCAGACCGACATCCAGGCCAGTGGCTTCCTGCGCATGCAGACGCCGGACGCGCAGGCCGCGGGCGTGCTGCAGCCGTTCAAGGCCAAGGTCGACCAGTTCAGCCGCAGCCTCGTCGCTTCGGTGCCGCAGGAACTATGCTCGCGGCGCGTGCCGGGCGGCCCCGGTTCGCGCGACTACAGCCGCTCCAGCGCCGCCTGCAACACGCTGGGTAGCGTCAGCCTGCGCGGCGGCGACATCCAGCAGCTGGTGGCCCAAGCCTACCTGGACGTGGCCAACGCCAGTTATGGCGGCGCCGACATCTCGCTGCAAAGCGGCGGCGGCGTGCGCGTGCCGCTACTGGGCAACGTAACGGCGGCCAACGTGATCGAAGTGGTGCCTTTCGGCAATATGCTCTGGCGCCTGGATGTGACCGGCGCCGAGGTCAAGAGCATGCTGGAAGACGGCATGCAGGCAGTCTACGGCGCGGGCGGCTCCACCGGCCCCTATCCTTATGCCGGCGGCCTGCGCTGGGACGTGAATGCGGCCCAGGCCCAGGGCAGCCGCGTGTCCAACATCGAAGTCCGGGATCAGGCCAGCGGCAACTGGCTGCCGCTGGACGCGGGCCGCAGCTACAAGCTGTTCGTGCTGAGCTTCAACGCCACCGGCGGCGACGGCTACAAGACCCTGGCCAACGTGCCGGCCTCGCGCCGGCAGGACATCGGCGTGCTGGATGCCGACGTGCTGCAGGCCTACATCGACAAGCAGGCCAAGGACCCGGTCAGCGGCCTGCCGGTGCTGAATCTGCTGCCCGTGAGCCTGTACAGCACCAAGACGTACAGCGAGTAGCGGCAGACCCGGGCGCGGCCATCAGGCCGGCTGCGCCCGGCTTTCGCGGTAGACGCGCTCGGTATTGCCGACGAACGTCGTCAACGAGAACTCCCGCAGCGCGGTGCTGCGGGCCTCGGCGCCCATCACGCCCAGGACCTCGCGGTTTTCCAGGATCTTCGACAGCGCTTCGACGATGCTGTCCACCGAGGCCGGCGGCACCACCCAGCCATCGCGGCCATCGGTGACGTTCTCGGGCAGCCCGCCCACGGCGCTGACGATCACGGGCTTGCCTGCGGCCATCATCTCGCGGCAGGCAAAGGAAATCGTCTCCAGCTTGGACGACAGCACAAAGCCCACGTCCAGCGCCGACAGGAAGGGGCTGACGTCCTCCATCAAGCCCGTAAACACCACCTGCTCCGACATGCCCAGTTCGGCCACGCGGCGCATCTGCTCCGCGTCGGGCAGCTTGCCCGCAATCAACACCACCACCTGCCGCCGCTTGTTGTCGGGCAGCATGGACACGGCGGTCACCATGTCCAGCCAGTTCTTGTAGACCGCGGTGCCGGCATTGCTGCCTATGACCAGCCGACCCTGCATGCCGTCGGGCAACAGGCTGCCGCGCGCCTGCGCCGCCTCCCGGCGCGAGGCCGGACTGCACTTTTCCGTATCCACCCCGTTGTGCACCACCCGCAGGTCCTCGTTGCGGAAGACCGACTGCTTCATGCGGCGAAACGTATGGGTGCACACGCAGATGACGCGGTTGGTGCCCCATTTGGCGCGCACCCGCGCACCCAGGCTGTTGGCGCTGCGGTCGGTGTGCTGCGTGTAGACCATGAAGGGACGCCGCGCCCCCATGCCCACGGTCGCCAGCATGCACAGGCGGTGGTCGGCCGAGCCGTTGACGTGGACCACGTCGAACTGTTCGTCGCGCAGCAGGGCGCGCAGACGGCGCAGCGCGCGCAGCTGCTGCAGCGGACGGCCCTTGAATTCCAGGGCCAGCGTGCGCACGCCGGGCAGGGCCGCGGCCTCGGCCAGCAGGCGGCTGCTGGCGGGCGCGGCCACGGTCACCTGCGACTTCTCGCACAGGATGCGCGCCAGCGACATCACGTAGGTGGTGTGGCCGCCGCCATCGCCTTGGTGGAAATTGGTGTACAGAATCTTCATGGGGTCATACTCGAAAACGGCTGCTCGGGCAGCAGGCAGCTCCAGTCGCGCTTCTCGAACACGTCGTCCCCCAGCCGGCTGGCGGGCGACAGGTTGTAGACCTTGATGCCGCGTTCGCCGAGCAGCCGGCTGGCTTGCCGGAAGGCGGGTTCGATGTGTCCGGAGAATTGCCGGTCCAGCGCGGTGGACAGCTGCGTTGCCGCGCTTTCATAGAATCGGGGTCCCGCCGCAGCCGTCAGGTCCAGGCCGTGCAGGTATATGGTTTTCGCGCCCAGCCACGCCAGCAGCTGCAAGCCCGTATAGGCCACGGTGCCGCCGCCGAACAGGCCGCGCGGCGGGTCCAGGCTGAAGCCGTGCGCATGCACCGGGTTGCGCGCGTCGAACAGCACCAGTCCGGGGTCGTCGGCCAAGCGCGCTTCCAGCTGCTCGGGGCGCGCGCGCGGCTGCAGCGCGCGCTGGTGCACTTCTTCGAACAGCGCGATGCGGCAGCGCACGTCCTTGCGGTCGAACAGGAAGCCTATCCAACGGTAGACCTCGGGCGTGACGAACAACATCAGATCCTGCGCCAGCACTTGCGCCACCAGATCGCGCCTGCGGTTGACGAAACCGGCATCGAGCATGGCGTAGTAGTCAAAGCGCAGGGTAGGGTGCTGACGCCGCAGCGCGATCGAGCCGTTGACGCCCATCGTCACATCCAGCCGGCAACGCGCGTAGTCGATCTGAGCCACCGAGGGGCCGCTCAATATCAGATGGGCGTCGGCGGCGATGTCGCGCGGCAGTTGATCCAGCGGGGTGGTGGCAGGGCCTTGCACGCCGCGCAGTTCACATCCTGTCAGCCGCTCCTGCCCACCGCGCTGAACCGTCACAAAGGGCCACAAGGTTTCGTTGTGCCGGTATGCGGCGGGCCGAGTGTGGCGATAGAAGTAACGCAGGCCCTTGGTCAGCGGACGCGAACACAGCAAACGTGGAATGAGCCCGGGACTAGGCATGAGCAATGTTGCGCGGAAGCCGCGAAATAACCTTGTAAGCGGCGAATTCTACGCAGGCAGACCTGTCGAAAAAGCGAGTGAACCCTTGAAGATGTAACGCTTTTATGGAAACTCCAAAACGTCCCTAAATTTGTTGCCGACGCTTTCCACAGAGCACGGCATCGCGGCGCCCCAAAACTTTCGATTACGTTTTGCCGCAAAGATTAGCCTGCTGGGCACAGCCATGCGCTAGCTGCGGGGCCGCGCCTGCGGCCTTCCGCTACGATGCGGGTATCGCAATGTCCCGATTCAAGCAATCAACCCTGGATAGGAAGAATTTCGATGTCTACGACCGCCACCCTGAACACGGCTGCCGCCCACGCACCCCGCCTGAGCGTGCCCGCGTTCCGCGCGCGCAAGCGCCAGGAGCCGCTGGTGATGCTGACGGCCTACACGGCGCGCATGGCCGAACTGCTGGACCCGCATTGCGACGCCCTGCTGGTGGGCGACAGCCTGGCCCAGACGATCTACGGACTGCCTTCCACCGTGCCCGTCACGCTGGACATGATGATTGCGCACGGCGCCGCCGTGGTGCGCGGCTCGCGCCGGGCGCTGATCGTCGTCGACATGCCTTTCGGCAGTTATGAGGAAAGCCCCGAGCAGGCCTTCCGCTCCGCCGCGCGCATCATGAAGGAAACCGGCGCGGGCGCGGTCAAGCTCGAAGGCGGCCAGAGCATGGCGCCGACCGTCGCCTATCTGTCCGCGCGCGGCATCCCGGTCATGGGCCATGTCGGCCTGACGCCGCAAGCCGTGAATATCCTGGGCGGCTACGGCGCGCGCGGCCGCGGCGAAGCCGAATACGCCCGCATCGCCGCCGACGCCGCCGCCGTCGCGGACGCCGGCGCCTTCTCGCTGGTGATCGAAGGCGTGGTCGAGCCGCTGGCGGCGTCGATCACCGAGGCCGTCGCCTGCCCGACCATAGGCATAGGCGCATCCGCGCGCTGCGACGGCCAGGTGCTGGTGGTGGACGACATGCTGGGCATGTTCGAGCGCACCGCGCGCTTCGTGAAGCGCTACGACGACCTGGCCGGCCGCATTCAGCAGGCGGCGCAGACCTATGCCACCGAAGTCCGCGCGCGGACCTTCCCCGAATCGGCCCATCTCTACGGCGTGGCGGGCGGCGCCTGATGGCTGCGCGCGTTTCTCGCTAGAATCTTCCCCATGCCTTTCTACGCACACACCTCATGAGCACGCCCCGCATGGACACGCCCCAATTGCAGGACGCCATCGCGGACGCCATCAGCACCGCCACGCGCGGCGCCGGGCGCGTGAACATCCTGGTCGCGGGCAAGACCGGCGTGGGCAAGAGCACGCTGATCAATGCCGTATTCCGCGGAGACCTGGCCAAGACCGGCGCGGGCAAGCCCGTCACCCAGTCGACCCAGGAATTCACCCGGGCCGGCCATCCGCTCACCATCATCGACACGCGCGGCCTGGAGGTCGGCGACTACGAGCGCTCGCGCCAGCAGCTGGCGGACCTGATCCAGGAACGCTCCGCCGCCGACGATCAGGACCGGCACCTGCACGTGGCCTGGCTCTGCATCCAGGACAGCAGCCACCGCGTCGAAGACGCGGAAATCGAACTGTGCAACATGCTGTCCGATGCCGGCATCCCCGTCGTGGCGGTGCTGACCAAGGCGCGCAAGAACAGCCCCTTCGTCGACGAAGCGCGCAAGCTGCTGCCGCGCGCCAAGCAGGTGGTGGCGGTGCGCGCGCTGCCGGAATGGATCGAGGAGCTGGACGCGGAACTGCCGCCCATGGGCCTGGACAACCTGATCGAGGCCACCGCCCTGCACATCCCCGAGGCGCAGCAGCGGGCCTATGCCAACGCGCTGTCCACCCGCAACAAGAAGGCCCTGGAAGTAAAAAAAAAGCGGGCTGAGATAGAGGTCAACGTGGCCGCGGGGCTGGCCGCGTCGGCCGCCGCCGCGCCCATCCCGTTCTCGGACGCCGTTGCGCTGGTGCCCATCCAGGTCGGCATGATCGCCAAGATCGGCATCACTTTCGGCATGGAACTGAATACCGCCGCCATCACCACGCTGGTCACCTCCACGCTGGGCGCGTCCGCGGCCACCCTGATCGGGCGCTCGGTGGTCTCCGGGCTGCTGAAATTCATCCCCGGCGCGGGCAGCGCAGTGGGCGGCACCATTGCCGCCACCACCGCCGGCGCCATCACCAAGCTGCTGGGCAATGCCTACGTGGCCGTGCTATACGACTTCTGCCTGAAGCATCCGGGCAAGGACATCGACATCGCGATGATCGCCCAGGCCTTGAAGCAGCGCGTCAGCTTCTGAAGCCCGCTGCGGCCGCACTGGTATCCGTGCACTAGTGTCAAGCGGCACCTGGCGAATTGCGCCGCAGCTGTAGCGCCAGATCTATACTTTTCAGACCGCCCCCGCCGCTGCGACGCGCCAGCGGCCCGGACGTCCCGCGCCGCGCGCCGGATGCTCTTGCGCAGGCCCAGGCAGCCTGCGCGCAGGGAGACGTTCATGACTCGCAAATACATCGATTGCCGCGAATACCCCAGCGCAATGAACTGCACGGTGGCGCTGGCGGCGGATTCCGAAGGCGAATTGCTGGAAGCCGCCGTGCAGCATGCAACCACGGTGCACAAGCATGCCGACACCCCCGAGTTGCGTACGCAGCTGAAGTCGCTGTTCCACGACGGCACGCCGCCAGTTGAAATACCCAGCCGCACATGAGGCGGCCGCCATTGGCGCCGGCGCGGTTCGCCACGCCGGCGCTTGCGCCCATCAAAGCGTCACGGAAGCGTCCCGGTTTGCGCGGACGGCTCCGCGCGCGCCGGCATCAGGCCCGGGCCGCAACAGGTTGAGCGGCCCGCACCGCTTCGAACAGATTCTTCGGATCGGGCAGTTGCGGCGCAACCTCGATGCGGGCGCCCACGCCATGGCGCACGGCGGCGTCGCGCAGCCAGCGCAACGCCGAGAAGTCTTCCAGTGCAAAGCCCACCGAATCGAAGATGGTCACGTCGGCTGCGTTCTTGCGTCCGGCGGATTGGCCCGTCAGCACCCGCCACAATTCCGTCACCGCGAAGTCGGCAGGCATCTGCTGCAGGTCGCCCTCGATGCGTGTCTGCGGCTCGTATTCCACGAACACCGGGCCCGCGCGCAGCACGTCCGCATGCAGTTCCGTCTTGCCCGGGCAGTCGCCGCCGACAGCGTTGATGTGCATGCCAGGCTCGACCATGTCCGCGGTCAGGATGGTGGCGTAGGCCTTGTCCGCTGTCACCGTGGTGACGATGTCCGTGCCCTTGACCGCCTCTGCCGCACTATCGAAGCGCACCACGCGCAAGCCGGGCACTGAAGCCAGATTGCTTTCAAGCTTGCGTGTGGCGCCTGCGTCCACGTCATAGACGTGCAGCGTGTCGACGCCGAGGATGTAGTGGAAGGCCAATGCCTGGAACTCGCTCTGCGCGCCGTTGCCGATCAGCGCCATCCTGCGCGACTCCGGCCGGGCCAGCGCGCGCGCCGCCAAGGCGGAGGTCACGGCCGTGCGCAGCGCGGTGGTCAAGGTCAGCTCGCTGATCAGCAGCGGCTCGCCCGTGCTGACCTGCGCCAGCGCGCCGAATGCCATCACGGTGGACAGGCCGGCCTGCGGATTGCCCGGGTGGCCGTTCACGTATTTGAAGGTGTAGTACTCGCTGTCGGCGGTGGGCATCAGTTCGATCACGCCGGTTGCCGAATGGCTGGCCACCCGCGCGCTCTTGTCGAATTCCTGCCATCGAAGAAAGTCCGACAGCAGATAGTCCAGCAGACCGGAAAAGACCTGTTGCGGGCCTTGCAGGGCCACGATTTTGGCCACGTCGGAAGTTGAAAGCAGCGTCGTCAATTTGTTCTCCCCGAGTTATGGAACAGAAATTCTGGGGGATGGGCAAACCAATTAATAGTGACAACAATCAACACAAAACGCTAAGATTCTGCCATTCTGATAGCAATAATTAGCACTTTTCACAATGGACACGCTAGATCAGAACCTGCTCGGCCTGCTGCGCGCCGATGCCCGCATGTCGGTCGCCACGCTCGCGAAGAAGCTGGACGTCTCGCGCGGCACCATCGACAACCGCATCCGCAAACTGGAAGAGCGCGGCATCATCCGCGGCTACACCGTGCGCCTGCGGCCAGAGGTGGAAACCGAAGATATCGTCGCCTGGATGAGCATTGCCGTCGAAGGCCACGAAACCCGCAAGATCGTGAGCCTGCTGATGGGCGAACCCGCCGTGGCGGGCCTGCACGACACCAACGGCCGCTGGGATCTGCTGGCCGAGTTGCGCGTACCCACCATCGACCAGCTGTCCGAAGTGCTGGACCGCCTGCGCACGCTCAAGGGCATCGCCGCCACCGAAACCAGCATCCACCTCAAGACCTTCAAGGCGCTTTGAGCGCCGGCATACGGGGAAACCCGATATAAAACTTTGCATGGGCCCCATGACGCCGCGTTATGCATAAGGTCGCGGCGGCTTGTGTCCGCCCGACCGAATTCCCCGCCAGATCATCGTCTTAGCGTAGCGCCCCGCGCAATTTCCCTGGCTCGCCGCCAGTCGCCACAGCGGTTCCGGATTTCCGCCCGTGCATGCATGCTTGCGCCTTCAGCCTGGAGATCCACATCGTGAGTAATGCATACCCCGCCCGCAAGATGGGCCTGGCGGTCGCCCAGATGGGCGCTGTGAACCTTGCCGATTCCCGCGCGGCCGTGGTCCGCCGCCTGGTCGAAATGATGCGCGAGGCCGCCGCCCGCCGCGCGGAGTTTGTCGTTTTTCCCGAGCTGGCGCTGACCACGTTCTTTCCGCGCTACTGGATGGAAGACGCCGAGGCCGTCGAGCGCTACTTTGAAAAAAGCATGCCCAACGCCGACGTGCAGCCGCTGTTCGACACCGCGCGCGAGCTGGGCATAGGCTTCTACCTGGGCTACGCCGAACTGACGCCCGAAGGCCGCCAGTTCAACACCGCCATCCTGGTGGACCGCAGCGCCAGAATCATCGGCAAGTACCGCAAGATCCACCTGCCGGGCCACTCCGACCACAAGATCGGCGCGCCGTTCCAGCACCTGGAGAAGAAATTCTTCGAAGTCGGCGACCTGGGCTTCGGCGTCTGGGAAACCAGCGACGTGAAGATCGGCATGTGCCTGTGCAACGACCGCCGCTGGCCCGAGACTTATCGCGTCATGTCGCTGCAAAGCGCCGAGCTGATCGTGCTGGGCTACAACACGCCGTCCCTCAACATCCACTGGAACGAGCCCGCGCACCTGCGCACCACCACGCATGAGATCGTGCTGCAGGCCAGCGCCTACCAGAACGCGGTGTGGGTCGGCGCGGCCGCCAAATGCGGCCATGAAGACGGCCACCACATGATAGGCAGCTCCATGATCGTTGCGCCTTCCGGCGAGATCGTGGCGCGTTCCAGCGGCGAAGAAGACGAGGTGATCACCGCCCGCATCGACCTGGCCATGGGCCAGGCCTTCCGCGACCATGTGTTCAACTTCGCCAAGCACCGCAATCCGCAGCATTACAAGCTGATTGTCGAGCGCACCGGCGCGGGCGATCCGCTGCCCCCGGCGGCCATCGACTGAAGGCGACGCCTGCCCGCGGCGCGGGCGGGCGCCCTCCGCGCTGCTAGACTGCCTGCTGGCCCACAGACCGACCCGCAGCAGGCAACAACCATGCGCTTCATCGACACCGAACAAACCCGCAACGCCCTGTCCTTCGACGCCGTCATTCCCGCCTTGCGGGAGGCCTTCCGCGGCAGCGCCACCGTGCCGCCGCGGCATGTCCACGCCATCCAGTCGGGCAATGCGCACGGCACCTCGCTGATCATGCCCGCCTGGAGCGACCGCGGCTATTTCGGCGTGAAGATCATCAACATCTTCCCCGAGAACACCCACCAGGGCCTGCCCGGCCTGCACGCCACCTACAACCTGTACAGCGCCACCACCGGCGTGCCAATAGCCCAGGTCGACGGCGACATCGTCACCGTGTACCGCACGGCGGGCGCGGCCGCGTTGGGCGCGGATTACCTGGCGCGCGCCGACGCCAGCACGTTGCTCATCGTGGGCTCCGGCCGCATCGCCGGCCTGGTGGCGCAGGCCATGCGCACCGTGCGCCCGATCCAGCGCGTGCTGGTGTGGAACGTGCGTGCGGCCGGCGCCGAGAAGCTGGCGGGCGAGCTGCGCGCGCAGGGCTTCGATGCCGCGGCCGCCGCCGACCTGGAAAGCGCCGCACGCCAGGCCGACATCATCAGCTGCGCCACGCTGTCCACCGTACCGCTGATCCACGGCGCCTGGCTGCGTCCCGGCGTGCACCTGGACCTGATCGGCAGCTTCAAGCCCGAAATGCGCGAGACGGACGCGGCCTGCTTCGACGGCACCTCGGTCTACGTGGACACCGGCGAAGCGCCCACCAAGTCCGGCGACCTGCTGGCCGCCTTCGAGGCCGGCGCGCTCAAGCGCGAGGACATCCGCGGCGACCTGCACCAACTGGCTACCGGTGAGCTGCCAGGCCGCCGCGACGATCAGGAAATCACCGTGTTCAAGGCCGTGGGCAGCGCGCTGGAAGACCTGACGCTGGCGACACTGGTGTACGAATCGGTCAGCGGCGAACGCGCCTGAACGCGCAGCGTCCGCGCCCCTATTCGAAGCCGCGCGGGCCCAGCGCCTGGACCATGTAGTCGATGAAGGATTTGATGCGCGAAGAGATCGCGGTGTTGCGGTAGTACACCGCGTTGATCGGCTGGCGCACGTCCTGCGTCTGCTTCACCAGCAGCTGCTGCAAGGCGCCGCTGGCGCGGTCTCCGCGCGTCATGAAATCCGACAGGCAGACGACGCCGCCGTCGTTCAAGGCCAGTTGCCGCAGGGTTTCGCCGCTGAACGCGCGCACGTGCGGCTTGATGTGCAGGGCCTGGCCGTCGGCCTCCAGCAGAGGCCATTCGTTCAGCGCTTCCAGCTGGCTGAAGCCCAGCAAAATGTGCGCAGCCAGATCGGCCACGCGCCGCGGCGTGCCATGCGCGTCCAGATAACCGGGACTGGCCAGCACGCGCACGCGGCTGTGGCCCAGCGGCACCGCATGCAGCGATGAATCCTTCAGGCGTCCGATGCGGATGGCCAGGTCGGTGCGGCGCTCCAGCAGGTCGATGTTGCCTTCGTTGCTGTTCAGTTCCAGCTCCACCTGCGGATAGCGCTTGCGATAGCCCGGAACCAGCGGCGCGATCACATGCAGCATGAAAGGCGAGGCTGCGTCCACCCGCAAGCGCCCGGCCGGCTGGTTGCGGCGCAGGCTCATCAGTTCCTCGCTTTCTTCCACCGCGGCCACGATCTTGCGCGCCTGCTCCAGATAGGCGCGGCCTTCCTCGGTCAATTCCAGCCGCCGCGTGGTCCGGCGCATCAGCGTAGTCTGCAACTTCTCTTCCAGCCGGCTCATGGTCCGGCTGGCGGCGGAAACGGTCTGTCCCAGCACATCTGCGGCAGCGGTGATGGAGCCGCTGTCCACTATGGCGATAAAGACCTGCATTTCATCGAGGGTCGTCTTCATTCTTGCATTTATATCAAAAGTCTTTCGTGCATACCGGACTTTTTCCGCAAGTATCCGACGGGCACACTGCAGGCATTCCCGGGTATCTGCGCCCGGATCCGCGAACCCATCAGGAGTTACCCATGAACATTCCCGCCTTCGGCGTCGGCACCTTCCGCTTGCAAGGTCAAGCCGTCATCGATTCCGTGCGCAACGCGCTGGATCTTGGCTACCGCGCCATCGACACCGCGCAAATCTACGAAAACGAAGCCGAGGTCGGCCAGGCCATCGCCGAATCCGGCGTGCCGCGCGAGGCACTATTCGTCACGACCAAGATCTGGGTGCCCAACTACGCCCGCGACAAGCTCATCCCCAGCCTGAAGGACAGCCTGGCCAAGCTGCGCAGCGACTACGCGGACCTGACCCTGATCCATTGGCCCGCGCCTGGCAACGGCGTGTCCATCGAGGAATTCATGAGCGCGCTGGCCGAGGCCAAGACGCAAGGGCTGACCCGCCAGATCGGCATCTCCAACTTCCCCATCGCCGAAACCCGCGCCGCCATCGCCGCCGTGGGCCGCGAGCAGATTGCCACCAACCAGATCGAACTCAGCCCCTACCTGCAAAACCGCAAGCTCGCCGCCTTCCTGCAGGAACAAGGCATCCCGGTCACGTCGTACATGACGCTGGCCTATGGCAAGGTGCTGAAGGATCCGGTCATCGGCCAGATCGCCCAGCGCCACGACGCGACGACCGCGCAGGTCGCGCTGGCCTGGGCGCTGCAACTGGGCTATGCCGTCATTCCTTCGTCGACCAAGCGCGAGAACCTGGCCAGCAACCTGCTCGCCCAGGACCTGCGGCTGACGGACCAGGACATGGCGCAGATCGCGGCGCTGGAGCGCAATGGGCGCGAAGTCAGTCCCGAGGGCCTGGCGGCGCGGTGGGATTAAGCCGCAACTAGTGAAAATGCACCATTGCAAATCCAGGGCCTAATACTTTCAGATACTAGCGAACCGGCTTAGGCGCGCCTATATATCGCACTTACGGGCGCAATCTTCACTGTCGTCATGTCGTCTTGCCTCAAAACGCCGCCCTCGCGCTGAAAGCCTGTCTCCACTGGAGTACGCCATGGCTGCAAAGAAGCAAGCGGGGCGCGCCGCCCCGGCACGCAAGACGGCGGACAAAAAAAGGCAGGCCGCCACAGTCAGCACGGCGGCGGCCAAGACGCCCCGGCCCGCAGCGAAGCGCAAAAGCCGCAAGCCGCCGCCAGCGCTGCCGTTTCGCCGCACCGCCAAGCCCGACGCCTTCGACGTCCGCGACCTGCCGTTCCGCCCCAACATCTCGGTCACGCCCAAGACCGAGATGATTCCCGCAATGGGGTTGACGGTGAAGCACCAGGAAGACACCTCGGCCTGCACCGGCTTCGCCTTGTCCACCGTGGTCGAATACCTGCTGCGCAAGTCGGAGCGCGAACCGCGCCCGGCCATTTCGCCATTCATGCTGTACTCCATGGCCAGGCGCTATGACGAGTTCCCGGGTTCCGTCGACGACACGGGATCGAGCCTGCGCGGCGCACTCAAGGGCTGGTTCAAGCACGGCGCGTGTTCCCAGGAATTGTTTCCGGCCCTGGCCATGCCAGCGGCGGCCAACGAGACCGCCGACGACTGGTGGCTGGACGCCGTCAAGCGCCCGCTGGGCGCCTACTACCGCATTGACACGCGCAACATCGTCGAAATGCACGCGGCGCTCAACGAGGTCGGCATCCTGTACGCCAGCGCGGGCTGCCACGCCGGCTGGGACGATGGCCATGGCGTCACCCCGCAGAAGGCGCCGTCCACGCCGGGAGCCCAGCCGTTCTGGATCATCCCGCCCGACAAGCAGGACGCCGCCACCGACGGCCATGCCTTCGTCATTGTTGGCTATACCCAGGACGGCTTCCTGATCCAGAACTCCTGGGGCGAGGAATGGGGAACCCATGGCATGGCGGTGCTGACCTACGACGACTGGATGCGCAACGCCATGGATTGCTGGGTGGTGCAACTGGGTGTGGTCACGCACGAGCACACCAAGATATCGAACAGCATCACGCTGCGCACCGACGGCAAGAAGGTCACGCTGGCGGCGGGAACCGTGTTGCGCAACCGCGAGATCTCGCCCTTCATCGTCAACGTGGGCAACAACGGCAAGCTCAGCAACAGCGGCACGTTCCGCACCACACCCGACGATCTGCGCGCCATTGTCGACGTCCATATGAACGCCGCGCGCGAGAAGTGGGGCTTGAAGGACAGGCCCATGGACGTCTGCGTCTATGCGCATGGCGGCCTGGTGGGTGAAGAAGATGCGGCGGAAGCCGCCGCCGAATGGATACCGCTGCTTTACGAGAAGCAGATTTTTCCAGTCTTCCTGATGTGGGAAACGGACTTCATCACCACCGTGAAGAACATCATCCAGGACGCCGCCCACAGCGTGCCGCGCACCACAGGCGGCCTGGGCGAGCGGCTGGAGCGCTGGTGGAACCAGCGCCTGGAACGCTGGCTGGCCCGGCCTGGCACCGTGATCTGGGGCGAGATGAAGCAGAATGCCCAGGCCATGAGCGAACCGGCGCCCAAGGGCCTGACGCAGGAAGAAGCCGCGATGATCATGCTGTACAAGCACTTCAAATCGCATGTCAGCGAGGGCCGTGTGCGCCTGCACATCGTCGGCCATTCGGCCGGCGCCATCGTCGCCAGCCACTTCGTGCACCGCTTGACGGCGGACGGCGGCAAACTGGAGTCGCTCAACCTGATGGCCCCGGCAGTCACGCTGGACACCTTCCAGAAACTGGTCGTGCCGCACCTGAAGACGCGGGTAAAGCGCTATCAGCAGTTCCATCTTTCCGACCGTGCCGAGGAAGACGATCCCACCTGCGGCCCGTACCGCCGTTCGCTGCTCTATCTGGTGAGCGAATCCTTCGAAGGCGGCACCACCACGCCGCTGCTGGGCATGGAGCGTTATTTCAGCAATGCCGGCATTCCTTGCGACGCCGTGCATATATCACCCGCGGGCAGCCCCGCGCCCGGCTCGGCCAATCCGCCCGTGGCGGCCAGCACGCACGGGGGCTTTGACAATGACAAGGGCACTCAGCAGCAGATCATTGCGTTCATCAAGCGTTGAGGGCAGGGACCAGCCGGTCGCTATCTCAACTCCAGCGTCGCACCTATGACCTTCATCGTCGGCATCAGCTGGCGCCACGCATCCTTGGACATGGACGATGGCCGTCTGAGTTCGGCCGCGGCGGGATCGTCCAGCAGGTCGCCCTTGCAGGCGAACACGATGCTGTTGGTCATGTCGTCATCCACCACCTCGAACATGGACGAACCGAACGAGGCCCGCACCCGGTCCATGTAGTCATGATGGTCCGGGTGATTGACGTGGAAATTGATCACCAGGATGCCGTCCTCGCGCAAAGCGCGGAAACAATCGGCGTAGAACTCCGCCGAGCACAGCGGGCCCGGAATCCCGCCGATGCCGAACCCGTCCAGCAGGATCACGTCGGCATGGTCCGACAGGCCGCGCATATGGTCGGCCGCGTCGGCCTGCAGCACGCGGAAGCGGTCGTCGTCGCGCGGCACCATGAAGGCTTCGCGCAGGGCAATGACTGCCGGATCGATTTCCACCACGTCGATAGCGCTGTCCGCCAGATAGCGATGGCAGAACTTGGGCAGCGAGCCGCCGCCCAGCCCCACCATCAGGATGCGGGCGGGAGCCGGATTGAAAAGCACGAAGCCCATCATCATCCGCGTGTACTCCAGTTCGAGCGCATCGGGGTTGAGGGTGGACATGCTGCTCTGGATTTCCTGCTGCGTGAAATGCAGGGTGCGGCGGGTGCCCGAGTTCTGGATAAAGGGCCGGGGAGCGGCCGCTTGCGGCTCTGCAGGCGGGAAATCTGAGGAGGTTTGGGCGTCGTCGGGCATGAAACGGAGTGGCGTGCAGGAAAATGGGAAAAGATACCACTGCGCCGCGCACCCACCCAGCGATGTAGTCTCTTTGGCTGATACCGACGTCCATGATTGCAGCGTAAGCTCGCCGTGCAGGAAGCTGAGCGCCCGGCTTCGGAACGCGGACCCATGGCAATGGCTGGCATACATACCCATTACGACACGCTCCAAGTTTCGGAAAATGCCAGCGATGAAGTCATCCGCGGCGCATACCGCTATCTCTCGCAGAAATGGCATCCGGACAAGAATCCTGACAATCCCGAGGAAGCCAAGCGCGTCATGGCGCGCCTGAACGAGGCCTACGCGGTGCTTTCCGATCCGAAACGCCGCCAAGAGCATGACGCGTGGATCGCCGAGCAACGCGCCGCCGGCGCGCCCGGCGGCAACGGTGGCGGGACGAACGGGAAAGCGCCGCCGGGCTCCGGATCCACCGATACGCTGCGCGACTATTACGCCACCGAAATCGCCAAGGGACGCAATTTCTGGATATGGCCGCTGGCCTTCATCGGCTGCGCCATGGCGTTGGGCCTGGCCGCCAACCTCGTTCCATCGCTGGCCAGCCTGCTGATGAAATACCGCTACCTCACCCTGCTGCTGCTGCTGGCCGGGGCATCCGCGGTGACGACCTCGGCCAGGAAAAAGCACCGCGATCAACTGCTGCAACAGCACGAGACCCGGATTCTGGAGCAACGGTACACGGAACACATGCGGCAAAAGACCGTACGGCAGGTGGTCATCGGCGTCTCGGCCGTATTGGCAATCAGCGGCCTGCTTGCCTATTACGGCATGGGCTGGAATGAACGGCAAGACCAGCTCCAGGCCGCCAAGCCGGACAGCAAGAAGCCTGCACCGGCCAAGCCTGCGTCCCTCCAGATCGAGAACGCCTGCGGCCGGGACTTGAGATTCGCGGTGCACTATCTGCCCGACGGAGGCGAATGGCGCACCGAAGGCTGGTGGAACGTGGAAGCCAACAGTTCCACCGGCCTGCGCGGCGACCTGGGATTGATCGAATCCACCAACGCCATCTTCTACTACTACGCCGAATCGCTGGATCGGAAAATAGTCTGGCAAGGCCGCGACGACGACGAGACCGACGCAACCTATGCGTTCAAGGGGCGCAACTATCGCTTCGACCGGGTTCGCCTGGCCCGCGACGCCGATGGCAGCTATCAGCTCAAGCTCACCTGCTAGCGCATCAGCCGCGGACGTTCAGATCAGCAGCACCGGACAAGGCGCGTGGGCAATGACCCGCGAACACACCGACCCCAACAATGCGTCCAGGAACGGCGCCCGATGGTGCGACCCCATCACGATGGCCGTGGCCCCCACCTTGACCGCATGCGCCACGATCTTGTCCGGCGTGTGGCCCGTAAGCTCGTGGCACTCGAAGCCGACCTGGCCCGCGCGCAGGATCTCGACCACGGACTTCATTGCCTTGTCGCTCTCTTCGTGGTGCCAGGCGTCGATGTCGGCCTGGCCGATGAAGGCTTTGACGTCGCCCGTCACGTCGGGCTCGCAATGCAGTACATGCACCGTGAAATCCCGGTTCAGCAAAGGGCCGTCAACCAGATAGCGCGCCGCGGCATCGCTGTGGCTGGACCCATCGGTGGCAAGAATGATCGTGTTCATGACAGATCTCCGGTTCATGGGACTCATCCCTTATGGCGCGCAGCCCTGGCCGCGGCCCGTCTGGGCAGGATCAGGCTGGCGCCCACGGATGCCAGCAGGATAAGGCCTACCGCCCCTAGCGACCACTGCACCGGCACATGGAACCATGGCGCGGCCAGCATCTTGCCGCCGATGATGATGAGCACCGCGGCAAGTCCGTGCTTGAGGTAGCGGAAACGTTCGCGCATGTCGGCCAGCAGGAAGTACAGCGCCCGCAGGCCCATGATGGCGAAGATGTTGGAAGTAAAGACCAGGAACGGGTCGGTGGTGACGGCGAAGATGGCGGGAATGCTGTCGACCGCGAACACCACGTCGCTCGCCTCTATCATCAGCAGCACGACGAACATGGGCGTGGCATGCCGCAGGCCGCCGATGCGCACAAAGAACGACTCGCCGTGATAATCCTTGGTGATGCGCATCGACGAGCGCAACAGGCGCACCAGCGGATTGCGGGCAATGTCAGGCTGATGGTCCGCCCGGGCCAGCATCTTCGCTCCCGTCGCCACCAGCAGCACGCCGAACACATAGAACAGCCAGTCGAATCTCGACAGCAGCCAGACGCCCGCCAGGATCATGCCGACCCGCATCACGATGGCGCCCAGCACGCCGTACAGCAGTACCCGGCGCTGCAATTCCAGCGGCACCACGAAATAGCCGAAGATCAGCGAGAACACGAACATGTTGTCCACGGACAGGGACAGTTCGATCAGGTAGCCGGTATAGAACTCCAGCGTTTTCCGGTGCGCAATGTCGCGCCCCAGGGTGGCATCCAGATACCACCACATCAGGGCGCCGAACAACGCGGCCAGCGCCATCCATACGCCCACCCAGAACAACGCTTCGCGGGGCCGCACGCGGTGCGCATGGCGGCCTCCGAGCACGTAGAGATCCAGCGCCAGCACGACCAGCACAAAGCCTACGAACCCCGCCCACATCGGCAGGGTGGCAAAGGTCTCGACCCGATTCATCAGGACCTCCCGCCGTCGCTGCAAAACCGCTATGCGACAGCCAGCGGTACACAATGCATGTACGAATTCAGTCTAGAACTTCGGGAAGCGCCGAACAATTCGCCTGGATCGAACTGACGCTCAGGTTTTTCGGAACCTTCGCGGCATGTGGGGCGCCGACATTGGCAACTCAGCCCAGGTATTCCACGTTGCCGCAGACGGAAATGCTCTGGCCGCTGATGATGGCGCCTGCGTCTGAACACAGATACGCCACCTGATTGGCCACGTCCTGCGGGCTGGTCATGCGGCGCAACGACACCTTGTCCACAAGCTGCTCGCGCATCGCGTCGTTGCTCACGCCGCCAGCGGCGGCGCGGGCCGCAATGACCCGCTCAACCCGGTCGCCCGACACCACGCCCGGCAGCACGGAATTGACGCGGATGTTCGACGGCCCCAGCTCCATGGCCCAGGTCTGCGTCAGGCCGGCCAGGCCGAACTTGCTGGCGCTATAAGGCGTGCGCAGCGAAAAGCCCAGGCGGCCCGCGACGGACGAGATGTTGACGATGGATCCGCCGCCTGCCGCGCGCAGCAAGGCCACCGCGCTGCGCGCGCACAGGAAGGTTCCGGTCAAATTGACATCCAGCGTGCGCTGCCACGCGTCCAGCGTGGTTTCCTCCAGCCGGTTGGTGGGGCCGGACACGCCGGCATTGTTGACCAGGGCATCGAGCTTGCCCCATTTCCGCGTCAGTTCGCCGAACATGGCTTGGACCTGCGCTTCGCTGGATACGTCCGTCACGCTGACGCCCAGGCGCGGATGCGCGGCGGCAGCGGCCTTGCATGCCGCTTCGTCCACGTCGCAGACATGCACCTCGGCGCCCGCCTCCAGAAACGTGCGTGCGATCGCCAAGCCTATGCCTTGCGCGCCCGCGGTGATGAGGACGCGCTTTCCTTGCAGTGAATTGCTCATGGCTTTTCCTGGTCAGAGCGCGAACTCGGGCCGGATTCCGCTCTTGAGCGGCAGTCCCAGGATCTCGCGCGCTTCGGCTGGCGTGGCGGGTTCCATGTCCATTTCACGGATGATGCGCACGATGCGCTCGGTCAATTGGACGTTGGTAGCCAGTTCGCCGTGGCGGTAGTACAGGTTGTCTTCCAGGCCGACCCGCGCATGGCCGCCCAGCAGCAGGGCGGCCATGTTGGCCTCCAGTTGCGCGGGGCCGATGCCGCTGACGCAGAAAATGCTGTTCCTGGGCAGCAGGTCCACCATCATCTGCAAATGCCGCACCGAGAACGGCATGGCGTTCTGGAAGTTGCGGTGCACGTTCATGACCAGGTTGATGAAATGCGGCCCTTCGTCCAGTCCCTCTTCGATCAGCGTCGTGGCGTCCTGCAGGATATGCGTGGGGCTGAAGACTTCCCATTCTGGCTTGATGCCGCGCGCCTGCATGCCGGCGGCCAGTTCGCGGGCCTTGGTGAGCGGCGTGTTCATCAGGTATTCGCGGTCGCCGAACGCGAGGTTCAAGGTCGTGGCGTCCAAGGTGCACATCTCGGCGCCGGCGTCCATGCCCTTGAGCCGCTCTTCCCACAGGATCTCCCACGTGCCGGGAGAGGTTTCCTTGACCATGTCGCCATGCACGCCGCCGCCGGTGGAGTTGTTCAGCACGATGTCGCAGCGGTCGCGGATGAACCGGTTAATTTCCCGGTACACCGAAGCGTCGCAGGTCGCCTGGTCGTCGGGACGGCGCGCATGCAGCGCCACCACGCTGGCGCCCGCGTTATAGCAGCGGTACACGTCCTCCGCGATTTCCAGCGGCTGCGTGGGCAGGTGCGGATTCTGGCTTTTGAATGCCATGCCCCCGGTCGGGGCGATGGTCACGATGACTTTACGTTTGCTCATGAGGGTCACTTCCAGAGCGCGCAGCGGCTCTCTTCCTTGGTGGTAAAGGCCTGGTTGCCGTCGATGGTCTGCACGACGTTGAAGTAGTCCCAGGGCTCCTTGGACTGTTCCGGCGTCTTGACCTGCAGCAAGTACATGTCGTGCACGACGCGCCCGTCCGGCCGCACCACGCCGTTCTTGATGTAGACGTCGTTCAGCTTGTTTTCGCGCAGATAGGCCAGCACGCGGTCGGCGTCGTCCGTGCCCGTGGCCTTGACCGCGCGCAGGTATTGCAGCGCCGCGGAGTAGTCGGCCGCCTGCAGCGAGGAGGGCATGGCCTTGCGCTTTTCAAAGAAGGCGCGGGCCCAGGCGCGGGTCTCGTCCGACGCGTTCCAGTACCAGCTGTCGGTCAGGTACATGCCTTGCGAGGCGGGCAGCCCCATGGCGTGGATATCGTTGATGAACATGATCAGGCCGGCCAGGCGCATGGTCTTGGTGATGCCGAACTCGTTGGCGGCCTTGATCGAGTTGGTGGCATCCGCGCCGGCGTTCGCCAGGGCCAGGATCTCCGCCTTGCTGCTTTGCGCCTGCAGCAGGAACGAAGAAAAGTCGCTGGCCGACAGCGGATGCTTGACCGATCCCACCACCGTGCCGCCGCCGGCCTGGATCACCTTGGTCGTGTCCGCCTGCAATGCGTGGCCAAAGGCGTAATCGGCAGTCAGGAAGTACCAGCTCTTGCCGCCTGCCTTGACCACGGCCGCGCCCGTACCGCGCGCCTGCGCCACGGTGTCGTAGGCGTAGTTCAGCGTGTAGGGCGTGCATTGTTCATTGGTCAGCGCCGGCGCGCCCGCGCCCACCACGATGATGGGCCGCTTCTTGTCAGCGGCGACCTTGGACATGGCCAGCGCCGTACTGGAATTGGTGCCGCCGATCAGCATGTCCAGACCTGCCTGGTCAAACCATTCACGCGCCTTGGCTGAGGCGATGTCCGCCTTGTTCTGATGGTCGGCCGTCAGCAGCTCGATCTTCTTGCCGTTGATCTCGCCGCCCATCTCCTGGATCGCCATCTTGATGGCCTCGGCGCCGCCGGGGCCATCCGGCCCCGAGTACACGCCCGACATGTCGGTGATGAAGCCGATTCGAATAACATCGTCTGAAATCTGCGCCTGGACCGCAGGGGCGTGCAGCAGCGTCACGGCCAGGCCGCAGGCCAGGGCGCTGCGGGACATCATGCCTTGCATGGGCAACATGCTTGTCTCCTCTTGTGGGTTTTGGCGTCTGGCACCTCGGCTATTCTGGTGCCGGCCCCAGACCGCGGACAGTCATCATGGTGACAAAGCGCCCTAGGGTTTACCTGAGCGGCGCCACAACGGCTACGAAGGAGGCACACATGGGCGAACGGCTTGCCGACGCCGGCGACGAACCCTTGAGCGCACGGCGGCGGCGCGCGCAAGGCGCGGTGGACAAGATGCTTGACGTCGTCCCTTGGTACAAGGGCCTGCCGGAACTCGAACGCGACCTGATCCGCGCCGAATTGCGCGTGGTGACCCTGGCCGCGGGCGAGTTCCTGTTCCGCGCGGGCAGCCGTTCGCCAGGATGGTACGGCGTGGTGCAAGGCCTGGTGAAATGGTCCTCGCCCGGCGCGGACGGCAAGTCCCTGTCCCTGGCCGGCTTCAGCACCGGCAGCTGGTTCGGTGAAGCCACCATGATCCGTCGCGAGCGGTTCGAGTACGAGGTGGTTGCGCTGCGGCCCAGCCAGATCGTGATATTGCCGCGCGAGACCTGTGAACGGCTCTGGAACAACAACATCGAATTCACCAAGGCGCTGATGATGCATCTCGCGCAGCGCGTGGACTGGCTGATGAGCAGCTTCACGTCCAACGTGCTGCTCGACGTCGACACGACGGTGGCGCGCGCGGTCGCCGCGCAGTTCAACGCGGAAAGGCATTCCGGCACCAATGGACGGCTGAAGGTCTCCCAGGAAGAAATCGCCGGCCTGTGCGGCATTTCGCGGCAACGCTGCAATGCAGCGCTTGCGCGACTCGCCCGCGCGGGCGTGCTGGAAACCTACTATGGCGGGCTGGCCATCCTTGATGTGGACGAGTTGCACCGGCTTGCCAATGTCAAGAAGAGCGCCTAGGAAGCTGGCGTCGACGGTACAAGAAAAGATGCCAGTCAGAACAGAAATTCTGTCTTTGCGCCTGTTGGGGACAACTCTATAGTTGCCGCGGAAAAAAACCAACCGCTTATCCGCACTTGAGGAGTTCCCATGAAAGCCCCGTCCGCGCCCTCTGTTTCGCTCCTGGAGCCCTATGCCGGCGCAGAGGACCTGCCCCTGTACACGACCACCGTCTCCGTAACCGGCGGCGCCTCCGGACACGGCAGATCGTCCGGCAGAGCGGTCTCCAACGACGGCGAACTGGAACTCGAACTCAGGCTCCCCAAGGAGTTGGGCGGCAATGGCGGCGGCACCAATCCCGAGCAATTATTCGCAGCCGGCTTTGCCGCATGCTTTCATGGCGCCATGAAGCTGGTCGCCACGAAGAACCGCGTCCCGCTGCCGGCGGATTTCGCCATCCACTGCACCACGACTTTCGCGCGCGAAGCCTTCGACGGCCTGTTCTGCATCAAGGCCAGGCTGGAGATTTCCTTGCCCGGGCTGCCCAAGGACGTCGCCCTGGCGTTGGTCCACGAGACGGAATCGATCTGCCCGTACTCGAAGATGGCGGACCAAGGGATTGCGTCGTCGGTGCATCTGAGTTGAATGCCACAAGCGTTCCGGCTCAATCTTCCAGCACGACCAGGCAGGACACATCCGGCTCGCGCTGAGTGGCGATGAAGCGTTCAAACTTCAGCGTCTCCATGCTGAACACGCCGAGCTTGTCATTGTCCTGGCTGACATAGGCCAATGGCCGGGTCGGATGGTAGCTCAGCGCGATGGCGCGAGCCTCCATCGGAACATGCCCCAGCTCGCGAAGATCCGCCGGATCGACGATGGACAGGCTGCGTTCACCGTAGTTCGTGACCACCAGCCTGCCGTCGCGATAAAGGTAAAGGCGCGTTGCATCATCCCTCGACGGCGCGGATCGCAGCACCGTCATGGTCGCGGTGTCGATCGCGCACAAGGTGTTGCTCCAGCGGCAGGTAACGTAAAGCGTCTGTTCGTCGGTGCTGAGGGCATAGCCCTCGGGCTTCTCGCCCGGCGCACACGGCACTGGCGCAAAGGTCGCGTCGAAGGGCCGGATTTTCGTCACGGTGTGCGACAACAGGTTCATCGAGTACGCAGTCTCCCCATCACGGCTGAGCGCGAAAAGATGGCTCTTGATGCCTCCCGTCGATACGGCGCGGCGCGGCGCCAGGTCGCTTTCAGGATGATCGAGCACCAGCAGCTGTCCGCGGTCTTCGCTGAGCACAAAAAGCCGTCCTTCGCGATCCATCTGCATGCCGTGCAGGCGGTTGAAGGGCGCAACGTCTATGGTGCGGACCAGCCGGCGCTCGCGGATGTCGATCTGGAAGATCTTCGTGCCGCCCGCGCCCAGATGGCCCGAGGTCTCGACGCCGTAGTGTCCGACGTAGGCGTAGCGCCTGGCGGGGTCCACCACGAACTCGTGCGGATACTCTTCCAATTGAATGCTGTGCAGACGTACGCCGGTGGCAGCATCATA
The DNA here is from genome assembly GCF_014851665.1 of Achromobacter sp. ACM03. NCBI lineage: Bacteria > Pseudomonadati > Pseudomonadota > Betaproteobacteria > Burkholderiales > Alcaligenaceae > Achromobacter > Achromobacter sp. ACM03. The sequence goes on along the minus strand of NZ_JACVAD010000002.1, from coordinate 124,055 downwards.
GAAACTGAAACAATGGCTGCACTTTTCCACCAACAGCAGGATTTCCTGGCTCATGGGCGCTGTACTCCTTCGGTATCAAGGGTAATTCGGTAGAGCGACGTGGACGCCGCGATGTAGAGCTGGTTGCGCAGCTTTCCGCCGAAAGTAAGATTCCCCACCTTCTCGGGAACGGCGATGCGGCCCAGGCAGGTTCCGTCCGGCAGCAGCACCTGGACCGAGTCGGCGCTGCTGATGTACAGCCAGCCGTGGCGATCCACGCGGAACCCGTCGGGCAGACCCGGACTCACGTCCGCGACCACGCGAAAGTTGGAAAGCGAGACGCCATTCACGTCGAATGCGACGATCCGGTGGTTGCCGCCGCCATCGGCACGCAACGCGGCCGACGTGTCGCTGACGTACAGCACGGACTCGTCCGGCGAGAACGCCAATCCGTTCGGCTCCTCCACCAGGGCACTTGCCGCATGCAGATGCCCGGTCTTCGGGTCGAAGCAGAACACATGGTTGGCGTCCTGTTCGCTGGGCGACTTGTGTCCCTCCCGGTCGCTCAGAATCCCATACGGCGGATCGGTGAACCATATGGTGCCGTCGCTGCGGACCACCACATCGTTAGGCGAATTCAGCCGCCGGCCTTCATGCCGGTCCACCACGATCTCGTCGCGGCGGCTGGCGTCCAGGCCCTTTGCGCTCAAACGGGTGCGCACGATCGCGCGCAGGCCGTGCGAGCAATGCAGCAGATCGCCGTTGAGATCGCGCACATGACCATTGGTGAACTCGGCTGCTTCGCGCCAAACCGTCATGCCATCTCGCGCCGACCAGCGCAGCATTCGGTTGTTGGGGATGTCGCTCCACAGCACCGAGTCGTCTTCGCTGATCCAGACTGGTCCCTCGCCCCACACGGCGCCGCTGCACAACCGCTCCAGGCGGGCGCCGCGCGCAACCGGCTCCAGCCTGGCATCCAGTATCGCTATTTCGTCCATCATGAAAACGGCCCTCTCGCCCGATTCAGTTCTTGCTCCCCCGATGCCATCCCCTTCCCGAGCTTGCGAACGCCCCAGCCCACGGGCTTGAGCGTCGCGCCGGGAAGTGAGGGGTCAAGGCCCCAGATGGCCTGGTACGTATCGATGCAACGCCCCTGGCGTTGCAGGCGCACCGCAAGGCTGAGCAGGCCGCCCCACCAGCAGGCGAGGACGAGCCACATCCAGCGCGGCGCATCGGCGGTCCACAAGCCCATCGCGATGGCGGCCATGGCCAACAGCAATGCGAGGTATCCGAGCGACTTGTGTACCCGTTCGAACCAGATGCGGCGCGGTGTCATGTCGTAGTGATCGCCATGCAGATCGATGGCCGCGCCATGCACATCCCTGCGCGGCGCAGTGGGACCGCCCTTGGTTCCCCGCAGATGGCCGCCCAGGACTTGCAGCAAGCCCAGCGCGAACAAAAACCATCCCAGGGCCGCATGCACATCCCGGACCGCGCCGCCGTAGCCATCCTGCTGCCACACCAGACAGATCCCGATCACGGTCACGGCTTGCGCGCAGTAATTGCACCACCGGTGGCCGTGCCACCAGGTCTTGTTGTCCAGCGTTGCGGGCCAGTGCTGCCTGGGCATGACTTTGAAGAATCTGGCCAGCACGACCGCCAGCGGCACCAGGACGCCCCAGGCGAACGTCATGATCCGCCCATGCCAGGACACCGCCGGCGCGATGAAATGCCCGGCCGCGCCGCTGATGGGCGTGGCGAGCCATTCGTAGAGATCGTGCAGCATGGCCGCGGCTCAGTGGCCGGTCCCGATGAGCTTCACGGCTTCCCCGGGTATGGGGGTGTAGCTGCTGCCGCCGCGGGCCAGGATCTTCTGCACGCCGCCATGGGCCTCAATCAACGCTCCCTGCTCGCGCTTGGCTTCCTGATCGGTCAGTGCCGGGTCGCAGATGTTCTCCAGCTGCCGGCGAAAGCCTCGCACAACTTCGCCCATGGCGGGATCCTGCGCGACATCGCGGACCTCCTCGGAGTCCTGTTCCAGGTCGAACAGTTCAGGCTCGAAACCTGTGTAATGGATGTACTTGTACCGGCCCTGGCGCAGCATGTAGGCAGCGCTGACGCCGCCTGCCGCGTGATACTCGCTGAACACCGCGCGCCCGGGGTCATACGGCGCGTCCGCGATATCGAAAAAAGAACGGCCAGGCATCCCCGCTGGCATTGGCATTTCCGCGCCCACTGCCTGCAGGATGGAGGGAAAGAAGTCCACATGCGACACCGGCGTGGCCACACGCCTGCCGGCGGCGACGCCGGGGCCGCTGGCCAACATGGGGACACCGGCGGACTCTTCGTACATGGTCGATTTTCCCCACAGCGCGCGCGCGCCGAGATTGTCGCCATGGTCCGAAACAAAGACCACCCGCGTCGTCCGCGCCAGGCCGCTCTCCTCCAGCGCATGCAGGATCTGCCCGACGTTCGCGTCCAGGAACGAGCACAGGCCGTAATAGGACGCGATGGCGATGCGCCGCTGCTCGTCGCTTTCAAAATACGAATCGAATCCGTAGCAATCGTTCCACGCCTTTATCCACGGGTGATAAGGCACGCGCTTTCCTGGCAGTTCGATGTCGCAGCCCGCGTACATCGCGTAGTACTCCGGCGGGGCGATCAGGGGCGAATGCGGCGATATGAAAGACGTGTACAACACCCAGGGCTTGTCGTGCCGGGCGCGGCTGGCCTCGCGCAGCCATGCCACCGTCCTGGACGTGATGTCGCGGTCGTAGCGGGTGTAGCTGCTCTCGCCCGGCCCGATGCTGCGCGCAAGGTCCGCCGATTGATGCCGCGTTGGCAGCGGATCCCGGATCAACCCGTAGAGGTCGCCCACGCCTGCCTCGATGTGCATTGGAATAATCTGCTCGGAAAAGCCGCCGTCGACGTCTTCTCCGCTGTAATGGAGCTTGCCTATAGACGTGACGCGATGGCCGGCATCCCGCAGCACGTGCGCCCAGCTGGGCATGCGGCCGTCATAGGCAATGGCGTTATCCCAGCAACGATTCTGGTGCACATGGCGTCCCGTGGCGAAGGCGGCGCGCGCGGGCACGCAGATGGGAGAGCTGGAATACGCGTTGTCATAGACGGTGCCGCCCGCCGCCAGACGGTCCAGATTGGGCGTCTTGACCAGAGGGTGTCCGTTGTATCCGAGCACTTTCTTGTTGTGCTCGTCGTCCATGATGATGAGTAGATTCTGCGCCTGCATCATTCTGCCTTCAGCTTGTTTTCTTGGATGACCTGCTTCCAGCGGACAGACTCCTGCGCCACGAACGCCTCCAGCTGCTTGCCGCTGCCTGGAGCCGGCTCGGCGCCCGCCTTCTCGAACTGATCCCTCACGGCAGGCGATGCCAGCGCGATCTGCAAGGCGTTTTCCAGTGCGGCGCTCACGGACGCGGGCAACCGCGCCGGACCGAACAGGGCATGCCAGTTGTCGATCGCGAAGCTCGGCAAGCCAACCTCTGCCGCCGAGGCCACGTCCGGCAAGGCGCTGGAACGCTTGGCGGCGGTCACGAAGAGGGGCACCACGCGCTTGCCCTGCGCCAGTGTCGTCGCGGCGGGAATGCCGGCGAAGGTCATGTCCACCTGGCCAGCAGCCACGGCCGTCATGGCCGCGCTGCCGCTCTTGTACGGAATGTGCAACAGCTTGCCGCCGAGCTGGCGCTGCAGCAGCACGCCCGCCAGGTGCTGCGGTCCACCTATGCCGGGCGAGGCATAGCTCATCTCCGTCGCAGCTCCCTTGGCCTGAAGCTGCGCATAATCGTTCACCGCCAACGCGGGCGAAGCCACCAGCACCAGCGGCACCGACGCCACCATGCCTATCGGCGTGAAGCTCTTGGCGGGGTCGTAGTCGACGGGATAGAACGACGGCGACAGCACCATGTTCGAGACCGTGCCCATCAGCAGCGTGTACCCGTCCTTGGGCGACATTGCCACGCTCTTCGCGCCTATCACCCCGGCCGCGCCGGCCTTGTTCTCGACGATGATGGACTGGCCCAGCAACGGGCCCATTTCATGGGCAAGCACCCGTGCCAACGCATCGGGCGCGCTGCCGGCCTCGGACCCCACCACAATCTTGATCGGATGCGACGGATACTTGTCGTCGGCCGCCGCCGTGGCGGCGAACACACAGCAGGCGGCGGCGAACAGCCAGGCCGACGGCGCGGCCCCGCGCCTTGCGGTAGCGCTTGCGGCCCGATAGCTTGCGATTGATCTCATGCCTTGTCTCACTCTTTCTTTTTTGAGGATGGCCTGGCGGCGCTTCCGTACCGCAATCATTCGCGCGCAATGCATTCCCGTAAAATGAAAAGTGTTGATGAATCGATAGCCCCTGGTTATTTGTAAACATGCCATCCACGCCCGTCTCGCATTTGCTGAACCGCCTGAGAATGCGTCAGATGGCGCTGCTGCTCGCCATCGACGAAGGCGGCACGCTGGGCGCCGCGGCGCGCGCCATCGGCATGACCCAGCCCGCCGCGACCAAGATGCTGCACGAACTGGAAGAGACACTGGGACAGGAACTCTTCGACCGCGTAGGGCGCGTGCTGAAGCTGAATGCCGCCGGCCGGCTGGCGTTGATGAGCTTCAGGGGCATGACGGGCACGCTCGAACAGCTGCAGCGCGGACTCAACGAACTGCGGCTCGGCCGGGCAGGCCGGCTCTCCATCGGCAGCATCATGGCTGCCTCGCCCATGTTCCTGACGCGCTCGCTGGCCAAACTCAAAGAGCAATACCCGCTGCTGTCGGTAGGCATCGAAGTCGGCACCAGCGACAGGCTGATGGAACAGCTGGACCGTGGCGAGCTCGACGTGGTGATCGGCCGCGTGCCCGGCGCCGCTGGCGCCTACCGCTTCCGCGCCCTGGCCGAAGAGGCAATCACGGTCATCTGCGCGCCCGGTCATCCATTGGCTCGCGCGCGCGCGCCGACCTTCGACCGCATCAAGGAGTTCCCGTGGGTACTACAACCCGAGGGCAGTCCCATGCGCGAAGTCATCACGCAGGAATTCATGAACCACCACACGGCCCTGCCACCGGGGCTGATAGAGACCTCATCCACGCTCATCACCGTGCACCTGGTCATCCACACGCAGATGATCGCCGCCTTGCCCCAGCCGGTAGCCAGGGGCTTCCAGGCGCACAAAATGATCGGGCTGGTGAAGTACCGGATGCAGAACCGGCTTGCATCCTACGGCAGCATCGTTCGTTCGGACCGGCCGCTGTCGTCGCAGGTCGAGCATTTCCTGCGGTTCATACATGAGGAGGGTGCAGTGGCCTGGTGAGGGGCAGGGTCCGCGATGGGCACCTTCACCGCATACACGACAAGCGCCAGCGCGGCGCAGCAACCCAGCAACAGATCCAGGCGCTGCGCCAGCCCCGCCAGCACCAGCGCCCCGCCCAGCAGGTTGTAGTAGAACAGGCTCAGGATCGCGCCTGCCGTGCCCGCGGCGTGTGCATAGTCGCGCAGCGCGTGCACCAGGATGTTGGGGATGGCGATCGCGTAGGCCGCCGCGATCAGGGCCATGCCGATCAGGAATACGGGATGCCGGATCCAGACCGCGACCAGTCCGGCGCCCAACGCCAACAAGGCAATGCCCAGCAGGACGAGGCGTCCCGAACCCCAGCCTCGCCGCAGCAAGGACGTGTTCAGGAATGCGCCGCATAGCGAAGCCAAGGCCAGCGCCAGACCGCTTTCGCCGAAGCCCAGCCAGGCGTCCTCCAGCTGTTCGAAGAGAAATGGCCCCAGCTGGTAGTAGCCGAAGATCGCCAGGTTGAAGACGGCGATCAGCGCCGCGCTGCGCCAGATCGCGCGGTCCTGGAACATGGCGCGCAGGACTGGCCAGAAAGGCCGCGCGGCGGCGCGGGCGGGGCGGGTTTCGGGCCAGCAAGCCAGGCTGGCGCAGTACAGCACGATGGCAAGCAGGAGCAGCGTGGCGAAGACTCCCTGGACGCTGCCACGCGCCGCGATCTCCTGCCCGACGGACATGCCCACGGCCGGGCTCACCGCCAGCGCGATCCCGAGCATGGAAAAGACACGAGCCAGATCCAGCGCCTGGTAGCCATCGCGCAAGGCGGTCTGCGTTACGATGGAGCCCACCGCAGCGCCAAAGGCGGAGATCAGGCGGGCCGCGAGCAACTGCCCGAAATCGCCTGCGATCATTGCGCCGCCCGCGCCCAGCGCGTAAAGCGCCAGCCCGGCAAGCAGCGCCGGCCTGCGGCCCCAGAGATCGCAGGCGCGGCCCCAGGCCACCACGCCCAGGGCAAAAGCCACAAACCAGAACGACAGCGTCTGCGACGCCTCCGCGGGCGTGGCGCGATACGCTTGGGCAATCAACGGCAACGCTGGGCTGTACAGGGTTTCCGCGATCTGGGGAAAACTTAGCAACAGGATAACTAGCGGCAGGGGCGGACGGCTGGGCATGGCGGCATCGGTAAACAGAGAGCCTGTTTTTAGCCGGGCGTCGCCATCGCCGTTGTAGCTCGACAGACAATAAACATCGGAACTCGGACAAATGGCCAGGCTTGCACCCACCGACGCGTTCAACCCCGACACCATGGCCCAGCCGGTGACGGGCATCGCGTCGCGCCTGATACAGCACGACTCCGGCCCGCATAGCCACGGCCGAGGCCAGCTGCTCTTCGCCCACGCCGGCTCCATACGCCTCGCAATGCCGGGGTTGATCGCGGTGTTGCCTCCCATCCGCGTGGCATGGATACCGCCAGGAACCGAGCACCGCGTCCTGATCCGCGGCGAAGTCGAGTACCGCTCGATCTATCTGGACCTGGAGCGTGTCGCGGCGCCGGCGGCCGCCGCCGCCATACTCTCGATGACGCCGCTATTGCGCGAGGTCTTCGAGCGCATCAGCCTGGAACCCTTCGACACCGACTGGTCCCAGGGCGCGCCGCGCAACCTGCTGGCCGTCTGCATGGACGAATTGCGCGCGGCAAGACGGGAACCCATGCTGCTGCCCGTACCCACGGACCGCCGCCTGGCCGGTCTGGACCTGGAGGAACTGCCGCCCGAACTGGAAGCCCTGTCGCAACGCGTCGGCGCGAGCGCGCGCACCATTACACGCATCTTCCAGCGCGAGACCGGCATGAGCTATCAGGCCTGGCGGCAGCTCTGGCGCCTGCTGCGCGCGGTGGATCTGCTGGTTGCGGGCCAGAGCGTGACCGCAGTGGCGTTCGATCTGGGCTTTTCCAGCGACAGCGCGTTCATCGCGTACTTCCGCCAGATGACGGGGGAAACGCCGGGGCGGTATGTACTCAACGAGCGATGAATTGCAGTAGCCGCTACGCACGCGGCAAAGCTACGCGGCGAGCCTGTCCGCCGCCGCCTGCAAGCCGCCGAGTATGCCGTCTGCCACCGCCTGCGGAAATCCGGGCGGCAATCTGGCGCGGACCATGCGCACCGCCTCGGGCGTGCGCGCGATCAGATCGTCCACGACGAACTGGACTCCCTGGCCGTCCGGCGTCACGACGCCATGTCGCGCGCCCACCGTCAGCCAGTGGCGCCGCTGGATGTCGCGCATGCGCCAATGCGGGTTCTTCGAACGCACCGCCATCGCCATCTTCGCGCGGACGGGCGACAGTTTGCCTGGCCCTTCGCCCAGGATCGGATAAGCGGACAGCACGTCGTATAGCGGCGTAAGTTCGTAGGCCCCGCCAGGCCGCAGGAACAGGCTGAAGTTCTTCGCGTGGCCGTCCGTTGCGCACAGCATCCAGAACAGGACCTGGGCCTGGAAAAACGTCCGCCGGTCTTGCTCTGCGTGGCGCGAGGTTTCGAGCAGACTCATGATGCGGTCGATGCCGGGTCCGCCGTCCGCCTCGTACTTCAGGTGCGGCGGGGTGCCGGTGGCCTGGCACATGTCTTCCTGCGGCAGGCGGATGAGACTACGCTTTCCGTTTTCGGCGTCCTGCCAGCGGCGGTCGAAACGTTCGACGGCGAGCACCTTCACGTCTTCGAAGCTGAGTACTTCCGTGCGCGCCACGGGCATGCCGTAGGCAGCCAGGATCTCCGAGCACAGCCATTCGTTTTCCACCGATTCGCTCAGGTCGAACTTCATATTGCCGACCAGCCCCAACGGCAACTTGAGGATGTGAGTCGTCGGCGTGGCGCCTTGGGGCAAGCACCATTGCCCGTCCATCCGCAGCAAGGCGGTCTTCTCTTGCGCACCTGCGATGGAGATGCGGAAATCATCCTCAGCGATGGCCAGGCCGCCGAGAGGCGCCGGCGCCAGAACGCTGCGCAACAGCTGCGCAACCTGGGCATCGTTCAAGGGCGAGGCTTGCACCGACGTCACGTCGGCAGGCGCTGTTCCCGCAGGCAGGATCTGCAAGGCGCCCGCGCAATCGCGGCCGATCTCGGCAAGCAAGGCGAACGCGTCGGTCGAGCCTGCCCGAAACCGGCGCGCAACCCGTTCGCGGATTTCCTTGCTGTCGGGCAGCAGGTTTTCGAAGTATGCGCGGACGACTTCGCCCCGATGCGGGCCATTGCCCGGCGTGAAGGGCAGGGACAGCGACAAGGGCCTGCCCGGCGCGGAGGCGACCCAGTCCTTGTCGTACTGCAGGACCTCGCCGGCGTGGGGTCGATTGCTCCATTCTCCGACATAGGTGCCATTCATCCATAGGCCCAGGACCTGCGTGTGTGAACGTCGCCCCATGGCTTTACCAGCTGGGTTCGGATGTTGTTTCGGGTCCCGGCTGCGCCCCTTGCTGGCGCAAGACCATTTCGACCCCCAGGATGCTCAACAGCTGCAGCAGCCGGTCTGCGCTGACCTTGTCGGCATTGCGCTCCAGGGCGGACAAGGTCTGTTGTGTGACCCCAAGGCGCAAGGCCGTGGCCGCCTGGGTCAAGCCGGCCTCTTTGCGGAACCCCTGGAGCAGGGCCGGCAATTGTGTCGCGGTGCGTACGGTGAAATCCATAATACAAATCCCAAGCTGTATTTCAGATATACAAAGTCTAGGCTGTAAACCTGAAATACACAATGTGATTTGTGGTTCTTTTACAGCCTATGATTTGTATTTCTTAAAAACAAATCATAGGCTGTATTTCACGGATAACGCCAGACTTCAACCCGCATGGTCCGGCTCCGCTTCTGCGAACCGGGCGACTACCGGCCTGCTGATCCCCCGCAACCCGTCCCGATCCTGGACACCGGCAACGGCGTATCGCCGCCCGTATTCCCCGCGTACTTGCGGATCTTCTCCGCCAGCTCCGTCGTAGGCTTTTCGTAGCCGTAGCAATAGGGCGGCGTCGGCGCAGCCTCGGGCCTGTAGTCCTGCAACACCGGCTTCGCATCGCCCAGGTACAGATTGTCCTTCAGGCGCAGGAAGGCCTTGTAGTCCCGCGTATAGCCGTGTTCGTCCTTCCGCGTTTCATAGGCGCCGCGGTCCGATTCGCCGTTTTCCAGCGCGCTGCGCTTGGCGGCGATGGGAATGTAGTGGCAGTAGTTCACGTTGATGCCTTCCACCGTCGGGAAGAACTCGGGCTCCACGCATTTGCGCTGCGTGGAGTTCTTGAAGATGTTGCCTTCGACCAGCGCCTTGGCCTCCAGGCTGAAACTCATGCCGTAGAAATCCCAGTCTTCCAACAGATTGTTGAAGAGATGGAAGGTGCCGAATTGCCCGCGCGGATTGCGCTGCACGGTGTTGAGGAAGTAGTTATGGTGCAGCGTCACGCGCGCGATCGAATCGCGGTCGTAGTTTGCGTAAAGGTTCTTCGAGGTGATGTTGTTGAGCAACATGACCTTGTTGGAATTGTGGAACTTGGTCCATGAGATCGTCACATCAGTCGAACCGTTCTTCACGTTCAGCAGCCGGTCCGACATCCGCGACAGATCCATGTGGTCCACCCATACGTCGCGGCTGTTGTTGGCCACGTTCACGGCTTGCGTCAGCCGCGACAAGCGTCCGTCTATGGTCAGGTGCGTGAGGATGACGTTCTTGCTGCCATATACGCCCAATCCGTCGTCGATCAGGGTCACGCGCTTGCCGCGCCCGTCGATGGTCGTGTTGGACGGCACGCGCAGCTGCTTATCCAGGACGATGGTCATGTCGGAGGCGAAGCGTATCCATGTGGGTCCCTTCTTTGCCTGCGCGAGCGCGGCGCGCAGCGTTCCGGGACCCGAGTCCTGATCGGACGTAACGTCGATGAACTTTCCGCCCAGGCCGCCCGTGGCCTGGGCGCCGTAGCCCTCGCGCTGCTGCAGCAGCGCGGCGACGGACGGACAATGCTCGTCCGGACTTTTGCATGCGTCGGCGGCGGCCGCAGCCCCGCCGTACGACATGGCCAGGACAAGCAGCCAGCGCGCGGTCTTGATTGCAGCCTTCATCGGCATTCGCTCCTATTGCTGCGCGGACTTGTCCGCGGCCGTGACGTGGCGCCAGATGCCGCCGCTCAGGCGCAGGTTTTCCGGAGGACCGGCAAGATGCTCCCTGAGCCGTTCGAAATAGGCCTGCTGCCAACGCAGGGAATACGCCTCGGCGTCCTCGCCAGGCTTGGGCGCGGGCAACATCTCCAGCGTATAGGCGACGCGACCGTTCTCCCAGCGCGGTGCGTAGAACACCGAGGGCACGCCCATGCGATGCGCGAGGTGGGCCGCGAAGCCGGAGTACGTCACGTCCTGTCCTTCGAAGGTGGTCCGTGGCGCCGCCGGATTGGCCGCCCCGTCTATCGCCAGGCATAGCACATAGCCCGAAGTCAACGCGCGCATGCAGGCCTTGGCGACCTGCGCCTCGGTCTGGTCGGCAGTGGAGATCAGGGCTGCGGAGTAGCTGCTCTGCGCGATGCTGGGCGCGGTCGCCAGCCAACGCGACGGAATGCCCACCAGTTCCAGCGCCATCAACCCGGCGTACATGGGACCGACGTGCGCGGTGGCCACCACCACGCCCTTGCCCCCCGCCAGCAGCGGCGCAAAGAAGCGTTCGCCGGTATCCAGCTCTCCCAACACCTGCATGGCTTCTTCGACGCTCTCCTCGCGGCATTCGAGCCAGTCGAACAGCAGGTGGTCCACCAGGTGGCCCCAGCGCGCACGGCGCTCCCATTGCGCGCGGTCGATACTGGTGTCGCCGCGCATCGACCAGGCCCAGTCCAGGCGCGCCTGCGGGATCGGGGCGGTGTGCAGCCGTTCCTCCAGCTGCGCCATGGCCTCGTCGAAGGTCGCCGGCAGCCGCTGGCCGCGTTGCGCCACGTACTGTCCAAAGAGCGCCTCGGCCTCCTGCTTGCGCCCCGCCTGCGACAGCGCGCTGATGGCCGCGCGCTGCCAGAGCTGCTTTTCGGGCGACTTCTCCAGCAGATGCATCATCTGGTCGGCCGCCGCGTCGTACTGCAGCGTGTAGCGCAGCGCGCGTGCGTAGAAAGCCCGCGTCTGTTCCAGGTCTGGCGCCAGGTCGATGGCCTGCTTCAACGGCGTCAGGGCTTCCTTGTAGCGTCCGGCGCGCAGCAGGGTCTCGCCATGCAACGTCAGCAGCCTGACATCCGCGGGCGCCGCGCTCAGGCCGGCCTCGAAGTGCGCCAGCGCATGCACCTTGCGGTCATCTTCGTTGCCGCGCCGCAGATGCGCCAGGCCCAGGGACGAGCGCAGGACCGCGCAGTCGTGGCCCGCGTCCAGGGCTGCGCCGCCAAAGCGGATCGCCGCCTCCACCCTGCCGTCATCCAGCAAGGCGCGCACCGCCATCGTCGCCACGCGCTCGTTGGGCAGTTCTCGCGGGTCCAAGGCGGCAGCCATGCCGGCCGCCTCGGCCGTATCGCCGTTGCGCACGAAAGCCATCAGCCAAGGGTAGGCTTCGCCGGGTTCGTTTTCCGCCAGGTTCCGGGTCGCGCGTGCGACCTCGGCAGCCTCGGCCACACGGCCGGCCTGCACCCGCAACTGGATGCGCGCCGCATGCAGCGCCGCCGCGCCGGGTTCGATGCCGGCGGCGGCATCCGCCTCGGCGATGGCGCGGTCCCATTGCTCGGTGCGTCCGAACAGGCTGGCGAGCAGGCGGCGCTCGTCGGCGCGCGCGGGATAGACCGCGACCATGATCTCCAGCGCGGCGATCGCGGCGCCTAGCTTGCCTTCCCGCACCAGGGGCGAAACCAGCAAGCGGCGGGCGTCGCGCCAACCGTCCGCGGCCTCGCGCAGCGCCGGCTCCAGCATGGGCATGTCGTTCAGCGGCTCGGCCGCGGAATGAATCTGCTTGATCACGTCACGCAAGCGTGCCGTGGCATCAGTGCCGGCGGGACGATCCGCAATTGCCGTATCAACCATGACGCAATCCCCTCAACAACGCCAACGCCACCCGAGCGATGAACATCAGCACAAAGCCCAGCGCCAGCGCCTGCAGCAGCAGGATTCCGGTACGCGGACTGCTCGGGCGGTCCGTGGGTACTGGCTGCGCGATGATGGACAGGTAGCGTTGCAGCCGCAGCGTGTCCGTCATGGCCTGCTGGTAGGTCTGCTGCGCCAGGGTCAGGTTCGAATCCGCGAACGCCTGGGCGTTGCGCAGCGCTTCATAGGACTTGAGCTGCTTCGCTTCCGTGTTGCCCGCGCCGCTCAGGCGCTGGCGCACGGCCGCGATCCGCTTCTTCAGGGAAGCCACCTGCATCTCGGCGGGCCGCAGCATGAAATGGTCCTTGTTGCCCAACGCGCGGATCTTGTCGAGATTGATCTGCGCGGTGTTGAGCTCCCCTTCGAGCTGGCTGGACAGGTTCAGCAGCATCGTCACCGTGGCCGTGGGATCGATATTGCCGTGCGTGGTCCGCCATGCTGTCAGCGTTTCCCGGGCGGCCAGCGCCTTCTGCTCCGCGAGCTTGACCGCCTCCTCGCTCACTTTCAGCTTGTCGGCGACGCCTTTCTCGTTCATCGAGCTGACGAAGCTCTCGGCCAGCTCGATCAACGCCCGGGACAGCAGCGCGGCATCCTCAGAGGAAAACGCGCTCACGCGCAATACGTCGATCTGTTCCAGCGCGTTGAAGGAGACCTTTACCGAGGCCTGGTAGGCGCGATAGAGATCGTCCTCGCTTGAGTCCTCTGCAAGATGATTCACAGGGTCCATGCCCGCGCGGATCAGGTACTGGCGCAGGCCGACCTTCTTGTCGAGCTGCTGCATGGCATCGCGCGACTTGAGGAAATCGGCGACCGCCCAGCCATCCACGAAGCCGCCGAGCATGCCGCCCGCGTTGCCCGTGGTCAGCAGGCTGGCCGCAGCCCCCCCGCCGCCTTGCTGCCCGGAGGCCGACTGCACGAAAAAGCGCGATTCCGCCTCGTAGCGGGGCGTGGCGAAGAGCAGCAGATACGCCAGGGCGCACGCGACCGGCGCCAGCACGATGAGCGTGTTGATCCAGCGGTGACGGCGCCGCTCTCGCAGCGCCGATTGCCGCTCGCGGCGGCGGCGTTCGATTTCGGACCTGCCCTCAGAGGCCGATTCCGCCCTCATCGAAGCCGCCTCCGAGGACGTCGTCGCCTGTGCCGGATTCGCTCCTTGATCGTCGCGGGGGGAACCTGCGGATGCACTGGTCGAGGTCGTCTTCGATGCTGAGTGCGCTTCGTTCATAAATCAAACCCTTGAAGCAATAGTCCGCCAACTGATTCTGGCGGTAACTGGAAAGAATGAGTGTCCGGCCGACCAGGCGCTCTTCGAACAGAGCCAGCCACAGGCGGGTGAAACGGCAAGGCTCGAAAGGGATGGCCCCTTCGATCACGTAGACATCGAACGCCGGCGCCAGCGCCAGCGCGAAGGAAAACTCCTGCCGCGCGTAGAGCGGCCAATGCTCCATGGGCTTGGCCAGGGTCCTGGGATCGCTGACCAGGTCCGCGACCAGTTCATGCGTGGCATCCGCGTCGATCTCGTACATCTCGCTGACGAAGTCGATCATGCTCAGGCCGTTGGCCTTGCCGCGGATGAATCCCTGGCGGCCTATCGCCCAGGACACGTTGCCATCGTGCTTGACGAAGCCCTGGCGCGGCGGCCGCAGGCCGCACAACACATCGACGATCTGGCGATGCAATTCCGGCGCGGGCGACAGCAGCGCATAGCGCCCGACCGGAATATCGAGATCGACATTGGAAAGCAGCGCTTGCCTGCTTCCGAATGCATAGGGCTCGTCAGTGACGCCATTGAAATGGATCATCCACTTCCCTCACATCGGCTGGACGTTGGGACGGGCCAGCCGCTCGGCCGCCAACGCAAGCACCATCAAGAAAACCAACGAGGTCAGGAAGTATCCCAAGCTCGCATCGTGCGAGGCGTAAGCCTCGAAATACGCGGAGCGCAGCAGCTGCATGCCGTGCGCCAAAGGCAGCCACAGCATCCAGGGCCGCAGGTTCTCTGGCAACTGTTCCGAAACAAAGAACACGGCCGCGAAGATCTGCAGAAACCGTTCGATGATCGGCGCGAGCCTGAGAAAGAAATGCCAGTAGGTCGCGATCGATCCGAACAACACGCCCAGCGCAGCCCCGAAGCATCCCATCAATACGACGAAAAGCAGAAAACCGGACCAGCTTTTCGGCAGCGTCACGAGTTCCAGCGCATGGCCCGCGCTGATCAGTACCAGGAACACCACCAGATATACCGACACATAGATGAACGCCTGCACCAGCGCGCACATCAAGGGAGTAACGCCCTGGAAGTTCAGCAAACCGCGGGCAGATACGTAGGCCGTGCTGCTCCGGAAGGCGATCTGCCGGAACATGATCCAGGTCGTCGCGCCCAGCAGCGAGAACGTCTGCACGTCCATGCCCATGATGTAGTGCGTGCCCATCAGGATGTACAGCGACGAAATCAGCGTCAACAGCACGACCGGGCCCACCAGCGCCCATACCAGGGCGATCCGGCTCTCGCCATGCATCACGCGCAGCTGGTAGATGAACATCGCCAGCAGCGTGCGGCCGACCGGCCGGACCTTCACGGAATGGCTCGGATCATGTCCTTCATGCAGGTCCTGCAAGCGGGCCCGCAGTATCGCGAGATCGCCGGCCTCGTCCTGCGGCACTTCGACTTCCAGCGCAATGTCGTTGCGCGAGGCGTGGCGGCGCGCTTCGCGCGCCTCGTCCTGCTTGCGGCGATCCACGCGGCGCGCATGCGCCGCGGCCAGCCGCTCGTCTTCCGCCACCAGCTTGGCTGGCATGTAGCCGGGCGCGAACACTTCGACGCCGTCGCGGATATCCATTTCCAGCAGGCGCACGATGACGCGCAGGCGCCGGCGCGAAAAATCCGCCAGCGTCTCATCGACGTTGCTGCGCGCGATCTCCGCGTCCAGCTCCGCCTGCACCGCCTCGTACACCGCCCGCCGGGCAGCCACGGAGTCGTGCGGCTCGCCCTGCAGGCGCGCGACCAGGGGCTTGAGCAGGACGGCCGGCGTGGCCTTTGCTTCAAACAATGCCGCCGGATCCAGGCGCCATGCCGCGACGCCGGATCCTACTGCGTAGCTACTGTCCTTACGGCGCGAACGCCAGCCCTTGATCCTGTCCTCGTTACTCATCGACACGCTATTGGCTTATGCCGGACGAGCCGCCCGAGTCGCTGTCAATGGCGCGCGTGGCGCTGAAGCCGGCGCTCATCGTGACGCGGAACGCGGACAACACCTTCTGCACCTGCGTGAACGGCGCATCCGAGATATAGATGGCCTGGCCTTCCTGCACGGTGAATTCGCGCGCCAGCGCCACCTGCTCCGGACGCGTCAGATCGAACTGATAGACCACCGGCAGCAGATCCGGCTTGCCCTCGGCGCCGGCCTTCGCGGGCGTGAACAGGAACACGGAACGCGGGTCCGCCAGCTTGTCGTCCAGGCCGCGGGAATCCGCCAGCGCATCCAGCACGCTGTAGTTGCGCTTGCTGATGGCCACGCGCCCCTGGGTGCCGGCCGCGCCCAGCACGGTCAGGTACTCCTTCGAGTCATAGGCGGTGATGACATCGCCCGCGCGCAGCAGGATGTCGTTGTTCTGGTTGCGGTAGATATCCGACAGCCGCACCGACGCCACCTGGTTGTCGCGGCGCAGGCTGATGACGAGCTGTTCGGGGTTCGTCTGCACCGGCGCGGCCTGGGCCAGCGCGCTGCTCAGGCGCTGCGAGGTCTGGGTGATGGGATACATGCCGGGCTTGGTCAGGTTGCCCTGCACCGTCACCATCTGGCCGCGCGCGTCCGCGGCGCGCGTCACGCTCACGTCGGCGCCGACAACCAGCCTGGCCAGACGAGCGACGACGGCATCATGCAGCTGCGCCAGGGTCATGTTGGCGGCGTGGAACTTGCCAAGGATGGGAAACGTCACGTTCCCTGCCGGGTCGATCTCCTGGTTGCCCAGGTCGCTCACGCCGGAGGGGTCCGCCGCGAACACGCCCAGCCCGCCGCGCTCCCAAACCTTCACATTGATGCCGTCGCCGGGAACCAGGCGGTCGAATCCGGCCTGTGTGAGATCGCGGTAGCGCACGGGAAAATCGGCCACATCGGGCACCCGGCTGGCCTGCACCAGTTCGCGCGAGACGGGCATCACGATGACGTCCTTGTCATCGTGCGCGCCCGTCATTTCGCTCAGCATCGGGCCGGAACGGGGCAGCTGGCACCCCGCGAGAGTCAGCGTGGCAAGAACCACCATGGTCAGGGCTGCCTTGCGTCGCAGCCCTGAACCCGGGACGTACATATGCATAAGATCCTTTCGTTTCCGCAGCTTGATCGGTTGGACGCCAATCAGGCTTGCATCAGGCGCATGGGTTCGATATCCATGCGTTCGTCGTTCTCGGACACCACGGGCATGCACAGGCCCATGAACTTGGTCAGCATGGCGTCAAGCGAGAACAGCTTCTGCGCGCGGTGACGGCTGTGCTGCCTGAGCTGCTCGTTGCTGCGCACCTGGTCGACCATGGATGCGACTTTCTCGCAGGCCTCGTGCAGATCCGGGTGATCCACGCAACTGAGCAGATGGCCGGTCTCGTTCTCCACAAAGCACTCGCCAGCGCCGCCAGCGGGAGTCGAGATCACCGGCACTCCCACCAACTGGGCTTCGATCAGCACGTTGGGCAAGCCTTCGTAGCGCGACAGCAGGACGCTGGCATCCATTTGCGAATACCAATAGCCCACGTGGTTGGAAAGACCGACCAGCAAGAGCCTGTCCGTCACGCTCAGCTCTTCGGCCAGGGCCTCGATGTTCTCGCGCAGCCGTCCGTCTCCAACGATGACGAAGCGCGCCTGCGGCCTGTCCTTCAGGTACATCGCCGCCAGCTTGATCCACAGCTGCGGCCGCTTGTCCGGCTCCAGGCGGAACACGCCGCCTATCGTCTCGGTGGCGTCGTTCGTGCTTTCCTGAAAGGCCTTCCACTTTTCCTCATCCACGGCCGAAGCGTCCGTCGACAGATCGGGCACGCCGTTGTAAAGGATGTGAAAGCGCGTGATCGGGATGCCCAGCCATTCCGAGTAGGCTTCCGCGGCCTTGCAGCTGTTGCTGACGAAAACCACCCCCGGCACCTGGGCCAGGGCCTGGTACAGCTCGGGATATTCTTCGCGGAAGCGGTCCTTGCGGATGTTCGGCGGCAGTCCGCGGAAGACCAGGTGTATGGTCGGGGCGCCAGCCAAGAGCGCCGCCAGCGCGCCGAACAGGCAGGTTCCGTCCTGCCACAGGCTCACCACGTCGAACGGGTTCTCGCGCAGCACAGGCGTAAGCCGGGTCACGCCGTAGTGCACCGGAGGCGGCAACTGCTCCAGCAGACGGCTCAGGCTGCCCTCGGGCATGGATTGATGGGACACCGACACGGCCGGCAGCTTGTTGATCTCCGTGACCGGAATCTGCGCCTTCACCAGCACCGGCAGGAAGAAATCCAGTCCCTGCTTCTTGGTGGAACCCGCGGGCTCGGTGTGCTGCTTGACCATGACTTCGACTTTCTTCGGCATCATGATCACGTCTGCCGGCCGGCGCTCGGGCGACTCCGCCAGGCGGGTCAGTTCGCCCGCAAGCCGCGTCAGCTGGCGCTCGGCGCCGCCGGGGCCAAGACTGCCCGTGACCAGCGCCACCGACACCGGCTTCTCCGCCGACTGCTCGACGATCTTGCGGTCGCGGAAGTGCAGGATCGCATGCTTCATGGACACGATCCTGACATCCTTGCCCACCAGCCCCTCTTCCGACTCGAAGCGTTGGTAGAAGGCGTAGTCGCTGGCCAGGTCGTTGGCCAGCTCGGCCGCCTTGCTGCCGGGCGTCAGGTGCTTCATGACGGGCGCGATCGCGTCGAACGCGTCGGCCAGCAGCCCGCGCTTGCGCAGGCGCTTGGCGAACTCGACGCGCATGTTGCGGTCGGTGTTCTCGGAAATCAGCCGGCGAAAGAGTTCGTCGGACTGCTCGTGCGCGCGGATGTCGCTAAGCAGCTTGGCCCGCGCGAACAGGCGGTTGGGATTCTGCGTCGAGGGCGGCAGATGATGGTCGACCAGGGCCAGGGCCTCATCGATCTTGCGTTCCTTCACCAAGCGCGTCGCGCAGTAGCGGACGATCAGGAAATCGTCCGGGCACTCCTGCAACAGCGTGGCCCACTGCTCGGCCATGCCTTCGTTCAGGCCCGCCGCCTCCTTCAGCCTGAGCAGCAGGAAGCGGACCTTGGAGTCTGCCATGTGGTCGCGCGCCAGTTCCTGGGCGCGGGACAGGTTTTCCTGGGCGACTTGAACCCGCACCGACGCCGTGACGATCTCTTCCAACCGGGCTTGCACCGCTTGCAGATCGGATGCAGCCTCCGCTCGCTCGGTAGTCAATGGGGGATTCATGCTGCCTTCCTCCGGTTGATCTTCTCGATCCACACGAGGCAGCGTTCGATGTAGTGATCGAACTGCGCCGGATTTTCGGAACGTTCCTGCAACTTGCGCCAGTACGGCAGGGCCTGTTCGAAGCGATGCAGTCGCATGGCGCCCACGGCGGCCAGGCGCAGGCCGATGGGGTCTTCCGGAACCAGCTTCAGGATGCGCTCGCCCAACGCCAGGCGTTCGGTCGTGCTGGCCGAATCCAGCGCACGCGCTTCGGCGTACAGCACGGCGATGATGCGCCGCTTTTCATGGTCGACTTCCGACATGCCGGGCCACGACTGCGCAACACGCTCCAGCAGGTTCCAGGCTGCCTGGTGATCGCCGGAGGAAAGGATCTCGCGCGCGCCTCGGATGGCGCGGGGTCCCAGCCTGCCTAGCTGGCGCTGCGCTTCGTCCTTGGCGCCCTGGTCCGCGCCGGCATGGTCGAGCACGGTCTTGTAGGCATCGATGGCCTCGCCATACCAGCCGCCGTGGAAGGCTACCCGCGCAAAATGCAGCTGGGTGCTGAACGAGGCGGAATCGCCGGCGGCAGCTTGCTCGAGGTGCCGCATGGCGGTCTTCTTGTCGCCTAGCGCGTCGGCCGCGCGGCCGCGCATGGCATGCAGTTCCGGGAAATCGATCTGGCTGTCCAGCGCGATGTCGGTAAGGTCGATGACTTCCTTGTGATTGCCCGCCACCAGCGCGGCCCGCACGCCCAGGCGCATCGCACGCTCGAAGGCGCGCTGGGCGCGCACGCCGGCCAACGCATCGGGAGTCAGCAGGCGATGCGCGCAGATGCGCTCCGCGGCATCGCGCAGGCGTCCTTCTTCCAGCGCGCGGTTGCCTTCCTCGGCCCAGGCCTGCGACTGCGAATTCAGCCAGGCAACGATATCCTCCTGCTCGCTGCTTGCCAGCTTGCACGAGACCGCCAGCGTGGCGGCGGCCATGATGCTGCCGCGCCACGAGGCTTCCTTGACCAGCTCCAACGCGTCGACATCATTGAGCACGGGCGACTCGGACGCCAGGTTGCGCAGTCCGGCGCGATCGCCGGCCAGCAGCCGGTCGCGCCACAGCATGGCGAAGCCGCGGCCATACGCGGGCATGGCCGCGCGGACCTGGTGGACCCAGCGTATGGCGGATTCCATATCGCCGCTGGCCTGCAGCAGCGCCAGCACGGTGTCGGCGGCTTCCACCGCGACCGCGTCTTCCGGGGACGAGATGCGGAACAGCTGCTTCCAGTTGCCCAGCGTCTCGTCCACATAGCCCAACTGGCCCGCGGAAATCGCCGCGATTCGCACGATTTCGGGGGTTTCGATCTCATCGCCCAGCAAGCCCGCGGCCAGCGAGTACGCCACGTCATGGCGTCCCAGCTTGAACTGGTTGCGCATCAGGATCTGCTCAGCCTTGCTGCCGGACGCCACCGCGCCGTCGGCGCTGCCCAGAAGCGCCAGCGAACCTTCGTAGTCGCCCAGCTCTTCCTGGATGCGCGCAAACAGCAGCGTGTGGTCGGGCAGGCCGGGATGGCGGCGCAGCACCTCGCGCACGCGGCGCGAGGCTTCGCGCAGTTCGCCCGAATCCCACAGCTTCTCGATGCGGTCGGCGCTTTCGTCGGCGGAGAGCTTGGGCGCGGCGGGCTGCGTCGTCGACGCATCCAGGCGCGGACGCATGAACGTCTTGAACCACTCTGCGCACAGGCGTTCGGCGAAAACCGGCGTGTAGTGGGTCAGGTCCAGTCCGCCATTTTCCATGGCCTCGGCCTGGCCGATCTTGTTCATCAGCGGCGTCGGGTCGTAGCAAGGCACGCCGATGCGCTGCGCGCTGGCGAGCACCGCGGCGATCAGTTGCTGGCGTTGCTCGATGGGCGCGTTGTCCGGCGTCATGGCATTGACGTGCGTGACGAACACCACTTTGTCGCGGCCCAGCAGGTCGACCAGCTGGTTCATTTCCTGCTCGATCTCCTCATCCGTCTGGTCACGCTTGACGATGCGGGCGAGCAGGTTGCGGTCGTCCGGCGTAAGCGCCTTGAAGACCGGGTCCTGGTCCAGCAGCGCGCGGCGCTCGGCCAGGCGGTCGGCGTGGGCCATGGACCAGAACATCCGGGTGCGCGTGCGGTCGGCGAAGAACTCGCTGAAGTAGCGCACCAGGTAGTTGGACTGTATCGGGTAGCCGTCTATGGTCAGCAGCTTGCGCGAAGACAGTTCGACCACATAGAGGTCAGCCGGCTTGTGGGCGCCTTTGCGCGCCTGCTCGCCATTCGAAGGCCGGAAGATCACGCGCTGGACGTCGGCAGGGATGTCGCCCTGGCCGAACATGAATCGCGCCTGCTGCAGCGCCTCGGCGCTGGTGTGCACGAAACCGTAGTTGCGCCCGAGTTGCAGCTTGATCGGGTAGCGGCCCACGGCATCGCGCAGCGGCGTATGGATGCGGCAGGTTCCAATCGGAGCGGTGGTAAAAGCAGCCATTCGGAGGCTCTCCTCTAGTGATCGATAGTGAGCCTGAACTTAAAGAGTCCAGTACAGGAGGTCGGACTGAAGCCGTTTGCTGTCGAGCACGGACTTCAGGTCGCACACCATGCCGTCGCTCTTGACCAGCGTCGGCAGGTCGTCCCAAAAGGTGTCCATGGTTTCGCGGTGCGGCACCGCCAGGATCAGCACATCCATGTCGCGGAACTGGTCGCGCTCGACGAGCTTGATGCCGTACTCGTGCTCCATCTGTTCCCGATCGGCCATCGGGTCGCACGCGACCGGGGTGATGCCGTAGGCGCCCAGGGCGTTGTAAAGATCGACCACCTTGGAGTTGCGGATGTCGGGCACGTTTTCCTTGAACGTCATGCCCAGGATGCCGACGCGGGTCGTGGCATTGAGGCGGCCGTTGCGGGCCAGGGTCTGGACCACTCGCGAAGCGACGTGGCTGGCCATGCCGTCATTGATGCGACGGCCCGACAGGATGACCTCGGGGTGATAGCCAAGCTCCTGCGCCTTGGACGTCAGGTAGTACGGATCGACGCCGATGCAGTGACCGCCCACGAGACCAGGCGAAAACTTCAGGAAGTTCCACTTGGTGCCGGCGGCTGCCAGCACTTCCGAGGTGCGGATGCCGACCAGATCGCAGATCTTCGACATTTCGTTCATCAGCGCGATGTTGATGTCGCGCTGCGTGTTCTCCAGCACCTTCGCCGCCTCGGCGACCTTGATGGAGGAGGCGCGGTGCACGCCGGCATCGATGATCTTCTCGTACACGCCGGCAATGACTTCCAGCGACTCCTCGTCCTGGCCGGACACGATCTTGACGATCTTCTCCAGCGGATGCTCGCGGTCGCCCGGATTGATCCGCTCGGGGCTGTAGCCCAGCTTGAAATCGACGCCGCAACGCAGGCCGGACACCTTCTCCAGCTCCGGTCCGCAGATTTCCTCGGTGGCGCCGGGATGGACGGTGGATTCAAAAACCACGATGCAGCCGGGGCGCAGCACGGGGCCGATCGAGCGGCAGGCGCGCACCAGCAGAGAAAAATCCGGGTTGTTCTTTTCGTCGACGGGGGTCGGTACGGCCACGACGAAGAAATCGCAGCCTTCCAGTTCCGAGATCTGGTCGGTGAACTGCATCGGGGAGGCAAGCAACACGTCGCGTTCGATCTCGCCGGTCCAGTCATCACCCTCTTTCAGCCGTGCGATTCTCCGCTTGTCCACGTCAAAGCCGATGACATCAAAGCGCTTGGAAAATGCGACGGCTACGGGCAGGCCGACATATCCAAGGCCACACACTGCGATTCTCTTTACCACGGGGGACCTCACTGTTTTCGTCGTGTCGAAGACACTAGAAATTGACACCCGGGGGCACGAAATCGATGCAGAATCGAATATGTTTGCCCCGGTTCGGGCGGGCGTATTGCTTAAGAATATTTACAGCTCGATACTTGATTAGGCGTACCAAGCGGCGAGCCAACGAATCGTATAGGTGGCAAACAGCAAAATTCTTTCTAAATATTTTTATTGCTGTGCAAGTAAGTCGGATTCGTCGCAATAAACCCCGGGAAATCCCTCAAACAATTACATTCATTACATAAACCGCAACATGGCCCGTCATTGGGGTTGTTAGCAAATATATAAAATGGTTTTTCTTGGTCCGGTTTAACCAAAATGAAAAAACATAATTATCGCAAGGGGTTATTTATTAATCACCCAGAGAAATGTCATATTCCAAGACAGCCTGGCTACAGTCATTATTCAGACATAACAAAGACTGACTTCCGTCTGCCGGGCAAGTGAGTGTTCGCACTCGCGTCCTTCCCAAAAGCAAAAAAGCCCACCGCGCAGGGGGCTTTTTTGCCGGATGCTAAAGGAAAGGGAATTAGGTTCGCCTCGTCCGGCGAACCGGCAGATCAGCCCTCCAACATGCGAAATTCAGCATCGATGGCTTCCGCCTGCCGGCGCCATTCCTGGAATTTGACCTGCCGCTCCCGCCCTTCGGCGACGCTCCCGAAAACGACGTCCACAGCCTTGTTGAGGTCAACGTAACTTTGGAAGAACCGCGTCTCGAAGTCGTCGCCATTGATGACTTTCAACAGTTCCACGCGCTGCTGCGTGAAGTCGCTCACCAGGCTCTCGACAATCTTCTTGAACTCGTCGGCCTTGTTGGCCTGTTTGATGGTGTCCCACACTTCAATGGCTAAGGTAGCGGCGGCCAACACGCCATTGAGTCCCTTCGCCAAGTTCACCGCGCCCCAAGGCTTGAACTTGAGCATCTTGGCCAAGTCCACACCGACGAACTTGGCCACATTGACCAGACCGTCCCTCGCCAGGAGGATATTGCCGTTGTTGATGAGCTTGCCCTTCAAGACAAAGTCCATTCCTTGCTTGCCAAGGCTCATCATCGTCGTTTCGTAGTGCTCGATCTCGGACTCGAAGCCTACCGCGATGCGTCCGATTTCCATCGTCGCCGACTCCAGTTGACGCTCGAACTCATTCTGCAAGCGCGCGGCGATCATCACCCCGTCCGTGCCGATTTCTTTCTCGAAGAACTCTCCAAAGCCTTCCATCCCGACGCCTGATACGCGCCGAATCAAAGACGCGAAGTAGTCGGTCACAAAGCTTCGCAGCCTAATTCTCGCGTCGCTCATCTGACGGCGAGCGTCCTGAAGCTCTTCCTGCATCTGCCTGCTGATGCCCTCAAGCTTGTCCATTTCCTCGCGTATTCTCTCGTCGTTCTGAATGGCAACGGGCAATTCCTTGTTCAGCACGTCGCGAATGATGCTTCTGCGCGTGGCGCTCACGATCGCTTGCGGGCCGCCATTGCTCTCGACCTTATCGGCAGTCGCTTGCTGCAGAAGTCCAATGTGAGACAAGCTGCGAAATTCTTCCGCATTGGACAGCCAATGCTCGACGCCAAGATCGAACGGATTGGCAGCCACTGCGACAATAGAGAGTTCCGACTGTTCTTCGGGAGTCAGGTCTATCAATTCCCGCAGGCGTTTGGACACGTTCTCCCGCTTGATCTCGAAGTTCTCCTGGAACTCGGATTCATCCGCCACGTCCGCCACCATATCGAACCGGCTCAATACGAAGACGGTTCTGGGGAGCAGATTCAATGTACGAAAAAGCCATGTCAGATCATCCTGGTGACTGGCCTTGATGGGATTGGTCGAGTCCATCACATACAACACCAAGTGAGCTTCACTCACGTACTTTTTCGTGATGTCCTTGTACTTTTCCAGCTCGCGCGTTTCAGCGTTCACTTGCTCTTTGAATCCGAACAGTCCCGGCGTATCTATCAGCACGATGGGGCCGGCCTCGTAGATGTTGACTTCGTTGGAAGACTCTTGTTGGCTGATCTTCATGCTGGACTTGTCCAACTTTTCTAGCCAAGCTGCGGCAATCGAAGTCTTACCTTCGGAGAATCCGCCGATCAAAGCTACCCGGAGCGAGCCGCCATCGACGTCTTCGATCGTGCGCTGCAATTTGGTCTTGAGGTCGGCAGCGATGGGAACGCCAGCATTCTCCCCTTGATGCAAGAACGACACGAGATCCCGCAGAATCGCTGTCGCTCGGGTTTGGCCTTTCTTGAATGCGTCTAGTGTTTTTTCCATTATCGACTCGTTACGAATTCCAGATTCTTGGACAGTTTGGTGAGTTTCTTGACAGCTTCGTCCAGGGACTCATTGATGACGCCGACCTGCCGGACCGGAACCATCAGAATTTCCTCGATACGGCCGACGGCCGCATCCAATTGCGGACGCGATTCATCCAGTTTTTCGCGCGTGGTGTCCCCAAGTTTCTTTTTAATATCGTCGAGGTTCTTGTTTACAGCCGTTCGCTGCTGGTTCATTTTGTACTCAGAGCTGAAATAGCTCCGGACGCTTTTGTAAAGCGCCAGGGCAATGCCTGCGATACCGGCTGCAAGTATCACCCACCCCGCGGGGTTCCAGAACAACGCGGCACCACCAGCCAGCACACCCAGCAAACTCGCCACCTTGAGACCGTTATCGATATTTATGTCGAGATTGAAGGTCTGATCCGGGCCTCCACTTCCTAGCTCAGCATAGGCCTGATTGAGTTCCTTCAGATGCTCTTGATAGCGATCTACGATCTTTGCCACCTTTCCCTCAAAATTCTGCCGTTCTTCCACCAGCGCGTCCGACAGCCTATCAATCAACGCCTGTTGCTGGCGTTTAAGCACATCCTTAAAACGCTGCTCGAAATCCTCGTTGCTAACATCGCACTTGATGTAGTCGTACATCTCGCTCTCGACGGCTTCGCTGAACCGCTCAATTTTGGCCGCACACTGCTGGCCTAGGCTTGAGGCGAACGCCGCCTTTGCTCTATTCAGCTGGTTCGCCGCCAGACTCTTCTGCTTTTTTGCATTTGCCTGCACCGGCTTAAAGCGGACGCGCGAGATCTCATCGATGCTATCGATTACGGAGGCAAGGGCAACTCTCGCCTTGTTGAAGTTCGATTCATGAATCTTCTCCGCGCACCCCTGAATCAGTTCTTCCGCCAGAAACTTCTGCAGTTTCCCCATACCTGAACGATCGAGCAGGGCCTGCGCATCGAACTTTGCGAGGAATTTTCCCCGGCTCTTCGCATCGCTCGAGCCCGGAACCAAACAATCGGCAACGCTCAGAAAGGCGACCTGGGCACTCATCGGAATAGTTTTCCGATAATTCTCGCCCAACACGCCTTTCATTCGTCGATCAAGGACCTTCAGACTGGCCGCTTCATCGTCTGTGATCAGATCCTGGGTCAGTTGTACGGCATTCGTGATGCGCTTGTTGAATAGAGTCCAGACCTCGGTCTGGGCGCCCAGATGCTTGACTATCTTTTCAAGAGTGCCCTCGCCATCGCCATCCCCCTTCTGCGGCGGCGCAGCTTTGGAGGTTACGTAGAACACCGCGTGGGCCTTCTGGACCGCTTGCCAAATCTGTTCAATGACGTGGGATTCGCTCCCCTCGATACCGGGCACATCGAGCAAGGCGAACTTCTGGCCCTCCAGCACGAACTGGAATGTCTGCACGTCCGTGGTGTAGTCAGAACGCCCGGTGCCAATAATCCTGCCGTCCGCGTGGACGTCAAGACGATGGAGGTTGTCCAGCTGATGTTGGTGCTTTTCCTCGGCTGCGGCCAAATTCCGCGCAGCCTCCGCTCTCGCTACCTCACCTGCCTTGTCTGCACGATCATGCTCGGCAAGCGCCAGCTTCAAATCTTGCTCGGCCTTCGCCAGAGCCACATCCTGGGGCGCGGACCGGAAAAGGCGCACAATTCTCTGAATTAATGTTTCCCGCCGACGAGCCTCCTCGACAAGAACAGTGGACTCCTGAACACGGGCCCTAAACATATCCTCGCGCAGTGCCTGTTGCTGTTTCCGGTCCGAAAGGTCGCTCTCGACCACAGCCAATTGCTCTTTGCCCTGCTCCACGCCGATGCGCGCCGCTTCCATATCGCTCTCGGAAAGGTTCAGGCGTGCCTGCTCCTCTCTGAATAGGCGCCGGGTATCGCGTTTGGTTGGTTCATCGAGGAGTATGCGCAGTGCCTCCACGGTGGTCGATTTACCCGCGTTCGTTTCTCCGTACAGGGCAATGGTGAACACATCCCATTCGGCATTACGTTGCAAGCCTTCGAGGCCTTGCTCCAGATCTTTCCTGTTGCTCTCCAAGATTGCCTTCGCCGTGTCCTGAGCCTCTGCAATCGCAGGCTCATCAATCGGGGCCAGCATTCCTTCATGAATCGCGGACACTTCATCCAACATGATGCGGTAAATCTGCTCGGGCGCGTTCTTCTGTACTCTCATCTCGTTCTTCTGTTACCTGACATTAAGCGAAGGCCATACCAGTTTGGGCTTTTGAACCAGCACATTCATACTCACTTCCCTGCTCACATTGCCAAAAGCAACGAGTCGCCGACGACTCACCCTCTCCGCTGGATGATCGGCGCACCGCCGCCTGCTGTTGTCTTGCGCGGCCATCAGGCCGCCCCGATCCGTACAGCCCGCGCCGCCACCAGCAAGAACAGCCAACGTTCTAGCACTGGCTCACCAGAGGCAGACTCGACCGCGCCGGCATAGGCTTCCAGCTGACCACCGTGCGTAACAGCCAAGCGATCGCCGTCGTCGACGCCGCGCGGATCCGCCTTGTGATCAATGAGGATGCGGCCGGCCGGGACGCGGATCAGCAGGTCGATCTGCCCGCGAACGACGGTGCCGTCGGCGCGTGGCACCTGAATCGGCAGTTCCGCCTGGGCAACCCCGCCGGGCCACCTCGCCTGCCACCAATCCTGGAAGGCTTCCACCTGAAAGCGCACCGCTTCCGGCGTTACTGCGCCATGGACGCCCCAGCGGATCAGGGCCTCCCTGATCTGTTCGTCGCTGACGGCACGCGCCGGGTCCGCCATCGAGCAAGCTATGCATCCATGCAGCGCCGAACCCAGCGCGGCCATGTCCGTGCCGGACTGGACCACGATCCGCCTGCCTACCTCTTCCACCGTTATCACCCGATGCTGCCCGGGCAGGGCAGCGCTGGGCGCGAACCAGAGCCGCTGAAAGGACTGGCGCTGGCGCGCGGCGAAGTAACGCATGGCCCACACCTCGGGCGCAGGCGGCGCGTCGAGCGATTCATCGAAATCCCAGGACTTCGCTTCGCGCACGACGGTATGGCCGTCCGCCACGAATTCGCCCGCCGGTCCCCAGAGCTTGGCCGCCGCATCGATCTCGTCCAGCCAGTGGCAAGGTGGAGGGTCGCCCGCCGCCTTGGTGCCGCCCACGAGAGCGAGCAAGTCGCGCGCACGGGTAAGGGCGACATACAGCAGGCGTGTGTTCTCCGCGCGCGCCTGCTCGGCCATGAGCTTGCCGGTTTCCGAGGCTTCCGCATCGGCGATGACCTGCACGCCAGCCCCAAAGGGATTGACCCAATGGTGGATGTAGCGATTGGCCAGAGGAGCCGTCGCGTCAAAAGCGCCTATCGTCCGGGAGCGCACGCTCCAGAGATCGGTGCGATAGCCGTGATCCAGGCCGATCACGATCACCATTGGCCATTCCAGGCCCTTGGCCGCATGGAAAGTCATGACTTCGACAGCGCCATGGGCAGCAGTCGCGCGTCCATCCGCCCCGTTCGCCTCCAATTCCTGGAACCAAAGCAGCATTCCGTTGACCGTCGCCGGCTGGCGTGCGCCCAGACAAGCGTCCTCGTACTGCTGTGCCAACGCCAGCAGCGCTTCAATATTGGCGATGCGCACTTGCGCCTCGCGCTCCGCTGCCGACCACTGGTGTGCCAGGCGCGCCACGCCGGATTCGGCCTTTGCCAGACGCAAGGCCTCACGGGGTGTGAGCGACGTCAGGGACGACCGCAAGCCTGCCAGTCTGGCAATCAGCGGATGAGCGCCTTCCCCCTCTGTCTTCCACGCCGACTCCGACGCCGACCTTTCGCCATCTCCGTCCGTACTCATGCCGGCGAGGAACTGCAAGCGGTCTTGCAGCCAGTCTTCCGGCCTGACCGCCCCAGTCAGCCCGACGATCATTGCGGTAGCCACGGTATCCGAAGCATCTCGCAAACGGCGCAGGCAGGCCAGCACCAACTGGACCTCGGGTGTCGAGATCAGGCCGGGCCGGGCCGCCGCCGCGGCAATGCCCCAGCGGCTCAGCGCGTCGACCGCGGACTTTATGTGATCATTCTTTCGGCACAGCACGGCGATGTCGCTGGCTTGCAGCGAACGCGCCTGGCCTGTGGTTTTGTCGACAAACTGGATGCCGCGCCCCAGCAGATCCGACACTGCGGGTCCCAGGGCTTTCAGCGAAATCGAACGCTTCCCGGCTTCCGTCACGAACGACCAGTTCAGGAGTTGCGGCTGTCCGACGAGCGGCCTGCGCACCGGCCTGAGCGCGGTTTCGGAGGCGGGAGCGGGATGGAAGGCCGGCACGAACACTTCGTTGGCCAGGCCCACCAGCGCCGGCGTAGAGCGATACGAATCCGACAAAGGCGTCCCCATTGTGCCGCCCCAGCTTTCCACAGAATCGAGGATCTGCTGGATGAGCGTCGAATCCGTGCCGCGAAAACCATAGATGGCCTGCTTGGGGTCGCCTACCCAGATCGAACTTTTGGCCAGCTTCGCCAACTCGACGAAGATGGCCAACTGAAGCGGATTGGTGTCCTGAAATTCGTCGACCAGCACGAGATCGAGCTCTCCCTCGAGCGCTTCACGCACCAAGGTACTGCCTTGCAAGGCTCGCAATAGCAACACTTCCTGATCGGTGAAGTCGACCACGCCAAGTTCCCGCTTGGCCTGCGCAAAAGCTTGCAAAGCGCGCCCCGCCAGGCCGAACACCGTACGAAGATAGTCCCGCACATCCTCGTGGAACCTTTCATGGGTGGGGTGGCGTGCCGCGACGTCTTGAAGCTCCTCCACCATGCCGGCCTGCCTGGCGCCAGCTTTCAGCTTCGACAGTTGCTGCCAGACGTTCCATGCCAGCTGTCCCCGAGCGAGTGCGCCGCGGGCTGCCGTGACTTTCTCGATCGCCTCGTTCAGAACTTTGGTCGTCACGCCGGCGGCCTGCGCCTGCTTGAGTTCGCCCTCCGTGCGTTCGAGCGCCGCGCCGAGAGCGGCATCATGATCGCCCTGCGGGCGCGGCCAACACGCCAGCATGGCGTCTGCATTGTCTGACCCCATTGCGGCGAGTTCGTCCGGGCCAAGATTGTTGGAGCGCGCGGCGTTCATGATTGCGTGCAGCGTAGCGGTCACCGCATCATCATCCAGGTCGAGCCGCACAGCCAGTCGCGCCAGATGCTCGACCGCATTGGCATCCTGAACACTTTCGACAGCCATGCGCACCAGGCGGCGGCCTTCGTCTTCGGTCAGAACAGTCTGATCCGGCGAGATGCCGAGTTCAAAGCAGAAGCGCTGGATCAATTGTCCGCAGACGCTATTGACCGTGCCAATGCTCGCCTGCCCCAGCGCCGCGGCCAGATCGAGCCGTCGCTGGCTCAACAGCGTCGACCTGGCGCGCTCGCGCAACTCCGAAGCCGCCTTGACCGTGAACGTGGTAGCCATGATCGCTGCGGGCCGCGCAGCGCCGCGTTGCAGGCGGTCGGCCAGCAAGTGTGTCAGATAGTAGGTCTTGCCGCTGCCCGCCCCGGCACGGACAAATTCCACATTCATGTTCTTCTGGTCCATGGTTATTCCCTACTGCCGAACAGTGCCGTGTAGTCGCCGTGCCACGGCGCGGTTTCGCCCAGTGGCAAACAACCTTCCGGAGATGGCTCCGGCGGCGGGTAGAGCCCATCCCCGATCACGTCGACATGCCCTTCCTGCCACTGCCGCACCCGCCAGGCCCAGGTGGTCCTGGCCTGCATGACGAGCTCCGCCGCGTTGACGCCGTTCTTTGCATTGACGACGCGGGCCAGCGGACCGAACAGGTCTGGCGTGGCGGTCAATAGCAGAGCCTCCCTGAACGTGAAATAACCCACCGCGGCGGGCGGCGCTTTGAGCTCTTGCCGGATCATCTCGCCATACAGCGCCAACTGCAGGTACACGCCATCGGCCAGCGCTTTGCGATACCGCTTGGCACCCGTCCATTTAAGGTCGAGCGCAGCTGTCCCGCCATCGGCAAGATGCAACAGCAGATCGGTTGCTCCATTGAGACGCAACGCGCCAAGCATGCCGGCAAGCGGCCGTTCGGCCTCGACGCGTTCAACGCCGGCGTGGGCCATATGTTGCAGCAATACCCGCAGGCCGTGACGCACGGTGCTCTTGAACTGGAAGAGCGCAGCGCCGTTGCCCGGCGCCAGCAACGGCATCCCTTCCTGTTCAAGCAATCTTGCCAATTCCGGCTCCAACCACGCCTCCAGGCGGTCATGGCTCCAAGATGGCGCATCATTGTTGACGAACAGCCTCTCAACCAACCGATGCGCGAGGTTGCCAAGCAAACGGCCATCCTTGGCCACCACCGTGGCCCGGCCTGTACGCAAACTGGCCGCGTACTTCAACACTGCGACCGCCGGGTTGTTGAAATGAAGGTCCAATGACGTATAGGACTGCGAAGGCAGGCGTGTCGGAAGCGGATAGGCGTCCCGCCATGGTGCATCCGTATCCAGGCGCCATACACCTTGTGCGCGCTGCAATGGCAGGGGGATGACCTGTCCTGCCCGGTCGCGCACCATGGGATGCTCTTCCAGCTGCCTTGCGGCCATCCCGGGTGCGAGCAGGGCGATAAGCTGCCAAGCCGGATGATCTTCCGCGGGCGCTGGCGGCAAGACCAGGATCAGACGATCGGTGGCGGTAAGCAGCGGCCTCATCCACAGCGCGGCCAGGCTTTCCATCGCGAACGCCAGGTCGACAAGTTCGACCCCGCTGGCCGCCAGAGCTTCGATCTCAGGACGACTCCATGGGTATCCTCCAGGCAGCTTCGGAGTGGAAGGCATCCACCAGACGACTTCGGCGACCGGCCCCAGCGCGCAAGCTTCGGGCGTCGTGGCGCTGAGCATGCAACCCGCCTCGGCCACGGCCAGGCTGTTGCCGCACAATGTGGTCGCCTGAGCACATAACTGTTCGAGCAGCCGGGGTTTGACGTGCTTGATCCCATCCCGCTGCAGCGATTCCAGGCCGCTGAGCATCCCCGCGCATTGACCGAGGGCCGCAGCGAGATCTCGCGCCGCTGCGGCGGCAGGCGTGAGGTGCTGCAGGCGCCCGCGCAGCGCCTGAGTCAGCAGCTTGACCCGCTCGATTGCATAGCCTATCGGCGCGCCGGAGGTTCGCGGGTGCCGCGGCGATTCGAGCCAGATCCGGATGTGCTGCTCCAATTCAGGGCGATACTCCGCAGGAGCGTCGTCCAGCAGGCGCGCACGCACCTTGGACCACTCAGCTCCGCCGATACCCGGTTGTTCGGAAAAGACCGCACCGAACGCCCGCCGCGCCGACGCCCGGAAGGGTCCGATCGGATGCATCAGGAAATCGAGCAAGCGCGCGGGTTCCAGGGGATCCCAGAAGGTCTCGAAGATCAACGGCAGCGCCAGCAAGGCCGGACGCAAGGCGCTGGACTCGTCGAAGCCGCAAGCCGGTGCGCCGTTGACGCGCAGGGTATCGTCGACTGAAGCGCCATGCTGCTCGCTGACGAGAAGCATCGGTGTCCGCCGGGCGTGATAGTGATGTGCGAGCCATTGTTCCGCGGTCTCGCATGTATGGGGACGAAGAACGACAACCGAACCATCGCTGTCGTCGATATCTGGCAGGGGAATGAAGGATTGGTCAAGGGACACCGCGTCCAGCACGGCGCGTTGCAAACGTCCCAGTTGCGTATGGGGAGCAGCCGCAGGGGTCAGCGCGCTTCCATCTACCAACGGGAAGCGGGCGAGCAGCCTGCGCCACAAGGACGGAAACAGCTTGCTGTCCTCCAGCAAGACGATCTCGCCGACCGGCACGCTGCGCTCATCCAGACGGCGCAGGACGGCATTGAGGCGATCGCCTTCGCCGGGAGGCAACAAGCCGGCCGCCGCGGTTTCGACGACGGCCATGTCCAATAGGCGAGACGGGCATCCCGCTGCCGCAACGCCTGTCCATCCTCCAAGTATCCATTCGTCGCGCCACTGCAGAAGCCGAGCCGCGGTTCCGATTTCATCGGCAGCCAAGCTGTCATGGAAGAACCTCCTCGGTCCATCGGACTGACGCAGCGCCAGCAGGAAGGCGGCAGTCCGTTCAGCTCCGCCGGCCGGCCGCGACGACAGGCCGAGCCAGGTTTCCAGCATCGCAAGAAAGGCCTGGCGCCCCACGGTCGGGCATTCGAACAACGCTCCGGGGTGAGGTCCTTGCCACTGCTCGACGTGCAGGCCTAGCGTAATTCTCAGCGCCGCCTTGGCGCGTTGTTGCTCTTGCATTTCGCTCACTCTCAGGTCAGAGGTGCCAAAGGGGTGAATGGCTGTTCCCGGAAGCCGCCACGGGACTGATCACGCAGTCGCCGGGCAGCCTTCAAGACGTGCGAGCAATCGCCCCGCCGCCCGGTCGGACAGGACCAAGACCAGTTTCATCGAGGCGCGAGTCGCGCCTACGAACAAGCGGCGGACCTCATCGTCGCCCAGCGCTTCGAAATCGATCTCCGCCATCACGACTGCCGGCGCGGACTGCCCCTTGAAGCGGTGCACGGTATCCGTCACCAGCGAGCCTTCCGAATACTCCGGCCGGCCCTCAGCATCGTAGGTGCCAAGAAATTTCTTCAGCACATAGGGACCCAACTGATCGTAGGATAGGATGCGGGAGTTATCCCTTCCCCGATAACTGAGAAGCGCGATGTCCGTCGTCGCGAACCCGGCAGATTGGCACAGGCGCACACCTTCCTTGACTTGGTCCAGCAACTGCGCGGCGGTCTCGTAGGTAAGGAATTCCACTTCGTGACCAATGACTGGCGATGCAGGCACGACGGCCATCCCGTCCGGGACCAATGCCTGCAGTAATTGAACGACCGAACGCGGACTACGGAAATTCTTGTCCGCCCGCAGGCGTATCCAACCCGGCAGTTGCACGGCAGCATGGCGATACAGTTTCTGCATCGGGTCTTCCAGCCAGAGTATGCGAGCGTTGTCGCGGGCATGGCGCAGAATCAGGTCGAACCATTCAGCCTTGATGTCCTGCCCTTCATCGATGATGACCGTATCGAAGGTCAGATCCGGTGGGACAGCCAACTCCCGGCAGGCATTGACCAGTTGCTCGAAAGCCATTGCGTCATTGAAGTCAGGCGCGGATCCCGACTGTCTGACCATACGTACGCACAACATGTGGAACGTGCAGACCGCGCCGCCGGAGGGCACGATCGTGGCGATGTGGTCCGCCAGAGGCCGGTTGAAGCAGAGATATAGCGGCCTGTGGCCAGCGTCGACTGCCGCGCGGTACTCGGCCAGGGCCAACTGCGTCTTTCCAGAGCCGGCCGTACCGTTTACGTGCAGTCGAAAGGGCGTCATGTCGATTTGCCGGGCCCAATAGGCCAGGCCGCTGGACACGCGGGTGACGAGGGCTTTGGCCCGCCCCACCAGCGCACTGGCGTCCGCCTCCAGTTGAATGAGGTCGCAGAGAAACCGATGCACCTGCGCGTACAGCGGACCCGCAACGCCCGCGGGGAGTATCTGCTGAATCACCGAGCATAATGCGTCGCGCCGGCCGGCGTCGACGATACGTTCGGACATCACGCCCACGGTTTGCAGCGTCTTGCACAAATAGTCCGGGCAGTAGAGCAAATGCTCGATCTCGATGTAGGCGCCGTTCAGAACCCGCGCCAGCTTGCTTCGCAAGCTATTCACCGTGCGACCCATTTGCGCGGGCACCGATTTCAGTTTGCCACCGCCATAGTTCTTCGCCAGCCCGTCAGGCGTCTCTTCCAATGACCCGCATTTCTGCTCAATGAGCATCATGTGCCCGGACTGGTTGACGATGACGAAATCGACTTCGCCATGAATGGCGTGAGAGCGTTCGATATTGGTCCAGTGCACGGCGTGATAAACCGTGTACTCGTCCGGCAACCCCTGCGCCAACGACTCCAAGGTCTCGAACTCCCGACGCATGGCACCGATGGCGTCCATGGTCTGCCAACCGTCCGGCACGATACGCGCCATGTTGCAAAGCTCCTTTTCAGGCGAAATTGGCGGGCGATGCCGGGGGCATCAGGAATATGTCGTCAGTCTGGGGAATGACCCTTGCCAGGCCGAAAGGGCCAATTTGTCAAAGTCAACATTTTGACTTACTTGAAATCATTTGAATACAAGGCGTGAGCATACCCTATCGGGCATCCCATTTCATTTTTGAATGGCACGCCCATTAGGGCATCTGGCAAATGGTAGTGCCATGACCTCGCGCTGGAACCGGGAAACACAGCATGTTCCTAGCGCTTTATTCCAAGTTCAGCAGCCGTTTCAACCGGCTCGAAACTAGCGCGAGCGCCGAGGGTGCGACGCATCGCAGTTGCTTTGATTGGCATTTTGGGCAATGCGCCGCAATATCCCGCCCGACGACAAGCGCGTCACTGGCGGGCGCAAATGTCCGTATCCAGTTGCATTGGGTGCATATTTGAGTGAATGGCCGGGGACGGACAGGCATGCTGCGACTCCAGGGTAAGCAGAACGAGATATGGGGAACGCTATCAGTTGGCGCCTGGCTCAGTCATTTTTCCGCAGGCGTCTTCTACCCCATCTCGCCTGACTGCATCGATATATCGGCCCAGGATTGCAGTGCTCAATACACCTGTCACGAACACAATGGCGAATGCGGCCAGGTGTTCCAGGGGCGTGGCGTTGTTGTTGATCATGTGTACTCCGGGATAGGCAAGATCGGCGGCAAGATGACTGCCGCATCCCGGACAGAATAGGAGGGGATCGGGACATTACATGTCCCGATCCCCTACGCATTCATGCGTGCGTCGCATATAGCGCCGAAAGTGCGCGCACTTCGGCGGCCATTTCCTCGCGCAATGCCTCAGGTCCCAAGACTTCTACGTTGGGGCCGAACGACCGCAGCCACCAGCGCAAACGTTTGCTGAGCAAGACCGTGCCCGTGACCCGCAGTTCGGATCCGATGTACTGCACCACTTGATCATCGGATAACGGCGATTCAATCAGATGATTGCCTGCGCCATTGAGAAAGCGCAATTCCACTTCCACCGCGCCCTCAACCATGAAATCGAACTGCCGCTGCTGCTTCACATACTCGGCCAAGCTGAATTCCCGTGGATAGGCGAATATCTCCGGCAACATGCTGGCGCTGACCACCCTGTCAAGCCGGTACATTGCGGGCTTGGCATAGCCCGCAATGGCCGCAACGAGATAGATCACCCCGCCCACCTCGACCAATCCCAACGGGTCGATTATCTTCGTCGTTTCCTGATCCGCTTTGGAGCGAACGCGATAAACCACTTCCAGTTTCTGCTCGAAAAACAGAGCGCGCGACACGGTGGAAAAGGTGTTTGAGTCTATAGCTGGATGCTGCAAGGCAAAAGCGCCGCTTTCTACTTCTACTTTATCCACCCATTTCCGATAGCGGCGTTCGCTGTCGCTGTGAGAAACGCCCAGCCGTTTCTCGGCGGTGTCGAACAGGGAAGACAGCGATTCGGAAACCAGCGACGGAATCTGACGGGATGAAAAGCGCTTCAAGGTCTGAAGCGCCAGCGCCTGTTCATGCGTCATCAGGCCTGCGGCCCTGGCGGGCACGCCGCCAGCGCCGGCGCACCTGCGCCAAACGAGCGCCGTCCCGCGCCTTTCGCATTCCACCAGTTGCTGGTCAAGCAGCTTCTGCAATGTGCGCAGAACCGTCTTGACGACGGGAGGATCGGGATCTGACCTGCACAACGCTCGGTGTATTTCCGGCGTACTTATGAAGTGCCCGCCTTGTTCGGCGTCCTTCAAAATATGAAATATATTGGCAACCAGCGGGGGCATGCAGGGACTCGCTCGCTTCGATTAGGAATTATTACGATGGTTAACTGGAATTTACCAGAGCGGACATAGCCCGCGTAATCAGGCGCCAGTGCAAGGGAATAATCCCTCATGAAGCGGAACCGCTGGGCATCGCGCGCCCCTCCTACATCCGCAACGCGTGACGACAACCGGAGGCGCAAAATCCCGATAAAAATAATCGGCTGGATTTACTCGAGAACAGGCCACTCAAAACCCAGCAACGCATCCACGCGCATCGCACCATCCAAAGTCATGGGCGCGGCGGTCAAAGGCTGCAATTCATGCAAACCCGCTTCGATGATCGTGCGCTGCAACTCCCGTTCGGGGACGCCGGCGACCGCTAGCGCGGCCGGCTGCATCAGCAATGCGGTCAGCGCCTCACGCAGCACCTCCGAAAATCCGGCAGCGGTTTCATCGAAGCCAAGAACGGAAAGAAGATTGGCGTCGGCGAACCTGCGCGCGGCGAGCCATGCATGCAGGGCCTTGTAGCCTTCCGTACGGTTCCATTCCAGAGCCGCCAGCGCCCGCACCAGCGTTTGCACGGCGGACGCCCAAGGCTTGTCCGCCGCCATGACCCAGACGCCCTTGCGAACGGCGGGCAACTGGCTGACCCGGCCGCGGCACAGAGCCAATGCGGCCACGCCCTGCTCACGAGCCTGACGCATGGCCTCGATCGGGCCAAAGGTATTCCATACGGCACGCCCTTTTCCTGTCAGCGCGGCAAAGTCGACAAGATGCAGCGATAGCGCGCCCTGCGGCGCGTCCGTATCCGCGTGCCAATCAAAGACCGGCATTTCCTGCGCAAGCTGCCGCACAAGCAAGACGATATCCTCCGCAGGCATGCCCCAGCCGTGCAGGGAAACCGCGGGGCGATTGGATGCGGTATGAATTCCACGGATTGCTATCGAGTCCGACACTGCGTCTCCACTTGAATTGGGAATACGCAGTTTGGATCGCGGTCCGGACATTAGCTGTCCCGAAGGCCGCATTGCTTGTATTTATTCTCTTGCCCGCAGGAGTCGTCCGGGATATTGTGAAAAAAAATGCCGCTACTGGAGCGGCATTTTTCTTGAGGCGACCGGCCTTACTCCACCGTCACGCTCTTGGCCAGATTACGCGGCTTGTCCACGTCCGTGCCTCGCGCGCACGCCGTGTGGTACGACAGCAGCTGCAGCGGGATGGTGTGCAGGATGGGCGAAAGCTTGCCGTAGTGCTCGGGCATGCGGATCACGTGCATGCCTTCGGCGCTCTGGATCTTGCTGTCGGCATCGGCGAAGACATACAGCTCGCCGCCGCGCGCGCGCACTTCCTGCATGTTGGACTTCAGCTTTTCCAGCAGTTCGTCCTTGGGCGCGATGGTGACCACGGGCATGTGCTCGGTCACCAGGGCCAGCGGGCCGTGCTTGAGTTCGCCGGCCGGGTAGGCTTCGGCGTGGATGTAGCTGATTTCCTTGAGCTTGAGCGCGCCTTCCAGGGCGATCGGGTAGTGCATGCCGCGGCCCAGGAACAGGGCGTTTTCCTTGGAGGCGAAGCGGTCGGCCCAGGCCATGATCTGGGGCTCCAGGGCCAGCACCGAGCCGATGGCCACGGGCAGGTGGCGCAGCGCCTTCAGGTGTTCGGCTTCCTGCTCTTCGGTCAGGTGGCCGCGCACCTGGGCCAATGCCAGGGTCAGCAGGAACAGCGCGGTGAGCTGGGTGGTGAAGGCCTTGGTGGAAGCCACGCCGATCTCGACGCCGGCCCGCGTGATGTACGACAGCTTGCACTCGCGCACCATGGCGCTGGTGGACACGTTGCAGATGGTCAGCGTGTTTTCCATGCCCAGCGAGCGCGCATGCTTGAGCGCGGCCAGGGTGTCGGCGGTTTCGCCGGACTGCGAGATCGTGACCACCAACGAGCGCGGGTTGGGCACGCTGTCGCGATAGCGGTATTCGCTGGCGATTTCCACGGCCACGGGGATCTTGGCGATGGACTCGATCCAGTACTTGGCGGTCAGGCCCGCGTAGTAGCTGGTACCGCAGGCCAGGATCAGCAGGGAATCGACGTCCTTGAAGATCTTGTAGGCCTGGTCGCCGAAGAGTTCGGGCGTGATGGCTTCGATGTCCTGCAGCGTGTCGCCCACGGCGCGCGGCTGCTCGAAGATTTCCTTCTGCATGTAGTGGCGGTAAGGGCCGAGTTCGGCCGCGCCGGTATGCACGTGCACGGTGTGGACTTCGCGGTCCACGTTCTTGCCGTTGGCGTCCACGATCCAGACGCGCGAGAGCTGCAGGTCGACGACGTCGCCGTCTTCCAGGTAGATGATCTGGTCGGTGGTGCCGGCCAGGGCCAGCGCGTCGGAAGCCAGGAAGTTCTCGTTCTGGCCCACGCCCACGACCAGCGGCGAGCCTTGGCGCGCGCCGACCACGCGGTGCGGCTCGTCGCGGCAGAACACGGCGATGGCGTAGGCGCCATGCAGGCGGCGCACGGCGTTCTGCACGGCTTCGAACAGGTCGCCGGCATACAGGTGGTTGACCAGGTGCGCGATCACTTCGGTATCGGTCTGGCTTTCGAAGACATAGCCCACGGCCTGCAGCTCGGCGCGCAGTTCGTCGTGGTTCTCGATGATGCCGTTGTGGACCAGCGCGATGCGCGGCTCGTCGTTGCCCAGGCGCGAGAAGTGCGGGTGGGCATTGTGCGTGGCCGGCACGCCGTGGGTAGCCCAGCGGGTGTGGGCGATGCCGGTGAAGCCGCTGACCTTGTCCTGCGCAACCTGTTCGGCCAATTCGGCCACGCGTTGCGTGCTGCGCGTGCGGCGCAGATGGCCGTCGGCGTAGACGGCGACGCCGCAGGAGTCGTAGCCGCGGTACTCAAGGCGCTTGAGGCCTTCAACGAGGATCGGGGTGATGTCGCGCTGGGCGACGGCGCCAACAATGCCGCACATAGGAGAGTGCTCCGGTAAGTTCGTGTACCGACGCATTGTGCTCGTCCCCGCAAGAAATTTGATTTCTTTATGCAGTAAAAAATGGAAGTTAATTCCCTTACATGATTGTGATTAAATAATATTTCTTCTAGATCATTTTTTTGAAATTAATCATGCAAAACGCACAGATTTCCCTGCCAGAGCTGGATGATCTGGACCGGCGCATTCTTGAACAGTTACAAGAAGACAGCTCGCTGACCAACCAAGAGCTGGCGCAACGCGTGCATGCCTCGCCTCCGACCTGCCTGCGGCGGGTGCGGCGGCTGGTGGATGAAGGGGTGATAGACAGGCAGGTGGCCATCCTGGCGGCGGAAAAGCTGGGCAGCACGCTGACCGCCATCGTCGAGATCACGCTGGACGTGCAGGCGGCTGAGAGCCTGGACGCGTTCGGGCAAAGCATGCTGGTCGAGTCCGCGGTGCTGCAGTGCTACCGGGTATCGCCCGGGCCGGATTTCGTGGTGATCGCGCAGGTGAAGGACATGCCGGCCTATCACGCGCTGGTGCACCGCGCTTTCACCGCGCAGGCCAACGTGCGCAATGTGCGCACGTTCTTCTCGGTGCATCGCGCCAAGTTCGAGACCCGGATAGACCTGCGGACCTGAGGCAGGTCGGATCAGCGGCGGGCGATCAGGCGCTCGAACTGCGCCAGGTAGCGGTTGCCCATCTTCTGCACGTCGTGCTCGTCTCGCACGTAGGCATAGGCGCGCTCGGTGACTTCCTGGCGGAAGGCCGCGTCGTCCAGGCAGCGCGCCATGCCCTGCGCCATGGCCTGGAAATCACCCACGGCGCACAGCACGCCGCGTCCGTCGGCCAGGCTTTCCTTCAGGCCGCCAGCATCGGTGGACACCACCGGCACGCGTTGCAGGAAAGCATCCAGCACGCTGCTGCCCAGGGCCTCTTCCTCGGAGCTCATGACGAACACGTCGAGGATGCTGTAGAAATCTTCCACGCCCTTGCGAAAGCCGGCGAAGCGATAGACATCCTCGATGCCGAGCTTGCGCGCCTCATCCTTGGCCTGCTGCTCGCGGTCGCCGCCGGCGCCGAAGTGCAGGAACACGAAGTCGCGGCGCGTCTTGGCCAATTCGGCCACGGCGCGCACCAGCGTGACCGGGTCCTTGTCGCGGATCAGCGCGGCCGACGTGGCCATGACCTTCTTGCCGGCCAGATCGAATTCCCGCACCAGCTGGGCGACATTCTCGGTGTCGATCTGGTGCGGCTCGACGGCGCTGCGGATGATGACGGGCTCGATCCCCAGGCGGCGCGGCTCGCCGGCGGCCATCTCGCTGATCGCCACGAACAGGTCGGCGTGGCGCCACTTGAAGCCGGTCTTCCATTCGTCGCCGGGTTTGACCACGAAGGACGTGCGGCGGGAAAACGCCACCGGCCGGCGGTGCAGCCATTTGGTGAGGACCGCCCAGGTGATGGTGTTGGCGGTCTGGGCATGAACTATGTCGTAGCGGCCGGCGCCGGCCAGGAAGGCCAGCTGCCCCGGCACGTTGCGGCAGGTATGGGCCACGAAGCCCTCCTGGCGCGCGCGCTCGGCCAAGGGCGCGCCTTCGCGGCACATCACTTCGACGTCGTGGCCAGCCTTGCGGAATGCGCGCATGCAGTACAGCGTCTGCCGTTCGCCGCCGCGCCAGCCCTTCTCGAAGTTCAGCTGCAGGATCTTCATGCGCGGCCGATGCCCGAGTACTCGAATCCCAGGCCGCGCACGTCCGCGGGCGTGTAGAGATTGCGGCCGTCGATGATAAGCGGAGTCTTGAGCAGGGCTTTGACGCGATCGAAGTCGGGCGCGCGGAAGACCTTCCATTCGGTCGCGATCAGGAGCGCATCGGCGCCGTCCAGCGCGTCGTACATGTCGGTGGCGAAGCTGATGCCGGGCTTGCCGGCCAGCGCGCGCGCGGCCTCGTGCATGGCGACGGGGTCATAGGCGCGCACCTCGGCGCCGCGGCGCGTCAGTTCGGCGATGACTGTCAGGCTGGGCGCTTCGCGCATGTCATCGGTGTTGGGCTTGAAGGACAGGCCCCACAGCGCGATCTTGCGGCCCTTGAGGTCTTCGCCGAAACGCGCCACCAGTTTTTCGGACAGGCGGAATTTCTGCGCGTGGTTGGCAGCCTCGGCGGCCTCGATGACGCGCATGGGCAAGGCGTTCTCGGCGGCTGTGTTGACCAGCGCCTGCACGTCCTTGGGGAAGCAGGAGCCGCCGTAGCCCGCGCCGGGATACAGGAAGTGATAGCCGATGCGCGGGTCGGCGCCGATGCCGCGGCGCACTTGTTCGATATCCGCGCCCAGGGCTTCAGCCAGGTTCGCCATTTCGTTCATGAAGGAAATGCGCGTGGCCAGCATGGCGTTGGCGGCGTACTTGGTCAGCTCGGCCGAACGCACGTCCATCACCATCAGGCGGTCGTGGGTGCGCTGGAAGGGCTCGTAGATGCGACGCATGACGCCGATGGTGTAGTCGTCGTCCGCGCCGACCACGACCCGGTCCGGGCTCATGAAGTCGTTGATGGCGGCGCCTTCCTTCAGGAACTCGGGGTTGGACGCCACGCTGAAGGGGATGTCCACGCCGCGTGCGGCCAATTCACGCGCCACGACATCGCGCACCTTGTCGGCCGTGCCCACCGGCACGGTGGACTTGTCCACGATGAGCTTGCGCGACGTCATGTGGCGAGCGATGTTCTGGGCGGCGGCCAGCACGTATTTCAGGTCGGCCGAACCGTCCTCGCCGGGCGGGGTGCCGACGGCGATGAACTGCACGTCGCCGAAAGCCACGCTCTGCGCGACGTCGTCGGTGAAATGCAGGCGGCCCGCCTGCACGTTGCGGCGCACCAGGTCTTCGAGGCCCGGCTCATAGATGGGAATGCCGCCCTGGCGCAAGAGGGCGATCTTCGCCGCGTCCACGTCCAGACACATGACGTCGTTGCCCATGTCGGCCAGGCACGCCCCCGACACCAACCCCACGTAACCGGTACCCACGACCGTGATCTTCATGCCTGAACGCCTTCAAAATAGGTAATCGTTGCGCCAGATGACTCAATCCGGCGCCGGCCGTCATTATAGAAGCGGCCGGGGGCCCAAGCCCGCCGGCGCCACAATGGCGGCCTCGCGGGACCGCCCTAGGGCCGCAACTTGCTGAAGCGAACCGTATTGACCACCACCGCCAGCCCGGCGCAGATGGTCCCCAGCACCAGCGCCAGGCCAGGGCCATGGGCCAGGCTGATGCTGAACGCGATCGCGACCAGCGCCGTGCCGAAGCTCTGGCCGAAGACCCGGGTGGTGGCCTGCAGGCCGCCCGCCGCGCCGCTACGCGAACGGGGCGCGGCCGACAGCATGGCGCGGTTGTTGGGCGTCTGGAAGAAGCCGAAGCCCATCCCCGCCATGAACATGCCCGCGATGATGGGCCAGTTCGACACCGTGGCCGGCAGCGCCGCCAGCCACAGCATGCCGACCACCATCGCCGCCGCGCCCATGCCGCTGAGCGTGGCGGCCGAATAGCGGTCGGACAGCCGCCCCGCGAGCGGGGCGATGATGGCGGTGCCCACGGGCCAGGCGCCCATCAGCATGCCCACTTCCAGATACGGCCGCCCCAGCACCTGCTGGAAATAGAACGGCAGGGACACGTAGGACGCCATCTGCGCGGCGAAGGTGCAGGCCGAGGCGCCTACCGCAAAGGCCAGCGGACGGATGCGCAGCAGATCCACCGGCACCAGCGGCGCTGGCTGCTTGCCCACGCGCCGCACCAGAACCAGGCCGATGACCGTGGCGATCGCCACCAGGCCGATACCGCGCAGCAGGTCCATGCCCATCATGTCCACGCCCGAAATGAAGACGCCCAGGGTCAGCATGCACAGCAGCGCGCTGATCCAGTCCAGCTTCACGTTGTTGCGCGGTACTTCCGGTAGATGCCGCAGGCCCAGCATCGTCAGCGCGCAGATCGGCAGGTTGACGGCGAAGATCCAGGGCCAGGGCGCCACCGACAGGATGGCCGAACCGATGGTCGGTCCCAGCACCGACATGATGGCCACGGTGGTGGCGTTGATGCTGATGCCGCGTCCCAACAGCTTCAACGGGTAGATGTTGCGCACCAGTCCGCCGAACATGCACATGAGCGACGCCGCGCCTATGCCCTGGAACACCCGCGCCGCGGTCAGCTGCCACAGCGTGCCGGCCAGGGCGCAGCCCAGCGAGGCCAGGGTGAACAGCATCAGGCCGAAGGTGAACATGCGGCGAAAGCCGATGCGCTCGGCCAGCGCCGACAAGGGCAGCAGCATCATCACCACCGCCAGGTTGTAGGCGTTCACGATCCAGACCGCCTGGGCCGGCGACGCGTTGAGGTCGACGGCGATCGTGGGCAGCGCCACGTTGGCGATGGTGGTGTCCAGAACCGACAGGCTGATGCCTGTCATCACGGTGGCCGCCGCCCAGTAACGGCGCGGCGTCGGCAGGCCGTCGGGCGGCGCGGGCTTGGCGCCGTTGGCCGGCGCCTCTCCGCTCTGCCCCGTCACGATTTCTTGACCGGGCGCTGCCATCCGTCGACGGTGACCTGCTTGGCGCGCGACACCGTCAGTTTCTCGGCCGGCGCGTCGCGGGTCAGGGTGGTGCCTGCGCCCAGCGTGGCGCCGCGGCCGACGCGCACCGGCGCCACCAGTTGCGTGTCCGAGCCGATGAAGGCGTCGTCCTCGATGACGGTGCGGTGCTTGTTCACGCCGTCATAGTTGCAGGTGATGGTGCCCGCGCCCACGTTCACGCGCGCGCCGATGTCGGCGTCGCCGATGTAGGCCAGGTGGTTGGCCTTGCTGTCCTCGCCCAGCACGCTCTTCTTGATCTCGACGAAGTTGCCGACGTGGCTGCGGTCGCCGAGTTCGGCGCCCGGACGCAGACGGGCGTAGGGGCCGACGCGCGCATCGCGGCCGACCTGCGCCTGCTGCAGATGGCTATAGGCCTCGATGTGCGTGCCCGGGCCAACGCTGACGTCGCGCAGCACGCAGTGCGGGCCCACGCGCACGCCGTCGGCCAGCGACACCTGGCCTTCGAACACGCAGCCCACGTCGATGAACACGTCGCGTCCGCAGGTGAGCGAGCCGCGCACGTCAAAGCGCGCGGGGTCGGCCAGCGTGACGCCGGCTTCCAGCTGGCGGCGAGCCTGCTCGGCCTGCCAGCGGCGCTCCAGTTCGGCCTGCTGCACGCGGCTGTTCACGCCCAGCGTTTCCCAGGACGCACCGGGCTGGGCCG
Source organism: Achromobacter sp. ACM03 (assembly GCF_014851665.1). Taxonomy (NCBI): domain Bacteria; kingdom Pseudomonadati; phylum Pseudomonadota; class Betaproteobacteria; order Burkholderiales; family Alcaligenaceae; genus Achromobacter; species Achromobacter sp. ACM03. The sequence goes on along the minus strand of NZ_JACVAD010000002.1, from coordinate 79,208 downwards.
CGCCCACCGGCACGCCGTCGACCACCGCCAGGCCGACCACGTCGGTCAGGTAGTACTCGCCCTGGGCGTTGTTGTTATCGATGCGGGACAGCCAGTCCTTCAGCTTCGCGGTCGGCGCGCTGAGGATGCCGGTGTTCACTTCCTTGATCTCGCGCTCGGCGTCCGAGGCGTCCTTGTGTTCAACGATGCGGCACACGTTGCCGCTGGCGTCGCGCACGATGCGGCCGTAGCCGGTGGAATCCGCCAGCACCTCGGTCAGCACGGCGGCGCCAGCGCCGCGCGCGTCCAACAGGCGCTGCAGGGTCTCGGGCTGCACCAGCGGCACGTCGCCGTACAGCACCAGGGTCACATCGTCCTTGCCATCGCCTTCAAGCAGCAGCGGCACGGCCTGCTGCACGGCGTGGCCGGTGCCTTGCTGCGGCTGCTGCAACACGAAGTGCAGGTCCGCCTGGCCTTCGTAGGCCTGTTTGACGCGGTCCGCACCGTGGCCGACCACAACGATGATGCGCGCCGGCTTCAGTTGGCGCGCGCTGTCCAGCACGTGGCCCAGCATCGGCTTGCCAGCCAGCGTGTGCAGAACTTTGGGGAGATCGGACTGCATGCGTTTACCCAGTCCGGCGGCAAGAATTACTACGTTAAGCATAGGTTCCAGTATGTTGAGTGGCGGTCGAGAGGCCTTGCGGCCGTCTCGCCCGACGATTTAAAGAGAGGACCGACGCTAGTTGGCGTCCGGTCCGGTTTTCTTGGCGGCCTTGCGGGGCGCGGCGGACTTGCGGGCCGCCGGTTTGGACGCCTTGGCTGCGGGCGCGGCCGCGGCCTTGGATTCGCCCGACTTGGGCTTGGCCGCGGCATCGGCGCCGGCAGCGGCAGGCGCGGCCGGCATGGAAGCCGCAGTGGCAGCGGCGATCTGGTTGAACTGCTGCTGCAGCAGGTCCCACCAGGCCTTGGAAGCGGATTGCGCCGCGGCGCCCATTTGTTCGCTCATGCCCGGCGCGGCGGATTGCTGCTGCCCTGCGGGCTCTTCGCCCTTGGCCTTGCCGCTTTCGGCGGCAGGGCTGGAGGCCGTCGTCTTGGCCGCGGACTTGGGGCCGGGCTTCAAGCCCAACACGACTTCCAGCGGCGAAGCCGCGCCGCTGTCCTGGAAGGCGCCCATGTCCAGATTGGCGGCGCTGTCCACGAAGGCGCGCAGCGTGCTGATGGTGGAGCGTTGGACTTCCATGCCCTGGATCGTGCTGGACAGCATGGACAGGTTCATGCGCAGCCAGTTTTCCACGGAGCGGAGTTCCGCGATGCGGCGGTCCAGGTCTTCCAGGTTCATCGGGGGAGCCATGGGCAGGCTGCTGGCCAGGCCTCCAGGTCCGGTCAGGCCCGCCCAGGCCTGGCGCATCATTTCCATGCTGGCCAGGAGCGGGTTGCCCGACAGGTCGGAATGCTGGCCCATGCCGGGCAGAACGAACGGGTTCGTGTGTTGGTCGCTCATTCCTGGTCTCCCCTAAGACAGATGTCGCCGGCAGGCGGGATCATCCGCGCAGCAGCTGATTGTTCTCCACGCGCACATGATCGCCCGACGCAAAAGCGAACGGCTGCGCGCTGCGGAATTGGCGCGTGCTGCCGTCATTCATGCGCACCGTGAGTTCATAGTGCGTCACCGTTTGTTGCTGTCTGATATTACGCTCAACTTCACGGCCTGCCAAAGCGCCGCCCACCGCGCCCAGCACGGTCAGGGCCGTCTTGCCGCTGCCGCCGCCGAACTGGTTGCCCACGACGCCGCCGACCACGCCGCCGCCGATGGTGCCGATGAGGTGGTCGCTATTGTCCTTGACGGGTACCTGCACTTGTCGGACCGATTCCACCACGCCGCAGGTGGCGCAGGCTTGCGGCGCTGGCGATTGGGGCGCGGGGCGTTGGGCGGGAGCCGGCGCCTGGGCCTGAGCCTGGGGACGCGGCGCAGCGGACGCCTGCGCCCCTTGCGCGGGCGCGGGCGGCACGGCGGCCTGCGGCGCGGGCGCCAGGTTGGCGTCTTCGGGACCGGCCTCGGCCACGGGTTCGTCGGCATGCGGGTTGGCCGAAGGCGAGGGCAGCCAGCCCATCACGGCGGCCACGCCCACCGTACACATGACGATGACGGCGATCGCCGCGGCAGCGACCAGGGGATGGATGGCGCGGCGCGCAGATTCAATTTTGGCGGATGTATTCATGACGATGCTCCATCGTTACTAACCGGCAGTGGTATAGCACCCAGGCACGGTTTCGGCGTGTTGCGATGGTGACGCTTCTTTGCAGGACGCGGGCCGGTGGACAGCCATTCCCATTCGTGGACAATAGGCGGATGGATCCCATTACCCTGCCCCAGCTCGAACAGGCCATCAACTACTGGCGCAATATTTCGCCGTCGGTGGGCGACGAATCCCGCCTGTGTCCCGAGGCTGCCGCGCTGGCCACCCCTTACGCGCTCATGATCATGGCGCACCGGCGCGAGATCCCTGCCGCAGAACTGAGCGAGCCGGCCCGCGCCGCGCTTGCCGGCTGGGCCGCCGCCGGCAAGTAAGCCAGCACGGCCGCCTGATCAGCCCTTGAGCAGGGCCTTGATATCCTGCGTCAGGGCTTCCACCCCGATGTTGTTGTTGGCCAGCACGCGCGATTCGCCCTTGCCGTCCAGCAGGTAGAACGCGGCCGTGTGGTCCATGGTGTAGCTGCCGTCCTTGGTCGGCGCCTTGGCGTAATAGGCCTTGAAGGATGCGGCGGCCTTCTTTACCTGGTCCGGCGTGCCGGTCAGCCCCAGGAAGCGCGGATCGAAGGCGGTGACGTACTGCTTGAGGACCTCGGGCGTATCGCGCTCGGGATCCACCGAAATCAGCAGCACCTGGACGCGGTCGGCGTCCGGCCCCAGCTTCTTCATGACTTCGGTCAGCTCGGCCAGCGAGGTCGGGCACACGTCCGGACACTGCGTGAAGCCAAAGAACACGACCACCACCTTGCCGGCGAAATCGGACAGCTGGCGCGTCTTGCCGTTGTAATCGACCAGCTCCATGCCGCGACCCAATTGGGTGCCGCTGATGTCGCTGCCCTTGAATACGGGCGCGCTGTCGCCGCAGGCGGCCAGGGCGGCGGTGAAAGCAGCGGCTGCGCCCAGGCGCAGGACCAGCCGGCGGCTGGTGGAAAACACGGACATCGACAACCTCCAGGGGATCAGCGCAGCAGGCCGACCCAGTGGTCCACCAGCAGGGCGCCGAACAGCAGCGCCAGGTAGAGAATGGAAAAACGGAACATGCTGCGCGCCAGCTCGTCGCTGTAGGCGCGATAGAGCCGCCATGCATAGGAAACGAACATGCCGCCCAGCACCAGCGCGGACACCAGGTAGAGTTCGCCGCTCATGCGGATGGCATAGGGCAACAGCGTGGTGGCGACCAGCGCCACGCTGTACAAGAGGATGTGCAGGCGCGTGAACTGGTTGCCGTGTGTGACCGGCAGCATCGGCAGCCCGGCCTTGGCGTAATCGTGGTTGCGGTAAAGCGCCAGCGCCCAGAAGTGCGGCGGCGTCCAGATGAAGATGATCAGCACCAGGATCCAGGCCTCGGCCGGCACCGAATCCGCCACGGTCGCCCAACCGAGCGCGGGCGGCATGGCGCCCGACAGGCCGCCAATGACGATGTTCTGCGGCGTACGCGGCTTCAGGATGACGGTATAGATGACGGCGTAACCCACGAAGGTGGCGAAGGTCAGCCACATGGTCAGCGGGTTGACCAGGTGATACAGCACGAACATGCCGGCGCCGCCCAGCAGGCCGGACATGCTCAGCACCTGGAAAGCCGAAATCGTGCCGCGCGCCGTGCCGCGGCGCGCGGTACGCAGCATGCGGGCGTCGATTTCCTGTTCGATCAGGCAATTGATGGCGAAAGCGGCTGCGGCCAGCAGCCAGATGCCCAGGGTGCCGAACAGCACGCGGCGCATGTCCGGAATGCCGGGCGCCGCCAGGAACATGCCGATCACGGCGCAAAACACCGCCAACTGCGTCACACGCGGCTTGGTAAGGACGAAATACTGGCGGAACAATCCGGGCTGGGGAGCGGCAATACTGGTCATAGTGGGCCCTATTTTAAACGCGCACCGAATTGGGGCCGTAGCCCCCGGCGGGCGCACGTCCAGCTGTGGACAAACGCACCATCAACACCACCGCGGCCAGGGTCAGGCCGGCGGCGCCTCCATTGTGCAGCACCGCGATCAACAGCGGCCACTGGAAAAAGATCGTGGTCAAGCCGGTCAGCAGCTGCGCGCCCAGCAGCGCCAGCATCAGCGCGGCCGGTCCGCGCAGGCCGGGCTCGGCGCGCAGGCGCCAGGCCAGTATGCCCAGGTACAGGAACACCACGAAGGCAAAATTGCGGTGGACCCAGTGGATCGCGGTCAGCGCCGGCTGGGAAATCATCTCGCCCGATGGCAATTCGCCCAAGGCCCGGATGATCGAATAGCCGCCATGGAAATCCATTTCCGGCACCCAGGCTCCGTGGCACATGGGGAAATCCATGCAGGCCAGCGCGGCGTAATTGGTGCTGACCCAACCGCCCAGGGTCACCTGCACCAGCAGCAGCGCAAACCCCCCGGCCACCCAGGGTTTCCAGCGTGCGGCCGCAGCCGCCACGGCCAGGTGCGGACGCTCGCGCGCCGACAGCCAGGTCATCAGCGCCAGCACCGACAGGCCGAACACCAGGTGCGCGGTCACGACGACGGGCATCAGCTTGTGGGTCACGGTCCAGGCGCCGAACGCGCCCTGCACGCAAACCGCAATCAGCGTCACGACGGCCAACTTGGGCGAACGGCCCAGCTGGCCGCGGTAACGCCACGCCATGTAGACGATGCCGATGATCAGCATGCCCAGGATGGTGCCGACATAGCGGTGGATCATTTCGATCCAGGCCTTGGACAAGGTGACCGGGCCGAAAGGCATGGCCTGCGATGCCTCGTGGATGTCGCCCATCGCGCCCAGCGGCGTCACGCTGCCGTAGCAGCCGGGCCAATCGGGGCAACCCAGGCCGGAATCCGTCAACCGCACGAAAGCGCCGAACATGATGAGGTCCAGCGTCAGGAACCAGGTAAAGAAAACAAGCTTGCGATAACGCGCTTTGATGCGTTCGATTTCCATAAACATCCAATCTGCAACGCCGCGCGCGATGCGCGCGACGCATTGAAACCATGCCAGCCCGAGGCTCAGCCTATTCTCGAGCTGTAGACCAGCTTGCTGATGTCCTTGCGCACCTTCACGCCATCGGCCTCGGCAGGGTACTGCATCATCAGGTTACCCAGCGGGTCGATCACCCAGATCGGCGCCTCCAGCCCGGGCTGGCCCGCCGCAGTATCGCGCGCCAGCAGGAACCGCGCCAATTGGTCTGGATTGGCGCGCACCATGACCGTGCCCTTGTAGGCTTCCAGCACCTTGTCCGGCACGGGCGCATCGTCGGTGATGAACCAGACGCGCGCCAGCCGGTCGACGTTCTTGCCCTGGCTGGCATGGCTGTTGCGCGCGATGAAGAGCTTGCGGGCGCAGCTTTCCGGGCAGGCGCCGCCATCGGCGGCCACCAGCAACCATTTGCCCTTCAGGCTCTGCAGGTCGAAGGGCTGGCCGTCCAGCGTGGTCAGGCGCAACTCCGCGGCCGCGGGCATGGGCCGCTGCGGATTCAGGAGCGCGCCGTAATTGCTGGACTCATCGGGCCACCATTGCGGATTCATGTAGACCACGACCGCCGCGACGATGGGTGCGAGCGAGCACAGGAACACCAGCAGCATCGGCATCAGGGAGCGCTTGCGTGCGGGCTTGGTAGAGGAAAGGTCGCGAGCCACTTTGTATCCTGTCGTCTTGCGGGTTAAGAGTCGGCGTCCCGGTCAGGCGCCCGGCGCGTTCTGCGCGCGCCGCATGCGCCGGATGGCGCCCCCCAGCACCACCAGCCATGCGACGGCGGCAATCGAGGCAAAAGCAAACCACTGTACGGCATAGGACGTGTTCTGCTGAAAGTCCACGGACGGCTGCGGCCAGTCGCGCACCAGGCCATCGTCCGCGTTGCCCGCGGCCTGCGACAGCACCGTGGGCAGCAGGGCCAGGCCGGTGGATTTGGCGTATGCGTCCAGCGGCAGGTTCTGCACCTGCGGCAAGACGCCGCCCGCCACGGGCAGCGAGGCCGGCAAGGCGGACTGCTCCGACCCTCCCAGCGACCAGATCTCGAACAGACGCGGCACGCGAGGCGACAGCTCGCCCATCACCGTCTGCGGCCCTTCGGGCGTGACGGGCAGCGGCGGCTGCGAGGGGCCCTGGCCCTGAACCCCCATGACGCGCGGAATCCAGCCGCGCAGCACCAGCACGGCGCGGCGCGCATCGGCGTCCAGCAGCAGCGGCGTGGCCAGCCAATAGCCGGGCTTGCCGTCATGGTTGCGGTTGTCCAGCAGTACACTGAATTGCGGCAGCCAGACCCCGGTAGCCTGGGCCGAACGCCAGGCAGTCATATCGGCGGGGTCGGTAGCCGGACTCAAGGGCAGCGGCGCTTGCTTGCGGCCCGCTTCGATAGCGGCCAGAATGGCGCGTCGCTCATCGCCGCGGCGCAATTGCCATTGCCCCAGCGATGCCAGGATGACCACGGCGGCACCCAGCAACAGCAAGGCGGCTACCGTGTATCGGGTTGAATGCGGTCGGGCCATATTTCTACAATAACTACTCTGATTCGTCCGGAGACCACCATGCGCGTTTTCGTCGTCCTGGCCTTTATCGGGATTCTGGCCAGCCTGGCATCGGCCCTGGTCTACCTGATGCGGGACAAGGGAACCACCAGCCGAACGGTCAACGCGCTGACGGTGCGCATCGGATTATCGGTGGCCCTGTTCCTGTTCGTGCTGTTCGCCCATCACATGGGCTGGATCGAAAGCACAGGCCTTAGATAGGCATACGGGCCGCGGGTTCCCGCAAGTGCACGATCGCAGATGAGTAAAACGCGCCAGCTCTCGCACAAGAACTGGCGCGCTTCATTGGTTCCGCGCAACGATCAGAACCAGTACACGAACAGGTACAGGCCCAGCCACACCACGTCCACGAAGTGCCAGTACCAGGCGGCGCCTTCGAAGCCGAAGTGATGGTCGGCCGTGAAATGCCCGCGGATCAGGCGGATCAGAATGACCGTCAGCATGGTGGCGCCCAGCAGCACGTGGAAGCCGTGGAAGCCCGTCAGCATGTAGAACAGCGACCCGTAGGCGCCCGAATTGAACTTCAGGTTCAGTTCGGTATAGGCGTGGTGGTATTCGTAAGCCTGACAGGCCACGAAGACGAAGCCCAGGACCACGGTGGCCAGCAGCCAGAAGATGGTCTTGCCGCGATGGTTTTCGCGCAGCGCATGGTGGGCAATGGTCAGCGTGACGCCGGAGCTCAGCAGCAGCGCCGTGTTGATGGTGGGCAGCCAGAACGGACCGACGGTCTGGAAGTGCTCGACCACGCCCGCAGGACCGAAGTTCGGCCACACGGCCTGGAAGTCGGGCCACAGCATCAGGCGGTGGTCCATGTCGCCCAGCCACGGCGTGGTGATGGTGCGCGTGTACCAGAGGGCGCCGAAGAACGCCGCGAAGAACATGACTTCCGAGAAGATGAACCAGCTCATGCCCCAACGGTAGGAACCGTCGATGCGCTTGCTGTTCAGGCCGATCTCGGATTCGTGGATGGCGTCGCCAAACCAGTAGTACAACACCACGATCAAACCGATGAAGCCCGCCAGCAGGGTCCACTTGGCCCAGCTGACGCCGTTGATCCAGGCCGCGGCGCTCAGGCCCATGAACAGCAGCGCCACAGCCGTACGCACGGGATGACCCGAGTCGGCGGGCACGAAGTAATACGGTGCCTCTTTACCTTGAACCGAGTGGCTTGCACTCATGGCTTTCTCCCTGGTACAGATTTATAGAATTAAGTGATTCAAGTCAGGCTGGAAACGGCCCAACGCACAATTAATACCAGCACAGTAACGAAGATAGCCGCTGCCAGCAGCCCCGCCACGATCACATGGACCGGGTTGAGCTTGGCGACGTCTTCCCGATGGCCCGCCCCCTTGCGCACGCCGAAGAACCCCCACGCCACCGCCTTCATCGTCTGAAGGAAACTCAGCTTGCGCTGGGAGGTTTCGCGCAGGTCGTCGCTCATGGCCCGCGCCTAACTGACAGCGACGCCCGACAGCAGGGCCGAGCCGCGCAGCACGGTCCAGGCAAACACGGCAATGACGAATGCCAGCAGGACCAGACCTGCGATCTTGTTGCGGCGGCGCTGCTCGGGTGTCATTGCTGTGCTACCTGAAACATGAAAGGCTGCCTTACTTCACTTCGGGCGGAGTTTCGAACGTATGGAACGGCGCCGGCGACGGCACGGTCCATTCCAGGCCTTCGGCGCCTTCCCACGGCTTGGCCGCGGCGGGTTCGCCCTTGCCCATGTAGCAACGCACCATCGCCCACAGGAAGATCAGCTGCGACAGGCCGAACCAGAATGCGCCGATGGTGGCCATCTGGTGGAACGTCGTGAACTGACCCGCGTAGTCGGCGTAGCGGCGCGGCATGCCTGCCAGGCCCAGGAAGTGCATCGGGAAGAAAGTGACGTTGAACGAGATCAGCGTCGACCAGAAGTGCAGCTTGCCCAGCTTTTCGCTGTACATGCGGCCCGTCCACTTGGGCACCCAGTAGTAGGCGCCGGCGAAGAGAGCAAACAACGAGCCCGCCACCAGCACGTAGTGGAAGTGCGCGACCACGTAGTAGGTGTCGTGGACCTGGATGTCGATCGGGGCGACCGACAGGATCAGGCCGGTGAAACCGCCCATGGTGAACACGAAGATGAAGCCGATCGAGAACAGCATGGGGGTCTCGAACGTCATGGAGCCGCGCCACATGGTGGCGACCCAGTTGAACACCTTCACCCCGGTCGGGATGGAGATGAGCATGGTGGCGTACATGAAGTAGAGCTGACCCGTGACCGGCATGCCGGTGGTGAACATGTGGTGCGCCCACACGATGAAGGACAGCACGGCGATGGAAGCCGTCGCGTAAACCATCGAGGCGTAGCCGAACAGCTTCTTGCGGGCGAACGCGGGCACGATGGCCGACACGATACCGAACGCCGGCAAGATCATGATGTAGACCTCGGGGTGCCCGAAGAACCAGAACACGTGCTGGTACAGCACCGGGTCGCCGCCGGCGGCCGCGTTGAAGAAGCCCGTGCCGAAATGACGGTCGGTCAGCACCATGGTGATGGCAGCGGCCAGCACCGGCATCACGGCCAGCAGCAGGAAGGCGGTGATCAGCCAGGTCCAGCAGAACAGCGGCATCTTCATCAGCGTCAGGCCGGGCGCGCGCATGTTCAGGATGGTGACGATGATGTTGATCGCGCCCATGATGGACGAGGCGCCCATGATGTGCAGCGCGAAGATCGCCAGGTCCATGCCGGGGCCCATCTGCAGCGACAGCGGCGCGTACAGCGTCCAGCCGGCCGCGGTGGCGCCGCCGGGCACGAAGAACGACGCGGTCAGCATGATCGCGGCCACCGGCAGCAGCCAGAAGCTGAAGTTGTTCATGCGGGCGAACGCCATGTCGGAGGCGCCGATCTGCATCGGGATCATCCAGTTGGCGAAGCCCACGAAGGCCGGCATGACCGCGCCGAACACCATGACGAGGCCGTGCATGGTGGTGAACTGGTTGAAGAGTTCGGGGCGGAAGAACTGCAGGCCCGGCTCGAAGAGCTCGGTGCGCAGCAGCAGTGCCAGCGTGCCGCCTTCCAGCAGCATGACAAACGAGAAGATGAGATACATCGTCCCGATGTCTTTGTGGTTCGTGGCGAAAAGCCAGCGGCGCCAGCCGGTGGGGATGGCGTGGTGGTGGTCATCGTGACCGTGGCCGTGGCCCGGCGACACGTGGTCTACAGTGACGCTGCTCATGATGGACTCCTTCCTGCTGAGTGCCGGGCCCGATCGACGGGGCCGGCAGGGTATCTCTAACTAAACGGAACCGGTTCTGCGAGGGTGTGGCGAGGCGCGCGCAATCAGCGCGCAGCCTGCACGTCCTTCGGTAGAACCGTCGGGTCCTGCCCCTTGCCTGCATTGCTCCAGGCATGGCGCGTATAGCTGATGACCGCTGCGATTTCGACATCGTTGAGCTGCCCGCCGAATGCCGCCATCGCGGTGCCGGGCTTGCCCTTCAGCACGGTGTTGATCTGTTCGGCCTTCGGGCCCAGAACAACCTTGTCTCCGTCGAGCGGGGGGAAACTGCCCGGGATGCCCTTGCCGTTGGCCTGGTGACAGGCAACGCAATTCGCCGCGAAAACCTTTTCGCCGCGGGCAACCAGTTCGGCTTCCGTCCACTCTTTATTGGGATCGTCGGCGTTTGCCGCCATCTTCTTCTTTTGGTCTTCAACCCACTTGTCGTAGTCGGCCTGCGCCATGACTTCCACGACGATGGGCATGAACGCGTGATCCTTGCCGCACAGTTCCGCGCACTGGCCGCGGTAGATACCGGGCTTGTCGGCGTTGAACCAGGTGTCGCGCAGGAAGCCGGGGATGGCGTCCTGCTTCACGCCGAAGTCCGGAATCATCCACGAGTGGATGACGTCGGCTGCGGTCAGCACGATGCGGACCTTCTTGTTCGCCGGGACGACCAGATGATTGTCCACTTCCATCAGGTAGAACTCGCCCTTGGGTTCGCGGTTCTCGATCTGAGCGCGCGGGGTCGAGAGCGTGGAGAGGAACTTGATGCCGGTGGCCGAGCCGTCGAGGTACTCGTAGCCCCACTTCCATTGGTAGCCGGTGACCTTCACGGTGAGGTCGGCGCTGGAAGTGTCTTTCATCGCAACCACCGTCTTGGTGGCCGGCAGCGCCATGGCGATGACGATGATGAACGGGATGACGGTCCAGGCGACTTCCACGCCCAGATGTTCATGGAAGGTCGCGGCCTTGTGGCCACGCGATTTGCGGTGCGCCCAGATGGAGTAGAACATCACTCCGAAGACGCCGATGAAGATCACGATACAGATCGTGAGCAGCATCCAATGCAACCACATGATGTCGCGCGAAATTGCCGTGACACCTTCATGCAGGTTGAGCTGATTGACCTTCGGGCCGCCGGGCATGTCTTGCACCTGAGCACCTGCCACGCTGCCAATCAGCATCGCACAAGCCCCCAGTATCCCTCTCCACTTCTTCATGCTTACCTCGAAACACGGCGCGAAGGTCCGTTCGCTAGTGGCGGAAGTCGCCGGAACCGGGCAACGCGCAATTATTAGATGGTAGGGCGTGACGGGGAGATAGAGCGGCCCCTGTCGTTCCCACTCGAAATCACAAAGAAACTGGCGGATTATAGCGGACGCGCAAACAGATGTAAGTTAGTGCCCTTGAATTCATCCGGCCCGCCCCCATCTGGCCGCGCCCCTTGACCACGCGCCGTAAACAGGGTGGCATAAAATCGTCGGCAACATCATCACCACGGTTCCACGATGCCCAAGCAGTTGTCCGACTTGTACGCCGACCTGCGCGCCCGCGCGCAAGAGCCCGCCCCGGAAGGCGCGCGCGCTTTATATATAGCGGGGCGTCGCTGCGGCTGGGCCACGCATGCGGCGTGCGATGCATTGCGCGATGCGCCCGGCATCGCAACGGACGGCGCGAGCCTGCGCATCGGCGCGGACCTGCAGCCCGGCGCAAACTTGAACGGCGTGCTTGAACAGGCCGCGCAACTGTTGCGCCAAGCCAACTGCCTACGCGGCTGGCGCGACGAATTGCTGGATGTTCTGGACGGCGACGAGCCGCTGGGCGTGATCGAACGCGCGGCGGTGCGGCCGCTGGGCCTGCTCACCAAGGCCGTGCATCTGAATGCGTGGACGCCGGACGGCCGCCTGTGGGTGGCGCGCCGCGCGCTCAGCAAATCCACCGATCCCGGTATGTGGGACACCTTGGTCGGCGGCCTGGCCGGCAGTCGCGAGGATCTGGAACTGGCGCTGGTGCGCGAATGCGGCGAAGAGGCGGGGCTGGACGCGCCGGACCTGACGCAGCGTTCGCCCCTGCGCACCATTCTGCGTATCCATCGCCGCCTGCCCGAGGGCTATCAGGTCGAGGATGTCCTGACCAGCACCTGCGTGCTTGCGGCTGACGTGCGCCCCGCCAACCGGGACGGCGAGGTGATGGAGATCGCCACCATCGACGCGGCCACGGCCGTGCGCCAGGTGGCGGAAGGCGAATTCACGCTTGAGGCAGCGCTGGTGATCGTCGAAGACATCATGCAGCGCCGCGCGGCCGGCGAGATCCCGTCCTGAGCCTCGAGGGCAGCCCCGCCCCCCTGAATCAACGTGGAACGATGCCCGGCTCGCCCAACGCCGGGTTGTCCGTGACGTTGCCGGCGAGATTCCCGGGAAGGTCGCTTGCAGGCGGCGCATCCGCCCCCGCGGCCTCGCGCGCCGCTTGGGTATCAGTGCCGGACGCCGCGCCCGCCGCTTCCGCGGCTTCGGCGGCCTGCGCCGGGCTGGGCGCCGACGCCGGCGCGGGGACCGGAGCGGGCGCGGCATTGGCCTGCGAAAACTGCTTCCACACTTCGATCGCGCGCAGGCGTTGCTTGGCCACGACCTGGATGCGTTCGCGCAGATGCTCGTCGCGCGCCAGCAGGGCGTGGAAATCGCGCGAGGACAGCATCAGCAGCTTGCTGTAGCCCAGCGACGTCACCTCGGGCATCAGCTGCTCTTCACCGAGCAGGCCAAGTTCGCCGAAGAATTCGCCGCTGCCCAGTTCGATCATGGTGTTGTCCGGCAGATGCACTGCCACGGCGCCCGAGGCCACGAAACACATCTCTTCGCCATGGCGGCCCTTGGTCAGCACGCGCTGGTCCGGCAACGCCAGTCGCGGCTTGAGCAGCTTGCTGATGGCCCGCAAGGAATCGGCGGACAGGCCTTCGAACAGCGGCACGCGTTTGATCAGGTCGGCCGCGCTCATTTCGATGTCCAGCGGCGGATGCTTGTCGATGTGGGCCCAGCGGCTCTTCAACTGCGCCATCAGGTCGGCGTAGACCTCGCCGCTGATCAGGAACTGCTCAAGCATGTCGCGGTAACGGATGCGCTCCATTTCGCGGGCCACGCGGCCCAGGTAGCTTTCCTGCAGCCACTGGGCGTAGGACGGATATTGCAGGTTCAGGGCCTGCATGGCGTTTTCGATCAGGTCCAGGCGGCGCTGGTGCAGGGACACGATGCGCTGCGTGGCTTCCTCGCCCAGCAGGGGGGTGATCTGTTCGCGCGCGAAGGCAATCAGGCGCTGCGCGACCGACCGCTTGCTCATCAGGTTGGCGAAGCGCTGGCCCAGTTCGCGCGCCAGCCAGCCCTGGAAGCCGAACAGGTAATGCAGGCGCAAGGCCAGCCGGAAACCGGTGGAATAGCGCACGTCGGCGACGATGGCGCGCTCAAAGCCCGGAATGCCCCCCAGCCGGATCGCGTCCTCCAGCCGTTCGGCCCGGGCCAGCAGGGTTTCGGCCATGCGCCAGTCCACGATCTGCGCCTTCAGGATGTCGAAGAACATTTCCTCTTCGCGCTGCGCCACGATGGCCAGTCCCACCGCCACGCGCTGGTCGTCCGTCATCTGGCTGACCTGGCCGTCGTGCACGCTGGTCAGGCTGGCGTCGAACACGGCGCGGATGCGGTCGCGGACCTCGGTGCCGATATGCTCGGTCTTGGCGACTTCTTCGGTCTTGCCCTGCAGGTCTTCCAGCGCCACGGCCAGGGCCTGGTTGCGGATGGTGCGCTCCACCGGGGACAACTGGTTCAGGCCCAGCATACGGATCAGCGGCCGCAGGCTGATGCCGTTGATGAACAAGGTCAGCAGCACGTAGCTGGTGGTGGCCACCGCGATGAACTGGCGCGCCTCTTCGGCCACCCCGGTCTGCTCCGTCACGGCCAGCGCCAGCGCCAGCGAGACGGCGCCGCGCAGGCCGCCCCACAGCATGACGACCTTATAAGGATTGCTGACCTTGGTCCCCAGCCGGGTCAGCCCCAGCAAGGGCAGCAGGCCGAAGACCACAATTGCGCGCGCCACCAGCGTGGCAACGAACACCACCGCCACCAGCGCCAGTTCCTGCCAGTCGGCGGCCGCCATCAGCTTGGGAATCAGCATGGCCGCGAACAGGAAGATCAGCGAGTTGGCCCAGAAGCCGAACTGCTCCCAGGCGCTGGACAAGTATTCGAACGTGGTGGGCGACATGCGCGTGCGGCCGGTGGAGCCCACCACCAGGCCGGCGATCACGGTGGCGACCACGCCCGACACGTTCAGGTAGTGCTCGGAAATGAAGAAGGACAGATAGGCCAGCGTCAGGGTCAGCGTGATTTCCGCGGTGGGAAAGCCGCGCAGCCAGGCGAACAGGAAGCAAGCCAGCCGGCCCATGGCGAAACCCGCCACGCCGCCGCCGATGAAGTGCACGATGAAGTCGTTGAAGATGCCGCTGGCGGTGAGTTCGCCATGGCCGCCCAGCACGGCCAACAGCACGGAGTACAAGGCAATGGAGGCCGCGTCGTTGAAGAGGCTTTCGCCTTCGACCAGCGTGGTCAGGCGCTTGGGCGCGCCCACTTCGCGGAAGATGCCCACCACCGCCACGGGGTCGGTGGTGGCGACGATGGCGCCCAGCAGCAGGCAGACCACCAACCCGTAGGGCGAAATGGCATCCAGCGTGACCCCGACCACCACGGTGCAGACGACCACGGCCACGATCGCCATCATGAGGATGGGGCCGATGTCGTCCATCAGGCGCCGCACGTTCATGGACAACGCGGTCTCGAACAGGAGCACCGGCAGGAACACCATCAGGAAGGTTTCGGACGAAATCTCGAAGCGTTCCAGCGAATCCAGGAAGTCGCCGATCCAGCTGGGCGCCCAGCCGTGAACGTGCACGATGATGCCGAGCAGACAGCCGACAATGGCCAGCAGCACCGAATAGGGCAGTTTGAGGCGGCCGGCCAGGGGCGGCATGAAGCAGACCAGCGTCAGCAGACCTGCCAGGCCGAATACGAGAAAACCTACATCCATGTTCTGTGGGCGGAGCTTATGTGAAGTTCCACAAGAATAGCGGCTTTTTCCTCCGGGACCGGCGCAGGAACTGCCAGGAATCGAGGAGAATGCACGTTTCGTTACCCCAATGCGGACAAGCGATACGCGTCGCGCCATGTTTTTTGGGTAATGTGGAATCGCACAAACTTTGCAGGAGCGGCACTTGGCCCGGATCCATTCCCTGACCCGGCGCGACGATGCGCCCGCCATGCTGGTCCAGCTGACCGACAGCCATCTGTTTGGCGAACCTGAAACCTCGATGCTGGGCGTCAACACGGACGCCAGCCTGCGCGCGGTGCTGCGCCAGATCGAGGCGGACGGCAAGCACCCCGATCTGCTGCTGGCGACCGGCGACATGTCCCAGGACGGCGAGGCCGCGGCCTATCGCCGGCTGGCGCGCGTCCTGTCCGAGGCGCCCGCCCTGGCGCAGGCCAGCATCCGCTGCCTGCCAGGCAACCATGACCTGCCGGCCGTGATGCGCCAGGAACTGCCGCAATGGTCGGTTCCGGTGACGGACGTGGGCGCCTGGCGCGTGGTCGCGCTGGACACCACCGTGCCCGGTTCCAACGCCGGCCATCTGCCCCCGAGCCAGCTCGATCTGCTGGAGGCCGCGCTGGCCGAAGCTCCGGGCCGCCACACGCTGATCGCCATGCATCACAACCCCATGCAGATCGACAGCCACTGGCACGATTCGATGATGATCGACAATCCCCAGGCCCTGTTCAAGCTGTTGACGCGCTGGCCGCAGGTCCGCGTGCTGCTGTGGGGCCATGTGCACCACGAGTTCGACCGCCGCCGCCACAATCTGCGCATGCTGGCCACGCCCTCGACCTGCTTCCAGTTCAGCATCCGCGACGGCAAGCATGTGGTGGACAACATGGCGCCCGGCTACCGCTGGATCAAGCTGTACCAGGACGGTTCGATGGCAACGGGCGTGCGGCGCGTGCAGGACGCGCTGTGGCATGGCGCCAGGACGGCCGCGGACAACGCCCAGGCGGCCTAGCCAGGCCGCGCCTCTTGCTTCGTCAGCGCACGGCGTTTGCCGCTTGAGTCGACTGCAAGCGCGAACCGGACGCGCATAAAAAACGGGGCACCAGATATGCATGGTGCCCCGCAAGCATCCGTCTCATAGGGGAGGGGAAAGAGGAGAAGCCGAGACGGATGACAAGACTGCTAACCGAAGTTCGCGGTCTACATGAAGTTAGGCGGTGCGATCCTCATTAAGTTTCTCGCGCCGCGCAAAATTTCAGCCCAAATTTGTATCAATTTATTCATGTGCGGCCGCGGCCCACCAGAAAAGCAAAAGGGCCGCTGATCGCGGCCCTTCGCATGGTTCGGCAACCGCCTCAAGAGGCAAGATTGCCGCGCATCTTCTTCAGGGCGGCCGCTTCGATCTGGCGGATGCGTTCGGCCGACACGCCGAACTCCTGGGCCAGTTCGTGCAGCGTGGCGCCGCCGTCGTCCTGCAGCCAGCGGGCTTCGACGATGCGGCGCGAACGCGGATCCAGCGCTTGCAGCGCGTCGGTCAGGCCAGCGCTTTGCAACTGGTCGCGGGCGGCGCGTTCCAGCACCCGGGTGGGTTCCTGGCGGCCCTCGTCGGACAGGTAGGCGATGGGCGCGTAGCTGTCGTCGTCATCGTCCTGGTTTTCAAGCGACATGTCGCGGCCGGACAGGCGCACTTCCATTTCGCTCACGTCTTCGCGGCGCACGTTCAGTTCGCGCGCGATGTGGTCGACCTGTTCCGGATCCAGCGTCTGGCCGTCGGGGCGCATGCTGCGCAGGTTGAAGAACAGCTTGCGCTGGGCCTTGGTGGTCGCGACCTTCACCAGGCGCCAGTTGCGGATGATGTATTCGTGGATTTCAGCCTTGATCCAGTGCACGGCGAATGACACCAAGCGCACGCCGCGCTCGGGGTCGAAACGCTTGACGGCCTTCATCAGGCCGACGTTGCCTTCCTGGATGAGGTCGGCATGCGGCAATCCATAGCCCAGGTACTGGCGCGCCACCGACACCACCAGGCGCAGGTGCGACAGAATCAGTTCGCGCGCGGCGCCCAGGTCTTCCTGGTCGCGCAGGCGGCGGCCAAGCTCGGTTTCACGTTCCGCGGACAGGACCGGCAGGCGGTTGACCGAGGAAATATAAGCGTCGATCGTGCCAAGTGCGCCCGGATTGGCAATGGCCAACGCCAGGGCGTTGCCGGAAGCGGCCAACGAGGTACTGGGTTGCTTCATAGCGGGGGTCTCCGGATGGCGAAGGGATAACGACATGGATTCGATGTTAGCACTCTAGTATTGGGAGTGCTAATTCGACTATTGCGGCGCGTCAAAGTTTCATTCGTCGCATTATGTCCCCGTTTATTTTTTAGAGTGGGGCGCCGCCGTGGGCAACCGAGCGCTGGCGGCAGATGGCCAGCCCCTGAATCCGGGCGCGGCCGCGGCTTGTCCTACCAACCCAGGCGCTTCAAGCCTTCGGCCGTAGCCTCGCCGTCGGGCCGCACGAACAGCGCCCCGCGCGGATCCATCAGCACCTGGTAGCGGGCGCCGTCGAACAGCGGCATGTACGCAGCGCTGCCAAATTGGACATCGACGAACGGGAACCAGTTCGGGAAATTCTTCTTCAACGATGCCAGGTCCGGCGCCGGCCAGTCATCCAGCGCGTGGACCGAGCGCGTGGCGGAGGCCTCGCGCGCCGCATCGCTATAACGGCCCGACAGGCGCTCCAGCCGGTATAGCGGCGGCACGCCGGCCATCAGCGCCGGCAGCCGCCAGCGCACGACCCGGGCATCGATCTGCCACTGGTCCCCATAGAGGACATACTGCTTGGTGCCCGTGCCAGGCGCGCTGGCGCTGACCTGGAACTGGCCGTCGGCCACCTGGCGCACTTCAACATGCGCCACCGGCTCGTCGGCCGTCAGGCGGAAGAATTGCACCAGCGAAAGGGCCAGCAGGCCCGACACGCATCCCAGCAGCACCAGCATCAGGCCGAACAGGCGGCGCACCGGCCGGAACTGGAACACCCTGCGGCCGCGCTCGTCGCGCGGGCCGCCGCGGCCCAGCAGCATGACGATGCCCGGCAGCAGGACGACGACGGCGCCCAGCAGTATCCAGACGAAGGGAGCGATTCCGTTGATCAAATCAGGCGTTCCTATTGAGCACAGACCGCAGGCGGCGCGCCGGGGCGCGCAAGCAGCCTGCCGCGGCAGGCCCGCCAGTATAGAAGCGCGCCCTCAGGGCGCCGGTTTTCCAAGCCGCTCGACGTGAAACCGGATGTGATCCTCGATGAACGTCGAGATGAAGTAGTAGCCGTGGTCATAGCCCGGGTGGCGCCGCAGGTCCAGCGGCTGGCCCGCAGCGGCGCAGGCGGCCTCGAATACCTCGGGATACAACTGTGCGGCCAGGAATTGGTCCGACTCGCCCTGGTCGATCAGGATGCCGGCGGGAAACGGGTTGGTGGCGCCGCGCATCAGCGCGGACGCGTCGTAAGCGGCCCAGTCCTCTGTCTTGTCGCCCAGATAGGCGCCGAACGCCTTCTTGCCCCAGGGGCATTGGCTGGGCGCGGCGATGGGCGCAAATGCCGACACCGAGCGGAACTTGCCGGGGTTGCGCAGCGCGAGCACCAGCGCGCCATGGCCGCCCATGGAATGGCCGAAGATGCCGGTGCGCGACGCGTCGCCGGGCAGGGCCTCGCCCGTGACGATGCCGTGCAGTTCCTGCGTCACGTAGCTGTACATGCGATAGTGGTCCCGCCAGGCCGGGGTGGTGGCGTCCAGGTAGAAGCCCGCGCCCGTGCCCAGGTCCCAGCTTTCGTCCTCGCCAGCCACGTTGGCGCCGCGCGGACTGGTATCCGGGGCGACCAGCATGACACCGAGTTCCGCAGCCAGCCGCTGGGCGCCCGCCTTGATCATGAAGGTCTCTTCCGTGCAGGTCAGGCCGGCCAGATAAAACAGCACCGGGACCGGACCGTCTTCGGCCTGCGGCGGAATGTAGACGGAGAAGCGCATGGGCAGGCCGATCTCCGCGGACTCGTGGCGGTAATAGCGCTGCCAGCCGCCGAAGCAGCGATGCTGCGAAATGAGTTCCAGGGCGACTGCCATTGCTTTCCTCCGATCGGAATGATGCGAAAAAAACGTCTCGCGGATTAGGGGATATCCACGGTACGACGTTCCGTCGCCGAATGTTAACCTGGGCTTTATAGGGTACGAACGACAGAAAAAAAGCGATTTCCTGCCCTGAC
The DNA here is from genome assembly GCF_014851665.1 of Achromobacter sp. ACM03. Lineage (NCBI taxonomy): Bacteria > Pseudomonadati > Pseudomonadota > Betaproteobacteria > Burkholderiales > Alcaligenaceae > Achromobacter > Achromobacter sp. ACM03. The sequence goes on along the minus strand of NZ_JACVAD010000002.1, from coordinate 59,913 downwards.
CATGATCACGGGACTTGACCAGCGCCCACCGTGGCACTATTTATATACCGTGAGCGAAGACAACCCGTTCTTCCAAATACGCAAGTCCTGACACTATGGCCCGTCTGCCCCGTCTGTACGCCCCTGGGCTGCCCCAACTGGTGCAGGCCAACTTCATCCAGCCGCTGGCGGCGCCGTCGCAACCCGCGCCGGCCGACATACTGAATCAACTGGCCACGTGGCTGGGCGAATCCGCCCAACGCCACCGAGTCTCGGTTCACGGCTGGCTGCTTGCCAACGACCGCATCCTGCTGCTGGCCACGCCCGCCGACGAGGAAGGCCTGCCGCGCCTGATGCAGACGCTGGGCCGCAACCTGGCGGCGCGCTTGCGCGGCGGCCGGGTCTTCGCCGGTCGCTACCGATCCGCCTTGCTGGAACCGGGCGCCTGGGTGCTGCCGTCGCTGGTCTGGCTCGAAACCTATCCGGTGCGCAGCGGCGCCTCGCAGGATCCCGATTCCTGGCCGTGGTCCTCCGCTTCCAGCCATACCGGCAACACCACCGCCGCGCCAGCGCAGTGGCAGTCGGACCACGCGGACTACTGGGCCTGTGGCAATACCCCGTTCGACCGCCAGGCCAATTACCGCAAGCGCTTGCAGGACGGTCTTTCGCGCGAGGAAACCCAGCGCATCGACCAGGCGGTCTCCGGACAATGGGCGCTGGGCGGTCCCGCTTTCATTGCCAGTCTGGCCCATACCGCCAGCCGCCGGGTTGCTCCCGGCCAGCGCGGACGTCCGCGCAAGAAGCCAGCCGCGGCGTCGTCCGATGCCGAACCGAGTTCTGCGCCGCCCACCACGACGCCCACGTCGACCTCTTCCTGATTACGAACCCGCCTGAACGGCGGGTTCTTCACTTTTGCGGGCCACGCCGTTCGGGCCGGCCGGCGCATTTGCGTTTCCGCAACGTCGACTCAGGCTCAGGCTGCTGAAAATCGCCAAATAATTAGGGACATATAATAAGAAAAACCGCGTTTTATCGGGCGCGCACGCACCCTACTGGTGCATACCCCCCTGGTGAGGCCCATTTGGTGCGGCTTTTGATGCGTCACCGAATTAAAGACCGATGACGGGTAACATCAAAAATAAGGGACACACCCTATTTATTCCTATTGCACCCTACTCATGTCGGGGGTATTGTCCGTCTCCTGCACTGCAACATTACGACGCAGGCCCACTGCGGAGCGCGCCATGCCCCAAATTACCCCGATCGACTCCTGTCCCCCGCCCAAGGCGACCCCCATCGATGCCAGCCGCATCGGACTGCCGTCTGCCCAGGGCCTGTACAACCCGAAGAACGAGCATGACGCCTGCGGCGTCGGTTTCGTCGCCCACATCAAGGGCAAGAAAAGCCACGCCATCATCCAGCAGGGTCTGAAGATCCTGGAAAACCTGGACCACCGCGGCGCGGTCGGCGCGGACAAGCTGATGGGCGACGGCGCCGGCATCCTGATCCAGATTCCCGACACGCTCTACCGCGACGAGCTCGGCCATCAAGGCATCACGCTGCCGCCTCCCGGCGAGTACGGCGTGGCCATGGTGTTCCTGCCGAAGGAAACGGCCTCGCGTCTGGCCTGCGAACAGGAACTGGAACGCTCCGTGCGCGCCGAAGGCCAGGTGGTCCTGGGCTGGCGCGACGTGCCGGTGGACGTCGACATGCCCATGTCGCCTGCCGTGCGCGCCTGCGAACCCGTGATCCGCCAGCTGTTCATCGGCCGCGGCGCCGACGTGATGGTGCCGGACGCGCTGGAGCGCAAGCTGTACGTGATCCGCAAGACCGCCAGCCACGCCATCCAGAACATGCATCTGGCGCACGGCAAGGAATACTTCGTGCCCTCGGCCTCGGTGCGCACCGTGGTCTACAAGGGCCTGCTGCTGGCCGACCAGGTCGGCCGCTACTACCGCGACCTGGCCGATCCGCGCACGGTGTCGGCCCTGGCGCTGGTGCACCAACGCTTCTCGACCAACACGTTCCCCGCCTGGCCGCTGGCCCACCCGTACCGCATGATTGCCCACAACGGCGAAATCAACACGGTCAAGGGCAACTTCAACTGGCTGCGCGCCCGCGAAGGCATGATGCAGTCGGCCGTGCTGGGCGAGGACCTGAAGAAGCTGTACCCCATCGTCTACGAAGGCCAGTCGGACACCGCCACGTTCGACAACTGCCTGGAACTGCTGGTGAACTCGGGCTACTCGCTGGCCCACGCCATGATGATGATGATCCCGGAGGCCTGGGAACAGCACACGCAGATGGACGAAAGCCGCCGCGCTTTCTACGAGTACCACGCGGCCATGATGGAACCGTGGGACGGCCCCGCCGCGGTCGCGTTCACCGATGGCCGCCAGATCGGCGCCACGCTGGACCGCAACGGCCTGCGCCCGGCTCGCTACCTGGTCACCGATGACGACATGGTCATCCTGGCTTCGGAAGCCGGCACGCTGTCCATCCCCGAAAACCGCATCGTCAAGAAGTGGCGCCTGCAACCGGGCAAGATGTTCCTGATCGACCTGGAACAGGGCCGCATCATCGACGACGCCGAGATCAAGCTGCAGCTGGCCAACAGCCGGCCGTACCGCCAGTGGATCGAACGCCTGCAGATCAAGCTGGAATCGCTGCCGGCGCCGCGCCAGGCCGCCGTCGCCACGCAGTCGTCCGTGTCGCTGCTGGATCGCCAGCAGGCTTTCGGCTGGACCCAGGAAGACTACAAGTTCATCCTGGAACCCATGGCCACGACCGGCGAAGAAGTCATCGGCTCGATGGGCAACGACGCCCCGCTGGCCGTGCTGTCCGACCGCGCCAAGCCGTTCTACAACTACTTCCGCCAATTGTTCGCGCAGGTCACGAACCCGCCGATCGACCCCATCCGCGAACAGCTGGTGATGTCGCTGGTGTCCTTCATCGGCCCCAAGCCGAACCTGCTGGACATCAACAACGTCAACCCGCCGCTGCGCCTGGAAGTGTCGCAGCCGGTGCTGGATTTCGCCGCCATGGCGCAGATCCGCGACATCGAGCAGGTCACGGGCAAGAAGTTCCGCAGCTTTGAGCTGGACATCACCTATCCCGCCGCCTGGGGTCCCGAAGGCATCGAAGCCCGCGTGGCCGCGCTGTGCGCGCGCGCCGTGGACGCGGTGCGCAGCGGCTACAACATCCTGATCGTGTCCGACCGCCTGGTCGACAGCGAGCGCGTGGCCATCCCCGCGCTGCTGGCGACCTCCGCGGTCCACCAGCACCTGATCCGCGCCGGCCTGCGCACCAACACCGGTCTGGTCGTGGAAACCGGCTCGGCGCGCGAGGTGCACCACTTCGCGCTGCTGGGCGGCTACGGCGCCGAAGCCATCCACCCCTACCTGGCGCTGGAATCGCTGGGCAAGATGAACGACCCCGAAAAGGCGGTCAAGAACTTCATCAAGGCGATCGGCAAGGGCCTGAACAAGGTCATGTCCAAGATGGGCATTTCCACGTACATGTCCTACACCGGCGCGCAGATCTTCGAAGCCGTGGGCCTGCAGACCGCGCTGGTGAACAAGTACTTCACCGGCACCGCCTCCAACATCGAAGGCATCGGCATCTTCCAGGTGGCCGAGGAAGCGCTGCGCCAGCACCGCGCCGCCTTCAGCACCGATCCGGTGCTGGCCAACGACCTGGACGCGGGCGGCGAATACGCCTATCGCGTGCGCGGCGAAGAGCACATGTGGACGCCGGATTCCATCGCCAAGCTGCAGCACGCTTCGCGCGCCAACAACTACCGCACGTACAAGGAGTACGCGCAGATCATCAACGACCAGAGCCGCCGCCACATGACGCTGCGCGGGCTGTTCGAGTTCCGCTTCGATCCGTCGCGCGCGATTCCGCTGGACGACGTCGAATCCGCCAAGGAAATCGTCAAGCGCTTCGCCACCGGCGCCATGTCGCTGGGCTCGATCTCCACCGAGGCGCACTCGGTGCTGGCCGTGGCCATGAACCGCATCGGCGGCAAGTCCAACACCGGCGAAGGCGGCGAGGACGAACTGCGCTACCGCGCCGAAATGCGCGAAGGCAAGAGCACCATCAAGGACGGCGATACGCTGGCCTCGGTGCTGGGCTCGGACCGCATCGAAGCGGACGTCGAACTGAAGAAGGGCGACTCTCTGCGCTCCAAGATCAAGCAGGTGGCCTCGGGCCGTTTCGGCGTGACCGCCGAATACCTGTCGTCGGCCGACCAGATCCAGATCAAGATGGCCCAAGGCGCCAAGCCCGGCGAAGGCGGCCAGCTGCCCGGCCACAAGGTGTCGGAATACATCGCCAAGCTGCGCTACTCGGTGCCGGGCGTGGGCCTGATCTCGCCCCCGCCGCACCACGACATCTACTCGATCGAAGACCTGGCCCAGCTGATCCACGACCTGAAGAACGTGAATTCCAAGGCTTCGGTGTCGGTCAAGCTGGTGTCCGAAGTGGGCGTGGGCACGGTGGCCGCGGGCGTCGCCAAGGCCAAGGCCGATCACGTCGTGATCGCCGGCCATGACGGCGGCACGGGCGCATCCCCGGTGTCGTCCATCAAGCACGTGGGCACGCCCTGGGAACTGGGCCTGGCCGAAACGCAGCAGACGCTGGTGCTCAACCGCCTGCGCAGCCGCATCCGCGTGCAGGCCGACGGCCAGATGAAGACCGGCCGCGACGTCGTCATCGGCGCGCTGCTGGGCGCCGACGAATTCGGCTTCGCGACCGCGCCGCTGGTCGTGGAAGGCTGCATCATGATGCGCAAGTGCCACCTGAACACCTGCCCGGTGGGCGTGGCCACGCAAGACCCGGTCCTGCGCAAGAAATTCCAGGGCAAGCCCGAACACGTCGTGAACTTCTTCTTCTTCATCGCCGAAGAAGTCCGCGAAATCATGGCCCAGCTGGGCATCCGCAAGTTCGACGACCTGATCGGCCGCGCCGACCTGCTGGACATGCGCTCGGGCGTGGAGCACTGGAAGGCCCAGGGCCTGGACTTCGCCCGCGTGTTCCACCAAACGCAATCCGACGCCGACGTGCGCCAGACCGAAGAGCAGGACCACGGCCTGGCCGGCGCGCTGGACCACCAGCTGATCGAGCGCAGCAAGCCCGCGCTGGAACGCGGCGAGAAGGTGTCCTTCATCGTCCCCGTGCGCAACCGCAACCGCACCATCGGCGCCATGCTGTCGGGCGCGGTGGCCGCGCGCTACGGCCATGAGGGCCTGCCGGACGACACCATCCACATCCAGTGCAACGGCACGGCCGGCCAAAGCTTCGGCGCGTTCCTGGCCCACGGCATCACGATGGACCTGGTGGGCGAAGGCAACGACTATGTCGGCAAGGGCCTGTCGGGCGGCCGCATCATCGTGCGCTCGCCCAACGACTTCCGCGGCTTCGGCCCGGACCACATCATCGCCGGCAACACCGTGCTGTACGGCGCGCTGGCGGGCGAGGCGTTCTTCAACGGCGTGGCCGGCGAACGCTTCGCGGTGCGCAACTCGGGCGCGGCCACCGTCGTGGAAGGCACCGGCGACCACGGCTGCGAATACATGACCGGCGGCACCGTCGTGGTGCTGGGCACGACCGGCCGCAACTTCGCGGCAGGCATGTCGGGCGGCGTGGCCTACGTGTGGGATCCGGAACGCACGCTCAAGCAGCGCGCCAACCTGTCCATGGTCGAACTGGAAAGCATCGTGCCGCACGCGGAACAGCTCGCCCAGAACAACATCGACGTCTGGCACAGCGCGCAGCGCGGCGGTGAACGCGAAACGGACGAAACCATCCTGCGCCGCCTGGTGGAAGATCACTTCCGCTACACCGGCAGCTTCCGCGCCCGCGAGATCCTGGGCGACTGGGAAGCCTCGCGCGGCAAATTCGTGAAAATCATGCCGACGGACTACCGCCGCGCATTGGGTGAAATGTGGCGTGCAGCCAACCCGCAACAACTGGCTGCGTGAGGGATACCATGGGAAAGATTACCGGCTTTATGGAATTTCAGCGTCTGCAGGAGGCCTCCGAGGCCCCGCAGAAGCGGCTGAAGAACTGGCGCGAATTCGTGCTGCACCTGAGCGACGATCAGGCCAAGCAGCAGGCGGCGCGCTGCATGGACTGCGGCATCCCGTTCTGCAACAACGGCTGCCCGGTCAACAACATCATCCCGGACTGGAATGACCTGGTGTACCGGCAGGACTGGAAGCGCGCGCTGGACGTCCTGCACTCCACCAACAACTTCCCCGAGTTCACCGGCCGCATCTGCCCGGCGCCGTGCGAAGCTGCCTGTACCTTGAACATCAACAGCGACGCTGTCGGCATCAAGTCCATCGAACACGCCATCATCGACAAGGGCTGGGCCGAAGGCTGGGTGTCGCCGCAGGTGCCGGCGCGCAAGACCGGCAAGAAGGTTGCCGTGGTGGGCTCCGGCCCCGCGGGCATGGCATGCGCGCAGCAGCTGGCCCGCGCCGGCCACTCGGTGACGCTGTTCGAAAAGAGCGACCGCATCGGCGGCCTGCTGCGCTACGGCATCCCCGACTTCAAGCTGGAAAAGCACCAGATCGACCGCCGCATCTCGCAGATGGAAGCCGAGGGCGTGGAATTCGCGCCGTCGACTTACATCGGCAATCCCAGCGACCCCGTGGCCGACGGCCTGACGGTGCGCACGCCGGAATCGCTGCTGGCCGAGTTCGACGCGGTGGTGATGAGCGGCGGTTCGGAAACCCCGCGCGACCTGCCGGTGCCCGGCCGCGAGCTGTCGGGCGTGTACTTCGCCATGGACTTCCTGCGCCAGCAGAACAAGGCGGTGGCGGGCGACCGGCTCACCAACCAGACGCTGGCCAAGGGCAAGCACGTGGTGGTGATCGGCGGCGGCGACACGGGTTCCGACTGCGTCGGCACCAGCAACCGCCACGGCGCGGCCTCGGTCACGCAGTTCGAGCTGATGCCCCAGCCGCCGGAAAGCGAGAACAAGACCATGACGTGGCCGTACTGGCCGCTGAAGATGCGCACCTCGTCCTCGCACGAAGAAGGCTGCGAGCGCGACTGGTCCGTGACCACCAAGCTGCTCCAGGGCAGCAATGGCAAGGTCGAAAAGCTGATCGGCGCACGCGTCGAATGGTTCAAGGACGAAGCCACCGGCCAAATGAAGATGCGCGAAGTCGAAGGCTCTGAATTCGAGATCAAGGCCGACCTGGTGCTGCTGGCCATGGGCTTCGTGTCGCCCGTGCAGACGGTGCTGGACGCCTTCGGCGTGGACCGCGATGCCCGCGGCAACGTACGCGCCAATACCGACGACTACCGCACCAACGTCGAGAAGGTCTTCACGGCCGGCGACATGCGCCGCGGCCAGTCCCTGGTGGTCTGGGCCATCCGCGAAGGCCGCCAGTGCGCGCGCTCTGTGGACGCCTACCTCATGGGCAGCAGCGAACTGCCGCGCTGATCGCCACGATCAGGCCGGGCCGGATAGCCGCCGAGCGCATTGCGCCGGCGGCGATTTTTTTTTCCCGCGCCCCCGCCTGTTGCAACATAACCACTTTTCGATTGCGGTCTTTTCACGATTTGACACACATCAAGCGGGCCGGCCGCCAGGTTTGAGAACCTGTCGTCTCACCCAATGGAAAGATCGGAGAAGAGAATGTTTTCGCTGAACGGCCGTATCCGCGCCACCGCCATCGCCGGCCTGATCGCCGCTGGCACGCTCGCCGCCCCCGCGCACGCCCACGAAGCGGGCGACGTGCTGTTCAAGGTCGGCGTGACGCAGGTCCGCCCCTCGTCCAACAACGGCACCGTGCTCAACGGCAGCGTCGGACTCGACGTCAACAACAACGTACGCCCGAGCTTCACGCTGACCTACATGGCCACGCGCAACATCGGTATCGAACTGCTGGGCGCCTGGCCCTTCCAGCATGACGTCAGCGGCAGCGGCCTGGGCAAGATCGGCTCGACCAAGCAATTGCCGCCGACGCTCAGCCTGCAATGGCACATCCTGCCCGACAGCATGATCCAGCCGTACATCGGCGTGGGCATCAACTACACCCACTTCTTCGACACCAAGGCGGAAGGCGCGCTGAAGGGTTCGGACCTGAAGCTGGGCGATTCCTGGGGCGTGGCCGCTCAACTGGGCGCTGACTTCAAGATCAACGAGCGCTGGTTTATGAACGCAGACATCCGCTACATCGACATCCGTTCCAAGGTGAAGCTGGACGGCCAGCACATCGGCACCGCGCGCATCGATCCGTGGGTCGCGACGATCGGCGTCGGCTACCGCTTCTAAAGGCAAAAGGGCCGCGCGCCAGGCGCGGCCTTCCTCAGTCTTGCGGCGCCTCCAGCTTGTGCCGCAGGGCCTGCAACGCCGGCGTGTCGTCGTCGGCGCGCCAGACCAGCTGGGTCAGGGCCCGGCCATGCGAGCCGGACAGGGCGCCGATGCGCACCGTGTGCTCCGCCCCCAGCACCGCCAGCACCGAACGCGGCACAATCGCCACGCCCGAGCCCGCCGCCACGCAGGCGACGATGGCGTGGTACGAGGCGAACTCCATCACCTTGCCGGGCGCGATACCTTCCTGGTTGAGCCAGGATTCCAGGATGCGCCGGTATGAGCATCCCGACGCGAAGGCAATCACGCTGCGGTCGCCCAGGTCCTTGGGACTGTCGATCGGATCCCAGGCCAGCGGCGAGATCAACGCCAGTTCTTCCTTGAAGGCATCCATGGCCGCCAGCCCTTCGGCCGGAAACGGCTGCGCCACGAACGCGGCCTCGATTTCGTAGTTGCGCACCTTGGCCGCCAGCGCGGCCGACGTGCCGGTCACCAGTTCGATCCGCACCTGCGGCCAGGCCGCGTGATAGGCCGCCAGGATCGGCGGCAGACGCGCGGCCGCCGTGCTTTCCATGGTGCCGATGCGCAGCACGCCCTGCGGCGAGCCGTCACGTACCGCGGCCTGGGCTTCGTCCGCCAGGCGCAGCAGCCGGTCGGCGTAGGACAGCAGCACCCGCCCCTGGTCAGACAGCACCAGCCGGCGATTCTGGCGGCGGAACAGCGGCGCCTCCAGCGAGGCCTCCAGCTGCTTCAGGCGCGTCGACACGTTGGACTGCACGCGGTTCAGATGGGCAGCGGCGCGCGCCACGCCGCCCTGGTCGGCAACCGCCTTGAAGATCTGCAGTGCATCCAGGTCCAAGTTTCTCATTTTGAGAACTCACTATCTTAATAATTCACTATTAATGATATTAGTACAGCCGTAGAGTAAGGGCCATGTCAACGCCCAATTACCCTTCCTCGTCACGCAGCGCTGCCGCCCTGGCATGGCCGGCCGCGCTGGCCCTGGCCGCCGCCATGGGGATAGGCCGGTTCGCCTTCACGCCGGTCTGGCCCCTGATGGCCCAGGAAACCGGCCTGTCGCTATCCCAGGGCAGCTGGCTGGCTTCGGCCAACTACGCGGGGTATCTGCTGGGCGCGCTGGCTGCGGTCGCCTGGCCCATCCGCCGGCTGCGGGGCACGCTGGCGGCCAGCCTGCTGGCAGTGGCCCTGCTGACGCTGGCCATGCCTGTCTGGCATGGCATGGCGGTCTGGTGCGCGCTGCGACTGGCCGCCGGCTACGCCAGCGCCAGCGCCTTCATCTGCGTGGCGGCGTGGCGGGCGGTGCCCGCGGGCGATCCGCGCGAGGCGGGCGCGTCCGCAGTGACCTACGCCGGCGTGGGCGCGGGCATTGCGCTGACGGGGCTGGCCTGCCTGGCGCTGGCAGCCTGGGACGCGCGCGCCGACACGGTCTGGTTCGCGCTGGGGGGGCTGGCGCTGGCCCTGTCCGCGATCGCCTGGCCAGGGTTGCGCCGCCAGGCGGCGCCAATGCCAGCGCAATCGGCCAGCGCCGCCGCACCCGCCGCCCGGCTGCCACGCGACATCCCCGCGCTGGCGCTGCACTATGGCGCGTTCGGCGTGGGCTACATCATTCCGGCCACCTTCCTGCCGGCGATGGCGAAGGAAATCATTCCCGACCCGGCCATCTTCGGCTGGGCCTGGCCCCTGTTCGGCATGGCCGCAGCGGTGTCCTGCCTGCTGGTGCCCCGCCTGGCACGGGGCCGCGACAGCGTGCAAGTCTGGCGCGCCGCCCAGGCGCTCATGGCGCTGGGCATGCTGGCCGTGGCGCTATGGCACCACATCGCCGCCGTGATCGTGGCCGCGGTGCTGGTGGGCGGCACCTTCATGGTGATTACGCAGGCGGGAATGCTGGCCGCCAGGCGTTCGGCCGGCGCCGCCGCGCCGCGCGCGGCGGCCCTCATGACCGCGGCTTTCGCCGCCGGCCAGATCCTGGGACCGCTGTTGGCGTCCTGGGCGGCGCATTGGGGCGCCGGGCTGCCGCAAGTGCTGGCGGCCAGCGCGGCACTGTTGGCGTTGTCCGCATGGCGTTTGGGAAAGATCACGACAGATGACGTGGCCGCTGGGCATAATGCGATCGGCCCGCGGGCCCGTTCACATTAAAAAAACAAAACCAGGAGTCATCTGTATGAAAGCATTGCGTCCCCTTATTGCCGCCCTGGCAGCCACCGCCGCCTTCAGCGGCGCCGCCCAGGCCCAGACCGCCGACTGGCCGGCCAAGCCCATCACCATGATCGTGCCCTACGCGCCGGGCGGCTTCGCCGACACCCGCGTACGCCTTTTGGCGCGCAAGCTGGGCGACACGCTGGGCCAGCCCATCGTGGTCGAGAACAAGGCAGGCGCCGGCGGCGTGGTCGGCACCAACCTGATCGCGCGCGCGGCGCCGGACGGCTACACCATCGGCACCGGCAATCTGGCGCCCATGGCGGTCAACCCGACGCTGATGAAGGACATGCCCTACGATCCGCAAAAGGATCTGGCCCCGATCATCCTGATCGAAAACAGCCCGCTGGTGCTGAGCGTGAACAACGAACTGCCGGTGAAGACGCTGGCGGACCTGATCGCGCTGGCCAAGAAGCAGCCCGGCAAGCTGTCCTTCGGCTCGTCCGGCGTGGGCGGCGCGCACCACCTGTCCGGCGAAATGTTCCGCGAACAGGCCAAGATCGACATCGTCCACGTCCCGTACAAGGGCGGCAGCCTGGCCGCGACGGACCTCATGGGCGGCCATATCTCGATGATGTTCGAAATGGGCTATTCCGCGTTGCCCGCGATCCAGGGCGCCAAGATCCACCCCATCGCGGTCACGTCCGCCAAGCGCCTGGCCGTGCTGCCCGACGTGCCAACCATGGCCGAATCCGGCCTGCCGGGCTTCGAGTCCTACAACTGGCAGGGCATCGTCGCCCCCGCCGGCACGCCCGCGCCCATCATCGCCAAGCTCAACGCCGAGTTCAACCGCATCCTGAAGGAACCGGACGTGCAGAAGGCCATCGCCGACACCGGCAGCCAGGCGGGCGGCGGCACGCCCGAGGAATTCGGCGCCTTCATCAAGAGCGAAACCGAGAAGTGGGCCCACGTCATCAAGGCTGGGAACATCCAGCTTCAGTAACCTTCCAGGAGTAATTCCATGGCTACCCGTCTGATTGATCTGCTCAAGCTGCACCATCCCATCGTCCAGGCCCCCATGGCCGGCGGCGCCACGACGGTGGAGCTGGTTTCCGAAGCATCGAAGGCGGGAGTCCTGGGTTCGCTCGGGGCGGCCTATATGAGTCCCGAGCAGATCGAGGCGGCGGCGCGCGACATCCGTGCGCGCACGCCGCTCCCGTTCGCCATCAATCTGTTCGCGTCGGTGCCGGAAGAACCCATGCGCGGCGACGCCAGTCGCATGCTGGCGCTGATGGCGCGCTACCACCAGCAGCTGGGCCTGCCGGCGCCCGCCGCGCCCGGCCCGCAAGCCGATCCGCTGCCGCAGCAGATCGAAGCCATCCTGCGGGTGCGTCCGGCCGTCTTCAGCTTCACCTTCGGCCGCATGCCGGCCGCGGCCATCGCGCGCTGCCGCGAACTGGGCATTCTGACCGTGGGCACCGCGACCACCGTGCGCGAAGCGGTGGCCCTTGAAGCGGACGGCGTGGACGCCATCGTGGCGCAAGGCGCCGAGGCCGGCGGCCACCGCGGCACCTTCCTGGACGGTTTCGAGGAATCGCTGATCGGCACCATGGCGCTGGTGCCCCAGGTGGCCGACGCAGTCTCTGTCCCTGTTATTGCATCTGGCGGCATCATGGACGGCCGCGGTATCGCCGCCGCCTTGGCCCTGGGCGCCGATCTGGCACAAATGGGGACGGCCTTCTTGACGACCGAGGAATCCGGCATCAATGAAGCCTACAAGGCGCTGCTGCCCGCCTCCCGGGCGGAACAGTCGCGGGTGACCCGTGCGTTTTCGGGCCGGCCCGCCCGCGGCATCGAAAACGCCTTCATGCGCGAGGCCGACGCGATTGCGGCCGACATCCTGCCTTACCCCCTGCAGAACGCGTTGACGCGCCCCATGCGCACGGCGGGCGGCAAGGCCGGCAACACCGACATGCTGTCCCTGTGGGCCGGCCAGGGCGCGCCGCTCGCGCGGCGCGAGACCACCGCCGACCTGGTCGCGCGGCTGGCCCGGGAGACCGCGGCGGCGCAGGCGCGCCGCTGAGCATATTGTTCCCTGAACCGAAAACACTGTTCCACGCGCGGGCTCTCGCGTTGTGATTACAAAGCGTCGGGCTACAATGGCGCCTCGCCGCCGGGAGCCCAGGCCCGACCTCGCCCCCGGCATATGAGTAACAGGGCGCTTCCCGACGCCGCCTGTCTTCGCCGCGCCGGCCATGAATTTTGCCGGTCGCATCGACCGGACAGCAGGGCAAGCTCCGCCGCCGAAACACCCTTTCGTTGCCCATGCCCGCTCAAACCAGCAAGACCCCGGAATTCGCCCTGCGCCTGGAAGGTGTGGCGCTAGGCTATGGTGATTTCACCGTCTTGCGCGACATTTCCATGGACGTGCGCGCCGGCCAGGTGGTCGCCATCATGGGCGGCTCGGGTTCGGGCAAGACCACGCTGTTGCGCGCGGCCACCGGCCAGCTCACCGCGCAGCGGGGCCGGGTGCTGGCCTTCGGCCAGGACATGGCCCACGTCAGCCGCACCGAACTGCAATCGCTGCGCACGCGCATGGGCGTCCTATTTCAGCAGGGCGCGCTTTTCACTGACCTGAACGTTTTCGAGAACGTGGCCTTCCCGCTGCGCGAACACACCAAGCTGGCGGAGCCCGAAGTCACCGAGCGCGTGCTGGACAAGCTCGACGCCGTCGGCCTGCGCGCAGCCGCGCACCTGAAAGTGGCGGAAATCTCCGGCGGCATGGCCCGGCGCGTGGCGCTGGCCCGCGCCGTCGTGCTGGAACCCGAACTCATTCTGTATGACGAGCCGTTTGCGGGGCTGGACCCGATCTCGCTGGGCATTACCGCGCGCCTGATCCGCAACCTGGCCGACCGCCTCGGCTGCGCCTCGGTGCTGATCACGCACGACGTGCATGAATCGTTTGCCATCGCGGACCAGGTGTACCTGGTCGGCCAGGGCAAGCTTGCCGCGGCCGGCACCCCCGAAATGCTGTCGGCCTCGCAAGACCCCTACGTGCAACAGTTCCTCAAAGGGGAGCCCGACGGCCCCGTCGCGTTCCAATATCCCGAGACGCCCGCTTTCAAGAAGTGGCTTTCGCAACAGGAGGGCCGCCGCGCATGAGCGGATCCAACAACGCCATCGGTGCGCTGGGCGGCTGGGTGCGCAACCGCGTTTCCGGCATCGGCTACTTCACCCGGTTCTTCGGCGCCATGCTCGCTCGCAGCGGCATTGCGCTGTCGCGTCCGCGGCTGGTGTCGCAGCAGGTCCATTTCATCGGCAACTACTCGCTGCTCATCATTGCCGTTTCCGGCATGTTCGTGGGCTTCGTGCTGGGGCTGCAAGGCTATTACACGCTGAACCGCTACGGCTCTGAAGAAGCGCTGGGCTTGCTGGTGGCCCTGTCGCTGGTGCGGGAACTGGGACCCGTGGTCACGGCGCTGCTGTTCGCGGGCCGTGCGGGCACCTCTCTCACGGCCGAAATCGGCCTGATGAAAGCCGGCGAGCAACTCGCGGCCATGGAAGTCATGGCCGTCGACCCCATCCGCCGCGTGCTGGTGCCGCGTCTGTGGGGCGGCATCATCGCCATGCCCATCCTGGCGGCGGTGTTCTCCATGGTGGGCATCCTGGGCGGCTGGGTCGTGGGCGTGCTGCTGATCGGCGTGGACGCCGGCGCGTTCTGGTCGCAGATGCAAAACGGCGTCGACGTCTGGAAAGACGTGGCCAATGGCGTCATCAAGAGCCTGGTCTTCGGCGTCACCGTGACGCTGGTCGCGCTCTATGAGGGCTGGCAAGCCAAGCCCACCCCCGAAGGCGTTGCCCGCGCGACCACGCGCACCGTGGTGGTGGGCTCCCTGGCGGTACTTGGGCTGGACTTCCTGCTCACCGCCTTGATGTTTGGAAATTGATACGGATCGATCATGTCTCGCGAAAAAACCGACTTCTGGGTAGGCCTGTTTGTATTGCTGGGCGCGGTCGCGCTGGCGTTCCTGGCGTTGCGCGCCGGCAACTTGAGCACCTTTTCTTTCGCCCCGACCTATACGCTGACGGCCAACTTCGATAACGTAGGCGGCCTCAAGGTGCGCGCGCCCGTCAAGAGCGCGGGGGTCGTCGTGGGCCGGGTTGCCGGCATCTCGTTCGATGACAAGACCTTCCAGGCGATCGTCTCGGTCAACCTGGAAACGGCCTATCAGTTCCCCAAGGACACTTCGGCGTCCATCCTGACGTCGGGCCTGCTGGGTGAACAATACCTGGGCCTGACCGCGGGCAGCGAAGAGGAAAACTTTGTCGACGGCGGCAAGATCCGCTACACGCAAAGCGCCGTGGTGCTTGAACAACTGATCAGCCAGTTCCTGTACGGGTCGGCCGAGAAGCAAGGCTCGAGCGCGCCGGAACCCGCCGCGAAAACGCCAAATTAAAGACAATGCGACAGACGCGGTAACAGCAGCGCGTCCAAGGTACGCAATATCATAAGAATCGTTGATAGGGATGCCCTGATCATGAATAAGAAAACCATTTGCAGGATTGCCACCGTTGCCGCCGCGGGCGCGCTGATGGCAGGCTGCGCCGCGCCGCAGAACCCGGATCCCCGCGATCCCTGGGAAGGCTTCAACCGGGGCGTCTACAAATTCAACGACACCGTCGACCGTGCCGTCTTCAAGCCGGTGGCGCAGGCCTACACCTTCGTCACGCCGCAGCCGGTGCGCAGCTGCGTGCACAACATCTTCAGCAACGTCGGTGACCTCTGGTCCGGCGCCAACAGCTTCCTGCAGGGCCGCGGCCACGACTTCGTCAACACGCTGGGCCGCTTCCTGTTCAACACCACCATGGGCGTGGGCGGCTGCTTCGACGTCGCCTCGGCCAACGGCGCGCGCCGCATCCCGAACGACTTCGGCACCACGCTGGGCGTGTGGGGCTTCAGCCAGGGTCCGTACCTGGTGCTGCCGTTCTTCGGCTCGTCGTCGGTACGCGACGGCGCTGGCCTGATCGGCGACTACGCGGGCACCACCTACGGCTACATGGGCGTCGATTCCATCGACAACGTGCGCCTGCGCAACTCGCTGTGGGGCCTGCGCGTGGTGGACACGCGCGCCAGCCTGCTGAGCGCCACCGACACCATCGACCGCGTCGCGCTCGATCCCTACAGCTTCGTGCGCGACGCCTATCTGCAGCGCCGCGCCGCCATGGTGCTGGGCCAGAAGGTGGACGACGAGTCCTCGCTGCCCAACTACGAAGACGACGAGGACGACGCCGCCCCCGCCGCGCAGCCGGCGGCTCAACCCGCGGCGCAACCTGCGGCCAAGTAAGCCGCGGGGTGCGCCCCAGTACAAGTAAGGAGTTTTGATGCGAGTTTCCTTTGTTTCCCTGCTGCAGCGTCTGGTTTTCACGGGCCTCGTGGCTCTGGGCCTGAGCGCCGGCGCGCAGGCCAAACCCGACCCCAACGGTTCTCCCGACCAGTTCGTGCTCGCCGCGGCCAACGAGGCCCTGGACGTGCTGAAGGCCGACGGCGCCGTCAAGGCGGGCAACACCGCCCGCATCAACCAGGTCGTCAACGAGCACATCCTGCCCTACGTCAACTTCCAGAAGACCACGCGCCTGGCCGCCGGCCGCTACTGGCGCCAGGCCAACGATGTGCAGAAAAAGGAACTGGCCGAGGCCTTCCGCGGCACGCTGGTGCGCACCTACAGCGGCGCGCTGACCCGCGTCACGTCCAGCACCACGGTGCGCGCACTGCCGTTCCGCGGCGACCCCAAAGCCGACGACGTGGTCGTGCGCACCCTGATCTCCCAGGGCAACGACCAGCCGGTGGGCGTCGACTACCGCCTGGAAAAGACGGGCCAAGGCTGGAAGATCTATGACATGAACGTCGAAGGCATCTGGCTCATCGAGAACTACCGCAACCAGTTCGCGCAGCAGATCAACCGCGACGGCATCGACGGCCTGATCAAGGCGTTGAACCAACGCAACCAATGATCGGCCTTGCGGCTGTCGCGGCCCGGCGCGCCCCAGTGGCCCGCCGGGCCGATTCTTTTAGGGACAGACCAGTCGGATACCCGGGGGAATGCCAGGGCTACCGGCCGGAACGGCAGCGACGCGCTTATATAATGATCAATTCGCTCTTTTCGGGCCATCTCCCGCCGTCATGTCCGCCGTCAGTCTAGAAAACGTCTCCAAGGTCTACTCCCCGCGCCAGCGCGGCTGGCAGAAGCTGCTCGGGCGCGCGCCCGCCGCCGGCTTCCAGGCGCTGGACAATGTCAGCCTGAATATCGAGCACGGCGAGTTCTTCGGCCTGCTCGGCCCCAATGGCGCCGGCAAGACCACGCTGATCTCGATCCTGGCCGGCTTGGCGCACGCCAGTTCGGGCCGCGCCACGGTCTGTGGATACGACGTCGTGGCCGACTACAAGTCGGCGCGGCGGGCTTTGGGCGTGGTGCCGCAAGAGCTGGTCTACGACCCGTTCTTCACGGTGCGCGAGACCCTGCGCATCCAGTCCGGCTATTTCGGCCTGCGCAAGAACGACGACTGGATCGACGAAATCCTGTTCAACCTGGGGCTGGCCGACAAGGCCAACTCCAATATGCGGGCGCTGTCCGGCGGCATGAAGCGCCGCGTGCTGGTGGCCCAGGCGCTGGTGCACCGTCCGCCCGTGATCGTGCTGGACGAACCCACCGCCGGCGTCGACGTGGACCTCCGGCGCACGCTGTGGGAATTCATTTCGCGCCTGAACAAGGCCGGCCACACCATCATGCTGACCACCCACTACCTGGAAGAAGCGGAAGCCCTGTGCGGCCGCATCGCCATGCTCAAGCGCGGCCGCATCGTGGCGCTGGACACCACCCAGGCCCTGATGGCCCGCGTCGGCGGGGTCGACCTGGAAGACGCCTTCGTGCGCATCATGCACGAAGGCGACGAGCAACCCGCGCCCGCCCTGCAACCCGAAGAGATCTCGTCATGACCCAGCCCGCCGCGACCGCCAGCCAGCCGCTGGTGCAGCCCCGCCTGGATGCGGGCTCCGGCTTCCCGACCTTGCTGCGCAAGGAATTGCTGCGCTTCTGGAAAGTCAGCTTCCAGACCATCGCCGCGCCCGTCATCACCGCGCTGCTGTACCTGCTGGTCTTCGCCCACGTGCTGGAAGGGCGCGTCATGGTGTATGGCAGCGTGCCCTACACGGCGTTCCTGATTCCCGGGCTCATGATGATGAGCATGCTGCAGAACGCCTTCGCCAATCCCTCGTCGTCGCTGATCCAGAGCCGCATCACGGGCAACCTGGTCTTCATGCTGCTGCCGCCGCTGTCGCACCGCGACATCTTCGCCGCCTATGTGCTGGCGGCGATCGTGCGCGGCCTCGCGGTCGGGCTGTGCGTGTGGGTGGTGGCGCTGTTCTTCGTGTCGCTGATTCCCGCCCACCCGCTGTGGCTGGCCGTCTTCGCCGTGCTGGCCTGCGGCATCATGGGCGTGCTGGGCCTGATCGCGGGCCTCTGGTCCGAAAAATTCGACCAGCTCGCGGCCTTCCAGAACTTCCTCATCATGCCGGCCACCTTCCTGTCCGGCGTGTTCTATTCCATCCACACGCTCCCCGCCTTCTGGCAGGGCGTGTCCCATTGGAACCCCATCTTCTACACCATCGACGGCTTCCGCTACGGATTCTTCTCGGTGTCGGACGTCTCCCCCTGGCGCAGCCTGGCGGTGGTGACGGGGGTGTTCCTCGCGCTATCGCTCTATGCGCTGCGGCTACTGGCCAGCGGCTACAAACTCAGGAACTGACGTCCATGCTTCCCACTCCCGCGCAAGTCCGCCAATACATCGCGGACGGCCTGCCCTGTGAACACCTAGACGTGCAAGGCGACGGCTCGCATTTCGACGCGGTCATCGTCAGCACTGCCTTCGAAGGCAAGCGCCTGATCCAGCGCCACCAGCTGGTCTATGCCGCGCTCGGCGACCGCATGAAGGCCGAGATCCATGCGCTGTCCATGCGCACCCTGACTCCCGCCGAATACCAGCAAGCAGGCAAGTAATGGACAAGCTACGCATCACCGGAGGTTCGCGCCTGCAAGGCGAAATCTCCATCTCCGGCGCCAAGAACTCGGCCCTGCCCATCCTGTGCGCAGGCCTGCTGACCGCCGACGTGCTGACCCTCAGCAACGTGCCGCACCTGAACGACACGGCCACCATGCTGCGCCTGCTGGGCCGCATGGGCATGCGCGCCGAGCGTGACGCGGACGGCACGGTCACGCTGCAGGCCAACCAGGTCGACAAGCTGGAAGCTCCCTACGATCTGGTCAAGACCATGCGGGCGTCCATCCTGGTGCTGGGCCCTCTGCTGGCGCGCTTCGGCGAAGCCCGCGTCAGCCTGCCCGGCGGCTGCAGCATTGGCCAGCGCCCCGTGGACCAGCACATCAAGGGCCTGGCCGCGCTGGGCGCGGAAATCAGCATCGAACACGGCTTCGTGGTGGCGCGCGCCAAGCGCCTGAAGGGCGCCTCCGTGCGCACCGACATGGTCACCGTCACCGGCACCGAGAACCTGCTGATGGCCGCCGTGCTGGCCGAAGGCCGGACCGTGCTGGAAAACGCCGCCTGCGAACCGGAAGTGGTGGACCTGGCCGAACTGCTCATCAAGATGGGCGCTCGCATCCAGGGCCACGGCACCAGCCGCATCGTGATCGACGGCGTCGAGTGCCTGCACGGCGCCGAACACCGCGTCATCTCCGACCGCATCGAAGCCGGCACCTTCCTGTGCGCCGTCGGCGCGGCGGGCGGCGACATCGTCCTGCGCAATACCGACGCGGACATCCTCGGCGCCACGCTGGGCAAGCTGACCGAGGCCGGCCTCACCATCGAGACCGGCCCCGACTGGATCCGCTGTGCCATGTCCTCGCGCCCTCGCGCCGTGGGCTTTCGCACGCTGGAGTACCCCGGCTTCGCCACCGACATGCAGGCCCAGGTCATGGCGCTGAACGCCGTGGCCGAAGGCACCTCGGTCGTCGTCGAGACCATCTTCGAAAACCGCTACATGCACGTGCAGGAACTGCGCCGCATGGGCGCGGACATCGACATCGACGGCCACACCGCCATCGTGCGCGGCGTGCCGAAGCTGTCGGGCGCCACCGTCATGGCCACCGACCTGCGCGCCTCGGCCAGCTTGGTCATCGCCGGCCTCGCGGCCGAAGGCGAAACCCTCGTCGACCGCATCTACCACCTGGATCGCGGCTACGACCAGATGGAAGTCAAACTGCGCGCCCTGGGCGCGAACATCCAACGCGTCACCAAGGAACAGGCATGAACGATGCCACCGTCATCCCCCCCTTGACCCTGGCCCTGTCCAAAGGGCGCATCTTCGAAGAAACCATGCCGCTCTTGGCCGAGGCCGGCATCGAAGTCCCCGAGAATCCCGAAAGCTCGCGCAAGCTGATCCTGCCCACCAGCGACCCCGGCCTGCGCCTGATCATCGTGCGCGCCTCGGACGTGCCCACCTATGTGCAGTACGGCGCGGCCGACCTCGGCATCGCGGGCAAGGACGTGCTCATCGAGCACGCCAAGGAGCAGCCCGGCGGCCTGTATCAGCCGATCGACCTGAACATCGCCAAGTGCCGCCTGGCCGTGGCCGTGCGCAAGGGCTTCGACTACGAAGGCGCCGTCCACCAGGGCGCGCGTTTGCGCGTGGCCACCAAATACGTGCAGTCAGCCCGTGAACACTTCGCGGCCAAGGGTGTGTACGTGGACATCATCAAGCTGTATGGTTCGATGGAACTGGCGCCGCTGGTGGGACTGGCCGACTGCATCGTGGACCTGGTGTCCACCGGCGGCACCCTGCGCGCCAACGACCTGGTCGCGGTGGAAGACATCATGCCGATCTCCTCGCGCCTGATCGTCAACCAGGCCGCGCTGAAGACCCGCGGCGCCCGCCTGCAACCGCTGCTGGACGCCTTCGAAAGAGCCGCTGCCCGCAACGCCTGACCCTCGCCCGCCGCGACGCCGCGGCGGCCGTTACCTGCTTGCTCCATGACGCCATGGCCCTGATCAATCGTCTCGACTCCCGCGATCCCGGATTCAAATCCGCCCTGTCCACGCTGCTGGCCTTCGAAGCCACCGAGGACGAATCCATCGACCGCGCCGCGGCCGGCATCCTGGCCGACGTGCGCGCCCGCGGCGACGCCGCGCTGGTGGAATACACGCAGCGCTTTGACCGCATGCCCGGCGCATCGGCCCAGACGCTGGAGATCCCCAAGGCGGACTGGCAGGCGGCCCTGGCCGCGCTGCCCGCCGCTCAGCGCAACGCGCTGGAAGCCGCCGCCGACCGCGTGCGCAGCTACCACGAACGCCAGCGCGCCGAGACCTGGACCTACACGGATGCCGACGGCACCATGCTGGGCCAGCAGGTGACTCCGCTGGACCGCGTGGGCCTGTATGTGCCCGGCGGCAAGGCCGCCTATCCGTCCTCGGTGCTGATGAACGCCATTCCGGCCAAGGTCGCGGGCGTGCAGGAACTGGTCATGGTCACGCCCACGCCGGACGGCGTGCGCAATCCCATCGTGCTGGCCGCCGCGGCCATCGCCGGCGTGGACCGCGTCTTCGCCATCGGCGGCGCGCAGGCCGTGGGCGCGCTGGCCTACGGCACCGCCACCGTGCCGGCCGTGGACAAGATCGTCGGCCCGGGCAACGCCTACGTCGCCGCCGCCAAGCGCCGCGTGTTCGGCGTCGTCGGCATCGACATGATCGCCGGCCCCAGCGAAATCCTGGTCATCTGCGACGGCAAGACGCCGGCCGACTGGATCGCCATGGACCTGTTCTCCCAGGCCGAGCACGATGAACTGGCGCAATCCATCCTGCTGTGCCCGGACGCCGCCTTCATCGAAGAAGTGCAGGCCTCGATCGAACGCCTGTTGCCCACCATGCCGCGCGCCGACATCCTGCGCGTCAGCCTGGCCAACCGCGGCGCGCTGATCCTGGTCCAGGATCTCGAAGAAGCCTGCCGGATCGCCAACGACATCGCGCCCGAGCACCTCGAGATCTCCACCGAGAACCCCGAAAAATGGACCGCGCAGATCCGCCACGCAGGCGCCATCTTCATGGGCCGCTTCAGCTCCGAATCGCTGGGCGACTACTGCGCCGGTCCCAACCACGTGCTGCCGACCTCGCGCACTGCGCGCTTTTCCTCGCCGCTGGGCGTCTATGACTTCCAGAAGCGCTCCAGCCTGATCCAGGTTTCGCATCAGGGCGCCCAGAAGCTGGGCCGCATCGCCGCCGAACTGGCGCTGGGCGAGGGCTTGCAGGCGCATGCCGCCAGCGCCCAATACCGGATCGACCAGCCATGAGCGTGCCGGGCCGCATCGCCGGCACCGTCCGGGCGGACATCCGCGAGCTGGCCGCCTATCCCGTGGCCCATGCCGAGGGCTGCATCAAGCTCGACGCCATGGAATGCCCCTACGAACTGCCCGAGGCGGTTCGCGACGACATCGCCCGCGCCGTGCGCGACACGCCGCTGAACCGTTACCCCGCGGCTGACCTGTCGGCGCTGCAAGCGGCCGTGAAAACGGCCTTCGGCGTGCCGGATGGGGCAGACGTGCTGTTCGGCAACGGCTCGGACGAGCTCATCCACATCGTGGTGCAGGCCTGCTGCAATCCGGGTGACACGGTGCTGTCGCCCTGGCCGTCGTTCGTCTACTTCGACATGGCCGCGCGCTTCGACCACGCCCGCTTCGTCGGCGTGCCGCTGACGGCCGACCTGACCCTGGACTTGCCGGCCATGCTGGCCGCCATCCAGGAACACCAGCCCAAGGTGGTGTTCCTGGCCGTGCCCAATAACCCCACCGGCGGCCTCTGGTCCGATGAGGATGTAGCGGCCATCATCGCCTCCGCCCCCGGCCTGGTGGTGCTGGACGAGGCCTACCAGCCCTTCGCCGGCCACACCTGGATGCCGCGGGTGCTGGACGCGCCGAACGTGGTCGTCATGCGCACGGTGTCCAAGATCGGCCTGGCCGGCCTGCGCTTCGGCTACCTGGCCGGCCACCCAGCCTGGATCGCGGAACTGAACAAGGTCCGCCCGCCCTACAACCTGGACGTGCTGACCCAGGCCACGCTGTCGGCCGTGCTGCGCCACAAGCCGGTGCTGGACGAACAGGCCGCCCGCCTGCGTGCAGACCGCGAACCGCTGGCCGCCGCCCTGGCCCAACTGCCCGGGGTGCGGGTATTCCCTTCCGCCGGCAACTTCGTTCTTGCCCGCTTTTCCGGCAAGCTGGACGGCAACGCCGTGCATCTTGCCCTGAAAACGCGCAAAATATTGATTCGCAACTTCTCCAACGCCCATCCGCTGCTGGCCGACTGCCTGCGCATCTCGGTGGGCGCCCCGGCCGAAAACGCCGCCTTGCTATCCGCCCTGCAAGAGATTTTGAGTGCTTAACATGCGTACCGCTGAGATCACCCGCAACACCAACGAAACCCGCATCCGCGTGGCCGTCAATATCGACGGCACCGGCAAGCAGACGATCGACACCGGCGTGCCGTTCCTGGACCACATGCTGGACCAGATCGCCCGCCACGGCCTGATCGACCTCGACATCAAGGCGGAAGGCGATCTGCACATCGACGCGCACCATACGGTGGAAGACGTGGGCATCACGCTGGGCATGGCCATCGCCAAGGCGGTCGGCACCAAGGCCGGCCTGCGCCGCTACGGTCATGCCTACGTGCCGCTGGACGAAGCGCTGTCGCGCGTGGTGGTGGACTTCTCCGGCCGCCCGGGCCTGGAATACCACATCCCCTTCACCCGCGCCCGCATCGGCGACTTCGACGTGGACCTGACGCGCGAATTCTTCCAGGGCCTGGTCAACCACGCCCTGATCACGCTGCACATCGACAACCTGCGCGGCGTCAACGCCCACCACCAGGCGGAAACGGTCTTCAAGGCCTGTGGCCGCGCCCTGCGCATGGCCATGGAAGTCGATCCCCGCATGGGCGACGTCGTGCCCTCCACCAAGGGCGTGCTGTAACACCTCCGCCATCCACCCGCAGCAGGCAGAAAGAAGTGACCACTATCGCCATCGTCGACTACGGAATGGGCAATTTCCATTCCGTCGCCCGCGCCCTGAAATACGCCGCCCCCGATGCCGACATCCGCATCTGCAGCCAGCCCCAGGAAATCGCCGCGGCCGACCGCGTCGTGTTTCCCGGCCAGGGCGCCATGGCGGACTGCATGCGCACCCTGAACGAATCCGGCCTGCGCGAGGCCGTGGTGCGCGCCGCGCGCGAGAAGCCTCTGCTGGGCGTCTGCGTGGGCGAACAGATGCTGTTCGATTCCAGCGAGGAAGGCGGCACCTCCTGCCTGGGGCTGTTCCCCGGCGTGGTGCGCCGCTTCTCGGGCCCCGGCTTTGCCGATCCCGTCAGCGATGACGCGGCCTGCCTGACCGACGCCGGCGGCGCCGGACTGGCCGACACCCGCCCCGAGCGCCTCAAGGTCCCGCACATGGGATGGAACAAAGTGCGCCAGACGCGCTCTCATCCTATCTGGGCCGGCATTCCGGACGAAACGCACTTCTATTTCGTCCATAGCTACTACGCCGACCCGGAAGATCCGGACCTGACTGTTGGTGAAACCGAGTATGGCCTTGCCTTTACCTGCGCGGTGGCGGCAGCTAACATTTTCGCGGTGCAGTTTCATCCCGAAAAGAGCGCCGAGCACGGTTTGCGCCTGTATCGCAATTTTGTAGACTGGCAGCCGTAGGCTCCGAGCCCACGCCCGCCAGCCCTTTCAACCCATATATTTTTTCGCTGCCCACCATGCTGCTGATCCCCGCCATCGATCTCAAAGACGGGCGCTGCGTGCGCCTGCGCCAGGGTGACCTGGACGATGCAACGGTGTTCTCTGAAGACCCCGCCGCCATGGCCACACGCTGGCTCGACCAAGGCGCTCGCCGCCTGCATCTGGTCGACCTGAACGGCGCCGTCGCCGGCAAACCCAAGAACGAAGCCCCCATCAAGGCGATCCTGGACGCTGTCGGCGACGACATCCCCGTGCAGATCGGCGGCGGCATCCGCGACCTCGACACCATCGAACGCTACCTCGACGCCGGCATCTCCTACGTGATCATCGGCACGGCCGCGGTCAAGAATCCCGGCTTCCTGCAGGACGCCTGCGGCGCCTTCCCGGGCCAGATCATCGTCGGCCTGGACGCCCGCGACGGCAAGATCGCCACCGACGGCTGGAGCAAGCTGACCCGCCACGACGTGCTCGACCTGGCCAAGAAGTTCGAGGACTACGGCTGCGAAGCCATCATCTACACGGACATCGGCCGCGACGGCATGCTGTCCGGCGTCAACGTCGAAGCCACGGTCCGCCTGGCCCAGCACGTGCGCATCCCGGTCTACGCATCGGGCGGCATCGCCGGCATCCAGGACATCGAAGCTCTCTGCGCCGTCGAGGAAGACGGCGTCGAAGGCGCCATCCTGGGCCGCAGCATCTACGAAGGCACGCTCGACTTCCAAGCGGCGCAGGCACGCGCCGACGAACTGGCAAAATGACCACCTCCAGCAGCACCCCCGCGGCCGGCGCGCCCGTGCAAAGCGCGCTGACCCGCCGCATCATTCCCTGCCTTGACGTCACCGCGGGCCGCGTCGTCAAGGGCGTGAACTTCGTCAACCTGCTCGACGCGGGCGACCCCGTCGAGATCGCCCGCCGCTACAACGAACAGGGCGCCGACGAACTCACCTTCCTCGACATCACCGCCACCAGCGACGGCCGCGACCTGATCCTGCCCATCATCGAGCAGGTGGCCTCGCAGGTCTTCATTCCGCTGACGGTGGGCGGCGGCGTGCGCCAGGTGTCCGACATCCAGCGCCTGCTGAATGCCGGCGCCGACAAGATCAGCATCAACAGCGCCGCCGTGGCCAATCCGGAACTGGTCCGGGCCGCCTCGGACTACCACGGCTCGCAATGCGTGGTGGTGGCGATCGACGCGCGCCGCGTCTCGGCCGCGGGCGAACCCGCCCGCTGGGAAGTCTTCACCCACGGCGGCCGCAAGGCCACCGGGCTGGACGCCGTGGCCTGGGCGCGCCGCATGGCCGCCTACGGCGCCGGCGAAATCCTGCTGACCAGCATGGACCGTGACGGCACCAAGTCCGGTTTCGACCTGGAACTCACCCGCGCCGTCTCGGACGCCGTGCCCGTGCCCGTCATCGCCTCCGGCGGCGTGGGCAACCTGCAGCATCTGGCCGACGGCGTCACCACCGGCCGCGCCAGCGCGGTGCTGGCCGCCAGCATCTTCCACTTCGGCCAGCACACTGTGGGCGAGTGCAAGCACTTCATGGCTGAGCAGGGCATCCCGGTCCGGATGTAGCCCCCCGAAGCGCCTGCGGCGCTTCCCCCCCAGGGGGGCGCCGCAGCGGACCGGCAGAGCCCGGCTCCGCGCAGCCCCGCTTGTGTGGCGCCTCGAATTGCATAGGCCGGATTGCTTGGCACGCATTGAAAAACCCAGCTCGGCTGGCCTGGATTGGGGATAGTCTGGATCAGTTTGGGAGGCCCCTCTCAGGCGTGCAACAAGGTATTGCCGTAAGATTATGAGTCCCCACGCGCCAGTGGCGGCCTGCAAGGCGCCGCGCGAGGACAACGGATGAATGAGATGAGCAACGAACCCGCCTGGATGGCCGATGTCGTCTTCGACGAAAACGGCCTGATACCCGCCATCGCGCAGGACGCCGAAAACGGCCAGATCCTGATGGTGGCCTGGATGAACCGCGAATCGCTCGCCGAAACGGCCGCCACCGGGCGCGCCGTTTACTGGTCGCGTTCCCGCCAGCGCCTCTGGCGCAAGGGCGAAGAGTCCGGCCATGCCCAGGAAGTCCATGAACTGCGCCTGGACTGCGACGGCGACGTGATCCTGCTCAAGATCCACCAGCAAGGCGGCATCGCCTGCCATACCGGGCGCGCCAGCTGCTTCTACCGCCGCCTGGAAGGCCAGACCGACCAGGCATCCTGGATCACGGTGGACCCCGTGCTGAAAGACCCCGAACTGATCTACAAATGACCGCTCAAGCCGCAAGCGCCGCCGAAATCCTCGCGCGCATCGCCGATACCCTGGAAACCCGCCGTCCCGAAAACGGCGGCGATCCCCAAGCCTCCTATTCCGCCAAGCTGCTGGCCAAAGGCCCGGACGCCTTCCTCAAGAAGATCGGCGAAGAAGCCACCGAACTGGTCATGGCCGCCAAGGACGGCGTGCCCGACCGCATCGTCAGCGAAACCGCCGACCTGTGGTTCCATTGCCTGGTGGCCTTGACCCATTTCAAGCTTCGGCCCGAAGACGTACTGGCCGAACTGGCTCGCCGCGAGGGCCTGTCCGGCCTGGTGGAAAAGGCAAGCCGCCCGCAAGATTGAACACGGAACCCGGAAAAATGAGCGACAACTGTATTTTCTGCAAGATCGCCGCTGGCGACATCCCGTCCAAGAAAATCTACGAGGACGAGGACTTTGTTGCGTTCCACGACATTAATCCGGCCGCGCCGGTACATTTATTGCTGATCCCTCGACGTCATGTCACATCCATGCAGGATATTAAGGGGGAGGACGCAGAATGGTTGGGTAGAATGATGTCGTTAGCGCCGCGGTTAGCCGCTGAAAACGGTTGCAATCCGGGCCCTGATGGCGGATTTCGCATCATGATCAATTCTGGCGTCGAAGGCGGCCAGGAAGTCCCGCATCTGCATTTCCACATCATCGGCGGCTCGCGACCCTGGAAAGGGCGCGTGGCCCCCAACGCGTAATTCGGAGAAACATCATGGGTAGTTTCAGCATCTGGCATTGGTTGGTTGTCCTGGTCATCGTGGCGCTGATTTTCGGCACCAAGAAGCTGCGCAACATCGGCTCGGACCTCGGCGGCGCGGTCAAGGGCTTCAAGGAAGGCATGAAGGACGCCAACGGCGGCGACAAGCCGGCCGAACCGATCGCGCAACAACGCGTCTCCGGCGACACCATCGACGTGCAGGCCAAGGAAAAATCCAACTCCTGAGCGCCTGCTCGGCTCCCGGGCCGTCCTGAACAGGCCGGCCCTTATTGCATCCACTCCCGAGCGGCCGTCGAATGTTTGATGTCAGCTTCACTGAACTGATGGTGATCGGCGTCATCGCCCTGATCGTCATCGGCCCCGAACGCCTGCCCAAGGTTGCCCGCACCGTCGGCCACCTGCTCGGGCGCGCGCAGCGTTACGTCAATGACGTGAAATCCGATATCCAGCGCGAAATCGAGCTCGACGAACTGCGCAAGTTCAAGAGCGAAATGGAAGATGCCGCCCAGGGCGTGCAGAAGTCGCTGAACGAAACCCAGGCCTCGCTGCAGGAACCCGTCCAGCAGTTCCGCGCGGAACTCGACGAAGTCGCGCGCGAAGCCAACATCAAGGCCGAACCGGCCGTGGCCAGCGAAACGCCTGCCGAACCCGAGCGCAGCATCGCGCCGCCGCCCGGCCAGAACCACAGCCTGGACCTGGATCTGCCACCGGTGGCTGCGCCTGCGCCTGCCGCAACCCAACAACCCGCGCCCAGCGCGCCCAAGGCCGACGACGCCGCGCCCGCCGCCAAGCCCGTTGCGCCCTCCGGAACCCCGACGTGACCCAGGACGCCTCCCAAGAAGAAGGCCAGCAGGAGACCTTCATCTCCCACCTGGTCGAGCTGCGCACCCGCCTGCTGCGCGCCGCCGCCGCCGTGATCGGCATATTCATCGTGCTGTTCATCTACCCCGGCGCGTCGGCCATCTACGACGTGCTGGCCCAGCCGATGCTGGCTTCGCTGCCCGAAGGCACGCGCATGATCGCCACCGGCGTCATCACGCCGTTCATGGTGCCCGTCAAGGTCACGATGATGGCTGCGTTCATCCTGGCGCTGCCTGTGGTGCTGTACCAGGCCTGGGCCTTCGTGGCGCCCGGCCTGTACCGGCATGAAAAGCGCCTGGCGCTGCCGCTTATCGTTTCCAGCACTTTTCTGTTCATCGCGGGCATGGCGTTCTGCTATTTCGTGGTGTTCCGCACGGTGTTCCACTTCATCGCCACGTTCGCGCCGCAGTCCATTACGCCGGCGCCGGACATCGAGGCCTACCTGAGCTTCGTCATGACGATGTTCATGGCCTTCGGCATCACCTTCGAAGTGCCCGTGGCCGTGGTGCTGCTGGTGAAGATGGGCGTGGTCGAACTGTCCAAGCTGAAGGCAGCGCGCGGCTACGTGGTGGTGGGGGCCTTCATCATCGCCGCCGTGGTCACACCGCCCGACGTGGTCAGCCAGTTCATGCTGGCAGTGCCTTTGTGCCTGCTGTATGAGGTCGGGCTGATCTGCGCCCGGCTGGTCACTCCCAAACCAGAAGCAGAGAGCGAGGCCGGTTCGGACTCGCTGACAGAACGCCACTGATCCCTTCGGACGGTCCTGCCCACAAAGCAGGACCGTTTCACCTTGTGGGCGGCCTGCGGCAACTCTACATTGCCCTTATGTCACTCGCCCAAAGACTGCATACCCTGATGCGCTGGCGCGGCATCAAAAGCCAGAACCAGCTGGCGCGCATTTCCGGCGTGCCGCAATCGTGCATCCATCGGATCCTCATGCGCGAAGACTGCTACTCGCCGTCTCGCGCCACCTTGCTGCGGCTGGCGCGGGCGCTGGACACCAGCGTGCCGTGGCTGACCGACGGCGTGGGGCCGGGTGGAGATACACCGCAAGACAGCGCATTCCCGCCGGACCATGCCCCGGACGGTTATTGCACGGAAATATGGGCGCTGCTGCGCACCCAATCCGAAAGCACCAAGAAAGCCATCCTGTCGGCGGTGCGCCTGATGGCCAAAGACCCCGCCGCGACCTGAGCCCCCGCCCGCGGACCCGGCCCCGTCCTAGCGCGGCTTGCCCGGGCGCGTACCCACCACCACGGCCAGCTCGGCCGGCTTGCCGCTGCGCAATATTCCCAGCTTGGCGCTCTGGCCCGGCGGCAGCTGCGCGATCTCCGACAGCAGGCTGGCGGTATCCATCATCCGCTTGCCGTTGACCGACTGCACGATGTCGCCCACCCGCAGGCCGCCGCGCGCCGCCGGCCCGTCGCGCATCACGCCAGCGATGATCACGCCGGTGGTGTCGCGGTCCAGCCCAAAGGCGCGTGCCAGCTCCGGGGTCACGTCCTGCGGCTCCACGCCCAGCCAGCCGCGCTTGACCGCGCCGGTCTTGACGATCTCGTCCATGACCTTGCGCGCGATCTCGATGGGGGTGGCGAAGCCTATGCCCATCGACCCGCCTGATTCGGAATAAATGGCGGTGTTGATGCCCACCAGATTGCCGGCGGCGTCGACCAGCGCGCCGCCGGAATTGCCGGGGTTGATCGCCGCGTCGGTCTGAATGAAGTTCTCGTAGGTGTTCAGGCCCAGTCCGTTGCGGCCCAGCGCCGACACGATGCCCAGCGTGGTGGTCTGCCCCACGCCGAACGGATTGCCGATGGCCAGCACCACGTCGCCCACGCGCAAGCCCCGGTCCGGCGCCAGCGTGGCAGCGGGCAGGGCGCGCAAGGTGGCCAGCTTCAGCACGGCCAGATCGGTGTCCGGATCCGCGCCCACCACTTTCGCGGTATCGCGGCGGCCGTCGGACAGCGCAACCTCGATCGCTTCCGCGGCCTGCACCACGTGGTAGTTGGTCAGCACGTAGCCGTCCTGGTTCACGATCACGCCAGACCCCAGGCTGGTCGAGGCCTGCCGCCGGGTCACGCCGGGCACCTGGCCAAAGAACTGGCGCAGCACCGGATCGTCGGGCAGCGGAATCAGCGGCACGTTAACGTGCTTGGTGGTGTATACGTTGACCACGGAAGGAGCCGCGCGGGCCACGCCCTCGGCATAGGACGCCGTGGCCTGGGTGCGCGCAGCGGGCGGTCTTGCGGCGGCCGCTGCGGACTGCGGCCCCGCCGCGGGTCCGGCCAGCCGCAGCAGGTCGGGCCGCAAGGTCGTCACGACGAATAGAATACCCAGGCAGACCGTGACGGCCTGAGCAAAGATCAGCCAATATCGGCGCATGATTCTGATAGGACTAGCTATGAGTAAAGTGGACTCCCACGTCCTGGCCAACTGGCTGGACGACACCCTGCAAGCGGCGCGGTTCAAGGACTATTGCCCCAACGGGCTGCAGGTGGAAGGCCGATCCGAAATCGCACACATTATCGCCGGAGTCACGGCCAGCGAAGCCCTGCTGCGCGTGGCGGTCGAGCGCGGCGCGGATGCGGTGCTGGTGCACCACGGCTGGCTCTGGCGCAACGAGGACCGCCGCGTCATCGGTACGCGCCGCGCGCGCATGGCCCTGGCCCTGAAAAACGACCTGAACCTGTACGCCTACCATCTGCCGCTGGACGCGCATCCTACGCTGGGCAACAACGCTCAGCTGGCGCGCGTGCTGGGCCTGACGCCCGCGCTGCGCGACGATGGCGCGCCGCAAACCTGTGGCCCCGACAACCTGGTCTGGCTGGGCGCCGCGCAAGGCGTGGTGACGCTGGGCCAGTTGGGCGAGCGCGTGGCCGAGCGCCTGGGCCGCCAGCCGCTGGTGGTGGGCGACCCGGACATGCCGCTGGCGCGCGTGGCCTGGTGCACGGGCGGCGCGCAAGGCATGCTGGGCGATGCGGCGGACGCAGGCGCCAGCGCCTACATCACGGGTGAGGTCTCCGAATCCACGGTGCACCTGGCGCGCGAAACCGGCGTGGGCTTCATCGCCGCAGGCCACCATGCCACCGAACGCTACGGCGCGCAGGCGCTGGGCCAGGCGGTCGCGGAACATTTCGGTATCAAGGTCGAATTCGTCGACATCGACAACCCGGCATAACCGGCAGCGCCCCCAAAGACACGCCCCCGCAAGGGGGCGTTTTCATTGCACGGCGCGCTATGGCCGTGCGCGCCGCTCGTGCCCGAATCGGCAGGACTCGGCTAGGGGAAAACCAGAGGGCGCGATCAAGGCGGCGCCTGTGCGTCGCATCTGGTCAATCGCGGTTCTCTCCCTGTCAATTCCGCACGCAGTCCACAGCCCTAGCATTCCATGCAGCCGCCCGCTGCCGGCCCCTTCCGGCCGGGCCTCCTACACACGGAGCCATTGAATGCTGACCCTCTACGACCACCCGCGCTCCGGCAACTGCTACAAGGTGCGCCTCTTTCTTGCGCTCATCGGCCGGGACTACCAAAGCCGGTTCGTCGACGTGCTGGCCCGCAAGAACCAGACCGCGGAATTCGAGCGCGTCAGCGCCTTCCAGCAGATCCCCGCGCTGACCGATGGCGACACCGCCATCTGGGACAGCCACGCCATCCTGCTGCATCTGGCGCATCACTACGCCCCCGAATGGCTGGCGCCGCTGCCGCGCATCGGCGCCATGCATGCCTGGATGTCGGTATCCGCCAACGAGATCGCCAACAGCCTCCAGCCGCTGCGCCTGACACACGTCGTCAGCAACGCCGAAGCCGCGCACCACCTGGGCGTAAGCGAGGCCCTGCTCGACGTGCCTGGCATGCAGGCCCGCACCGACCGCGTGCTGCAACGCCTGGACCAGCGTCTTGCGAGCCACGCCTGGCTGGCGGGCGGCGATGCGCCGACCGTGGCCGACATTGCCTGCTACGGCTACCTGGCGCTGGCCGAGGAAGCCGCCGTCGACATCGACGCCTATCCCGCCATCGCGGCGTGGCGCAAGCGCATACAGCAGTTGCCGGGGTATGTGCCACCGGGTCCCTGAGGCCCGCGCACAACGACAAAAACCACTATTACAAGACAAGAGGGAACGACATGGACGCCATCCAGGCCGCGCAGCCTATAGCCCAATCACACAAGAAACCGAATCTGTTCCGGGTCGCCGTTGCCACGGTCATCGGCACCGCCGTGGAAGCCTTCGACTTCCTCGCCTACGGTACCGCCGCGGCGCTGGTGTTCAACAAGATTTTCTTCCCGCAGTTCGATCCCGTGACCGGCACGCTGGCCGCCTTCGGAGCCTTCGCCAGCGGCATGCTGGCGCGGCCCATCGGCGGCATCCTCTTCGGCCATTTCGGCGACCGCATCGGCCGCAAGTCCATGCTGACTCTCAGCCTGCTGCTGATGGGCATATGCACGGTGCTCATCGGACTGCTGCCGACCTATGAACAGATCGGCATCTCGGCGGCGGTGCTGCTGGTGGCGCTGCGCATCGGCCAGGGGCTGTCGTTCGGCGGCGAAATGGGCGGCGCCATGCTGATGGCGGTCGAACACGCGCCGCCCAAATGGAAGGCATTCTTCGGCAGCCTGCCGCTGGTGGGCGCGCCTCTGGGCATCCTGCTGTCGGTCGGTTCCTTCGCGCTGGTGACGCGGCTGCCGGAAGAGGACTTCCTGTCCTGGGGCTGGCGCCTGCCGTTCCTGGCCAGCGCCGTGCTCATCGTCGTCGGCCTGTTCATCCGCCACGGCATCGACGAATCGCCTGAATTCGAAGAGGTCAAGCGCGAGAAGGCGCGCAACAGACAGTCCGTGCAAGACAAGATGCCCCTGGGTGAACTGCTGCGCGCGCACGGCAAATCGCTGCTGCTGTGCATAGGCTGCAAGATCGCCGAGGTCACGCTGATCTACACATTCCTGGTGTTCTCGGTTTCCTACGCGGTGTCCAAGCTCGGCTTCAGCCGCGCCGACGCGCTGCATGCCTTGCTCTACGGCGCCGGCGTGCTGATGTTCACCATTCCGCTGTTCGGCGTGCTGGCCGACCGCATCGGCGCGCGCCGCGTCTGTGGCTGGGGCGGCATGCTGCTGGGACTCATGGCCATTCCGATCTTTCTCGCGGTCGGCAGCGGTTCGTTGATGGCATACAGTCTCGCCGTCTTCGTCGCCATGGCCTTCAACTACGCGATCATGATCGCGCCGCAATCCAGCCTCTACAGCGCGCAGTTTCCCGCAGAGCTGCGCTATTCCGGATTGTCCATCGGGGTCCAGTTCTCGGCCGCCATCGGCGGCGGGCTGGCGCCGCTGATCTCGGCCACGCTGGTGCAGAAATTCGACAGCATTCTTCCCGTCGGCGTCTATCTGGCCTTCCTCGGCATCGTGGCCGGCACCTCGGCGTTTCTCATGAAGCCCACGCCGCAGGACCTGCACCGCGCCTGACGCGCAGGCACGGCAAGAGCAGGCGGCGCGACGCTACGCGCCGCCGTTGCCGCTTCTGGCAGTCTTGCGGTACAAGGCCGGCGACATGCCGAAGCGTTCATGGAAGCGGCGGATGAAATGGCTCGCGTGCTGAAAGCCGCAAGAGGCCGCGATCTCCTTGACCTCGACATGCGCACGCCGCGGATCCTCCAGCGCTTCCCTGGCCAGCTGCAGACGGCGTTCACGCACGTAGCTGGTGTATTGCAGCGAGCGCATCTTGAACAAGCGGTGCACCCAGCGCGTGGTCACGCGCAGCACATCCGCCACCGCCTGCACCGACAGTTCCGGATCGGTGATGTGGGCATCGATGTAGCTGGCCAGCACCTGCCAGTTATCGGCGGGCCCGCGCGCATCGCCCGGTATCTTCTCCAGCGCCTGGCTGGTGTAGATCGAAGCCAGCAGCGCCAACAGCGCCTGTTCGGCAAACAGCGACGACGTCGGGTTCGATTCCGCCTTGTCGAAGAACACATGATGCAGGCAGCGATGGGCGGTCTGCACCATGGGCAGGACGGCCACGCCCCGCTGCGCGGTGAACTGCGACATCGCCAGGCTGTGCGCGCCCAACAGGCGCGACAGCGGCCCCTTGACCACCACAATGCGCGAATCGGTGTACATCCGGATTTCCGATGGCAGCGCGGTCGTGCGGAAGATGATGTCGCCGGGTTCCAGCGGCAGCGTCGCATCGTTCTGCACGATGACGCCGTGTCCGGCAATCACAAAGCTCGCCAGGAACTCCGCATGCTCCAGATCGGCCGCATGTTCCGCGCGGTGCTGCACGCTGATCGGCGTGGACTCCAGACTCACCACCAGCCCGCCCGCGCGCAGCCTGCAGGCCTGCAATAGCAGCCTGGGCGGTTCGGTCAGGGCCCTGAATTCGCCCGGCAGCACCAGCTTGTCCAGTTCGCGCTCGTAGCCAGCGATCTCCTGCGCATAGAAAGGGCGGAACTGGGGCGCAAAGTTCAGATCCGCCTCGGAACAGGCGGGCCGGGCGGATGGATTCACTGTCTGGCGGGCGCGTGGCATGCTCGGAACACTCAGTCGGGTCGGCCAACACTGGCCGAAAGGCGCCGGCCTTCCTGTCGCATTGAGTCAACCCTCGTTCGTGATCGGTCAATCGCTGGCGGCGGAGGCGGGCGTGTAATGGAGCCATTATCCCAAGGAGACCCCATGCTGGAAAAACAAGCCCATGCCGACGCCTTCTTTGCGCGCTCCGCGAACAAGCTCGACTTCGGGAACTGGAGCGAAGAAGAGAAGGTGGCCCTGAGCTGTCGCATTCTCGCCAGCGAAGGCCATTCGGAAACGCTGGCGGGCCAGATCACCGTACGCAAGGAAGACGGCACGTTCCTGACGACGCCCTTGGCCCAGGCCTTCGACGAGATCGTCCCGGCCTCGGTCATCCGCATCAACGACAACATGGAAGTGCTCGACGGCCCCGGCACGCCGAACCCTGCCGTGCGCTTTCACTTCTGGGTCTATCGCCAGCGTCCCGACGTGCAATGCATCATCCACACGCACCCGCCCCATGTCTCGACGCTGTCCATGACGGGCCAGCCACTGGTCGTCGCGCACATGGACGCGACGCCGTTCCACAACGACTGTGCTCATCTGAAGGAATGGCCCGGCCTGCCCATCGCCGACCAGGAAGGCGAGATCATCTCGGCGGCGCTGGGCGCCAAGCGCAGCATCCTGCTGGCCAACCATGGCTTTCTGGCGGCCGGCTCATGCATCGAGGAAGCGCTGTACCTGTCGGTGCTGATCGAACGCGCCGCCCGCAATCAGCTGCAGGCGGCGGCCGCCTATGGCGAGGTGAAACCGGTGAACGATGCGCTGGCCGCCGAATCGCACGACTTCCTGCTCAAGCCCAGCATCGTGCGCGCAAGCTTCGCCATGTTCGCTCGGCGCGTCGAACGGCAAATGGCTGCGGAACGGGACTAGGGGAAGAAAACAGGCAGCGGATCGTTCAGCGGGGGCCGGCGTGCGCCGGCGGGAACGTCCGCCAGCCGCCGCCCGGATCCGCGTCTGCGTGGATTCCGGGCCTGCGGCAGCATCGGATCAGGGCTTTTTGAGCAGATCGCGGATTTCGCGCAGCAGCGCCACGTCTTCGGGCGTCGCAGCGGGCGCCGGCGCTTCCTCGGCCTTGGTGCGGGCCTTGTAGATGGCCTTGACCATCCAGAAGATCACGAACGCCAGCAACACGAAGTTGATGATGATCGTGACGAAATTACCCCACGCAAAAACGTTGGCGCCAGCCTTGGTCAGGTCGGCGTAGGTCATGGGGCCGTTGTAGCCGGCCGGCATCGACAGAACCAGGAACTTGTTCGAAAAATCGACCGAGCCTCCGAGGATGAAGTTGACCAACGGCATGACGATGTCCTTGACCAGCGAATCGACGATCTTGCCGAACGCCGCGCCGATGATGACACCGACCGCCAGGTCCACTGCGTTGCCTTTGACAGCGAAATCTCGGAATTCTTTGACGAAACCAGTCGCTTTGCTCATAAAAGCACTCCCTTCGTGATACGCCCGTGAGTGGGCTGGCGCTATAATACGCGGTTGCTATGTTGTTACAAATTCCCGCGAACCCGATGCCGCAGAAGTGATGCTACTCGTAGAGCGGGCGCATCAACAAGGATAGGAAGATGAGTCAGGATACGCTGGTGCACGATGATGACGGTGCGGTTGATCCCAACCTGCCACCTGATCCTTCGCGACGTTTCTGGGTTACCACCGCCTGTGCTGTGGGTGGCGTAGCAGGTGTCGCAACGGCAGTGCCGCTTGTGAGCACGTTTTCTCCCTCCGAAAAGGCCCGCGCTGCCGGGGCTCCCGTTGAAGTGGACGTCGGCGACATTCCCGTCGGCACCATGAAGACGGTTGAATGGCGCGGAAAACCGGTCTGGATCATCCACCGGTCGCCTGAACAACTCGCTGGTCTCAAGACCCAGGACGCCTTGCTGGCCGATCCTGATTCCAAGCGCCCCGGCTTCACGCCCAAATACGCCGAAAACGAAGGCCGCTCGCGCAAGCCCGAGCTCTTCGTCTGCGTCGGCATCTGTACCCACCTCGGCTGCTCGCCCACGTCCCACTTCGAGAAAGGCGGCAGTCTGGGCGCCGACTGGCAGGGCGGATTCCTCTGTCCTTGCCACGGCTCCACGTTCGATCTGGCCGGCCGTGTCTACAAGAACAAGCCCGCTCCCGACAACCTCGAAGTCCCGCCGTACCAATATCTCACCGACACCCGCATCATCGTGGGCGTCGATGAAGACAACAAGGCCTGACGCGCGCGTCGCGCTTTTTTCCCGAATTACGTAAGTAAAACAAATACGCCACGTATTAGAGAAGGAGCCGTTACATGGCTGGCGAGAAAACCGTCGAGACGACAGGCCTGTTGGGCTGGCTGGACCGGCGCTTCCCGGTGACCTCCACCTGGAAAGCCCATCTGTCCGAGTACTACGCACCGAAGAACTTCAACTTCTGGTACTTCTTTGGCTCACTGGCCCTGCTGGTGCTGGTGCTGCAGATCGTGACCGGCATCTTCCTGGTCATGCACTACAAGCCGGACGCCGAACGCGCGTTCCAGTCCGTCGAATACATCATGCGCGAAGTCCCGTGGGGCTGGCTGGTGCGCTACATGCACTCCACCGGCGCGTCGATGTTCTTCGTCGTCGTGTACCTGCACATGCTGCGCGGGCTGCTTTACGGTTCCTACCGCAAGCCGCGTGAACTCGTGTGGATCTTCGGCGTCGCGATCTTCCTCTGTCTGATGGCGGAAGCCTTCTTCGGCTATCTGCTGCCCTGGGGCCAGATGTCCTACTGGGGCGCGCAGGTGATCGTGAACCTGTTCGCAGCCATTCCCTTCATCGGCCCTGAGCTGTCCATCTGGATCCGCGGCGACTACGTCGTGTCGGATGCCACGCTGAACCGCTTCTTCGCCTTCCACGTCATCGCCATCCCGCTGGTGCTGGTGGGCCTGGTCGCGGCCCACCTGGTGGCGCTGCACGAAGTCGGCTCGAACAACCCGGACGGCATCGAGATCAAGCAAGGCCCGAAGGACAAGTACGGCCGCCCGAAGGACGGCATCCCGTTCCACCCGTTCTACTCGGTCCACGACCTGA
Source organism: Achromobacter sp. ACM03 (assembly GCF_014851665.1). Lineage (NCBI taxonomy): Bacteria > Pseudomonadati > Pseudomonadota > Betaproteobacteria > Burkholderiales > Alcaligenaceae > Achromobacter > Achromobacter sp. ACM03. The sequence goes on along the minus strand of NZ_JACVAD010000002.1, from coordinate 22,170 downwards.
TGGGCGTGGCCGGCTTCCTGCTCGTGTTCGCGTTCATCGTGTTCTTCGCGCCGGAAATGGGCGGCTACTTCCTCGAGTTCAACAACTTCATCCCCGCTGACTCGCTGAAGACGCCTCCGCACATCGCGCCGGTCTGGTACTTCACGCCGTTCTACTCGATGCTGCGCGCCACCACCGACGAGTTCACCTGGGTGCTGGCGGGCGCTTCCGTGCTGGGCGCCATCGCGCTGCTCGTCAAGAGCAACCTGAAGGGCTTCATGCGCATCGCCGTCCCCGGCATCCTGATCGTCGTGGCCGTGCTGCTGCGCGTGATCGACGCCAAGTTCTGGGGCGTGGTCGCCATGGGCGGCACGGTCGTCATCCTGTTCTTCCTGCCGTGGCTGGACCATTCCCCGGTCAAGTCGATCCGCTACCGCCCGACCTGGCACAAGTGGATCTACGGCATCTTCATGGTCAACTTCCTGGTGCTCGGCTACATCGGTACGCAGCCGCCCAGTCCGCCGTTGAACATCACGTCGCAAATCGGCACGCTGCTGTACCTGGCATTCTTCTTCCTGATGCCGGTATGGAGCCGCCTGGGCACTTTCAAGAAGGTGCCCGACCGCGTCACGTTCCACGCCCACTGAGCCCACCAGATAACGGATTAACCATGATCAAGAAGCTGATTGGTGCCGTGGCCTTGATGCTCACGTGTACCGCCACCCTTGCCGCCGGAGGCGGCTACCCCCTGGACAAGGCCCCGTACCGCGTCAACGACATGTCGTCGCTGCAGAACGGAGCCAAGCTGTTCGTCAACTACTGCCTGAACTGCCATAGCGCGTCCTCGATGCGCTACAACAAGCTCAAGGACATCGGGCTGACCGACCAGCAGATCAAGGAAAGCCTGCTGTTCACCGGCGAAAAGGTCGGCGACATGATGAACGTCGCCATGACCCCGAAGGACGCCAAGCAGTGGTTCGGCACGACGCCCCCGGACTTGTCCGTGATCGCGCGCGCCAAATCCGTGAACGCCGGCCCCTCGGGCGCCGACTACATCTACACCTACCTGCGCACCTTCTACCGCGACACGGCGCGTCCCACGGGCTGGAACAACCTGGTCTTCCCGTCGGTGGGCATGCCCCACGCGCTCTGGGAAGTGCAGGGTCCGCGCGAACTCACGACCGTCGCCATGCACGAGGTCGAAGGCAAGGCGGGCGCCCCCAAAACCTGGGAACGCGTCACCACGGTGTACGATGCACAGGGTTTTTCCACGGTCAAGGCCGAACCGGTAGCCAACTACCACGGCCATGCCACCTTCGATGCCAAATTCAAGGCCGCTAACCCGGCCCAAGTCGCAACATACGACAACGACGTCGCCGACCTGACTGCGTTCATGTCCTGGATGGCCGAACCCGTCCAGACATTCCGCGTCCGTCTCGGCGTCGGTGTCATGTTGTTCCTGCTGCTGTTCTTCCTGGTTACCTGGCGCCTCAACGCCTCGTACTGGAAACACGTGCGCTAACCGCAACGCCCCGCCAGGTTTTTATCCGTCCCCGATTGCAAATGGGGACGGCATCAGCGGATAGGGCTGTACGCCTATCCCGCCTGGCAATTGGGGCCAGCGCCTGCTAGATTAAGGCGCTGGCCTTTCGTTTTTCAATAAAGGACTTACCGCCATGATGGTGCTCTATTCCGGAACCACGTGTCCGTTTTCGCAACGCTGCCGCTTCGTGTTGTTCGAAAAAGGCATGGATTTCGAGATCCGCGACATCGACCTGTACAACAAGCCCGAAGACATCTCGGTGATGAACCCGTACGGTCAAGTGCCCATTCTGGTCGAACGCGACCTGGTCCTGTACGAGTCGAACATCATCAACGAGTACATCGACGAGCGCTTCCCGCATCCCCAGCTGATGCCCGCCGACCCGGTCATGCGCGCCCGCACCCGCCTGTTCCTCTACAACTTCGAGAAGGAACTGTTCGTCCACGTCTCGACGCTGGAAGACCGCAGCGCCAAGCCCGACGAAAAGAAGCTGGCCAACGCCCGCCAGAACATCCGCGACCGCCTGGCCCAGCTGGCCCCCATGCTGCTGAAGAACAAGTACATGCTGGGCGAGGAATTCTCCATGCTCGACGTGGCCGTGGCTCCGCTGCTGTGGCGCCTGGACCACTACGGCATCGAACTGCCCAAGAACGCGGCTCCGCTGCAAAAGTACGCCGAACGCATCTTCTCGCGTCCGGCCTACATCGAAGCGCTGACGCCTTCGGAAAAAGTGATGCGTCGCTAAGGCTGTTGCGTGATGGGTGAAACTTCGACCAAACCGTACCTGATCCGCGCGCTGCACGAATGGTGCACCGATAACGGCTATACGCCCTACATCACCGTGCAGGTCGACGAGCACACCATGGTGCCCGTCGCCCATGTGCGCGACGGCCAGATCACGCTGAACGTGGGCACGCTGGCCACCAACCGCCTGGTGCTGGGCAACGAATTCATCGAATTCCAGGCCCGCTTCAGCGGCGTGACCGAAAACGTCTACGTTCCCGTGGGCGCCGTCAGCGCCATCTATGCGCGCGAAACCGGCGCCGGCATGGGCTTCGAAGTGCAGCCCTACGAACCGCCGGAAGCTGGCGCCCAGGGCGCGACGGCCACCGCCGCGCCCGAGGGCTCCGACGCCGACGCCGCCCCCGGCGACGACGGCGGAGACGACGACGAACCCAAGCGTCCGCGCCTGACCATCGTCAAATAAGGCATCCCCGCAAGGTCTGCATTTTTTTCATTACAATGCAGCCCTTCGCGTGCCCCAGGCACGCAGCGCCGGTGTAGCTCAGTTGGTAGAGCAGCTCACTTGTAATGAGAAGGTCGAGGGTTCGATTCCTTTCACCGGCACCAGATTCCAGATGCAGATCCGTCCTGAGACGATCTCAAAAACCCGCTCCGGCTATGACGGCGCGGGTTTTTTATTGCCTGCGTCATGAACGGAAAGCGTGAGGCCAAGCCAGCCCATTGCGCTTTGTCCTATTTACGCTGTCCCGAGCCCCGAAAACCGGCCTTTCCGCGAAATCGCTGCCTACAATCGCGCCAAGTTCTGGCCTCAGGAGGCGCGGTTCCCCATGCAGACAAATCATCTCCCCGGCGTGCGGCAAAAAAGCCTCTGGCAAAAGAGGTGGCCTAGAGAAGTCCTGTTCAATGGCCCGCCACTCCTCGTCGCCGGTACCGCCGCGGTGAAGAGCTGGCGCGAACCGCTGTTTGAACCCTGGATGTTCGGTCTGACGGCCGCCACGAGCGTCTGGCTGATTCTGGCAGCCCTGGTTCGCGTGGCTGCTGCACGCGCCGACGACGAGATGGATGGACCGGCCGCCGTCCACGAAGGTCTCGATGCAGCGGTCTCCACCATGCACACCATGCTTGCCGAATGGTGCGACAAGCGCAATTGTGGAACCGACCTGCGCACCACCTTCCACCGGGTCGTGCCTCCCGTTCATGAACCGCAGGAAATCGAGCAGATCATCAACTACGCGGGCGCTGGCGGCGAGGGTGCAGGACGAACCTTTCCCGTGCACACCGGCATTGCGGGCAGAGCTGTCCGCAGCAAGACACCGCTGGTGATGTCCAGCCAACACAGAACGGAAGATCAACTCCGCTCGGCACTAGTGCTTGAATGGGGGTATACCGCGGCCCAGGCCCGCCGTCTTGGACCCGGCCGCTATTTGGCTATGGCGGTGCCCGTCCTGGACCGTTCAGGCCAGCATCCCATAGGCGTGATCTACCTGGACTCGAGCGACCATGCGCTTTTCGAACGCAACGACGTTGCGGAAATCGTAGGCGCCGGCGCCAAAGCGATCAGCGACTTCGTCAGCAAAAGGTATTGATATGAACGCTGCCACCAACAAGAAACCTGACGCATTCTTCAAGGGATCCCGGCTAATTTCCAGGCCAGGCGCGGTAATCCAGGTTCGGGAACTGATGCTCACCGAATACGGGTTGCGTGCCATTACCAGTGCAAGCACGGGTATCCGGCAAGGGGCCATTGAAGAAGCTGGCCCACCGTCGCCGCTGAGAGGAATGGCTCCTGCCTGACCCCATTTGTACTGCGCCCGGTTTGGCTGCTTTTCGATACCGCAGATGGTCGCCGCATGCACTCGTGTCCTGGTGAGAAAGGCAAATATTCAGCGCGTCGACCCGTTACGCCTGGCCCGTTTTGCATTCTTCCGTTTTTTTGTGCATAATTCGCCCCCTCTACCTGTTCCCCGATAGCTCAGTCGGTAGAGCGACGGACTGTTAATCCGCAGGTCGCTGGTTCGAGCCCAGCTCGGGGAGCCAAAGAATGCAGTACTGAAGGGCCCGCAACTTGTTGCGGGCCTTTTGCATTGGGACGCGGTGCGCGCGCGCTGTTTGCCGGGCCGCGCGCGGCGTACGATGATGCGCATTCCCTCATCACCACATCGCCTGCCTCCATGCGTTCCGCGCGATCCCTGCCTGCCCTGGTTTCCCTGCGCGCCTTTGAAGCTGCCGCGCGGCGCATGAGTTTTTCCCTGGCTGCGCAGGAGCTCTTCGTAACGCAAAGCGCCATCAGCCACCATATCCAGCGACTGGAAGCCGAACTGGGCGTGGCCCTGTTCGAGCGGCTCACCCGCGCCGTGGCGCTGACCGCGGCGGGTCAGGCCTATTACGAGCGCGTACACGCGGCCTTCGAACTGCTGCGCCTGGGTACCGACGAGGTCCGTGCGCCCGAGACTGTGCGGCAGACGCTGCGCGTCGGGCTGCTGGCCTCGTTCGCCACGCGCTGGCTGGCGCCGCGCCTCGCGGCGTTTGCCGCCGCCCATCCCGACATCGATCTCCAATTGCAGCCCGACATCGGCCTGGCGGACGTTGCGGGCGGCGAGGTCGACGTCGCCATCCGCTACGGGCGCGGCGTGTGGCCAGGCGTGCGGGCTCGGCTAATCATGGCGGAGCGGCTGTCGGTAGTCTGCTCGCCCGCGCTGATCGCGGGCAGGAAACGGCCGCGCACGCCGCAGGATCTGCTGCGATTCCCGCTGCTGGCCTCGCATGCCCGCCATCCCTTCGAATGGGACGCCTGGGCGCGACATCACGGCGTGGACCTGGGCGGCGTGCGGCCCGTACGCCTGCATGACTACAACATCGTCGTGGAAGCGGCGCTGGCGGGGCAAGGCATGGCGATGGGCCGTCACCGCCTTATCGCCGCCCAGCTCGCCAGCGGCGCGCTGGTGGAGGCCCTGCCGAACGCCGCGCTCGAAGCTCCCCGCATCGGCTGGTGGTTCGTGACGCCGCGCGGCGCGCTTGGCGAAGCGGCACAGCGCTTCCACGCATGGCTGGCGCAGGCGGCCACGGAGCGGGGCGACACACATTAGTTTTACTCATGTGTACTGCGCGAAAATTGATTGGTCAGGGCCGGCAGCGGCCGATAGCATGAGGCTTGCCCATACTTTCCCTGTTCAGGAGTCCCTCATGACCCGCTCGATCTCCGGCCGTGTGGCCGAACTTGGCCTGACCCTCGAAGCCGCCGCCGCTCCCGCCGCCAACTACGTGCCCTTCGTGCAGGAAGGCAACCTGCTGTATATCTCGGGCCAGATCTCCCGCAAGGACGGCAAGGCCGCCTATCTGGGCCGCCTGGGAGACCAGGTTTCTGACGCCGATGGCGTGGCAGCGGCGCGCCTGTCGGCGCTGGGCCTGCTATCGCAGATCGCCGCCGCCACCGGCGACAAGCTGGATCGCGTGGCGCGCGTCGTGCGCCTGGGCGTGTTCGTGGCCAGCACGCCGGACTTCAACCGCCAGAGCGCCATTGCCAACGGCGCCTCCGACCTGATGGTCGAGGTGTTCGGCGACGCCGGCCGCCATGCTCGCAGCGCCGTCGGCGTGGCATCCCTGCCGCAGGGCGTGGCGGTCGAGATCGAAGCCGTTATCGCGCTCACGCAAGCCTGATCCCTGCCGGAGCCGCCATGTCCGCCCCCTTGACTCCCAGCGCCGTGGAAGCGTTGCGCGCCCAGACCCCTGGCGCGCACACCACCGTCCATTTCAATCACGCCGGCGCGTCGCTGCCCTCGGCCGCCACGCTGCATGCCATCCACGCGCACCTGCAACGCGAAGCGACGCAAGGGCCCATGGAGGCGGGCGTGCGGTCGCGGGAGCTGATTGAACAGGCTCGCACACTGGCGGCCCGGCTGTTCAACGCGGACCCGACCGAGATCGCGCTCACCGGCGGCAACTCGCCCGGCTGGGGCGCGGCTTTCGCGGCGATGGCGCCGTGGCGCGCCGGCGACCGCATCCTGGTGGGTCGCCACGAATGGGGCGGCAACCTGGCCGCCATGCGGCTCAAGGCGCAGCGTGCTGGCGCCACGCTGGAGACCATTCCCTCGGACGACAGCGGCTGCGTCGATCCGCAGGCACTGGAGGCCATGCTGGATGAGCGGGTGCGCCTGATCGCACTGACCTGGCTGCCCGCCAACGGCGGCCTGATCAATCCCGCCGCCGCCATCGGCAGCGTCGCGCGCCGCCACGGCATCCCGTATTTCGTGGATGCGGCACAGGCGGTCGGCCAGTTGCCCGTGGACGTCGCGCAGATCGGCTGCGATGTGTTGAGCGGGGCCGGACGCAAGGCGTTGCGCGGCCCGCGCGGCACAGGCCTGCTGTACGTGCGGCGCGACTTCCTGGACCAGCTCACGCCCGCCTTCGTCGACACCCATTCCGCCCCCCTGGGCGCCGACGGCGAGCCGGTGCTGCGCCAGGACGCCGCGCGCCTGGAATCGGCGGAAGCCTCGCTGGCGCTGCGCTGCGGCCTGGCCAACGCCTTGCAGGAAGCCCTGGACATCGGCCTGCCAGCCATCCGCGCGCGCATCGCCGCCACGGCCCAGGCCCTGCGGACCGAACTGGCGGCCATCCCCGGCATCACGGTGCTGGACCAGGGCCGCGAACGCTCGGGCTTGGTGTCCTTCAACTTCGCCGATCAGGACGCCGTATCCGTGCAACGCGCCATGGCGGCGCAGGGCATCACCATCGGCAGCAACGGCGTGCCCTATACCCCGCTGGACATGCAGGCGCGTGGCCTGACCCAGATCGCGCGGGCCTCGGTCAGCTATCTGACCAGCGACGCGGAAATCGACCGCCTGCTGGAAGGGCTACGCGCCCTGGCCTGCTAGGGCTTGCCCGGCCCTGGGCCAAGTTCAAGCCGCCGCACGCCGCGCGAAAGGCGTCCACTTGGTGAAGACCAGCAGGTTGCCCAGCATTACCAGCGCCAGGCCCAGCAGGGCCGGCGCCGTCCATTGATAGCCTTCGGCGAAGGTAGATACGCTCAAGGCCACCACCGGAAACAGCACCGTGCAGTAGGCGACCCGCGCCGGGCCCATGCGGCCCACCAACGTCAGATAGGCGGTAAAACCGATCACGGAGCCCGGGATGGCCAGATAGAGCAGGGCGCCGACGTAGGAAGCCGAGGTATCGAATTCGAACGGCAGGCCCGCCGCCAGACAACCCGCCAGCAGGATGGCTGCGCCATAAAGCATGCTGTAGGCGTTGCCGGTCAAGGGCCGGATGCCGGCGCGCTGCTGCAGCGACGACAGCATGTTGCCCGTCGAAAAGCAGAACGTACCCAGCAGTGCAAAGCCCAGGCCCAGCAGGGTTTCATGGCTGGCCTCCTGCCCCGCCAGTTCGGGCCAGAACAGCAGCACCAGGCCGGAAAAGCCCAGCGCGCCGGCCACCATCACGCGCGGCGCGACGCGGGTGCCGAACCACAGGCGGGCATTCAGCGCATTCCATAGCGTCGCCGCCGAAAACACCACCGACACCAGGCCGCTGGGAATCCACTGGGTTGCCGTGTAGAAGCACAGGAAGTTCAGGCAGAACAAGCACAGCCCCTGGCCCACGCACAGCCAGTGGCCGCGCCGGTCTATTTTCTGCAGCTTGCGGGTCAGCGCCAGGACCGCGAACAGAACCAGGCCCGCCAGCGCGAAGCGGTAGAAGATCGAGACGGGAATCGCCACCACGCCCAATTGCAGCTTGATGGCGATCCAGGTTGTGCCCCAGATGACGACTGTGAGGAAATACAGGAAGAGGTTCACGATGCGATGCTGAAACAGGGACGCGGTAAGGCGGTCCGCAAGACCGCCGGGGAATCCAGTTTGCGCCTCCCTGGCCCGCAAGAATTGCCGGTTCTTGCGGTTTTCTTCCCCGCGCGCACGCGCCGCGCGCGAGATCGCAGTAGCATTCCACTCATATGGCTACCGTCGCCTCGGCCCCGGCCGATTTCTCCGTCTTCCGCACCCTGGCGGGCTCCACCGCGACGTTGGGACGCGCCGCCGCGCTGGGCGAGGGCATCGCCATCTCGCAATGGTCACGCAGCGCCCACGAAACCATGGGCTACGACAATCCGGGCCATCACACCCTGTCACTCTATCTGCGTGGCGGCGACAAGTCGTTCCGCCTGGGCCAGGACAGGCTACATGGCGGCGCCGGCAAGTTCTGCGTGCTGCCCTCGGAGCACTACTCGCGCTGGAGCATGAACGACAGCGTGCAATTCCTGCATCTGTACATCGCTCCGGAACGCCTGGCCCGCGAAGCCGTCATGCGGTTGGACTGCGAGCCCCGCACGCTGGAACTGCGCGACCGCACCTACATCCACGACGACTCGCTGATCGACGTCTGCCGGCAGCTGCTGGACACAGACTGGAACCAGCCCGCCGACCGGCTGGCGGCCAGCAGCGCGGCCGAAACAGTCCTGCACCATCTGCTGAACCAGGGCGTGGCGCGCAAGCCCGCGGCAACGCTGCGCGGCGGTCTCGCGCCCGCCGTGCGCCGGCGCATCATGGACTATGTTGACGCGCACCTGGCCGAGCCGCTGACGCTGGACGAACTCGCAGGCGTGGCGGCGCTATCCACCTACCACTTCGCCCGCATGTTCCACACCTCTTTCGGCGAGCCGCCGCATGCCTGGGTACGGGCGCGGAGGCTGGCGCATGCGCGCAAGCTGCTCGCAGCCGGCAAGGGCGACCTGGCCGGCATCGCCCAGGCCAGCGGCTTCGGCAACGCCAGCCACTTGGCGCGGGTCTTCCGCGACGCCGTCGGCGTCACGCCCGGACAGTACCGCAGCGCCCGCGCCAGGCACTGACGCGTGGGGCTGTGGCCCCGTTTCCCGTCCCGCCCGGTCTACAATGGTCCACCGCCCCCAGGGCCTGACCGTACCGCCGCCCGACGCGATGCCGTCTACGACCTCTCGCGATTCCATCCCCCCGGCTGAACCCCTCGGCGCCGGCCCCGTGCGCGCGCACTGGCTGGCGGAGCTGATACGTCTGCGCGAAGCGCATTGGGGGCCGCTGGAAGACGCAGCCGCAGTGCGCCGCGTACGCCAGCAGGACGCCGATCTGCCCGCGCGCATCCTGGCTCGCGCCGCGTTGCTGGCGCAGCGCGAGAATCTCATCCCCCTGATCGACACATGGCGCCGCAGCGCGCTCGCCATGTTGGCCGCGTTGTTCCTGCTGGCCGCCATTTCCGGCGCAGGCGCCGCGCTGGGCGCGCTGGGTGACGGCTCGCGGCCAGTCAACGTGCTGTGGGCGCTGGGCGCCTTGCTGGGCCTGCATGCGCTCACCTTCCTGCTGTGGCTGGGCAGCTTCCTGCTGCGGGCGTCCTCCGTCACGGGACTGGGGCGTCTCTGGCTCTGGGCCACGCGCAAGCTGGCCCGCGGCCCCGACAGCGCGCTGGTACCGCAGGCTTTCCTCAACCTGCTGGCCCGCGCGGGCGCCTTGCGCTGGCTCTTCGGCAGTGTCAGCCACCTGCTGTGGCTGACGGCCCTGTGCGCAGCGCTGGCGGTGCTGCTGGCCGTGCTTTCCACCGCCAGCTACCGCTTCATCTGGGCCACCACCTTGCTGGCGCCCGACACATTCGTCGGGCTGACACAGGCGTTGGGCTGGCTGCCGTCCCTGCTGGGCTTTCCGCTGCCGGACGCATCCATGATCCGCGCCAGCGACGGCGCCCAGGCCCTGCCCGCCGAGGCGCAGGCGCAGTGGTCGCTGTGGCTGATCGGCGTGCTGGTGGTCTACGGCATCCTGCCCCGTCTGTTGGCCGGCGCCCTGTGCGTGGCGGGATCGCTGCGCGCCTTGCGCCGCCTGCGCATCGATCCCTCGCTGCCCGGATTCTCCGCCTTGCGCGATCGCCTGGAGCCGCCCGCCCTGCCCACTGGCATAGACCGCCCGGTCGATCCCCTGCACGAACCGCGCGTCGGCGCGCCGCCGCTCGCGGGCCTGGGCGGCCAGCCGGTGCTGCTGGGGCTCGAACTGCCGCCGGACCTGGCCTGGCCACCCGCCGATATGCCCGCGGGCGTCCAGCAGGCCGGCAATCTGGATACCCGCGAAGAGCGCAACCGCGTGCTGGATGCGCTCGCCGGCCAGGCCGCCACGCGCATGCTGATCGCCTGCGATGCGCGCCAGACGCCGGACCGCGGAACGCTGTCGCTGATCGCCGAACTGGCCGCGCACGCGGAACAGACGCGTGTATGGCTGGTCACGCCGCGCGCGGACGCCGAGGCTCCCGCCACCCGCGCCCCGCTATGGCGCGAACGCCTGCTGGCGCTGGGCCTGCCCGCCGATGCCGTGCTGCAAGCGCCGCTGGCCCCGCTCGCCTGGCTGGAGTCCGGCCATGGCTGAAGACCTCATCAAGATTGCGCTGGTCGGCCATACCAACACCGGCAAGACCTCGTTGCTGCGCACGCTGACGCGCGACACCACCTTCGGTGAAGTCGCCGACAGCCCTGGCACCACGCGCCACGTCGAAGGCGCGCGCCTGCGGCTGGAAGGGCGGGCCGTGCTGGAATGGTTCGACACACCGGGCATGGAAGACAGCATCTCGCTGCTGGAGTACCTGGAAAAACTCGACAGCCCGCAAGAACGCCTGGACGGGCCGGCGCGCATCCGCCGCTTCCTCGACACGCCCGAGGCGCATGGCCGCTACGAGCAGGAGGCCCGCGTGCTGGCCAAGATGCTGGACTGCGACGCGGCGCTGTACGTCATCGACGCGCGCGATCCGGTGCTGGGCAAGCACCGCGACGAACTCGCCATCCTGGCCGCCTGCGGCCGGCCTCTGCTGCCTGTGCTGAACTTCGTCAACGCGCCCGCGCATCGCGCCGACGAATGGCGCGCCGCCATGGCCCGGTTGGGCCTGCACGCGGTCGTCGAGTTCGACACCGTCGCGCCACCGCTGGATGGCGAACAACAGCTCTATGCCAAGCTCGGCGTGCTGCTGGACCGCCACGCCGCCGCGCTGGCCCGGCTGTCCGCCAATCTTGCCGAGCAGCGCCGCGCGCGCCGTGGCGCCGCCTACGAACTGCTGGCCGACCTGCTGGTCGACGTGGCGGCCTTGCACGTCTCCAGCGCCAGCGACGACGCGGCGCTCGCGGCCGCCTCGGGCGCGCTGCGCGACCAGGTGCGCCAGCGCGAGCAGACCTGCGTCAACGCATTGCTGGCGCTCTACAACTTCCGCGCGACGGACTTCACCGATGATGCGCTGCCCCTGCAGGGCGAGCGCTGGGGCATGGACCTGTTCCATCCCCAGGCCCTGAAGGACATGGGCGTGCAGGTGGGCATGGGCGCCGCCGCGGGCGCCATGGCCGGCGCGGCGGTGGACCTGTTCAGCGCCGGTTTGAGCCTGGGCACCGGCATGCTGATCGGCGCGGCCGCCGGCGGCCTGTGGCAAGGCGTGGAAAAGCTGGGCAAGCGCGTGGCGGGCAAGCTGCGCGGCTGGCGCGAAATCAGCGTCGACGACGCGGTGCTGCGTCTTTTGGCCCTGCGCCAGCGCCAACTGATCGAAGCGCTGGAGCGCCGCGGCCATGCCGCGCGCGAGCCATTGAGACTAGACCATCCGGACGACGATGCCTGGCGCAAAGGGCCCCTGCCCGAAGCGTTGAAAGAGGCCCGCAGCCGGCCCGAATGGTCGGCCCTGGGCGAGCACTACGAAGACAGCGACCGCCGCAAGCGCGTGGTGCGCGAATTGGCGAAAACCCTTGCCGACGCACCCCCGCCCGGCGCCTGAGCGCAGAGCCGCCAGCCTTGCCGCACGCACCATTCCACGCCGCCGGCAAGCAAGTACTAACCCCAATCCAAACCGATTGACGCTTAAACGAATGCGTCGATAAGATTCGTCCTACATCGATGCGGGTCCGTCCCCGTCATGATAATCACAAGGGGTTGGGTCTATCGTGAAGTCGAAGTCCTACGCAGTGATTCCCGGCAGCGCCATCACCGGCGCACGCGCAGCTCGCGCTGCGTCCCGCCAGACCCCAATCCGTCTTTCGTCGTAAGCAGCAACGCCATGCCCCGGATCCCCATGGGGCCGGGGCCCTGTCACTTCTGTCGCGCTATCCGCGCACCACACGGAGCATGAGGGCTATGCGTACTTTTCCCCACCTGAAGCAAGCTGCGCTCGCCGCTGCCATCGCCGCATCGCTGGCTTTCAGCGCCGGCGCGGCCGCCAAGACCTTTCACTGGTCCTATCAAGGCGATGCGACGTCCATGGATCCGATGGCCCTGAACGAAACGTTCACGCTGGGCTTCCAGGGCAACATCTACGAAACGCTTGCCGGCTACGACGGCAACCTGAAACTGACTCCGCTGCTGGCGGAAAGCTGGGAGAACCCCGAACCCACGAAGTGGGTGTTCAAGCTGCGCAAGGGCGTGAAATTCCACGATGGTTCGCCGTTCACGGCGGACGACGTCATCTTCTCCTGGAAGCGCAGCCTGACCCCGGGCTCCGACATGAAGGGCTACGGCGCCAAGGCCTCCGACATCAAGAAGATTGACGACTACACCATCGAAGTCACCACGCCCACGCCCAACCCCATCCTGCCGCGCGAATGGGTGTTCCTGTACATCATGAGCAAGTCGTGGTCGGAAAAGAACAAGACCACCGAAGCCACCAACGTCAAGGGCGACAACCAGGGCAACTATGCCAACCTGAATGCCAACGGCACCGGCCCCTTCATGCTGGCCTCGCGCCAGCCCGACGTGAAGACCGTGCTCAAGCGATACGACGGCTACTGGAACAAGAACATCAAGACCAACGTCGACGAAGTCATCTTCCAGCCCATCACGCAGGAAGCGACGCGCGTGGCCGCGCTGATCTCCGGCGAAATGGACCTGGTGCAGCCTGTACCGGTGCAGGACTGGAAGCGCCTCGAAGACGCCAAGGGCGTCAAGCCGCTGACCGCGCCGGAAGCGCGCGCCATCTTCATCGGCATGGACCAGGACCGCGACGAACTGCTGTTCTCGGACGTGAAGGGCAAGAATCCCTTCAAGGATCCCAAGGTGCGCGAAGCCGTGGTGCTGGCCGTGGACACCAAGGCCATCAACGAGAAGATCATGCGCGGCGCTGCCAAGCCGCTGGGCTCGCTCATCGCCACCGCCATCAATGGCTATGACGATTCCTTCGGCGCGCCGTACAAGCCGGATCCCGAGCGCGCCAAGAAGCTGCTGGCCGAAGCCGGCTATCCCAAGGGCTTCACGGTCACCATGGACTGCCCGAACGACCGCTACGTCAACGACGAAAAGGTCTGCCAGGCCGTGGCCGGCATGCTGGCGCGCGTGGGCATCAAGATCAACCTGCTGGCGCAGACCAAGTCGAAGTACTTCGGCAAGATCCTGCTGCAGGCCGGCAACCAGACCAGCATGTACATGCTGGGCTGGACGCCCAGCTCCACCGACGCGCACAACACGCTGCTGAACCTGGCCTCGTGCCGCAATGCCAAGACGGCGGCGGGCCAGTTCAACCTGGGCGGGTACTGCAACAAGAAGGTCGACGAGCTCACCGACAAGATCGGCGTCGAAACCGACCAGGCCAAGCGCAACGCCATGATCAAGGAAGCCTTCGAGATCGTGCGCAACGACTATGGCTACCTGCCGCTGCACCAGCAGCCCATGTCCTGGGGCGTGAAGGACAACATCCAGGTCATCCAGCGCGCCGACGACGTGCTCGACCTGCGCGACGTCGTCCTGCCGTAATCCGGCGACGCGAGCCCCGGGCGGCACCTGCCGCCCGGGCGCGCCCGGCCCAGCCCCGGTTCCCGCTACCCGAGGGAAACGCGGCCCGGCGTCATCTGAATCCGAGGGCTCCCGATAATGCTTTCCTTTGTTGCGCAACGGCTTATCCAGTCGGTGCTGGTGATGTTGACGGTGGCGCTGATCGCGTTCTCCATGTTCCGCTATGTGGGCGATCCGATAGCCAGCATGGTGGGCCAGGACACCACCCCTGAACAACGCGCGGAACTGCGCAAACAGCTGGGCCTGGACGATCCCTTCGTGGTGCAGTACGCGCACTTCGTGGCCAACGCCGTGCGCGGCGACTTCGGCATATCGTACCGGCACCGCCGACCCGTCAGCGAACTGCTCGAAGAGCGCATGCCGGCCACGCTGGAACTGTCCTTCGTGTCTGCCGTGATGGCGCTGGCCCTGGGCATACCCATGGGCATCTATACCGCGCTCAAGCGCCACGGCGTGCTGTCCAAGGCCTTCATGGCGATCTCGCTGGCCGGCATCTCGCTGCCCACCTTCCTCATCGGCATTCTGCTCATCCTGTTCTTCGGCGTGCAGCTGCGATGGCTGCCCAGCTTCGGGCGCGGCGACGTGGTCAGCCTGGGATGGTGGACCACGGGCTTTCTGACCAAATCAGGCTGGCTGGCGCTGATCATGCCGGCCATCACGCTGGCGCTGTTCCAGATGACGCTGATCATGCGGCTGGTGCGCGCCGAAATGCTGGAAGTGCTGCGCGCCGACTTCATCAAATTCGCGCGCGCCCGCGGCCTGCCGGAACGGCTGATCAATTTCCGCCATGCGTTGAAGAACACCATGGTGCCCGTCATCACGATCACCGGGCTGCAACTGGGTTCCATCATCGCCTTCGCCATCATCACGGAAACCGTGTTCCAGTGGCCCGGCATGGGCCTGCTGTTCATCCAGGCCATCAGCATGGTGGACATCCCCGTCATGGCGGCCTATCTGGTGCTGATCGCCTTCATGTTCGTGCTCATCAACCTGGTCGTGGACCTGCTGTACTTCGCCGTGGACCCGCGTCTGCGTGTGCAGAGCAAGTAAAGGACTCATCATGATTGCTCGCATCGCTCCCTTCTTCGCCCGTGCGGCCGACAGCGACCTCTGGCACAGCTTCAAGCGTTCGCCCGGCGCCATCATCGCCGCTATCGTCACGCTGGCCATCCTGCTGGGCGCGCTGTTCGCGCCCGTCGTCGCGCCGCACAACCCCTTTGACCTGGCATCCTTGAGCATCATGGACGCCAACACGCCGCCGGCCTGGGAAGAGGGCGGCAGCCCAGACTTCCTGCTGGGCACCGACGACCAGGGCCGCGACATCCTGTCGGCGGTTCTGTATGGCTCGCGCGTGTCGCTGCTGGTGGGTTTCGCGTCCGTGCTGTTCTCGATGGTGCTGGGCGTGAGCCTGGGCCTCATCAGCGGCTATGCAGGCGGACGCGTGGACAGCTTCATCATGCGCATCGCCGACGTGCAGCTGTCGTTTCCAGCCATTCTGGTGGCGCTGCTGATCGACGGCGTGGCGCGCGGCCTGCTGCCGCGCGACATGCACGACCAGCTCGCGCTGTATGTGCTGATCTTCGCCATCGGCATCTCGGGCTGGGTGCAGTACGCCCGCACCGTGCGCGGCTCCACACTGGTGGAACGCAACAAGGAATACGTGCAGGCGGCCCGCCTCATCGGCATCGGACCCATCACCATCCTGCGCCGGCACATCCTGCCCAACGTGATGGGACCGGTACTGGTCATCGCCACCATCCACCTGGCCATCGCCATCATCACCGAAGCCACGCTCTCGTTCCTGGGCGTGGGCGTACCGCCCACGGCGCCGTCGCTGGGCACGTTGATACGTATCGGCAACAGCTACCTGTTCTCGGGCATGTGGTGGATCTCCATCTTCCCCGGCATCGCGCTGGTGGCGCTGGTGCTGTCGGTCAACCTGCTGGGCGACTGGCTGCGCGACGCGCTCAACCCCAAGCTGCGCTGAGGACGCCATGGCCCTGTTGAACATCGAAGATATCCGCATCGAATTTCCCAGCCGCCGCGGCACGCTGGTGGCCGTGGACGGCGTCTCGCTGTCCCTGGAAAAAGGCGAGATCCTGGGCGTGGTGGGCGAATCCGGCGCCGGCAAGTCCACCATCGGCAATGCCGTGATCGGCCTGCTGGAGGCGCCTGGCCGCCTGGCGGGCGGCGCCGTGCTGCTGAACGGCGAACGCATCGACACGCTGACTCCGGCGCAGCAGCGCAAAGTGCGCGGCCGCCGCATCGGCATGATCTTCCAGGATCCGCTGACCTCGCTGGATCCGCTGCAGACGGTGGAAAGCCAGCTGGTCGAAACCATGCAGGTGCACCTGAACCTGTCCCAGGCCGAGGCCCAGAAACGCGCCGTGCAGCTACTGACGCAGGTCGGCATCGACAAGCCGGAACTCCGCGTCAAACAATACCCGCACCAGTTCTCGGGCGGCATGCGGCAACGCGTGGTGATCGCGCTGGCGCTGTGCTGCGAGCCCGAAGTCATCATCGCCGACGAACCCACCACCGCGCTCGACGTGTCGATCCAGGCGCAGATCCTGGAACTGCTCAAGAAGCTGTGCCGCGAAGAGCAGGTGGGCATGATCATCATCACGCACGACATGGGCGTGATCGCGGACGTGACGGATCGCGTGGCGGTTCTTTACCACGGCAAGCTGGTCGAACAAGGCCCCACCTCCAAGATCCTGGGCGACCCCGACCACCCCTACACGCGCAGCCTGATCTCGGCCGTGCCGCGTCCCGACATCAAGCTGCGACGCTTCCCGCTGGTGACCTACATCGAGGACGTGAAAAAGCCGGCGCAGCCGCTGGACCTGGCCACCCACTGGCTGGGCCAGCGCCGCGACTTCGGCGCGCGCACCGGCGGTCCGCTGGTGCAAGTCAACGACCTGAGCATGCGCTTCGTGTTGAAGAGCGCGCTGCTCAAGCGCAACCAGCGCACGCTGGATGCCGTCAAACGCGTCAATTTCTCCATCGGCGAAGGCGAGGTCTTCGGCCTGGTGGGCGAGTCCGGTTCCGGCAAGTCCACCGTGGCGCGGCTGATCTCCGGCCTCTACACGCCGAGCGAAGGCTCGGTCAATTTCGGTGGCACGGACCTGACCGCCCTCAAGGGCGAGAAGCAGCTGAACCCGTTCCGGCGGCAGATTCAGATGATCTTCCAGGATCCGTTCTCCTCGCTCAATCCGCGCATGCGGGTGCTGGACATCGTGGCCGAGCCGATCCGCTTCCACAAGCTGGCGGCCAGCGAAGCAGAGACGCGCCGCATCGTGGCCGACCTGCTGGACGTGGTGGGCCTGGGCGATCGCGCCGCCGAACGCTTTCCGCACGAATTCTCGGGCGGCCAACGCCAGCGCATCTGCATCGCGCGGGCGCTGGCCACGCGCCCCCGCTTCCTTATCTGCGACGAACCGACCTCGGCGCTGGACGTGTCCATCCAGGCTCAGATCCTGAACCTGCTGAAAGACCTGCAGGAGGAACTCGGGTTGACCATGCTGTTCATCAGCCACGACCTGCCGGTGATCCGCCAGATGTGCGACCGCGTGGGCGTGATGCGCTATGGCGAACTGCTGGAAGTGGCCAACACCGAAGACCTCTTCGAACGTCCGCAGCATCCCTACAGCCAACACCTGCTTGGCCTCATGCCCCGCCTGCAATCCATGTCCCGCGAGGGCCTGGAAGTGGCGGAGTAACGCCAGGCGCAACCCGGAGCGAGACATGACGGCGACACGACAGACCCTGTTTACAGGCGGCCAGGTTTTCGACGGCAAGGGCAAACTGCTGCCCAAACACGGCGTGCTGGTCGAAGGCCGGCACGTGGTGCGCGTGGCGCCGGCCGGGGAGTTTTCCGGCTACGCCGGCGCGACCGTGCGCACGGACGGCATGACGCTGATGCCCAGCCTGGCCGACTGTCACGTCCATCTGGTCTACACCGGCGGCGCCGATCCCAACGCGCAACTGAGCAAGCAAGGCCCTGCGCAGATCACGTTGACGGCGCTGGAGAACGCACAGGCCAGCCTGCGCGGCGGCGTCACCGCGCTGCGCGATTGCGGCGGCAAGGACTACCTGGAATTCGGCGTGCGCGACGCCATCGCGCGCGGCGTGTTCCCCGGCCCCACGATCAGGGCCTCGGGCCGCATCATCTGCATGACGGGCGGCCACGGCAACCGCATCGGCCGCGTGGCCGACGGCTGCGAGGACGTGATCAAGGCCGTGCGCGAACAGGTCCACGCCGGCTGCGACCTGGTGAAGATCATGGCCACGGGCGGCGTCATGACGCCCGGCGTCAGCCCCATGGACGCGCACTACAGCTTCGACGAAATGAAGGCCGGCGTGCACGAGGCCAAGCGCTTTCGTAAAAGCACCGCCAGTCATGCGCAAGGCACGCTGGGCATCCTGAACGCAGTGCGCGCCGGCATCGATTCCATCGAGCACGGCATCTTCATGGACGACGAATGCCTGCGCGAGATGCTGGACGCCCAGACCTATCTGGTGCCCACCATCGCCGCGGTGCGCAACATCATCGCCAACGCCGACAACGGCATCCCCGCCTACGCGGTCGAGAAGGCGCGCGCGGTGGAGCAACGCCACCGCGAATCGTTCCAGATGTATTACAAGGCGGGCGGGCGCATTGCGCTGGGCACCGACGCCGGCACCCCGTTCAACCTGCACGGCGAGAACGCCATGGAATTGGCCTACATGGTCGAGTTCGGCATGACGCCCGTGGACGCGCTCATCGCCGGCACCTCGCGCGGACACGACCTGATGGGCATGGACCAGCACGGCGCCATCGTCGAGGGCAACGTGGCCGATCTGCTGCTGGTGCAGGGCGATCCCACCGAAGACATCATGAAGGCGGCCGACAAGCGCTTCCACGTTGCGGTGCTGCGCAACGGCGAAGTGGCCGCCGGCGCCTTGCCCCTCTGAAACGCGACGGTTCCCAGCCCGCAATGAAAAAGGCCGCCGCGCCCTGGGCGCGGCGGCCTTTGTACAGCTCGAGTCGAGTGGTGCGCCGGCTTAGCGGGCGCCGCCCATCGCGCCGCTCATGACCATCATCAGGAACTGCTCGACCGGCATCTTCTTGCCGTTGAAATCGACCTGGCCGTCGGCGTAGTTCAGGTACGTCACGATGTTGTTGTTTTCGACCTTGGCCATGCCCATGGCGGTAGCCATGGTGCCAACCATTTCAGCCTGGCCCTTGGCGGTCTGCTGAGCCTGCTCGGCCGGCACGCCGCGCACCTGGGGCTCGATGGCCATCAGGTCGCTCAGGTTGCCCTTGGACAGCACCAGCTTGGCATTGAGCTTGCGGATCGTCTGCTTCAGCGTATCGGCGAACTCACCGTCCAGCGATGCCGGCTTGGCCATGTCCAGGTCCAGGTTGAAGGTCGACGTGCCGTTGGCGGTACGCACTTCCAGCGGCGACACTGCCAGCGTCGGGTTGCCAGCCAGCAGCAGCTCGACGTTGGTCTTGAGGACCTGCTTTTCTTCATCCGTGAACTGGGGCGACTGCTCTTCGCCCTTGCTCTGCATCATGCGGCGCGAAGCGGCTTCATAGACGTCGTTCAGCGCCTTGAACGCCTTCGAATCCAGCTTCTGCGCGTCCAACACCAGCTTCAGGCCGGCCATGTCCTTTTCCTGCACGTTGATCATGCCGAAATCCATGGCCATCTTCACGCCCATGAGCGAGTTGGCTTCGGTCATGTCGACGGTAATCGCGGTGTCCTTGAGCTGGACCGGCGGCTTTTCCTTGGACGTGATGGTCCAGTTCTTGAGCGCGACCTTCTGGCTGCCCACGTACATGTCGTTCGAAGCCGGCGTCATGTCGCTGGTCAGGGTCAGGCCGGTCATGGCCATGCTGACGATGTCGCTTTCTTCGGACTCGCCCGCCAGCGTCAGGCTGTCGGCCTTCAGCGCGACCGTGCCGTGCTTGCTGCCGGTGGCGTAGGTCACGTCGCCCTTCATGCCCGAGAACTTCAGGCTGTTGGCGTCCTTGGCGAACTCGACGGGAGCCATGTCGAAGTTGCCGCTGATGTTCTTGGCGTAGCTGACGCTATAGGCGCCGGACAGGGGCACCGCGCCCTTGGCGGCGGCGAACCATTCCTTGACCAGGGGCGTCTCTTCCAGCTGGAAGCGGCTGGCCACCATGGCGGGCGCAAACGAGCCCGACTTCAGGTTGGACAGCGGGAAGGGGCCGTGGTCCAGGTGCTCGAGGAACACGAGTTCGTGGTCGACGGCCGGCTTGCCGTCGGCGGCCGGCTCGGTGAACTTGACGCGGTAGCGCTCGGTGGACGAAAACACGCCGCGGTCGAAGGAGACCAGCTCAACCACAGGGGTCACACCCCATTTTTCGCCGACCTTCTTCAGTTCAAGGTTGGCCTGCTCGATCGATTGCTTGACGAAAGCCTCGGCCTTCTGGCCCGTATACCAAGCCGTGCCGGTCCATACTGCGCCCAGCGCGACGACTACGCCCACAATTGCCGATTTTTTCATTGCGATCCTTTATTCTTCAAATGGATGAAAGCGGACGGATTATAGGGATTGCAGCCTAGGGAAAACACTTATTTCGTGCAAAGGCGCTGCAATGTGTTGCTTATTGATACAGAACCAGCCTTCCCGGGCGGTGCTGCAGCGCCACATCAGCTACAATCCTTCGGTGCGTTTTGCCAATCTGCGCACGTCCGCTAGGCCCTTCGCTGCCAAGCTTCGCCCGTCAGGGCGCTTCCCTTTTCTCCTTTATTCGTCCGCCTGGATTGGAGTCTCTCAACTTGAGCGACGGGCTGCCGCTGGAGTTGTTTTGACTACCTCTTCCCCTTTTGCCGACCTCGGGCTGGCTGATTCCCTGTTGCGCGCCATTGCCGAAACCGGCTACACCGCGCCCACTCCCATTCAGGCCCAGGCAATTCCCCAGGTCCTCAAGGGTGGCGACCTGCTCGCCGCCGCACAGACCGGCACCGGCAAGACCGCCGGCTTCACGCTGCCCATCCTGCACCTGCTGATGCAGAAAAAACCCGAGCAGCGCAAGCCCGGCCGCCCGCGCTGCCTGATCCTGACCCCGACGCGTGAGTTGACCGCGCAGGTCGAGGAATCGGTGCAGACCTATGGCAAGTACACGCCGCTGTCCTCCATGGTGATGTTCGGCGGCGTCAACATCAACCCCCAGATCTCCGCGCTGAGAAAGCCGCTGGACATCCTGGTCGCCACCCCCGGCCGCCTGCTGGACCACTGCGGCCAGAAGACCGTGGACCTGTCCGGCGTCGAGATCCTGGTGCTGGACGAAGCCGACCGCATGCTGGACATGGGCTTCATCCGCGATATCCGCAAGGTCCTCGCGCTGCTGCCCAAGCAGCGCCAGAACCTGCTGTTCTCGGCCACCTTCTCCGACGAGATCCGCACCCTGGCGCGCGGCGTGCTGAACAACCCGGGCGAAGTCTCGGTCACCCCGCGCAACACCGCCACCGAACTGGTCACCCAGACGGTGCACATGGTGGAACAGCACCACAAGCGCGACCTCATCAGCCACATCATCCGCGAAAGCGGCTGGCACCAGGTGCTGGTGTTCACCCGCACCAAGCACGGCGCCAACCGCCTGGCCGAAAAGCTGGTCAAGGACGGCCTGACCGCCGCCGCCATCCACGGCAACAAGAGCCAGTCGGCCCGCACCCGCGCGCTGGCCGGCTTCAAGGACAGCACCGTGACGGTGCTGGTGGCGACCGACATCGCCGCCCGCGGCCTGGACATCGACCAACTGCCCCAGGTAGTGAACTTCGAACTGCCCAACGTGCCCGAAGACTACGTGCACCGCATCGGCCGCACCGGCCGCGCCGGCGCCACCGGCGCCGCGGTCTCGCTGGTCGACAACAGCGAAATCAAGCTGTTGAAGGACATCGAGCGCCTGATCAAGAAGACCATCGAGCGCAAGCCCGTGGAAGGCTGGACGCCGCCGGCCACGACCGCGGCGGCCTACGACCGCCAGGAGCGCGACGAAGACAACCGCAGCCCGCGCGGCGGCGGCGGCCGTAATGGCGGCCGCAGCGGCAATGGCAATGGCGGCCGTTCGCGCCAGGGACAAGGCCAGGGCCAGCCCCGCGCCGCGGCCGGCAACCGCGCCCCCGCGCCGGCCCGTGC
>NZ_JACVAD010000029.1:0-330 GCF_014851665.1 Achromobacter sp. ACM03 | reverse complement strand
GCGCCGATGCCGGCAACGTCAGCATCGCCGAGAACGCCACGCAGCCGGTCACCGGCGAACTGACCGTCTCCGCACCGGAAGGCCTGGCCACCGTCAAGATCGGCAACGTCACCCTCACCGTGGCCGAACTGCAGGCGCTGGGCACCACGCCGCGTGTCATCACCGGCACCGAGGGCAAGCTCACGCTGACTGGCTACGACCCGGCCACCGGCAAGATCACCTATAGCTACCAGCAGGACGGTACCTCGAAGAACCACACCGCCGGCGACGACTCCGTCACCGACAAGTTCACCGTCACCGTCACCGATGCGGCCAACCAGGTCAAGTCCG
>NZ_JACVAD010000028.1:0-336 GCF_014851665.1 Achromobacter sp. ACM03 | reverse complement strand
ACGGAGTCGTCGCCGGCGGTGTGGTTCTTCGAGGTACCGTCCTGCTGGTAGCTATAGGTGATCTTGCCGGTGGCGGGGTCGTAGCCAGTCAGCGTGAGCTTGCCTTCGGTGCCGTTGACGACGACCGAGGTGGTGCCCAGCGCCTGGAGTTCGGCCACGGTGAGGGTGGTACCGCCGATCTTGACGGTAGCCAGGCCTTCCGGTGCGGAGACGGTCAGTTCGCCAGTAACCGGCTGCGTGGCGTTCTCGGCGATGCTGACGTTGCCGGCATCGGCGCCGTTGGCGTCGGGGACGGTCACGCCGGGCACGCCATCGGTGTGGCCGTTGATGGTGACG
>NZ_JACVAD010000027.1:0-343 GCF_014851665.1 Achromobacter sp. ACM03 | reverse complement strand
ACGACCAGGTCGTCGGACTTGACCTGGTTGGCCGCATCGGTGACGGTGACGGTGAACTTGTCGGTGACGGAGTCGTCGCCGGCGGTGTGGTTCTTGGCCGTCCCATCCTGCTGGTAGCTATAGGTGATCTTGCCGGTGGCCGGGTCGTAGCCAGTCAGCGTGAGCTTGCCTTCGGTGCCGTTGACGACGACCGGGGTGGTGCCCAGCGCCTGCAGGTCGGCCACGGTGAGGGTGACGTTGCCGATCTTGACGGTGGCCAGGCCTTCCGGTGCGGAGACGGTCAGTTCGCCGGTGACCGGCTGCGTGGCGTTCTCGGCGATGCTGACGTTGCCGGCATCGGCGC
>NZ_JACVAD010000026.1:0-351 GCF_014851665.1 Achromobacter sp. ACM03 | reverse complement strand
CGATTACCACGGTAGGATTCATGACTGGGGTGAAGTCGTAACAAGGTAGCCGTATCGGAAGGTGCGGCTGGATCACCTCCTTTCAGAGCTTAGTGCTCGTGTTAAGCGTCCACTCTTATCGGTTGTTGTTGTAGCTGGAGTCAATATCATTGGCGCCGCGTAGAAGCTAACTCATAGCGCTGCATGCAGTGTTATGAGTTGGGTTTTACCCAACAGCTATATTTGTTCTTTAACAATCTGGAAGAAGCACAACGAAATGTGCTCATCGAGTAATCAGCTTGCTGATGAAGATGGGTACGGGTTGTGATTGCATTAATTTTGTTCCAAGTTCTCAAGACTGGGGTGAATAAC
>NZ_JACVAD010000025.1:0-408 GCF_014851665.1 Achromobacter sp. ACM03 | reverse complement strand
CGTTCACGCGCGGATCGTTGTTGTTCAGCTCGTAGGTGTAGGTGCCGTCGGCCTTGAGGACGATCTTGCCGTACTCGCCGTTGACGGCGGTGTTGACGTTGCCGGTGACGTTCTGGCCGGCGGGGACGGTGCCCTTGGCCACGCCGACGACGTTGGTGACGTCCGCGCCGAGGGTGTCGGCGCCGGTGCCGGTGATGACGTTGCCGGAGGCGGTCAGTGCGGTGTCTTCCGTGACGGAAGCGGTGTCGGGCTTGGCTTCCGGAGCGGTGTCGGTGATGAGTACGACCAGGTCGTCGGACTTGACCTGGTTGGCCGCATCGGTGACGGTGACGGTGAACTTGTCGGTGACGGAGTCGTCGCCGGCGGTGTGGTTCTTCGAGGTACCGTCCTGCTGGTAGCTATAGGTGA
>NZ_JACVAD010000024.1:0-411 GCF_014851665.1 Achromobacter sp. ACM03 | reverse complement strand
AGAACCACACCGCCGGCGACGACTCCGTCACCGACAAGTTCACCGTCACCGTCACCGATGCGGCCAACCAGGTCAAGTCTGACGACCTGGTCGTGCTCATCACCGACACGGCGCCCGAAGCCAAGCCCGACACCGCCTCCGTCACGGAAGACACCGCACTGACCGCCTCCGGCAACGTCATCACCGGCACCGGTGCCGACACCCTCGGCGCGGACGTCACCAACGTCGTGGGCGTGGCCAAGGGCACGGTCCCCGCCGGCCAGAACGTCACCGGCAACGTCAATACCGCCGTCAACGGCGAGTACGGCAAGATCGTCCTCAAGGCCGACGGCACCTACACCTACGAGCTGAACAACAACGACCCGCGCGTGAACGCGCTGCTCGATGGACAGCAGCTCAAGGACACCTTCA
>NZ_JACVAD010000023.1:0-455 GCF_014851665.1 Achromobacter sp. ACM03 | reverse complement strand
CGGTGGCGGTGTCGCAGATCGTGGGCTGCGCGACCTGGCAGATCCGGTAGCCACCGGTGAGCGTGCCAGCCGGCGTGTTCGGGGCGATGGTCACGCTGCCGTCGGGTGCGACGGTGAAGCCGGGCGCGCCGCCGGTCTGGGTGAGGACGACGGTCGCCGGTGTGGCAGGTACGCCGTCATTGAGGTCGTTCGCCAGCACGTTGCCCGCCGGTGCGCCCGGCAGGACCGGACCCAGCATGTCGTCGTTCGCGGCCAGCGACGACACCACGACGGCGATCGACGCGGCATCGCAGTTGGTCGGATTGGAGGTTTCGCAGATCTGGTAGCTGCCACTGTAGACGCCGGCGGCGGTATTCGGCGCGATCGCCACCACGCCGGTGGGCGAGATCGACAGCGGGGCAACCACGGTGCTGGTCAGGGTGACGTTGCCGGTCGTGACCGTCACGCCATCCAGC
>NZ_JACVAD010000022.1:0-636 GCF_014851665.1 Achromobacter sp. ACM03 | reverse complement strand
TTACTTCAGGATCTTGGCGACGACGCCGGCGCCGACGGTACGACCGCCTTCACGGATGGCGAAACGCAGGCCTTCTTCCATGGCGATGGGGGCCAGCAGCTTGACCGTCATGGCCACGTTGTCGCCCGGCAGAACCATTTCCTTGTCGGCCGGCAGTTCGATCGTGCCCGTCACGTCCGTCGTGCGGAAGTAGAACTGGGGACGATAGCCTTGGAAGAACGGGGTGTGACGGCCGCCTTCTTCCTTGGACAGGATGTACACCTCGGAGGTGAAGTCGGTGTGCGGGGTGATCGAGCCCGGCTTGGCCAGAACTTGGCCGCGCTGGACGTCTTCACGCTTGGTGCCGCGCAGCAGGATGCCCACGTTGTCGCCCGCTTGACCTTGGTCCAGCAGCTTGCGGAACATTTCCACGCCCGTGCAGGTCGTCTTGACCGTCGGAACGATACCGACGATTTCGATTTCTTCGCCGACCTTGATCACGCCGCGTTCGATACGGCCGGTCACCACGGTGCCGCGACCCGAGATCGAGAACACGTCTTCAACCGGCATCAGGAACGTGCCGTCCACGGCGCGCTCGGGCGTCGGGATGTACGAATCCAGCGCAGCGGCCAGAGCCATGATGGCCTGTTCGCCCAG
>NZ_JACVAD010000021.1:0-787 GCF_014851665.1 Achromobacter sp. ACM03 | reverse complement strand
CGCTTGACGACCATAGCGAGTTGGTCCCACTCCTTCCCATCCCGAACAGGACAGTGAAACGACTTTGCGCCGATGATAGTGGACGGACGTCTGTGAAAGTAGGTCATCGTCAAGCTTTTATTCCGCAAACCCCCGCAGGTTACCCTGCGGGGGTTTGTCTTTATATATAAGTGAGAGCCTTGAGTTCTCAGCCGCGGTAAAGATGGAGAGATCCAGCAAAACAGCGGTTTTGCAGTAGAAGATGCAGATTAGGCAGAAGCCAGCTGCATGAACTGCAAAAAAGATGTTATAGTTTGCGGCTTGGCTGCTACCGAAATATCAGGGTATACCCCGACATTCCGATAGCTGCTAAGGGAAGCGAAAAGCCGGGGCGTTGTCCTGGCGGACCTGAAGGGGTCCAGGCGGTAAGTTGCCAGGTCTTGATGCTGGAGATGAGTTGAAAAACTCAAACAAAAGCGACAACGATTTGACAAGCGCTAAAAACTCCTTCATAATCTCGTTTCTCTGCTGCTGATGCGGCGACATCGCGTAAGCGACGAAGCGCGAAGTTGGCGGCAAGATGCAGTAAGTAGTACAGAATTTAGCAGTACCGCTCTTTAACAATTAAACAACCGATAAGTGTGGGCGCTTGATGCGAGTGCATAGTGACTTCGGTCACAAGCACAATGAAATCAAGTGCTCACTAGAAGTGAAGTACCTTAGATGTCAAGTCTAAGCACATACCTCACTTCCTTTGAGTAGCGACGTATGACTCGACCCTTTCGGGGGTTAAGAAATACGAAACAAA
>NZ_JACVAD010000020.1:0-890 GCF_014851665.1 Achromobacter sp. ACM03 | reverse complement strand
GCAAGATAGTCGAACGGAATGGAAAGTCCGGCCGTAGCAGGTGATAGCCCTGTAGGCGAAATCTTGTGTGTGGAACTAAGCGTAAGAAAAGTAGGGCGGGACACGTGAAATCCTGTTTGAAGATGGGGGGACCATCCTCCAAGGCTAAATACTCGTGATCGACCGATAGTGAACCAGTACCGTGAGGGAAAGGCGAAAAGAACCCCGGAAGGGGAGTGAAATAGATCCTGAAACCGTATGCATACAAACAGTAGGAGCCTCCTTGTGGGGTGACTGCGTACCTTTTGTATAATGGGTCAGCGACTTACATTCAGTGGCAAGGTTAACCGAATAGGGAAGCCGTAGCGAAAGCGAGTCCGAATAGGGCGATTCAGTCGCTGGGTGTAGACCCGAAACCAGATGATCTATCCATGGCCAGGTTGAAGGCACGGTAACACGTGCTGGAGGACCGAACCCACTAATGTTGAAAAATTAGGGGATGAGCTGTGGATAGGGGTGAAAGGCTAAACAAATCTGGAAATAGCTGGTTCTCTCCGAAAACTATTTAGGTAGTGCCTCAAGTATTACTGCGGGGGGTAGAGCACTGTTATAGCTAGGGGGTCATGGCGACTTACCAAACTATGGCAAACTCCGAATACCCGCAAGTACAGCTTGGGAGACAGAGCACCGGGTGCTAACGTCCGGACTCAAGAGGGAAACAACCCAGACCGCCAGCTAAGGTCCCAAATTATCGCTAAGTGGGAAACGAAGTGGGAAGGCATAGACAGTCAGGAGGTTGGCTTAGAAGCAGCCATCCTTTAAAGAAAGCGTAATAGCTCACTGATCGAGTCGTCCTGCGCGGAAGATGTAACGGGGCTAAGCGATAAACCGAAGCTGCGGGTGTGCACTTT